>CALLPE010000037.1 GCA_938015445.1 uncultured Pirellulales bacterium
AGCTGAACCCATTACTGAGCTTACACATATGGCCTATCAACCTGGTAGTCTTCCAGGGGACTCTCGCTGTAAACAGCTTACGAAACCTAATCTTGGAGAGAGCTTCACGCTTAGATGCTTTCAGCGTTTATCCTTTCCGTAGTTAGCTATCCAGCCGTGCCTCTAGCGCGACAACTGGTACACCAGAGCTACGTCCTTCCAAATCCTCTCGTACTAAAGAAGAACCTCCGCAAGTTTCGTACGCCCACGGCAGATAGGGACCGACCTGTCTCACGACGGTCTGAACCCAGCTCACGTACCACTTTCATTGGCGAACAGCCAAACCCTTGGGAGCTTCTCCACCCCCAGGATGTGATGAGCCGACATCGAGGTGCCAAACCGCTTCGCCGCTATGGACGCTCGGAAGCGATAAGCCTGTTATCCCCGGAGTACCTTTTATCTGATGAGCGATGGCCCTTCCATTCGGAACCACCGGATCACTAAGACCAACTTTCGTTCCTGCTCGACTGATAGGTCTCGCAGTCAAGCACCCTTCTACCTTTGCGCTCGACGCCTGATTGCCAACCAGGCTGAGGGTACCTTTGGACTCCTCCGTTACTGTTTAGGAGGAGACCGCCCCAGTCAAACTGCCCAACTGACACTGTCCTCCGCCCGGTTTCACGGGGTCGGAGTTAGAACTAAAACATGCCCAGGCTGGTATTTCAACGGCGGCTCCACCGAGACTGGCGTCCCGGCTTCATAGCCTCCCAGCTATCCTACACAAGACATGTCACAGCCCAATATCAGCCTGCAGTAAAGGTTCACGGGGTCTTTCCGTCTCGCTGCGGGAACGTGGCATCTTCACCACGGCTACAATTTCACCGGGTCACTGGTTGAGACAGTGCTTCTGTCGTTACGCCATTCATGCAGGTCGGAACTTACCCGACAAGGAACTTCGCTCACGTTTGCCCTACTGTTTCCAGCAGGCGTGGACCATCTCTTTATCCGGCCTGAAGCAACTCTTGGCGCACCTTTTCCAGCGCCGGACGCTCCGCCGTATTCATGCTCAATGCGATGTCAACGATCTGGAGCAAACCGTCGCGGGTCAGGTGGCGATTGCGCTGCATGAGCAGCACAATCCGCCGGAACTTCCGAAAATCGACGTTCTTCTTGGTCTTCAAAGGATGCGCCATGAAGAAGTCGCACACTTTGCACAACCCGTCGATGTTCCGGATTCGCAGGCAATCTCGGTCGTCGTGGTTTCGGCGTACTATGCCGACGCCGAAGAAACGTTTCAGCGCCATCAGAACGTGCCGGTCGCGGCGGTGTTGGACCACCACGAATTCCGGCAGGACCTGAAAGCCGACCGACATATTCGGGCATTGGTTGACGCTGACGTGGAAGCACCCTTCCGCGTCCACGAAACCGACGACCCAATCTCTGCTCAGTTCCATAGGAGAAGTACTTCTGCGCCGGATACCTGGCGTATGGCCTCTGAGGATCCCCGCCGTGGCGGCGGGTTTCCTGCGGATTGCCCAATCCCTTCCATTGTTACGCCGGAGAAGGTTTTCCGGAAGCGTAGAAAGGGCTCTTAAGGGTGTTCCCGCAAACAGCCAGGTATTGCCTCGCAAGTCGCCTTGCGAGCAGGCAGCACGAAGAGGCTACCTTAGGACCGTCATAGTTACGGCCGCCGTTTACCGGGGCTTCGGTCGCCAGCTTCGCCTTACGGCTAACTGTCTTCCTTAACCTACCGGCACCGGGCAGGCGTCAGTCTCTATACATCCTCTTACGAGTTGGCAGAGACCTGTGTTTTTGATAAACAGTCGCAGAAGCCGATTTACTGTGGCCCCCAGGAGCGTACACCCCCAGGGGCACCCCTTATCCCGAAGTTACGGGGCCATTTTGCAGAGTTCCTTAACCAGTGTTCTCCCGCGCGCCTTAGACTACTCGTCTCGCCTACCTGTGTCAGTTTTAGTACGGTCGCTGCGATTTCAACCCTTAGGAGCTTTTCTTGGACGCGCTTCGGATGACTTCTCGAACGTAAATGCGATCGGTCCCAGTCCTTGGCTTGATGAGGGCGGATTTGCCTATCCCTCGCCTTGGAAAGGTCCACGGACATTTCTACTCGTACCGCTCACCCTACACGCGCCGTCCCTCCCATCGGTCCACCGCAGCGGCGCAGGAATGTTGACCTGCTACCCATCGTCTACG
Source organism: uncultured Pirellulales bacterium (assembly GCA_938015445.1). Taxonomy (GTDB): domain Bacteria; phylum Planctomycetota; class Planctomycetia; order Pirellulales; family Thermoguttaceae; genus CALLPE01. The sequence goes on from CALLPE010000037.1 coordinate 2,191, forward strand.
CCTTTCGGCCTCGACTAAGGCACCGGCTAACCCTGGGCGGAATTACCTTCCCCAGGAAACCTTAGGCTTTCGGCGGGCAGGATTCTCACCTGCCTTATCGTTACTCATTCCGGCATAATCACCTGAAGACCCCTCCACCGCTCCTTTCGGTACGGCTCGTGTCTGGTCTTCAGCGCTCTCCTACCACCGCACCGCTTGCGCGGTGCGATCCGCTGCTTCGGCGTCGGGCTTACTCCCGTTCATTTTCGGCGCAGAACTGCTCGGCCAGTAAGCTGTTACGCACTTTTTAAATGGTGGCTGCTTCTAAGCCAACATCCTGGCTGTCACAGCAGCTCCACTTCCTTTATGACTAAGCCCGACTTCGGGGCCTTAGCAGGCGGTCAGGGTTGTTTCCCTCTCGACCGCGGAGCTTATCCCCCGCGGACTGACTCCCGAGATAGTCGCACCGGTATTCGGAGTTTGGTTCAGCAGGGCAGCCTGGAAGGGCCCCCACGCCGATTCAGTATCTCTACCCCCGGTGCGTAGTGGCTCGAGGCTAGCCCTAAAGCTATTTCGGAGAGAACGAGCTATCCCTGCGTTTGATTAGACTTTCACTCCTCCCCACAAGTCATCCCCTAGGTTTTCAACCCTAGTGGGTTCGGGCCTCCACGCGGTATAACCCGCGATTCACCCTGCTCATGGGTAGTTCACGCAGATTCGCGTCTGCCGCCGCCGACCTCTGCTGTTGCCAGCAGAAGCGCCCTATTCAGACTCGGTTTCCCTGTGGCTTCGGCCCGGAAGGCCTTAACCATAGCCGACGACGACAACTCGCCGGATCATTATGCAAAAGGCACGCCGTCACGCAGGGCCGTAAAGCCCACCGCGCTCCGACCGCTTGTAGGCGCATGGTTTCAGGTTCAGTATCCTCCCCTAACAGGGGTTCTTCCCACCTTTCGGTCGCCCTACTTAGTTCACTATCGGTCGTCAGGGAGTATTTAGCCTTGCGGGATGGTCCCCGCAGATTCAGTCGGGATTCCACGTGGCCCGACCTACTCAGGTACCCCTCGGGAGGCCGATCAGCTTTCGCGTACGGGACTGTCACCCTCTGTGGTCTGCCTTTCCAGACAGTTCTGCTAGCCGTCGGCTTGGTAACTCCCATGTGAGAGGCCCTACAACCCCGCCAGGGAAACCCCAGCGGTTTGGGCTGTTTCCTTTTCGCTCGCCGCTACTGGGGAAATCGAGTTTTCTTTCTTTTCCTGCGGTTACTAAGATGTTTCAGTTCACCGCGTTCGCCGCGCCGCGCCTATGGATTCAGCGCGGGCTAATTCGGGGATCCCGGGATCAACGCTTGTTTGACAGCTCCTCCGGGCTTATCGCAGTCTTCCACGCCCTTCATCGCCTCCTGACGCCTAGGCATCCCCCATGCGCCCTTAGTAGCTTGGCCACATGAATCCAACGCTCCCGGTTTGCCCGGTTGCTATGGCCCATGTGCCGCTACCAGGCCCGCATCGCTTGTCGACAAACTGTCGCTGTGAACGCCTCCCGCCAGGCCTCGCACGCCGCCAAACAGCCCTAACCGAACCGCCGGCAACGCCGACCAGACAGAAGACATCCGATGCGAGGCCAAAGTAACGATGACTCGCTCTAAGCGCCTCGGGAACCAGGTGTAATCGGCTACCCCTTTGGCAGGGGTACACCAACTCACGTGGTTCACACTGTAGATGCCACTGATACCACAACCGAATTGTCAAAGACCATCACGGGCTCGGGCCGCGGACTTCCGCCCGCGACTTGCCCCGCGCCGCAATCGACGGGGGATACGCTTCGGACTGCGAAGCCTATCCCTCGTTGATCGCTTCGGCCAGCTTTTGGCCCGGAACCCTTAATACTAGCAAATCGTTTGGCCCGTGGCAATAGGCCCCCCGAACTTTATTTTACGGTGCCTACCGCCGGCCGGTTCGCGCGCAACAATCCACGCCCGCCTTGCAAAAGGCGCATTAGTATTATATCGGCTACGCGAGCCATGACAAGCAAGGTCATGACAAAAAACCAAAAACCTTCCGTAAGTGCAATCTAGCAAAGACCGTAGGCGATCCTAATCGAGCTCCTACAGCAGCAAATCAAAGGCAAAAAGTCGCGTGTGAGGCACGACTGGCTTGCCCAGCCGGGCGTCTGCCTGGCCGGTGTCGGGCTACGACTCGAACCATCGCAGCATTGCCAAACATGCCCGCAGTTCCACCCACATGGCCAATCCAGTAATAGCCTCCCACATCAATATGCGCAAAGGGTTGGACTACCAGCTTTTCCCGGCCCAGAGTGCCCAATAAGCGCGTTTTGGCAAGCACTGTTAGTTTTCGGACGAATCGGCTTTTTTGGCTGGCTGCCGGTTATTAAGCAGGTCCAGTACTTCGTCGAAAACCAGAGGGTTGGCGGCCACCGCTTCGCCTGAGTAGATCGTCGGTCGTCCTTGCCAATCGGCGAACCGTCCGCCCGCCTCTTCGATGATCGGCACCAACGCGGCCAAATCCCATACAGCAGCTATAGGGTCTACCATCACCTCGGCCCGGCCGGTGGCCACCAGCATATATCCGTAGCAATCGCCCCAGGAGCGGCTCAGGCGGCTAGCGGCTTGAAGGCGTTCGTATGCATCGCCACGGCCGGTGCGGTAGAAGTTCGCCACCTCGCTGGTCAAGAACAGTCCGTTGCTGAGCGGATGGGTTTGAGACACCCGAGCTGGTCGCGGTGGGGCATCGCCCTGCTGATACCAAGCCCCGTTGCCTTTAGCAGCGTATACAGTCTCCCGCAGTGCAGGGACGTGAATCACGCCAATGACCGACTGGCCCTGGTACTCCACGCCAATCATCGTCCCGTACAGCGGCACACCGTGGATGAAGGACTTGGTACCGTCGATCGGGTCGAGTATCCACGTATAGCCGCTGGTACCGGGCTGCTGGGGGAACTCCTCGCCGATGATAGCGTCGTGGGGATATGCTCCGCAGATGCACTGCCGTAGGTGTTGTTCCGCCTGGCGGTCGGCGACGGTGACGGGCGAATCGTCGGCCTTGCGTTCTACAGCCAGCGTCTCCCGTCCGAAGTATTGCAGCGTGATCAGCCCGGCCTGCTGGATCGCCTCCAAAGCCAGCGTCAGGCGGCCCTCCAAACTGTCGCCGAAACGGGCATCAACCGGTGTATTCATGCGGTGTTTGCTTCAGGGAGCAGGGAATGTACCCGACGAGGTATTTCGGACCGCCGGTGTATTCATGCGGTGTTTGCTTCAGGGAGCAGGGTTCACGTTTATTGTTCGGGCTGTTGCGCCGATGGAGCGGGGGTTGTGGTCTGGGCTGGCTGCTGTCGGCTGGTCACCCAAAACGCGTGTATTATCATCAGCCCCGCCCCGCACACTAGCAAGCTGTCGGCGATGTTGAAGTTTGGCCAGCGGTAGGGGCCGATCATCACCAGTATCCAGTCGCGGACTTGGGTCGCCGGCTGGCCGGCAGGGTCATGGCCTTCCAGCAGCACTGGCAGTCCCAGCCGGTCGTACAAGTTTCCGCAGATGCCGGCGGTGATAAGCGCCAGGGCGATGGTAGAAAACCAGTCGCTTGCCCCGTCCCTGAAAAGAAGCCAGTAACCGATCGCTCCCAGGGCAACAATGGCTACAGCCACCAGCAGTGGGCCTAAACCAGCACCCAGCCCGAACAAGGCGCCGGGATTCAGACTCGTCTGAAAACCGATGACGTCCTGCCACACCCACCAAATCGGCCCGCCTGGCATCCCCAGTCTGTTGAAAATCCAGGACTTCGTCAGCAGGTCCAAACCGCATCCTGTAGCAGCTAGTACGAAGAACGCCGCGTAACGAGTCCACAGGGGCGCCTGCATGGCCTTTCCTTGGGCGGTAAAAGCCCGATCAGTCCTTGACCGTCGATCGCCTGCGTTCCGCCCGGTAACTTCTTCCCCAGGCGAGCGTCAATCTTATGTTCCGCTTATTTTTCCAGCTCCGCGGCGCATTTTACACACAAGGTAGCGTAGGGGATGGCATTCAGTCGAGCCTTGGGAATCTTTGCGCCGCATTCCTCGCACTGGCCGTAGGTGCCCTCTTCGATTCGCTCCAGGGCCAGATCGATCTTGGCCAACGTCGCTCCTTCGGTTTCCATCAGGCTGAGGGTGAACTCCTGCTCGTAATTATCGCTGCCCAGGTCGGCCATGTGGATCGGCATACGGGAAATGTCGCCGTTGGCTTCAGCCCGGTTCTTCTTCAGTGCGGTTTCGGCCATTTGGCTTACGTCGCCGCGCAAACGAGCGCGAAGCTCCAACAATCGTTCCCTGTAAGCCTTCAGGTCAGCCTTGTTCATCGATGACTCTCCCAGCGACAGTTGACCGGCTTGGTCGGGTTCGCATTCCCACAGACTGCTTATTTTAGACGGCCGACCAACGACTGTCAAACGCCCACGCACAGCCGCATATCGCATGCCGCCATCGCATTTAGGTCTTTACCCAAGACGGCTTTTTTGCGATTATTTAGTGGATAAGTTGGGTCCTGATTCGCACATCGATCACTCCGCAGCGCCATGCTGTTGTGTCGCTTATGGTGAGCAGGTTACCGTGCCAACTTATCGTGTGAATCTACTGGATCTGCGTGCCAGCTTGTCTTGCTAGTGTGTAGTGTTGAGATAAGTGCCATGACCGACCGCATTCCGATGACGCGAGCCGGATACGATAAGATCAAGGCCGAACTGGACTATCTGGACCAGGTAGAACTGCCAAAGGTGTTGGAACGCATCGCTAAAGCGCGCGCCGAAGGCGACCTGAGTGAAAATGCAGAGTTTCAGTACGCGCAAGACACGCGGCGGTTGTTGGAGGCCAAGATCAATGCCCTGAAGGACAAGCTGGCCCGCGCGATTTTGGTAGACCCCAACCGAATGCCCAAAGACGAGGTGGGCTTCGGTGTGACGGTCGTGGTGAAAGACCTCGACTTGGGCGAAGTGGAGGAGTTTACGCTCGTCGGGGCGGGCGAAGAAGACTACGAGGCGGGAAAAATCCTTTGCACCAGTCCCTTGGCGCAGGGATTGATTGGTAAGCGCGTCGGCGACCGGGCAGAAATCAAAGTGCCGCAAGGAATGTTGCGTTTTGAGATTTTGGAAATACGTGCTCAGCAATAGCACTACCAAGGCGAAGCCCCGATAAGACACTGCGATTTGATACAGGCGGGCCGGCCGCAGCTCGACCCCGAGTTTGCCCACTGTTGAAAGCCAAGCTGCGCTGTTGTAAGCCGAGGCTGCGACCGAAAGCAACGCGGCGCCGGTCCGAGGGCCGCGGCCGCTTGGTCGCTCGCCGGCATCGACACTATGGACTATGGCAGCATCGAAACTACGGCCTGGACAGTGAGCTCGCCACTGGCGGCGGGATGCACCGCCTGGCTTGACTTCGAGTAGCGCGATCATGGAAGGTTGATGCTTGCACCTGCCTGTCAATAAGGACGGCGCACCGACCGTTTGACTTTTTTGTGTAATTGAATTGCTCCAATTGTTTGTGTAATTGAATTGCTCCACTGGGCGAACCAACATGTCCGAGGAGTTGCAAAAAACCGCCAGCGGCAAGGTGAGCCTGACGTTGCAATTGCCTCCTTCACTCGCCGAACGCTTAGAAGCCGCGGCAAAGGCTCAAAATCGCTCGCCGGCATCGTATGTGGTGGACCTGCTCGAACGAACGCTGCCCCGGTTGCCTTCCGGCGGGCAACCACAACGGAAAATTCCTTATGCTTGAAGCAACCGGCAGCGATGTGCCGGGCCGAGCATAGCGCGTGGCGGCCGGGCGGGGTGTGGCAGCAGGGTGCCTGGTGGCGGCTGCGGCGGACAGTGGCGGGCAGCGAGGACTGGCACGGTTGGTGGGTCGGAATCGCCGCCTCAGTTATGCCGGGCTATGCCCACTTTGGTGCTGACAACGCCTTGTTTAAAATCGGCAACAATAACGGTTTGAAAAAAGCCACCTGCGGCGCTGCGTTGTGCTAGTCTTTCTGTAGGAGCAAGTTGGACAGGTTGGCCATGCTTTTTCTTCCCCGGCCAGGGGGTTGCCCATGTGGCTTTCATGGAAGACAGGCCGACGTGTCGGATCGAGTCAACGGATCGGCGTTCAACCGTCGAGCGTTTCCCTTGGCTCCGAAGCGGGCGGCATGGCTGCGCGCCGCCATCTGACTTGGCCGGCTGCGTCCGACATTGTTCAGGCGATGGCCATTGGCTTGGCCATGATGGCATTGCTGGTGGCCGTGGTCGGCTGCGCGCAGGGCACCATGCCGCGGATCGACCCCAGCGGCGAGCGGATCTTCGCCCGCGAAGAGCCCCCAGGCGCACCGCCCCCGGGGTATCGGTATGAACCGGGCGGCCGGCTTCCCTGGGATGATGTGGCCGTCACGCTTTCGCCGCAAGTGAGCATGGCCCCGGTGGGAAAGGAAGTGGTTCTGGTGGCCGGGGTCGTCGGCCCAGAAGGCTACTTCATGACCAACCGTCGGCTGGAATGGTCGCTGTCGCAAGGCAGCGTGGGGCATTTCGTCGACGTGGGTGGGGCTGGCCTTGGCGACATGCTGCTGGGCGACTTCAACTTCCCTCGAAAACTCAACAGCACCAGGGCCGTCGGCAGCACGTCGCGGCGCTACATCTACATGAACCGGGGGACGCCCGATCGGTCCGACGACGTGGTGGTCAAGGCGGGTCAGGGTTGGGCAACGGTAACCTCGCCGGTCGAAGGCGCAAGTTACGTGACGGTCTTCGCGCCGGACGTCTATCCCTGGGACGCCCGAACACAATCGGCGGTGATCTACTGGGTAGACGCCCAGTGGCGATTTCCTCCTCCGGCCATCGCTGCGGTGGGAGCGCGACATACGCTCGGTACAACCGTGGTCCGCCAAAGCGATCAGTCGCCTTGTGCCGGTTGGCTGGTGCGCTATACCATCACCGACGGCCCGGCCGCCGGCTTCTTGCCCGACGGCAATGCGACCATCGACGTGCTGACAGATGCGTCTGGTCAAGCGCGGGCGGAGATATTCCAGAAGCACCCTGCGGCGGGGGTCAATCGGATTTGGGTGCAAGTCATCAGACAGATGGGCCCCCCGGGCGGCGAAGGCCGACAGCTTGTCGTCGGCAGCGGGATGACCACCGTAACCTGGGCGCCGGGCGCGGTCGGGCAGCCGCTCACCACCGGGCCAGCGGTTCCAAGCGGACCAACTCCGCCGGTCACTCCCGGCACCCCGGTCACTGCCCCCGTGGCTCGGCTAGATGTGAAGCTGACAGGACCGACGCAGGTCAACGTGGGCAGCAAAGCGACGTTTCGCGCCACGGTGACCAATCGTGGCACGGCCACGGCGCGGAACCTGATCATCCGCGACCGGTTCGACCCCGGACTGGAACACGAGCAAGCTACGGGCCTTATCGAGCGCAGCCTGGGCGACCTGTCTGCCGGACAAGCGCGGGTGATCGAAATCACCTTCCGCGCGGTCAAAGCAGGCAAGCTGTGCCACATCGTCGAGGTGACCGGGGAGGGTGGTTTACGGGCGACCGATCAAGCCTGTGTAACTGCCGTGGCTGCCGCCGCTCCGGGAAGCACCTATCCGTCCCCTGCCACGCAGTTTCCTGGCAAGAGCGAAGGGCCAACACCTGGGCAAACACCCACTGCGCCGGGAACGGCCAAGCCTGCACTGAGTGTTACCGTCAGCGTGCGCAAGATCGCTCCGCACGGCCAGCCGGCCACTCGGCAGGAACGGCCCGACAGCCTGGAACGCCGCCGCGGCGAGCAGTTCAGCGTGGGCGATTGGGCGGCCTTCTACATCGAGGTGACCAACAGCGGCACGCAAACGCTTTCCAATGTCACCGTGACGGCCGACCACGACCCGCCGCTGTCGCCCGAATTGGCCACCGAGGGCAACAAGAGAATCGGCAACAGCCTGACGTGGCTGATCAGTTCGATTCCACCAGGCCGGACGTACGCTTTGGAATCGCACTGTGAGTGCAAAAGCGTGTCGGCACGGGCCTGTTTGCGCGTCAGAGCTAAGGCGGCCATTGGCCCGCAGGCCGAAGCCGAAACGTGCGTGCAAATAGCACCTTCCACCGGAACTGCCATCGGACCAAAACTGCCCGGCGATGTAACCGTCGCGCCACCGCTGGAAGTGGTGATCAGCGATTTGTTCGATCCGATCGCCATGGGCGAAAGGCAAACTTACGTGATAACCGTCACCAACTTGGGACAGGTTTCCGATCGCCAAGTGCGGTTGACGGTTACCTTGCCCCCCCAGATGACCCTGGAAAAGCTGGGTACTGGCGGCCCGCCTAATGTGGAGGTGGAAGCAGCCGCAGGGCAGACGGTCCGCTTTAGCCCATTGGCGGAGCTGCGCCCAGGCAAACAGAACAAGGCGGAATATCGGGTACGAGCCTGGGCCAGGCAGCCCGGCAAGGCAGTCGCCCGCGCCGAAGTAACCAGCCTGAATAATCCACTGCCCAAAACCGACCAGGCAGAGACCACGATTGTCACGTCGCCGTAGCTGCCGACACGGCTGCCGACGCGACAATGGGCTATCGTGCATCGGCGCGCTGCTTGCCACAGAAGCTGCTATCGGCCGCCCAGCTCACGCGCTGCGCTGGGCCACAAGCGCCGGCGCGGACGGCCATAGCAACCCGTCGGCGCTATGGCCCATTCGGTCACTCCTCCTCGTCCATCTCATCTTCATCCAGTTCGTCTTCGTCTAGTTCGTCGTCTTCAAGCTCGTCTTCCAAGTCATCTTCGTCCAATCCGTCTTCGCCCACGTCGTCTTCGACTTCTTGCTGTTCTTCCGCTTCTTCCTCCAATTCCTCCTCTTCTTCGTCGTCGAACAAGTCTTCGTATTCGTCGTCGAACTCCTCTTCGAAATCGTCGTCGAAGTCATCGTCGAAGTCATCGTCGTCGAAGTCATCCAAATCCTCTTCCGGCTCGCCGGCGTAGGCTTGCGTTGCCGACGCACCCAAGGCCCGCCAGGCAACCTCGCGCAGCGCCGGCTCGCACAAAGCAAGGGATTCGATTCGCGTGTGCAACATGAAAATGCTCCCCTGAAAAATACCAGGAACGCTTTGTCGGCAGTCGCCGTCGCGGCCGGCAACGGCGTCGTGAATAACAAACTGCGAATTGAAACGCAACGCTAAGCGCTTGTCAACCAGTTCGACAATCTGGCGTAACTGCGGTATTTTGTTCGCTGGACATTTTTGTCGGCTGGCGAAAAAGCCGCGGCGGGGCGCCGGCACAATCTGCGCCGCGAACAAAGTTGAGCTTCGCCGAGCGGCTGTGCTACAATTCACCCTGGTGGTCAAGGCTATATCGAGCTGCGGCCACAACCCCCCCAACCCACACCCCTGCCGTTACACACGCGCTAAGCATTCCAGGGAGGCGTAGGGCGCTAAGTATGTCGGGGAGAAACGTCGGCTGTCGCGGCGGGAGTGGCATCGCTGGCAGTCTGTGGGCAGCCGTCTAAAGTCGCAATTGGAAGTCTCGGCACCAGAGGAATTGAGCAATGAAAGCTGCAACTGGTTTGGTCGTCATGGCTGCATGTGCGCTGTGGCTGCAAGCGGCCTGCGGAGCGGAAGAAAATGGTTTCGTCCCTCTGTTTGATGGAAAGACGCTCGACGGCTGGGAGCAAAAAGGCGGCAAGGCCAAGTACACAGTCGAGGACGGATGCATCGTGGGCACTTCCGTCCCCAACACCAGCAACAGTTTTCTGTGTACCAAGAAGCATTACAGCGACTTCATCTTGGAGCTGGAGTTCAAGGTCGACCCGGGGCTGAACTCCGGCGTGCAGGTGCGCAGCAACAGCCTCAAGGAGTATCACAACGGACAGGTGCATGGGTATCAAGTGGAGATCGATCCTTCGTCGCGGGCGTGGACGGGAGGCATTTACGACGAAGGCCGTCGCGGATGGCTAGTTACTCTCAAGGATAACGAGGCCGCCCGCAAGGCTTTCAAGCCCAAAGATTGGAACAAACTGCGCGTAGAGTGTCGCGGCGACTCGATCAAGACGTGGATCAACGGCGTTGCGGCGGCCGATTTGACCGACTCGATGACGCGCAGCGGGTTCATCGCGTTGCAGGTACATGGCGTCGGTTCGCGCCAAGACCCGTTGAGGGTGCGTTGGCGCAACATCCGGCTGAAGGACCTCTCTGCCCAGAGCAGCGAGCAGTAATCGCCAGCCGTAATTGCGCCCCCCAGCGATGCACTACCGCCATTGGACGCCGTCGGCCCTAGCAGCAAGCGCCGCTAGCTGCTTTAGGCCGGGCGTCGGTTTGCGGACGGTGTGCAAGGGGATGGGCCTGGTGCCCGGCAAGCTCCGGCGCACGCAGCGGATACTTCGGCTCGGGCGGTTGCCGGTGGCGGACGACCGGACCGCGCAGCATCTGCCAAAAAGTGCCCCGTGCGTTCCATATCGACTTGGCCAGTCCCAGCATTCCCATCGCCTGGAAGTAGACTCGCTCCAGCCACAAGCCGTCGAACTTTAGCAGCACCCGCGCCAAGTTGATAGGGTTGTAAAAGGCAATGTAACCCAGCAGCATGTTCAATTGCCGCTGCCAGGGATGTGCAAACTTGGTGGCGATACAGTGGTTGCCGTCGTACAGATAATCGTTCACCGGCAGATCGCCGAAGCGGGCAACGACCAGCCCGTCGCTAAATTGCTTTTGATAGGTTTTTGTGCCTACCGCCGGTGTTAGCAAAGTGATCTGGCAACTTACCGCCCCTGCCCGACGCAGAAATCGAATTTGGTTTAGCAATCCTTTCAGATCGCCCCATCGCCATAGCGGTTGCTGGTCGTGATGGATCATCATCGGCATCGGAGCGATGCCCTGTTGCACCATTTCCCGGAACACGGTTTCGGTGCGCTGGGGAGTTTGGCCCTTAGCCACCAGTTGGGCTGTAAGGTCTTCGATGCCGAAGTAGATGGCCCTCAGTCCGGCCTGGCGGGCCAGTGGCAACAGGTCGCGATGGTTGTATACGTCGGCTTCGGTGGCCTCGGTAGCGAAGGCAATCGCTTGCCGGAACGGTTTGCCCCCAACCGTCCCCTCGGCCATTGCGCCTAGCAGTTCAGCAGCCACTTCCCGACGATTGAAGAAATTATCGTCGCAGCCAAAGAAGCGCGTAATGCCTGTGCGCTCGGCGATGGCCGCGATTTCCTCGCGCAGACGCTGGCCGCTTTTGTGTCTGAAGGTAAATTGGTTATATGGAGCGATCGGACAGAACGGACAGCGGAAGCGGCAACCGCGCGTCGGCACCACCGTCATTATGCCGGCGTGCCGGTGCAATTGTTCTGCCCGTAGCGGCGCAGAAGACAAATGGCTGTTGCGATGCGGCGGCTCGATGCTTTCAAGCGCCTCCAGTGGCAGCGGCAACTCATCCAGGTCCCGCACCAGCCGTTGCAGCCCAGTGGAGATCAGGTATTCCGGCGGCCCCGCCGAGTCGTCGGGCCGGTACACCAGCCCGGGGATGTCCTCTAGCGCTCCTGCGCGGCGGGCGCGCTGGAAGGCCGCGAGCATCGTATCGTGCGCCCCGCGGAAGTGCACAATCCTTTCCAGCAGTTCCAGCAGTACGAACTCCTCGCCGGTGACCACCACATCGGCGCCCTGGCTGCCGTCGGGTCCCAACCCGAAGAAATCCCACGGCTCGTAGATGGCCTTCGGCCCGCCGGCCAGAACCAAAGGCCGAGCTTCCCCCAACGTCCATGCGTCGCTGATAAGCCGGTACGCGGCTGCACTGTGAATTTGCATCGCGGAGACCAGCAACATTTCGGGCCGTCGACCGTCGATCAGCGCCTGGCTCGGCAGCACATGGGGATTCCAAGTCTGCATCACCGTGCGTACCGGGCCGACTCCGGCGGACGTAAGTGCCGCCGCCAGCGACCACACAGCACCGGGAATGAGAATCATATCGGAAAAAATGAACGGGCCGACGCGCGTGCGACGATCGAAAGCGCAAATCAGCAAAGTGGGCACCGACCGACCACGCAACGCGTCGCGCACGGCCGACTCCAATTGTGCATAGCGTCCGGGAGGCACGAAACGGTCCTTGCCCGCTTGTTTGCTCAGTTCCATATAAATCCCTTTGGTTAGGGTTGCTCGAAAAGGCGTTTGCCGGAGTTTGAGCCGGCCTCCGGGCAAACCGTGCTGACACGAGGACTCTCGACAAATCGTAGCTTCCTGCCGCACAGGCAAGAACCGTCGGAGGGCCGCTTTTACCGAACTATCGCGGCATTTACAAAACTATTACATTACTAAGCCCGGCACCCAAACAGGCGCGGTCCGCCCAGCGCACGACGAAACGGCAACCCCACCAAGAACCGGTAGCACCCCCCTTCGCGGCACGTGCTTGGGTCGTAACGCTGCGCGATTACGCAGTCGCCATTCAGTGGCCAAAAGCCCTGGCGCACAAGCGTTTACGCTACACCAAGCAGCGACATGGCCTCTGCATGTCGGTATATTGTCATCCCGGCAAGTGGCCAAATACTGGAGTTTGCCGAGTGTTGCGCTACCACGAATAAGTGTTACTGCTGAAAGTGCTTCGACTCCGTGTACTTCGGTGGGCACTGCGAGCGTTGATAGAACCGTTGCGTTTTGGCTATCAGCTTAAGCATCTCGACCAGTCGCACGGCGCACCGTAAAGTGTCGACAACGCTGGTTCGATGGCTGCACACAGCCGGTTCCATTGCTGCAAAGCGACGGCTCGATGACTACGGGAAACCGATTCGATATCCACAAACCGATGCAGCCTCATTGCCGCGCTGGCTGGCGGCCTTCCAGATGCAATGCCAGCACAGCCAAGTCGGCCGGGGTGATTCCGCTGATGCGTCCGGCCTGGGCCAAGTCGACCGGTCGAATACGCGAAAACTTCTCCCGCGCTTCGGCCCGCAGGTGCGGTACAAGGTCGTACTGAAAATCCGGCGGGATGCGGCGCGCAGCCAACCGTTGCTGGCGAGCGATCTCGGCCTCTTGCCGGCCGATGTATCCGGCGTACCTGGCGTCGCAGACGATTTGCTCGGCCACCTCAGCGGGCGTATCGGCAAGTTCCGGCAGCAGGGCCAGCACATCGTTCCAGCTTGCGCCGGGTCGGCGCAGAACCTTCGACAACGGTTCGCCTTGCCAGCGCACTGTGTCCAACAAAGCGCTGATGCGACGGATGGCCGCATCCTTCGTCTCGAATCGCTGCCAACGCTGATCGTCGACTAGACCCAATTGCCGGCCGATAGGAGTCAGCCGGCGATCGGCGTTGTCGTGCCGCAGCAGCAGCCGGTATTCGGCCCGGCTGGTGAACATCCGATACGGCTCGTCCACTCCGCGAGTCACCAGATCGTCGATCATCACGCCTAGGTAAGCCTGGTCGCGGCGTAGCACCAGCGGGTCTTTTCCGAGGAGTTTCAGGGCGGCGTTTGCGCCGGCGATCAGCCCTTGGCCAGCCGCTTCCTCGTAACCGGTGGTGCCATTGATCTGCCCGGCGGCGAAATGGCCTTCCACCAGCTTCGTTTCCAACGATGGACGAAGCTGGTGCGGCGGCAGATAGTCGTACTCGATGGCGTAACCGTAGCGGAGGACTTCCGCCTGCTCCAAACCGGGGATCAACCGCAGCATGGCGTCTTGCACGTCGCGGGGCAGGCTGGTCGATAGGCCGTTGATGTACACCTCGTGTGTATTACGTCCTTCCGGTTCCAGAAACAATTGGTGGCGGGTCCGGTCTGCGAAGCGAACTACTTTCGTTTCGATCGACGGGCAATAGCGTGGCCCGGTAGAGCGAATCTGCCCGGTGTACATCGGCGCCCGATGCAGATTGGCCCTGATCAGCTCGTGCACTTGGGGGTTGGTGTAAGTAATCCAGCAGGGAAGCTGCTGGCAGTCGATTCGCTCGGTGAGGAAGGAGAATGGCTGTGGGTGCGGGTCGCCGTGCTGGACGGTCATCTGCTCGTATCGGAGGGTACGGCCATTTAGCCGCGCCGGTGTGCCGGTCTTGAAGCGCGCCAGCTCGAACCCGAGCTGCTCCAGCGATCGGCTCAGGCCGGCCACGGCAGGCTCGCCCATCCGTCCGCCGGGAAAGCTTACATCGCCGACGTGCAGCAGGCCGCGCATGAACGTGCCGGCGCACAACACTACCGCTCGGCACCGATACACGGCATCGCCCAGCACACGCACTCCTACGGCCCGAAACGGCGGGTGCTGGCTGCACTGCCGCTCCACCAGCAGGTCTTCGACCGTTTCCTGACGAAGGCTGAGGTTGGGCTGCTCTTCGACCATGCGGCGTATTTCGTAGTGATAGGCGCGTTTGTCGGCCTGGGCACGTGGGCCGTGCATCGCCGGGCCTTTACTGCGATTGAGCATCCGGAACTGGATGCCCGTGCGGTCGATCGCCCGCCCCATCGCCCCACCCAGCGCGTCGATCTCGCGCACAAGCTGTCCTTTGGCCACGCCGCCGATAGCCGGGTTGCAGCTCATCTGGGCGATGGTGTCCAAGTTGGCCGTCAGCAGCGCGGTCTTAGCGCCCAGCCGGGCGGCGGCCAGTGCGGCCTCGGTGCCCGCGTGCCCGGCGCCGACCACCACCACATCGAACTCATAGCACGTGGCCATAACAACTTAATCATAAATGGCAGCAATGCGATCATAAAACGGCAGTGTTGCTGGGCAACTCGTCGCCCCCGACAAGCGCGAGCAACTTGTGGCGCCCTAAAAGCATTATCAACTTCCCGCGCGCTTCAAGCATCAGCGCGGACCGAGGTTGGTTGCCGGAGAAACAGTTACGCGGCCTGTCGAATCGGCCCGCCAGGACACCGCAGATTGAAAAGCCCGAACAGTTCTTCCTGAGTCAGCCCCAGTTGCGCCGGGCAGTCGGTGTGTGCGAAGATTTCCTGCAACAGCTCCCTTTTTTGCTGCAAGATGTGCTCAATCCGCTCTTCGATCGTGTGCAGCACAAGAAACCGGCTTACGGTCACTGGCTGGTCGGCCCCGATGCGATGCGCCCGGTTGATCGCCTGGTCCTCGACCGCCGGGTTCCACCAGCGGTCGAACAGGAATACGTAGCTACAGAACTGCAAGTTCAGCCCTACTCCGCCGGCGCCGTAGCTGATCAGCAGCAGCCAGCAGCGGGGGTCCTGGCGAAAGCGGGCCAAGACGGCCTCGCGTTTTTCTGGGGCAATTCGTCCGTGGTATTGCAGCGGACGGAAATCCCGCAGCCGTCCGGCTAGCCATTGGAGCGTCTCGACCCACTGGCTGAAAACGATCGCCTTGCGACCACTGGAAGCCACCTCTTCCAAATCGGCCCGCAAACGGTCCAGTTTGCTGCTTGCCCCGGTGGCAGGATCATAGTTGCAGATTTGCTTCAGCCGTACGATCAACTCGAACACGTGGGTGATGGTGGCCGCGTCGCCCAGGTCGGTTAGCCGAAGCACGCCTTCGCGTTCTGCCAAGTCATAAGTTTCCTGTTGTTGCGGCGACAGCTCCAATTCTGCATCCCGATATAACAACGGGGGCAGCTCCCGAAGCACTTGCTCCTTCGTGCGGCGCAGCACGTAATCGCTAATTGCCCGACCGATCTGCCGCGGCTTCATGTCGGCGCGCAACAGGCCCGGCGCAAGGAACTCGAAAATGGCCATCAGGTCGTCGAGGCGGTTCTCTACCGGTGTGCCCGTCAAGGCCCAACTTCGTTTGCGAGCGATCGCCCGCACCACCTGACTGGTGGTGCCAGCAATGTTCTTGATGCGTTGCGATTCGTCGAGCACCACTAGGTCAAAACGCAGCGCAGTTTCTGTGGCGCAAGCGATCGTGCTGCGCCGCGAGTGCCGCGCACGGCCGGGAACGAGCTGCGGGCTTTCGAGCCACTGTCTGTCGCGGCACAGCAACTCATAGTTGGCGATGCGCACCGGAACGTCCGCCAATTGCCACTGCCAAGCCCGTCGCGCCTGATCGCCTCCGACGACCATCACAGGCAATTCGGGCGCCCAGCGGCTAAACTCCCGCTGCCAATTGGCAACCAGCGACTTTGGACACACCACCAACACCTTGCGCAGCTTACCAGCGTGGAACAACAGCCGGATGGCGGTAATGGCCTGCATGGTCTTGCCTAGCCCCATCTCGTCGGCCAGAATCGCCGCCTGCCGCGGATACAAGAAAGCAACGCCCTGAAGCTGGAAAGGCAACGGCTGGCAAGGCAAGTGCAGCGCTCGCTCGGCCAACAGCGACTCGATCGACGGTTGCAGAATGTACTCCAGGCGGTCTTCCAACTTAACCAAGTCGCGCGGCGGCGCTATGCGGTGCTGCCCATCAGCAGGCACGCGCGCCCCGCCGCTCAGCCGGGGGTGCTCATTGGTCAGTGGCTGCCCCCGGGGCTGGATTTTTGTCGGCGGTGGTTGCTTGTCGAAGACGAAACTGCGCACCCGCAGCGCCGGGCCGACCGCTACTACAGAGCCGACTGCTACTACAGAAACGACCCGCAGCCGAGGAACTTCAGGCCTGAGCGTCCACACCCGTAGCGGCGCAAAACAAACCGGCGCTGTTTTCACAGCCGCTTCCCCCGGCCTGCCAAGCGACCCGACCGGGAAGCTGCACAACTGGGCGGCGTCGAGCGAAACGACGCCTGCTGGCACCACGCAATCGGCCTGCCACTGCCAAGCGATTGGCGCTGGCAACCACGGACGGTCGGTTGACACGCAATGGACTCCCCGTCGCTATCTCCCGAATCGTTATCTCCCAGGCACGACGCCAATCGTCATCTCCCAGGCACGAGAAGCGCTGCGGTTCAGCGTCGTGTGGGGTGGCTCAGCCGTACTGGCAGACGGCTTGTTTGGCTTCTTCGATGGCTTGTCGGATCCGCTCGAAAGGCTCCAGCAAATCCAGCGAGTTCGTCCAGCTTTCCAGCCGCTCCTGGGCCAGCCGGCGGTCTTCATCCGCAGCGCAGGGGACTGCAAGGCGGTTTGGCCCCACTTCAAAGCGGAGCAGTTCCGCGGTGCCGTGTGGGCCATCGATGCGCATGAGCTTGCCTTCCGGCTGACTCGACGGCGCTGCCAGGTTCCGCTCGTCCAACACCAGCACTACCGGAGCGGGGGAGAACTGCCGGACGGCCAGCGCGGCCGGACAATCGGTGCAGACCACCAACGGCCGCAGTTGCGACTGGCGAAGCAACGTCTGCCCGATGTGCTCGCCGAACAGGAACTCCTCCAACGTAGGGCCGTAAAGTATTTGCTGAGCCCTGGTGGGCCTGACCGGGGCAGTACAATGAAACTCCAGCGGCCTGCCGGAGCAGTTCAAGATCAAGTAGCCGCCAAACAAGCCGTGCTGGGTGTCTGTGACGACAGTCAGGAAACCAAAGCAGGAACCGTTAACGGGCGAGATGCCGTTTTTCATTGCTTTGCCCAGTTCACCCGTTCTCCCCATCTTGTGCATCTTATCTATCGAGAGACGGCAGCGGTGCAAGACTCTCTGGTGAATCGGGCGGTGGCTGCGGAGGACTTTAGATGCTGCTGTAACCGACGCTGCAACTGCGCGTCCGCGGGACTGTCGCGCTGGTTTGCGCCCGCACTGTCCACGAATTACTGCCCGCGAATTACTGCCCACGAATTGCAGCCGGGAAAACTATCCACAAGCTGCGGCGAACGAAAAATTTATGCCAGCTCGAAATTGAGTCGATAGCTTACGGCACACTTGCCACAAATACGGTTTTCACCAGCACAACGCCTAGAAGTAAAATTCCAGCAATACTACAGCCAGTAGCCCAAAAGTTCTAAAAACAGTAGCCCAAAAGTTCTAAAAATAACACCTTCCGAGAAAAAACGGTCACAACAAACCCGAACGGTCGCAATAAAAATATAAAAATGTCCAGAAACACGAAGGCTCACGCACACACCATCTACGATACAACGCCCGCAACGCCCAACTTGTGCAACGCCCAACCTGTGCAGATGGCCCGCAACTTGTGTGCGCACCAGCCGACACTACAATAGCACTGATACTACAAAACCAACAAAACCAATCGACGGCTTACAGCAGATGGAACTGGTCGGCACCGACAGCCCAGCCATGGGAGACAAACAGCCAGTGGACGCGCACCACACTCGCTACGAGGCTCATGCCAAAATCCTCAAGGCGCTTGCCCATCCCAGCCGGTTACTGATCATCGACGAGCTGGCGCGCGCCGGCCAGCGATGCGTTTGCGAACTGACGCAGCTTGTCGGGGCCGACATGTCCACCGTATCGAAGCATTTGGCGATATTGCGAGCCGCACAACTGGTAACAGTGCAGAAGCAGGGCGCTCGAATCTGGTATAGCTTGAGCGCGCGGTGCATGGCAGACTTGTTTCGCTGCATCGAGCATGTGCTCCATCACAAATCTTCTCTCCCGCGCCGTCTTCGTTGCCAGCGGGAAGCTCCAAAGTAGTAACTCCAATACTGATTAGCTGTTACGACTGAGGCCTGAAGTCGGACTTGACTGTATTTGGCTATTTGGTAAAATTGCCAAGCCTTCCTTGCCGATACCAAACGGCGGCTGGTTAACTCCTAAACTTGGGCCACTTCAGTGGTGGCCCGCCCGAGCGCCTTTGTGGAGCTTGCACGTTTTTGGAGCTGATGTTTTTGGAGCTGACGTTCGCAGCGGGCCAGATAAACGCAACGGAAGGCCTCGAGCTTCTAGGCACATGGCGGCTAATGGTTCCGACAAACTCGCACAGGCCCGCACCAGATATACGCAGCCGCCGTGTGCATCTCCGCGGCGTCACGGCGTCAGACGTGACACCGCCAATATCATCTTGAGTGTACACTGAATTGCCTCAGGTAGTTTTCGGAACAACATCATGGATAGGAAAGAATTAGTCATCCTGCTTGCTTTAGTGACGGTCTTCCTGGTGGCCTATTTCCTCAATTTCACCAGTCCGGAAATCCAGCGGGCGATCATGGAAGGCTTCTTCATGCTTCAGTGGTACGCCCGCAATCACACCCTGGCTTGCGTAGTGCCGGCGATGTTCATCGCCGGGGCGATCGCAACTTTTCTGTCAAAAGAAGCGGTTTTGCGACACCTCGGTCCGCGGGCCAACAGGTTAGAGGCCTACTCGGTGGCTTCGGTTTCGGGCGTGGTGCTAGCCGTCTGCTCTTGCAGCGTACTGCCGATGTTTGCCGGGATATACCGCGTGGGCGCCGGACTCGGCCCGGCGGCTGCCTTCCTGTACTCCGGCCCGGCTATCAATGTGATGGCCATCTTCCTGACTGCCCGCGTGCTAGGTTTCGATTTGGGAATAGCGCGCTTGATCGGCGCGGTGGTGTTTGCGGTGGTAATCGGGTTGATCATGGCCGCTCTGTTTTGGCGCGACGAGCAGCGACGCGAAGCAGCCGTCATGCAACTTCCTCAGCCGCCACCGGGCAGACGCGCCATGTGGCAAAACGCGCTGTTTTTGGCAGCGATGATCGCCTTTCTGGTGTTCAGCGACTGGGCAAACCCTAGCCAAACGACCATCGAAACCCAAAGCGGCCAAAAACTACAGGTATCCGTTCTGTTGGAAACCACCGATATGCTACGGGTGCAACTGGAACAGCCCGTCGGCCAGTGGAACAAAGGCAAAAAGCTGGAACTGGCGAAAGCCGATATCCTCCGTACCGAGTACGCCACCCCGGAAGGATACGAGTGGGCCGAGTGGGTTTACTTGCATCGCTGGTATTTCGCCGGCGCGTGCCTGCTGGCAGTGCTGGGTATGCTAGCTGGATGGTTCGATCGTGAGGAGATCGGCCAATGGCTAGAGAACACCTGGGGGTTCGCCCGCTCGATCATCCCTCTGTTGTTCGGCGGCGTGCTGATTACTGGTTTTGTGGGCGCGTTGCTGCCCGAAGAGTTGATCGGCGAGTGGGTAGGTGGAGACAGTCTGCGGGCGAACCTGATCGCTTCGGTCGTCGGGGCATTGTGGTACTTCGCCACTTTGACCGAAATTCCTATTCTCGAGGCGTTGTTGGGCTTGGGCATGGGCCGCGGCCCGGCGCTGTCGCTGCTGCTGGCCGGTCCGGCGCTGTCGCTGCCCAGCATCGCCGTAGTCCTGAGCGTGCTGGGCGTGAAAAAAACCGCAGTGTTCGTGCTGCTGGTGATTATAATGAGCACGATTTGCGGTATGGTTTTTGGTTGGTTTTTTGCCTAACATAGTGTCGATCGGCACATAGTGTCGATCGGCTAAAAGGCGACGGAGGAGAAACGTATGAAGCTGGTGCAGATTCTTGGTCCTGGTTGTCCTAAGTGCGAGAAACTCAAGGCCAACACCGAACAGGCGGCCAAACTGGCTGGCACCGAAGTGATGGTAGAAAAAATCAGCGACATCAACCAAATCGCCGCTTTCGGCGTAATGATGGTGCCGGCGCTGGTGATCGACGGCGAAGTCAAGGCCGTCGGCAAAGTCCTCTCGCCGGAAGAAATCAAACCGATGTTGCAATAAAATGCACTTTACTATAAGAACGTACCGCGGCCCGGCAGTCGCGGCCTTCCGGCCGTAGCAGCGCGGGTCGTTCCCTGAAATACTGTATCTGCATTTGACCCGACCGGCACTGTCTTTGCCCGAGAAAAGGGGGCTTGCTTATGAACACATCAATCAGCCGTCGTGGGTTTGTGGGTGCGTTGGGAGTCGCAGCGGGGGCCGGGCTGCCAGGTCTGGCGGCTACCGACCCGGCGGGCGGAAAGGGCACGATCAAGGGACAGGGCACGATCAAGATCGTGGGCGTGGCGTGCAGCCCGCGTAAAGGCAAGACCACCGCACAGGGGATTTCCATTTGTCTGGAGGCCGCTAAAGCGGTGGACCCACAGCGCATCGAGACGGAGCTGATCGACCTGGCCGACTTGGACATCCCCGCCTACGTAGTGGCCAAGGTGCCGCTGAAGCCGGGCCACCGCGACGACTTCCCCGACGTGGCCGCTAAACTGGCCGATGCTAACGTGGCCGGTATCATCGTCGGCTCCCCGGTGTATTTCGGCAACATGACGGCTTTGTGCAAGGCGTTCCTGGATCGCTGCGGGTTATTCCGGGCAAAGCAATTCGCGCTGAGCGGCAAGGTGGGCGGGTCGCTGGCCGTGGGCGGAGTGCGCAACGGCGGACAAGAACTGGTCATTCAGACCATAAACAATGTGTTGATGTGTCATGAGATGCTCATTGTCGGCGACGGACGCCCTACCGCACATTGGGGTGCTACCCTGTGGAACAACGGCACCGACGACATTTCCACCGACGAGTTCGGCGTGGCGACCGCCAAGAACTTGGGCCGCCGCGTGGCCGAAGTGGCTTTGGCCAGGTTCGCGCCCGCAACCGCTTCCTGAGCGCGGGCTGCCGCTACGGCACAGTGGCGTCAGCGAACTCTTCAGTCCTGTGCAATCCAGGAAAGGTGCCATCGCAGCACAGCAACACGGAGAACACCGATGACCGAAAGCACAAAACAACCCGATGCTGCTGGGGTATCGTGCCAGTGTTCATCGGCACCAAAGTTGATCTTCTCTTGTTCCGGCGCGTCCAACTTAGGCTGCATCGCCGATCAAGCAGCCCGGCAGTTGAACAAACTGGGACTGGGCAACATGTTCTGCCTGGCAGGGATCGGCGGGCGCGTGAGCGGCATCATGGCCTCGACCGAAGCGGCCTCTGCCATATTGGTCATCGACGGCTGTGGCCTGGAGTGCGCCAAGAAGACCATGGAAAACGCGGGCTTCAACCATTTCGCGCACTTGCGGCTAATCGACTTGGGAATGGAAAGAGGCTCAACGTCGGTTGACGACCACAGCATTTTCCGTGTGGTCGAGGCGGCCAAAGTACTGCTAGCCGAGGTTGCGGTCGCCGGCTGAAAAAAGGAGCACCAAAGTGGAACTGAAAAATGCGTTGGCCATTTGCTTGCTCGCCTTCTTTTCCGCTACCCTGGTACTGCTGATTGCTAGGGCACTAGACATGCAGGCTGCATCGCAGTTGCAGCCGCAGTTGGCCGAGATCGTCGAAGAACTGCGGGCGCTGCGGAAGCAGGGAGGTTTTGCCCCTGGTCACAGCGTAGCCGGAAACCCAACGCCGGCTCCACGCAACCCAGCTAGGGACCTGGCTGGCAATCCGGTCGGCGCTTTATCGGCCAATCCCAGTGCACACCCGAGCGACGAAGTGCTGGTGGTTTACTACTTTCACGGCACGCAGCGTTGTCCGACCTGCCGACTGATCGAGTCGCAGGCCCGAGAAACAGTGGAAACGTATTTTTCAGACTTGGTCCGACGTGGAACAATCGTCTTCAAGACGGCCAACTTCGACTTGCCTTCTAATGCTGCTCTGGCGCAGAAGTTCAAGATCGCCATGCCGATGGTGGTGCTGGCCACCGAAAGCGATCGACAGATCAAGCGCTGGAAGAGCTTGAATAGTGTGTGGGCGCTTGTCCGCGACAGAGCGGCTTTCGTCAGGTACGTGCGTGAGGAGATTGAAAGCATGTTGCCGACCGGCGAGGTCACACCCTCGTCGCGCTCAGCCGACCAGCAACCTTCCTCGCCACGGTTGGCAGCCGAGGGATCCGCGCTGCCCGACTACGAACCGGCTGCGCAGTCGCGCTGAGCCGGCACCCAAGGAAAACGGAGATACCGCCCGCGGCACTGCGCCCAACCGGTCGCAGCCAAGAGGCACCTAGCCCATTAGCGAGTCAAAGCCTCATGTACACCACCGCGTTGTACCTGCTAGCCGCCTTGTACCTGGGAGTGCTGACCTCGATCAGCCCCTGCCCCCTGGCTACCAACATCGCCGCTATCTCATACGTGGGCCGCAAGGTGGGCGAGCCACGCTCGGTGATCATAGCCGGCTGGCTGTACACTTTGGGGCGCTGCGTGACGTACCTGACGCTGGCAACGGTTATCTCGGCCGCAGCGCTGTCGATACCGGCCGTGTCTTTGTTCCTCCAGAAGTACATGTATCTGGTGCTCGGCCCGGTGTTCTTGCTGGTGGGAATATTCCTGCTGGAGCTAGTGCAGATTAGCATGGGCACTGCTTTGGTCGGTCAGCGCATACAGCAGCGTGTCGACGCAATGGGCATTTGGGGCGCGCTGGCGCTGGGGATGCTGTTCGCCCTGTCGTTTTGCCCCACCTCGGCCTTGTGGTTTTTCGGGCTGCTTGCCCTGATCGTCGGTTACGAAGCCCCAGAGGTGCTGGCCGAACTGAGTAAGGTAGGTATCAATCTGCCTGCCACCCCCCTTACCGGCGGCAGCGTGATCTTGCCGCTAATCTACGGCGCAGGCACCGCGCTGCCGGTGATACTAGTGGCCTTCGTGCTGGCTTACGGCGCCCAATCGCTGGCACGCACTTACAACATGCTCACTCAGGCCGAATGGTGGGCACGGCGAGTGACGGCTTGCGTGTTTATTGCCCTGGGAATGTATTTTTCTCTGAGATCGGCGTTCTTGTTGTAAGCCGAGCGACACGCGGGGCCGCCATTGGACTATTGGCGTTCCGCTGGCAATCTCCGCTGCCACTGCCACCGGCGCTATCTGCCGTGACTGTCCGCTCTGATTGTCCGTCCGCTGTTATTGTCCGCCGTGACTGTCCACTGTGACTGTCTACTGTCACTGTCAGCCGGCACTGGGCGCCGCAAAGAGTGGAACACCATCACTTGTACACTGGCGGGGTGCGGTAATACACTTCCAGCGTGAGGGTAGCCAGGGCAGTGCAGAACAGCCGGCCGCCCAGCTTGTTGCCCCAATCGCCGCTGTTGCTCGACCAGCTTCCGGTGGCATGTCCATCGGCGCTTTGGGCGGCGATGAGCCGCTCGCGCAACTCGGCTTGCCAGGAGAGCCACAACGGGCCGGACAGTTCGCGCAACGTCTGGGCATCGAGCCAATTAAGGCAATAGCGCGATAACGAGGCGGCCGGGGTTTTTCCGCGGTTCAGGGCGTAAGCGGCCAGTTGCGGATGCGACTGCGGCCATCCCAAATAGATGCGCGATAGCAGCGCGCCGGCCGTGGCATATTCGTCCCGACCGGCGGCGTCCAAGCTGCGCCGATAACCGCTCGCGTCGGCAAGTGCTACCCGATCCAAGAATGCTTCCGCGTGCTTCAGCGCCCGGTCGATGTGCCGCACGTCCCTCTCGGCGCTGAACAGCTTCACCCAAACAGCCGTGCGCAGGGCCATCACGTTCCAGGCGGTGAAGAAGGTGTCGCTGTGGTCGCCGGGTTTGTCGCCCAGCGGCGGACGCGCGCCCCAGCCCCCGTCGCTGTTTTGCGTGTTGATGATGAACCACACAGCAGCCGTGGCGGCTTTGCGGGTACTGGGATCGCGGGCCGCTTCGCACAGTGCCATGGCACACCAGGCGTGGGCCGGCAACTGCGGCGCAGCAGGATCGTAATAATGTGCGGCGTTCTTGCCGGCGGGGGTGGCCCGGGCTTTCAGGAAGTTCAGCCCTTCGCTCACGCTTCTGCGATGCCGCCCGCCGCTCTGGCTGTTGCCCGCCCCTTGCAAAGCCAACAACGCCAGCGCTGTAGCGGCGTTGGGGGCGTCGACTGTGCCCGGTTCCGTGCAATGGGTGCGACAGTGGGCAGTAGTGTGGATGAAGCTCCATCCCCCGCTCGGGCTGCGGTGGGCGGCGATCCAATCCAGTGCCTTGGCCACCGCTGCCTCGCTGGCTTCGGTGCCGCCGTAGGTTCTCAGCAATGCCAATTTAGCCGGGGGAATGCGGCACTCCACCCCCTCGGCCGAAACTTCCCCGCTTTCCTCGCCGCTCACCTCCTCCAACCGACTGCTGACCAGCGCCTGTTGTTCCTCAGACAGCCCGGGCTTGGCCCGCTGGTACCAGTAAGCCGCGCGGCGACGCCCCTGCTGGCGATACTCGGCGGGGAGTGTTTCGGCGGCATCCCACCACATATCGCCCAACTTCAACTGTTCGGCCGGATCGGTCAAGGAAGCCATCTCCGTCTCAGCCGCCTGGTGCAATAGCGGTACACTACAACGGGCTAGATGTTTCAACCCTTGCTCCCAGTCATCTTTGACGAAACAGTAGTACTGTCCCAGCACCAGATGCGCCTGTTGGTCGTCGGGATTGCTGGCCACGCTGGCCCGAGCTTGCTCGATAAGCTGGTACTGCTGCTTCCACTGCTGAAATTGCTCCCTGCGTTGCTGCGCGTCTTTCCGCAGTTCGGCGTCTAGCGCTTCGGCCGCGTTGTGCTGCAAGGCGGTAAGCAACTGCTCCGCCGCAGGAAGATTCTCGGCATCCAATAGTTCCTCCAACACGGCTGCCAACTTGGGTGCCAGTTGCTTGCGCCGGGCAGAACTGATGGTCTTGTGCGCTATCTGGCCGAGCACCGCTGCTTTTAGAGCTGGCAAATCGACGGCAAACTGCCGGCCCATCGCCTCCAGAGCCAACAGCGCTTCGTCCTCATCGACCAGCTCCATCGCCATATCGCAGGCCATCTCCAGCAGTGCATAAGCCCGGACAGGCTGAACGGCGCTTTTGCCGGCCTCGGCCGCCAAAGATCGGGCCAACGACAGTTTCTCTTCCGGTCGTGCGGCTGCGGCAATTCGTTCGGCCAACTCGGCGGCGATTTGCGCGCGGGCCTGTTTGACCTCCTCAGGCGGTGGCGCCGGCAGCTTGGCAGTAGGCGGCGATGGCGTTTCGACCGACTGTTGCTCTGCGGGCTTATCGGCCGGTGGTCCCAAAGGAGGCAATTCCGGCATCGGGCCATTGTTCCCGCCCGTTTCCGAAAGGCCGAAAGAAAATGGTTTTCGCGCGCCTTCCGGCCGCTGGCTGGGTTTTCGTTTAGCCTGCGGCTCGCGGCGCTCTAGCTCTTCGGCAGCAGATTGGCCGTTGCTTTGGTTGGTGACCTGGCCGTTGCTCTGCCCGGCGCGAAAAAGCCCCGGATCGTTAGCCACTACTAGCAACAACCCCAACGCGACTGCGAGTATTACTCCCCCGCCGACCAGCACAATTTGTTTAGCAGGACTGCTTCGCCGCGCGCGGCGCACAGGGCTTCTCGACGATAGCCCGGATGGCCCTAAAACACCTGCGCCCACGCTCGACGACTCGGCCAACCGCGCCGATGTGGATAGGTCGTCCGGCGCTGGCCGAGCTGACGCCACAGACGGCGGCGGCGGTGCAGACGCAGGCGGTGCAGCCACCCCAGACATCGGCGGCGCCGGCGGTAGCGGAGGAGCCGCGCTTGCTTTGGCCGCACCGGAGGCCGCCGGATGGATGTTCAACTGGCGGCGCAACTGCTCGTCGTAGGCGGCTTTCTTGGCCGGGTCCAGCAGACACACCCGGGCCGCCGCCAGCTCGTTCATAAGCTGTTGCGACAGTTCAGAGTACCGCCCGCCCTGAAACGAGCGGACATGCACCATCTGCCGGTCGGCGGCGTTGGCGATTACTTCGGGGTCCGACTCGAACAGCCCTACCCCCAACAAGCGGTACAGATTGGGGGGTTGCTCCGCCGGTGGAATACCCAGCCACTTCCAATACGGATCAAACGCCCCCATATCTGTTCCTCGCGCAGACTGTGGTAATCGGCGCGGCGCAATCGACGTACCGCACCGCAGCAGCGCTATATTGCATTATGCTTTCCGCACTCGGCGTTGGCAACGCGACCAGCCGACTACTCCGAAAGCTCCTGTGGATTATTCCGCTGAAGGGCAAATAAGTTATTCCCCGCCCAAATCGTGCAACCCGAACAGTCGCCGCTTAACTCATCCAACCCGTACAGCCATCCGCCTGACGCATCTGCCGAACAGTCGCAAACACATGGCCGCGCTATACGTGCAGGGTCGCGAAACACTCTTGCGTCCCGTCGCTTGACAACCGGGCCGCAGTGCTCGATAGTTCTCGCTAAGGCGGCGCCGATATCAAGGCGGCGCTGATATCGGCGCACCGTAGGTTGTCCCTAGGGCGGGCGATTCCTGCGCACAGGCGATCCTGGGCCGTTGTGGTCAGCCCGAACAACAGCAGCCTCCTTTACCAGCTCAAACCGCCTTCTTTACCAGTTCAGGCCAGTTCAAACCATTGCACATTTGCGCCGCACCGGAAATCCGCCATGTACGACAAAGACGCACTTATCGGATTGATGCGCCAAAAGGCGCTGCGTTTCGGGGAGTTCACATTGGCTTCGGGCAAGAAGGCCAACTATTACCTCGACGGCAAGCAGGTCACGCTCGATCCGGACGGTGCGCGCCTGATAGCAGAAGGCCTGCTGGACTTGCTCCTGGCAGCCGGACCGCTACCGGATGCCATTGGCGGGATGTCCATCGGTGCGGACCCCATCACGGCGGCGGTAGTTACTATGTCGGCGGTTCGAGGGACGCCGCTACGGGGATTTATGGTGCGCAAGCAGCCCAAGGGACACGGTACCCAACAGTACATCGAAGGGCCTGTTCAACCCGGCCAAGCAGTGGCGATCGTCGAAGACGTGGTCACCACGGGCGGCTCTTCGCTGTTGGCCATCGAGCGTGCCGAGGCATTTGGACTGATGGTGGTTCGGGTACTGGCAATCGTCGATCGCCTGGAAGGCGGAAGTGCAGAGTTCGCCCGCCGCGGTTATCCCTTCGCCAGCCTGCTGACGATCCGCGATTTCGGCATCGAGCCGCCGGCAGCCGACCCGGCGTAGGAGCTACCGCCAGCCGCTGCTGGATTCGGGTGATCCCCCTCGACGGCCTTCGTGCCACGTGCTGCGCTTTGTGCACGTTGAAGTTGGGTGGTGGTGATCGGCCCTCGCCGTGGATTACGGGCGTCGGCTATTTGTCGAGAAACCCTTCCAAATCAGGGGCGATCTGTCCGGTCGGTTCGTGGTATAGCCATCCGCCGTTGCCGCTGGGTTGCTCCGGCGGAAACACCTCGGTGGCCGTCACGACCGACCGGCCTGTTACGGGATTGAGCGGTATGCCTGCCGGCAGGTACGGCCCGTGGGGATATTTGCTGCCTGGCGGGCCGGGAAGCCCTTCTCGATTGGTAGCGTAAATAAGCTGCGGCAACGAGCCTTCGTGGAGCACTGGCGGCCGGCCATCATGATCGAGTTTGTAGCGCTCGATTTGTCGGCGGAGCGTGTGCAGGTTCTCCAACAGCGCTGCGTGCTCGATGTGTCGGTTCATCGCCTCGATCAGCGGGATGCCGGCCGCAGCGACCACGGCAACAGCCACGGCCACGATCAGTGCGTCCAGCAGGGTCAATTCGCGCTGGCCACCCCGAAGCCGGCTTAACATATAGCCCAGAATGGCTACTCCCCCTACAACAGCAATGGCCAACCATTGGGAGTCGCCACCGAGAATGTCGCCCACCTTGGACATGTGCCGCTCTGGCTCAGTTGTGCTGCACTTGGCGCCGACGACACCAGCCTGCATCCCGGCGGTCGTCAAACGCCCCATATAGAAGGATAGTTTCCGCCAACGGCCAATGAGTCTGCCGAAGTGCCGACGGACAACCGTCGGCATCGCCCGGCGGAAAAAGCGGCACTACGCGGTGGGTATGTGCCAGGCGGGCCAGAAATCAGCTAACCGATCGGCCGGCCCACTGCGCCATCGTGCCCGCGTTGCTGCAAGATGGTCCGGTTGTTGCAGTGCCGGTTGTCACAGTTCCGCCCAGCGTGCCGGCTGGGCGAATCGTACGCAATGAAGCGATTTTGCAGCGACAATGACCAGTGGCCCGCCGGCCATGCGGCCCAGTGCGGCACCGACCGATAGACTCTGCTGGGCTTGCGCGGCGACCGCTCACGCGCTACGGCCCGAGCGGCCGGTTGCAGTACGCTTACTTCTATTGTCGCTACCTCTGGTCGTCCTTTTTGCCCTCGGCCGACTTCTTCTCGTCGGCTTTGCTTTCGGACGACTTCTTGTCGTCCGTTTTGCTCTTGGACGATTTGTCGGCGGCAGCTTGGGCGGCGGCCGCTTTCTTGACGGCGGCTTGGGCGTCTGGGTCGAGCAACTTCATCACCCGCTGTTCCACTGCCGCACGCATCCGCTCCTGATACTCCTTCTGCACCTTCTCTTTATTAGATGGATCGTTCTTCAGCGCCTGGAACTGATCCTTCATAGCGTCTCGGACTTGCGCCTGGGCGTCGGCCACCGCGGTGTTGAGTTTCTCTACCAGCGCTTTTTGCTCGGCAGTGAGGATTTGATCCACTTGTTTTTTCAACTCAGCGCGGGCCTGTTCGACCAACCGACGCGCCTCTTGCTTTTGGGTCTCGGTGGCCTTGGGATCGAGTTTGGCTAAGGCCATAGCGGCGCGGACCTCGCGACGGTCGATCGTCTGGTCGACGGCGTCGGCCAGCTTCTTCTTTTGTTCGTCGCTCAGCCGCAGCGCGGCGGTCAGGCCCGGCAGCACCTTTTCCACCGCAAACGGTGCGCCTTTCTGTGTGAAGCCCAATACCGTGCCCGACGGCAGCCAGTTGCTCAAATCCCTGCTCTTGCCCCCGGTTGTTGTTTCCGCTCCGAAGACGGCCTGCACGCCGGCCGGCAAAACGCAGTGCTCGTCGGGGCTGTGGACTTCGACCATGCCGCTGGAAACGGCCACTGCCAGTACCAGAAGGCTGCGGAATTGCATCTGTTCATCTCCTTTCCCCTCGGTAGGCCATAACTTCACCTGAAACTCAGTAGTGGCGGCGGTCACCGAGCCGGCCGCCGTATGAACGCACAAGGGCGGGGCTGCCCGAGGAACGCAAAACCGGCCCTCGCCTTCGAGCAGCTCGATCACTTGCGCACCAAGTTCGTTCCGCCCGCGGAAAACCGCCAAGGTAGAAGGCCCAAGCTCGGCCCGCGAACCTCCGGCCAAGCGAATCACTGCCGCCTGATTGCTGACGACGCGCAGCGTGTGGTTATCGGTGATGGAACTGACCGGCACACCAGCGACTTCGACCGTGCCGGCCATCAGGCGATACCCCTGTTCCTGATCCCACTGTAACAGGCCGATGATGACCGCCACCAGCAGCACGCCCGCCGCGACGACAAACAGCGATCGCCGCAGCGCTCGGCGCGCCGGCCCGGCACTCTTGGCAGCCCGCACCGGCAAAACAGCCACTGCCGCTTCGCCCTGCCAGTAAATGGCCAACAGGGCATCTATATGGGCGGTTTCCCACAGGGCTTCAGCGACGGCAGGGTGCTGGACTAACAGCCGGTCCAGCTCCGCTGCCTCGGCCTGGGTGATGCAGCCGTCCAAGTGCTTGTCGATGAGCTGTTCGGCCCGTCTGTCCATGTCGCTATCCCGCGTCTTGGCGCGCTAAGTAGCGCCGCATGCACTGCCGCAATGCGCCGCGCAGTCTCCACAGGGCTTGGTACACCGCCGCAATGGTCATGCCAAGATTTCGTGCAATAGTCTCGGGCGGCTGGCTTTGTCCGTACCGCATAGCCAGCAGACGGCGCGAGCGGTCGGGCAGCCGTGCCACACAGTGTTCCAGGGCCTCCAAGGTGGCCCGCTTGTCCGACGTCGCCCTTTCCGCCGCATCGGCCAGCGCTCGGATGGCTTCGGGCGAACACAGCAGCGGGCTACGCCGCTGGTTGTTGCGTTGCTCCAAGAGTTTCTTTGCGGCTACACCCCTGGCCCATGCCCCAAATGGCCTGCCAGGGTCGTACCGGGGAAACTCGCGCCACAGGATGACCACAGTCTCTTGAAAGACGTCTTCGCGCGCATGGGCATCTCGGACCACCGCGCCGATAAAGGCGCGCAGCTCCGCTTCGTGCCGCACAAATAGCCGCAAAAAGTCCTCCTGTTGGTGCATTGCTGCTGACTTTCCTAATTGTTCTTGAGCCTGAAAGCCCAAATTCAACGCCAATTCCGACATAGATTTTCCATAAAGCCGCGCAGCATTTACATACTGCCCATACATACCTGTCCAGTCGCAACACATACTGCCCGGTCGCAACACGACAATGCCGACCATCTTGTGCTGTGGCCGTTAACCCCTGGCGAATACCTGTCGGAGGGAAAGCAGACGTAAGTTATTTCACATGTAGCAGTTATGACGATTTCGCGCGTGCCGTTCCGCTGCAATCTATCCACACCCGGCCCGACTGCTGCCGAGTAAATATTCGCCCAACACGTTAGGCAATTTGGGCAATTTTCAGCAACTCACTGTTTCACAAAGGGTCGGGGCAAATCGGCTGCTTACGCCGGGAAATTTGGGGAAGCGAATACCGCCTATGAGAATCGTCCTTCGTCCCATCGAGCTGCCCACACTGGGGCATTTGGGGAAGCGAATACCGATGGCTTTGGTTTTGAAACCCGGCTTGCGCTGCTCAGTCCCGGCAACTTGGGTAGGCGAATACAAGCCATGGCCGAATATTTACTTTCGGCGGTGCGATTGACAGTACTGCCGGGCTGAGATAAACTCCATTAGTCGATTTGCGATACGAGTCGATAGCGCGATGAAAAGCTTGGCCGTCAATCCGTTTGCCCGAGCGCTCAATGCTGCAATAGGCATTGCGGGCATCATTATTATTGCGGATTGACGGCCGCAAGGGCTTTCGTTGCTCGATCGGCATAGCACAAGCCCTGAGGCCGGATGTGGCTTCGGGGCTTTTTTGTTTTGTGAGGTGAGGCGGCAGTTATGCGTCGCATTGCAGTTTACGACACCACCTTGCGCGACGGCGCGCAAGCCGAGGGCATCAGCTTCTCCCTTCAGGACAAACTCGCACTGACCCGCCGGCTGGACGAACTGGGCTTCGATTACGTCGAGGGCGGCTATCCGGCCTCCAACGAAAAAGACGCCCAATACTTCCAGCAAGTGCGCCGATTGGAGCTGAAACACGTCCGGGTGTGCGCCTTCGGGATGACACGCCGCAAAGGCACCCCTGTGGAGCAAGACGAGGGTATTAAAGCCTTGCTGCACTCCGGCGCGCAAACTTTGACCATCGTGGGCAAGACATCGGCGTTTCATGTCCGCGAAGTGCTGCGCACCTCGCTGGAAGAAAACCTGGCAATGATCGCCGATAGCGTGCAGTACCTGACCGCCGCAGGTCGGGAAGTGATCTTCGACGCCGAACACTTCTTCGACGCCTTCGGCCAACACCCCGACTACGCCTTGCAGGCGCTCGCCGCAGCCGTGCAGGCCGGCGCAAAATGCGTGGTACTGTGCGACACCAACGGCGGCAGTATGCCGGAGCAGGTCGCCGAGGCGACGCGAACAGTGGTACAGCGGCTCGCAGTGCCGGTGGGCATTCATTGCCACAACGATTGCGATTTGGCTGTGGCCAACACACTGGCGGCAGTGGAGGCCGGGGCAGTGCATGTGCAAGGAACCATCAACGGCTTCGGCGAGCGATGCGGCAACGCCGATCTGATCTCGGTGGTAGCGAATCTGGCGCTGAAGAAGCAGGGCTATCAGGTCCTTTCGCCCGAAAGCGTGCGCCGGCTTACCGAGTTGTCGCGCTACGTTTACGAGATGGTCAACGTGAACTTCCGTGCCAACCAACCTTTCGTGGGCAAAAGCGCTTTCGCCCACAAAGGCGGCATGCATGTTAGCGGCGTTATCCGTTCGGCAGCCAGCTACGAGCACATCGACCCACAACTGGTAGGCAACGAACGGCGGATACTGGTCAGCGAGCTATCGGGCCGGTCGAACATCGCCGCCCTGGCCAGCCGCTTCAACATCCGCCAGGACCCGAAATTGATGGAACGCATCCTGGCCCGCGTGGTCTCGATGGAAAACGCCGGTTACCAGTTCGAGGCTGCCGACGGTTCCTTCGACCTGCTGGTGCGCAAGTGCATGGGGAAGTTCCGTCCGCACTTCGAGCGGCTTTCGTACCACGTGCGCATCGAAACCGGCCCGGACAGCCAAATCCGCACTGAAGCGACAGTGAAAATCCGCATCGGCGACCAAATCCGCCACGAGGTGGCCGAGGGCGACGGCCCAGTCAACGCCCTGGACAAAGCCATGCGCAAGGCGCTGAACGGGTCGTTTCCCAATCTGCGCAAGCTACACCTGGTGGACTACAAGGTACGGGTAATCAACTCCGAGGCCGCCACCGCGGCTGGGGTGCGCGTGGTCATCGAAAGCCAGGACGAGGACGACGTGTGGGGCACCGTGGGAGTCAGCGAGAACATAATCGAGGCCAGTTGGATCGCCCTGGTCGACAGCTTCGAGTACAAACTGTGCAAAGACGAAGAAAAGCTGGCTGCCGGCGACGTTTCGCAACATGCCGCACAGCAAGGCGAGTCGGCTTCGGCGGACCAGGACGGCCCGACCCATGCAGCCCAAAAACAGGCCCATCCGCAAGCGACCGCAGCCGGATGACCGTCGTGCAGCTTATGCGCGTATTGCTTGCATGTGCACAATCCGGATGTGACCGTCGCTTGCTTCTACGCGATCTGGCTGGCGCCATCTGGCTGGCGCTTGCACGTGCAGGATTTGTCGGATTTTTTGCACGGGGAAGATTGGCCGGGTGTCTGCACCGGC
The DNA here is from genome assembly GCA_938015445.1 of uncultured Pirellulales bacterium. GTDB lineage: Bacteria > Planctomycetota > Planctomycetia > Pirellulales > Thermoguttaceae > CALLPE01. Next base: position 35,517 of record CALLPE010000037.1, read on the forward strand.
AGGATTTGCCCAGCAACAGTAACGGTTTTCCCAGTCGAGCAGTCCGCCGCAAATCACCGCAAAGAGCAAGGCGCACAACGCCGCACCGAAGACAGCGGTCCCCTGGCCAATTGACTCACGCGGCTGCGGCCGGGGCCGGCCGACCGCGCGGCAGACCGGTGCTCAGGGCCTTAGCCTGCTGTTCTGGCTTGGGCGTCAGGCGGTTGGAGACCAGCGCCTCGAACACCAGAGCCACCAGCACTGCCGTGAGGAACAAGCCCCACAGGCTTTGTCCTTCCCGCAGCGATTTGAACGTGCTGCTCAGGTCTTCGGGATCGTCGGCCCATACCAACGGCGTGATCCCGAATTGCTGCTGCAACTGCTGGCGGTCGATCTTCTCCGGCAGGGCTTCGTCGGGATCGACGTTCACCGAATACGGCACCTGCAAAGGACGGCTGCTGTCTAAAACTCGCAGCACATACACGCCCGGCTCATAAGTGTTCTCGTAGCGAAAAACCTGCCCTTTGCCGTCCGGGGCACTGTGGCTGCGCAGGCGGAAGGTTTCCCCGCCGGGAGGGAGCACTTCGATACTCACGGGAGCAGGCTCTTCGGGCAGGGCCAATTCCAGCGGGGTGCCGGCCAACGTATCGTACCGCTGATGTTCCACGCCGGCCAGATGGAATGTCAGCCGGGCCACCAGCGGCAGGAAGATCGGCCGCAGCGGCAGATTCGTCCAGCCCACGTGCGCCCCGGTGCCGATGAAAATGACTTTCCCTTGGCCCACCTCGCGCTCTACGATCAGCGGCTGGCCGTCGTCGAGGCGGGCCAATATCCGTGCCGCAGGTGAAGCACCCGCGTCGATGACCACATGCTTGTACGCCAACACGCTGGTGTAAAGCGACGGCGGGTCCACAAGCGCTTTGAAGGCCGGATACTGCTTGTCCAGTTGGGCGATGTGCCAACTGTCGCGCCCATCTGGCGGCGCGGGCGTGCGCACTTCCAGCAACGGCGCCGGCAGCAGTGTGCCGCCGGCCTGCTGGTTCATCAGGTTATAAGCCTCGGGCTTGACGTTCTCCCCGCTAAACCACACCAGATTCCCGCGCCGCTCCACGTAGCTGCGGAGCCGCTGAGCGATTTCTTCGCTAGGGGCAGGCAGGTTCACGCAATAGATGACCTTGTATTTTTCCAGCGGTTCGGAAGCCAGTTCCCCAGCCGTCAGGGTCGAAACCTGCAACGCCCACTGCCCCTCCTTGCCCGGCGCCAGCGCCAGCTCTAAATAATACGTGTCTTCCAGATAAGGGATTTCGTGTCGCGCGGGCTTGACGATCGCCACGGGAATGCCTTGGTCAACTTCCATGGCGAAGAAGCGGCGGTTGTCCAGCGTCGAGCCATCGCTGCCGGCCAGCCGCACTTCGCCCCGATGCAAACCGCCGCGCTCGAAAGCAAATGAAAACTCGTGTTTGGCAGTAGCTCCCGGCGGTAGGTTGATGGCCGGGCTGGCGGCGATCTTCGTGCCATCGACGTGCAACTCCAGCACAGCCGATTGCGGCACCGTGGCGGCGTTGAACAGATCGACTATGGCCTTGACGGGCACGCCTGCTACCGGCACGGCCGTCTCCAAAGTCACCCGCTGGATGGCCACGTTGGGCTTCGGCGCCCGATTGCAATCTACGCAAATCACCGGGATTCGCAACGTCTTGAGCTGCTCCTCGGTCAATTGGCCTTCCTCGGCCGCCGACTGACCGGGATTTTGCAATCCTTCCCACGACAGGGCCTGAAAGTCGCTAATCACGTAGATCTGCTTGTTGACCGCCGTCGAGGCGGCCAGCACTTCGCGTGCCCGCTGCACCAACTGCGCCAAGTTGGCCCGCTGGTAGCTCACCCGCGCTTCGCCGAGCAATTGCAGAACTTTCTCTTGCGACCGCTCCAGTCGCTCCTCGCCCCGGACCGGCCCGCCGGTAAGCCACAGCGCCACCAGGTCGCCGTCGCCAAGCTCGTCGAGCACTTGTCGGGCAGCGCCGAGGGCCACATCGAATCGCGGGCGCTGGGGGTCGATCATCCCCATGCTGGCCGAATTATCCAAGATTATCACCACTGCCGCTCGTGCTCCGCCTGCCAACAGAGTACCCAGATGAGTGACCGTCGGTTTGGCCAGCCCGAAAGCAATCAGCACCAACACCGCCGCGCGGAGCAACATCAAAAACACATCGTGGATTTGTTTCCGCCGCCGAGTCTTCTCGACGCTGATCTTCAGGAAACGCAGCGTGGGGAAAGGCAAGTCCTTGACCTTTTGCCGGTTGATCATGTGCAAGATCACCGGTATCGCCGCGGCCAAAGCAGCTAACAAGAATGGTAGTTCCAGAAAAGTCATCGGTCAGCCTTGCTCTCTGCTCCGCCCTGCCCCTGGATCGAAGCTGCCGGCCCCAAGAGCTGCCGGCAAACAGCCCAAATATTCCCGCTTGCTCTCATAATGCCCATCGTCACGTATCGCCTCACGTTGTATTTTACGTTCCGGCGCAATGGCTTTCATCTGTTGCGGCAGGACCGCGATGCGACGAACTTACGTCCGCCGCCATAACGGGTGAATCGCGCGGTGCCATAATCGCTGAATTGTCTGCCGTCGAAAAGCTAGCTTCGCTTTCTATACCCGCCATGCGGCGGATCGGCAGTGTCCGCTGTGCTTGCCCGCTGAACCGCGAATCTCCGACAAAATCCACTTGAAAGTCGATTTAATCCGACTAAGATACTAAATTGGTTGCCCTATCGGTGTGGGCAACATATGGGTGGTGGTCAGTGATTCAGAGAAGGGGTAGCAGATGAAGAAGCAACTATTGTGGTTTGTGGTGTGCGCGGCAACCGTGTGGGGGTGGTCATTTTCGTCGTTGGCCGCCATTACCGAAGGCGACCCGTGGGACGCCAACAGTTGGGTGCAGCGATTCCAGCAGTCGTGGACCGAGTACGGCGGCCATCTTACTAACCGGCCGTTCGATCTGATCGCCGTGAAGATGGTCTCGCCGAACGACTATTTCCAACGACCGGTGTTCCAAAACTTTTCGGTCACCGGCTGGCAGTCGCACACTCCCGCCGACCCTTGGCCGACTCTGCTGGTGATCTCTGCCGCGCAGACGGCCACGTGGAGCACCCTGTTGCAAATGGACATGGTTTTCGCAGGCGATAAAACCAACGAGTTGATTTTCGACGTAGCCGTTTACGCCAAGGACGGTAACAACGGATATTACGAAATCCAAGACCCAGTGCAGACACAGCGCTTCTGGTGGAACTGCCAGCCGGAGCCAGGCAACTGGGGGCAGATGAGCAGCTACGACAAGTGGCGTTGGAGCAGCATTGGCGTCTGGGCGCCTACACGCACCGAAATACTGGGCATGATGAGCCCGGGCGGACAAGGCGGCCTGGTGCCCGAGCCAAGCAGCATTTTGGTCTGGAGTCTAATGGGCGCCGCGGCTGTGGCCGGCGTCTGGTACCGACGGCGCAAGGCGGCCTGAGTCTTTCTCGGCAGTCGTGGGCCGACCGCACACAAGCCGACGCCCAGACGCATTTGCCGCTCTGGCGGCGCGCAGTCGACCCGTGGCGGACCAAGCCGTCAACCGACGGCCAAGCAGCACCGACTCCGAGCACGAGGCGGGGCGCATGCGCCCAGCGCTTGCGCCGCGATTTTTCGCCCGCACCAGTAAGTGCGGCAGAAGATCGGGAAAGCGCTGATCACCGCCCATCGCTGGGAACTGCGATCTCGATCGACTCGTCGACCGGGTCGCTGGCGGCGACGATCTGATAAGTGCCCGGACCTTTCAATTCCACCGTCTTGCGTTTTCTTTGGCCCGACTCTTGCCAGACGTGCGTTATTACAACAGGACGTCGGGAGGGCCGCGGTTTTTCCACACAGTGGGCGTAAATGTATATGTTGTTCAGCGCCGGATCCCCTACGTAGCGAACAAACAGCCTCTCGGCCGGCTGCGGAAGCTTTACCTCCGCGTAACCGTTGTAGTTCCAGTGCTCGGTATCGGTGGGAATCTCGGAGCGGTAAATTTCCTGGAATCCTTCGGGCTTATCGACCGCGTAGGCTATGGTGTTGCGGGTATTGCGGGCCGCCTGAAGCTGATAGGTGTTGAACGCCCCGCCGGCCGTGAACCATGCGATCTTGGTTCCCGGCGGCGGCTCGACTCGGGCAATCACGCTCCCGCGTATCCGTGCGGTCTTTCGCTGTGGATCGTAGTCGCGCGGCGGTTCCACCAAGTACTTGAATAGATGTTTCGGATCGTTCGCCTGCGTGCGCAGTTCCATCACGCGCGTCTTCAACCCGTAATGGTCGCCGGTGCGATACTCCATCAGGTTTACGCCCTTTGCCAGTGCGGGTAGCGCGGCTGGCGCGACCTGCACCCAGGTGACGATGTTCAGCGATCGCACCACGGCTTCGCCCGGTCGGCCATTCAAAGTCACCCTTATCAAGTAGCCGTATCGCCCGGACACATAAGGCGTCAAGTCGAGCGTCGCCGGCCACGACGATGCCTTCAGCTCCTCCCAGGTCAGTCCGTTATCCAGCGAAATGGCAAGCGCGGCGCGATGGGCGTCGATCTGTACAACCGAAGCCTGGCAATCGTCCTCGGTAGTATCCAGCTCTCCCACCTTGGCAACGATCACGTAAGGCGAGCGCACCTCGAATATCGCGTATCCGCTGCCCGGGCTGGTCAACGTCAGGCCGGCCGACGAAGTGCGTACGTTGTGCGCCTCGTAAACCCCGTCCTCGAAATCCGTAGAACGATCCGTTAGGTTCGGCTGATACGTAAACCTCCCGTTGCCATGATTGTGGATGGTGAAGTGCCGATGATTGGGCTTCGGCCCGCGCGGCGGTTGTTCGATCAGCTTGCGTAGCCAGTCCTGCGTATTCCACACTGTAGGATGATTCCAGCGACCACCCTGGGGAGTCCACCAGCGGATGAAGCTCTCGCCTTGGCGAAGCACGTAATCCATGGTGTGTCCACTCTGATTGAAATTGTGGTAATGGTGAACCGGTGTTTTCTCGTAAATCTTCCGCGTGCTTTCCAGGGAATCGTTGGGGAAGAACAGCGGCCCGCGGTTGCGCCACAAAGAAGAATCGCTGCGCGCCTCGGCCATCGAGGCCAGCCTTCCGTCCTCGCGACGGAACACAGCGCGGACGTCCAAATCCATATAGTGCCACTGACCGTCGTAGAAGACCTCGGCAGCCACATGAGCCCAAGCGGGCAAGGTTATGGTGCGTGCCTTCCCCTTTCCCATGTCCTGCCAGATGCCCGCCATCACTGGGCCAAGTATGCCGCAATAAGCGTACCCGTACACATTGATGATCTTCACCGGGTCGCGCACGTTGGTGTACTCGCTGAGCACATCGGTGCCCTCGATCACCTCGTTGCAATGGAACAGCCCTGATCGGGTATCCACCAAGTACTTGTACAATTCCCAGGCCAGGGCATCGCCGTTCAGGTCGCGCCACCGCGGGTACTGGGCGAACGTGCGCATGCTATAGGCATCGGCCCGATGCGGCGAAACTACCCGTGGGGAATATTCACGGGCCATCGCCAGCGATACTGCGGCCGCCACGGCCACCCCGACACACGAGCAGCTCACTAACCACCGCATCTGTCACCTCCCGCCGAATTGGTCTGCCCCGACGTCGGTCTGCTCGCTGCGCCGCTGCCGGTCGAAATCTTCCGGGGCTTCGCTGAGCCGGGGGACGACCGCCCCTGGCCCCCTGAGCCGCTGCTTCAAGTGCAGGTTCCCGCTAGCGATGTCTACGAAGGCTTCGGAGAGAACCTGGGTAAGATTGTCACGTAATTGAATGTTGCTTTGGGTTTCGACTCGCATTTCCGGGCCGCTGAGCAGATTGTTGGCCACCAGCAGTCCATCGTTGTCGTGCACCAGGCGGATCAGCCTTTTCAGACGGCTTTCAGGATTGTGGATTGTATTGTGCAGTATTTTGCAATCTTTGGTGTAATCGGCCAGGATGCCGTTTTCCGGCCCGCCCACGATAAAGTTATTCCTCACAATACAGCCAGTGCAATGGATAGGGAACTGCGCTCGATGGCTGTTCCCCAAACAAATCCCCGAATCGCAATCGACGATCACATTTCGTTCCACGATGCAATCGCGGCTATCCATCCACAAGAAGATGGCGCCGCGCGCTTCCCCAGTGCGCCCGCGAATGCCCCAGAATACATTGTCGGAAATTACCCATCCACGGGCCTGCATCACATCGATTCCACCCACATAGTTTCCTCGGAAGGTGTCCGCTCGATCGGTGGGATCATCCTGGTAACTCTTAGGGCGATCGTTGTAAAACAGGCAATACTGGATGCGGCACTCGCGGGGACTGAGCTGGTCGGCCTGGGCTTCGGGGACGGCAGGCCCTTTGACGCCACGTTGCCAGATGTTGCGGATCACGCAATTGTAAATAGTGACCTTGTGGGCTTTGAGATTCGAGTTGATTTTGAAGCCGTTGTACTTGACGTTCTGAATCGTCAGGTCGGCGATGGTCACTCCCGAGCAACCGGTGATTCCTACCAGTTCCCCATGTTGGCTGCGGGCGCCATCGAGGATCACTCGTTCCCGCTGTCCCGAGGCGCTGCGTAGCGTAACATTATCGGTGCGGATTTCGAAGTAACGGGGCATCATGTAGTGGCCGTCTTCCACCAGTATGGTTCCTCCCGGCCGGACGACCTGGGCCGCACGAAACAACTCGTCGACCGTGGCCACGCGGATTACCTGCCCCCTTGGTGGCGGCAAGGGTGGGGCTTTAGGCAGCCAGGAGAAGTCGGGCAGCGCCGCCTGCTGGGCCAGCGCCGCTCCGCCCACCAAGATTATCAACAGGCAACCCAATCCGCTTCGTGTAGCCATGTGCGCACCTTCGCCTGGTTCAGCAGCTTGCTATTATCGAGCACGTTTCCGAAATCAAATGGGTGCAAATGTGGGGCGTTGCCACTGCCGCAGGCCGTTAGCTGCGGACGAAGTTGGCTCACCCACAGAGGCAGCCGCGGGGATTGTGTCGCGCTATCTGATTTCGCACGACCGTTCAGCCTGATAGGCTAGCTTCACTCGCACCACCCGACGGTTGAGCCGATCGCCAATGTATACGAACTGCTCGTCGACTGCCACAGCCTGCGGCCAGCACAACGGGATCTCCGGCTGTGGGACTGCGCTGCCCGGCCCCGCCGAGTCCTGGTTCCCATACGCCCCGAAGAAGCACAGCTCGTTGCCGGCCGCGTCGAGCACGCCGATGCGGCATCGGGCGACATCGGGGAAGAAGCAGCGCCCGAAGCCATCCACGTCGAAGCGGGGCGATTCGCACAGGCAGACATCGGGCGTGCCTTTGGTGCGCCACGAGGGCACGGGGCTGACGCCGAAGTACATCCAACGTGCCCCCTTGATTTGCGTCTTGTTGTCGTACCCGTAAATTACGTCGCGCCCGCCGCTGCCGCTGCGTATCTCGCCTCCTTGAGGGCCGAACTGCACGATGCAGCCGTACAGCAGCGGATACCAGTCGATGTGTGTGGAGTTCATGCCGTGTTTCCACGGCTGGCCGCGCTCGATGTGGGCGAAATCCTCCGGCACGTGCACGTCGGCAGGACGCACGCCAACGGCCAGATATATGTTCCCTACGTTATCCACGCGCACCGAGTTGATGCTGCGAATCTCGGCGTCGATGAGCTTCTCGTGCTTCAGCCGGCCGTCGGGTCCGTACACGGCCAGGGCGTTGGCGTCCTCGGCATCGCCAGGGGAAAGTTTCTCCTTGCTCTTTTGATAAAGCACGTACAGGTTGCCGTGGCGGTCGGCGGTGATGCCCCGTCCGCGCACGCGTGGGCTGCCTAAGCCAGTAATCTTGCCCTCCGCACCATCGAAAGGCAGGCTTTGGCCTGCTGCGGTGAAGCGGGAGATCATTGCTGAGGGGTAGCCATGATACACGTACAGCCGCCCGTCGCGCCCCATCGCGGCGATGTTGCCCGAACCAGCAAGCGCAGGCAGAGGGTTGGGCAAAGGCTTGCCGCTCGGGCCGTGGAAGAATCTGCCAGGCTCGCCGGAACCAGATGAAGTCCATAGCCGACCGGAGGCCGGGTCGATACTCACGTCGGTCACCGGCCCGGCGCCAACCGGGCCAGCAAGAGCCTTGTCGCCGAACGCATCCTGTGGAGCAAAGTCTGGCACAACCTCGACCAGTTTGCCGAACTCCGCACCCAAGTCTTCGCACCTCAGCAGCCGGAACCTGGCATAGTGCGAAAAAGGCGTGCCGAACCATAGCACCGGCGGATCAGCGGAGCTGTCTAGCGCCATTAGCGCCGTATAGCGCGGGTGTCGGAAGGCAGGTAGCGTAATCTCGGCTACCGCCCGCGGTGCATCCAAAGCGGCAAACTTCTGTAGCTTATTGACCTGCGGACCGCCGAGCACGTACACGGCGCCGGTGCGGGGGTGGACTTCGACGCGCGCGGGCTTTTCTACCGCGAGGCTCCCCAGCGGCGAACCGTCGGCTGCGAAGACCGCGATCCGGTTGTTGCCCTTGTCGGCCACGTAAACTCGCCCGCCACCATCAACAGCTACACTGGCCGGCTCGTTCAGATGCGTCGCGTCGCTGCCGCTTACGGCCTTATCGCCGACAAACACCTGCGGTTGCGGATCGTCCCAGGCGAAGCGAAGCACGGCGTGGATGGGCTTGCCCTCGTAGTCGCCTTCCCGCAACCCGGCCGCATACACCGTCTTTTCATCCGGCGAGAGTGCCAGGCTCGCTCCGCTGGCCGACAGATTCGCTAGAATCGTTTTCAGCGCGCCGCTTGTCGGCAGGCTGCCGTCGCTGCCTATAACCACCACTTGCGCCACGCCGGCCTGGGCGTAGCGCAAGGCACCGCCGGCCCGTTCCTGTATACCCACAAACGCCACTCGCCCGTCGCTGGTGGCCACAGCCCGCTGTGGCGGCAAATCGCCCGCACCGGGAATGAACGAGCGGGTCTCGGCCTGATAGATGAACGGCACAGCTCGGCCGTCGGCCAGCCTGACCTGCCGTAATTGGGGAAGCTTTTCTTCGGGCAGACCTGCCGGATAGGGTAGGATGGTGCGCAGATAATTTCCTTGGCGGTTATAGACGCTGCATGCCAGCGAGTTATCATTCGGATGCAGTGCGCCGAAGCAATGGAAAACAAACAACTCGCCTTTGGCACTGGCGGCTAAGGCGCGCACCGAGCCAAGAGCCGCAGGCTGAAAGCCGATGAAGCCATCCAGTTGCGGCGACAGCCCTAGCCAGACGTGAACCCGAAACGGCCCTTTGCCCGCGGGGCGCCCCGCCTCGTCGTTGCCGTCCCACACCAGCCTTTGAACCAGCGTGCCTCTTTCCAGCGGCGGCGGAGCGTTCGGGCCGAGCATCCCGGCAGCCAAGTGCCGCACCAAGCGGCCCTCGGCGTCGCGAATGACCACCGCACAGTCCGTGGGCGCAGCGGCAGCAAACTCGATGACTGTCCTCCCCTGTTGCTGCCTTACTATAGGCCCCTGTGCGAAGCGGGCAGCAGGCCGCTCGGCTGCCTGTGTGGCCAGCGACGGGGCTGCCGCCAGAACAACCGCACAGCCACAGTGGACCAGAACGATGCCGGCAAGCACACAGCGCGGTCGCATCGGAAAGCCCCCCACGGTCCGAACTTGCCAACATACGCCAAGACGCCGCTCTATCGCCGTCTATTCTACCAGCAGCCCGCCCAAAGGCGAGAAAACCATTTATAAAGGTTCTCCGCGAGTTAAAGCATTCTAACAGCTTGTTTCAAATGGAATTACAAGTGGAACTCTGTGGTTGGTTTGTACGCTTCTACGAGCCGGTTGCGTTGCAGGTGGAAGCAGGCGAGGAAGGCAAAGGGGTAGGAGTTGCGTAGCAAGGGAGGGACCAACTTTCCTCCAGCCGTCGGAGGTAAGACGACCCCGGTCGCGCCTCTAGAGCCAGGCACGCCTCCAGAATTGCCCCACGTCTGGCCTGCGGCCGCAGCCAACGGCCGCGGGCCGCCCCCTGTCGCTGAACTTAGAGGCCCACGGCCTCGCCGCCAAGCCCTAACCCTGTCTGGAGCCCATCCACCGCCGGGACAAAGTGGCTTCCTCCACGGTAGTGTTTAGCCCACCAATCGCAGACGAAGCTGTTTTTCCCGCCTCCGCCTGGCTGCTCGGCAATCCGCTTGGCCTGAAGTAACAAGGCGAAGACTACCGCTTCCATATTCAACTCGTAGATCATCCGCGATTGTTGTTCAATCAACGTCCCCTGCCCAAGAACGTCTAGCGGATTTCCAGGCAAAGCCGAGGTGCATGTTGCCATGCGCCAAAGACATAATAGAAAAAACCCGATCCACTGCCCACTTCACAGGGCTGAAGTGTTACCGACGTTCAACGAGGGTTGCACTACTGCGCATGTCTTGCCATCATCCCTCAGGGCAGATCACCTACAACCGCCGGTAATGTGTCGTCCAGGCAGAAAATGCCGCAAACAACTCCACGCCCAATGCTCAGCCGAGACGAAGCCGTGCACCGTTTGCACGGTCGACTGGAGCGTTGTGCCGGGCATTGCTATTCCAAGTCCATGTCCAGACTGAAAGCATCTTTGATCATCTGTAGCATATTCCCGGAGTCGTAACGTTTCTTGAAGGCACCGCGTTTCCGTTCCATTTCCCGGGAACGATCTTTTATATCGACTACTTTCCCATTTTTAAGAGTTATGTCCAATACCGTCTTGAAAGCAGTCGCTTTCTGGTATCCCATGTGGACGTACAGTTCCTCTATAAAATCCTTGGCCAGCCGGATCTGCCCCGTGAACGGAATCAACTCATTCAGATTGTAATAAGTAGCTTCCTCACAACTTACGTGTGGCATGACTTCACCGATCGGTAAGTATCTCTCGTTTGCCTCTCTAAGGGTCAATTCTCTAAGATACAATCCGTCTTCCGTGAGTTCGTATGTGGCATAGAATCCCCGATAGCATCCGGTGTGCATCATTTCTGGCTGCATACCGAATTGCTGCGGGGAAGCAAGGGTACCCCCGCGGATGCCGATAAGTGAATACACCTCTCCCTTGAAGATGAACTCATCTGGGATTTGTGCTGTCATGGTGGTTCCTTTCTTTGCCAGACGGTTGACATTTGAGCCGCTTTTTCTCCTGTTTCGGCTTTTTCAGCCGCTTGGGCCTCTTGGGCCTTTATTACGCATCGGGTGGGGCCGAATCCCGCTTTTCGCGACTCTCAGGCCCAACCTGATATGCCACAAAGGGGGCGAAAGCCAACACACCTTTAAGACAACGGCCGCCCCAGACGATCAGAAACGATTTAGCCAGCTTGACTATGCGGGGGCTCATGTGGCTAACTTGCGCTTTGTCAAAAATCAGACGATCTACTTATAGCGGTATACGCTGGCTCCGTCAATAGGGTGGCCACCTGACTTATCCCCAGTTTTGTGGCCCGGCGGAAAAAATTGGCGGTTCCTCGCAAGTCGTTTTTTGGTAAAAGATTGAGCGTCTAAGAAACCATCTCAACCACCACTAGCGGAGGCAACCGCCATCAGCGCCATGCAAGCCGTCCTGCGGATCACCAGAGTATGTGTGGGACTGCGCAAAAGCCATCGTTTCGACCGGTTGTTGCGGCTTTTGAGCTTAGCGTACTGGCTGCTTTTGGGGGATCGGGCTTATGGCCCTGAAGCATTACCCGGCAGGGATGTGGCGCAACAACAATCGCCCCTGCGCGTGCGGGCTGTGTTTCATCGGGCGGAAGATGGTTCGGCTGCCGGAACTGACGGCGTTGCAAGCGCTTGGCGCCTTGCTGCAAGCCATTTTAGTCGAGGCAGAAAACTGGGGATAAGCCAGGGTAGTGACCCTGGGGTTTACCCAGGGTCGATTTGGCCAGGATTTTTTCATGGCTTTGGATTTGCGGCAATTTACGGTGCGCGCAGCGACTGGTCTTGCCGTTTCGGCTTATCACCAAAACGGGACGGTAGTATCAACGCTAGCATTGCCCGCGGAAGTTCATGCGGTCGAAGCACTTTCAGCAGTAACGCCTATTCGTGATGAGCTGCCAATGAGTAAACGCCGGGGTCGATCCAAGCAAAACGGCAAAAGTCGGGTTTTGCCGGATAGTCGTTGACCGCTACGATTCGGATTCGGCAGCCAGCCGCAGGGCGAGAAAAGCCTGCTTTAGCGCGGGGCTAACAGCAGTCTCGGGTTCCTCCAGCACCGGCTTTTGGTAGGCGTCCAGAAATTGGATTCGCTTGCGATGAAATGCGATGAAAGAAATGAAGAAAATGCCGCAGAAAACCTACGCAGTCCACAACAGCGATTTCAATACCTCCAGTGGCGAGGTATTGGTTCTTGGCGTATTGGTGAACCGTAGGTAAAACGGGGTTCGTCGTTACCAGCAAGTAGTTGTCGATGGGCGGCGTTGCCCGGGCTATTTTCTGGATTGCCCGGTCGATGTCTTCCTGAGTTACCGGCTTGCTCTTCATTTCGTAAACCGTACGCACGTTTTCCTCGTTGACCAGTCTCACTGCGAGATCGCCTAGCGATCCAGTTTGCTTGTCGGCCGCAGTATGTGCCCACAGCGGCCTACGCAGTTCACCAAGCTGAGCGCCAACAGCGTCGTACGCCGATGCCAACAGCAACACCGGCAGCCGGGCAGAGTGGCGACAAGCCAAGTGCTGCTCAATCAGATCCACGATTGCCTTGGAGGACAGCAGCACAGGACGCTTCCGGCCTTGCGTCTGCGCAAGCAGCGTTTGCAAGGCGCGCGAGCGCTCATTTCGCACTTCAAGCAGGATGCGTATGGCATCGGTAAGCAATGCCACGGCGCTCTCATTGCGGGCGGCCACTTCCTCGAGGAGTGCATAAAGAGCGGTGTAAAGCTCCTGGGGCCGGCCTACAGGTTCCACGTCCGTGCCCAGGGGACGATTGAAATTGCCAAAGCCGGGAGTGAGAAAAGCGGTGGTAGGGTTGCAAGGAAGACGGTGCTTAAGGATTAGCGGCGTAATAATATCGCTCATCGTACATTCTGCCGGAAAAGCTGTCCGGTGTGCCGATATGGGTATACGGTTTCCGCGGGTCGAGTGCTTCATCCGCGGCCCTGGCCAACATGCAAGCCAACAACACGCGCACCGGCGCCCGGTTGTCAGGATAGCGGCAGATCAATTCCAAGCGATCGATGTTCTCTTGGTGTCGGGTCTGCCTTTGCGAAAGCGCCGATTGGGCAGCCTGCAACACCTGGTCGAGTATTTCACTGGGCGTCATCGAATAGGTCTACTTTCGGTTGAACTGGCTTCCAAGGCGGGTCAGCCGGATCGTAGTTGGTCCACAATACCTCTACACGCGTACCTTTGGTTGAGTGAATTGTTTTCTCAGGGGCAACGTGCTTCCGCCACTTCGGCGGAGGATAAAGCTCGTCCATTAACTGGCAATCATAGTTGGATATCGCCACCATGCCGGCTGCGGCGTTCAACACGTAGGCCAACAGCCGATGATCGTTCTCGGTCATTTCATGCCCGTAGGCCTTGTCGTCCCCACGCGTAAGATGCACGTAAGGGGGGCCGCAATAGAACAAAGTGCCGCGGCCGTCGTACAGTTGTATCACGTCTATTGCCGGTCTGTTTTCGATTTGAACTCTAAGAAAGCGCTCGGCGATTTCCGGTAGTTTCTCAACGCTGCCCAGCCAGCGGCTGACCACGCCGCTCATTCCCGCTCTGCTGGTATTGCAGCAATTCGCCCATCGACCCAAGCTAGCGCGTTTGCGCCAGGCCGGTGCGCACCTGGCGCGCCCGGACGAAGAATCGGCGGGCGCGCTCCACCGGCGGCAAAGCGGGATCGATCTGGCATGCGATTGCGAACTCTTCTCTGGAAAACGGCGTCAAACCTATCTTCTCGATCAACTCGTATTTGTGGTCGCGAAGAACCCGGAAGAAGTTGACCACCTCACCGTCCAGATCATTGTAAGTCTCGATGGGCGATGGATCTCGGTTGAGCAACACCGCCGCCGATCCTCCGAACGGTTCGCAATAATGACGGCAGGCAGGCAGGCAACAACGGCAGCAGCCAGTCGAGGTGGGAATACTTGCCCCCATACCAGCCGAAGGCAATCACTCGCGGCTGGATGGCGGCTTCACTATCGGGCTAGGAGAGTGTCGGCGTGCACCCATCGGCACTCCATTCTGCACGTACTGTCGAGAATCGAATTGCCGGAATTGTATTTCTCAGCAATCCGAAGTTCCATTGCAACGAAAACCGGTTGCGTTTCACGGACTGCAAGCAAAGGTGCTATCCCACCAAGAATCCCAGCGATGAGCTACTCCACGGGCCTAAACGGCTCTGTGCCAGCAAGCCGCCGGGCTACTCGATCTCGAAAATGGCCTCGATTTCCACCGCGGCGCCCAAAGGCAAACCAGCCACGCCAAAAGAGCTGCGCGCACCGGCGCCGGAGCCGAACACCTCGGCCAGCAGTTCACTGCACCCGTTGATCACCGCTGGATGCTGGTCGAACTGGGGGGTGCAGTTGACCATGCCCACCACTTTTGCCACGCGGACGACTCGATCCAGGCTTCCCAGCGCTTGGCGCAATGTGGCCAGGATGCCCAGGCCGGCCAGGCGGGCTGCCTCGTAACCGGCGGCAACATCGAGGTCTTCGCCCAATCGCCCTTTGACGATCTCGCCGCTGGGACGGAGCGGCAAATGGCCGGCAGTAAACGCCAGATTGTTAACCACCAGCAGTGGGGTATATATTCCCTGCGGTTTTGGGGGTGGGGGCATTTCCAGGCGGTGACGGGTCAGCAAGTCGTTGAGGTTGACTTCGGCGCTCATGTAAATGTCTCCGTGAGAGGTAAATGCAGCGGCCACAGGGCGCCGCAGCGGTGCCTAAAGCGATCAAACCCTTTTTCTGCCCGGGACGAGCTGCACACGTCGATCGATTACTCGAGGGCGTCCGAAGATCGGAGGCCGTGGTTTTACTATGTGCTGATTCTATGCACCTGGGAAGAACCGTGCAGCCCAACCAGTAAATACCATTGAAGACACGGCGTTGGGTAGCTGCAATTGCCGGACTTCCTCATTTAATCGATTACTTTGTTTAGTGGGTATTCTACGATTCCCTGGGCTCCGGCGGCTTTTAGTCGCGGAATGATGTGCCGCACAATGGTCTCGTCTAGCACGGTATTGACGGCCACCCAGTCTTTGTCGGACAAATCCGAAATGGTCGGATTCTTCAGCGCTGGCAACAGCGACAGCACCCGTTTCAAGTCGGTGCGGCGGACGTTCATCATCAGCCCCACTTTTCCCTCCGCCGCTATCGCCCCGCGAAGCATCAAAGCGATGTCGTCGATCTTTTGCTTTTTCCACGGATCGGCGTAGGACTGATGGTTGGCCACCAGCCGGGGGGTGCTTTGCAGCACCTCGGCGACGATCCGCAGGTTATTGGCACGCAGCGAGCTGCCGGTTTCGGTAACTTCCACGATGGCGTCGGCCAGTCTGGGGGGTTTGACTTCGGTTGCACCCCAACTGAACTCCACCCGGGCTTCGACACCGTGCTGTTGTAGGAAGCGCGTAGTCAGGCCCACCGCCTCGGTGGCGATGCGCTTTCCCTGAAGGTCTTTGACGCTGCGGACGGGCGAGTCCTCGGGAACGCACAACACCCAGCGTACCGGCCGCCGACTGACTTTGGAGAACACCAACTCGACCACCTCATGCACATCGGCGCCGGTTTCCACGATCCAGTCGTAACCGGTCAATCCGGCATCGAGCACGCCATCTTGCACGTAACGGGCCATCTCTTGGGCGCGGATCAACAGGCATTCGATCTCCTCGTCGTCGATGGTCGGATAATAGCTGCGGGCGCCGAAGCTGATCTTGTACCCGGCCCGACGAAATAACTCGGCAGCCGCCTCCTGAAGGCTTCCGGCGGGTAGGCCGAGTTTTAAAACTCTGCGATTCTCAGCACTGTTGCCCATATCAGAAAACTCAGCGACAAAACATTACTCACAAAATTGCATAACTATGCGATAGCAGCGATCGTACGGCCGAGGTCGTCGCTAGCACCTTAGATGCAGTGCATGTCGTGGCGCCCCGGCAGTGTTTTGCTGGTTTACCGTTCGCCTACTGGTTTGTGCTACGGCTTGTGCGTCTGCTGCGACACATGCTCGGCGCGGCCGGTGTTGTAAACCTCACGGGGATCGAACACGCGGTCAGCGATGATTTTCAGACCGTCAGCGGTGACCTGGCGGTAGAAGCAGCTCCGGTAACCCTCATGACAAGCCGCTCCGCCGAGTTGTTCGACCTTGAGCAAGATCGTATCTAGGTCGCAGTCGACCAGCACCTGGCGGACGAGTTGAACATGCCCGCTTTCTTCTCCCTTGCGCCACAGTTTTCGGCGGCTGCGGCTGTAATACACGGCCCGGCCGGTGGCCAGGGTTTCCGCAAAACTCTCGGCGTTCATATAGGCCAGCATGAGCACTTCGCCGGTATAGACGTCCTGCACGATGGCCGGCAGCAGGCCATCGCCCCGGGAGAAGTCTGGACCGTTCACCGAGCTGTTTTGGCCGGCATTCATGGCAGGCTCACTGTGTCTGCAATCGCGATCGAGTGGCAATCGGGATTAGTGGTCTTGCGTGTTCGTCGCTACCGGCGCGGGCGCGATGCAACGTCGGGGGGCCGTCGAACACGGTACTGGTCCCCTTCGGCCCGCAGAACTCCCCGAGAAGCGCGCTTGCCCGAAATCCCGCAGATATTAGCGGGGGCAACCGCGCCGTTGGGGCCGCATGGCGTTCGGCGGGCGCTACGGCGCGGTGGTTCGACGCATACCACCGTCGGCCCCGCGCCACACGAAACATTTAGCATAATCGGAGGTGCCCCGAGCGACTAGGGGGCCGCACATTCGGTGTGGGCCAAAACGGCCAATTGTTCAATGCTATCAATACGTTCCGCCCAAAACGGCTTGCTTGCGGTTGGCTTCAGCCTCCGCTGCCGGCCGCCCGAAGTTCAAAGTGAGAAGCCAGTTTGTCGCCGGCCAACACTCCAACTGCTCAAAGGACGCTCGGGTGGAATGCGCGCTGACCTTGCTGCTTCCGGTCTATAATGCCCAAGACTGCTTGACGGCGACCGTGCAGCGGTTGCTGGAAGTGGCCGCGGAGCTGACCGATAAGTTCCAATTGGTGGTGGTGGACGACGGCTCGACCGATGCCACCAGCGAGGTGGCCGCCGAACTGGCCACGGCGTATCCGCAGGTTACGTTGGTGCGTCATGGACGCCGGCGGGGACACAGCGCGGCGATACGCAGCGGTCTGCGCCACAGCACAGGAACGCTGGTGATCGTGGCCGAGCGGCCCAGCGCCAGTAGCGCCGAACAGGTGCGACGGCTGTATCAGGCGGCCATGCAATCCGATAGCCTTGCCGCAGACGACGAGTCGCTTGTCTTCCACCGGCCGTCCGGCTCCTCCAAAGCCCCGCACGCTTATCGACTGCTGTACAGGCGGAAGTTGCAGCAAGCGCCGGTGCGCTGCTTGCCCGGCCGGCCCAACTATCTAGCGTACATCGAGTCTTCGCTGGCCGGCAAGTGACTGGCGCAAGAAGCCAACGGCGCGAGGGCTTTTGGCAACGAATTCGTTGGCAAACTGGAGTTGCAGTGCAGCCGACAAAGTGTCCAGTTCACTGCCAGCCACATGCGCACCGAAAAATGGTTGCCAGCCCACCGCTAGCAGATTATCATACAACGCTAGTGGCGAGTCGACTCTTTGTGGTGCGTTAGGGCGTTCGCCTCTAAGCTGGCCAACGGGCTAGCGCAGGTCGCGGCGCTTGGGGACCGGGCAAGCAGCGCCGCCTGACTGTGCCTCTTCTGACGTGCGTGAGAAAACGCTTTTCCGCAATGGCAATGCGGCCTTCTGAAATCGGGTTCGTCGATGGCCATTCGATCACCGCGGAGAGGGGAGGGGACATCTTATGAGCGTGATACACCGTGGCGTGACAGGGGCAGGCGCAGCTAACGATTCGCAACTTCCCGGCGCGCCACGACCGCTGCATCGTCTGGGGATCGTGCGCCGGTTGCAGGGCATGTCGCGCCGCACTGTGGCACGCCGGTTGAACATCGAGGTCTCGCGCGTAAAGCTGCAAGAGCGGCCCACTACCGATCTGCTGCTCAGCCAGTTGTATCAATGGCAAAGCGTGCTGGAAGTTCCCGTGGCCGAACTGTTGGTCGAGGCCGAAGACCAGCTCGCTGCTCCCATCTTACGAAGGGCCCAATTGGTGCGGATGATGAAGACCGCACTGGCGATCATGGAAGCTACCAAAGAGGAGCCGGTGCGCCGCATGGCCCAGACGCTCATCGCCCAACTGACTGAAGTGATGCCGGAGCTTCAGAGCGTCACCCCGTGGCATACGGTGGGCAAACGCCGCCGCCAGGACGAGTACGGCACGGCTGCGGTGCGCCGACTGTCGGACGATGTGTTTTTGGACCTGCTGGACTGAACGTTTCTCGAGGCGGAGTGTGCCTCGACCTGGCAAGCCGACGGCACTTCGCCCGGCCCAGCCGGCGCCGCTGGACCACCACAAAGCGCATAGCGTTTAGTATTGCATTCCGCGATGGGGGCTGATTTGCCTTAGCCGGCTCCGCCGGCGCTTATTCCGCAAGGTCGTTGCAGCCGGAGGCCAACTCAGCAGACTTCTATCCTGTCTGCTGTGGCTTATGCCGCGAGTTCGTCGCAGCCCGATAGTTGTTTGTCCCCAACTGCCCCCCTCTGCCCCCGCCCGGTCACCATCGTTTGCACGCGCCCACCGGCCCAGCCGATTGTGCACAATTTGTTGATTGTTGACGGCCCAGCAGCCAGCGCGTGATAATACCTGCCGTCGATCCCGGTGGGGCTTGTTACTGAACTTGGGCCACTGTTGCGGAGGGCACAGGCATGTCTGATAAACACCCCAATCACGCTCACGATTTGTGCGGTTGTTGCGGGTCGATCTGCCGGCGGGATTTTCTGGCCACCGTGAGCGCTTCGGCACTGGCGGTGCAGTCGGGGCTGTTAGAAGCGGCAGCCGAGTCCGCCCCGCAGCCTGCCGCCGGCGGTAAACCGCGGGTGCGCGTGGCGTTCCTGCACCCCGATGTGGAGAAGTACTGGATGGGCTGGCCCGGGGCGGCTTACGACATCGCTGCCCGCAAAGCCGATTACACCAAGACGCTCACCGACGCAGCGGCCAAGTACTCCGTTGAACTGGAAATCTCTCCCGACCCCATCGCCGCCGATGCAGCCGTCGACGCATTGTTGGCCCAGTGCAAGGCAGATCCGCCCGAAGGCGTCATACTGGTCATGCAAGACCTGAACACCTCGTGGCCGAAAGCCAACAGGTTCGCCAAAGAGAAAGGGAATCTGCCTTTGATAATCTTCAGCCCGATGGGCAGTTCGTTCACCGGGCACCTTCAGGGCAGCCGCAACG
Organism: uncultured Pirellulales bacterium; assembly: GCA_938015445.1. Lineage (GTDB taxonomy): Bacteria > Planctomycetota > Planctomycetia > Pirellulales > Thermoguttaceae > CALLPE01. The sequence continues at coordinate 54,940 of CALLPE010000037.1, forward strand.
CGCCGCGGACGTTCGTGGCCGCCACCCAGCACTACGATTGGTTGGAGGTGGCGGTGCGGATGATGCGCACCATTTACGACATGCGCACCACACGACTGTTGATCGTCAACGGCGACAAGACCGAGGACAAGAAGCTAGATGTGATCGGCACCACGCTCCATTACATCCCGCTGGACCGTTGGACCGAAGAGGCCAAGGCGGTCGAAGCCACAGAGGAGGTGAAAGCTCTGGCCGATTATTACACCAAACTGGCCAAGAAGATCGTGGAGCCTAACGCCCAGGACATCCTCAACGCCGCCAAGAATTACTTCGTCGCCAAGCGATTGATGGCTGCCGAGAACTGCCAGGGGATTTCTCTCAACTGCCTGGGGTTGGTGGGGGCACGGCGAATCCCCTGTCCGCCCTGCATCGCCTGGATGAAGCTCAACGACGAAGGGAGCGTGGGCTGCTGCGAATGCGATTGGAATGCGGCCATCTCGCTGCTGCTGACCGCCCGGCTATGCGGCCGCGGCGGCTTCATGCAAGACCCCGCACCCAATACGGTCAACAACACGCTGATGGGCGCCCATTGCAGCTCGCCATCGAAGCTGCGTGGCTTCGACAAGGATCACGAGCCGCTGATTCTCCGCAGCCACAGCGAATCGAACATCGGCGTCTCTCCGCAGGTCATCTGGCCGCTGGGCGAGCCGGTGACGGTGATGAAGTTTCAGGGTCCGGGCAAGATACTGCTAGGCACGGGCAAGGTGGTGGCGAATATCGACACACCGCCGTCGGGCGGGTGCCGCACATCGGTGGAACTGGAAATGGACGACAAACCGAACTGCCTGGATTGCAAAGGGTTCCATCAACTGTTCGTACTGGGCAAGCTCGATCTGCTGTACAAGGCCTACTGCCAATTGGCAGGCATCGAGGTCGAGCCGATCTGACCGACTCGTCCTTCGACCGGCCGCAGGGTGGCACGGTCTGCTTGTCCAGCCGTGCAGCGCAAAGGCCAGTGGCGGATGTAACCCAAACCGCAAAACTACTGCCGGCCAGACCGGCAAGTATCATTGTTCGGGCAGGTCTTCTTCGGGCAGGTCTTCGCGCGGCCAGATTATAGGCGGAGCTGGCCTGGGTGGCGGGTCGATGCCCACCGGAGGCTTGACCGGCAGTATGCGCACCTCGCTTTGCACGCCGTAGTGGACCACTTGGCCCTCGAAGCTGACTCCGTCGCCGAGCAACCCGGCCGCCCTGGTGCGAATTCCCGCCCCGGACCCCGGCGTCTCTGCCCGCTGGCTTCCGGCCTGGCACACCCGCTCGTAGAACTCGATGGCCACGCGATGGTCCGGCTTGGGGCCGCCTTCCGCCCCGCCGTAGATGATGCCGGTGTCGATCGCGCAGGCGTCGAGCAGTTTGGGGAGCAGTCGGGAAGCCATATCTTCGTTGCCGAACAGGTGCATGGCCAGCGCCCGGTTGCGATCCACGAAGATATAGCCCACCGTGCCGTTGGGCAGCTTGGGCATTATGCCGCGGCGGAGTTCGCTTAGTTTTTGGGCGACGTGCGGCGCGGTCAAGGCGTCCTGGAGGCTTTCGGTGCGCGACTCCGCCCGTAGCGCGCGGCTCGCACTAGCCACCCCTTCCCAAACTCGCCCTTGGTCAGCCCCCGCGCGCAACTCGGCTTGCAAGCTGTGCGGTGCAATGGTGCCGGCGGCGGCGAACTGCTTCTGGCCCGACCAGCGGCCGCGCTCCACGCAGAACACTCCCAGGTCGATCCGCTGTCCCGGGCCGACGATCACATCTTGGCGAACTGTGCGGGTTTGCTTTCCGCCGGCGATAATCTCCCCGGTGACGATCAGCACATACTGGTCCCGGCTGCGGTTCTCGACTACCACCACCGGGACGCTCCCTTCGCCTTTTTCGTTGACCACCAGCACGCCACGGCGGATGGCTTCGTCCATCGTCAGCCACTGGCCGCGCAGGCGCGAATCGCCTTCCAACAAGACCGGATACACGGCGAATTGCCGGAAGACGATCGGTTCGGCAATCTGTACCCTGGACAGATACTCGGATAGCTCCGGCACGTGGCGGTCGGTCGGCGGCCGCTGGGCCAAAGAGGGACTACAGAGAATATTGGCTGCGAGCATCACCAAAACTCCCAGTTTTGCCATGCCCCTCAACTCCCGCCAACTCGCGATTCCGACCCAGTGTCTGGGGAACATTTTACATCCTCCCGTTCAACAGACCGGCTGCGGGCGATAGTGCCATCGGGCTTCCCAACTGTTTCCGACGCGCCCAAGAGGCGAAAAGTTCCCCACAATGCAGGTTGGCCTGTCCTTCCAACCAACCCGAAGGATTGGTCCGGTTGGCGGTCGCTTCGTGCACCAACTGCCCAGGATACGAGTAGCGACTGGCCCACTATTGTAGCGGGAAAACTGACTTAGAAAGTGGGGTATGTGCGTGTTTCGGTTTGCTGGCCGGGTGGCACGACTGGCTTGCCCGCCGTGCATCTCAGCGGCTGGTGGTGATTGGCATCGTGTAGCTAGTTTGCTAATGTCATGTTGCCTGTGGCGGGTGCTCGCGGTGCCAGCAGTGCTGTTGCCGAGCCAGAGCAGAGAGCCAGGTCAGAGGTTTTTCAGCTCAGCCGAAAGGGTGTTTCTGTATGTCCGAGAGCGCCAAACGCTTTGCCATCGGTGTAGATTTCGGCACAAACAGCGTGCGCACTGTGATAGTGGATATATCCGATGGTTCTGAGACGGCTTCGTGCGTGTACAACTATCCCAGCGGGCAGGCCGGGGTGCTGCTGGACCCAAAAGACCCCAATCTGGCCCGGCAGAATCCTGCCGACTACATCCAGGGCATATACAAATCGGTGGGCGGAGCGGTTCGGGCAGCGCGGGGTAAGCGCGGTTTTCGGCCCGAGGCGGTAGTGGGCATTGGCGTCGATACCACCGGTTCGACTCCCATCCCGGTCGATCGTCAAGGTATGCCGCTTGCGCTCCAGCCGCAATTCAAGAAGAACCTGGCTGCGCATGCCTGGCTGTGGAAAGACCACACCAGTTTCGCCGAGGCAGCCGAAATCACCCAGCTTGCCCAGCGCACCGGGGTAGCCTATCTGGCCAAGTGCGGCGGCGTATATAGCAGCGAGTGGTTCTGGTCGAAAATCCTCCACTGCAAACGCACTGCCCCGAAGGTCTTCGAAGCGGCCTACGCCTGGGTGGAACTGGCCGATTTCATCCCCGCGTTCCTGACCGGCAATCTCGATCCCGACACCCTGCCGCGCGGCATCTGCGCCGCCGGACACAAGGCGATGTACAACGAGCAATGGGGTGGCTTGCCCAGCGAAGAGTTTCTGGCCCAGTTGGACCCCGAGTTGGTCCGCGTCCGCCGCCGCTACGCCACCCCGGCGCTTACGGCCGACAAAGTCGCGGGCCGGTTGCGGGAAGACATCGCCCGACGACTGGGGCTTCCGCCGGGCATTCCGGTAGCCGTTGGGGCGTTCGATGCCCACATGGGCGCCGTGGGGGCGGGGATAAAGCCCGGTACGCTAGTGAAAATCATCGGCACCAGCACCTGCGACATGATGGTCGCCCCGCTGCACCAGCCGCTGCCTGATATCCCCGGACTGTGCGGCATCGTGCCCGGTTCCATCTTGCCGGACATGTACGGACTTGAAGCCGGGCAGTCGGCCGTAGGCGACATCTTCAACTGGTTCGTCACGTATCTGGCGCCGGAGAAGTACACCGCCAAGGCCGATCCCCATGCCGCGCTGAGCCGGGAAGCGGCCGCCCTGCGGCCCGGCCAGTCCGGACTGCTGGCCTTGGATTGGAACAACGGCAACCGCACTATCCTGGTCGATCCGTTGCTGGTCGGACTGCTGATCGGGCAAACGCTGCACACCACGGCGGCCGAGGTGTATCGGGCGTTGATCGAGGCTACGGCCTTCGGAGCTCTGACGATCATCAACCGCTTCGAACAGTACGGTGTGAAAGTAACCGAGGTGATCAATTGCGGCGGCATCGCCGAAAAGAACCCGCTGGTAATGCAAATCTACGCCGACGTGTGCAACCGGCCCATGAAAATCAGCCGCTCTCCGCAGACCTGCGCCTTGGGGGCGGCCATTTTCGGCGCCGTGGCGGGCGGGGCCTACGCCAACGTCCAACAGGCCCAGCGCAAAATGACCGGCGTCAAACGGACCGTTTATCGCCCCAATCGCCGCGCCGCCGCCGTGTACGCCGAGTTGTATCCGCTGTATCGCACGTTGCACGATGCCTTCGGCACCGCCCAGTGGAGCGGCTCGCTTTACCAAGTGATGAAAGACCTGATCGGCGTGCGCAATCGGGTGCGGGGGACGACGTAGCGCAGCAGGGCAACGGTATTGCCGCGCAGGAGAGTAGCCCACAAATCGTTACTACCGATGCCGCTTTTCGCGCCGCTGTGGCGGCGCTGCGCGGCCCGAAGAACACTACAATCGACTTGGCGCCACCAACACCACATAAAACTGGCGCCACCAACACCACATAAAATTGTGGCCATCAACACCATAATAAAACTGGCGCCATTAACACCACAATGGAACTGGACCAACTACGCCAAGAAGTCTGCCGCACCAATCGGGCGCTGTTGGCTACGGGTTTGGTGACGATGCACTCGGGCAACGCCAGCGGGCTGCATCGGCCCAGCGGTCGGATGCTGATCAAGCCCTCGGGCGTCGATTACGAGCAGCTCCGGCCGGAAGACTTGGTGGAAATCGATCTGCAAACCGGTCAGGTGGTGCAAGGCAAGCTCCGCCCCAGCGTGGACCTGCCGCATCACTTGTTCCTGTATCGCAACATCCCGGAGGTTGGCGCGGTCATCCACACCCACAGCAACTACGCCACCGCTTTCGCCGCTGTGGGCCAGCCGATTCCGCTTTGCCTGACGGCCATCGCCGACCAGTTCGGCGACCAAATACCGTGTACACCTTATGTAGACAACCAGGGAGACAACATCGGCCGGGCGATACTTCGGTGGCGCAATCGCGCCCCGGCGATACTTTTGGGCAACCACGGTGTTTTTGCTTGGGGAGCAACCCCGCGCGAAGCGCTTAAGGCCGCCGTGATGACCGAGGATGTAGCCAAAACCGTCTGGCTGGCGATGCAAATCGGGCAGCCGCGCCGCCTGCCGCCGGAAGAAGTCGAAAAATGGTACACCCGTTACCACAGCACCTACGGACAGCCGCCGCAACCTTGAGTGCACCATCGTGGCGCCGCGGGCGGAGCGGCACTCCTGTCGGCGCGTGACAATACCGGTGGCGTGGCTACGATCAGGGGGCAAAACTCAGCAGACACATCGATTCGCAGCAGCAGCGTCAGCGGCGATAGCTGCAAGGGCTTCGCAACGGTCTCGAGCGGTCGATCGGCGCACAGTTGTTGGGTTAACAGCTTATTGCGATAAATCGAGGAGAACTCTTATATGTCTTTTCAGTTGCCGAGGACTATTTTGGGTTTCGTACCGGCCAACCGGGGTTTCTTCAGCGCCGAACTGGCGGCCAAGATGCGCCAGCAGGCCATCGAGGCCATGAGCCGGCTGGGGGTGGAAGTGGTCGTGCCCAGCCCGGAGCAAACCAAAGTCGGCTGCGTGGAAAATCGCCAGGAAGCAGAACTGTGCGCCGAGTTGTTTCGCCGGGCGGGTGTGCAAGGGATTGTCATCGGGGCGGTCAATTTCGGCGACGAGCAAGCCGCCGCCTGGACGGTCCGCCAGGCCAGACTCGACGTGCCGGTGCTGATCTTCGCCTGCCAGGAAGAAGAAACCCTGCGGATGAGCACCCCGCGGCGCGATGCGTTCTGCGGGCTGCTGTCGATCGGCGAAGCACTGCGGCAAATCGGCGCGGCGTACACCGTAGCACGTCGCCCGGTTTGCTTTCCCGCCGATGAATCTTTCGCCGCCGACCTGGACTGGTTTGTGCGCATTTGTCGGGTGGTCAACGGCATCCGCAACGCGCGGTACGGGCAGGTCGGCGCACGGCCCGAGGCCTTCTGGACCTGCCGCTTCGACGAGAAGCGCCTTCAGCGCCTGGGGCCGACCGTGGTAGTCATGGACCTATCGGAGGCGATCGCCGGGGCCAAAGCCATCGCCGACGACGACCCACAGGTCCTCCAGCTTGTCGATGGCATTGGCCAGTATGCCGACGTGTCGGCCGTCAAGCCCGAAACCGTCCTTCGCAGTGCGAAACTGGAATTGTTCCTCCGGCGCTGGCGGGAAGCCAACGCGCTGGACGGCTTGGCCATCCAGTGCTGGACTTCCATTCAGGCCAACTACGGGGTATGCAGTTGCCTGACGATGAGTCGGCTGGGCGAAGAAGGCTGTCCGTGCGCCTGCGAGGCGGATATTCTGGGAACGCTTTCCATGCACGCCTGCCAATTGGCCAGCGGCACGCCGGCGGCCCTGGCCGACTGGAACAACCTGCACAACGAGGACGACGAGCTGGTTAACATCTGGCATTGTGGGGTGTTCCCGCGCTCGTTCGCTGGCACGCCCCCGAAACTTAAAGTGCAGGAGATAATCGCCTCTAGCGGTGCCGCTAGCTACGAAGACTCTCAGGGCACGGTGGAGTTCGTGGCCAAGCCGTCGCCGCTGACGCTGTGCCGGGTAACGCAAGATGCCGACGGACGGCTGAAGGCGGCCATCGCTCAGGGGCAAGTCGAAGACAACCCGGCTGTCACCTTCGGCGCCTACGGCTGGTGCCGCATACCGCAGTTGCAGCGTCTGTATCGCAACGTGCTGCTGCGGCATTTCCCCCACCACGTGGCCATTACCCAGGGTCACGTGGGCAACGTGCTGTGGGAAGCGCTGGGCAACTATTTGGGTTTGGAACTTTTTCACGCCACGCAGGAAGTACCCGGGCTGTACACGCCGCAATTGCCGTTCTAACGTATAAGCGACTCGTCTGGTAGGCACAGATGGTCGGTGGGCGATTGCGTCGGGGAACCTCGGTTTTTCATATCGCTTTCATATATCTACCCCAGGGAGCACTAGTTTTTCTACCGCCACCACAGGGAGCACTGGCTGATGAAAAAACTTCTGCCGTTGTTGTCCGCGGCGATTGTCGCCCTTGGATGTACAGCTTTCCTAGCGCTGGACGTAAGCGGTGCGGAAGCCGCACAACCGGTTGCTGCTGGCAGCGCTTCGCAGCCGGCCGCCGCGCAGCCCAAGGCACAGCAACAGGCGCTGGCCCAGGCGCAACACCAGCCGGTAGGCGTGCAAAAGCAAGGCATCTCCCGGCAAGACCAGCCTGTGGCGGGGCAAAAACAGCCCGCGGCCGTACAAAACCAACCCGTCGCCGCCGACCAGAAAGCCCGTTCCAAAGCCCTGGGAACCATCGACTGGGTGGTGATGGGCTGTTACTTCCTGCTATTGCTGGGTGTGGCTTGGTGGGTGGTGACCAAGAGCAAGGAGACAGCCGCGGATTACTTTCTAGCCGGCCGGAACCTGGGGTGGTTCATCGTGGGGGCCTCGATCTTCGCTTCGAACATCGGCTCGGAGCACTTGGTGGGACTGGCCGGCTCGGGCTGCACCGACGGCGTAGCCATGGCCCATTACGAACTGCACGCCTGGTGCCTGTTGGTATTGGCCTGGGTGATGGTTCCCTTCTACGCCCGCTCGATGGTCTTCACCATGCCCGAGTTCCTCGAAAAGCGATTTTCCCCTACAGCCCGCTGGGTGCTGTCGATTATCTCGCTGGTGGCTTACGTGCTGACGAAGCTGGCCGTGGGCGTGTTCGCCGGCGGCGTGGTGTTCGATACTCTGATGCCCGAAGTAAAACTCTATTTGCCCGGCTCCGACTCGCCCATCAGCGGCTTCTGGATCGGCTCGGTGGCGGTAATTTTGCTGACAGGGTTGTACACGGTGTTGGGTGGGATGCGGGCCGTAGCGTACAACGACGCCATTCAAACTATCGTGCTGGTGCTCGGGTCGCTGCTGCTGACGATCTTCGGACTACAGGCCATCGGCGGCTGGAGCGAGCTGCGCGCCACGCTCGACGCCGACCTGTTCAACCTCTGGAAGCCGCTCAACCCGGCCGGCGGCTGGGAGTGGGCGCCTGTAATGGAACGCGACGCCACCGGCCAGATCGTTCGCCAGGCCTGGTACTTCAATGGCAATTATCCCTGGCTGGGAATGCTTTTCTGTGCACCGATCATCGGGCTGTGGTACTGGTGTACCGATCAGTACATCGTGCAGCGCGCATTAGGAGCGCCTAACGAGACCGTTGCCCGACGCGGCAGCATTTGCGCAGCGTTCCTTAAACTTCTGCCGGTGTTCATTTTCATTATTCCGGGAATGATTTGCATGGCCTTGGCCGCCAGCGGGAAGAACCCGGAGCTGCGCGAGGCGCTGCTACCCCATCGCCCCGCCGAAGCCGCTGCCGCCGAGTTGCCTTTCACGCCGCCCGGCCCGCAGCAAGACCCGGGCTTTCGCGAGCGCTGCCAGGCGGCGTTTCCGCTGATGGTCAAGCACGTGATGCCCATCGGTTTGCGCGGGCTGGTAGTGGCTGGGTTGCTATCGGCCTTGATGAGTTCGCTGGCCGGCGCGTTCAACGCTTCTTCCACGCTGTTTACGATGGACTTCTATCAGAAGCTCCGCCCCCAAGCTACCCAGCGCGAACTGGTGTGGACCGGCCGGATGGCCACCACCGCCATGGTGCTCATCGCCCTGGTGTGGATCCCGGTGATCCAGCAGGCCAAAGGGCTGTACCACTACTTGCAGGCGGTGCAGGGGTATCTGGCCCCGCCGATCTTCGTGGTCTTTTTCTTCGGCGTGTTCTTCAAACGGCTCAACGCCAAGGGCTGTTTGGCGGCACTAGTGGTCGGGTTCATCATGGGCGTGTTCCGCTTGGCGGTAGATACGCCGGTGACGCTCGACATTGGCGGGCTGGGCCGCGGCTACGCGGAAGGCTCGCTGCTGTGGATCGTCAACAACATGTACTTCCAGTACTACAGCGTGTTGGTGTTCCTAGTCTCGGCCGTTACGATGGTGGTCGTCAGCCTGGCGACCGAGCCGCCCTCGCTAGAGAAAATCTCCGGACTGACTTATGGCACCATCAGCCAGGAAGACCGTTTGCGCTCCCGCAGCAGTTGGAGTTATGGCGACGTGGCGGCGTCGGTCGTAGTAGTGCTGGTGATCATCGCCGCCTACTTGTATTTCAGCGGTTGAGCCGGTGGGCCGCGCAGTAAAGTACCGCAGCGGCGGTGCCGCCGGATGCGTGCCACAAGGATCTTGCGCTGACCGCCCAGCAGAACCGGCGTCGGCAAACGCCAGGTGAAATGCCTGTTGTTCACCCGCCCAGCTCGGCGGCTTCCTCCCAGTGTTCGTAAAGCACGGCCAGCGCTTGGCGATGTTCGTCAAGCTCGGCCAGCAGTTGCCGCACGATGTTGCCGTCGCGGTAGGTTTCGCTTTGGGCCAGGGCGTCTTCCAAGCGGCGGACCATGGTTTCGCGCTGATAGATCTCCGCCTCGATGTCCGAGAGTTTCCGGTACGGAAAGCGGCGTCGGCGAATGGTTTTCTTGGTCGCCGATTCGATTTGCATCTTGGCTGGCGGTTTGCCGTCGGACGCCTTGGTGGCGCCGTCCGCTCCCATCCGGCCCTCCTGTTTGCGGCGCACCATCGCGTACTGGAAACTCTCGTAGTTGCCCTCGAAAACGTGTACCCGCTGGCCATCCATCACCAACAGGTGGTCGGCTACTCGGTTGATGAAATAGCGGTCGTGGCTTACAAGCAGCACAGTTCCCTCGAAGCACAACAGGGCTTGCTCCAGGGCATCGCGTGCCCAAAGGTCCAAATGATTGGTCGGCTCGTCGAGAACCAGGAAGTTGGCTTCCTGGGCGGCCAGCCGCGCCAAAGCAGTGCGGCAGCGCTCGCCGCCGCTAAGGCTTCCGACCGGCTGTAATGCCCGGGGTCCTACTATGCCGAACCGGGCAAGCAGGTCGCGGCGGGCCTGATCTTCGAGTTGCTTGCCGGGGGGGCGGACCGCTTCGACCGCCGGCAGCGAGTCGTCTAGCTCGGCCAGTTGCTGGTCGAAGTAGCCGATTTCCACTCCGGCCCCAATGTACACACTGCCCGCATCCGGCGGAACCAATCCCAGCAAGCAGCGCAACAGAGTTGTCTTGCCGCAGCCGTTGGGGCCGAGCAAGGCCCAGCGCTGGCCCCGGGTGATCTGAAAACTCAAGCCTGAAAACAAGGGCCGCTGATAAGCTTTGGCCAGGTGCTGTGCCCGCAATACGATGTCGCCGGTCCGGCCCGCCGCGGTAAAGCGCATCGGCGGCACGGCGATTTCGCGCGGCGGCGGCACGAGTTTGATGCGGGCGAGTTTTTTCTTGCGGTCTTCGGCCTGAGCGTGTTTCTGTCCGTAGGCGTTGCGGCGGATGAACTCCTTGGCCTTTTCGATCTGGACCTGCTGTTTCTCGTAGGTGCGCCGCTGGACCAGCAGCCGCTGGGACTTTTGTCTCCAGTAGGCCGAAAAATTGCCCGGATACGACTCGACCGTGCCGCCGTAAAGCTCCAGAATGCGTTGGGCAAGCTTGTCGAGCAGGGTGCGGTCGTGGCTGACGATGATCATTGCCGCCGAGCTTTCCAGCAAGAATTCTTCCAGCCATTCGGTGGCGGCGATGTCCAGATGGTTCGACGGCTCGTCCAACAGCATCACATTCGGCTCGGCCAGCAGCAGCCGGGCCAACAGCAGCCGGTTCTGCTCGCCACCGCTGAGCGAAGCCGCCGGTTGGTCGAAGGTCGCCCGGGCGAAACCCAGCCCTTCCAGCACCCGGTGAATCTTGTGCTCGACGTTGTACGCATCGCGGCGGTGCAGTTCTTGCTGGAGGTGGTCGTAGCGGGCCGCCAGGCGCTGGCGCTGCTGGTCGTCCTCGGCCTGAGCGATGGCCTGGGCCACTTCCAGCGCTTCCTGCTGCAAGGCGGCAACCTGCGCCAGGGCGTCGGCGGCCTCTTGCAAGACCGTGCGGCGCGGGGCAAAACGCGGCTGTTGCTCGAGCAGGCCGATGTGCGCGGCTGGATGACGGATGCATTGGCCGCCGTCAGGCTCTTCGCACCCAGCCAAAATGCGCAGCAGGGTCGTCTTCCCGCAACCGTTCGGGCCGACCAGGCCGACCATCTCTCCGGGACGAAGCTGGAACGTGACACCGCTCAGAACCGCTTCAGGCCCGTAGTGCTTGCGTAGGTCTTTGACGTCTAAGAGGATCATCCGTCGTTCACGCCACCCTGGCGCACTGTGATGCAGCGATAACAAGGCAAGTTTATCATATTCGCAGCCCGCTGTGGGCGCTGAAGCCGGCGGGAGCCGCTTGCGTTGTAGCGATGAAGCGCGCGGGTTGGGCAGTTCGGCTCCGAGCCGGCGCTTGCATCCGACCTGCCAGCGACGATAATGTGGACGACGGAGCGCGTCGCGGCTGGCGATGCACATTTCTTCACATTCCTTCCCAACATTCCTTCACATCGTACTCGACAAAGGGGCTTACCATGAAACCCAGTGGGTCAGAAAGCGATGCCACCGGCCGGATCACTCGTCGCGGCGCGATGGCCGTGGGAGCAGCGGCTGCCACGGCAGCGGCCACGGCAAGCATCGTTTCCCGGGCGGTGCTCGGCGGCGAAGGTTTCAAACCGCCCAGCGAGAAGCTGAACATAGCGGGCATTGGCGTGGGCGGGATGGGCAGCGGCGACATCCGCAGCGTTTCCAGCGAGAACATCGTCGCGCTGTGCGACGTGGACCAACACGCCTTGGAGCGCAACGCGCGCCAGTTCCCCAATGCCAAATTGCACACCGATTTCCGCAAGATGCTGGAAACCCAGAAAGACATCGACGCGGTGATGGTGGCCACGCCCGATCACACCCACGCCGTAATCAGCATGATGGCCATCAAGCTGGGCAAGCACGTGTTTTGCCAGAAGCCCTTGGTGCACTCGGTTTACGAAGCCCGGGCGATAGCCAAAGCGGCCAAAGAAGCCCAGGTGGCCACGCAGATGGGCAATCAGGGGCAGGCCAGCGAGGAGGCACGGCTGCTGTGCGAGCTGATTTGGGCTGGTGCCGTGGGCAAGGTGCTGGAGGTACACGGGGGGTCGAACCGTTATCCTCCCATTTCGCCGCGTGGCATTGCTCGACCCAAAGACACCCCGCCCGTGCCCCCACATCTCAACTGGGATTTGTGGCTCGGACCGGCACCCGAGCGTCCTTATCATCCTTGCTATCATCCGTTTAATTGGCGGGGATGGTGGGACTTTGGCACCGGGGTGCTGGGAGACATCGGCTGCCATCAGTTCTCGGCGGTGTTCAAAGCCCTGAAGCTGAAGCATCCGGCCTGGGTCGAGGCGTGTTCCTCGAACCATCAATGTCCGCCGGAGATCGCCAACGAGACCGCTCCGCTGTCGTCGATAACTCGCTGGTACTTTCCTGCCGACGGAGAGCGCGGCCCGGTGATGCTCTTCTGGTGGGACGGCGGCCTGAAGCCTCCGCGGCCTGACGAACTGGAACCCGACCGACCCTTCGCCGAGGGCGACTGGCTGCTCATCATCGGCGACAAGGGGAAAATGTACGGCCACCGGCTGATACCCGACAAAAAGGCCCGCGAGTTCGGCAAACCACCGCGCGTGCTGGCGCGGTCGCCGGGCCACTACCAGGAATGGATACTGGCTTGCAAGGGAGGGCCGCCAGCAGGGTCGAACTTCGTGGATCACGCGGCCCACCTGACCGAGGTGGTGATGCTGGGCAACATTGCCATCCGAACCCAGCAGAAACTGTACTGGGACGCCGAGAACCTGCGCTTCACCAACTCCGATGCAGCCAACGCGCTGATCAATCCGCCCTACCGCAACGGCTGGACGCTGTAAAGGCACAACCGGAATTGCACAGCCGAGCGAAACTCGAACAAGTGGCGCGACGTAATTATTGCCGCAGCGCCGGTTGGCATGATTGGCCAGCGTGCACAGGCCGACCCCGCGCGCAGCTCGACAGACGACGAGTGTTTGGCTAGCCGGGAAAACTAGCCAACTTGCGGTACCCGCATAAGTAGTTCGTCAATCGTGGCCTTCGCATAAGCTGCTAAGCCTGCCCACACTCTGGTGGGCCAGCCGGATTGCTCTTGCCTCGTACAAAGCGTTTGGGTACAAGCGGTGGCCTGTGATGCCGGGCCAAGCCGTTGCGAAGCACGAAACGGCTTTCCAGAGTATCGCCCTGCTTTGCAGAACATGACACCGCTTTCCGAAGGATGAAGCCGCTTTGTGCCTCGAACTGTACGGGCTGCACAAGGAGTGCCAAGCCGTGTTCTGTTTTCACGCTATTCACCCCGATACGCTGATGTCGACCGGTGGCCGTTCTGTGCCGGCAAGAGCGTTGCCAGGTCGGGAACGCTGTTGCGCAGTAGCGCGAGTTTGCCTGTGCTTGTTGGCAGTAGCGTTAGGCGTGGCGGTCGCCGCCTCGGCGACGGCATCGGCCAGCGACGAAACGCCGCTGACGGCCGAGGCGCTGCGGGCCGGCCTGCGCAGCATCGATCCCGACGACGATGCCTATTTGACTTACATCGCCGCTCTGGCCGAGCAGGGGCAAATACCCAGGTCGCTAGTGCAGAGCACCTATTTGTGGGCCAGGCAGAAGCCGTATCCCAGACGGGCGAAATACTTCAAACAGGCGATCATACTGCGGGCTGCCCGCGAGGGAATAACATTGCCCACCGGCACCCCCCCGACTACCGGGACCATCAAGGGCCGGGTGTACGTGGGCGGGGCGCTGGCAAGCGTGCCCATTCCAGGGGCCACCGTGCGCCTGGAAGGCACCAATCGCCGCACTACCACTGACGCTGCCGGCCATTACAAGTTCGAGAACGTGCCGCTGGGCCGATACACACTTCGGGCCAGCGGTGTGCTTGGACCGCTGGAGCTGAAGGGTTCTACAGAAGCGCTTGTGCCCTCGCCGCCGCCATCGACAAGCCCAACGGTGGCCGATATCCGGGTCAGATAGGAAAGCTTACCCACTCCGGACTAAAAAAGTTTGCCGCTCTTGGCCGCTCTGACGGACATCGCGGCCTCCGCGTGAGCGGCTTATCTGGGCGGTAGAGGCTGCTGCGGGCGCTGGAGCCTGCTGCGGCAGGGAAAGGTTGCTGCGGGCGGCGGGGGGCTGTTTCGGCCCCCGACGCACTCCGCTTCCTCAGCCCCTGAAATCCTTAGGGCATCGCTTTGCGGATCGCCTCTAGGAGTTTCGCCCGGGCCGACTCCAACGGTTCCCGCAGCAGCAGTCCGGCAGCCTGTTTGTGTCCGCCGCCGCCGAACTGCTCGGCCACGCGCGAGCAGTCCAATTGGTTGCGGCTGCGGAGGCTGACTTTGAAACCTCCGCTTTGCTGCTCGACCAGCAGCATAGCCACTTCGATGCCATCGACCGAGAGGGTCAAGTTGATGATGTCCTCGCTGTCCGAGGGCAATGCGCCGAGGGCCTGAAAATCGCTCAGCTCGATCCACGAGTAGATCAATCTTCCGCCCAGGTCCACCTGCGCACGGCCCAAAGTGCGCCCGATCAACTGGAGCCGCGCTAGCGTGTCTTTTTCGTACAATTGGTTGTATAGTGCGGTCGGATTGGCGCCGGCGGCGACCAGTCGGGCAGCCAGCGCGAACGTCTCGGAGCTGGTCGAAGCGAAGCGGAACCAGCCGGTATCGGTGGCCACAGCGGCCAGCGCGGCCTGGGCCATTTCCGGCGTCAGCGCCACGCCCAGCGCATCGGCGGCCTCCACAACCAGTCTGCCGGTAGCCTCGGCGTCCACGTCTTTGAACATCTCGGCCCCCAGGGCATCTTCACTAACATGATGGTCAATGACAACTTTGCGCAAGCCGGTAGTGCGCAGCACGTCGGCCATTGCGCCCAGTTGGGCAAAGGCGCTGGTGTCTAGCACGATCAGAACTTCGTAATCCTCCAGCGCGGTCGGCGGCACGTCTTTGCCCAGTTGTTTCATCCGGCCGACCGGGTCGAGGAATTGCAGGTGCCGGGGCACGGCAAAGGGGTTGCACAACAGCACGCTCTTGCCGAGTTGTTCCAACAGCCCAGCCATCACCAACTGACTGCCCAAACAGTCGCAATCGGGCCGGATGTGTGTAGTTAGCACGAAGCGGCTATGCTGGGCAACGATTTCGGCGAAGCGGGACCAATCGATCATGCTATGGGGCTTTCTTTGTTTGCTGGGTGGCCACGGGGCGATGGGATGATCGGGCCTGTCGACAACCTGCTGCCGACATCAACTTTGCGCGCTGTCGTTGCCCGGACATGCCCCGGCGCCGCAATAGTTGGATACTGTCTTGCGCACCTCAGCTACGTCCGCAGTCATGGCGGTAATAAGAGACTGGACCGAATCGAACCGCCTAATGTCTCGCAAACGGGACAACAAGTCAACCGTCAGCAGCCGATCGTAGAGCCAGCCCTGGTAGTCGAGCAGATAGACCTCGACTTTCAGAGCGGATTCGCCGAAGGTGGGGTTCGGGCCGAGGCTGATAGCCGCAGGCCACCAACTGCCGTCGGCCTCGGCGCGGCCGGCATAGATGCCACTGGCCGGAAGCATGATATCGACCGAGTCCAGATTGGCCGTGGGAAAGCCCAACTGGGCTCCCCGGCCCGCCCCCCGCACCACCCAGCCGCGGATCCGGTGCGGTCGGCCAAGAAGCCGGTTGGCTGCCCCCAAATCTCCTCCGGCCAGCAACTTCCTGATGCGCGAGCTAGAGACCTCGGCACCTTCGATTCGCACCGGATCGACGATCTCCAGCAGCACACCGGCCTGGCGGCACAGTTGCTCCAGTAGGCCGACGTCGCCGCTGCGCTGGTGGCCGAACAAGAAGTTACGTCCCTCCACCAACCCCTTGGCCCGCAGCTTCTGGAGCACTACGCGCCGAAAGAAATCCGTCGGAGTTTGGGAGAGAAAAGCGGCATCGGTGGGGTAGGCGATGACCGCGTCGACGCCCAAATCGGCCAGCAATTCCACTTTGCGGTCCAACCAGCAAAGCGGCATCGGACTTTGCTGGGGGCGGAGAATGCGGGTGGGAGGCGGATCGAAGGTGAAGACCACCGCCGGCCCACCCACCCGGGCGGCCATCGCCCGCAGGCGCTCGACGATCCGGGCGTGTCCCAAATGTACCCCGTCGAAGTTTCCGATCGCCGCCGCGCTGCCGTAGCAATCGGCGGGAAACTCGTCCAAGCTGCGAAACAGCTTCACTGCCTTGCCACTAAAATGCTATTTTCACTTCAAGCTGCGATCGCCAACCAGCGCCCAACGCCCGGACCATCAACCGCCGACAGGGGACAAGCAGAGCCGTTTTTTGCCGCTCGCTTCGAGACGCTTCCCGCCGCGCCGGCCCCGTTCGCGCTCGAAGCAACCGCGCTGGATTGCAACAGTCCCAAGGCAGTAAATAATACCAGTTGGCGCATCAAGACTCAAACCTGGGCCAGGCCGGAACAGGCTGTGCCGGCGCGAAGATCGTCGCCCACAAGTCGTTTGCGGCCAAGCAGCTCGCACCGCGAAAGCGCTGGTTCACTCGGCGGCGTCGCGGATTACCGGTTCCATGACCTTGGTGTTGCGGTCTACCGCCAAAACGATGGTGCGCTGCTCGACGCCGTCGCTGCTGCTGGCCACCACGGGCAAAACATGGCGACGGTCGGGCAAATTGAAGCGAACGGCGAATGTGCCGTCCGGACGCAATGGTATAGGTTCGCCGCGCAGCGTCACTTTTGCGTCGGGATTGGTGACGCCATGAACGATCAATTCGGTGTCGATCTCGAAACGGAAGTCGCGCTGCTTGCCGGCGCTGCCGGCCGGGGCGGCAGTAAAACGATTCGACACCTGCTGGCCGACCGGACGCTGCAAACGCTCCTCCAGCACCTCCTTCAACTCCGAGTCGCTGTCCGGCGCACCATATCCGCTGCTGAGCGCGTATACCCGATCGAAATCCTTCGCCACCTCGGCCCAGTTCTTGTCGAACGAGTTGTCTTTGTTGGCCGCTGGCGTGGTGACGGTATTGCTGCGGGCAAGCGAGTAGAACTTTCCGTTGATGGCCAGATAACCGATCTCTACCTGGAAGCTACGCGGCGGGTCATGCACGTCGATGTACCAATTGTTCACCCCGCCGTGAATCTCGATATCCCTCACCCGTTGTCTGACGGCGCTGGTTGTTGTGCCGCGGTCAAGCTCCAACAAGCGTAGGACCGGGCGAGCACCGTGCCAATGAGCACCCATGGCGGCTTCGGCGCGGGCCACGCTGCGGCTGGTGATTTCCCAATAGGCGTGCAACCAGAACGGGTCGCGCACCATCAGGACCAGCCGGTCTTTAACGTTACCGTTGGTTTCCGCTACCGCCCGGAATGATAGGTCTTTCGCTTCGGCCAACTTGGTCTTGACTTCGCGCAGACGTTGTTCCAGGCGGGGGGAGCGTTTCCGGCTGGTTTTTTCGGTTTTGCGCGAGTGGTTGCCGTTGCCAGAACAGTTGGCCGAGACGCGACGAGCTTGGTTAGTCGCCGCCACAGAACGCTTGGCCGACTGACGTTGGACGAGTCGGACCAGCGCCCGAACCAGAGCCTCCTTCTTCATCCTGTGGCAGCCGGGCAGTTTCTTACGTTTGGCCAGTTCAATCAACTCCTTTAACGACCGGGTCTTCAATTCGCTTGCGGTTACCACGAAACATACCTCCGCTTTGCCGAAACCCAGCGACCTACGGCCGCCGACCGGCAATTGGCTACGCGCTAGGCGTTCGCCGTGGTCCGGACTAGCAACTAGCTGTCCGATAACGCTTTATCACAAAATTACTGATTTGCTCCCCGCGGCCCCAAGTGCCGATGTGGCCGTCGATTCCCCAATCTAAGCCGTTTCAATCACCCGCCACATCCTAGCGAAGGCCGTCGCTAATTTACCCGGTGGGGCGAACCGGCTCGTCGCGCTTGCATGGTCGCACAGACGAGCAATTCGCAACTCGTTTCCCGCCCAGGATGGGCATCCAAATCAAACCACTGGGCAAGGTAGGAATCTTCAACACATTTGATTATATTCGCCGCGGCGAAATAACGCAATGATCCGGCAAAGGTTGTTGGCCGTTTTGTGCGGCTCACTAAAGATATAACTTGGTTGCTAGTAAGACTTTATAAATAAATGCCTTCATTCGGAAAAAACACCGATATTGCCGCCAGCACGCCATTGGTGGGGGTGAAAGAACCACCGTCAAGCCCGAAAAAACTGCCATTTTGGCCCGTTGGCGTCGCTCGGCGACATAGCTGGCTCGTAGACGGATAGGCATCCAACGACTTACCAATTTTCAATAGGTATCAGGTATCTTGCTACAGCGGAACAAATTTGTTCAGCTTGTGCTGATCCGGTAAGCTATCTGATGATCCGGTAAACTTAACACTGAGGGCCGGTTTGCTTAACTGGGGCAACGCCAGCCAATTGACCAGGGAAAAAATAGTAGGACCGCTATAGCTGTGTCTTGTGCATGTTTGCCAAAACCCATTAGCCCAATGTCTTGAGCGGTTGTGCAAGTACCGATCAGCCTATTCCCTAGTACTGGTTTGCGAATACCGATCAGCCTGCGCAGTTTGCTAAGCACGGTCGGTTTGCCTAAATACCGGGCAACCGTTGCGCAGTTTGGCTTCGTACGTGAACAACAGCCATCTTCCGGCCGCAGCAGCGCGCATCGGCCAGTCGGTACCGAGCCGGGAAAGATTGAGTTTTGACCACACCGCCAGAACAACACTCGCCCCTTGCTGCCGCGATGGCCTGGTCTGCGCGGATCACAACTGTCGCATTGGAGATGGCGCTGCCGCCACTGGGAGGCTACTGGTTGGACGGCAAGCTGGCGACCGGGTACTTGCTTACAGTGGTGGGCGCGCTGGTGGGAATGGCGCTGGGGACGGTTGGGCTGGTTCGGTTGATTAGCGGGCCACAGCGGTAATCACCCGCTGCATTGCGCATCTGCCTGATGCCGTCGCGCCGCTTTCGCCAAGCTCGATCGTATGTCGGACGGAGTGTTCGACATCGGACGCAAACGCTCGGTAGGCTCGCGCAACGAAAGACCGGTTGTGGGCATCGACCACGAATCGATGGCAGGCCACCCAGAAAACATAAAAAATAGTGTTCTGGCGAACAAGAAAGAAAAGTGTGGTGCGGCATCGCCTCGGCGCATCCGGGCGGCTGCGGCGATCAGCTTGCGGCGTTTTGCTGGCTGCGCGGGGTAGTGAGCCAGTACACCGGCAGGCCCAAAAAGGCGATGCCTAAAGCCACAAAAGACAACAGCGGCCGGTAGTTGATTGCCCCTTGCATCAAGAATAGGCAGACGCCGGCAAAGATCAGAATCGGCACCGGGTAACCGGTCAACCGGTACGGACGCGGTACTTCTGGCTGATGTACCCGCAACACGATCACCGACCAGCTTGTCGCCAGGTAGAACAGGTAAACGGTTGCCGCGGCGTAGATTACCGCCTCGATAAACGACCCCAGCAGGATCACTAGACCCAGCGCGATAACCCCCTGAAGCAGCAACGCACGGACCGGCGTACCCGTCTTGGGATTCCATCTGCCCACAAAGCGGAACAGACGATGGTCGGCTCCCACGGCGTAAGAGATTCGCGCGCCGGTGAGAACCAGCCCGTTGACTGCACCCAACGCGGAGATGCATACCAGCGCGCTGATGAGCCGTTCGCCCGTGTCGGGAAACCTGGCGGCGATGGCATCGGCGGCGACCGCCTTGGAAGCGGCCAGCCCGGTGAACCCCAACGAGTACAAAAAAGCCGCGTTCAGCAGCACGTACAGCAGTACTACTCCGCATGTGCCCAACAGCAACGCGCGGACGATATTGCGGTCGGGATTTTTCACCTCGGCCGCCACGTATGCCATTTCGTTCCATCCGCCGTAGGCGAACAGCACCAGTATTAGCGCCACCGTAAGTGGCAGCGGAATAAGCTCGACCGGCTCGGCGGGCCCGGCTTGCTGGGGACTGGTAAACGCGACTATCACGATGGCCAAAATGCCCAATGCCTTGGCCACCGTCAGCAGGTTTTGTGCCCATTTTCCTTCGCTGACGCCGACAATATTCAGCACCGTAAACACGGCAATCGCCGAACCGGCGTATAGCTTCTCCACATTCTGCTGCCCAAGAACTTCCGCCAGGGGATTCCACAGCCGCGTCCCGAAGGTGGCGAAGGCGAAGGCCATGGTAACGATGTCGGCCGGCCGGACCACCAGCAGTTGCAACCAGCCGAACATGAAGCCGGCCCATGGACCGTAGGCTTTGCTCAGATACACGTAGTCGCCGCCGGCCTTGGGGTAAGCGGTGGCCAGTTCGGCGTAAGCCATGGCTCCGCATAGCGATAGCAGCCCGCCGATAATCCAGATACCGCACACGCCGATCCACGGGTCGATGTGCTGTACGCTTTGGGCCATGCTTGCCAGCCAGTCGAGCCAAGGCGAGTACTGTGCGGCCCAATCGGACAGTGCGGCCATGGCGTCGGCCCATTGCTTCAGGCCGGTGCTGACGCCACAAGCGATACTCGGCGCTGTTTGATATACGCCTGCGCCAATGATAATTCCTACGATGATGCAGGTGGAATCGAAAAGCGTAAGTTGTCTTTTCGGAACGGCAGGTGCTTCAGGGTTGGTTTGCATAGTGTATTTAACCGATGGGAAGGTGGGGTGTTTCGCGGCGGCGCCTGTAGCGGTGGCCGGCGTGTTGCAAACCTGTACTTCAACGTAACTCGTGAACCACTATCATGTTATGGCGCGAGACCGGCAAGCCTGTACCGCCGATCAACACCACTCGCTCGCCGGGCTGTAACCGGCCAGCCGCCTGCGCCTCGCCTACCACCCGTTGCAATACTGCGGCCAGATCGTCGCTTTCTGGGGCGCGTAGCGGCACTACGCCCCAATACAGGCACATCCGCCGCAAAGTGATTTCCGAGTAAGATAGGCCGACGGTGTACACGAACCTGCGCTGCTTGGAAATGCTCAGAGCCGTCCGGCCCGATGCCGTGGCCACCACCAGCAACTTGGCGTCCAACTGTTCGGCCAGCATTGCTGCCGCCCAGGTGGTGGCCTGGGTGATGGGGTGTGCCGGATCGGCGCCGAAGGCCGGTTGCGCGCACGGCCGGTATTGCTGGCGAAGCACATCTTCGGTGGCCAGCGCGATGCGGTGCATCATTTCCACCGCCTGCTGCGGGAACTGCCCCACGGCCGTTTCGCCTGATAGCATGCACGCATCGGCGCCGTCGAGGATGGCGTTGGCCACGTCGGTGGCCTCGGCGCGCGTTGGCAGGCGGGAAGTATGCATGCTTTCCAGCATTTGCGTGGCCACAATCACTGGCTTGCCGGCGCGATTGCACAAATCGATAATCCGCTTTTGCACCACCGGCACCTGAGCGATGTCGATTTCCACTCCTAGATCGCCTCGGGCGATCATTATTGCATCGGCGGCGGCGACTATCGATTCGATATTCGCTACGGCCTCTGGCTTTTCGATCTTAGCGACGATCTGTGCAAAACCGCCGGATTGGACGATTATCCGGCGCAGCGGTTGTAGGTCTTCGGCCGAGCGGACGAAACTTAGCCCCAAGAAATCCACTCCAGCGGCGGCTGCCCACGCAGCGTTCTCCCTATCGCGCTCGGTCAGAGCAGGCACTTTGAGTTTCACGCCGGGAAGATTCACCCCCTGCCGGCTGCGGACAGTGCCCCCTTGGACAACTTGACAAACCACGGCGTCGGGCGTTTTGTTCACCACTTTCAACGACACCAGCCCATCGGCCAGCATCACATTGTCGCCCAGCTCCAGCTCATCGATCAGCGGGTCGTAGGTGGTCGTCAGTTCGCCGGGTATGGTGCTCTGCCGTCCGCGCACAAACCTGACGTGCTGGCCGGGCAGACATTGGAGCTCATCGCCGGGCAACTCGCCCAGCCTGATCTTCGGGCCTGCCAGGTCCACCAGAATCGCTACTGGCACGCCTAGCCGCTGGCTCGCCTGCCTGATTGCATCTATCCGGCTTTGATGCTCTTCGCGTGAACCATGCGCAGTGTTGATGCGAAACACGTCGACACCTGCGCGAATCAAATCGATTAACTGAGCCAAGTTGGCGCACGCCGGTCCGACGGTGGCCACGATCTTCGTGCGGCTGGTGCGGCTAAAATTAGCGAACTGGGAGGACATGACAATCTCGGTCGGCCCGGGGTCTGTGGGAAGCCTACACCGAAAATCACCCAATCCAACGTGGCATGTAGATGTGCTCCGGCCCGGATCGGTTTGCAGACTACGCCCAAAATCGCCTGTACATGCAACACGCTGAAGCGTGGCACGAAAAGCGGTCTCAGCAGACTGCGCCGAAGAACACCTGTACGTGCCTGTTAAAAGCTTAATTGTAAACGGCTTCGCCCCGGTTGCCATACGTGCTACGCCTACATCACTAATCGCCAGAGTAATTGCCAGCGACCAACGCCCGGGCCACGGCCGCAACACCTAACCCAAATCCTGACTCTCTATTGACTTCCGGTTGGTGTAATCGGCGCACAGCGGCACGAATCGAGTTGTATTTGGTTGGCAGCAGTGCTATCATAAGCTAGGCGTGGGGGTAAGGGGCAGCGGAGCTGGGAAGCGCCGGCTGCATCGCAATCGTAAGTCGGAGCGACGACCATGCTGGTACTGTCGCGCAAGGTGGGCGAGCGGATACTTATCGGCGAGAACATCGCCGTGACTATCGTGCGGATCTCGTCCGGCGTGGTTCGCATCGGCATCGAAGCCCCACCGGAGACGCCGATCGTCCGGGAGGAACTCAAGACCGCCGCGCGAGAAAGACAAACGCCTGCCGCGGCACAAACCAAGCCGGAAGTACCGGTTCAGTCTGTTACGGCGTCGCCGAACGAAGCACACGCGCGCCACCGCGGCGCGTGAGTGGGGTGCTGGGAAGTTCATCCAAGCTCATCTACGGTGACTACGCTCGTCTAAGGTGCCCGCAAGTCCAGCAGCGTGCGGGGCGATTCAGCTCGACGGCTTGCCGTCAAAAGCTGCCTTAGCCGAGCAACCTTTTCCGCCGATGACGGCTCCCCTGGGACATTAGCGCCTGGTGCGTATCCCCAAACGATGGTTGCTCCCTCGGCATCGACCAGCACATATATTGGTTCTTGCGACGGGCTTGGTCCACCTGAGTTCGGCCATGGCATGATATGGCTCAGACGTAGGTCTTGCCAGACGGCGTCTAAGGCCACGGCGATCTCCGCTGCGCCAACCACCTGCGCATCGCCCCACGGCTCGCCGGGCACCGCCAGCGGCACACTGGACACGCCTACCAGTCGAGGATAGCCTGCACGCTCCACCGGCGAAAAGTCTTCGGCGGGCAACAGTATACCTCTGGCATCGACGGGCAGTAATCCGGCTGGGGTGTCCACCATCAGGACTGGCCGGCGGTATTCCAATTCGGCAACGATGCGTGCCGGGGCCCGTTTGCTAAGCCGGCGCACCTTTTCCACCCAGGGGTGCAGCGAAAAAGCTGCCGCGATTCGCGGCAGGACGTCATCATCCAAGGCGCTTATTCGTCCCTCCAAGCTGGCGTTGCGCAGCGCATCGGCGCGAATATCGGCGCGAATCCACTCCGGCGGCGGAGTAATCTGAACCGAATCGGCAGTTACCAAGTACTGTGGCGAAGACAGCACCCGACTACGCACGTGCCGCCAAACGCTGTACCAGCCGCCGAAAAACAAAACTATCATCATTGCGGCGCATAGCACCGGCCTGGCCGGACCGCCTGCCATGCCCTTCCAACGGGCAAGCCAGCCGAATAGCGGCGACGTTTTGTTGTTGCCGACGGAGCGTGCCAAAGGCGTATCCTCTTGCAGTCTGATGCGAGGAGAAAGGCTGACCGACCGCCTAGCCTAATGCGCAGCAGCACCAGCAGCTGCGCTTTACTGTCATCGGAAGGTCTGGGGCGAGAAGAACACCCGCACGGCAGGCGTCGGCGCAGTCGGCACTACAGTGGGCACATTGCAAGATTACAGCCGTCACATTAAAGATTACAGGCGGTGCAGTCGGCATTACAGTCAGTGCAATCGGCGTTATCTTCGGCGCAGCCGCACTACATTTGGCACAGTGGCACTATAGCCGGCAAAGTCTCGCTACCGCCGGCAAAGTCCGCCTCGCATTGGCCTTACCCAGGCGTCAAATCGGCCTTACAAACGCCACATTCGTCAGCGGCGGACGAGTTGCCGCCGGCCGAAACGGGCTTGACTTATCCGGGCGTATGTTGCCCCGGGCCGACGACCGCTGGCCGGCTGACGGACAAAATGCTTACCAGATTTCCAGCTCCAATTCGAGCTGGACGCCCGTGCGATCGCGCACCTGGCTGCGCACCAATTCGATCAAGCGGAGCACGTCCTGGCTGGTGCATTCCGGCTCGGCGACGATGAAATTGGGGTGCCGCTCGCTGACCACCGCACCGCCGATGCGAGTGCCCTTCAGTCCGGCCGACTCGATCAGTTCTGCCGCGGTGGCGCCGCGCGGGTTCTTGAACACGCAGCCGGCACATTGGTGACCCATGGGCTGAGATGATTTTTTGACGATCCAGTGTTTTTGCATGCGGCGGGCCAGTTCGTGTGGGTCGTCTTCGACCAATTGGAAGCGGGCCTCGAGTATTACCGGTTCGCTGATGCCGCTTTCGCGATAGCCAAAGAATATTTCGTCTCGTTGGCGTTCGATTACTTCGCCGTCGTCTGTCAGGACAACCACGGCTGCCAGCCATTGCCCGATGTCGCCCACGTTGGTGCCAGCGTTGCCGTGGACTGCACCGCCAATGGTACCGGGGATGCCCACCAGCCCTTCCAGCCCTGCCAATCCGTTGTAAACCGAAGTGGTCACCACGCGCCCCAGCAGCGCCCCACTGCCAGCGGCCACGGTTGTGCCTTCAACCTTGATTTGGGCGAAAGCGGGCGCGGCCAGTCGAATTACCAAGCCTGGCACGCCTTCGTCGCGGACAAGTACGTTAGACCCTTGGCCCAGCACGCGCAAAGGCAGGTCTTGTTCCCGGCAGCGGCGCACCAGGGCGACAAGCTGTTCGAGAGTCTCCGGTTCGGCGAAGAACTCGGCCGGGCCTCCCAGTTGAAACCAGGTGTGCATGTCCAGCGGCTCGTTCTGCCGCACGATCTTCTCGAAACCTTCGAAAGCAACCATCGCCGCCCTTTCCTTAACGGCCGGTCATCCTGCTATTAGCAGCCGGCCGATGCTGTACCGACGGCCGTCAGAGTATGCTGTGGATGCACATATTGCTAGCCGCCGACCGCAACGACTGACGGCCGCGCAACAAAAACCCCGCCGCAGCGGGGACGCCATTGCACCCTGTTGTTCGCCGGCACGCGCCAGGCGTCTTGCACAACTGGGGAACTAGGATTCGAACCTAGACTAGCTGATCCAGAGTCAGCCGTGCTGCCGTTACACCATTCCCCAGAACTCAGCTCTTCAACAACTCAGCGCGACTGCCGGATGGCCTGCCGGGCACAAGTGTCGCGCTAGCCTGCATCGGTACGGCTGAATGACACTTTAAGATTAGAACCAGGTTGGGATTTCGTCAAGAGCGGAGCATTATTGCTAAGTTGCGATCGGCTGTGGTGTCCGACGGCAGCGCACCACTGGTGGGCTGGGGGCAGCCTGAGGGAGCTTGGCCGACTTCCGAGCGAGCGGCCTGAGCGGTCAGACCGCGCTATTTCCCCATCGCGGGGCTACAAGCTGCGGGGTGGTGCTGCGCCCGATGTGCGGGCCGTGACCGTCCTCCAGCGGCCCAGCAGTCCTCTGCGAAAAGGCAATCCCTTCGATTTCCACCAACAGTTCCGGCCGACACACATCGCCCACGGCGAAAATCGTCGGCAGTTCTCCCAACCTCTCTTGGCACACCTTGCGCACGGTGGGATAGTCGTGCTGGCGCTTGATGTACACGCGCACCAGCGCCAAGCCGTCCAGCGTAGTGCCCAAGCCAGGCAAGCCGTGAGCGGCTAGGTTGTCTTCGGCAATCAAGGCTTGGATGTTGTTGAGTGTTTCATGGGTTTGGGCGGCTACGTCGCCGATGTGTCGGGTTTCGGACTGCGTGATGCTTGCCGTCCCGGAAACAAATATGGTGGTGTACCGGCCGCAGGAAATAGCCATCGCCCGAGAGAACTTGGGGCTTTTCGGCCCGTAGCGCGCACAGTATTCGTAAGCCGACGTTTGCCGGGGGTTTTCCAAAGGAACGGCAACGATGTCTGCCCGCTCTGTGGCCAGCGCGATGGCGCTAAGGCTGATGCCTCGGCCCAGCGTTCCGATACCGGTGCTGGCCGGATACACTGTGCCGCGTCGGCCGTCGAGCAACAGGTCTTTCAGGAACGGCACGCCTTCGTAGAAATCGCTCCTGGCCCGATTCAGCTCCATGTAGCGCTGCGTCGGCCCTTCCTGATCGACAATGCCGCCAACGTACACCCAGGTGCGCACTACCTGGTCCAGCCGCACACCGGCCGAGTGCAACAGGTGGCGCAATCGGCTGAAGGCGGAGATGGCCTGGTCGTAGGCGCTGGCCGAGGGGTCCTCGGGCACTGCTTGGGCTGCGTGAACCCAAGCGATCTGGTTATGGCGGGCAACCACCAACTGCTCGCTTAGCCGCTGGATTTCCACGTCGCCGAAGCCCCGTCCCACGCCCAGGGCTTCGATGGCCAGCAGTTTGCCGTTGCACGGGGGTTGAGCTACGTAACTGGTGGCTGGCAAGTCGGGACCGTAGAACTGACGGATCAGCTCCCGACATGGCTCGATCAGCTCGATGTCGCGCACGAACACCGCCTGATGGACGATCGACCCGCGGACGCCTTGCTCGCTGACGACCTGGGCGATGGTCTCCATAGCGTCGCGAGCTTGCGATTCCAGCGTCTCTCCACGACGCGGCACCGCTGCTGCAAACACGTGTCGCACATCGTTCAGCTCAACTACCGAATAGCCGACCCCTTCGTGCGACAGCTTGCAAACCGTGTGCGCCGCCATAGGGTGCTCCTTCTCCGGCAAGGCGTGACCCTTGGAAGGAAACAATTTGTTGTAAGGTATGTGCCGATTTCGGTAGGTGGGACGTTCGCCCGGCGCCGGCTGGCGAGACCGCGCTGCGGAGCGAACGATTAATTTCAACCTGGGAGCAATTGTAGTATAACCAAAACCGCTGGGCGGTTGCAATCGGCTACCGTCCTTTTTTCTGCTTGCCGAAGACCATCGGCTGCCATGGCTGGAACATCCTGAGGCATGGCAATGCCACATTGCGACGGCACCACTGCCCCCAGCAAGCCGATTGGGCAATCTGGGGTGACGGTAAGGCCTGTCGGCACATCACGCCTGCTGCGCCACCGCTCGCAGTGCTGTAATGTCCAGTCGGCAACCAGTGGCGGCACTGGCCGCCGTGCTGACATTGCTTTAACGGGTCGCGACCGGCAGGGTAGTAACTTTTTTCACCGCGCCCTATTATTCTAGAGCAGAGAGGACCAATCGCCATGTCCAGCGATCGTTTGCGTCGCCGCGTGGCCCGGGAAGCTGCCCGGCTGCTCTACGATCAACAAGAGGCCGAGTATCATCGCGCAAAGCGCAAGGCCACCAGGCGCGTGCTGGGGCCTACGCCGGATTGGACCGAAATCCCCACCAAACGCGAAATAAACGAGCAGATGCAGGCCCTGGCACGCACCGAAGAGGCGCGCCGCCGGCGAGAACAATTGTGGGCGATGCGCGCCGAGTCGTTGCGGTTGATGCAGTCGTTGCGAGAGTTCCAACCGCGACTTGTGGGCCCGTTGGCTGCCGGCGACCTTCCGGCCGATGGCTCGATCGAGCTTCAGTTGTTCGCCCCTTCGCTCTCGCAGGTGGCTGCGGCGGTAGAGCGCTGTGGATGGGCGCACAGCAAGGCGGCAGGCAGGCCGGGACTGGAACATCCGTCGTTACTGGGACGGTTGACGGTAGCGGCACGTTTCCCGTGTCATCTGTTGTGCTTCTCGCCCGAATGTTTGTATCAGCCGCTGGTGAACCCACTGACCGATAGGCCGCTGGAACGCTTGACGGTCGTCGAGTTGGAATCGCTGCTGGCCGAGCGAAGCGACCGGTGGGAACAGCCGCGGCCGACCAGCGCGGGCTTGTGTGCTGCCGACCGCTTTGCCGTTTATCAGTTGCTGCTGGCTCCCCTGGAAGAGATTCACGAGAACCTTGCTGCACATCCTGAAGGAGACTTGTTGTACCACAGTTTGCAAGTGTTCGAGTTGGCCCGGCACCACCGTCCGTACGACGAGGAGTTCCTGCTGGCCGCCTTGCTGCACGACGTGGGCAAAGCTATCGATCCCAAACAACACGAGGTCGCTGCCGTGGAGGCCCTGGCCGGTTGGATCACCGCGCGGACGGCATGGCTGATCGAGCAGCACACGGCGGCGCTGGCGCTGCGCGCGGGGAAGTTAGGTGCCCGGGCGCGCCGCCGTTTGGAAGAAAACGAAGATTACGAAGAACTGATGCTCCTGGCCGAATGCGACCAGGCAGGTCGTCAGCCGGGCGCGGCCGCGCCGGAGCTTTCCGAAGCGCTGGCGTACATCAGGCAATTGGCTGAAGAGTGCGACGAGCCGTAGCGTCTGGCAGGTCCGCCTGTCATAGAGTCTGGCAGGTCCGCCTGGCTTATCACCCAGGTGCCCCGACAATCGCTTTCGGCTTCGTCAGATGGTAGAGGCGACAGATGGTAGAATTGTGTTCCGGCACGAGAGTTCTTCCGACTTGTTGAAAGCAGCGTGACTTTCTCACTTTTTCTAATTTTCTAAAGCGGGTCGGTTCTAGGGCCGCTCGGTGTTCCGAGGCGCCAATGCCAGAGTTGGTTTTTTGTAGCGCTGCCTTGTGGGTTCCGCCGCTGCGGCGCCGCGCGGTGCCAGTGCGCCGGCTTTCTGCCGGGGCGATGTGGGTGCTGGCGGCAGCGATTATTTGTGCCGATACCGGTTCTCATCGCTGCGCTGCCGGCGTGGTGGTGTTGGCCAATCGCACTGCCGAGAAAGTCGAATACGCATTCGCTCCGCCCGGCGGACCGGAGCAGCGCCGCACGATTACCCCTGGCGATGTAGTCAGCATACCGGCAGAGAAAGAGTTGTACGTGGCCTTCCCGCGCGGGGGGAAGTTGCGACAATACACGTTGCCGGTCAATACGATCCACTACTTCATGCAGCATGGGGGCAGTCTGGACCTGGTGCAGATATCGCTGTCGCAGTCTTCCCAGCCATCGGCCAGCGAGTCGACATCCGAGCGGGCCAATCCCCCCCACGGAAAGGACTCCGCCCCGCTGGGCACGGCCCCGCAGAGCCCTGCCGCCGCGGCGGGAATCGGGGTGTCGGCAACAAGCGCCGAAGCAGGACAGTTCACGGTTATCCCGGTAAAGATACTGGTCGACCAGCACGAGCCGACGGTTCGCCGGGTGTGGGAGAAGCGATTGCGCGAGCGGGTGGCGGCGGCCTCGGCAATTTTCGAGCGTGACTGCCGGGTGCGGTTTGAAGTGGTAGCCGCCGATACCTGGGAAACCGACAACGCCGCCCCGACCTTCGAGCACTCCCTGCGCGATTTCGAAAAGAAGGTCTCGCCGGCACCGGCCCGACTAGCGCTGGGCTTCACTAGCCGGTATGAAATCGTTCCCGGCCAGGTACACATGGGCGGCACACACGCGCCGTTGCGGCCACACATCCTCATCCGCGAGTGGTCGCCGGCGGTGACCGCTTCGCTGCGGCTGGAGATCTTGGTTCACGAGTTGGGGCACTTTCTGGGAGCAGTACATAGTCCCGAGGAAGACTCGGTGATGCGCCCCCGGTTGGTGGACCATCGCTCGCATGACCGGCGGTTTCGGATCGGGCTAGACCCGGTCAACACGCTGATCGTCTGTTTGGTAGCGCAAGAGTTGCGCAGCCGTCCGCTGACAAGCCTTTCGCAACTCAGGCCGGAAACCAAAAGCGTGCTGCGCGAGGCTTATCGCGCTCTGGGACGGACGATGCCGGGCGACGAATCCGCCGCGCATTGCCTGGCGCTGCTCGATAGGCCCGACTCGGCGCCGCTCGAGCCAGTGCGCTATCCTGCCCCGCTGGCCGAGGCGGTTCGCGCCGTGGTCGAGGCCGTGGCGGCGGCCAGTCGGGAAAACGCCCGCCGGCCAGCGCTGGTCGCCGGCGACAAAGGCGCGGGCCGGGCACTGGGCGACGGGCTGACCGAACTGTACGTCCGCACCGCTGCTGGGGCCGCCAGCAAGTTGCCGCCCGAGCAGGCCGCCGTCGCTTTCCTACTGGGACTGGGCGTGGCACTGGACGACACTGGTCAGCTCAGGCAGTTGCCACTGACGCGCGACCTGTGCCGCCAGGTGGAATCGGCCGATGCGCGAATCGAGCGCCTGGCCGTGCTGGGGCTACCCACCATGCGCGGACGGCACGACCTGGCACAGCACTTCGTGCTGTCGGCGGCGCTGACGGCTGTGCTCGGCCCGCACGCCGTTGAGGCCATCGGCTTGGCCAAAGAGTTGCACGACAGTCAATCGGGCAGCGGATTCAGCTTCGCCGACTTGGCCGCCAATATGGCAGGCGTGGAGATGGCCAAGTACGTCTTGCGGCCAGGAAGCGACTGGCAAAAGCAGATGACGCAGTTCGCCGTAAGAGATTATCTGCCGCCGGTAGCGGACCTCCGCGAAGGAATGTCGTGGCAGCAGTTCGTCGCTACTTACGGCTCGCCGGGCGACGCCCGCTTCCAAGCCCAACGCAAAAAAATCGCGGAGATGATACGCAGCTTGCCGGCCTACTCGGACGGGGGGCCTGGGGCGGGAGGGTCAGTCGGCGGACAATAAGCTCGCGCGCCACGCCGTCACCGATACTTCTGGCCAGCGAGGTGTTGCCCTCAATTGCGTTCTCCGCTTCGATATGTGTTCGGCGCCCACTGGGCAGCACACCGGCGGATGCTTCACCACTCCAGCGCCACAGCGGCGGTGGTCATGCCGGCGCCGACTGAGCAGAGCAGCAGCTTGTCGCCGGGGTTGAGGCTTTCTTCCACTTCGCACAGCGCAAGCGGTATGCTGGCGCTAGAAGTGTTCCCTACCCGTTCTAAGTTCATGTAAAACCGCTCTGCGGCGATGCCGGCGCGTTTGGCGGCAGCGCGGATGATGCGGCTGTTGGCCTGATGGGGAATGATCCAGCGCACCTGCCTGGCCTCCCAGCCGGTCCGTTTCAGCGCCTCTCGTATCAGATCGCCGAAATGTTCGGCGGCAGCGCGGAACAGCGCCGGGCCGTCCAAGCGGATCCATGGATCGATCGGATGGCCGTTAGGAATGTAATACCCTGGTTCTTCGCGGCGGGCCATGTGTAGTCCGCGGGTATCGGCTCCCAGTATAGCCTGATGGACTCGATGCCCCACACTGCCGGCGGCGAAGATGGCTGCCCCGGCGCCGTCGCCGAAGATGAAATATGCGCTTTGGTCGTTTTTGTCCAGCAGCCGCGATTGGAGGTCCACGCCAACCGTCAGCACGCAGCTTGCCATGCCCGACAGTATCATCCCCCGCGCCACCGACACCCCGTACAACCAACCGGAACAGGCCGCGTTGAGGTCGAAGGCCGGCACGCTATGTAGATTCAACCGCTCTTGAAGTATGCAGGCGGTCGAGGGCATGGCTTGATCGGGCGTGGTGGTCGAAAGGATGATAGCGTCGATGTCGGTAGTAGGGATGCCTGCCTTGCGGATAGCGTCCTCGGCAGCCCGCAGCGCCATGTCCGAGGGTTTTTCATCCTCTGCTGCCCAGCGGCGCTGCTGTATTCCCGTTACCCGATAAACGTACTCCGGCGAGATCCCCGGACAGGTAGCCACCAGTTCCGCATTGGTCACTACCCGGGCCGGCAGGTACGAACCGACGCCGAGCATTACCACGGCCTTGCTAGGCTCGGCGATCGCGGCCGCAACGGGCAGCGCAGCGACGGCGGCCAGGGGGCTGGCCACTGCCGACGGCGGAATCCAGTCGCGCATTGCCAGATCGGAAGTTTCGATTTCCATCACCGGCTTTGACAGCGACACGGTCTCTCCGGCGCTGCACAACAGCCGCACCACCACGCCGTCGCAAGGGGCCTCGAAGTCGTAGACCGACTTGGCGCTATCCACTTCGGCCAGCACCTGGCCCTTGACGAACCGCTGGCCCTCGGCCACCTTCCACTCCAGCAGTGTGGCTTCGGTTTCGGTGGCCCCTTGCGCGGGCAGAAACAGCGGCAGTCTGAAAGGCGCTTGGTGCATCAACTCTCCTCGCACATTTGGCGAATAACCGCCTCGATCGTACTGCTGCTGGGACGATAGGCTGCTTCCAGCTCCGGCGCGAACGGCACAGGGCAGTCTGGCGCGGCCAGCAACCGTGGTCGGCTGCGCCACCGTGCGCCCGATTGCTGCACCGCCACCGAGATGATCCGATCGCCTAATCCTTGCGTAGCCCCGCTCTCCTGCACCACCAACAGCCGGCCGGTCTTCTCCAGCGAGCGGAGGATGACGCTCATATCCAGCGGCTGGAGCACTAGCGGATTAATCACTTCCACCGACAGGCCGCTGTGCTGCGCTGCCTCCAAGGCCTCGTGTACCATGGCGCCGAAGGCCACCAAGGTCAGCTCATCGCCTGGGCGATGCACTCTGGCCTGCCACAGCTCATCCAATCGGCCGTCGAAGTCGATCGACCCCGATTTGCTCCAGTATAAAGCCTTGTGCTCGAAGACCAAGCAGGGGTTACGGTCGTAAAAGCCGGCTACCAGCGCCTCGAAGGTTTCCTGTGGGGTGGCCGGATAGAGCAGCTTCAGGCCGGGAAAGCGCGACCACAGCCCCTCGAACTCGCCGGAATGGAACGCCCCCAGCACGATACCCCCGCCGCACGGCAGCCGGATCAACAATGGGGCGGGACAACGGGTGCGGGTGAACCAACTGCCGGCGTTCAGGCCCAATTGGGTGACGGCCTCGGTGGAAAAATCGGCGAACTGGAACTCCAGGATAGGCTCGGCGCCAAGCTGCGAGGCCCCAAGTGCGAAGCCCACCTGCGCCGATTCGCACACCGGCATGTCCAGTACCCGCTCCGGCCCGAACTTCTCGATCAGCCCTTTGCAGGTCTTGAACGCCGAGCCATACACGCCCACATCCAGCCCCATCAAAAACGCCCTGGGGTTGTGCTGGAGCAGATACTCCAGCGCCAGGCGAACCGCATCGCCGTTTTTAACCCGTTGGGCTTTGAACGGCGGCACGCTGCGCGGCGGGGTGGCAGCGTACACGTTCCAGTTGTAGCGGCGAGGATTGGGCCGAGGCACGGGCATTGCCGCCGCCAGCGCTGCTTGAAGCTGGTCCTCGATTGCCGACTCCAAGGCCGCAATATTCTCTTCGGTGTAACCGCACAGCTCGCGCAGTCGCCGCCGGACGCTGGGCACAGGGTCCCGCTGACGCCACTGTTCCAATAACTCTTGGGGAATGTACTCGCCCTTGTCGTAAGCCGCGTGGCCATGCAACCGCAGCGTCATGCATTCCAGGATCATCGGCTCGGGCTGGGCGTGCATCGACTCCAGGGCATCGCAGACGGCCGTATACACTGCGTATGCGTCGGCGCCATCCACGCATCGTCCTTTGATACCGTAAGCAGTGGCCCGATCGGCCAAAAAGCGGCAATTGTATTGCAGCGAAGTGGGGGTGGAGAACGAATAGCCGTTGTTTTCGATGACGAACAACACCGGCGTCTTGCGGACCGACGCCAGATTCAGCGCCTCGTGAAACTCGCCGGTGCTGCTGGCCCCGTCGCCCAACACGGCCAAGCCGAACACGTCCTCGCCGTTGCGGCGCGCGGCCCAAACGCCGCCCACGACCAGGCTGGGCATCTTGCCCAGGTGACTCATCATCGGGAAGCGACGGCTGGCGGCGTCGCCGTGATGGACGTTTCCTTCTGCGCCGTGGGTAGGGCTTTCGGCATTTGCCATGTACTGGCAAAAGATGCGATACGGCGTAGCGCCCAGCAGCAGATGTGCCGCCAAATCGCGGTGCATCAGGCCGACGACATCCACGCCGGGCCGCAACGGCACAGCCATGCCCACGGCAACCGCCTCGTTGCCCGTCCCCAGTGCTACGGTGCCTTTGACGTACCCTTTGCGGAACAGCTCCAGCAGCATCTCGTCCAAGCGGCGCGCCAGATACATCACCGGATAGGCGACCGTGTAGTAGTCGGGTTCCGATAGGCGGTGGGGGAAGCGAACAAGTTGGGTGGTGCGGGCTTGCACCAGATCGAAGCGCAGTTCCACCACGCCCCGCGCCCCGCGGTGCTGAATCTGCCCGGCAACTTCCGGCGCATGCACGTGGCTGCCGGATGGGGCCACGTGGGTCTTCCCTGCGGTAATCTCGGCGGCCACCGTGCTACCCTCGGCTTGATGCTATCTGTGTCGATACGCGCGGCAATTGAAGCGTTATAACATCTGGGTAACTTTCGACCGATAGCATTTTTTTCGCGCCCGGACAAGCGGCGGGGTGGGCAAACTAGCCGAGTTGCGTGGCCATTTACCCAACATTTACACCGGAGTAGCGCACAGCATCGCCGTTAGTCTGCGCAGTTTTCCTAGACGACGCAGATTTACACCGCAGCGCACCGTCAGCTTAACATTCCGCCGCCGATACGGCTCAGCCGATGCTTAGTCCCTTGGGTAGCGATTCTCCGAAGACAAGCCCTTGTTCCTCTGCGTCCAGCTTGCCCCCTTCGCGCACCAAGGACACGAAATGCTCCGGCGCGCGCTGACGTTCCAGCCACGCAATGGCCGCCTGGCGCGTCTTTTCCGGAAGGTCGCGGTAGCGGTCGTCGGTTCGCCGGGCCAACTGCATCACGGCCAGCCAATCGGCAGGCTCTCCCGCCGCGACTTCCATTACCTTCTTGCACCAACCAGCGGCCTTTTCGGCAGGAACAACGGTATTGAGCGGCCCGTATAGCGGCACGCGGGCACCCAATCGGCCGATCGCCCAAACCAGCGCCGCGCGAACCGGCGCCATGCGGGGCTTGGGCAGAATGTCCAACATGATGTCGCCCAGCTCGACCTTCAGCGACACTGGCAAAAGTTCCAACGAGCCGAGCAGCCGCCAGATTTCGGCCGTTTCGGCCACTTTGAAGCCGAACTCCGCCCGCCCTTTTCCGCCGGTAAACTGGCGATGCAAACTGCGGATCGGCCCCAACAAAGGTTCGGCGACGGCCTGTTGTTGTCCGGCAATCAGACCGCCGGCGATCCGCCGCCAAAGAATCCATCCCTCTTGCCGGCACATCGCTGTCGGATGAACAAGCTTGCCCTGCACCACGCGCCAGGTTTCCGCCACGCGCCAATCATCCACTGCTAAGCCGTAGCCGGGCCGCAGCGCAAAACCGACCAAGTTGAGCCACCGCGCCTCGTGCACCGGACTGCGGCGGCGCCCCTGTTCGTAATCCATCAACGCTTCCCAAATACGCCGGCACAACGATGTCGGCCAGGCGTCGCGGCCTATCCCTGTAACGGCGCACAGGGTCTTTACCAGGGACTCGGGTTTTTCGCTGGCCCCAGGCCCAAAGGTAGCCGCAATCGCCGCGCGGCACTGCTGCCAGGTTTCCTCGTCGAGGAAGCCTTCGGCCTCGGCGGCCGAGCGGTGTGGGGCAACGTCGGTCTGCGTTGCACAGCGCACATCGAACTGAAGCCGCCAGCTCTGCTTGCCCGCCACCTCACTGCACCACAGTTCCAGCGTTCCGATTTCGGTCAGTCGGGCATGCAGGTGCACGGCAACCGTCTCCGCCGAGCTGCGCTTTCGCGTTTGCAGCACCGTGCGAATCGGCGGCAAGGGGGTCATCTGCTCGCGATCGACCGGGATCAGCGCTCCGGGCTTGTCGGTAAGTCGGGTGCTGGAAACGTACAGCGGAAACTCCACCGGCTCCGATACCCGCAGACTGAACCGCCTTTGAGACAACTCGATGGTCTGCCCCGGTTCCACCCCGGCCGGCACCAGACATACGGCGATTGCCGCTGGCGCCTGCTCAAGGTCGGGCAGAGCGTCGGCTTGTGGAGCGGAGGCGTTTTCCGCTTCTCTCTCGGCAGACGGCATGGCTTGATGGTCGAAGCTGCCTTCCACGCCGATGTAATACGTGCGTGCCAGACCGGCGGCGATCCGCACCCCTTCGCCGCGGCGCACCATGCCGTAATAAGCAGCCCCCCGAGCCACGGCCAAGTCCAGCCGGTCGTTTTCCAGCACGATCGGCTGCCATTGCTCTTGCGCTGAAGCCGATTGTCCCCCCTGGGGCAATGTTGATGCGCGATTAGGCGCCGGATTTTGATCCTCTGATGGTGCGGTCTGACACCGTGCCGATGGCGGCCGAGGCGCTTGTAGCGGCGTGGCGGCCGAGGAATCCCCGTGGCGGTTCACCGACGCGCCGAACCAACTGCCCAACACTTCCAATACGCGGCGGCGAATTGCCGGGGCGTTGAACACTCCACCGTTGAACAGCACCATGTCGGGCCGGGCCGGGTCAGCGGCGCCGCCCGAACATCCTGACTCGCCTCCATGCGGAACCTCCTCTTCGCCGGCGAAGCGGTGCGCGGTCAGAAAGGCCGCCAGGTATCGGGTGATGGCAGGATCTGGCGCGTAAGGCAGCCCGAACTCTTGAAATCCCGACCGACGCCGCGCCGGACGCTCGTCCAACCGTACCCGTGGAAAGAAGCCATCCAGGATAACTTCCACCGCTTCCTGGCGCGACAGTTCGATCTGAAGTCCCCCGCCAATCACCCGCCGCCCCGCCGCCGGTAGATTGACCGTCACGCGATCCGGTGGGTTGTCGCCCAGCAGAACCTCCTTCAGTTGCCGACAACGGTTGACCAGCAGTGCCCATTGGCGGGCGTCGAGCCGGAAGTTGGGTCTTTGGCCGGCCGCCTCCGTGGCAGGCTGTGCCGGAGCATCCGCAAAGGCTTCTCCGGCGGTGGTCGCGGGGCGGTCGCCCGCTGCGGACCCGTGCTCGTCAGGTACGCCCTGATGTTGTTGCAAGTATTGCTGGGCGAGTTTGTTTTCGAGGTGATGTGCCAGGGCCAGGTCGAAGTTATCGCCGCCAAGAATGAGGTGCTCGCCCACCGCCACCCGATGGAACTGTATCTTCCCGCCTTGCCCGGCCCGCACCCGAATCAATGTAAAATCCGATGTGCCACCGCCAATGTCGATCACCAAAATCTTTTGTCCGGGACTGACAAGCTGTTGCCACCGGTGCCGATGTGCGTAGAGCCACGCATAGAAAGCAGCCTGCGGCTCCTCGATCAGAAACACCCTGGGCAAGCCGGCCAAAGCTGCGGCTTTGACGGTCAACTCCCGCGCCACCTCGTCGAACGATGCCGGCAGGGTAAGCACGAAATCTTGCTCTTCCAGCGGGTGGTCGGGGAAGCGGGAGTTCCAGGCGTCGCGGATGTGGGCCAGCACTCGCGCCGAGGCTTCCACAGGCGACAACCGCCGCACCTCGGGCGCTCCGTGCCAGGGCAATATCGGCGCCAGCCGATCGACCCCCGAATGGCACAACCACGACTTGGCCGAGCTGATCATCCTGCCCGGCACCAACGAACCGTGCTCGCGGGCGAACACGCCCACTACGTACGGCGGATCTTCCGACTGCCAGGGGCAGCGCAGGGCGGCTTGGGCCGCTTCGCCTTCGGCGGGCTGATAAAGAAACGAGGGAAGCGTTTCCAACGCTTCGACCTGCCCGGAGGCCACCACTTGGGGAACCAAGAACGTCCGCACTTGCCACGGCTGCTCGGCGGTATCCACGTAGCATACCGCCGAGTTTGTCGTGCCCAGGTCGCAGCCGACCACATATCGGCTGGGCGCACTGTGGGCGTGGCCGCTGGGGCTGGGTCGCGTTTGTGCAGTGCTGTACACTTGGTGGTGGTGGCGATTTTCCGTCGCCAGCAATTGTCGAACTTCGTATTTAGTTCCCGCCGGCCGGCGCACAGCGACCTAGCGCCGACGGTTTAACATCGGATAACCCACATCTTCACACTGGATAACCTACATGGTAGCGTAAAGCCGTGAAACAGGTTATAGCCATCGTCCGACCGTTCGTGGCCGAAAAGGTGCTCCAGGCCGTCGCCGCGGTGCCCATCGAAAGCTGCCAAGTGTCAGAAGTCAAAGGTTACGGTCGACAGAAGAGCTATTTGGACGAGTACCGGGGAAGCGAATACTCCCTGGCCTATCTGCCCAAGGTGCAGATCACCGTTTGGCTGGAGGACGGTTACGTGGAAGAAACGATCCGCGCCATCGTGGGTGCCGCGCGGACCGGACGCATGGGCGATGGCAAAATCTTCGTGTTGCCACTGGAATGCGTGTTGCCACTGGAAGCAGCTCACTGCCACCAGCCGTGACAGCGGGCCGGGGACAGGTTGGGCATCGAGTTACCAGGGGCGCACCGGCTATCTCATCTATCCAGTAATGCTAATCCGATACTTCTTGCCCAATAACTGCGCCCCTTGACCGAGTCCGGCAGGAGTTGTCGTCCCCGGCTAGCCCTGGCGCATCAAACCCGGTGGATTCTCAGCAATTGCTCACCGCCAGCCAAGCCAGCCACCGCACCCGGCGCTGCGGGACTAGATGCTGAGAAGCTCGAACAGTCGTTCCCGAGCCGCCTCGTGGCTTAATAGGTCTTCCACAGCAAACCAGTGGGTTATGATGTGGCGATTCAGGTCCAAGTCGGCTTTGGCCTGCTCAGTAACAGCGCTATTTTGGACAATCAAGTATCGTCACTGCGGTGGGGTTTTGTTCTCGGGCGCGCCGAAGGCTTTTCAGTGCAGCGCCCAGGCGCTCCAGTACGCCGGCAGGGTCGATGCCGCCTTTGACTTCTACGGCGGCGCGAATCTGGTTGTCTTTTGAGAAGGCGATATCCGGTTCGTCGGCGAACGCGACGATACGGCCGTCGCGCAGTTGAAATCGAGTACCATCTGGAGTTGTTTGGCGCAGCCAGTCGGCGTCTCGCAACCTCTGCATCACCAAGCCTTTCACCAGCAGTTCCGCTTGCTGACCTTTGGCATTCTGCCATGAACCTTGCGCCTGTGTGCCTGCGGCCATACCCCGCCACAGTTCCAACTCGCGCGGATTGACCTGTTGGTCCGATTCGACAAGACGACTGACGATTCGATTCAAATGGCGCGCAATCTGCTTAGCGGTTTCCTCCTCCGGAACCTTGATGCCCTGCTCGTAGGCGGTAACACCGCTTCCGACCCTCGCCATGGATTTTTGGGAAACCATTGCCAGCATCCGGTAGTATCCAGTTGAACAGGGTACGAGCCTAAGCACGTCTGGGTGCGCGAAGACCGTCACTGGTTTGATCCCGCGGTGAATTACCTTATTCCAAGCGGTTTGGGAGACGCCCAAGGCGGACAAGTCCCATTAAAGAGTTTCACCAGGGAAAGCCTCGATGTCCTCAGCGACTTCGACCAACTTCCACTCGTGTAGCTTCTGGTGGAAGAATGCGCTCTTGGCCAGTTGGTCGAGAAGCCAGGTTTGAGGATTCGGTTCGGGGGTCACGGCGGCTTCCTCCAGACCACCACACTCTCGCGCACCGGCAAGCGTCCATAGCGCCCCATCTGTTGCGAACTGTTCCCCTTGTACCGGGCCACAATGATTTCCTCGATGATGAACCCTTCCTGTTCAGCCATATCGGAAAGCACCAGATCGACCGGCAGCAACTGCCCTGCAAACCGAACGTTGTCCACCACTAGCGCCACTCTGGCTGAAGGGGCAAGAACATCCCGCCATCGCTTAATGGCCTTTTGCATATCGACGAAGTACGCCGTTAGCATTGCCGGGATGCGGGGATTGTTGAGGGTCTTCTCTCGAGCGCTGAGATACTCCACCACTTCACCTACGGCGGGATGGGGAATGCCTTCGCATCGACTGACCCGCGATTCAATATGCGAACGGAGCAATTGATGTCGCAGGTCTCTTAACTCTGCGAAATCGCGCACGAAATGGAAACACAGCTCCAGCGAATATGTACGGGTGTAATCGTACCGATTGGCATAGGGAGGGGAAGTGATAATCACCGTCGGGGGACGTTGCAGCCATCCCGAATGGATCGTACGGGCATCCTCCAACACGACCCTAAACGGCGAGAAGTTGCTCGTCCATCCTAATTCGCCGATGCGGTGCAGGTCCTGTTCCGCCTGCTCCACCTTCTTGCGAAGCATTACTTCCGGGTCCGCCGGAAGCTTGTCGCGTCTTAGCCGAAGAAACTGTCCATCCTTAGATGTGTAACTGCAAGGTTCCAACACCGAGAAGAACAGAAGTAGGAAAACTTCCCGCAGCGGAGCTTTCAATCGGTCTATTGCCGCCTTCCATCGGCGTAACGCTAGCAGTGTTTCTGCCGGAAAAGCCACCTTCATGATAGCCACGTCCGTCGCCACATGGGCTGGCGCAGTTCGCCGAACTTGTTCCAACAGCCGTTGGAAGGTCTCCCGAAGTTGTCCGGGCCGAATGTGGAAGAACATCTGTAGCGCTTCGGCCAGGAACGCAGCCACAGGCAGTCGGTCGATTCCCACAGCCGGTATTCCCCGGCAGCCCGACGCAATAAGCGTTGTACCCATCCCACAGAATGGGTCGAGAATGTAGTCGCCGGCTCCAAGTCCAAACCGGCTGATCCACATATCAACAAAATAAAAGGCGAACGCTTCTTTTCTTTATATCGGTACAGTCTCAACAGTGGCACCTCCTTGTTGCCCACGTAAGAGACCAACGCACCCAGTGCCAATTCCTCGCGCAACCGGGAAGCGTACTTCCGCTCCAAGCGGAGTGCCTGCGGGCCGAAAAACGCCTCGGCAAGGTAGTCCGCGCGCGACAGCCCGAATAATGTCGGTTGTCTGATCTTTTCACCCATCGTGTTATGTCCGCCGTGGTCGTAAACGAAGGTATTGTCGAAGGCATGGCAAGCGTTTACCGACCGCGCGCCCGCCGCCCAGTGGGACACTGACCCACGGCTTGCAAACTCATCAGACTCCTGTATATCGAAACCTTCGGTGGTATTCAAGCAAATGCGAGGACTGGGGAAGAGGCGCCAGGAAGCCGGCAGCGCTGGCCGCGCGTTGAACAGATGTTATGCGCCATGAGCATAGTACAATCTGGGGGCATCTTGACGGCTGGACGCATCTTGCGCGCAAAGGGCATCTTACGCACTGTTCGCATATTAACCGCACCTTAGCCAAATCCTTGCACATTCTTTGCAATCGATTATACTGAAGGATGACTGCTACACCGGAGCGGCCCCGGCAGAGAAGCGGGCTTTTACGGAGCGGGGAAGCGGCCTGGTAGCCGATCGACCCGATTGGCGCTCATCACTCGGCCGTTCGTTGCCTGGCGGGGAGGGCACCGCAATGTTGCTTCTCTGCGGTCCTGCGCTGTACGGGGCGCTATTGCTCGGAGGCGTATCTGGCAAGCTAGACGTTGCTGCAACCGGATGTTGCGTCGACCGCGACTCGGGGCCGGTCTGGGTATATTGCAAGAAGGACGGCTCGCCCACCTTCGGCGAAGTGGAATATCATCTGACCGACCGCTCCCACGGTGCTACGTTGGTCTTCGCAGACGTTACCAGCAAGCAACTCACCCCCTATCGCCTGCCCAACCGCTACGCAGTATTGGTACTACACGAGAGCAAAGCCGCCGTGCTGGTGCGCCTGTTCTCGCGGGTAGACGATGACCACGCCGTGGGCGTGCGCCGGATATGCTTCGCCGATGGTAAACACTGGGCAGTTCGGGCCGAGAACGACACTATCCCATACGCAGGCGAGGCCCTGGATCATCTGAAACAGATCAAGAATCTGCCGGGGCTGAACCTCAGCGGCAGCAAGCTAACGGCCAAGGAGCTGCAATGCTTCAAGGAACTGACCAACTTGCAGTGGCTGAACCTATCCGGCACTAACCTCCGCGATGAAGATTTGCCCAGTCTGGCGGGACTAAAAGCGCTGCGGCACTTGCGGCTCGTCAATACCCAGGTTACCCCACAGGGCGCCAAGCAACTGGCCGATATGCTGCCAGAGGCGAAGATCGAGTTCCGCTTCCCCAACAAGTGGGCGCCGTGCCAGCAGGCCACTACCCGGCCGGTGCCGTAGACGCTTCGACAGCGGCTTTGCGCGGTGTACGTCCCGCGGCTGCCTTCTTCGGCTTTGTGGTGGAGGTAGACTTTGCCGAACGCCGGGTTTTGCCAGCGGCCGAAGTCTGCCGCTCCACGCTCGTCGCGGTGAGTGCTTCCGCGGCGGGGCCATCGGCCGATACTTTGGCGCGCGGTGACGTTTTTCTCTTTTTTCTCCTCGGAGACTTCTTTTGCTTGGTGGACGTCGTCTCACTGCTCGCCCTGCTGGCGGCCGACTTGGTCTTCTGGCCCGAGCTGCGCTTGGCCGCAGCGCTCCCCCGCCGGATGCGCGCCGCAGCCCCCTTCTCGGCGCGGGCCTGAAGCCAAGCCAGCGCCGATGAGAAATCCACTTCCTCGACCGCCACGCCTTTGGGCAGCGAAGCATTTGTCACACCGTCGGTGACGTAAGGCCCGTACCGGCCTTCCATCAAACGCACAGGTTGTTGCGTCACCGGCGACAAATCGAAGACCTTAAGCGTTTGGGCGCGCCGGCCAGCGTTGCGACCCATCGGCGGCTGAGCCAGCAACTCTAGCGCTTGCTCCCTAGTGAGGTCCAACGGCGACAGTCCCTCGGGCAAGGAACGGGTCTGCTGCCCGCACTTGACGTACGGCCCAAAGCGCCCGTTGTAAACCACCACCTCATGGCCGCTGTCGGGATGGACTCCCAAGCTGCGCGGCATGGAAAGCAGTTTCAAGGCCACGTCCAGGGTGACGTCTTCCGGGCGCATGCCTTTGAGCAATCCCACGCTGCGCGGTTTGTGGCCGTCGTTTTGGTCGCCGAGCTGCACGTATGGCCCGAACCGCCCTACTTTGAGATAAACCGGTTTACTCGTCTGCGGACAAACGCCCAGCGGTTCCTGGCCGGCCGAGGCCTTGTCGAGCATTTCCAGGGCGACCGCTAGGGTAAGTTCGTCGGGGGGCATTCGTTCGGGGATGCTCGCCCGACGACGACCTTGCTCCAAATACGGCCCGTATCGACCGATCCGCACGTATACTGGCGGTCCGTCGGGCGGCGTGCCGATGAGTATGCGATTGACTTCCCGAGCGTCGATTTGACTGGCCTTTTGCTCTATTTGGGGTTTCAGCCCCGGATGTCCGTCGCCGTAATAGAACCGCCGCAAGTATTCCAGGTGGCCTAGTTCCCCACGGCTGATAGCGTCCAGTTGATCTTCCATCTCGGCGGTGAATTTGTAGTCGATCAGATGCTCGAAGTGCCACTCCAGCAACTGGCAAACGGCGAACGCCGTCCAGGTGGGAACCAGCACATTTCCGCGTTTGAGCTTGAAGACGTAATCGCGCGCCAAGATGGTGTCGATGATCGCCGCGTAAGTGCTGGGTCTGCCGATCCCCAGTTCTTCCAAGGCCCGCGTCAACGAGGCCTCGCTATAGCGACTGGGTGGCTGGGTGGTATGGCTGCGCGGCTCCAACGATTGGCAGGTCAGCAACTCGCCTGCGACCACGCTCGGCAAAGCCTGGTCTTGCTGAGCCAGATCAGCCTCCGGATCGTCCGAGCCTTCCACGTAAGCCCGCAAGTAGCCCGGGAACTCTATCACCCTGCCGCTGGCCCGGAACAGCGCGCCGCCAAGGTCCACCGTGATGGCGACCCGTCGGATGCGGGCGTCGGCCATTTGGCAGGCGATCGTCCGCTTCCAGATCAGGTCGTAGAGTTTGAACTGCTCGTCGGTCAGTTGCTGTCGGATGGTTTCCGGCGCGCGCAACTGGTGACCCGCCGGCCGGATCGCCTCGTGTGCTTCTTGGGCGTTCTTGACCTTCGTCTGATATACCCGCGGCTGTGGCGGCAAGTACTCGGCACCGTATTGGGCGGCGATCAAGCGTCGGGCAGCTTCCACCGCCACCGCAGCCAGGCTGGTCGAATCGGTGCGCACGTAGGTGATGTAACCAGTCTCGTAGAGGCTTTGCGCCACCTGCATCGTTTGCCGAGCGGTAAAGCCGTACTTGCGATTGGCCTCCTGCTGCAAGGTACTGGTGGTAAACGGTGGAGAGGGGCGCAGCACGTCGGGGCGGTTTTCGGTTTCGGCTACTCGACACGCCGCCTGTCGCAACCGCTGGGCCAAATCGGCGGCCTGATCCTGGGTTAGCAACAGCAGCGCGGGGTCTTTCAGTCGGCCAGTGCTGGAATCGAAGTCGCGTCCGGAAGGAATTTGCCGACCGTCGACCGAAACCAGTTCCGCTTGGAAGAACTTACCTTCCGCAGTCGCAAACTCGCCTACCAAGTCCCAGTATGTGGCCGGTACGAAGCTGCGGCGCTGGCGCTCGCGCTCCACGACCAATCGCACCGCCACGCTTTGCACCCGCCCGGCCGAAA
Source organism: uncultured Pirellulales bacterium (assembly GCA_938015445.1). Classification (GTDB taxonomy): domain Bacteria; phylum Planctomycetota; class Planctomycetia; order Pirellulales; family Thermoguttaceae; genus CALLPE01. The sequence continues at coordinate 99,393 of CALLPE010000037.1, forward strand.
GCCGCGGGCGTATCTTCCGCCACAGCAGCGGCGAAACGTCGTAGCCGTACAACCGGTCGATGATCCGCCTGGTCTCTTGAGCGCGGACCAGCGCTTCGTCGATTTGCCTGGGGTGGGCCAATGCTTCGCGGATGGCCTCTTCAGTGATTTCGTGAAACACCAGCCGTCGCACGGGCACCTGCGGCTGCAACACCTCGCACAAATGCCAACTGATTGCTTCCCCCTCGCGGTCTTCGTCGGTAGCCAGATACAAGTCTTTGGCCTTTTTCAGCGCTGCCTTGAGCTTACGTACCTGAGCGAGCTTATCGCGGGGGATGACATATATCGGCTCGAACTGATTGTGGATGTTCACGCCCAGATACGCCCAATCCTCTCCTTTGTACTGCTTGGGTATCTCTCTGGCGTTTTCCGGCAGATCGCGGACGTGGCCGATGCTGGCCTCGATCACGTAGTCCGGACCGAGGAACCGGCTGATGGTTCGCGCCTTTGCCGGCGACTCGACGATCACCAGCGAGGCACCGTTTTTGGTTTTAGTCTTGGCCATAACACCCGAGTTTTCCGAATATGGACGCCGCCGCTGTGCATCGGCCAGTCGGCGCAGTAGGTTTTTTCAAGCGGGCAGTTGCCGCGGCGGTTTACCCGACCGCTAAAGCACAGCCCGATAGATAGACAGCCGACCGCTAAAGCACACCCCGATAGTTAACGGCATAACCCGATAAATTACAGCATAACCCGATAAATAAACGCTGCCCGGCGGGCACAGCATCGTCCTAGAGGTAAACGATAGCCGACCGGTAAAGGATAACATACGTCGCAGGCGTTTCGGGCCATTGGTTGTCTATCGGACAATGCCGGCTGTTTCGGCAACATGACGTCGTGCTTCAATGGCCGTCCGCTCACCTTCGCCGGCCAGGCCCGGCAAAGGCGTCACCGAAACCCTAGGGCGCAAAACTCCTTTTTCAACCCATCGGAAACTGTCTCCCGCTCCACAGCTACCCATCCTTGTGTGCTGCAAAACGATGGGCCGGCGAATGACCTTTACTGTGTTTGCCTATTTTTCGCCTGCTTCCTATTTGTGTGTTTGATGATTTTCGCCGGTGGATGGTAGCCGGGGCGGTCGGAAAGCCGCTGTCTGCTACCTCTGCGTCTAATGATTCTCGCCGGAGCAGCCGATGTCGTTCCCCCTTTTTGCTTTATGTGCCACTTGTTTTATGTGCCAAGGTAAGCGCAATGGTACGTGCCACGGTACGCGCAATGGTTGCGGCAATCGGTTTGGCCCACAACCTCTGCAAGCACGCCGCCGCTTACTTCAAACGTTCCGAAGCGTGTTATCAGCGGCATACAAACCCGCCGGGCCGCAAAATTAACAATCGGCGGCTGCCGTCAAGCCTCCCATAGGGATAATACGCATTACAATCCGATAGTTCAGCCGCCGGGCGGAAAATTCTAAACATCCGATATAGTGTGAATCAATTCCAGAATTATCATCAATATCCCATTTTGCCCATTCTGACCAAACTGCCGCCACCGGTAGGGTTCTGCCGTGGAGGTTGTGTGCAACAGCAGCATCGATGTCCGGAAACGGGCACCACTGCCCCGTGCCGACGACACATTGAACCAAGTCCTTTCCAACGCAGCGGCAGGTCCATTCGTTCATCGCGCGCCACTGGCATTGCATTGCTACCGAAGCTGTTTAGAATTGCCTAGTTGCGAGCCACGCTCACCCCGTGGCACTTGCTTTGGCCAGAAGCGCGTGGCTTGGGGCCAAACTATTCGCGCTAACGCCTTAATAGTTAGGATGTGTTACTTATGGCTAGTCCTTTCAGGAAGTTCCGCCGCCATCAAAAGGTTTTTTTGGCCCTATTGGGGGTGGCGGTAATCATCGCCTTTGTGATTCTGCCCCCTATTATGGATATGCTTAGTACGGCCGCCGGGGTAGAGACTCCCGCCGTGCATACCAAGAAATACGGAGACCTCAAGGAGGACCGCCTCCGGTATCTGGTCGCCGAACGGCTGCGTTTGCGCGACGCGTTCAGAGACATTGCCCGCTCCATCCGGCCAAACTCTCAGACGCAGCGCGACAAACTCTTGATATGGCTCGACTGGCTCGAAACGCCCGACGAAGACGCGGTCGTCAACACGTGGTTGCTTTCGCGGCGGGCGGAAGAATTGGGTTTAGTCTGTACCAGAGAGACGGCCGCCGCGGCCATCCACGAGTTGCACAACGGACAGCTTGGCCGACAAGACCTGTTGGCCATCCTGAAACGCCACGACTTCAGCGAGCTACGCTTCATCGGGGCCATCCAGCGAGAATTGCAGGCTCTGCACGTGCAGTTGACGTTTCTCGGATTGGGCAACTACGCCTCCACCCCGGCGCAAAGATGGGACTACTACAAGCGGCTCAATCAGCGGGCGACCATCGAGCTGGTGGCGATACCGGTGGCCAATTACGTGGACCTCATCCCCGAACCAAGCGAGACGACGCTGCGCAAGTTCTTCGAGGAGCACAAAGACAACGACGCTCGGGCCGATTCACCCACCCCCGGCTTCCACGAGCCATACCGCGCCAATATCCGCTATTTCCGCGCCGATAGGATACTGTATGGGCTGCGGGCTGTGAGTGAGGAAGAGATTTTGCAAGAGTTCCAGCGCGACCCGCTGAACTACCAGCGGCTGGAAGCAGAAGCCAAGCGTAAGGCGGAAGAACGGGAAGCCGAAATACGCAAGGCGTTAGAAAAGCTGCGGCCGAAGTCGCCGGACTCCGCCGAGCCGTCGACCGAGGAACCCTCCAAGCAAGTGCAGCCGCCAGGCACTGTGGAGTCGCCGCTCACCCCGCCCGAAACCACTCCCAAGCCCGACACATCCCCAGCCGCCCAGCCGGCGCCGAAACCGGACCCACAGCAGGAGCCAGCCTCTAAACCGGATTCGCGGCAGCAGCCAGTCCCAAAACCCGATGCGCCGCCGGAGCCCGACACCCCGCCCCAGGCGGAGCCTCCATCGGCAAAGAGCGAATCGCCACCGGCAGCCGACCAGCCGCAAGAACCTTCCGGTGGCACGCAACCCGCAGCGCCGGCCGACAACCCGCCGGCGAAGCAGCCGCCGGCCGACTCCCAAGAGCCTGGCCAGCCGCAATCGGCCAATCAATCCCCGCCCGCGCCTGCCGAGGACGACGGCAAGCAATCTGCTGCTAGGCCATACGGCGGCGCGATGATATTAACCGTGGGACTGCTGGCCGACGAGCCATCGACCCCGTCCTCCCCGCCGAGCGAACCGGCTGCGGCCGAGCAAGACGCTCCCCAATCGCAGTCAACCGGCAAGGCTGACGCCAAAGCTGCCAATCAACCAGGAGATACACCTGCTGACAATACACCGGAAAGCCCGGCAGACACGCCATCGGAAAAATCGGCAGATAAAGCGCCGGCTCAATCGGCAGGACCATCCACGGCGGAATCTATACCCCAACCGCCCGATCAACCCGCAACAGTCCCGTTGATGGATCCACAGCCCGAGCCGGGGCAACAGCCGGGAATGGAATCGGAACAACAGCCGAAGACGGAACCGGACCCACAGCCAGAGTCGAAGCCACAAGCTCAGCCGCCCAAAGCCGACGGCGACCAATCTAAAGCCGAGGGCGACCAATCTAAAGCGGATGACAAGGGGGCAAAACCGAACGATAAGCAGGCACAGCCGCACGACACTCAATCACCAGTGGCACCTGCGTCGGAGAAGACCGACGAACCTGACAAAGCCGGCGGGCTGTCGGATTACCTGCGCAACCACATCCGGAACAAACTGGCGCACCAGAAGTTAGTGGCCGCTTTTCAGCGGGTGGAAGCGGAGGTGAATCGGTACCGGGCGCGGCTGAATCGCAAGGGTGGCTCCCCGCCCGCCCCGCTCGACTTTGTCGCTTTGGCCGAGGAGAACGGCCTGGATACCGGCGAGACCGGACTGATTGCCGACTGGGAAGCCGTGGGGTTAGAGCTTGCTCGCTTGCCCGACTTCTTCGAAACCATGTTCGCCAAGGGCGACACGGCGCTGTATGTAGTGGAGCGGAATTTCGACCCCAAGGAGACGGACCCCGAAAGACAAGTCAACCCGTGGTATATCTACTTCAAGGTCGATCAAACGCCGGAGCAGACTCCCTCGTTCGACGAGCCGCGCGTTAGAGAACTGGTGCTTCAGAAGTGGCGGGAAGTAGAAGCCCGGCAACTTGCCCGCGACGCAGCCCAGCGTGTGGCCGACGCGGTGCGGAAGTCCGGGCGGTCGCTGTCGGAGTACTGCGTCGATCGGCCGGAATACCGTGTGACGCTGCCGGAACCGTTCACCTGGCTGACGCGCGGTCTGGCCGGCCCGACCACACCCGACGCTCCCCCGCGCATCAGCCCGGTCGACGGAGTCGAAATGCCCGGCGAAGAGTTCATGCGCACGGTCTTCGAGCTGGAGAAAGGCGGGGTGGGCACGGCAATGAACGCGCCGCAGACTCACGCTTATGTGATCCGTGTCATCAGCTTCGACCCGGCCTCCGACGATCTACTGTGGGAACGCTTCGCGGCGGCTTCCTGGGAAACGTATCGCAGCGCGGCGGCCGGCGACGACGCCCAGTTCCGCCGCGCGTGGATCGAGCACATCCGTCAAGAAGCTGGGCTGAAGTGGCAGCGGCGTCCACAACGGGTAAGCGCAACGCACGATTGACCCTTGACGGCCCAACACAACGCCGCCATAGCAACGCGCATCCGTTGGGTGGCGATGCCGATAACCCACCCGGCAGGCTGCGGGTCAGCATCGTCGCCCACAGGCTGCGCGCCGCAGCGCTCTCACGCTTCTTTGCACTCCATGCCCAACTGGCGCATCTTGCGATACAGGTTCGAGCGGTGCAGTCCCAGCAGCTCCGCCGCGCGCTTCATGCAGCCATCGGCTTGCTTAATTGCCCGAGCAATATATTCGCGCTGGAACTCCCAGGTGGCGTCAGTCAGCGGCAAGTTGACGTCTAATTGTGCGGGCGTTGACCCGCGGGGTGCGAGGATGAAGCTCAGTTCGTCGGCGTCGATCCGCTCTTCGCTACCCAGATAGGCCAGCCGCTCCATCAGGTTGCGCAACTCGCGGACGTTTCCGGGCCAATGGTGTTCGAGCAGTCGTCTCCGTGCCGCAGGAGTCAATTGGGGGAGTTTGCGGCGGGCCCGCTTGCAGAAATCGGCAAGGAAGTACTCGGCCAGCAGAAGCACATCCTCGCCGCGCTGGCGTAGCGGGGGCAACTCCAGCGTCACTACGTTCAGCCGATAATACAGGTCTTCGCGGAATCGTTTGTTGCGCACCATCTCGGCCAGGTTCTGATTGGTGGCCGCCAAGATGCGGACGTCGATATGGATGGGCGTCGATCCGCCCACACGCACCAGTACCTTTTCCTCCAATACGCGCAGCAACTTCGACTGACCGGAAAGGCTCAATTCCCCTATTTCGTCCAGAAACAGGGTGCCGCCGGAAGCCAGCTCGAACTTGCCCGCCCGCGCTTGTTTGGCATCGGTAAAAGCCCCTTTTTCGTGGCCGAATAGCTCGCTTTCGGCCAAGGTGTCGGGGATGGCTGCGCAGTTGACCGCTACGAAGGGCTTGTCGCGGCGCGGGCTGAGATAATGGATCGACTGCGCCACTACCTCCTTGCCAGTGCCGTTCTCCCCGGTGATCAGCACGGCCAGGTCCGTATCGGCTACGCGGCGGATGGTGGAGCGGAGCGCTTGTATCGCCGGACTTTCTCCGATCAGCCGCACAGCCTCTGCCGCCTGCTGGACGATCTGCTGGCTGGTCCGCACAAGCTGCTGGCGGTCTTGGGCGTTCTCCAGCGCGACGGCGGCGTGTGCGGCCAGCTCGACCAGCGCTTCTTCATCGGCTTGAGTGAACGCCCCGTCGTGCTTGTTGAGGACCTCGAATGCCCCGAACAACTCGCCCGAGCGACCACGAAGCGGCACGCAAAGCACGGTCCTGGTTTGATAGCCTAGTTGTGCGTCCACGCGGCGATCGATCTGATCCGGCTCAGTGGTGGCATCTACCCGGCGGGCCACCCCGCTCTGGACCACCTGCCCTACCACCCCGCGGCTGTCGGCAATGCGCAACTCGCCGTCCTTAACCCCAAGCGCCGGACGCCCCACCAGCGTGCGACTGGCCCGATCCCAGAGAAATATGCTCGCCCGATCCGCTCCCAATAGCCGAGTGGCCGCCTCGGCCATTTTCACCAGCAGCGGTTCGAGTTCGCGGGTCTGATGCCAGCCGGAAGCGATTTCCAACAGCGTCTCCAAACGTTTCAGGCGGGCGGCGGATTGTTGCCGGGCCCGCACCGCCGACAGCCCTTCAAAGACCGTTCGCGCCAGGTGCTCGGCGGCCTCCAATCGCTGCGCCCCAAGCGCCGACGCCCCAGACGCACCCGCGCGGCCGCAGCCGAGCAACAGAACCTCGGAATCGGTCGGGTTTGGCGACATCGGCAGCGCCGCCCACTGCGCCGAAGCGCGGGCTGTGCGGCTGTCGAGTACCTCGGCCAATAGCTCCAGCGGCAGCGCGCCAGTAGGTTCGGTGGAGGCCAGTAGGCCCCAGCGTCCACCCCAAGCCGCTGCCACCGCAGCACAAGATGCCCCTACGCCCGTAGCCACGATCGGCAAGACGGCCGAAAGGTATTCCGTCGGCTCTGTAGCGCGGCAGGCCAGCCGTAACACCCGCGCCGCGATCTCCGCAACAACCCACTCGGATGGCGTGCCAACCATTTCGCGCGATAGCTTGGTAGCTGGTTTTTCTGACGTCATAACTAACCGAGGACGTGTGGCTATAGTTTGAAGGAACGAATCACAGTTGTCGGGCTGTCCGAACCAACAATGGCCGTTTGGAGGAACGAATCAAACGAATGTGGGAATCAGTAGTGTGCTGTTGAGGCGTCGCTGGGGGACAAGACGCGCAGAATTTCCGTGCTCAAAAAGACTGCGGTGCGGAACATTTTTGCATCGGCAGCCATCCTGCTAGTCGCACTGACGACACCAGCACACCTTTGCGAATCATAGCGACAACGCTGCCAACTCGCAATGCCGTCAGCCCATCACACCGTCACACTGTCCACATTGCTAACTTCTCGCTTGGCAGGCTATCTCGCCTGATAATCGCGGCAGCGCCCCACGCTCCACACATCAAAAACCGGCAGGCAAATTATGAAGATCGTCGTGCGTTCCATAGCCGGTGAGAAGTACGACCGCATCGTGGGCTACACGCTTGGCGCGATGCCGGAGCCCGTGCCTGTAGGGGATGCCTACGATTGGCACGATGTGCCGTTTTGCGGAGCGATTACATGCACCCAGTGGCACCACCGGCAGCGCAGCTCGCCCATGTCGTCCGGCTGCGTTGGAAACCCGGCTGCGTTGGAAACAGAGCAACGGCCAATCGGGCTGCGCCCAGCGGTTGCCCGGTCGGCAGCCCCAACCCGCTCCTGCCCTATATACTCTCCGCTTGGCATCTACGCTACACTTGAAGCACGGCTGTTCAGGAGCCACGGGCCAAACGCCCAGCGGCAGGCCAAGATGGCGGCGGCAACCACCAGACGCACACGGCGATTGGTCGATCTGGCACGAAGCACCAACGGGCGAAGCCGAAAAGGTGCACAGGACGGATGAACACCGACTTTGCTGAACTGCTGGCCCGGTATATCACGCAGCTTCGAGGGTTGCGCAGCCGTGGCGCATCTGAGGATGCTGTGCGCGACGCATTTCTGGGCTGGCTGCGCGACGCCTTTCCCAGGCTCCACTGCGCTGAGCCGATCATGCTGGAAAAGTACATCCCCGCGCTGCGGGTCCGCGGCGGTTTTGCTGACGCGATCTTCGGCGACCTGATATTCGAGTTCAAGCGGCGGCTCGATGAGCGCAGCCGCGGCGAAGGCCTGGGGGAACTGGCCAGCTACATCGCCAACCAGCAGCATCCCGAACGGTTCTTCGGGATCCTCACTGACGGGGAGACCCTGGAAGTCCACGTATGGCGCGCAGGGGAGTTGGCCAAACTAGATCAATTGCGGCTAGAAGTAGAGGCCCCGGAGAGGGTCAAGCTGTGGCTGGACTGCTATCTATTCCACGAAAAGCAAGTCGCCCCGACGGCTGACGACGTGGCCTTGCGCTTCGGCCTGCGCAGCCCGACCTTCTGGCACAGCATGAGGTTGTTGGAATCGCTGTGGGGTCAGCGCGGCCACACCGGCGCGGTACAAGCAAAGTACGCCGAGTGGTGCAGTCTGCTGTCGATTGTCTACGGGTCCACTGTGGGCGACAAGCGCTTGTTCATGTGTCATACATATTTGGCGATGTTCGCCCGCTTGCTGGCCTTCGTGGTTCTGTATCGCCGCGCGCCGGAGTACGCCGAGCAGCCAGGCATACTGTCTGGCTCAGCATTTCAGGCGCAAGGGCTGGAAGACTTCGTGGAGGACGATTTTTTCACCTGGATCGGCGATCCGACCGTAACGCCAGCGGCCGCGGAACTGCTGCACGGCATGGCCACGCGGCTGACCGCCGCCTACGACCTCGGTGCGGTCCAAGAAGACCTGCTCAAAGAACTGTACCAGGAGCTCGTCGATCCGCAGACCCGGCACGACCTGGGCGAGTTCTACACCCCCGACTGGCTGGCGGAACTTACGCTGCGTCAGGCAGGGTTTCCGCCGGCGGAGTTGATCGCCGACCCGGAGCGGGTGCTGGCCTCGGACAATGCCCCCTCAGTGCTCGACCCGGCCTGCGGTTCCGGGACCTTCCTGTTTACGGCGGTGAGAATGCTCCGGCAGGCGGGCTTGGGAGCACATCACCTGGTCGAGTTTTGCCAGCGCCACCTGGCCGGCATGGACGTCCATCCACTGGCTGTGACCATCGCCAAGACCAATCTGGTGCTGGCCATGGGCGATGCCGTGCAGCACCACCGCCGCCCGATGCGACTCGGCGTGTACTTGGCCGACAGCCTGGCAGCAGCCAACCAGCAGGACGCCGCCCCAGAACTGTTTGTGCCCGTCCAGGTGGACGATCTGGCACGGTGGTCAAACAAGCCCAAGCCGCCGGGCTTGCCGGAGGGATTCGGGCTGCCAGTAGATGTTGCCCAAACGCCCGAAATGCTCCATGAGCTGCTTGGGGCGATGCTCGAGTTCGCCAACCCGGCGCTCACCACTGACGAAGCTGATCAGGGTTTCGCCCGCCGGCTCAATGCCTTGGGCGTCCCCAGCGCGCAGCATCACACCTGGCTGGCTAACCTCGATTTGCTGCGCTGGCTGCTGGCGCCGCCGATCAGCGACGGCGTGTGGCGGTTCATCCTCCGCAACGCGTACCAGCCGGAGTTGCTGGCCCGGCGGAAGTTCACCTTCGTGGTCGGCAACCCGCCGTGGCTGGCTTATCGGTACGTCAAACGCCAGGACTACCAACAGCGCCTGCGGCAAGTGGTGTTTCGTTACGGGCTGCTGGAAAAAAGCCATCGCCACCTTTTCACCCACATCGAATTGGCCACCATCTTCTTTGCCTTTTGCGCCGCGCGCTACCTGGCGCCAAAAGGTACGCTCGCCTTTGTAATGCCTAGAAGTATTCTGACCGGGGCCAAACATCACCAGGCTTTCCGCCAGCGGTATTTGCTCGGTTGCAAGCTGGTGATCGATTGCGAACAGGTATCGCCGCTTTTCAATGTGCCGGCGTGCGTGGCTATCTTGTCGGCAGAAAACCTCGCTGTCACATATGGCGGGCATCCTGTTAAAGAGCAGGTGCCTTTGTTGCGCGTCAGCCTGCAACTGCCTTGCCGTAATGCCCACTACCAGCAGGCCGAGGCACTTTGGCAGCTTCATCAGGAAAGATACTCGGTGCCTGATGCTCGCCCGGGAAGCCCTTATCTCGGCCAGATTGTCGAAGGGGCGTCGCTTGCTCCGCGCTGCGTTTGGTTCGTGCAGACCAACCCGGAAGCAAGGTTGGTCGCCCGCGACGAACCCTGGCTCCAGACCGACACGGCCATCCAGGCCAAAGCTAAACCCCCGTGGAAAGGCATAACCCTACAGGGAAAGGTGGAGGCCGAGTTCCTCTTTGCTACATTGCTGGCCGACAACATGCTGCCGTTCGGCTGGCGGCGGCTGTCGCTGGTGGTGTTACCGGCGCAGTGGCCAGACAAGGGACGGGGACGGATGATCGATGTTTCTACGGCTGCGATCTCCGGAAGGTTGAACCTTGCAAATTGGCTGCGCCGCGCAACAGAAATATGGGACGCCCATCGCAAGTCGGAGATTGCCCTGTTGGATTGGGTCAACTGGGGCAACAAGATCATCCGGCAGCGCCCCGCCGGCGTGCTCAAGCTGCTTTATGGTTGTGCTGGAACTCATACGTGCGCATGCGTGGTTGATACCCGCAGCACTTGGTCTTTGCAACGCCTGGAAATCGAAAAGTTCATCGCCGATAGCACGACCTACTGGTTCGAGACCAAAAGCGTTTTCGAGGCCCACTATCTGTGCGCCGTTCTTAACGCGCCGTGCGTCGATGCGGCGATCAAACCGCATCAGACCAAAGGCGCTTTTGGGGCACTGAGCGGCAAGGGCCACCGCCATATTTCCCGCCGACCGTTCGAGGTGCTGCCCATCCCCAGATACACCCACGGCGACGAGCGGCATCGGCGGTTGGCGCGGCTGAGTCAACTGGCCCATGAGAAAGTGGCCGCCGCTGTAGCTGGCGCGCCTGAGCGTTGGCTAAGCGACTCGATCGGACGGCTGCGGCGCCAGTTGCGTACTGAGTTGGTTTCCCAAGAACTGGCCGAGATCGATGCCTTGGTGCAGGAACTTCTTGGCCCGCTGGCGAAATCAACGCAATAAGCGGAGTAAATCGACAAAAAAGCGCAACAGGCAGAATGTACCGCAATCAATGCGGAATAAGCAACATAAGCCATCGCGCA
>CALLPE010000038.1 GCA_938015445.1 uncultured Pirellulales bacterium
CTCTTTCGACGGACTGTACTGGTCCATCTCCACGCCAAAGACCAGTTATATAGGCCTGCCGCCGACTGACCCCGACGGGACGCGAACCTCTTACTGGAATACCGGTGTGTTTCCTTTTGTGGCTAGCGAGGTCCAGGTCAGTGGGCTTACAACCGCCTTCGAAGCCAGTTTCAACCCCGGCACACGGGTAGAGTTCGGACGGGTAGCCGAAGACAATCACGGTTGGTTCTTCAGCACTTTTCGGGTGCACAAACAGACGGAGGACCCCGAGTACTACAACGGAGTTCCCATTATCTTCCGCGACCCGTTCGGTCTGATGGACGGACGCGTGTTCACTGATCCTGGCCCGCCACCGATAATATTAGTTCGGCCTTTGCCTATGACCTTCGAACACGTGGTGGTAAACAACGAGGTCGAGACGTGGAACGTGGAGTTCAACTTGCTGCGCCGCACACAGCAATTCCACCGTGGTGGGTACTTGGAGTTCTTCCTGGGGCCGCGCTACATGGAAGTCAACGAGGACTTCAACGTCATCGCCGAAGGCGGGCCCATGGCCAACAGCTACTGGAACACCCGCGCTGAAAACCACATGATCGGCGGCCAATTGGGGCTGCGCTACTTCAAAAAATCGTTCCGTATGATGCTCAACTTGGAAGGCCGGTTCTTCGCGGGTCTGAACCGCCAGAACTTCAGACAGGATGTCGCACTGGGCACCCAACTTATAACCAACCGCGGGCAGATTAACTATCCCGACTGGTCAGGCTCCACTGCGTATACCGCCCTGAGCAAAGACGAATGGTGCCCAGGCGTGGAAGTCCGCGCCGAGTTGCGCTATCAACTGGCACGCTCCCTTACCCTCCGTGCGGGCTGGACGGGAATGTGGTTCGATGGAATCGCCCGCGCACAGAACGTCGTCCGCTACGAGCTACCCAACATGGGCATCGACGCCAGCGACAACCGGCAAGGTCTGTTCATCCACGGCGTAACCGTGGGCGTGGACATCAACCGCTAAGCCGCTAGCTGCGGGCGAGCAATACCTACGACACGGCGCACCACAGGCGCACACTATCTACCGCGCCGGCGCAGCACCGGAACTTGCGGCCACGAGGCGGAACGTTCGTCTCTTGGCCGAGTTTATGACGGCAGGCTAAGTCGCCTTTGCCACTCGCCGCTTGGATTGTTTAGATTGTCGCGCCGCCTTGGCTTTAGTGGCGGAAGCGTGACGGCGGCGCAACTCGGCTAGCTCGGCGCTGAGCCGATGCCGCAATGGGTTCTCCGGCCGCAGCTCTGCCAAGAGAGCCTCGGCCCGGGCAAACGTTTCCTCCGAGAAATCGCCCCGGTGAAAAAGCACACGCCAACTTCTGGCAATTTCTTGGTCGGTTAACAACAGAGCACCTCTCAAACGGCCAATAGATAGTCCACTTCCTACTTCAATTTTTATCTAATAGGCCCATTGTTGGCAACGCTTTTTTGCAGCACCTGATGGACGGCAGCAAGTTTGCCACCCTTTTGGTAGCAGCCGACGACGCCCTTTTAGCCGATAGTCCGCCCCAATATTCTCAAGGCGTGGTACGCCAACAGCAAAGCTCCTGCCAAAGCCAGGATGTTCTTCAGCGGCTCCATGGGCGAAGAATTAGTGGCTATGCTTCCGAGGTGTTGTCCAGCGACTGTTTGCCCTGCAACCGTCGGCGAATCGCTAGCTAGCGAACCAGTCGAGCCGTTGGCCAGCCTTCTGCCGTCGGCGTCGCCACGGCCGCCAAGCAGGGTTGGTACCGCAGTCCGATCGGCTGAACGCAATTGGTCTTGCGCAGTCTCTGGGGAAATGGCATTCCGGCCGATTTGCGCGTAATATCGGCCAGTGGACTCCGGTTGCGGTGGGCCGGAATCGTCGCATAGTGGTAATACTGACGGGTGGCCGAGGGCAGCGTTTCCTCCAAGAGGTGCGGCTGCGGCGACCGCCGGTCCGGCATTGGCAGCAACTTCACCCACCGAAGGCTTTCGCTGCAACGGCCAGTTGCTGGTGTCGGCCCGTTCGGCTGGGTGAGGTGGGCGTCGCGCCACCCAACCAGCGCCGGCCGAATTGAAATGACTGGAAGGCTGGCTGCCGAATGCTGCCTCGGAGGACGCGCTGCCGGGGGCAAGCTGGGAAAAAGCAGTGCCAAATGCCGACTGGGAGGGCGCATTGTGCTGGTCGCGCTGCGCGAAGTCCATCGGCGGCGGCGCGAGCCGTTGGAACTGGCTTGCCGTGGCCGCCAAGAACCTTTCCACCCGACCGCAATAGCTCCCCATCGTCGTCCCCCACGAGGCACCGAAAAGCACTCCGGCCAGTTCGCCGCGCTGGTTGAGGATCGGGCCGCCGGAATCCCCTTCGCGCGCCGCTACGCTAAGTTCTACGATTTCGTAGGGCATGTTTGCGCCGGGGGCATAGTACTGTGTGCATCGTCCTGCTGCCACCCGATAGGAGCCTTTGCCGTATCCGGCAATCCACAACCACTGGCCCGGCCGGGGAGGCTCCCGGGCGATGGGGATCGGCTCCACCGGAGGACGCCAGATGGCCAGCGCTGCCAAGTCCCAATCGCGGTCCGCCCGAAGCACCGTGGCAGGCGACCTGAAACCGCCCGGAAATAACACGTGAATTGTGCCCACGGCCTCGCGGATCACGTGCCAGTTGGTCACCACCAAACCGTGATACTGGCTTACGGCCACAAGCGCGCCGGAGCCGTAAGAAACGCTGTTCCCTCCCGGTGCGATAATACGCACCACGGCCGGGTGCGGCGCTGCTGGACGAGCCTGAGGAAAGGCTTCGCCTGCTTCGAGCGGGCTTGCGCAACGCGCCGCGATAACCCCAACGAGGGCCGCCGAAACCAAAGGCGCCCAAAGCGTGCCGATGCTTGTCCTGCTATCGCTGCGCTGGGCGTAAAAGCGGCTGAATCTCATTGTTGGTTGAGAAGACGCTGACAAGAGTATTTACACTACCCCGGTTCATTCTTCGGGACGGCGGTTCAGCCGCATGCAGCGGCGCGGGCTGGCTCGATTCAATCCATGAATCAGGCAAACTGTGTCTTTCCGACACGGTAGCGCGCAACGGCTCGTTGCTTCTGTGCGGCATAAGCGCCAAACGCGCCAAGGTCGGTGCAACCGCGAAGGACGCACTCTTCCGCTCACCATTTGCGGTTCTGCCTACCACTTGACCCGATTGCCCGCAGCGGCCACTATGATGAGGCGGTTGATGTCTGCCCAGCGGTCGCAGAGGTACAGGAAAAAACCGCGGGGCAGAACAACAGTGGGGATTTCTGTTGCGTATGTGGGCAGGGCCAGTGCAGCTTTCGGCAAGCGTGCACGATTGCGCCTTATAGTCGGGCCGCCGAGTGGGGGCGCATCATGCCTTTACAGAAGCATCATGTTGTAGAGCGGTTTACTCGGCAACTGGGAGGCGAGCCGGTCTGGGTCGTACGCGCTCCGGGAAGGGTGAACCTGATCGGCGAGCATACCGACTACAACGATGGCTTCGTATTGCCGCTGGCGATCGATCGGGCGATATGGATCGGTTTACGGCCGCGCGAGGACGGTCGGGTGAGAGTTTACTCTGCCGACTACGACCAACAGGCCGAGTTTTCGCTGGAAGAATTCGTAAATCAACGGGCCGGCTGGCTCGAATACATCAAAGGTACCGCCTGGAGTCTCCAGCAAGCCGGCTACCAGCTTTGCGGTTGGGAGGGAGTTTTGTTGGGCGACGTACCGCAAGGGGCGGGCTTGTCCTCCTCGGCCGCGTTGGAAATCGCCGCCGCCCGAGCCTTCGCCGCTGCAAGCAATTTGCCGTGGGACCCGAAGGCGATGGCGCTATTGGGCCAACAGGCTGAGAACCGCTGGGTAGGCGTGCAGTGCGGCATCATGGATCAGTTGATCTCGGCCTGCGGAATCGCCGGACATGCTTTGTTGATAGATTGCCGCACGCTGGAATGCCGCCCGGCCCCTTTTCCTTCCGGCTGTGCGGTGGTGGTACTCGATACCGCCACCCGCCGCGGACTGGTCGATTCGCAGTACAACCAGCGCCGCGCCCAGTGCGAGGCAACGGCAAAGCTGTTTGGCGTAGGGGCGTTGCGCGATGTCAGCTTAGAACAGCTTGAGCGAGCGTCGGAGAAGATCGACCAATCGTCTTTTCGCCGGGCAAGACATGTGATTAGCGAGAACCAGCGCACGCTGGCGGCAGCCGAGGCCATGAGCCGCAACGACCTGCGCACGCTCGGCCGATTGATGGACGAAAGCCACGCCAGCCTGCGCGACGATTTCGAGGTCTCCAGCGACGCTCTGAACACCATGGTCCGCTGCGCCCGGAAGCATCCGGCTTGCTATGGGGCGCGGATGACCGGCGCCGGCTTTGGCGGCTGTGCAGTGGCTGTGGTGAACGCCGAGGCGGCTGAGGATTTTGCCACTGCTACGGCCGCAGCTTACAAGAATGAGACGGGTCTGGAACCGGCGGTTTACGTGTGCCAGGCAAGCCAAGGC
The DNA here is from genome assembly GCA_938015445.1 of uncultured Pirellulales bacterium. Lineage (GTDB taxonomy): Bacteria > Planctomycetota > Planctomycetia > Pirellulales > Thermoguttaceae > CALLPE01. Next base: position 4,507 of record CALLPE010000038.1, read on the forward strand.
GCAGAGTTGGTTTGACGGTCTAGCACGCTGCTAGAGTTCTGCCCCCACACGGCACGATCGAGGCTGGTTTCTACTGGTCGCTTACGCTCCTGGCTCGATGTTCGCCGAACGCCCACGGCATTTGACGCTCATGCAACTATCTCTCTGCGTCGCCGCAGATAATCCCAAACCACGTAGCGGTCCAAATCCTTTCCGGCGGTGAAGAACACTCGGCCGCAAGCCGATTCGCTCAGCCGTCGTGCGAAGCTCACGTCCTCGCTGGTCTGCCAATAGCTTTGCAACAGAAAGATGTTGATGGTGATCCCTTCGCGCATGCACATTAGCCCTTCGCGCAGGGTGGCTTCCTCGGTGCGGCGGTCCGACGGATACAGCAAGTACAGGTACTTGTCCTCGAAATGGGCTGTAGGCATTCCGTCGGTAATAAGGATGATCTGCTTATTGGGCGTATCTTGAGCGGCGAGCATCTGCCGGGCGACGCGCAAGCCGTGCTGTATGTTGGTGAAGTGCTGGGGTACCTGCACTTCGCTGACATCCAGTCGGCTCATGTCCGCCCGCAGACGTACCACCGGTTCGCCCAGCGTCACTGGCCGAGGAAGCAATGATATGATTTCGCTGGGATGTCGGGGCTTGGCGAACGTGTACACCTCGATGAACTGGAGCCAGTCGCCCGGATACTCGCGGCGAATCAGACCTTCCAGCGCCAAGCCCATCCGCTTCACGTCGACGTATAAGCCGTCGTAGCGCATCGAGCCGCTCATGTCCAGCAAAACGGCTGTTGCGCACTTGGGGGTGTTGCGTGTGGGATGGATTTCGATATCTTCCGGCTGTAGTCGGATGGGCAGGCCCGGCCCTGTGCGAACCATGGCGTTTATCATCGAGCTAGAGATATCCATGTGGGCCAACGAATCGCCGAACTGATACGCCCGGGTGTGCTGCAATTCGATCACCCCGTCGCCTACGACTGGGCCACGGTGCCTTCCGGTGCGGGCCGCTTGCAGATGGGAGAAGATCCGCTCCAACAAGCGGTCCTGAAAGAGCCGGTATGCCTTGGGCGTGAGCCGATAGCCGCGCCGATTGCGTTCCAATCCTTGTTGCTCGGCCAAGTCGCGCAAATACTGCTGGATTTGTTCAGCCAGTCGGTTCAATTTCTCCACCTCGCCCGGCTCGGCGTACTCGGCCAGCGCTTCCATGTCTATTACGCCGATCTGGGCCGTTTTGGCCGCTTCTTCCAATTGGCGCAGCAGCTTGTCGATTTGTTCCAGTTCGCGCTTTATCTCCAGGGCTTGCGGGATGGTCAGCGGTTGCCGACCGGTGAAAGTGTACTTGCTGGCCAATTCGTCGATTTGATATTTGTCTCCCAAGTAATCGATCAGCAATACCAATTGTCTGGAGAACTTGGCACGCTGGTCGTCGATGCGATACCACAGCCGTTCCAACTCGTAAAGCTGCTCTTCGCGGACTGCTGCGGCGAAGCGTTTTTCCAGCCCCGGCGGAGGTTGCATTTGGCCGGCCAGACGTTGGAAGCGGTTGGCAGCCTCGGCCTGTACGCCGCGGGTTTCGTAGGTTTCCAGGATTTTCCGTTTTCGCTCGCGGAGCATGGCGATCAGGGCATCCAGGCTAGGTCCCAGACCAGCGATCTGGCTGGGATCGAGTCTTACTGCCCGGGCAAGCTCTTCTTCGCTCAGCTCGCGCAGCCCGCCGTATGCCAGCCAGTGCTCCATTGCCCCGGAGACGATGTCGGGCTGGGGGTGCATCGGACCTGGTAGATGCACCGGATCGTACCGCTGGTAGGTGTGGATCACTCCGCCAATGCATTGCCGCCTGGTCATGATTATGTCCGCTGCTGACCCCTTGGATCACGACTGCCCAGTACGCAGCCAGTGTTCAGGTCTCGTACACGATTCTGCCCCGTTGCTGCGAGCGCGAGATTCGCTCGGTGGCGTACAGACCGGCCAACACGAACTCTACGCACGAGGCCCGCATCGCCGGGTCGCTGGAAGCGTTTACCTCGAACGCTTTTTCCCAGGCAGCCGGCACGCGCTTCAGCCGTTGAACATAGTGGCTGGAGGGGAGCAAATCGCCCACTTCGATCTTCACGCCTTTGGCGAACACCTCGGCGATCTCGGCCAGTCCATGTTCCTCGACATATTCCTGGAACACGTCGCGGATGGCCTCGGCCACGATGGCGTCTAGTACCTGGCGTTCAGAAAGCTGGTGGCTGCTCATCATGTCCAGTTCCAGTTTGCCCAACGAGGACGAGTACAAGTGCCCCAAGTCGCTGATCCGCGGTACGGCAGGCCGTTCTCCCAGCAAAGCCGCCCGCTGGCGAGCGCTGGCCACCATCACCCGATAGTTGGCGATGCTCAACCGCGCGCTGACGCCCGACTGCTGATCGATGTACTTGCTTCGCCGGGCAACGATGCTGATCTGCTCGACGATTTGCTTCATGAAGTAAGGCACTACCACCGGGAACTCGCCGCCTAAGTCGATGCCCGCTTCCTGCTCGGTGATTTGGATGCCGTCGTCACGGTCCAAGGGGTAATGGGTGTGAATGACCGAACCGATGCGGTCCTTGAGCTGCGGGATCACCTTGCCGCTGCGGTTGTAGGTGGCCGGATTGGCCGAGAAGAGGATTAACACGTCGATATCGAAGCGGATCGGGTAGCCGCGAATTTGCACGTCGCGCTCTTCTAGGATGTTGAATAGCCCCACCTGTACCGACTCATCCAATTCCGGCAATTCGTTGACGGCGAAAATCCCGCGGTGCATCCGCGGTATCAGCCCGAAGTGCAGCGACTCCTCGGCCGACAGGCTCGTGCCGGCGGCCAGCTTGGCTGGGTCGATCTCGCCAATCAGATCGGCGAACTTCGTCCCCGGGGCAAGCCGCTCGCCGTAACGCTGCTGGCGCGGCCACCAACCGATGGGAATTTTTTCTTCGGGCAGCTCTTCCAGCATCCGCCGCCCGGCAGCGGTTATCGGCTTATATGGGTCTTCGTGTACCGGACAGCCAGGGATCAGCAGATACGGCAGTTCCTCGTCCAGGAATCGCACCAGCAGGCGCATCAACCGGCTTTTAGCTTGCCCTTTTTCGCCCAAAAAGAGCATGTCGTGCCCGGCGATCAGCGCCAGGTTGATTTCGGGTATTACCGTGTTGTCGTAACCGATGATTCCAGGAAACAGTTCTTCGCCGCGGCTGAGCATGCGCATGAAGTTCTGACGTATTTCTTCCTTCACGCTGCGGGAGTTCCAGCCGCTTTCGCGCAATTGGCGCAAGGTAGTGGGTTTGGTTGCTTCTGCGATCGCCGTCATTCTGTGTGCCTCGCCGTATTCGTCCGGCGGTCGCCTACCGAGCCGTTGCAGCGGCGCTACGCCGACAGCCGGTCTTCCATAGCCACCGACAAGCGTCCGCTGTCGGCTTTGCCGACAACCGCGTGCCTCTTCCCGTGCATCAAGTTTATTCTAGAGCGATTTGCCCGATAGCCAAGCGCGAGACACAGCCACCAGTGGCGCTACATTCCCATGACGCCCCGGCTTGTGGTAGCATGACGCTTCTAAAACCAGCCGCGGAACTGGCTGTCCGAGCCTTCTGCAACAGCAGTGGGCGCTGCACGGACAGCCAATCCGGTATCGAAAGCAATTGGCTATCAACAGCGATGCAGTATTCAGGATAACTCGGCTTGATCATGCTGCGTTGGCGTTTGCTGCTTGGGGCGCTGCTTGTTGCGGCGTTGGTTGGGCTGATTTGGTTAGACAAGCTCAGCCATCCGCCCGGCGTGTGGCTGTTGCCTGTGGCAGTTGTGCTGGGACTGGCGGCCAGTGGCGAGCTGCTGTCGATGCTGCGCGACGTGCCGATGCGACCGCCGGCCTGGCTGGTCTGCGCCGGCAACCTGCTGGTCATCGTGGCTGCGTGGTTGCCGCTGGCGGTTGGTACCCTGGGCGACCGTCGCCACGAATTGCCAATCTCGTTGATGGACATTCAGATTCTTGCCCTGGCTTGGCCCATGTTAGCAATTGTAGTCGCAATGGCAGCGCTATGGTTGGCCGAGATGCTGCGTTACCGCAAGCCGGGCGACACGACGGGCAATTTAGCGGGCGGGGTGTTGGCCGTGGCGTATATCGGTCTGCCGCTAGCGCTGCTTGTTCAATTGCGAATGCTGTGGGGACTTGGGGCGCTGGTTGCGACAGTAGCAGTGGTGAAGATGGGCGATACCGGCGCCTACGCCTTCGGACACTTGCTCGGACGGCACAAGCTCGCGCCGCTAATCAGCCCTAATAAGACCGTGGAGGGACTGATCGGACACATGCTGGCCGCCGCTTTTACCGGCTGGCTGGCCTTCGAGTATCTGGTCCCGCTGTTGCCTCCGGAAATAGTCTTGCCTAGCTCCTCGCTTCCTTCTAACGATTGGGGCAAGCCATGGCGGGCAATATGGTTTGGGCTGTTGGTGGGTGCGGCGGGGTTGGCCGGCGATCTAGCCGAGTCGCTACTGAAGCGCGATTGCGGCCGAAAAGACTCTAGCCGCTGGCTTCCCGGACTGGGCGGCGTGCTGGACATACTCGATTCGCTGCTGCTGGCGGCCCCGGCGGCATGGCTGTGTTGGGCGCTGAAGCTGGTAGCATAACCTTCCGGCCGCTCAATCGCGCATCGTATCAGCGGCCAAGCGAGCTGTGGGGCTGGCCGCTCACCCCCCGCCCATCTTGGGGAACATTTCGCGGATCATCGTGATGGCGGCCGGCCCGACAAGCACCACGAAGATGCCAGGGAATATGAACAGTACCAGGGGAAAGATCAATTGTACGGCGGTTTTGGCGGCTTTTTCTTCAGCCATTTGGCGGCGTCGGGTGCGCATCGAGTCGCTTTGCACCCGTAGCGCTTGCGCCACACTGGAACCGAACTTGTCGGCCTGGATGAGCACGCCCGCCAGACTGCGCAGTTCCGCCACGCCGGTTCGCACCCCTAGCTCGTGGAGGACCTCGGCTCTGGGCCGACCCATCTGCAACTGGAAGTTGGCCAGGGCGAACTCGGCGGCCAGGATAGGGTGAGCCTTTTTCATTTCCTCGGCCACTTTGCGCATGGCCTGATCCAGCCCCAGGCCGGCTTCCACGCATACTACCATCAGATCAAGTGCGTCGGGCAGGGAGAGGAAGATGGCCTGCTGGCGATGTCGGGCGAGCAGACCGACGACGATATCCGGTAGGTAAAACAGCGCTGCGGCAGCCAGCACGACGGACATGAGCGTCTTCTGGTTCATCCCGCCCAGCGTCAGACTGAAGCCGCCTCCCACAAACAGCCCGATCAGCAATCCGATGAACTTCAGCCCCAAGAAGATGCTGCTGGCAGCTTCGCCTCGGAATCCCGCATTAGCCAGTTTGAGCTTCAGTTTGCTCATCTCGGCTTCGCTCTTGGGCTGGAGCGGTTTTGCCAGGGCGGGAGTAGCCACTTCCAGCACTTTGCTCACGGCGTCGTTTTTCTTCAGGGCCAGCCGCCGTTGTCGCCGTTCCGGTTCGCGCAGGTCGGCCAGCCGCTCTAGCGCCCGGGGTCTTCCGCTGGCAATGCGGTCCAGCGCCCACCATGCCAAGGCGAAGACCATCCCGAACAAAGCGATGGGGGTAAGAAACTCGTAGTCGAACAAGCTTTTGGCCAGCAGCACGGCTTACACCTACACTTTGATGTTCACGATTTTGCGTATCACCAGGGCGCCGAGCAGTTGCATGATGATCGCGGCAACTAACATCTTTTTGCCCAGCGGATCAGTGAACAGGATCATGACGTACGCCGGGTTGAGTTGGTATACGGCAAGAAACAGCACCACCGGCAGCGCCAGCAGTACTGTGCCCGACAGACGACCTTCGCCCGTTAGTGCCTGGACTTGCCCCCAAATACGGAACCGGTCGCGAATCAGCGAACCGATCTTGTCCAATATTTCGGCCAAATCGCCGCCGGTTTGCCGCTGGAGGATCAGTGCAGTGGCAAAGAACTTCAGGTCCAAGTTGGGCACCCGATTGGTAAGGTCCTCCAGCGATTCTTCCAAAGGTATGCCCAGGTTCTGCTCTTCAAACACCCGGCCGAACTCCTTGGAAATCGGTGGCGGCATTTCGTTGGCCACCAGGTTGAAACCGAAGCCGATGCTTTGCCCTGCGCGGAGCGAGCGCGCGAGCATTTCCAGGGCTTCGGGCAGTTGGGCAGCAAAAGTCTTCAGCCGACGACGACGCCGATACAGCAGCCACACCAGCGGCAGACTGCCTAGCATCAAACTCACCAGCGGGGCTAGCACCGGATGAATTCCCAGCAGTACCGAAAAAAACATGCCCACCAACGCCAGCACCCCGGTAACAGCCGCCAACTTGGTCAGCGTTAGCGAGACGTCGGCCTGCTCGAACAGCAAATTGATGTTGCCGAACCGCTCGAAGAAGCGGTCGAACAAGTTGGGCGTTTTGTCGAGCGGCTGGGCGAGCACGCTGCTTTGTTTGAGCGACTCCTTGGCGGCGGCCGTGGTGCTGCCGGCCAGCAGCTCCAAGCGGTCTTCCATGCGGCTGGTGTGCGGGGCACGCAGCAACATGGCCACTGCGCCGACCAGCGCCGAGACTCCCACGAAAACCGCCAAGGGGATGAGCAACTGGCTCAGCATAATGCTAATCCTCCATCATCACGCGTTCGCGGAAGGCGCTAGCCGGTAGCCGCACGCCTGCCGCTTCCAGCCGCGGCATGAAAGTGGGACGTATGCCCGTGGCCACAAACCGCCCGTATGCACGACCGTTCTCGTCCACCCCAAGTTTTTCGTACCGGTAGATGTCCTGCATGACTACGGTATCTTGCTCCATCCCCACTACTTCGGTGATGTATGTAATTTTTCGTGCGCCGCCTTGCAGCCGGGCAGCCTGGACGATCAGGTCCACAGCGCTGGCGATTTGCGTGCGCATGGCTTTCAGCGGCAGCTCGAAGCCGGCCATCATGATCATCGTTTCCAATCGGGCGATGGCGTCGCGCGGCGAATTGGCGTGGATTGTAGTCATCGATCCTTCGTGGCCGGTGTTCATCGCCTGGAGCATATCTAGCGCTTCCGCGCCGCGGCACTCGCCGATGATGATCCGCTCCGGCCGCATACGCAGTGCGTTGCGCACCAGATCGGTGGCCGTGATGGCCCCCTTGCCTTCGATATTCGGCGGCCTGGTTTCCAATCGCACTACATGGTCCTGTTGAAGTTGAAGCTCGGCGGCGTCTTCGATGGTGATGATCCGCTCGCTGTTGGGAATGAAGCTGGAAAGCGTGTTCAGCAGCGTGGTCTTACCGGAGCCAGTGCCGCCGGAAATGATGATGTTCAACCGCGCCTTGATCGCTCCCTCCAGCAGCATGACCATCTCGGGCGTGAAGGCCTTGAAGTTCAGCAAATCTTCCAGCTTCAGCGGATTAGTGCCGAATCGCCGGATGGAGACCGCCGGGCCGTCCAACGCCAGCGGGGGAATGATGGCGTTGAAGCGCGAGCCGTCGAGCATGCGGGCGTCGACCATCGGGCAGGTTTCGTCCACCCGGCGGCCCACCTTGGAGATGATCCGGTCGATGATCTGCATCAGGTGATCGTTGTCGCGGAAGGTGACATTGGTCTTTTCCATCCTTCCACGGCGTTCGCAGTACACGTTCTTGGGGCCGTTGATGAGGATGTCGCTGATGGTTGGGTCTTTCAGCAGCATCTCCAGCGGTCCCAGGCCGAACGTTTCATCGAGCACTTCATTGACCAGCCGTTCCCGCTCGGCGCGGTTGAGCAGCGCGTTTTCGCTGTCGCACAAATGCTCGACGACCAAGCGGATTTCGCGCCGTAGAACTTCGCCCTCCAGTTCGCTCACTTTCGACAAGTCGAGCTTGTCGACCAGCTTGCTGTGGATCCGTTGCTTCAGTTGCTCGAAGGTCGCTTCTTTGGGATCCGTCGGACGCAGGGGAACGTTGATCTTGGGCATAGCAGTGTTTCGGTGACTTGCAGAATCCTTAGTTCGCCAACACTCGCCCCAACACCGCCAAAGCGAATCGATGGAAGTACAGCCGGTGGCGCCGGCCGCAAAAGCCCAGCCCGCCGACCAATCTCCAGCGCATCGCACGCTGCGCGATGTCCGGCCCGGCGTTAAAAAATTTGGCCGGTCGGCGACGTCTGCGCAACCTGTATCGCTTCCTTAGATAACATAGCTTGTGGCGGGGCGATTGCCCGACCATCCAGCGCACACACAGCCCGGCGGATGCAAGACGTTACGGATAAACCGGATTTAACGCGCGTCACTGCCGAAGCGGCGACGATTACGGGTACACGGCGCCGTCGGCGCCGCAGTGCGGCGGCGGGCCGGCGGGGCACACGAACGCAAGGTTCCCCCGGTTAGTTTGTGCAATTGCTTATGCCGATCAGATCGTGGAATTGCTTATGCCGGTTAGATTGTGGAAACGCTGCGGCTCTTCTATATTATCCCCATGACTGGGTTAAGTTTTCTGTTGCCATTACTCCCATCGCTGTGTTTACCACTGTTGATCGTGTATCGAGGGAATCTTGCCATGGGGAACTCACTTCTGGCGCATCGTAAGGCGATTGGCGCAATTTTGGCGCTGATGACCTGGTGCCTCTTCTGCTCGGCGTTTGGCTCGTGGTTGGCGTTTGCCCCGCAAGCTTTGGCAGCCGAGACGCTCACTTATGTGGACCTTGTCAACCGAATGTTGGACCTGGAGCGACTGGCCGTGTTGCCCGCGGCGGGGGAAAGCTGCGCCCAGTGGTCCAGTTACGACCGGGCCAGCAAATACGACGAAGCCACAGGCAGGTATATCAACTGGGGAGCCAACGGCGACGGAAATGGGATCATCCGCAAGGAGGGCAATCTTTCGGTGATGGCCGAGATGGAAGGCCCGGGCTGTATTTGGCGAATCTGGTCCGCTCGGGCACAAAGCGGCCGCGTGAAGATCTATCTCGACGGCCAAGAACAGCCCACCATCGACATGCCGTTCATCCACTACTTCGACGGCAAGCATCCACCGTTCAACTTCCCGATGCTCTCTTACGAGATGCGCACGCTAGGCTCTGCTGGTGAGAATTTGTATTTTCCGATCCCGTACCAAAAGTCGTGTAAGATAGTGGCCGAAGACGGCTGGGGCCAGTATTACCACTTTACCTACACCACTTTTCCCAAAGGAACGAAGCTACCCACCTTCAATCCGCAACTGTCGCCAGATGAACTCGAGGCCCTGAAGCGCGTGGATGCATTCTTCCGCGAAAAGCTGGGAACCGACCCCGCAGGCCAGCGCGAAGGTCAAAAGACCGAAATCAAGCAAGTCCGCGCCGAGCCGGGCAAGACGGCTTCGGTTGTCGAACTGACCGGACCGAGAGCCATTACCGCCATCAGGGTGAAAATGAACTTCGGCGGGCGCGACGACGAGGTAACGGCCTTGCGCCGCTTGGTGCTCCAGATCACCTTCGACGGCCAGCAGCAACCATCCGTTTGGTGTCCGCTGGGCGATTTCTTCGGCACAACCCCCGGGGTGAACAAGTACCGCTCGCTAATGACCGGCATGACCGACGAAGGATTTTACAGCTTGTGGTACATGCCCTTCGGGCAGCGCGCAGTGGTAGAGCTTATCAACGACGATCGGGTGGCACGCGAGGCGACGTTCGAGATCGTTCATGCCCCGCTGTCGCGGCCAATGGATGCGCTGGGCTACTTCCACGCCAAATGGCATCGAGACATCTTTCCGGTCAGCAAAGACCGCCAGCCCGATTGGGTTATGCTCAAGACCGAAGGGCGTGGGCGGTTCTGTGGTGTGATGCTGCACGTTTGGAATCCGCGCGGCAGTTGGTGGGGCGAAGGCGACGAGAAGTTCTTCGTCGACGGAGAGAAGTTTCCTTCCACTTTCGGCACCGGTTCTGAAGATTACTTCGGATATGCCTGGTGTCATCCGGGCCGTTTCGAGCGGCCGTACCATGCCCAGACGATGACCGAAAACAACAAGGGCCATCAATCGGTGCTGCGCTGGCACGTGGTCGATAACGTGCCGTTCCACAAATCGTTCGAGGCCTGCATCGAGAAGTACTTCAGCAATTCGCGTCCGACCCTTTATGCCTGCGTGCCGGTGTGGTATTTGGCCGCCGGCGGAGTGGACCCCATCCGGCCGGTGCCAGTGCAGGAGCGCGACGGCTACTGCGTCGTGCCGCCCATGGACGGAGGCATCAGAATCATCGGTTCGCCCAAGGGAAATGTGGAAGTGCAGGACATGGCGCACTTCGGGGCGGGCAAATGGAAGAACGACGATCAGCTCTGGTGGACACGGGCCAAACCCGGCGACAAGTTAGAGCTTGGCTTCAGTGTCGATAAGCCTGGCACGTACCAGGTCAGCGTGTTGCTCACCAAGGCCCGCGATTACGCAATTGTGCAACTGTACTTGGACGGCAATAAAGTGGGCGAGCCGATCGACCTGTACAACCCCGATGTGATTCCCACCGGCCCGATCTCGCTGGGCCAGCATGAGCTGAGCAAGGGCGAGCACCGGTTGACGGTCGAGATTGTCGGCGCCAACGAAAAGGCGATCAAAGCATACATGTTCGGTCTGGACAGGATCGTGCTCGAACCGGCCAAGCAGCCCTGAGTTTAAGATAGCAACCAGCAAACCATCGTTGTGCTTGCGACTTCTTGCCACGGCGATGCAGCGCTTGTCGAACTATTTTCTGGCAGCCGCCACCGCCGCCGGGTTCGCGGCAGCCCCGTTGTTGCGCGGCTATAGCTTTTTCTCGCCAGCAACGCGGACCGTCCTAGCACTGGGATGTTACGTTCTGGGCCTGGTAGGCGTGTTCGTACTTTTGCGGCGTGTGTCGGGGGAAATGTCTGCCGACTCTGCCTTGGCTCGAATCGCCAGCCGCCAAGCCGTCCGGGCTACGATCGCACTGGCGCTGGTGCTGTACTTGGGAGTGATCTTTCACGCCAACGGGTCGTTCTTCAAGCCCGAAACACACACCACTGCTTGGTTGCAGGCCTCGGAGTATGGGATGCTGGCCTGCGGAATAACGCTCGTGATCATTAGCGGGGGCATCGACTTGTCGGTCGGCAGCGTGCTCGGCTTGGTGGCGGTGTGCTTCGCGCTGATGAGCATCCACTGGCAATGGTCGGCATGGTTGGCAGTGCCGGCAGCGCTGGCCATCGGCTTGTGTTGCGGGACCGTTTCCGGCGTGCTGACAGCCACTTTTCGCATTCAGCCGTTCATCGCCACTCTGGCCATGATGGCCTTTGCTCGTGGCCTGGCTAAGACCGTCAGCGGCGGACGCAAGGTCTTCACCGTGGTACCTCTGCCCGACGGCAGCTTCAAAGAAGTTCCCGTTCCGAAGGTATTCGAGACGTTGGTGGCGCGGGTGCTGGGCGATACTATTTCGGTAGTGACGATAATCTTCCTGGCCTGCGCCGCAATTGCCTGGTTCGCCCTGGCCTGGCGACGCTGGGGACGACAACTGTACGCCGTAGGCGGAAACGAGCAAGCGGCCCGGCTATCGGGCATTCGGGTAGAGCAGGTACGGATACTGGCCTACGCCGCCTCGGGTTTGCTGGCCGCCGTAGCTGGCATTTGCCATGCCGCACAGGAATGCCAAGGCGACCCTGAAGCAGGCATCGGATACGAACTGACCGCCATCGCCATGGTGGTCATCGGCGGCACCAGTTTGGCAGGCGGCACAGGGGGCATCGGGCTGACGCTTATCGGAACGCTCACTTTCGGTTATCTTGAAAAAATACTGAGCATCAACAATGTTCCCCAGGCAGGGCGGTTGATGCTCACCGGGCTGATTATCGTCGCGGCCGTGCTCACCCAGCGCCGACATCAATGAACGGCGCGCATGGCGGCTGACAGTGGCACGCTCCAGCGTAACAGCAAGCTGAATGCACCAAATCGAAAGCATAGGCGGGTGAAAACATGCTTTGGAAATCTCGCTGCGCGCGGCGTTGTCTGCAAACGCTGGTCTGTTCGTTGACGCTGCTGTTGCTGGTCGGATGTCCGCAACCGGCTGAGCAAACGCCTGACGGCAAACCGAAGAAGTTCCGCATCGGCATGAGCCAGTGCAACCTGGGCGAGCCGTGGCGCGTGCAGATGAACGCCGACATCAAAGCCGCCGCAGAAGCTCATGCCGATCTGATCGAAGTGGTCTTCAAGGATGCCCAAAACGACACACTTACCCAGCAACGCCACGTCGAGGAGTTCATCAGCGACCGAATGGACTTGATAATCATTAGCCCTAAGGAAGCGATGCCGCTTACCGAACCGGTCGGCAGGGCCATCGACGCCGGTATTCCGGTGATTGTGCTCGACCGGGCGATCGTCGGCGACAAGTACACTTGCTTCATCGGGGCCAACAACAAGCAGATCGGGCACGCGGCCGGCCGGTGGTTGGCCAGCCGGTTCCCTCCACCGCAGGAAGTAAAAATCGTGGAGCTGAAAGGGCTGATGACCTCCACGCCTGGCCAGGACCGCCACAGCGGTTTTCGGGAAGCGATCAGGGACGAGCCGCGCTTGCAAGTGATCTTCGAGGCGGAGATGAATTGGCTAGGCCCCAACGCTAGGAAAGAAATGGAATCGGCCCTAGCGCGCTTCGAGCGGATCGACGCCGTTTACGCCCACAACGACCCCGGCGCTTACGGCGCGTATCTGGCGGCGAAGGCCGTGGGCCGCGAAAAACAGATCGTATTCATCGGCATCGACGCCCTGCCGCACGAAGGCCAAGCTTACGTGCGCCAGGGCGTATTGGACGCCACCTTCGAATATCCCACCGGTGGCAAGGAAGCAATCGAAACGGCTCTAAAAATCCTCAACCGGCAGGAAGTGCCCAAGAAAATCGAACTTAAATCACGGCTGTTTACCAAGGAGAATATCGACCGCGGCGGCCAGTTGCTCGATTAAGCCGCCAACCAGCTCGCCCTCCTACGGCCGAAAATGGGTCGGCACAAGTCGAGCCACTTTACCACACAAATCAAAGTTACTCAGCAGGCAAGTCAACACTGCTGGTTAGACAACTCAACGCTGCTCGCCGCGCGACGCGAGACTAGTCACAGTTCTGGTGAACAGTATCGGGCGCACAGCCAAACAGCTTAACACTACTGATAGCACAACTCGAAACCGCTCACCGTGCGTCCCCGCTCGTGGCGTCTTCCTGCTACGGTTGTTTTGGCGGCTCAGGGCTAGGACGAAACTCTTCGAACAGCCGGCCCGGTGTCCTGGTGAGTTCTTCGAGCCGGTTGCGTTGTTCGGGCGTAAGCACGTCGAGCAGTTTGGCCTGGCTTTCTTGATACGCCTCCGTCAACTTCTGCTGAAGTTCTCTGGTTTTCTGCTGCGTCTGGTTGCGGATGTCGGCGATCTTCTTCTTTTGCTCCTCGCTCAGTCCAAGCCGTTCCAGCATTTGGGGCCAACTCAAGTAGGTCCCTAGCCGCTGGCGTTCTTCGATTTTCCTCAACAGCGCAAGCTGGTGCGGAAGGAGAACTTTTTCCACTTCCGCCTTGGCATCCTCGATCCGCTTCTGGTACCGCTCGCGCATTTTGGCGAAGAACTCCTGCCGTTCTTCCGGCGTCATGTCGCGGTACTTGGCCCATTGCTTTTGATCCTCCTGCATATCCTCATAGACTTTCTTGGCGATCTCCTCCAACCGCTTCTTTTGTTCGGGAACCAGTTCCAGTTCCTTCTGCACGTACTCTTGTTGCAGCATATAGTAGCCGGGCAGATAGTAGTATCCTGGGCCCGGCCAACCCTGGAAGGCGCTTCGGCTGTCTTCAGCAGCCAGCACCACCGTGGGAAGCAGCACTACCGTAACCAGCAACATAGCGATTTTCATACCACGCTCCTTTGCCATAAGACACTTGATTGTCGATGCGGCCTTGCACGTGGACCATCCACGTGATTGCGCCGGCCGAGCATCGTTGAGCTTGCTAGGCTGCCGCGTGTGCACAACACCTGCGTAGTCGTTCATGGCGTGCAACATCGGCGCAGTCATTCAAAGCGCGCAATGCCAGCGTAAGCCTTTTGCGCGCGCACCATCAGCGCATGCTTTCTAAGGGATTTTTCAGCTACACCCTCAGATACCTGCCGCGCAACTGGGCGGCTCGACGTACTGCCCAAGCCGCAAACGTCGCACAAGCAGTTTGCAGGTTTCAGCTATGCGCTACTGCTTCACGTTGGCCGACCCCGAACCGATCGCCTGTAAAGTGCTGCGCAGCCAATAGTCGGTCCAACGCTTAAGATTCGGATGGTCGGGCTCGCTGGGCGGCTGCGTGACGGCAGGGGCTACTACCGGAGGCGAGGCATCACTGGCATCCGTAGGCGCTTCCGCCGACAGAAGTTCCGCACCGTCGGCGACCAGCGGTTGCCAGTTCCCTACTTTCCAAACCGCGCCGCTAGTGAACCATCGGCAATACTGTTTCGATGTAGTGGGGAGAATCAATTGGTAATCGACACGCACCAGTCCGGGCGTTTCGTGAGCCGTTACGCAAACGTCGAAGCGAAGTTGTTCATAAGCGCCTTCGGGCGCCGGCATGGTTGCCCATTTGCCAGCCGCTACCAACGCTCTAGTCTGTACGCCACCGGCAAGCTGCAAGTAAACCGAGTATCCCCGCCCACTTTGCTGTACCAACAGAACGGGTGCCAGCTCAGCCATAAGCTGGGCGGCAATTTGCGGCTCGACCGGCATCAGTTCGGCCTGGCCGCCAGGCTCTGCGGCGGGAAAGGTACTCTGGTTGCCGGTACCACCGCCGTCGGAAGACTTGGCCCGCGCTCTGGCTAGCCGCTGCGTGTTCCGCAATCCTACCAGACCGTCTGAAGGCGTCGGGCTAGCATTACGATTGACCGATCGGCCCCGGCCCGTCCCATCCATTCGGCCCGACGCAACATCCGACGCGCCGACAACGGGATGTGGGTGTGGAAGTCCACTGCTACCGCCGGGCCGGAGCGAGCTACTTTCAGCAGACACCTGACGCCACAGTTCCTGCATCAAGACTTCCCGGACTGCGCCCAGCACATCGTTGTGGGTTATTCTGGTCGCGGCCGCTGGCGGATTATCAGTCGCACCGGTTGGGCCGCCTGCCAAGGGGTGTAAGGGGACGTCGAGCTGGAAGGCGTCGCCGTCCGATCCCATCTCAGTTGAAACAGTGGAAATGGTGGCGTTACCCTCCGAGTCGGCTTGTGTAGTGTCTGGCAGAGGGCGAGCGTTCTGCTGACGGGCCAGCAGCCAGTCGTTTGCGGGAACGCGAACTAGGCGTGCGCCCCCCACAAGGCACGCCACCATCAACAGCATTCCCACAGCCAGCCCGAGCGCGCCCCGACCCATCCGCGTAGCCTGGTTGCGGCGCCGGTCCAGCATACCCGCCACCCGGTCCTCCAGCCGGCAACTGGGCAAGAGTATCCCGACCACCGATACGCTCAAAGGGGTAGGCCGTAGCCTTTCGGCGATGGCCAACAACGTCCGCGCGTACGAACAAGCATCGCCTGCGCGAAGCACATAATTGTCGCACAGTTCTTCCCGGGCTTGCGATAATTCGCGGGCCAGTAGGTAGATCATCGGATGGGGCCACAGGATGGCGTGAAGCAAACGCTGCACCAGTCCGATCAAGTGGTCCCGGTGTGCCACGTGCGCGCACTCGTGGATAAGCACATCTTGCAACTGCCGGCCGCGGAGCCGCAGCCTGTTGGGCAGGATGACTATGGGCCGCAGGATTCCGACGCTCACCGGACTGCCCATCAGCGGCGACACCATGATCGGCGGCAGCCGCTTGACACCCAGCGATGCACGAACGGCCGGTTCCACCCCGGCCAGCAGCGCAGCTTCCAGCGGTCGCAGTCCCCGGCGCAGGCGGCTCATCGCGCGAATGCCCCAAGCTAACCGCAGGGCGAAATAGCCTACGCCGCAAATCCACACCACCGTCAATGCGGCGAAAGCCGCGCGCAGCGCGTCGACAACCGGAGCCGGCACGGCGATGCCCTCGCGCAGCTTTACGGCCAGTGATGTCAACCAGGCCTGCCCTTCAGGCTCGTTTGACGCTGACCGCTGCGCTGCATCGTTACTTCCGCTGGTCATCCCAGCCGCAACTCCGTCCGTACCGGTCGTTGCAGCGGCATGGTCGGTTTGGGGATGAGTGACGCGGACGGGCAAACGCACCACAGCTACATCAGCCCGCTGGAAAGCCCATGCCAGCACGGCGCCTACAGGAATGCTTGCCAGTACGCACAGCCACAGCCCGTAGCGAGCAGCCGGATTTCGTCGGGCTACGGTGTGCGACAGCAAATAGCCGATCGCCACCACGAACGCTATTTGCAAGGCGATGCTGACCGCCAACAAGGCCGCCGAGTCGCCTGGATAAAACCGCAGTATCTCACTCATGCTGGCCCCTTTCGGCCTCGGCGATCATTTGGCGAATTCGTTCGGCCTCCTGGGGCGAAACGCCGCGCGACTCCAATAGGGTCATCACCAGCGAATCGGCCGAGCCGGCGAATACCGTATCCACCATTTGGTCCAGCAGGCTGCGAACCGTCGAATCGCGACACCGGCGGGCGTAGTAGCGGTAGGCCGGCCCGTCCTCCTCGTGTCCCAGCCAGCCTTTTTCTTCCAGCCGGGTGATCAAAGTTTGCACGGTATTGCGGGCCAGCCGATGGCGGGCGGAAAGCACCTCCCACACTTCGGCCACAGTTGCCTTGCCGCGCTCCCAAATGATATTCATGATCTCAAGCTGCCGCGGGGAAAGCGTCGTCGTTTCCGCTCGCCTGTTCATACGAACTGCCCTTTGCAGTTGAGAAAGCCTTGTTGCTCGGCTGGTTCGGTTGCCGCCCTGTCGCAAAGATTGCCGTGGAAAATCGGTACAAGACGTCAAACACGCCGAAAAAAGATGGCCGACTTCAAGTGCCCCGCCCTTGGGCGCATCCACAATTGCAAAAACCGTAGTTCACTGCAACCACTGCACGCACTGCGCCCTGTTGGTCCACTGCAATGCCACGATACTTCATACAACCGTAATTTGTACCAAGTCGCAACAAGCTTGTCAACTACAAGTGTAGGCAAACTGCATATACCGACGACGCAGAACGCCGGGAAGTTCCCTAAGAACTTCTCGGCGGACAACGCTGCTTTTATTCACAGCGTCGCCTGATAATATTACCGCCGGCACCGTTAACAAGAAAATGTTGGCTACAAGCTGCTAAGCGGACGCAGCAAGGCAAACCGCTGCGGAGAAAAAAGTTATACCGGATGGGATTTTCCTCGACCCAGTAGATACGCAGTCGTCCGACACGCTGCACAAAACCTGCGCAACCGGTAAAAAACTCCCAATCTGCGTCGGCATCGGCCATGCAATCGACATCCTAAGATTGGCTGTGTAAACGACTTATACTCCTTTGCCAAACGATATTTCGCTAATCGGTGCCCGAGTAAGCAGGCAGTTAAACCTTTTTGGGTTTTGTTTGGTGCCAAAGCCACTTACAGATTGCACCATTCAGGTGGGTATTGGCAACTCATCCGCTGTCGTGGTTTTAATTAGGGTTACAGCCCACTACTGACCACCCAGATGCGCCGCAGGGCAAGCCAGCCGTGCTACCATGCGACAAGTCTGCCATTTTGTCGCCAATTGCCGTATACTGAAGCCGTGTGAGCAACCGTAAATCGCCGTCAAGCTCGTCGAAGTTAGCCGTCAAGTTCGTCAAATTAAGCTGTCAAGCATGGGCTGCGGCGAGCGCGCCGAGCGCTGCCGCGGACCAGCGCGGTATTCAGGAATCTGCGCTTTTTGACTTGCGATTTTGACTTTAGTTTCAGGGGAGAACGCTTGATGTACGAAGCAGTAAAGACCGATCGACGCCGTTTTCTGGGGCGCGTGGCCCTTGCTGGTGCAGCGGCAAGTATGGCTAGTGTTACCAGCGCGCCGGGGGCGTTGGGACTGACAGGGGCCCTGGCCGGTGAACCATCTACCGTCGGCAGCCGTGTGGCAGTCATGCACGGCGACGACCGGCGCGAGAACATCTTCCGGGCGTTGCGCGCGTTCGAGAAGCAGATCGCCCGCGACATCGGCGACCGGCTAGTGGTGATCAAGCCCAACAATGTGGCTGTAAATATTCAGCTTTCGGCTACGCACGCCGACGCGATAGAGGGCATCCTGGAGTTTCTCAAGTCGATAGGCAAGTTGCGCCAGGCGGTGATTGCCGAGTCGGCGGCCAACGGCCCGACATTTGAAGGATTCTCGAACTACGGTTATACCAAACTGGCCGAGCGATACGGTGTGAAGCTGATCGACTTGGACAAAGAAGAAGTAGAAACGGTGTGGGTATTCGACCAGCAGGACTTCCGCCCACGCTCGGCCCGGCTATCGAAGATGCTCCTGGACCGGCGGAATTACATTATTTCGGCGGCGAAGATGAAGACCCACGACCGTGTGGTGGCCACGCTGTCGCTGAAGAACATCGTCTTCGGAGCGCCGATCAAAGACGAGGGCTTCCGGTGGGGCGGCAAGGGAAAGCCCGGTGCCAAGAATGACAAGCCCATCGTTCACGGCAGCGGATTTCGGGCACTGAACTACAATCTTTTCGCTTTGGCCCCGCGCCTGCATCCGCACCTGGCGGTGATCGACGGCTACGACGGAATGGAAGGCAACGGTCCGACCAGCGGCAGCGCAGTGGACCACCGCATCTGTGTGGTTTCGCCCGATTGGCTGGCGGCCGACCGCGTTGCCGTGGAGCTGATGGGAATCGACTTTTCCACGGTGGGCTATTTGAACTTCTGCGGTGAGGCTGGCTTCGGGCAGACCGACTTGGCACGCATCGAAATCATCGGGGAACCTATCGCGCGACACATACGCCGCTACCAACTCCACAAGAATATCGAGCAGCAGTTGATTTGGATGAAGCCTGCTCAGGTCAGTAGCAGTGATCGCCGGCAGCCGGCGTCGGCCGAGCTTTTTGCGCCGTGCAGCGGGATGCTGGGCTAAGGGTTAGCAGCTCATGCGGCGTTTTGCCTCTGCCCGCGATACGTCTGGTATTACGTCTACTTCGAATACCGATGCCGGGTTTGCGTCCGCCAGGTATACGTCCGCCGGAAAGCTCCTATAGGCCAGCTACCGTTGCCACGGCCGGTAAGATTTTGCCGAACACCATGGCAGAACTTGGCGCGGTGCGGGAACCTGCTAGTTATGCAAATGGGCAGGATGACACGGCAGTCAGGGCGTTGCAACGCGGACATAAAACCGGCCGCCGTGCGGATGCTGTTGGCAGATCGTTGCCCGTATGCAATCATTACTTTAAGCCGCACTTGGGTTGGTTTGCCATGTCAGACGTGCGCATGAAAGGCTTCGCTCGACGCACCACCGTGGCCCAGGCGCTGGCTTGGCTCGACGGCCACTTGTGCATCTTGGCCGAAGAAGTCGTGCCGTTGGAGAAAGCCGCCCGGCGCGTTCTCGCCCGAACTATCGTAAGCAGCGTGAATGTGCCGGGATTCGCCCGCGGAATGATGGATGGCTACGCAATTCGAGCGGCCGACGTGCAAGGGGCTAGTCCCTACGGTCCTGTCGTTTTGCGTGTTATTGGCCGTTCGCTGCCGGGCCGCCCATTCCAAGGGGTAGTGGAAAGCGGCACGGCGGTTTGCATCATGACCGGCGCTCCGCTGCCGGCCGGCGCAGATGCAGTGCTGCCTGCGGAACTGACCGAAAACCAACAGTGGATCAAAGGCGGAGGAGAGATTCGCGCAGTCGGCGACGTTGGGCCGGGCAAACATGTGAGCGGCATCGGTTCAGATGTCGCGGTCGGGCAAGAAGTATTGCCTGCTGGAAGGCTGCTCCGTCCCCAAGACGTCGGCCTGTTGTCGTCGATCGGATTGGCCGATGTGCCGGTCGTCCGCTGTCCGCGCGTCCGCATCGTGACCACCGGCGACGAGTTGCTGCCCGCAGGCGCTCGACCAGCGGGGTATCGCATCGCGGATTCCAACGGGCCGATGCTTCAAGCTCTGGTAACACGCGATGGGGGGCTGGCAGAGCTGGTTGGCCCAGTTGCCGATCAACCCGAGGCCATATTGGATGCCATGCGTGGCCCGGCCGATGTCGTGCTGGTCTCTGGCGGTTCAAGCGTAGGCGAAGAAGACTGCGCACCGGTGTTGCTGCGCCAACACGGCCAGTTGGCTGTTCACGGCATCGCCATGCGGCCCAGCAGCCCGACCGGCATGGGAATCCTCGATGGCCGCCTGGTGTTTCTCTTGCCCGGCAATCCAGTCTCGTGTTTGTGTGCCTATGATTTTTTCGCTGGTAGGGCGATACGGGCTTTGGGGGGGCGCTCGGTCGAGTGGCCGTATCGCCGGGTGCGGCTGCCCCTGGCGCGGAAAATAGCTTCCCACATAGGCAGCGTAGACTACTTGCGCGTCCGCCTGATCGATGGTCAAGTAGAGCCGCTGGCAATCAGCGGCGCTTCGATCCTTTCTTCCACGACTCGCGCCGACGGCTTCATAATACTTCCAGAGAATTGCGAGGGGCTCTTGCCAGATGCTGAAGTAGAGGTCTTTTTGTACGACGACTTGCAAGCCGCCAGCCGCCACGTGGGGCGATAATGTTTCTGACGGCTATAAGTTTCCTGCATAAACTGCACGTGTGTTGGCTAAACCGCCATCGGTAGTGCCACCTGCTCAATCGAAAGTGCCATGTCCCCACAGCCGAGCGATGATTGCCGACAACAATTTCTGGCCGTTCTGGACCGCGATGAGGCCCAGCGGCGTTTTCGCGCCGAACTGCGTTTGGAGCCGCTGGGAACCGAGATCGTGCCGCTGGCTCATGCTTTGGGACGAGTAGTGGCTGAGGATGTGATCTCGCCGTTCAACGTACCATCTTTCGACCGGTCGAATTTCGACGGCTACGCGGTGCGTGCGGCCGATACCTGCGGAGCTATGGAAGAACGTCCGCGGCAGTTGCGAATGCTTGCGGGGACGATTTCTCCGGGCATTGTGCCCCGGATGGAAGTCGTCCCCGGCACGGCGATGGCCATCGAAACCGGCGGCATGTTGCCGCGCGGAGCCGATGCCGTGGTAATGGTCGAGCACACCGACCGGCAGGGCGATGTGTTGCTGGTTTACGCACAGGTTGTGGCTGGGTTCGGGATCAGCTTTGCCGGCACCGATATTTCTGGCGGCGAAACCGTGATTCGGCGCGGCACGGTGCTTACCAGCCGGGAAACGGGAGTTTTGGCGGCCGTGGGCGTGGCCGAGGTGAAGGTCTTCCGTCGCCCGCGCGTGGCTGTAATCTCAACAGGTACCGAGCTGATCGCACCGGGCGAGCCGATGCGGCCGGGACGCATCTACGACTCCAACTCGCGGATCATCGCCGACGCCGTGCGCGAGTTGGGTGGCGAGCCGCTTTACTGGCCGATTGTGCCGGACGATCTGGACACCCTCCGGCGTGTACTGGCCGACGCTGTCGAGGCGGCCGATGTAGTCCTGCTTTCCGGCGGCACAAGCAAAGGCGCTGGCGACCTGTCGTATCGAGCTGTAGAGGAAGTGACGCGACCGGGAATCATGGTCCATGGTGTAGCCCTGAAGCCGGGTAAACCGATCTGCTTGGCGGTTCACGAGGGGAAGCCGGTGGTTGTATTGCCTGGCTTTCCCACTTCGGCCATTTTTACATTCCATGAGTTTGTCGCCCCGGTCATTAGGGTGCTGGCAGGACTGCCTAGCCCATCGCCCGATGTGGTGCACGCCCGCTTGGCCACAAGAATCAACTCCGAACTTGGCCGCACCGAGTACGTGTTGGTGAGCCTTGTCAAAGGTGGCGAAAAGCCGCCGGACTCAGAGGCATCGACCGACCGACTAGCCAATCCGCCCAGTACAGACGATTTGTCGGCCGACGAATCGCGGAGGGGTGCTTATAGGCACTCGGATGGCGAACTGGTGGCTTATCCGATCGGCAAAGGCTCTGGCTCTGTAACTACCTTCAGCCATGCCGATGGTGTGTTGACAATCGCCCAGCACCAAACAATCGTCGAAGCCGGCAGCACAGTTGCGGTGCAATTGTTAGGTGCGCGGTTGCGTGCGGCTGACTTGGCGGTCGTTGGAAGCCATTGCACCGGACTGGACTACCTTCTGAGTTTGCTGCACCGGCAGGGTTTTACGACAAAACAGCTCAATGTCGGCAGCACAGCAGGCCTCGAAGCCGCCATACGAGAACAGTGCGACCTGGCCGGAATCCACTTGCTCGACCCGGCTACCGGCCAATATAACCGGCCATTCTTGACCGAGAAGTTGGAACTGATTCCAGGGTATGGCCGAATGCAGGGCGTCGTGTTTCGCCCTGGCGATGAGCGGTTCGAGGGCCATTCGGCCGAGGAAGCGATCCGGCAAGCGCTTGCAGACCCCAGTTGCGTAATGATAAACCGCAATATCGGCAGCGGCACCCGACTGGTGATCGATCGCCTGCTGGGCGGCGTGCAACCGCCCGGTTATGCTGTGCAGCCGAGAAGCCACACGGCGGTGGCCGGGGCGGTGGCTCAGGGAAGGGCCGATTGGGGAGTGGCCATCGAATCGGTCGCTCGCAGTGCGCAGCTTGGCTTCTTGCCGCTGTGCGAAGAACGATATGATTTCGTGGTTCCCCGCAGCCGCCTGCAACGCGCTGCGGTGGTCGCTTTCCGCCAATTGCTGGCCGACGCCGAGGTTCGCCGTGCCCTGGCCGAGATGGGCTTGCGAACCTAAACCGCCCCCTGCCAAGCGGTGGCAAGCCACAGGCGTGCCCGCGCGACGCGACAGTCGGCTATCGACTGCCAAGTCGACGTTCCCAGCTCATTCAGCTTGCTCGGACTAATCGCCGGGCGGCATGGCTAGCTTGTCCAGCCGGGAATCTCAGTGGCCGGCGGTGGTCTGCCAGGCAAATCTTAACAGCGTTGCGCAAATTGCTTGCAATTCGGGGAGGTCTGATCATAATGGAAGTTGTGCGGGCACAAGCTGGCGAGGGTTTGCCGCCTGCCGGTTGTGTGCGTTTGATACAGCTTAAACCCGTATTGAGGCAGCGCTGGAGTCTGGCAAAAATGGCCCCGAATCGAGTGTGCTGGCGGCTGTTGGCCGTCTGCACGGCGGTTGGCTACTGCGCCTTGGTGGCACCGCCTGCTTTGGCCAACGGGGGCGGTTCTTTATCGAGTTTGGCCGGTTGGGTCTATCTGGATTCCAATCGCAATCTTAGCTTGGACACCACCGACTGGGCGATACCGGGTGCTACGTTGGAATTATATCGCGGCACCGATCTGACGCCGCTGATGACGACCGTGAGCGATATGTACGGTCGTTACGTGTTCGACGGCATACCAGGAGGGTTCGAATACAGCATCGTTTTGACATGCTGTTCGGTGCAGCCTGGAGGGAACACCGTCGGATCATTGCTGGACTTGAACACTGGCAATCCCATTGTGCCGGCTGGACAAACCTACCCGGATATCTCCCAGCGCGATCGAATCATCGGCATTTCGATACCCGCAACCGGGGCGGTCGGCGACAACTACAACTTCGGGCAGTTCATCTATCCGCTCGAGCTGGTGTCGAAACGGATGTTGCTCAGCACCAGCCAAAAGTTCAACCACGCGCCGGAGCCTGGCACCGCTGTGCTGCTGGCGGTCGCTGGTCTGGTGTTGGTAGGCGGCGCGTTACGTCGCGTCAGGCCCTGGCGGTAAAGTGTTTTCTTGATTGGCGCTGGTGACCCTCTGGCGTGTTGGCCGGCAGGTGCTGTCCAGCCTGATAGTGGTGTGCGCCCCGGGCAGGGATGCTGTCGCTCCGCTTGACCTGCCGCTTCCGCCGGTGCAAGAATGACCGGAAGCAGTCGCACAGAGGGTGGGTCTAAGACTATGGCTTTGGTGACGTTGCGGGTGTTGGATGGCGCTGATCGGGGGCGCGTCTTCGAAGACGTAGCCACGCCGTTTACGGTCGGACGCGAAGAAGGCAACGCCGTACAACTCAACGACGAACGCATCAGCCGCTTCCATCTGAAAATACAGGAAGACCAAGATCAAGTGGTGCTTACCGACTTGCAAAGCACCAATGGAACGAAGGTCAACGGCGAAAGTGTGCAACTGAGTATCTTGCGTCCGGGGGACATCATTTCGCTGGGGCGCACCGTGCTGCTGTTCGGCTCGCGCTTCGAGATCGCTCAACGGCTGGCCTCTTTGCGGGGCGCTGATCTGACCCAGGGTGTGATGCTGGGAGACGAAGACCTGCTGGCCGGCAGCACCTCGATGGCCTTGGAGATGGAGCTGAACTTCGGCCATCCCCCTGAGACCCGCGCCGCTCTGCGAACCATTTTCCCTCCGCCACTACCCAAAGGGTTGACGCCGGGGCAAGCTGCCCAATTGGCCGAGCTTTTGCACTTTTGCCACCTGCGACTACGGGGCCTGATTCAATCGGCGCGCTCGAAAGGCCGCTCCGACGCAGTGACGCTAGACCAGCGACAGTGGCAAAGCTTGTTGGACTTGCAGGATCGTCTGGCTGGCTACCTGCGGGCTATCGGCGAGCCGAGCTAGCCGTTGTGGCCCTGCGGAAGTACTCGGCCACATTCTGTGAACCTGTTGGCGTGCCGCTTGCCCGAAGATGAGCAGTCGCGTATCGAAACGCAATTCGGCGTATATTGACACCATACGCACCGCTGGTTTACTCTACTTGCTCATAGGTCTGCGGCTTGGCTCCGATTGTAAATGTTCGCGCGATGTCCGCGGCGCAAGCAAGGGCGGCTCAAACTGTGCCGACTCCGCCAGCGACGGTCCGTCGAACCGTCTGCGCTTGTGCCAACGACAAACAGCATATAGCTTGCAGCCTCGTGCCAATGGGCCCCGCAGAATGCCGCCGCGTGCGATATGTGGGCGCGTTTGCCACGGCAAATGGTTTTGGGCAGTGCCGCGCTTTACGCCGGCTGAATAACGGTTGCATTTGATCGGTTCAGGCCGAGGCAGCGCAGTCGTGCGGCTGCGCTGCGGTGGCCATGGCGAACTGTGGCCTGTGGTGCGCAAAGTGCCGGAAGCATCTTTTGTCGACAGCTTTTTTTACCGCCAAGGGAGCGAGTCTATGCCATTGGACCCGACCAAACACGCCGACTGGGAGATCGCTGCTGCCGCCGAACAGCGCATGAAAACCTGTTATCAACTGGCCGACGAGTTGGGAATCGACAAGGACGAGCTGATCCCCTATGGTCACTACATTGCCAAGGTCGATTACCGAAAAGTTCTCCAGCGGTTGAAAGACCGGCCGGACGGAAAGTTCATCGAGGTCACGGCCATCACTCCTACGCCGCTGGGCGAAGGTAAATCGACCACTACGCTGGGCCTGCTTCAGGGCATTGGCAAGCGTGGGAAGAAGGTGGTGGCTTGTATCCGCCAGCCCTCCGGTGGTCCGACCATGAACATCAAAGGTTCGGCAGCCGGTGGCGGGCTGTCGCAATGCATCCCGCTGACTGAGTTTTCGCTGGGGCTGACCGGCGACATCAATGCCGTGACCAATGCCCATAACTTGGCGATGGTCGCATTGACTGCCCGAATGCAACACGAGCGCAATTACGACGACGAACGACTGGCCAAATCGAATCTGAAACGGCTGGACATTGATCCGACCAATGTGGCGATGGGCTGGGTGATCGACTTCTGCGCCCAGGCGCTGCGGAACATCATCATCGGCATTGGCGGCCCAATGGACGGCTACATGATGCAAAGCCGGTTCGGCATCGCCGTTTCTAGCGAGGTGATGGCGATATTATCGATCTTCAGCGATCTGAAGGACCTGCGCGAGCGCATCGGCCAGATAGTCGTGGCCTACAACAAGAAGGGTGACCCGATTACATGCGAAGACCTGGAAGTAGCCGGCGCTATGACCGCCTGGCTGCGCGAGGCGATCAACCCCAACATGCTCCAGTCGCTGGAAGGGCAGCCTTGTTTTGTGCACGCCGGGCCGTTTGCCAATATCGCCATCGGCCAGTCTTCGGTGGTGGCCGACAAGATGTGCCTCAAACTGGCCGACTATCACATTACCGAGTCGGGCTTCGGGGCCGACATCGGCTTCGAGAAGTTTTGGAACGTCAAGTGCCGGTTGTCGGGCAATGTTCCTAACGTGTCGGTGATCACCACTACGGTGCGGGGGCTGAAGCATCATGGGGTCGGTGCCGGTGCGCCGCCGTGTCCGCCGGGCAAGCCCATCCCAAAAGAATACTTCGAGGAGAATCTGGCCTGGCTGGAAGACGGCATGGGAAACCTGTTGCACCACATCGCCACGGTCAAGAAGGCGGGTATCAATCCGGTGGTGGCGATCAACGCCTTTCATACCGACACCAAGGCCGAAATCGACCTTGTGCGCCGCATGGCCGAGCAGGCCGGCGCACGGGTGGCCGTATCGCACCACTGGCGTTATGGGGGCGAGGGAGCACTGGAGCTTGCCGACGCGGTGTTGGATGCCTGCGAAGAAAAAAACAACTTCCGCTTCCTCTACGAGCTGGACCTCCCGCTAAGGCAGCGCGTGGAGCTGATCGCCAAGGAAGTTTACGGGGCCGACGGCGTTAGCTACACCCCGGAAGCCGAGGAAAAAGCCAAACTGCTCGAGGCCAATCACAAGTACCGCAATTACGCCACCATGATGGTCAAGACGCACTTGAGCCTCAGCCATGACCCGAACCGCAAAGGAGTGCCAAAAGGCTGGGTCCTGCCGGTGCGCGACTTCCTGCTGTACAACGGGGCAAGGTTCATTTGCCCAGTGGCAGGCAACATATCGCTTATGCCAGGCACAAGCTCCGATCCGGCCTATCGGCGAATCGACGTCGACCTGGAGACCGGCCGCGTAAAGGGCCTGTTTTGATGCACGTCGCCAAGACGTGTGATGCACGGCGGACAGACCATTTGATGAATTGCGCACGGACGTGTGATGTCCGGGGCAGAGATCGTTTGATGCCCGGCCCACAGACAGCCTTTGATTTCGCCACAAACACGTTCGATGCGCGGCACAAAGACACTCACGCGACATTAGACTGGCATATGTTATCGCAATTAAACTCGCATAATTTATCGCACTAACGCCGCCGCGGCGTTCGCGCCGTCGCGGCCTGCTCACACAGTTGCAAGGGGTCGTCATGGCTGCACAAATCATCGACGGCAAGCAAGTGGCCGCAGAAATCCGCGCCGATCTAGCACAGCGAATTCAAACCCTCCAGCAGCAGCACGGGGTGACGCCCGGACTGGCCACCGTACTGGTCGGCGATAATCCGGCCTCGGTCTCCTATGTCACCGCCAAAGGAAAGGCGTGCAACGAACTGGGGATGCAGTCCTTCCAGCATACGCTGCCTGCCAGCACCAGCCAGCACGAGTTGCTCGAGCTGGTTGCGCAGCTCAATCGCAATCCAGATGTTCACGGCATCCTGGTTCAACTGCCGCTGCCCGAGCACATAAACGAAACCACCGTGCTGTACTCCATCGATCCGAACAAGGACGTAGACGGTTTCCATCCGGTCAACGTGGGCCGGTTGCTGATCGGCGAAGAGTTGTTTCCGCCCTGCACTCCGGCGGGCATTCAAGAGCTGATCATCCGTTCGGGCACACCGACCGATGGGGCGGAAGTGGTGGTAGTCGGGCGGAGCAACATCGTCGGCAAGCCGATTGCGGTGATGATGCTGCAAAAAAAGCCGGGAGCAAACGCCACCGTCACTGTTTGCCACACGCGCACCCGAAACATGGCCGAACACACCCGACGCGCCGACATCCTCATCGTTGCCGCCGGCAAACCGAACGCCATTACTGCCGATATGGTCAAGCCCGGGGCGACGGTAATCGACGTGGGGGTGAACCGGATCGGGTTTTCCGAGTCGGGCAAGGCCAAGCTGGTAGGCGACGTGGACTTCGAGGCCGTCAAACAGGTCGCCGGTAAAATCACGCCTGTACCAGGCGGAGTTGGTCCGATGACTATCACAATGCTTTTGCGTAACACTTTGCGGGCCGCAGAACTGGCAGTAGCCGGTCGGCGATGATGATGTGGAACTCGGAGGCATGATGCCTCGACCGTGTTACGTGCAGGAATGATCTGTCCGATGCAGGGCTTACGGTTTTTCGGTGGCGGTGATGCGCGTTGTTACATCGGCGCCAAAAGGTCGCCGCTTTGCACGCCTTGAGGTGGCATCGACGCTGGGACCGCCGCGTTGTCGTGAGGGTAACGCGACGGGGTCGTCGGCCGGGGTCGTCGGCCAAGGAATTGTGCCCGTTTTAGGACCCGGTTGCGTTGCAGGCAGAAGAAGCCGGGGGAACCTTCGAGCTTGGCCATTGACTTGCTGGCGACTTCGCGTATAATATTTTCAGATTGTACCTGGGAAAATAGGCAAAATGTTTACCGTAAGGCTGAGCATCGCCATAATCGCGTTATTTGCGGCAGTAACCAATGCCCAGGGCAGCCTTTGGCCATCTTCTGATGGCTGTTGCCGGGGCGCGGGTTGCTGCCAGCGGCCGAGCAGTTCGGCGGCAATGCACCCCGGCTCTTGTTGCGACTCTGCTAGTCAAGCAGAGCAATGGACTGTATTGTCGGGCTGCGAGTGCGCGGTTTGTCGCTGCAATGTGCGGCAATCGGACCGCCAGCCCTTGGTCGTTCGGACGGCCAAAATCGATGTGCCGCGCTGCGAATGCTCTGTAAGCCATCAGCTACATGACCAAGCCGACAATTGCTGTCCGCCTTTTTCCGAGCGCGCGCTGGGCGGCGGCACTTGCCCCGGCCGAAGACTCCAGTGCCTGCTGTGCGTATGGCGGAATTGATTCCATCCAGGTCAGGCGTGTGTACCGCTGGAAAAGTATCGTTAGCTTCGTGTATGTGTTTGACCTGTTTGGAATTCCACTGGAGATATTAACATGTTGCCCAAATTGCTGTTCCTGAGTTTGCTAATTGCACCAGTATTAGCCGCCGAACAGGCAGCGGCCGACTACGGTTATCAACCGCTTGGTGCCAGTCAGTTATGCCAGCACCACCCGGAAAATAAGCCCAACGTGTCTTGCGAGGACTGCACCTGCCCGGCAGGCTGCCAGTGCCAGTCGTGCTCTTGCTGTTCCGATAAGGCATGTCCGTGCCCGTGTGGGGATGACTGCCAGTGCGGGTCGGCTTGCAAGTGCGACAGTTGCACCTGCTGCAAGCCAACGGCTTGCGGGTGCCCGTGTGGGGATGACTGCCAGTGCGGGTCGGCTTGCAAGTGCGACAGTTGCACCTGCTGCAAGCCAGCGGCTTGCGGGTGCCCGTGCGGGGATGACTGCCAGTGCGGCTCGGCTTGCAAGTGCGACAGTTGCACCTGCTGCACTCCGGCTGGCAAGGGCGAGGGTCGCTGTGACGACTGCTGCAAACTGCCGGCGGGCCGCTGCAAATGAACCGTTTGCAGTCGATGACTGTTCGGTTTTGAACTGACGGTTGCTAAGGCCTCCCGGTCGTGCTGGCCGGGAGGCCGATTTATTGTTAGCCGATTTATAGATAAACAGATGTAAACAGCCTTCGTACAATTCCATCACGCACGTATAATTCCATCACACAGTGGGCAATAGGTCTGTACAATAGTTCCGGGCCATGCCTGTCGTGCATGTAAAGGCAGGCAATCGGCATCAATAAGCTCACAAACGCTACGCGCCTTGAAGTCCCATGAGTCTGCCGACAGCACCTCAGCATCCGGTGGCATGGCAAGTGCAGTCCGCGGTTCGGCCCAGCTCCGAGTTTGTGGAGCTTGTCGCCCGATCCGGGGCACAAGACGTCGGCCGCTGTTACCAGTGTCGCAAGTGTACCAACGGCTGCCCGCTGGCCTCGGAAATGGATTTGAAGCCCAACCAGGTGATGCGGGCGGTGCAATTGGGGCTTCAGCAAGAGGTGCTCGGTTCCCGGACCATCTGGATTTGCGCGGCTTGCCAGACGTGCACCACACGCTGCCCGAACGATATCGACATCGCCCACACGATGGACGTGCTGCGGCAACTGTGCGTGCGTTTGGGCGTTACTCCGGCTGAACCGAACGTGGTCAGATTCCACCGCCTGTTTTTGGATTCGGTCCGGCGGCATGGACGCGTGTTCGAGTTGGGCATGATCGCCCGGTACAAACTCGCTTCTGGTCAGTTGACCACGGACATGAAGTTAGGTTGGGAGCTGTTTCGCCGCGGTAAATTGAACTTCCTGCCCGATCGCATCACGGGTACGGACGAAGTACGGCAGATATTCAAAGAAACCATGGAGCGCACCGCGTAACGGCCGCTCGGCGCCGCAACCGTGAAAACATGAAAATAAAACGGGCATTTGTGCGGTAATCTGCCAGCCGCAGCTTGCAGGTGCGTCAGCACCGGCAGTTCGTGAGCCGGCAGAGGGTGCCGCTGCGCTCGGTATTGTTAGAGAACGATGATAGCGGTTTCTTATTATCCCGGCTGTTCACTGCACGGCATGGCGGCCGAGTACGACCAGAGCATCCGTGCGGTCTGCACTGCACTGGAAGTCGAGCTGGCGGAGCTGCCAGATTGGAATTGCTGCGGAGCTTCCTCAGCCCATTTTCTGAACGACGAGTTGGCCTTGCGACTTTCGGCGCGCAATGTGCGCATTGCGCAGCAGCACGCCCGCGACCTACTTGTCCCTTGCGCGGCGTGCTTTCAGCGGCTAAAACATGCCCAGAAAGCGTTGCGGCAGATGTCGCGCTCGACGGCCACAGGCCCGATAAACGGCACCATCGACGTGTTACACGTGAACGATTTTTTCTGCCGACCGGAAGTGCTTTCACGACTGCGCGTCCGGGTTGTCAAGCCGCTGAGCGGTTTGGCCGGTGCACCGTATTACGGCTGTTTGTCGCAGCGACCGCCGAAGGTCACCGACGCGCCGCGGCCCGAGAATCCAACCGGCATGGACGCGCTAATGCGTATTGTAGGCATGACCGTTTGCCGCTGGAGCTATAAGACCGACTGCTGCGGCGGCAGCCTGGCAGTCGCCCGTACCGATCTGGTGCTGAAGCTGACCGGCGATCTGTTGGCAGCGGCTGTGGAGGCCGGGGCAGAGTGCATAGTTACCGATTGTCCCATGTGCCAGTCGAACCTCGACAGCCGACAAGCTGAAATCGAGGCCCAACAGGGCAAACATTACGGACTGCCGGTGTTTTACATAACCGAACTGCTAGCGCTGGCGTTGGGTGTCGGGCAGCCGGCGCGATGGTGGGCCAAACACTTGGTGGACCCGACGCCGCTTTTGCGCACCAAGGGCTTGTGTTGAGCGGACCGTCATCGGCAGGCAGCACGCTGGTGCATAGGCTGTGCGGGCCGCGTTTTTTGCAAAACCAAAGATGAACACCGAGCAACTCAGTCTCGACAGCCGAAGCAAAGTCGGCGCCGTGCTGGTCGTTGGCGGCGGCATCGGCGGCATGCAGGCGGCGCTGGACCTGGCCAACGCCGGTTTTCGCGTTTATCTGGTCGAGCAGAGCACGGCGATCGGCGGCCGGATGGCTCAACTGGACAAGACCTTTCCCACCAACGACTGCTCGATGTGCACCATCTCGCCGCGGTTGATCGAGGTGGGAAAACACCGCAACATCGAGCTTTTGACCAACAGCGACGTGCTAGCGGTCGAGGGGGAGCCGGGCAGGTTTCAGGTTCGTCTGCGCAAGCGCCCGCGCTTCGTACTGCTGGAAAAATGCAACGCTTGCGGCGACTGTTTGGAAAAATGCCCCGTGACGCTGCCCTCGGAGTTCGATGCCGGTCTGTCGCAGCGCAGGGCCATTGGGCGGATGTACCCACAGGCCATACCTGGGGCGCTGGCTATCAGCAAGGCGGAACGTTCCCCTTGTCGTTTACAGTGCCCAGCGGGCGTAAACTGCCAGGGGTATGTGGCGCTGGTCAGCGCCGGTCGATTTGCGGAAGCATATGAACTGATTCGGCAGCGCAATCCGTTTCCGGCGTCTTGCGGCCGTGTTTGCCACCATCCTTGCGAGTCGCATTGCAACCGCAAGCAATTGGACGAGCCGGTGGCGATCAACAACCTCAAACGGTTCGCGGCCGATTGGGTGGCCCGGCGCAGAGCTGAAGGCCAAGACCCCACCCCACCACCGGTCGGCCAACCCGACCCGGCCAAACCGGCAGTGGCAGTCGTCGGGGGTGGTCCGGCCGGACTGACCGCGGCCCGCGACCTGGCACTGCGCGGCTATCCGGTCACGCTGTTCGAGGCTAATGAGGAGCTGGGCGGTACCATGCTGCTGGGCATTCCCAGTTACCGGCTGCCGGTCGAGGTGCTGCGCCGCGACATCGCCGACATCCTTGCCGCCGGCTTCACGGTTCGCACTGGGCAGCGGCTGGGACGCGACTTTACGCTGGCCGATTTGCAGGCCCAGGGCTTTAAGGCCGTTTTTCTGGCCCTTGGTTGCACGCAGCCTGTGGCACTGACACGCAGCACAGACGGTTCGCCGCTTGCCGGCCGCGATCTGGAAGGCGTGCTGCTGGGGCTGGATTTCCTCCGCGATGTGAAACTCGGCCGCGGTCCGCGCTTGCAGGGGAAGGTGGTAGTCATCGGTGGCGGCAACGTAGCTATCGACGTGGCTATGACCGCTCGACGCCAAGGCGCCCAGCACGTGGAAATCGTCTGCCTAGAGCGCCGCGAGGAAATGCCTGCCCACGCTTGGGAAATCGAAGATGCACTGGAAGAATCCATCACCATCAATCCCGCCTGGGGTGTAAAGGAAATACTCGGGGATGGACATCGGGTGCGCGGCCTGCGGCTCCAGCGCTGCACAAAGGTGTTCGACGAGTCGGGACGCTTCGCCCCCAGTTTCGATCAGTTTTACTCGTACACCGATGCCGATTGGGTGATCGTGGCTATCGGCCAACGCAGCCAGTTGGAATTCCTCAGTCCGGACGACCCGCTGTGGGACGCCGACCGGCGCAAATTGGAAGTGGATAGGCTCACGCTCCAGACGCGCGTGCCTTGGGTGTTCGCCGGCGGCGATATGGTCACCGGCCCCGCTTCGGTCGTGGAAGCGGTCGCCCAGGGACACGAGGCCGCCGAGTCGATCGACCGCTACCTGCGCGGCGACGACCTGCGTGCCGGCCGAACCGCAGCCAAGGCAGACGGCGCGCCTCTGCCGCCGCACTGGCAGGCGGTAGCAGACCTTTGGCAAGCCGTAGGCCCGCAGGAAGACGGCGCCCATCGAAGAATCTCGCCGCCGCGGCTGCCGCCCGCGCAGCGCACCGGCTACGCCGAAATCGAAATGACCCTCGACGAGCAGTCGGCCATCGCCGAGGCCAAACGGTGTCTGGCGTGCGGGCTGTGCAGCGAATGCCAGCAATGCGTGGCCGCCTGTAGCGCCGGGGCAATCATCCACGATATGCTTCCCGAAGAAATCTCCCTGGACGTAGGAGCGGTCGTGCTCGCACCAGGCTTTGAACCGATGCCCGGCACTATCCGGCCAGAGTACGGCTACGGCCTGTATCCCAACGTCGTCACCAGCATGGAGTTCGAGCGGATTCTCAGTGCTTCCGGGCCGTATCAGGGGCACGTCCGCCGGCCTTCCGACGGTGCCGAGCCGAAGCGTATCGCCTGGATCCAATGCGTCGGTTCGCGCGACCGACAATGCGGCAACGACTACTGTAGTAGCGTATGTTGCATGTATGCCATCAAAGAGGCCATTTTGGCGGTAGATCACACGCCAGGCTTGCAGGCCGCGATCTTCTACAACGACATCCGCGCATTCGGCAAAGGTTTTGAAAGCTACTACGAGAACGCCAAGAAAAATTACGGGGTGGTGTTCCGGCGGGGACTCGTCTCATCGGTCAAGGAGCGCCCGCAGACTAAGAACCTGTTGCTTTCTTTTGTCAGCGAAGATGGCCAAACGACACAGGAAGAGTTCGATTTGGTGGTGCTGAGCGTGGGCGTGCGCCCGTCGCCCAGCGCAGTGCAATTGGCCGAGAAACTCGGCGTGCGCGTGAACCAGTACGGCTTCTGCCACGACGGCGGTTTGTCGCTCAACTCTACCGGGCGCGATGGGATATATGTGGCCGGCGCCTTCGCCGCCCCGATGGACATCCCCGAAACAGTAATCACTGCCAGCGCAGCCGCAGCCATGGCTGCCGAAAGGTTGCAGGAAGTGCGCGGCACATTGGTACGCGAAAAAACCTATCTACCCGAACGCGACGTAAGCGGGGAGCCGCCCCGGGTGGGAGTTTTCGTCTGCCGCTGCGGGACGAACATCGCGCGGGTCGTTGGCGTTTCGGAACTGGTGCGCTACGCTGCCACGCTACCACATGTAGTATACGCCGAGGAAAACCTCTACACCTGTTCCACCGATACCCAGCGTAAGATAGTCCAGGTGATCCACGAGCACCAACTCAACCGCGTGGTGGTGGCCAGTTGCACGCCACGCACCCACGAACAGCTTTTCCAGGAAACACTGCGCGAGGCCGGGCTGAACCGCCACTTGTTCGAGATGGCCAACATCCGCGATCAGTGTTCTTGGGTACACGCCGACCGACCACAACAGGCTACCAAAAAAGCCAAAGACCTGGTGCGGATGGCCGTCGCCCGGGCAGCCACGCTTACGCCGCTGCACGACGTGCGGGTACAAGTCCAGCGACGGGCGATTGTGCTGGGCGCCGGGGTGGCAGGCATGACTGCTGCCCTGAGTCTGGCCGATCAAGGCTTTGAAACCACCCTGCTGGAACGGCAGTCTCGGCCCGGTGGATTGGCACTGCAAATCCACCGCACATCCGCGGGACTAGACGCGCGGCAATACGTCCAACAACTCGTCGAGCGGGTCAACCACCACCCGCTAATTCAGCTTTATACCGAGGCCATAGTTCAGGAGCTATCAGGGCATGTAGGTAACTTTCGGGTGGAGGCGCTACAGCGAGGCCGTGAGGTGGAAATCACCGGCGGTGCCATAGTCGTAGCTACCGGAGCGACGGCCTACAAGCCCGACGGGCTATACTGCTACGGCCAGCATCCAAGCGTGCTCACTCAACTGGAACTGGAAGAACGATTGCGGCAACCGGGATTCGCCGCCTCGTTGGGGCAGGTGGTGATGATCCAGTGCGTCGGTTCGCGGGAAGCGGATTACCCGCACTGCTCGCGCGTGTGCTGCTCGCAGGCTGTCAAGAACGCGCTGGCCATAAAGCGTGCCAGCCCGGCAACCCAGGTGTTCGTGCTGTACCGCGACATGCGCACTTACGGTTTCGAGGAAATTGATTACGCGCAGGCGCGCGAAGCGGGAGTGGTGTTTATCCGCTTTGAGCCGCCGGAGAAGCCACAGGTGGACCTCGGCCCACCCGACGGTCGTCTGAAGGTGCTGGTGCGCGACGAAGCACTCGGCCGGCCCGTCGAGCTGTGGCCTGACCTGGTGGTGCTCTCCACTGGCGTACGTCCGCAGCCGGACGCCGCTGCGGTGTCGCAGTTGCTGAAGGTACCGCTGGGGCCCGACGGCTTCTTCCTCGAGGCGCACATGAAGCTCCGCCCGCTGGACTTCGCCAGCGAAGGCATCTTCTTGGCCGGGATGGCGCACGGGCCGAAGTCGATCGCCGAGTCGGTGGCCCAGGCCAAAGGGGCCGCCGCGCGTGCCGCCACCGTGCTGTGCCGGGAGTACGTCGAACGGTCGGGCATCGTCTCCGAAGTCGACCAGCGGCACTGCGCCGCTTGCCTGACGTGCGTGCGACTGTGCCCGTACTCCGTGCCCCAGATCAACCAACAGGGCGTGGCGTACATCGAGCCGGCCAGTTGCCAGGGTTGTGGGCTGTGCGCGACGGTCTGTCCGCGCAGAGCCATTTCCACCCGCCATTACCGCCAGGAGCAGTTGCTGGCCAAGGTAGATGTGCTGTTCGATCCGGCCGAAGACGACTTGCCAGTGGCAACCCTTTGTCAACCCGCCGGAGGCAATGAGCTGTGAACGACCATCACGGGCAGTTCGAGCCGAAGGTGATCGCCTACTGCTGCACATATTGCGCTTACACGGCTGGCGACTTGGCAGGCTCGATGCGCCTTCAATACGCTCCTAACGTGCGGGTGATAAAGGTGCCGTGCAGCGGAAGCGTCAGCGCTTTGCTGCTGCTGAAGGCCTTTCAGGACGGTGCCGACGCGGTTTACGTGGCCGGTTGTGCCATCGGCGATTGTCATTTTCTGCGCGGCAATCTCCAGGCTCTCAAAACCGTGGCTTATGCCAAAGCGTTGCTGGAGGAAATCGGCCTGGAGCCGCAGCGGTTGGAGTTCTTCCACATACCAGCTTCGGCCGGACCGCTTTTCGCGCAAAGGGCCGACGAAATGACTCAACGCGCTAAGCAGTTGGGTCCTAACCCGCTGCGCAGGGCGATGCGTGTCGTTGGTGGGGGCAAACTTGCTTTTCCGCCCGACGACCATCCGCCGTTGCCGCCGGCCAGCTTCGGCGTGCTGAAGCGCCATGACCCCCAGGAGCCAACGCCATGATCGTAGCCGAGCGGAAGAGCTTCGAGCAGATTGTCGATATGTTGTCGCCGTTCGAGCGGGTATTAGTGGTCGGCTGCGGCACCTGCGTAGCTGTGTGCATGGCTGGCGGCGAAAAAGAGGTGGAACTGCTGGCCGCCGAACTGCGTATGCACGCCCAAAAGCAGGGCAAAACGCTGCTGGTCGACGAGGTGACTGTTACCCGCCAGTGCGACAAAGAGTATCTGGAACCCTTGGCCAAGTACATCGACCAGTACGACGCGGTGCTGTCGATGGCCTGCGGGGCGGGCGTGCAGTTCTTGGCCGAGCGCTACGACGACAAGCTGATCTTGCCGGGACTGGACACCCGGTTCATCGGCGTGGCGCAGGCTCCCGGCCAGTGGGAGCAGCGCTGTGTGGCCTGCGCCGAGTGCATCCTGGACCAGACCGGCGGCATCTGCCCGATGACCCGCTGCGCCAAGAACCTACTCAACGGCCCGTGCGGCGGGACCAATCACGGCAAATGCGAGGTAGACGCTGGCAAGGACTGCGCCTGGACGCTGATCTACCGCAAACTGGAAAAACTGGGCCGGTTGGACCTGATGCGGAAAATCCAGCCGCCCAAGGATTACAGCGTTGCCACAAAGCCCGCCCGGTATGTTCATCCCGCCTTCCACGAAAGCCAGCAGACGTCCGCCGCGGAGTGAGGCTGCCGGGGGCACACGCCTTAGCGGTTCAGCCCCTGACTGATCCCCAGTTTGCTGTTCGGCCCTGCTTGCGGCTGGCGCGACAATCGGCTTTATTGATGCCGGGGAAGCGAGGAGTCGTGGGATGCCGTCGTTCGCACAGGCCTTGCAGAACAAATCGTTCGTTGTGACTGCCGAGGTCGGGCCGCCAAAAGGAACCGACGTCAGCCGGCTATTGCACCATATTGAGCTGCTGAAGGACAAAGTTGACGCTTTGAACGTCACCGACAACCAAAGCTCGGTCATGCGCATCAGTTCGCTGGCAGTGTGCCGGCTGATATTGGACCATGGAGGCGAACCCATCCTCCAGCTTACTTGCCGCGACCGAAACCGGTTGGCGCTACAGTCGGAGTTGCTTTCGGCCTGGGTACTGGGTGTCAAGAACGTGCTGTGTCTGACCGGCGATTACGTCTCCGTCGGCGACCATCCGCAGGCCAAGCCGGTCTTCGACCTGGACAGCGTCCAATTGCTTCGAACCGTGGAACTTCTCAATAGCAACAAAGACTTGGCCGGCCACGATATGCAAGGAGCCACGGGTTTCGTGGCCGGGGCGGTCGTCACCCCGGAGGCCGATCCGATCGAGCCGCAACTTATCAAGTTCGAAAAGAAAGTAGCCGCCGGAGCGAAGTTCTTCCAGACGCAAGCCGTGTACGATCTGGAGAAGTTCAAACGCTTTATGGACTACGCCCGCCGCTTTCCCGTGAAAGTGTTGGCTGGTATAGTGCTGCTGGTCTCGGCCGGAATGGCCCGCTACATGAACAACAATGTGCCGGGAATTTTCGTCCCCGAGCGGCTCGTCGAGCAGCTCGCCAAGGCCGAGAAAGGCAAGGCGATCGAGGTAGGCATCGAAATCGCAGGCCAAATGATCCGCCAGCTTCGTCAGGATGGAATTTGCGACGGCGTGCACATCATGGCCATCGGCAAGGAAGAACGGGTGCCCGATATTCTCGCTGCCGCCCAATGAGCTTATTGAATGGGGCACTCGACAATCTCTTTACGGAGCACATCATGCAATACCGACGTATCATCCCTTGTTTAGACACCAAAGACGGACGGCTGGTCAAAGGGATCAATTTCGTGAACCTGCGCGACCTGGGCGATCCGGCCGAAGCCGGGGCCGCCTACAGCGACGCCGGTGCCGATGAACTGGTGCTGCTGGACATAACTGCTACGCTTGAAGGCCGGCGAACATTCTTGGAGGCAGTGGAACGGACAGTCAAGCGCATCGCTGTGCCGCTGACCGTCGGCGGCGGCATCCGCGATTGCGACGACATTCAGCGACTGCTCGACCTGGGCGTCGCGCGAGTCTCCATCAACACCGCCGCCGTTCGGCGGCCCGAACTGGTGGCCGAAGCTGCCCAGCGGTTCGGCTCGGAGCGGATTGTCGTGGCGATTGATACCAGCCGCTCCGACGCCATGCCCTCCGGCTTCGAAGTAGTGGTTCGTGGCGGCACCGAGAAGACCGGCATCGACGCGGTGGCCTGGGCACGGCAGGTGGAAAACCTTGGCGCAGGCAGCATCCTGCCGACCAGCATGGACGCCGACGGCACGCAGGCCGGCTACGACATTCCCATGACCCGCGCCATCGCCGACGCGGTAAAAATACCGGTAATCGCTTCTGGCGGGGCGGGCGAACTGGAACATCTGTACCAGGCCATCGTCACCGGTCATGCCGACGCCGTGTTGGTGGCCTCGATAGCCCACTATGGCAAGTTCACCATCCGACAAATGAAGCAGTACCTGGCCGACCGCGGTGTGCCTGTGCGCTGGTGATGTGGTGACCGCTTGTCCAAAGTGGTTAGCTCTCGGGCTGACTGTTCAGCTCTCGACCGAAGGTGCAGACAAATTGTGCACCCGTCGGCGGGTGTTGCCTCCGGGCGTCATTCGAAACGCAGTACGCCGAAGGCATCCCTGTCGCCGATCGAAGCGGTTTCCGGATTGGCCGTCCACAACGACTCCTCCTGCGGCGCGGAAGGACGCCCTTGAGCGACGCGCCCAAAGTTTACCTTCCACTGCGCACCGCCGGTCGGTGGCTCCACGCCCAGCGATGCAAACGGTATGACCATCAGTGCGCTGTAGCTCTTGCCGTCGGCAGCCGTAGCGCAATGGTAAGTCCACTGGGGGTTCCAGCTCGTGTCGTCCTGGTTGAAGCGCGGGTCGAGTGGGTCCTCGATGAACCCGTTGCGAGCGTCGTAGCGGGCCGTGTCGGCCATGCCACCAACGAAGCGGTAAAACCGTGCCGTGTCGCTGTCCGGCGCCAGCACCACCCCAACCGACTCGCTCTCCAGCAGCCGTCGATCGTCGCGGTCGACGGTGGCGGGCTTCTGCCAGTCCTCCGGCAGCGCGGCATCGAAACGCACGTACAGCGCGTGGTCGTCGTACGCCAGTTTGACCTCGGTGGTCCATCTGGGTGCCGGCCCGCCGAGCGTGCGGGGACCGAGCTTCTCGGCGATGGCCCTCTGCCACTGCGCCGGCTCGAGCGACAGTGGCGCTGCTACCTTTCGGGCGATGATCGTCTTTGGCGCCAGCAGCGCCGCACGGCGCATCTCGGCCATGTTCCAGGTGAAGGGAGGCACAGGTTGCGATAAGTAGCTCCCCCCGTTGGCCAGCAAATGGGTGTTGTAATATCCTTCCCCGCCGATGTACATCCGCCAGTTGGGCGAAATAGGTTTTTGCAGATATACGCCTGGCCGGGCCTGCCGGCTTGTGTCGTACCATTGGAGGATCATCGCCTGGCGGGCTTCCATCTCGTCGAGCAGTTGTTCCAGACTGACTTTGTCGCGCCGCACCTGGTAAGCGTTGTACAGGTGGACGACACGGGCGGTGCTCTTCAGATAGTTGAATTCCCGCCGCGCCAACGCCAGACGCAATTTGTGTTTTTCGCTCAGCCCGGTGGTTCTCTCGGCCTGGGCTAGATGGCTTTCTAGCTTTTCGAGCGTTTCTGGCGGATAAAGGAACCCGATCAATCTCAGTTTCGTCTGCCAGGTCAAGTATCGCACTACGCGGCCATCGGCGCGGCGGTAGTGCTGGAACGTCCCGTTGTCCACGCCGAACACCTCCGAGTAGGCTTCCAGGGTGTGATGCAGCTCGTCGAAGAAGCGGGTCATGGCCGGCGCCGCCGGTCCGTAGGCGGCCGCGATGTACTCGCTGGTGAGCTGTAGGGCATTGTTGTTTTTTGGGTCGTCGAACATCCGCGCGTAGACGTACACCGTAGGGCCTTCCAGCGCCCACATTATTGCCGGGGGCGAGTCCAGCCCTACGCCTTTGACGTTGTACTGCTGGTACAGACGGACCACCTTCTCACTGAACAGTGGCGTGCGCACCGGCAAGTACCCGCATAGATGATAACCACCCCATGCGTGCAAGTACGTCATCAGCCCGGCGGACGACACCCCGTTCCACTGCTTGAAGGCTTCTTCGGTGCTGCGGCACTTGACGCGCATGTTCGGCGGAAAATGTTTGATGTG
This sequence comes from uncultured Pirellulales bacterium, assembly GCA_938015445.1. Taxonomy (GTDB): domain Bacteria; phylum Planctomycetota; class Planctomycetia; order Pirellulales; family Thermoguttaceae; genus CALLPE01. The sequence continues at coordinate 45,076 of CALLPE010000038.1, forward strand.
GGCCGGCGGTTTTTCGGTGACGGTGTAGGCCGAAACCACCAGATATTTTCCTGGCCGGTCCTTCAACAGCCGTTCGGCCCACTGTTTATTGAGTTGCCAGAGTTTCTCGCCCCAGTCGTCGGTATCGAAAAGCCGCTGGCAGTTCTCGCATGTGCAGGGCCGAAAGCCGTCGGGCTGCAACGACAGGTACTCCGGGTAGCCGGCGTCCAACGAGCGGAGCATGTCCTGGTAGATCAGCTCCTGCACCTGCGTGTTCGAGTAGCACAGGAACGGCTCTTTGACCATCACGCCTTCCAGCCAAGGGTGCTTGTGCTCGCGGATTCGCCGCCCATCGACCAGCGCGAAGTATTCCGGATGCGTTTGGGCGTACTTTTCGACCGGTACAGCCAGTTCGTGGGTGTGGCCAAAGTACTCGGTGTTTACATTGTTGAGCAGATTCAATCCGATGGAATTGATGTCGGTCAGCGGCCGATCGCCCGAATTGTAACTGACCATTGGCTCGCGGCGGCGGTACAAATCGGCGGGCACGGCGATGCGTTTGGTGGGCAGGAACTCTATGCCCACCAATCCGCCCGGCGCTAAAAACCGCGTGCCGCAATACTCGCGCATGAAATCGGCCAGCCCTTTAATGGTACCCAGCGAGCAGGCGGGCCTGCCGTGCCGTTTTTGCCCCGGCGCTACCCAATCGCGACCGGCAATGATCAGGTCGCGGCCCGAGACTTTCCAGATGTAAGCCCACACCGGCAAGTCGTCGATGGTCACGCCGGCGGTGCTGGCCGCGGCGGTCCGGCCCAGATAGATTCCCGGCCGTTGCTTGTCGGCCTGCGACTCCTTAATCACCGGAACCTCAAAGCCGTTGGCCGCGAACATCTCGCGCAGCACTTCGGCCGCCTGGGCCAGCGACTCGTCGATTACGGCCTGCGGTGTGCCATCCGGCAGCACGATCTGATACGCGCATCGTTGACCTTCGGCGATGACCAGCTCTCCGCTTAGGGCAACATTCCAGCTCAGCGCAACACTACAAATCAGCGCAATAGCAACAGCCAAAAGGAAGGCAGCAGTCTTCATGGCAATCACTCCTGTGTTGGCAGCCTGCGTACATGGGTAGAAGCGTGCAGCCCAACCAGAAAGTACCGTTGAAAGCAAGCAGTCACGAGGCCGAAGTTGCGGGACAGGATCGTCTATTTCAGGTCTTCCTGGCCGTCGATAGGCTGGAGCACGTCGTCGGTGTAAAGGGCCAGATGGCGGTAATAGACTTCCAGACAGCACAAAGCCAGGGCAGTCATGTACAACCGGCCGCCGCGGTCTGCGAAACCACCTTCGAGGCTTCGACCGCGCGGAGCCCAGCTGCCGGCGGCGTGTCCGTACTTTTCTTGCGTCTCCAGCAGAAGCTGGTGCATCTTGTTGTTCCATCGCTGCCACGGCTGGCCGCCGTAATGGTGCATGACCTGCGTGGCGTAATACCAGTAGTAGATATTGGGCTTGGAAGGGTCGGGCGGATGGTGTCCTAGCAGATACTCCACGCCTCCCTTTAAACCCGGATGCTCCCGTGGCCAGCCCAAAAACTGCCGACACAAAAGCGCCTCGGCTGTCATGGCCGGGGTAGGCCCGCCGCCAGGCATATACGAGTAGCGCGAGCCGGTACGATCCGTCTGCGCACTGTTAAGAAAAACGCTGGCCAGCTCCATACTCCGCGCTGGCACGTACAAATTGGCCGCCTGAGCGGTCTTCAAGGCCATGATTTGCCAACCGACCACGCTGGTATCGCCGGGCTGGCCGGGCTGATAGCGCCATCCCCCCGCACTGTGCTGCGCCCGGATGATGAAGTTGACCGCCTGTTGCGCGGCGACGCGCAGTTCCGGATGACCCGTCATGTAATACGCCTCGCACAGCACGATGGCCGCCTGACCGTGGGCGTACATCTGACCGTCGCCGCTGCCGCGCAGGTCGCCGTCTTCGCCCTGTTGGGCCAACAGCCATTCCAGCGCCTTGCGCACCTCGGTAGTATATTGGCCCTCTTTGTGCGTTTGACCTGCGCCCAAAAATGGCAATAGCGCCAATGCTGTGGCGGCAACGTCGCTGTCGCTGCTTCCCGGCCCTGTGCATGTATGATCGCAATCAGCCGTGCGGTTGAACCGGAAAGACCAGCTTCCGTCGGGACGTTGATGTCGGGCCAGAAACAGCAGGCCTCGGGCGACGGCGGCCTCGGTCTCGGTGGTTCCACCCCAACGGCGGATATGGGCCGCGCGCACCTTCGGATCGCGTCCGGCCAGCAGCGTGCCCGGCGGGAGGTCGGTAGGAATCGTCAATGGGCGAGTGGCATGTTGCGGCAGCGGCCGCCACAGCATATCGTCCGGCATTGGTTCTTCGACGAACTCCATTCGCAACCGCTCATCTTCTGCATCCTGCCATTGCAGCGGTTGGCCGATCTCCAGTCCCCCGGCTGGCTCGAACTCCCACGCATGCGGGTCGCTGCGGAGCGGGTCGGCCTGCTGGCCTTCCAACTCCAAGTCATCTACTGCGGTGGCCAATATGAGCCCAATGGGGCCGTCATCCGGCGGAAGGCTCAACAGCCCCAGCAAGAACATCGCCACCGCATGCACCAAAAAGCTGACGATCCAAGCCGGCAAGTCCTGCGACCACTCGCGGAGGATGACCAGCAGCTCGCCTTCCTGGGCCACTTCGCGCACCCGTGCCCGCGGCCCACGATATACTTCGGCGGCTGGAACGCGGCGCACCGGTACCGGAGTGGCAATTGTGGGACCGGTCTTTGTGCCGATTTGTTCCCCTGGTGCTGTCGCTGGCATCGCAGAGGCGGCCGCACCAGCCGTGCCAGCGCTGGTGATTGCATTCGGCAAAGCAGAAGCAGCAGGTTGAGTCGCAGCAGCACCCTGTGCGTCTGGTCTAACCCCGCTACTGGCATGCCGTGGTTTTGGCGTCGCACCGGGAACGCCAGGGACTTGCGCACTGGGAACACCGGCGGCCTGCACACCAGGGGCAGCGCCAGCTTGCTTTTTCGGTGGCGTCGCACCAGTGATGCCGCCGGACTTGCTTTGCCGCGCGGCCGGCGATTCCACACCGCGGGCAGCCAACAGTCGAGCCGCCTGTCGCTCTTGCGCGGCCGTAAGTTCTATGCTTGTGCCGCAGCGGAAGCAATCCGCCATGCACAACCAAAGGCGGATCGACATCGGCGCGCCGCACTCGGGACATGCACAAGCCAGTACGTCGCCATCGAGCCAAATTGCCGGCGGACCGCTTTGCCGGGCCTCGGACGCACAGCGCTGCTCGGCCGGGGCCTGCGGGGGCACCAATTCGATGCTGGAGTCGCTTCTGGCAGACACTTCGTCTGTTCCGAATCGGTCAGAACCGATCACCAAACGCAATCGACCGAGCGCAACAAAAACTCAGATAGCGCACCACCCCGCCTAACACTTCGATTCTATCGCACCGCCGGAAGGCAAACAACTCGCGCACTCTGGAGTTTACCCAGTTTGGCGCTGGACGATATTGCCCCCCAGCTACAGACTTAGGACGATTCCTCACGCCGACGAACTGCTGGCCAACGAACTGCTACCCGACGAATTGCCGTTCTTAACCAGTTTACCAGTTGTTATCAATCACGCGCGTGGCCGCGCGAGACCTATAACCCGCTGAACCCTGTGACTTGCTGTAGATTTTCCTTTGCGCAACACTGGGTGCACTCCAGTTTGCGGTGAGGCGTTTTGCCGGCACCACTTTTTTTGGGGTACCTTTTTTGGTTAATCGCTGGCGCGTGGTGGTACCAGGCGTTTTGCCGACACTATTTTTCCGCTACTATTGATGACCAGGGCCAAGTATTGGCGAATTAGGCGAATTAAGCGTTAGGTTTCACGGCAAATACAAGGTATATCAGATGCCACTAGAGTTTAACCGTGCCGGCTTGCGGTTCGACTATCCGGAAAGCTGGCAGATTGACGACAGCGACATACTTGCCGGGCGCAAGTCGGTGACCGTCTACAGCCCCAGCGGGGCATTCTGGTCGGTGGCCATTCATCCCCGAGGTACCGACCCCGAGATGCTCATCAAAGGGATAGTCGAAATGATCCGGGCGGAGTACCAACTAGTCGAGTTCGAGCCTGCCAACGAACTGGTCGAGGGCAATCAGTTGCTGGGCTACGACATGGCCTTCTTTTACCTCGATTTTCTGAACGCTGCCCAGATTCGGGCGATCGAAACGCCTTGGGCCACTTTTACTTTCTTTTGCCAAGGGGAGGACCGCGATTTCGAAAGTGCATTGCCGGTCTTCAAGGCTATGACGGTCAGTCTTCTGCGGCGTTTGAAAAACTAGCCTGCCCGATGTTCCCTCGGTTGGCTCGACCCTGGCGCGCTCGTGGTGCCTGCGATTGAGCCAATCGGCAATGGAACGCCGAGCCGGCGGCCGCACCTGGTGCGTCGCGCTTACCGGCTCTTCGGCTTCTGGGCAGCCAAACAAAGGCTGTGGCGTTTTGCGTAACCGCTTGCAATATAAGAGTTTGCGTGAAGGCCTTGTCCAAGGGCAGACACCCGCACGCGGTGTGGGTAAAATGGAATGTTGTCGGCTTCTGTAGGCTATCACAGCCGATGTGCCCCTTGCAGGCAGCAATTGGCGCCAGTCGCCCATGGCCGAATGGCTTGTGGGCCGTCGGCGTGAGGCGACTTATGTACCGGCGAGCAAGTGTCCTTGCGAGCGGACGCTACGAGTGCGACGGCACCGGGAGGGGCGAATAAAGCTAAAGCTCTCTTCGGTGTTAACGGCTACCCGACGCTTTGAAGCCCGACCGCAATATCGAATTGCTTGGTCCTTGCGGCGGCGGAGTGATGTTGCCAAAGCGGGCGTCAATCAGCCGGATGCCGTTTGCACAATGTAGATGCTCGCAGGCGTTTACCAGCGTATTCGGATAGAACCATCGACCGGCCCGCTCGGGCCGTTTGCTTAATGTCTACTGTGGAATTGCTTCACCGATTGCAGGCCGATGCGCCGATGGTGAACCCATCGCTACTAGCCTGCGACTTCACGAGGCTAGGTGAAGAAATTCGCCGGCTAGAAGCGGGTGGGGCGCGTATCCTGCACCTGGACGTGATGGACGGCCATTTTGTGCCGAACATCAGTTTCGGGATTCCTATCGTCGAAGCGGTACGGCGCGCCACGACTTTACCGCTGGATGTGCATTTGATGATTTCCGAGCCGGCCAAGTACATCCGGCAGTTCCGCCAAGCAGGCGCGGACCTGCTTACGATACAAATCGAAGCGGTACCGCAACCGGCCGCTTTGCTTGAGGAGATTCGAGCTGTGGGGGCACTGGCGGGACTGACGCTCAATCCGCCCACACCCCTTGAAACCGTTGAACCGTTTCTACAATACTGCGATCTTGTTTTGGTGATGAGCGTGATGCCGGGCTTCGGCGGCCAAGAGTTCCAGCCGGTGGCTCTGGATAAGCTGCGAAGGTTGCGCAAACTTACAGATTCGCAGATGCTGCTTTCGGTCGATGGCGGCGTCAACCGAAAAACTTTGGGTCTGTGCGCGCAGGCAGGGGCCAATGTATTTGTAACGGGAACCGCGCTGTTCTCTGAGAGAGACTACGGTCGGTTCATCGCCGAAATGACCGAATTGGCCCGGCAATCTCGAACTGTGCAGGAAAAGACATGCTCCAGATAGTATTGATTCGTCCTGGATGTACGGATTACGATCGGCAGAAGCGCATCCAGGGTAACCTTAGCATCCCACTGAACGACGAAGGACGCGCCTACGCCTTGCAACTGGCCGACCAGTTGCGGGGCATTCCGTTAGAAATGGTGTACTGTCCGGAAGGCGAGCCTGCCGAAGAAACTGCCCGGTTGATAGCCGATAAACTGGGCGTTAAACTGCGAGTGCTGGACAATTTGGAGAATATAAATTTGGGACTGTGGCAGGGAATGTTGATTAACGATGTCCGGCATAAGCAGCCGAAAGTGTACCGGCAGTGGCAAGAGCAGCCCGAAAGCGTCTGCCCACCGCAGGGCGAAATGCTTTCAGAAGCCGACGACCGCTTGCGCACTGCGGTGTTAAAGCTCCTGAAGCGACACAAAGAGGGTGTAATTGGCATCGTTCTGCCCGAACCGCTGCTTGCGCTGTTGCGACGTTTTTTGACGCACGCTGAGTTGGGCGACTTGTGGCGACCCGGACAGGGCCGACCTTGCTGGGAAGTGTTCGAGGTCGACCCGGAATCGATTCTGGCCGCCAGCGTGTAGTTGTTTTCGGGCCTTGCAGCGTGCAGCAAGAAGCCGGTATTGGGTGTGGCGTTTCGCAGTTCGGTTTTGGCGCGCATTGCCAATCGGGTGGTTGCAAGCATGAGTCAAGGAAGTTCCGATCCTAACGGCTGGAAAAGCATAATCAAGCGGCCCAAGCGCGGCGTGCCTGAAGGACTGTGGCTCCGCTGTCCGGGATGCCAGCAAACCATATTCCGCAAGGAAGTGGAAAAGCGCCTGGGCGTCTGCCCGGAGTGCGACTACCACTGGTACGTGCCGGCCCGACAGCGCATCGCGCAGGTCCTCGATGAGGGAACCTTCGAGGAATGGGACGCCGACTTGGAGCCATGCGATCCGCTGGACTTCGCCGACCGGATTCCCTACAAGGAGCGACTCCGCGAAGAGCAAGCGCGCACCGGACTGCGGGATGCTGCGGTGACCGGGACGGGTATGATCCGAGGCCGGCGGGTGGCCTTCGGAGTGACCGATTCGGCGTTCATCATGGGCAGCATGGGGTCGGTGGTGGGCGAGAAGATCACGCGGCTGGTGGAACGGGCAACCCAGCAACAACTGCCGCTGATTATCATCTCCGGTTCCGGTGGCGGCGCTAGAATGCACGAAGGCATACTGTCGTTGATGCAAATGGCTAAAGTCTCCGCCGCCCTGGCCCGCTTCGACCGCGCCGGCGGTCTGTTCATATCGGTCTTGACCAATCCGACCATGGGCGGCGTGGCGGCCAGTTTCGCATCATTGGGCGATCTGATATTCGCCGAACCCAAGGCCTTGATCGGTTTCGCCGGGCCGCGGACAATCAAGGCTACTATCCGTTTGGAACTGCCAAAAGGATTCCAGACTAGCGAGTTCTTGTTGGAGCATGGGTACATCGACCGCATCGTCCGGCGGCCCGACCTAAAGACCGAGATCGCGCGCACCATTGATTACTGTGGGAAATAGCCAAGCCTGCTGGTAGGGCAGCAACACGTTACGCGCAACCGACTGCCGGGGGGCACAAGGTGCGCCAGTTGCGCGACTGGGTGGGCGGGAATTGTGCGGGCTGCTCGGGCACGACCGCTTGCCACGGGCACTGAAATCGCTATGGCAATGGCTTAAGGGGCCATGATTCCAGGACTCATCGCCGGAACAGTCTTGGCACACATCACCTGCTTTGCACCGTATGGCACTGCTAAGAAGACTTACAGCTTTCCTGCCCGGTTCGCGGCTTGACGTCTCGAAACGGTTCGCTTTGTTGCGCGAGGCCATTTCGGGCACGATGTCCAACTTCTACATGGCCCGCGACCTCCGGACAGGCAAGATTGTCGGCCTGAAGATCATCGACAAGCAGAAAAGCGAGGCCTTCGAGGCCCGTTACAGAGGACTGGGCAAGCCCTCCGAGGGCGAAATCTCTATACAACTTAAGCATCCCAACATCGTCGAGACCTACGAGTACGGCCTGACAACCGACGGCTCGCCGTACCTGGTGCAGGAGTTTTTGGAAGGTCCGGGCCTGAACTCGCTGATCGTGGCGCGCAGTTCACAGTTGGATGGCCACCGGTTGGAGTTCCTGCGCCAAGCTGCTGAAGCCATCGCCTATCTGCACGCGGCTGGCTTCGTGCATCGTGACATCTGCCCGCGAAACCTGCTGCTGACCGGCGACGGCCAGTCCGTCAAGCTGATCGATTTCGGCCTGACCGTTCCTGCAAAAGGGCCTTTCCTTCAGCCCGGCAATCGCGTGGGCAACCCAAACTACATGGCGCCAGAAGTGGTTCGCCGACGACCGATCGACCAGCGGATCGACGTGTTTTCGTTCGGCGTGACGGCTTACGAACTGTGCACGTTCGAATTGCCGTGGCCTGTTGGTACAACGGGGTTGGCCGCCCTAAGCCACGACAAACCGCCTACCGACATCCGTACCCGCCGACCGCAAATAAACCCGCGTTTGGCACAGGCGATCCACGCCTGCATCGAGCCGGACCCGCAAAAGCGATGTCCCTCGATGGAGAGCTTCTTACAAATGATCCGCGGAATCAAACACGAAGACCAGCAGTAATGTGCTCGACAGCTTGAGTGAAGCTATCTGAGCAACGGGATGTTTGCGGCAGCGGTCCGTTGCGTGGTACACGATGATTCATTTCCTGTTGGTAGGCCAACAGTGCTTCTTGCCCGGCGCGCCGCAGCCGAAACGGGCAAGTCGAAGGCAGCACTGCTCGTTGACGGCACAAAATACGCACAAAATACCCAGTATCATTCCGCATTTATTTAGAACATCCATTTTGCGCAGATAGTCCACTTTCAGCGGAAAACGCGAAGCGGATGCACTGTGCGCAAGTGTTCAGCAAATGGAAGCTCCTGCGGAATGACAAAACCCGCAAAATCATTGCCTTAGTGCATCTTTTCGTGTACAATTAGTTGCAACAGATGAATTGGGCAGTCGTCGGACTTGCAGTGTGCGTCGCGACTTAAGCAAGCGCCGACGGAACCTTGTCAGTAAGCAGGCAGCGTTCGCGGCGGGCAGCTCACCATAACGTTCCTGGTGGTGAAACTGCGCGCCGCGAACCGCTTTGTGCCACACTGCGGGAGAGACACCATGCGACTTTGCGTGCGAGCAGCATCGGTGGCGGTTTTGGTGTTTGGAATAGTGTGCCCGGCGGCTCAGGCGGACATCATCATCCAGTTCACTTTCCCTACCGCCGACGGGGCAGGCAACGAGACAGGCCCGGGGTTGGACCCAACCACCGTTCATCCTAATCTGAACACTTCGGTGCTCATGGCCATCCGCGACACCAGCAACAAAGTCACGCTGGGAACCGAAAATCCCACGCCCAATTACGCCACCGAGCCTGTGCTTCGTGTGAACCCGAATGGCAACGCCGCTTCTGCCACTGCGGCAGTGACCAATGGGGTGTTTTTCTCTTTTACGCTGGAACCGGATACCGGCTATGTGATGAACCTCGACAGTCTGGAGTTCAAAGCCTCGCGCGGTGGCGCTTCTACGCCGCGGGGCTGGGTAGTACGCAGCAGCCTCGACGGATATGCGACGAACATCGACAGTGCCGATATTCCCACACAGCGGCCCACCTGGACCGATTATTCGTTGAACCTCAGCGGCAGCTTGTATCAGAACATCAGCGGGCCGGTCACCTTCCGTTTCTATGTCTATTCGCCGGCTGCTGGCAGCACGATAGAGTTCGACAACATCACCCTTAACGGCACGGTGGTGCCGGAGCCGTCGGCCTGGGCGTTGGCGGCCTCCGGTCTGTTGCTGGTACTGGCGTGTCGGCGCCGACGCAGCGCTGATTGATCAGGACGGTGTGGAACGCGACGACCTGCGGCGTGGTGTCCGTCTGGCTTGGCCGATACAACTCGGCGGTAACTGAGTGCGAAACTCTGCCCGTTGATTGCTAACCTCCGGCCTGTCATTGCGAAGCAATTTGGCTTGCTCTTTAACCGCCCGAGGCGTCAGGGCTGCGCACCTTCAGCAGTAGCAAGCTGTCGCTAATGCTGTAGCGAGTAAAGGATCACGTTCAGTCCGATCTTGGCCGCATCGGTCCGGCTGTAACCTCGGCACTCCACCGAGTCGTGCTTTTCCAGGGCGCAACTGATGTCGTAAGGCGAAAACACTACCGCCCAGCGGTCGTCCAGCTTGATGCCTTCCAGTTCCAGCGGCACACGGCGCATGGTCGCCTGAAGTGGGCCGCTGGTTGCGCCGCGTGGTGGTGGGTCGCGCCGGATGACGGTCTTCAGGTCGAAGCCGCCGTAAGCATCGCTCCAGATGGGATCGTTAGGCGGAATGGGTTGGAGCTTGGCGTCGGGCAACACCTCTGCCATTTCGCGGCGGAACGACTCGGTAAAGGCGGCGCTGGTGCAGATCGAATCGGCCAGCAGCATTCCGCCGCGTTTCAAGTACGTGCGCAATCGCTCGCGTTCTGCCGCGGTCAGTCGAAATGCCGCCCGTCCGTGCATCATCACCAAATGGTGCTGGAACAGTGCGTCGTCGGTCAGGCTCACCAGATCCACGCGCGCCTCGGTACGCGCTTTGGTCCGCTCGGCAACGAACTCCATCAGATTCGCCAGCGCCCGCGGTGCCGCGTTGCACCCGCCCGGATGCCGCAGTCGCGCCACCACCACCTTGCTGCGGTCGAGCTGATCGCTGGGTCGTTTGACGGCAGTGGGCGAGAAGACCACGGCCTCTTTGGTCATTACCTCGCGGTTGGTAGCGTAAGCCAGAATGTTGCAGCCCAGAAGCAGTCCGACATCGACTTGCCGCTGCACCGCGTCGGAGTACTTCTCCTCGCGGCCCGGCCGCGAAAGCTCCCACAAACAACTAAGCGATGGGCGTGGTTTTTCCGGGGGGTCGGGCGGGACGTACACTACGGCGGTCCGGCACCCAAAGTCGAGCCCTTCCAAACGACGCATCTGGTCCACCGGCACCGGTTCTTCCATCCGCCAGATAGGATGCTCCGGCTCGAGCATCCGCAAGCGGTACTCGGGTTCGGGAAAGACCAGCTTCATCAGCTCTCGAAAACCCTCGTCGAAGCGGTTTCCGGGCCCGTTCTGTTCGGCCAGCAAAAATCCGCCCCTGTCCAGATAGTCGCGCAACTTTTGGGCCAGTTTTTCCCGCTGGACGTTATCCCGCGGCAGCGGATTCAGATTCCCGCTAAAGTACAACACCGGCGACTGTAGCAGGTCTTCGACTGTGGCTTGGTACAGATCGACCACTTGCCAGGTAAGCTCGCGGCGCCACCGTCTTTCCACGTATCGGGTCAGATTGTCCACGTCGTTGCGGTGCAGGTTCCAATCGTCGGCGATGGAGTGCTGTAGCTTGGCCAGCAGCACCGGGCGTCGCCCCTTCGACAGAAACATCAGCGCCATCGCAGTAGCGATGCACTTATCGTTTTCCTCCACCGGGCCGGTGCCGGTAAAGTAGCCCGACATCCGATCCTGCCGCTTGGCAATCAGATATTCCGCGCCTTCGCGGTACCAATCGTGCTTGCCGGCCAGTCCAGTTCCCCTGGGGTCATCGCGGCCGATATACCGCTGGTTGGTCATTCTGCCTACCCGTTCCAGGCCGTACAGGTAATAAAGCAACCACCGGCCGTCGGAGGTACCGGGATTGCCGCTGACGGAAAAGTTCCGCCCCAACCATTGCATCGCGCGGCGCAGGTGGTCGTCTTCTTGCTCGTCGGGTTGGCAGCACAGGATTTGTTCGCCTTCGACCTTGGCGCTGGGCGAGCGAAACCGGTCGTTGACGATAATCAGCGAGGTAATGCCAGCGACCGTCATGCTGCCAGTGCCCTCCTGGCCGAAAGTGCGGCTGTATCCGAAAGAGCCGTTGAGGTTCTGGCAGTTCTCCCAGTACGTCTTTGCCCTGCGCCACACTACCGGCGGCACGCTGACGCCGGCGACGGTTTCCGCCTCGTGCAGCGCCAGCAGAGCGAACTGGGTGTTGGAGTTGTCGCCCGGCCCGGTCGGATAAGACCACGCGCCGGCGTTTACGCCCGATTCCTTTTGCCATTTGGTCAGTTTTCCGACATTGCGGCGGATGAGCGGTCGATACTGGACGGGATTGGCTTGACAGAAGGCCATGGTCTGCAAGGCTACGACGTAAGTTCTATCGGAGTCAAGGCTTTCTAGTTTTCGCAGAGCCTTCTGCATAGCTTCGTCATCGGGAGGAACGCCTGCGGTAAGCAAGGCCAAAGTGCACAGTGCCGTCACTCCGCCGGGGGCATTCATGTACTCAGGCCAACTGCCATCGACCTTTTGCATGCGCTTTAGATAAGCCACTGCCCGGTCGATCGATTGGCGCACCATCTCCGGTGTTATCTCTTGCGCCGCCGGTTGGGCCGCCAAAGTCGGCAAGTCCGATTCCAAAAGCAGCGCCAGTGCGGCGATTGTGCCCAACAATATCCTCATCAGATGGCTCCGGCCAAACGTACACCCGAATATCGCAGCAGCCAAAAGTATCTTAAGGCACAGGACTTGGGGCGGCAATCGGCGCAGCGCCTTATGGGTTGCGACCCGAATGAAGTGTAGAATTAACCAAGAAGGCGAAGCGGCGAACCGGCTGTCCATAGCCGCCGCCTGGTTAGTTCCTGCCCGTTACATTTTCGCCAGATATTTAATTGCCGCGGGAGCAACCACTATTTATTTGGCGGGGCAGCCTGCGGCACAAATACTGCTTTTAAATCGCGTAACTTTCAGCGACGGAAAGAAAAGAAAATCGAGTCGAGGGGAGAACCAGTTTGTCAACTACCAGACCGCGCAGCCTTGGCGATGTATTGCAAGAGTTCGCTCAGCACCGCCGCCTGATGCAGGAAGAATTGCAAAAGGTGATCGTCGGTCAGACGGCGGTCATCGAGCAAGTGCTGGCCGCCATTTTCACGCGGGGCCATTGCCTGCTGGTTGGGGTTCCGGGATTGGCCAAGACGCTATTGGTCAGCACTCTGGCTAGAATACTGGACATTCAATTCAAGCGTATCCAGTTCACGCCGGACCTGATGCCTTCGGACATCACCGGCACAAATGTGCTGGAGGAAGACGAGCACGGGCGGCGCTATTTTCGTTTCGTAGAGGGGCCGATTTTCACTAATATCCTGTTGGCTGACGAGATCAACCGCACCCCGCCAAAGACCCAGGCTGCTTTGCTCCAGGCGATGCAGGAGCGCGAGGTGACCGTGGGCCAGCAGACCTACCCCTTGCCGGAGCCGTTCTTCACCATTGCCACCCAAAACCCCATCGAGCAGGAAGGCACCTACCCGCTTCCCGAGGCACAGTTGGACCGCTTCATGTTCAACATCAAGGTCGATTATCCCTCGGCCGAGGAAGAGGAGCGTATCCTTGCCGTCACCACTCGCAGCGAAAAGGTTGAAGTGCGTAAGGTGCTATCGGGCAAAGCGATCATCAACCTTCAGAATCTGGTCAGCAAGGTGGCCGTCAGCGAGTACATCGTCAAGTACGTGGCGCGACTGGTACGGGCCACACGTCCCAAGGACCCATCTGCGCCGCCATTCATCAGGGAACTAGTGGATTGGGGTGCCGGTCCGCGGGCAGGACAATTCCTCATTCAGGGTGGGAAATCCCTGGCTGCCATGGATGGACGCTTCTCGGTGGCCATCGAGGATGTGCAGAAGATCGCTATTCCGGTGCTGCGACATCGCATCAGCACCAATTTCCAGGCCCAAGCCGAAGGACTGACCAACGAGGACATCATCGAGCGGCTACTGCGGGAAATTCCCCCGCCAGAGATACCCAAGTATGAGCGGTAACATCAGGATGCTATCCGATAACTCCCCTTTCTCCCTGGCGGGTAAGGGCAATTCTTCGATGACCTCTGACAGAAAGGGCGCTGAGTATCACTTTTAGCCGGTAAATCATGTCCTCGGTCGAAAAATACCTCAAACCCGAAGTCGTCAACCAGATCAAGCGGCTGGACCTGCGTGCCCAGTTCATTGTGCGGGGGTTTTTGCATGGGCTTCATGCCAGTCCGTTCCACGGTTTTTCGGTGGAGTTTAGCGAGCACCGAAAGTACACCCCTGGCGACGACCCCAAGGACATCGATTGGCTGGTGTACGCCAAGACCGACAAATACTACGTTAAGAAGTTCGAAGCCGAGACGAACATCACCGGCTATCTGGTGATGGACCTAAGCCGCTCGATGGGATACACCTATCGGCAGGAACTGACCAAGTTCGACTACGCTATTTGCCTGGCTGCCGCACTGTGCTACTTGATGATACATCAGCAGGACCCGGTGGGGGTGATGACTTTCGACCAGCGCATCCGGCATTGCTTGCGTCCGCGCGCGCGGCGGAGCCACTTGGGAGACGTCTTGTCGCTGCTGGCTCGCCTGCGGCCCGAAGGTCAGACCGACATCGCCAACAGTCTTACCCAGGTGGCGGCGATGATCCGCCATGCCAGTTTGGTGATGGTATTCTCTGACCTACTGGCGGAACCGGAGCCTGTGCTGGAAGCGCTGTATCGGTTGCGTCATCGGGGACACGACGTGATCGTGTTCCATATTCTGGATGAAGCGGAAACGACCTTTCCCTTTCAGGGGTTGGTAGAACTCGAGGAACCCGAAACCCAACGCCGGCTGGCTATCGACGCCGACGGTTTTCGCCGGGAATATCTCAACGAGCTGCATCGCTTCCAGGAGTTGTTGCGCCGCGAGTGCTTCCAGGCTCGCGTGGACTATGTGCCGCTAGATACAGGAACGCGGTTCGACCGAGCGTTGACCGAATACCTGATCAGCCGCTCGGCAAGGGGGTGACTGGCCAGCAACAGTACAACCTACCGATCGGAGATTTTGCAGTCTGAAAGGAAAACACTGCTGTGGTGCGGTATTGCGCAGGCCAGGCTGTGTAGCCGGTAGAACCTAGCCGGTAGGACGCATCTAGCAGGAAGTATCCAAGAGAATGAATCCAATAGAACGCATCCAGTACAATGCATCCAGGGGAGTGCAGCCAGGGGAGTGCGGTACTTCGCCGGCGCCACTGTGCGGCCAGTAGAATAATAGTGTGTGGCCTGGAGTGCGGCCACCTATGATTGTCGGTTCGCTAGAGGTTCGTCGATAGAGCAAGGTAGTTTGGCAACGTCAGCCCGGTGATCGACTTTTCGGAATGACTTTCGTCAACTTTTCGCTGCTGTTAGGCGGTCTGCTAGTCGCGGTGCCGATTGTGCTGCATTTGGTGATGCGGCAGAAACCGCGGCTGGTGGAGTTCCCTGCCTTGCGATTTATCCAGAAGCGGCACGAGGCCAATCGCCGACGGTTGCGCTTGCGGCATCTGCTGTTGCTGCTATTGCGGGCGGCGGTGATTGCTGCGTTGGCGTTTGCTCTGGCGCGTCCCACGGTGCAATTTGGCGGCTCGCTAGGCAGCCAGGAGGCACCGGTAGCCGCGGCGCTGATCTTCGACACTGCTGCGCGGATGGATTATCGCCAGGACAATCAAACCCGACTGGAAACCGCTAAACGCCTCGGTCTTTGGCTACTTGGCCAACTGCCACCCGACAGTCAAATCGCCGTGCTCGATGCCCGCCGGGAAGCAGCCTATTTTCAAGTGGAGCGCGGGGCAGCCGAGCAGCGCATCCGTCGGTTGACTATAACTAACAACGCCGATTCGCTGACCGAAGTGGTGGAACGAGCTTTGCGCTTGCTGGAGAAAAGCGAACTGCCGCGGCGGGAAGTCTACGTCTTCAGCGATCTGGCCTACAACGCTTGGCCCACAGCCAACGCCGCCCGGCTGCACGATCTGAGCACAGCCGTACCAGGCACCACGATTCAAGTGATCGACGTCGGCGTGCCCGAGCCAAGCAACTATGCCTTGGGCGAGTTGCGGCTGTCGTCCCAAGTGCTCTCCAACCGGGGCACATTGACGATTCAGTGCGATTTGCTGCGCACGGCTGCCTCCTCGGAACCGGGTAGCGAGCAGCGGAGCGTGGAACTGTTCCTGCTGGACGAAAACCGCCAGCCGGTCAAACGGGCCGAGCAAACTTGCACCGTGGAGGCTGGCAAGGCGCAGCAGGTGGAGTTCAGTCTAGGCTCGCTACCGGTGGGCACGAGCCAGGGATACGTGCGGATTGTTGGTCAAGACGGTCTGCCTGCCGACGATGCGCGCTATTTTACCGTGGCCGTCAAACCACCCTGGCGGATACTGCTGGCCGCGCCGAATCCGCCGCAGCGATATGCCCTGTTTCTAAGCGAAGCACTGGCGCCGAGCGGATTTCGCAAACGTGGCCATGCCCGCTTCGATTGCCAGACGGCCGATCTGCGCGAACTGGGCGACATGAACCTGGAACAGTACGCCGCCATTTGCTTGCTGGATCCCGGCCCGCTGGAGCCTGCTGTGTGGCAAAAGCTGGGCGATTATGTGGCCGCCGGTCGTGGCTTGGCGATCTTCCTGGGCCGCAACGCCCGGCCTATGGACAGCTTCAATCAGCCACTTGCCCAAGAGTTGTTGGCCGGCAAACTAGCGCGGCAAGCACGCCGCCCCGATGGCGAGTGCTATCTTGCGCCGCGGGATTACCAGCATCCGGTGCTGGCTGGTTTTCGCAGCCATGCCGGGGCGATTCCTTGGGAGGCGCTGCCGATTTTCCGCTACTGGGAGTTCGAGCAGCTTCATGCAAACGCCAGCGTAATAGCCCCGCTTAACGATCAGGCGCCGCTATTGGTTGAGCGCCATTTGGGTGCCGGTAAGGTTGTTACCGTAGCTACTCCTGTGTCCGACAGGCCTGCCGAAAACCCCTGGAACCTATTGCCTGCCGGGGGAGAGCAGGCTTGGCCGTTCGTGATGCTGATGAACCAGTTGATGTTCTATCTGGTCGGCGCGAGCGATCAGCAGCTTAACTACTACGCCGGCCAGACCGTGGTGCTGGCGCTGGACCCGCATGAGCAGCGCCGCAGCTTTTTGCTGGTCGCGCCCGACGCCACCAACTTCCCCCTGATCGCCGAGTCGAACCAGCAACATCTGGCGATAACCGCCACCGAGCAGGTAGGCAACTATCAGGTGCTGGCCGGGGGAGAGGAATCGGGCGTTAGTTTAGGATTCAGCGTCAATCTGGCACCGGAGCAGACCGATCTGAACCGTGCCAGCCAGAGCCATTTCGACGAGGTATTCGGGCCGTTTTCCTATAGCATCCGCCGCGACCGGGAAGAGATCGTGCGGCAGATCAGCTCGGCACGGGTCGGCCGCGAGTTGTTCGCACCCTTAATATTGGCGGTTGCGGCGCTGCTTTTGGCCGAGCACGTGCTGGCTAACCGTTTCTATAAGCAGTAGGTGTCTAAGCAGTTTCTATAACCACTGGTCGTCTAAGCGGTTTATACAAGCAGTAGTCGTCTAAGTGGTTTCTACAACCAGTAGTTCTGTAGGCACTTTGGCAGTTTGTGTAAGCAGTAGTTGTATAAGCAATACCCAGCTCCATAGGCAATCGCCGCTCGAAGTCTGTAGAACGTTGCACGTCGAACCGAGCCGATTGGCTAAAGGCTACAAGAACCCGGCCGGGCGCACAAGCAACTGGCATCGCAGGGATGTTGGCCCCTCGTCGGCTTTGCTTATTTTTCGCGCGCGGCACTTATTGTGTGGTGTGTAGCTATAAGTTATTGCTCTGCCGTAAGTTCCAGCAACGGCCTTATTTGCCAACCGCAGAAGCCAGTCGAACGGTGGCCACCACGCGGGAAAACTTTTCGCCGGTGACGGTCGTCTAACTATGTGAAAGTGCGTGCTGGGATTGCTAAGTCGGGCAGCGTACTACCTGACACCGTGGTGCGTTTGCCTTTGTTAAGCTTTCGACGTTTGTAGTTGTCTGGGGTTTTAACCCTGTTTTTGCGCGCCAAGGTCTTTTGCGATGATGGCAGTTTATGGCTGCCCTGCCGTAAAAACCTGCCGTCAAAAAGCGCTGAAGTCCAGCTTAGTATAGGGCAAAACATCTTTAGATTCCTGCAAGCTATGTCCGTATTTATTCGAGATTTCTTGGAGAAATGCGAGTGAAGTTGGTGTTGTTAGAAGGAGCAACCAGTTATGCAGCGCAAGTGGTGCCGTGTGTGGCTGGTATCGGCTGTGATTCTATCGGTTGGCCCTCTGGGATTTGCCGCACCGGAATTGCCGAAGCCAAAGCCGATTCCGATTTGGCCAGAAGGTACCGCCGGTGCTCCGGGGCGAGACCAGGGTGATACACCGACGTTAGTGCCCTATGAGACTGGTGGTGATCGACCGCCGCCAGCCATCATTATTTGTTCCGACGGAAGCTACGATGCGGAGCAGGTAGCCCGGTGGTTAAATGCGCGATTGATTTCGGCCTTTGTTCTCAACCACCGACAGAAGCAATACCCAGCGCCGCTTGAGGACCTTCAGCGGGCTATCCGGCTGCTACGATCGGCTGGCTTAAGCGCGCGTGGCGACCAGCGGGGAAATCTTAAACTGCCCGGGATTGGTACGATTTCCCAGAATCAGATCGGGGTGATGGGATTTGGTGCCGGTGGGCATTTGGCTTCCATGGCAGCCGTGCATTTCGATTTGGGCAAGCCCGATGCTGCTGATCCCGTCGAAAGATTCAGTAGCCGACCAGATTTGGTGATCCTTTTCGACCCGGTGATCACTATTCGGCCGCCGCATGGTAATGCCCGTTTGGTCAAACATTTGGTTGGCGAGAATCCCACACCGGAGTTGCTTTCCTTTTATTCCACGGACGAGCGGGTCCGCGCCGAGACGCCACCGACGTTTATCATTAGCTCTTGGAGGCAGGAAGACGTGCCAGCGGAGAATAGCCTACGGTTTGCGATGGCCCTTCGCCAGGCCAAGGTACCCTGTGAACTGCACATTTATGAGCGTGATGAGCGAGAGCCGCCCGGTTGGTTGTCGCGAGAAGATACCTGGCAGCGGATATTGGACAGCCGCTGGGAGCGGTTGAGCGACTGGCTGCGCGTGCATAGCTTTACCGGCTACCCGATCGACAAGCGAGTCGCTCCGCCAAAAAGGGACTCCAGCCGACCGAGGAGATGATCGGCGCTGAGAAACAACCAGACGCGAAAAGCTACATCTCAGCCCTTTCGCCGGCGGACGGTGCCAGTCTGGAACGAGTTTTAGGGGTTTTAAGCTCGGCTTTTGCCATTTTTGGCGATGGTTTTTCCGACGATTACGCCCAAAGACCTCTTTTAAGTCGATGTTTAGAACTGCTTAGACGAACTGCCGCGGGGTGGCTATAAAGATTGCAAAACTCGATTGTAACCTTTGAGCATTATCGGGAGAAATGCAATGAGAGTGCGAACCTGGTTGGCAGTGGCAGTGGTTTGCGGGTTTGTGATTGCGGGCATTTGGGCGGCGGAAAAAGGCCCCATGCCGCGCGAAAAACGTCAACAGCAGTGGAAGAAAGTCGACGAAGCGGTCAGCAAAGGGCTGCCCCGCACGGCGATCGAACACTTGGAACCGATCATCGCCGGGGCGATGGCCGACAAGGCCTATCCCGAAGCCATCAAGGCCATCGGTCGCAAGATCGGCCTGGAGGGAACCATCGAGGGCAATAAGCCGGAGGAGAAAATCGTCCGCTTGGAGGCCGAGATCGCCAAGGCCCCCAAACAAATGGTTCCCATGATGGAAGCGGTTCTGGCCCATTGGTACTGGCACTACTTCCAGCAGAATCGGTGGCGGTTCATGCAGCGCACAGCAACGGCCGAAGCGCCCGGCAAAGACATCACCACTTGGGACCTGCCGCGGATCATGGCCGAGATCGATCGGCACTTCACGCTAGCGCTGTCGGCCGCCCCGGAGCTAAAGCAGATCAAGATATCGGAATACGACGATCTGTTGGTCAAGGGCACCATGCCCGATAGTTATCGGCCCACGCTTTACGACTTCGTGGCCCACGAGGCGTTGGCTTTTTACAGCGCGGGCGAGCAGGCCGGCGCTAAGCCGGAAGACACCTTCGAGATCATGGCCGACAGTCCGATCTTCGCCCCCGCCGAAGAGTTCCTCAAGTGGAACGTGGAAACGACTGACACCGACTCGCCCAAGTACAAGGCCATCCGGCTGTATCAAGACCTGTTGCGTTTCCACGAAAAAGACGAGGACCGGACAGCTTTTCTGGATGCAGACCTCCACCGGTTGGTCTTCGGCTACAACCAGGCCGTGGGCGAGGAGAAGAACCAGCGCTACAAAGACGCCCTGAAGAAATGGGTCGATCGCTGGGGCGACCACGAGGTTTCCGCAGTGGCCCGCTTCCATTGGGCCAGCGTACTCCAGCGCGAAGGCGATCTGGTCGAAGCCCACAAGCTGGCCAAACAGGGCGCGCAGGCGTTTCCCAACGCGGTCGGCGGGCGGATGTGCCACAATCTGGTGCAGCAGATCGAGGCCAAGCAGTTGGAGATCAACACCGAGCGGGTATGGAACCAGCCGTGGCCGAAAATCGCCATTCATTATAAGAACGTGACCGAGGTGCACTTCCGCATCGTGCGCGACGACTGGGTGAAACGGCTGGAGTCCCGCCGCGGCCGGCCGGAATGGCTCGATCAGAACGATCGCAAAGAACTGCTGGCCCGCAAGCCCGACTTCGCATGGTCGGTCAAATTGCCGGCCACCGATGATTTCCACACGCGAACCGAGGAAGTGGCTGCGCCGGAGGACTTGAAGCCGGGCTATTATTTCGTGTTGGCCAGCGTCCGAGAGGACTTTGCCGAAAAACAGAACTCGGTCTCATACACCGACGTGTGGATCAGCGACTTGGCGCTGGTTATGCGGTCGCGTCCCGGTAGCGGCCTGATCGAAGGGTTCGTGCTGGACGCCAACAGCGGCGAGCCGGTCGAAGGAGCGGAGGTCAAGACATGGCACCGGCAGCAGGACAAGTTCGCGCCCGGGCCGACCGGCAAGACCAACGCCAATGGGCTGTTCTCGATTGCAGGCAACGAGCGCGCTGCGCACGCCGTTCTGGTCACTCACCACCAGCAGCAGCTTGCCTCTTCCAGCGAGCATTATGTGTCGCGAGGCGCGCCTGCCCGACCCTACAGCCGCACGGTGTTCTTCACCGACCGCTCGCTGTATCGGCCAGGGCAAACGATCCGCTACAAGGGCATTTGCATCGGGGTTAACACCGAAGTTGACGAGTACAAGGTGCTGGCCGGCGAGACTCTTACAGTGATCTTCGCCGACCCGAACGGCAAAGAGATTGCCCGACAAGTACACGAAACCAACGATTACGGCTCGTTCAGCGGGAGCTTCACCGCACCGCGGGACCGGCTGACCGGGCACATGACCATCCGCGTGGAAGGGCAGCCGGGCGGATCGACTAACGTCCGGGTCGAAGAGTACAAGCGGCCCAAGTTCCAGGTGACGCTCGATGCCCCGAAGACCGCCGCCAAACTGAACGAAAAAGTCAGTCTGCAAGGCAAGGCAATGGCTTACACCGGGGCGGCAATCGACGGGGCGAAGGTCCGCTGGCGGGTCGTCCGCCAGGTGCGATTCCCAATCTGGTGGCGCTGGCATTATTGGTGGCTGCCGATGCCTCCCACGCCTTCGCAGGAAATTGCCCATGGCGTGACCACCACCGGCGTGGACGGCAGCTTCACCGTCGAATTCGTGGCCAGGCCCGACCTGAGCGTTTCGGAAAAAGACGAGCCGATATTCAACTTCACCATTTACGCCGACGTGACTGACACGGCCGGCGAAACCCGCTCGGCGCAGCGGGGTGTGAACGTCGGCTACACGGCGTTGCAGGCGTCGCTCAGCGCTGCCGATTGGCTCGTTGAGGGCAAACCGGTGGTGGTAACCATTACCACCACGACCCTGGACGGCGAAGGCCAAAAGGCCGAAGGCTCCCTGAAAGTATATCGCCTCAAGCAGCCCGAAAAGGTGCAACGAGCCAGGTTAGATGGATTCTATTATCCCATGCGGCCGTTGCGGGCGGGCAAGCCCCAGGCGGAACCCAAGCCGGACCCTTCCAATCCCGATTCCTGGGAACTGGGCGAGCTGGTGGCCGAGGAAGGCTTCACCACCGACGCCACCGGCAAGGCCAGCCGCACGTTCAAGCTCGCGGCGGGGGCGTACCGGGCGATGCTGGAAACCCAGGACCGCTATGGCAAGAAGGTCACCGCCCGCCTACCGCTCCAGGTACTCGACCCCGATGCCAAACAGTTCCCCATCAAAGTGCCCAACCTGGTAGCTGCCCCGAAGTGGGCGCTGGAGCCGGGCGAGGAGTTCATGGCGCTATGGGGAACCGGATATGAGAAGGCCCGCGCGTTCATTGAAATCGACCATCGCGGCAAGTCCCGGCAGGCCTTCTGGACCGAGCTGGGGGCCACACAACAAGCAGTCAAGCAGAAGGTGGAAGAGGCGATGCGCGGCGGCTTCACGTTGCGGGTGACCATGGTCCGCGAGAACCGGGCCTACATCACCGAACGACATGTTGCCGTCCCCTGGAGCAATAAGGATCTCGCGGTCAAGTGGGAACGTTTCGTCTCCAAACTCGAGCCGGGCCAAAAAGAGACCTTCACAGCGATCATCACCGGCCCGGACGCCAAGAAAGCCGCGGCCGAAATGGTCGCCACCTTGTACGACCAGTCGCTGGACGCCTATTTCCCGCACAACTGGATGCGGGCCTTCGGCGTGTTCCGGCAGGATTACTCGCGCATCAGCAGCCGCTTCGAGAACATGCTCAAGCGGTTCAACCATCTCTACGGATTCTGGCCGCAGGACTTCAAGGACACGACGATTACGTACCGCTCGTTCCCCTGGGAGTTGACGGCCAACCTGTGGGGCTATGAGTTCTTCATCCGCCTAGGCGGCGGTGGTCTGCTGCGGGCTGGCGTTGAGGGCGCCCCGCCGCCGGCGCCGGGTGAGGCCGGCGAGTACGAGCGTCGGGCCATGAACGCCGCGCCCGCCGACAAGAGGGCACTGGACCGCGACGGCGTGGCCCAACGCAAACAGGCCGGCCTAGGCGCCGATGAAGGTAAGGGCGAAGGCGCGCCTCAAGCGCCGGAAGTTGACCTATCGCACGTGACCGCCCGCGCAAACCTTAACGAGACCGCTTTCTTCTTCCCGCACCTGGTCTCTACCAAGGACGGCGAAGTGCGCATGGAGTTCACTATGCCCGAGGCGCTCACGCAGTGGAAGTTCATGGGCTTTGCCCACGACGCGGCGTTGCGGAGCGGTTATCTGGAAGATTCGGTAGTCACCGCCAAGGACCTGATGGTTCAGCCGAACCCGCCGCGATTCCTGCGCGAAGGCGACGTGCTGTACTTTACCGTCAAAGTGACCAACCAGTCCGCCGCTGCGCAGAAAGGCAGCGTGCGGCTGACGCTGGCCGACGCGCGGACGGGCAAGCCGGTGGATGCCGCGCTGGGCAACACGCAGACCGACCAGCCGTTCGACATCCCCTCGAAGGAATCGCGTAGCTTTTCCTGGAAGCTGACCGTTCCGGACGGGCTAGGGCCGGTGATCTACAAGGCCGTGGGTAGCACGGGCCGTTTGTCCGACGGCGAGGAAGGGATGCTGCCGGTTCTGGCGCGGCGGGTCATGGTCACCGAATCGTTGCCGCTGCCCATCCGTGGCCCAGCGACCAAGAAGTTCACCTTCGAGAAGCTGGTCAACTCGGGAAAGTCGGACACGTTGCGGCACGAGACGCTGACTGTGCAGATGGCGAGCAACCCCTCGTGGTACGCCGTAATGGCACTGCCGTACTTGATGGAGTCGCCGCACGAATGTACCGAGCAGGTGTTCAACCGGCTGTACGCCAACGCCTTGGCGCGGCACATCGCCACCAGCGACCCGAAAATCCGCCGCATCTTCGACCAGTGGAAAGGTACGCCCGCACTTGACAGCCCGCTAGAGAAGAACCAAGACCTAAAGGCAGTGCTATTGGAAGAAACTCCCTGGGTCCGCCAGGCGGAGGCCGAAAGCCAGGCGCGGCGTAACGTGGGCATCCTCTTCGACGACAACCGGCTCAACGACGAGACGGCCCGCAACCTGCGCAAACTGGCCGAAATGCAACTTCCCGATGGCGCTTGGCCGTGGTTTCCCGGCGGCCCGCCCAACGATTACATCACCTTGTACATCACTACCGGTTTCGGCCGGTTGCGGCACCTGGGGGTGAAGGTCGATGTGGCGCCGGCGATCAAGTCGCTGGAGCGGTTGGATGCGTGGATCGACCGCGTGTACCGCGAGGTGATCAAACATGCCAAGCCGGACGAGTGCTATCTCAGCCCCACGATTGCATTGTATTTGTACGGTCGGAGCTTCTTCCTGGAGGACAAGAAGATCGACCCGAAGCACAAGGAGGCGGTCGATTACTTCCTCGACCAGGCTCGCAAACACTGGCTGAAGCTGGCTCACCGCAAATCGCAGGCCCATCTGGCGATTGCCCTGAAGCGCTTTGGCGACCTGCCGAAGGCGCGAGAGATCATGGCTTCGATCAAGGAGCGGGCGGTGAGCAACGAAGAGATGGGGATGTTCTGGCGCGATTTAGAGCTGAGCTGGTGGTGGTTCCGCGCTCCGATCGAAACGCAGGCGGTGATGATCGAGGCCTTCGACGAGGTGGTCGCCGACGCGCAAGCGGTCGAAGAGTGCAAGGTCTGGTTGCTCAAGCAGAAGCAGACCCAGGACTGGAAAACCACCAAGGCCACCGCCGACGCCATCTACGCCCTGCTACTGCGTGGCGAGAACCTGCTAGCTTCCGACGCACTGGTGGAAGTCACGCTGGCCGACGTGACCATCAAGCCAGAAAAGGTAGAGGCCGGCACGGGCTTCTACGAGCAGCGGTTCGTGCGCGGCGAGATCCGCCCGGCCATGGGCGAAGTGACTGTCAAGAAGGTCGATAAGGGCGTAGCCTGGGGAAGCCTGCACTGGCAGTATCTGGAAGACGTAGCCAAGATCACCCCGCATGAAGCAACTCCGCTCAAAGTGACCAAGACCCTCTATACCCGCGAGCACACCAAGAAAGGCCCGGTGCTCCAGCCGGTTAAGGGGGCGGTAAAGGTGGGCGACGAGCTGGTGGTGCGAATCGTCATCCGGGTGGACCGCGACATGGAGTACGTCCACCTGAAGGACCATCGCGGCAGCGGCACCGAGCCGGTCAACGTGCTCTCGCGCTACAAGTACCAGGACGGACTGGCCTATTACGAATCGACCAAGGACACGGCCACGCATTTCTTCATCGACTACCTGCCCAAGGGGACTTACGTGTTCGAATACCCGGTGCGGGTAGTGCATCGCGGCCAGTATCAGACCGGCATGGCTAACATCCAGTGCATGTACGCACCAGAGTTCAACAGTCATTCGGAGAGCATTCCGCTGGTAGTTGACTGATGGACCAGCGCGGCGCGCGGTCGCTCACCGCCGCGCTGAAGGATTCGCCAAGACCAGCCGCCGAACCGGCCGGGGAGACAACGCCACACCTCGGCCGGTTTTTTGTGGACTTGTAGTTGAACGATTGGCGAAGCGTGTTCACTCTGGCGGTGGGGTTTCGCCGGTAAAGCGGTTGATGGCCTCGCGCAGTCCCGGCAGTTCTATACCCCCGGTCAACCCGGTGATCGCCTCGGCGTGAATCTGCTTGGCCTTTTGCACCGCCTGATTGACGGCCGAAGCCACTAGGTCTTCGATCATCTCGCGGTCGCCTTGGGCGATCAACTGCGGGTCGATGCGGCAGCGGAGTACTTCCAGCAGCCCATTGCATTCAATCTCTACCATCCCGCCCCCGGCTGCGCCAGTCACCCGCTTCTCGCGCAACTCATCGTTGAGCGCCTGGAGCCGACCGGTGATCTGCCGGGCGTTCTTCCACAGTGCTGCCAAGTTGGATAATCCCTCGAACATCTGTGCTACCGAGTCGGGATTCGTCTGTGATGCGGGGCTAGGTTTCTTTGTTTTGCCCAGGTAGATATTTTACCGTGTTGCCGAGTCGATCCTCCGCTGCGCGCCACCGCAGCGACTACATCGGTTGCGCGCCGAATAGGTCCACCGCTCGCCTGACCAGCGGATTGTTGTACGGTTCGGCCAACCTTTGTGGCGGCGATACAGTTTTAGGAGGTTGTGCAGCGGCTGACGCCGATTGCGTGGATTGCTGTATTACCCGGAATTCAAGCCGAATCGGACGCCCAGCCGATTCGGTTAGCGCGGCCTGTAGCCTCTTGAAATTCTCCGGCTGCTCGCACAGCGATTTGGCGATATTGTACTGCGGACTAAAGCTGATCAACAGGCGGTCGGGACTGATCAGCGTCGCTTGCTGAAACTTCTTAGCGTGTTCGACAACCATTCCCGTCAGCCGTGCCAGCGCCCCCATCCACAGCCGCGTAGCGTTGGCGTCGGGCGACGCAGCCGGCGGAATAGTCGTTTCCGGCGTTCTCTCCGGCGACTGGGCTGATGGCACAAATAGCTCTTCGGACCCGACATCGCCTCGAGCGCCATCTACTTGAGCACTGTCTGCCGAGAGCGCTGCCGAGATGGCTGCCTGGTCTGCTATGGCTGCCGCGGGGCGGCGGGGGTCGGTCGGCTCATACTTTTTTTTTGTGGATGGTTTCTCTGCCGACGATCTGGTTGCACTGCCCGTAGCCGTAGGCCGTTCTGCGGTGGCCGAATCTCCGGTTTGCACAACAGCAGATGCAGATGAGGTGGGCGCCACTGCGGCGCGGCCGGCAGCTTGCTGCCCGCTTCTCCCAGCCTCAGTAAGCACGCCAGCGCCGCGCAACTGGGCCACGATGTCGGCCAATGCATCCAATTCCTCCAATTGGCAGATTCGCACCAGGGCCAGTTCGGCGATGATTCGGGTCTGCGTGCTGTAGCGCATCCGGCCTAGCGCGCTATCGATTATTTGCATCGCCGCTATAATAGTGGCCAACCCCAGCTTGCCGCCCAAATCGGCTACCATCTGGCGGTTCTCGCCCGAGGCATACATCAGGCGACTGACTGGGCAGCCTGCCGCGGCGGCCATGCAGTCGCGGAAGTAACCGAATAGTTGCTCCATTAACAGGCTGACTTCCACGCCTTCGCCTAGCGCGGTGTCCAATTCTTGCAGCGCGCCTGCCGCGTTCCGTGAAGCCAGATGGCCCAACAGCGCCGCCAACCGTTCGTCGCTGGCCGTTCCCAGCAAGTTATGGACGTCGGCTACGGTGATCCGACCGGCACCGAAGGCCAGCATTTTCTCCAGCAGCGATTGGCCATCGCGCATCGAACCGGCGGCACGGCGGGCGATAAGCTCAAGGGCCGCATCGTCGGCTTCCACGCCTTCGGCCTGGACGATTTGGCGCAGCCGCCGCGCGATGGCAGCGGTGTCGATGCCGGCGAAGTCGAACCGTTGGCAGCGGGAAAGAATGGTAACAGGTATTTTTGTCGGCTCGGTGGTGCAGAAGATGAACTTCACGTGCTCCGGAGGCTCTTCAAGCGTTTTCAGCAGGGCGTTGAAGGCCTCTTTAGTAAGCATGTGAACTTCGTCGATGATGTAGATTTTGTATCTGGCGCGGCTGGGACGAATCCCCACGTTGTCGCGCAACTGGCGAATGTCGTCGATGCCGCGCTTGCTGGCCCCGTCGATTTCCAGTACGTCCAGGTCGCTGCCGGCGCTGATCATCTGGCAGATGTCGCATTGATTGCAGGGGGTGGGCGACGGCCCATGCACGCAGTTCAGCGCCTTGGCCAGAATCCGCGCGGTGGAGGTCTTCCCCACCCCACGGGCACCGGTAAACAGATACGCATGGCCTACCCGCTGCGTGCTTATGGCGTTGGCCAGCGCCTGGGCAATGTGTTCCTGGCCGACCAGTTCGCCGAAGGTTTGCGGCCGATAGCGGCGGGCCACGACGGTGTACTGTTCAGTCGTCTGACCGGCGTCGCGCGACGCCGCAGCAGGTCGAATGCCACTGGTAGCAGTGGGCTGCTCCATACAGATCGCCCTTGGGATGCAACACCGCCGACAACACGTGCGGCCCCCGATGAGAGGCCCTCCACACCTGAAGCTTGCTGCTTATGGCTGCTGACTTTCGTCCCTGACCAGGTTCGCAGGGCTCCATTGTGGGGACCCCTCATCCGAGGCCGCCACCGGCAAGGCTGGACCGCCAACGCTGCGGCGCCCAGGCTCGCGCGCTACGTGCAATAATCTTTTTACGACGTAGCAACCGAAACGTCAAAGGGGCGGCATCGCAAATTTCGCCAATCAGCCACTGCGTTGACTGCACTGGCAGACTCGGGTATAAATGCTCTTTGGGGGGTGGAAATAATCGGTTGGCGCTAGGCGACTTGAGACAGAGTGACCGGTAGGCGGGCAAGCGCGCTGGAATCGGGGGATGGGTGTGCAGTTGGTCGCCGGCAATGGCCAGGCGGATGGTATGTCTATAGCGCAGGCGAGTCTTATCCGCTGGCGTGTCCGCCCTGGGTTTTCACCAAGCAGTACAAAGGGAGCTTACCCATGCGCAACATCGCAACGCGGGGCTTTACGTTGGTGGAGTTGCTGATCGTAATTGCCATCATCGCCGTGCTGGTGATGCTGCTGACCCCGGCAGTGCAACAAGTGCGCGAGTCGATGTTGCGCACGCAATGCAAGAATAACTTGTGGCAAATCGGCCGAGCCGTGCTGCAACACGTGGACAAATGGGGCCATTACCCGACTAGCGGTTGGGGTTGGGGTTGGGCCGGCGACCCGAACCAGGGATTTACCAAGAACCAGCCTTCGGGGTGGGCCTATAACATATTGCCTTATATCGAGTTGGGCAATTTGCACGATCAAGGAATGGGGCTATCGGGCGAAGCGCTGAAAGCCGCCATAACGGCCACCACCTCAACCCCGGTTGCGCTTTATCATTGTCCAAGCCGACGCCGAGCAATCCCTTATCCCTACATCCACCCCAGCCCATATTACAACTGCACGTACCAACCCAACGGCGGGAGCGGTGGGCAAGTAATCGGGCGAACCGATTATGCGATCAACGCCGGCGACACCCTACCCGGTACACCCAACAAAGGCCCCGGAAGCATTGCCGCCGGCATGTCGCAGACCGAATGGGGGCCAGCCTCGCGGCTTAATGGAATCTCTTACCTGCGCAGCGAGGTTCAACCAGCCCAGGTCGTGGACGGCATCTCCTACACTTACCTGATCGGCGAACGATACGTCAATCCCGACGGGATGTTCTCCGGCGCGCCGGCCGACGACGATCAGGGCTGGAACCAAGGTTGGGACTGGGACACGATCCGTTGGGCCAACGAAAATTGGACTCCGCGACGTGATCGGCCTGGGTACAACAACGTGTACGTCTTCGGTAGCGCACACGCAAGCGGTTTCAATATGGTCTTCTGCGACGGCGCAGTGCGAACCATCCGCTACAACATCGATGGCATTCTACACCGCAACCTGGCAGTGCGCAACGATCGCACTCCGGTCGATATGACCCAGCTCGAGTAGAAACAAGCGACTCGTTCTAGCTTAAGGGCGCTGTCAGTTGTGTGCGCGGTTAAGCGGTTGCGTTGGGGGGCGCAACAATCACAGCGTAAAGCGGGCTTAGCCGTTTGTCTGCTTCCTGCTCCAGCCGCCAGGGGCACGCCTCGGAGCCAATCATTGCCAGACGACTGCTCAAGCGCTTGCGCCGGCGGTTTGGCTCTGTGCAATGGCCGCTGCTGACGGTTGCACAGCGGGCAGACGTTGTCTCGTCGCCGGGGTGGAAGCCTGCGTGGGACGCGAAACAGTGCGTCAGTAGTTGTACGTCAGCCCCATGAAGGCGCCGTGCAACAGCAAGTGGCCGTTGGTGTGCATGCTGGCGATTTCGGGGATATCGACCATGTATTGGGGGAACTGGTGGTCGGCCAAGCCGATGCCCGTGGCAACCAGCAGCCGGTAGCCGATCGTAGCGCTGAGCCTGCGCGTCAGTTGCCAATCCAGTCCTAGGTTCACCTCGGTAAGGAAAGAAAAAACATCACGGCTGGAGTCGACTGGGAATGCTCCGTAGATTCCGCTGCCTGCCACACCGTCGCCGCGGTAAATGTGAAAGTGTTGACGGATGTGGTTATTGTAGAGGCCAAACTTGGGCGTAAGAAAAAAGCGCAGATTGCCCGCCCACCACCAATCGGCGTTGAAGCCCAACTGGAAGCCCCATAGATTGTTGGCCACGTCGATGTCCAAGTAAGCCTGTCCGTCGGGCTGCGACCACTGGTATCCGTTACGCAGCGAGGCGAAAAGCAGGTTTTCCTCGAAGCGCAAGAATCTCGCTCCCGCCAACCAATCTACGGCCAAAGGCGAGTTGTACTGGCCCCAC
The DNA here is from genome assembly GCA_938015445.1 of uncultured Pirellulales bacterium. GTDB lineage: Bacteria > Planctomycetota > Planctomycetia > Pirellulales > Thermoguttaceae > CALLPE01. The sequence goes on from CALLPE010000038.1 coordinate 75,020, forward strand.
AGCCGGTTGCGAATCACGTTGATTTCTACGTTGTGCAGCTCGTTGCGCCGCCACAGTCGGTGTTCGCGGGCGCCGTTGCCGAACCAGTTTTCGGCGCTGTTGGCGGGGTTCTGCGCGCCGAAGTACACCTGCTGAAATTGCAGGGGCGTGCCCAGTCCCAGCGGTTCGGTCTCGTCGTAGTAAACAGGAAACACCTGTCGATAGGTGGTGAAGGCGTCGAGCGTCCAGTACGTGGCCTCTACCGCCCAGGCGCCGCAGCCAAAGTAACGCCCAAAGCGCACTTCTCCGCCCCATCGCCACGGCATTCGGCCGTCGGTATGCCCCAGTTGCATGGCGTCGTAACGGCCGTCGCTGCTGTATTGGTGGGAGAGCCACACGCGGTTAGGTTCGTCGCGGCCCATCACCAAAGCGCCCACGTAACCGAACCACGGCCAGCGGCAATCGTCCGCGCAACCGCTTTGCCACCATCCACCCTGAAGGTTGCCGAACACTCCGGTGCTCGGTCCGTAACAGCCGCAGTAAGGCGAAGTGTCAGGGTACAAGGGGCTGGTCGGTGACACTTCAGCCCGCACTCCCGCGCCGTACTCGCTAGGACCCCGTGCGAATGACCGGCCGCTTTCCAATAGGCTGGCGGACATGCCAGGGTTGTCGGCAGGTTCAGGCAAAGCCTGGTCTAGCGGGAAGTCGACGTAAGGACGCTGGGCCGAACTGCGCGGCAGCGGCGCCGGAGGCTGCGATGCCGGTTCCAAGCCGGAACATTGCCATGCCAAACCAGCGTGAGTGCTCGTTTCGGCCAAAACTGCCGGCGCAGTGGGGCTGACCTGCCTATCGAGCCACGGCAAGGGCTGCGGAGCGCCATAAAGGCCGTACTGCCCCCATGCACAAGCCTCGAACATTTTGAAGCTTGTTATCAGCCACATCGCTGCCAATACCATACTTACAGCGCACATCCTCTTAGTAGGCATAGGCACATTAGTAGGCATAGGCACACTTACCGCCGGCACTTTACTGTTGGGGATAGTTCCTGACCGCACATCCCTGACAGGCGTTCTTTGGCTAGCCGTCGTCATGGCTTATGTCCTTTCAAGCGAACTTGTTTCCGACAACGTCCGAACTTGTTTCCGACAACGTCTTGCCCAAGCCGCATACTCTGTCCGCATTCTGCCGACTTTGGCGGGCAGTCGGCTGCGGCCAAGCGTGTGGCCAGCGCTAATCGTAGTCAGCGCTGCATGGTGTTAGGAAACAAGCCGCCTTGGCAAAACTGGGCAGTCGCACAACCGTGCTCGTAAAAACATTTCGGCCTGTTGCTGTTACGGCGTTTGGCGATTCTTCCAGTGCGCGAGTGATCCACGACTTTGCGGCCCGACAAATCGCTTTACGTCGCTTGCCCTGCAAAACGCATCAACTGACCGTTGAAGAGCATTTCGCTTCATACGGCACAGCTTATTACTGCCTGGCCGATCTTCTCCTGCCGCCGAGGCAATATGCGCCGCCTGTACCGCTGCTATCGAATAATGGGGTAATGCCTGTTATGGCGATGCCGCCGGCTTAGCCTTACTGGTCGCATATGTGGCGACTTGCCTAATGTTGCATCGCCGGCGCTTTCGGCAAGCCGGATACTCTTGCCCCGTAAGCCGGAAACTCGTATCAGCAAGACATCTGTTACCCGGCGAGGGCTAGCAAGGCATCTGTTAGCCGGCAAGGCATGTGTTGGGGTGAAGTGATACGTTCGGCGTCGAACACGCCACACGCGGCAAACGCCATTTCAGTCGCCAAGCACTCCATAACGAGCAACGGCGTTTTCAACCTGCACTACTGCGCGGCTCTTGCCCAACGGCGTTGTGCAGTTCTTCGGCCAGCCGCTGATAGTCTTCTGCGCCATGCGAGCCAGCCGCGTAGTCGAAGATCGACTTGCCGAAGCTGGGCGCCTCTGCAAGCCGAATATTGCGTCGGATGCGTGTAGCGAACACTCGGGCTTGGCTCCAAGGCACCGATTGCTGATTTGCGTTGCGGAAGAATGCTTCCACATCGGCTGCCACTTCAGCCGCCAGCCGCGTAGCGCCGTCGTACAGCGTCAACACTACGCCGCTGACCCGCAGCCGATCATTCAGCCGCGAGGCCACCAACTGGACCGTCTGGAGCAGCTTGCTCAGACCGTGCAAGGCCAGAAAATGCGGCTGCAAAGGAATGAGCACTTCTTCCACCGCTGCTAGGGCGTTGAGTGTTAGCACCCCCAGCGACGGCGGACAATCGACCAGCAGATAATCCAGCTCTATCGGGTCTTGGCGCAGCTTCTCGCGCAAAATAACTTCGCGTCCAGGCACGCCGGCCAGTTCCAATTCGGCGGCCGCCAAGTCTAAAGTGGAACTGACCACCCAAAGGTTCGGCGAGACCTCTTGCCGCACTTCAGCCAGAGACTGTTTGCCTGAAAGAACTTCGTAGATCGAAGGACGCCCTGGATACGGATCCAGCCGAAAGTGCAGCGAAGCGTGAGCCTGCGGGTCCATGTCGATCAGGCACACGCGCAGGCCCTGCCGGGCCAGCGCAGCGCTGAGGTTGACGGCGGTAGTCGTCTTGCCCACCCCGCCTTTCTGGTTCATCACTGCGATAGAACGCATGGCAACACAAAAAAGGATAGCAACACACAGTCGCTACAGCCTGACAGCAACCGATTTTTGCTGCTCGGCGCCGCGTTTTCATATCCGGCTTTGCCAAGCCGGCGCCGCCGCAGCCAGATGCACTCGGTAGCCATTGCCCCGCGCTTGCCTCGCTACCCGGCTGCGTCGTTCATCGTCGGCCGCCACAGCTTACTGACTTTCGGAGCGGTGGAAATGGACGTGCTTCCACTTTCCGTCTTCGCGCTGCCAGACACGGGTTTCTTCGCACCGATAAGTGACCGGCTTGCCGCTGGCGTCCAACCGCTGTACCAAACGAACGTAGCTGACCACCGCCGCGTCTTCGCCCAGCAGGCGGACATGGGGCGAGGCCATGGTCGTGTTGTGCGGGCCGGAAATGCCGCCCCGATCGAAATAAAAGCCGTGGAAATCCAACCCCACCACTAGCGCGCCGCGCGACTCCGGCTCGAAGCAGGAAAGCTGCGCATCGCACAGCCGGGAGTACGTGTCCCAGTCGCCCACCATAATGCTTTCCAGCAAGCGCTGGTTCAACTGGAGCAGCTCGTCGATGACGGCGCGCTGCTCGTCGCTCGTGCTGGCCATGCTTGTTGTGCTCCTTAACAGTCCGCCAGAAATGCAATCTGTGCATTGTAGCCGGCCAGGTTCGGGCGACCAGGGGGAGGCAGTCGCGTTCCAACCGGCGTGATCCGGTTGCGTTCCAAGCGAGGTGATCCGGTTGCGTTCCAGGCGGTTGAGCCGGTTGCGTTTCAGGCGGGGTGATCGGGTTGCGTTCCAAGCGGGGTGATCGGGTTGCGTGGCAACCGGGTAGCCGGTTAGGTTCAAGGCCCGATAGCCCAAAGCGTTGCGGCCGGGGTAGCCGAGCCGGGCGGCGCGCCGACTGCGGACGGCGCTGCTTTCTTTGCGCGGCACGCTGCGATATGATCGCCTGTCGGAATGCTCCGTCCGTTTCCCTCCGCAAAGCGTGCAGACGCCACCGGCTGCTGCACGCCGATATTGTTCCGTTACCATCGTCAGTTGCATATCGTGAAAGGAAACCGGTCATGTCGGTACACATGCCATCGCGATGGTTTGTATTGTGCCTGGGGCTATCAGTCGTCTGCGATTCGGTTTTCGCAGCCGATCATCCGCCGCTGTTTCCCTTTGTGGTTTCGTACGAGGCTCCTCAGAACATAACCAACATTTCCGATTGGCTAGAGCGCCCGGCAGGCAAGCACGGATTTGTGAGGGCCTCAGGCGGTCGGTTAGTGGTTGCAACAGCGCAAGGCGAACGGCCGATTCGGTTTTGGGCCACGAACCTGTGCTTTGAAGGATGTTTTCCGGACAAACAACAGGCGGAGCGTCTGGCGGCACGATTGGCCCGGCTGGGGATCAACTGCGTGCGCATGCACCACATGGACAACTACTCCATCTGGGGCCGCAGTCCTAACAAGACGATCATCGACGCGGAGAAGCTCGACAGACTGGACTACCTTATCTACCAACTGAAACAGCACGGTATTTATACCAACATCAATCTGCAAGTGTCGCGCTGGCTCGACGAGAAGGAAGGTTTTCCCCATCGCCAACTACGTCCCACCTACGACAAAGGACTAAATAACTTCGAGCCGCGCATGATCGAGCTACAGAAGAAGTATGCCCGAGACCTTCTCACCCACGTCAATCCCTACACTAAGACCGCCTACGTAAACGAGCCTGCGATTGCCTTTGTGGAGATCAACAACGAGAATGCCCTGATGCACGATTGGGGGGCATTGGATAACCTGCCTGACCCGTACGCTACCACTTACCGCAAGCTGTGGAACAAATGGCTGCGCAATAAATATGGCTCCACCGATAAACTGCGCAAGGCGTGGAATGTGATCGATGCGCCGCTGGGAGAGGAAATGCTCCGTGGGGGCGATTTCTCTGTTCCACTGCCTGGACCGTGGAGCCTGGAAACCGATAAGCAGACCAAAGTCCAATGGTCGGTAGAGCACGACCTGCCTGGCGGACGCCGGTACTTGCGAATCGTGGTGGAGCGGCTTGGCGAGGTTGCCTGGCGGCCGCAATTAAGCCAAAGCGGTTTTGCGGTCAAGAAAGGGCAGCCCTACACGCTGTCGTTTTCGATACGCAGCGGCAAGCCGGGAACGATCCGCGTCAATTGCATGATGGCGCACGACCCGTGGGAGCGTCTGGGGCTGGACGCGGAAATAGCCGTTGGCCCCGAGTGGCGCAAGGTCACCCACACTTTCATCGCCGACCGCGACGACTTCCCCGCACGTCTCACCTTCACTTCCCTCAAACCCGGCACATACGAGTTGGCCGAAGTTTCGCTGCGGCCGGGCGGAAGTTACGGCCTGGAGAAGGGACAGACACTCGAGGACGACACGGTTGCCGTGCCGCGCCGAGGTCAATCGACGCTGACCGAGACTGGGCGGGCAGATTTCGCCGATTTCCTATGGGAAACCGAGCGGGACTACTGGTGGGGAATGTATCGCTTCCTCAAGGAAGAACTAAAGGTGCAATCGATGGTGGCAGGAACACAATTGGGATGGAGCACACCCCATATCCAAGCGGGACTGGATTACATCGATGCCCATTCTTACTGGCAGCACCCGCGATTCCCCGGCCGACCCTGGGATCCAGCCAACTGGACGGTCAACAACTCGGCGCTGGTTAACAGTCCACCGGGAACGCTGGGCGGACTGGCCAACCGCCGCGTGTTGGGGATGCCCTACACGGTCAGCGAGTACAATCATCCGGAGCCAAACCAGTATTCCGCCGAAGGTTTTCCCATGATTGCCGCATTGGGGGCGTTCCAGGGCTGGGATGGCATTTTCAGCTTTGCTTATAGCCACAATGCCGATTTCGAGCCGCGTCGCATCGCTGCTTTCTTCGACATCAAATCGGTCACTCCCAAATTGGTACACATGCCGGCCTGCGCCGCGATGTTCCTACGGGGCGATGTGACGCCGGCCAATAAATCCCTGGCAGTGCCCCTACCGCCTGAAGCAGAACGCCAGCGGGTGCGCCAAGACCTCAGTGCCCGACGGTTGAGCGCCGCAGATTTCGGTTGGGATTCCCGGTATTGTCTGCTCCACGGGGTGGGTGTAGACCTCGGGCCGAGGGCGCGGGCAGTCTACGCCGGCACCAACAAGGACAGCACGACAACGTCGGGGCCGATCTCCACCAGAGCAGATGAGAGATCCCTGCCGGCCCAGTTGCCGGCTGACCTGAAGCAATTCCGCTCCGACACCGGCCAGATAATCTGGGACGTATCGCAACCGTCGGCGGGATACTTCTTGGTCGATACTCCGCGAACCAAGCTGTTCACGGGGTTCGTACGCAGCCGAGTCTTCGAGCTGGGAAACATAAAGCTCAAAGTAGGACCCACGCGGCTCGATTGGGCTACGGTGTCGATGGTGTGTATCGACGGTCAAGGGTTCGATAAGCCGGGCCGAATCCTTATCGCCGCCACCGGGTTAGCCCAAAACAGCGGCGCACAATTGGAACAATTGCCAGGAGGGAATGTGACTCTTGGAAATCGCTGGGGAAACGAGCCGGTCCTGTGCGAGGGAATCCCGGCAGAAATCACACTGCCTGCCTCAGCTACACGCGTCAAGCTGTTTGCGCTTGATGAGTCGGGCAATCGACGCGATAGTATTCCCGTTGGGCAAAAGGAGAACCGCGCGCTGCTCGCTCTAGACCCCAAGCACGCCACGTTGTGGTATGAGGTAGTGGTGCAATGAAGACGATGCGTAATGTTGGCAAGACAACAGGGATGGTGGCGCGCATGTGATTGGCGCAGGAGAGTCAACCTCATGGCAGAACACACACCATACCAGCGCCGCGTGATCCGGAATTATTACCAGAATCAGCAGACTATCATGCTGCAACGGCTGGGAGACCTGGTCACCGACTTGTACCTGGCCGAAGGAAAGCGCCGTGTACAGCTTTGGAAACGGGCGGCCGCCGCTATGGAGAAACTTCAGGTGCCCTCCAGCCGGATTAAACACATCCTTCAAAGCGATAATCCGTCCCTGGTGGCCGAGGTTGTCAAGGAGCTGTTGAAAAAACTTCAGTGAGCCGATAATTGCTGATGTGCGTTGGCGGGGGCGCTCACAGCGAGACCTGTACCGCACATACAGCGGTCAGAACGGTCCTGCACAGGGCTGTCGGCGGTGCCCGAAACTACTGCTTTACTGCTTCAGGCAGGCTTTGTGGGAAGTTAGAGGGCAAATGGGGTTAGCAGGTTGTGCCGTAGCTCGTCCGTGTTAGCCGCGGCAAGCGTACCCGGCAGATGGATCGCCGATGCGGCGGCCCGCTTAGGCGGCCGGGGCAGCAACTTCGGTGTAACATTCCACCAGCGACTTGCTGGGCGTGGCGAGCTTTAGTACCGGAGCAAACTCGACGAAGCTTTGGTCGACCCGGGCAAGCAGTTCCACCAGTGGCGGGCTGCCTGGCGGGGCGATTCGCCCGTAGTATTCCTCGCACATGGCGCATTCGTGCCAGATGGGGTCGGCAATGGTCGGCAGCAGAGCCGACAGCGTAACGGCGGCTAGGTTGGGGTTACTCTTGTCCGGAAAGCTCAAACGGTCGATAGCGTCGTGCTGCTCTACCAGCACGGCGAACTCCTCGGGCAGGTTCCACTGCCGGGCCATCATTCCAGCAGCCTGGGCATGAGTCCAGCCGAACAGACGCTGTTCGAGCACCGACAGGCGGATGCGGCCCTGATCGCGGGCCTCCAGTAGCTTGACGTACAACTGGGGAGCTTCTTTGGCCAGCAAAGGCACGGCCATATCTTGCAGCAAAGCGGCGGCAAAGGCTTCTTCAGGCTCTTTCACGCCTAAGAAGCCGGCTGTAGCTCGGGCGAACAACGCCCGACGCAACGAATCTTGCCACAGGCTTTTCAGCTCGAATGGTCCGCAGCGTGGGTTGGGCATCAGGCTGAACACTGCGCTCCACAGGGCGAAGTTCTTGATGGTGCGGATGCCAACCAGCGTTATGGCCAACTTTACGCTGGATATTTCGCGCGAGAATCCGAAGTAGGAGGAATTGACAAACCGTAACACCTGGCCGGTCAGTCCCGGATCAGCCTCGATGGGAACAGCAAACTCGGCCGGCCCGTTAGAGGGATCCTGCGAAAGCTCCAACAGCCTGATTGCGCTTTGCGGCAAAGCCGGTAATTGGGCACTGGTGAGAATTTGCTTTAAGTTCAGACGGGGAAGCGGTTTATCTGTCATAGCCAGCTATTCCTGGAAGAGCCGACTGGTTGCTTGGCAAATAAGTTCACCCCTCCTGCCACCAGGCAGACTCTGAAGCTCCAAAGTAAGCTTAGGTTACAGAACCACCTGCGGCAAATAACCCCGGGCTACAGATAGCAGCCATCTTGGGCAGGCCGTTCTGAGGGGCAACACACACAGCCGGGAGCGAAAAAGCCCACCGCAGACGGTGTTGAGATTTGTCTTGCTGTTTCACCCCGAGCAAGCGCCGCCAGCAGCAGTTGCAAAAGGCGAGTGGGACGGCGCAGTGCTAGGAGTTTTGGCGGCCTATGGGTGCCGGGGGCGGAATCAGATGCTTGGCTTGTTGGTAAGCCAAAGCGCGGCGCATCACCTCGTCTAACGACTCGGCCACCACCAGGCGTTCCCCAGTTGTGAGCGTAATGAAAGTGTCGGGCCGCGACTCGACGTAACAGATCAAGTCGGCGTTCAATACGAATTGCTCGCCGCCAAGACGTGTGAGCTTAATCATGGCACCCTCGCGATGACTGGAGTTGTCGGCGGAGGAAACGGCCGCTGGCCGGGAAGGGCCAGGACGACGGCCTGCTGCTGTATTGTAGCTTCGGCAGCGGCAGAGGTTCAGTGCACCATAGGGTTCTAGCCACCGCATGGCAGAGACTTACTCACTGCACAGATGCGCCGTGCCCGCTGCACGGTATTTGTGCCAAGAGGCTCCGGTCATCGCAGGCCAGAGTTCTGCCGCGCGCGAGACTTGCTATCGCCTGCCGTGCATTTGTTAAGCGCGGTGCTGGGCGATGCGCTTTGTCAGCACCCGGCGATCCCGTGCGGCAATAGTACTTGAAATGCAAACAGTACTACCGAAGTCTGCCGACTTTGTGCGGTCAGCCGTAGCGAGGCACGACGCACCTTTGCCCTTACCGGCGCAGGGCCAACAACTCGTCGAGCATCTGCTGCGAAGTGGTAATCACCCGCGTATTGGCCCGATACATGGTCGAAGCCAGGATCAGGTCGATCAAATTGCCGCCGATATCGGTGTTGGACAATTCCTGCGCACCGGCGATGATCGAGCCGATCCCCTGCTCGTTTGGATTGCCTTCGATGGGCAGGCCCGAGTTCACCCCTGGAGCAAAGAGGTTCTGCCCCTTTTGTTCCAAGCCGGCTGGATTGCTGAAGCGCACCAGTCGGATTTGGCCCAGGTCGCGGGTGATGCCGTTGCTGAACACGCCGCGGATGCGTCCGTCCTCGCCGACGATGAAGCTGGTGAGCACGCCCGGCGCTGAACCGTCTTGGCGGGAAACAGCGATGGTGCTGCGTTCGGCGGCCAGCCCCGAAATCTGGCTGAAATCCAGGGTAAACTCCAGGGGCGAGGCCGAAGGCACGTGCGCGCGGTCGATCGACACCGTGTTACCATAGGCGGTAATGAAATTGCCTTCGCCATCGAAGGTGATCAGTCCCGTGCCGACTGCGATGCGCAGCCCGGTCTGGGGGTCATTATCGGGCGAGTCGGCGAACCAGCGATAGGTAGTGGCGGTCTTGGTGCGATTTTCCAGCACCACCGTCAAACGCACTTGGCAGGCGATGCCCAAGGAATCGTAAACCACGAAGTCGGTTACTGCGCTTTCGCCCACAGGATTCTGCACGGTTCCGAACGAGAGGTTCACGTTGGTGGCGGTGCGCGAGGTTATCAACTTCAGCGCCGACAGTCCGATCGACGGAGCGTTATCCACTCCGTTGTTGCCCACGATGCGAATGCGCCCTGTACTGCCGTCGACGACTGCGCCGGGGTCCAAGGTGCCGCCCGGGTTGTTGGCGTCGAGCGATTTGGGGATTGGATGGCGCGGGTCGGGCCCCGGCGGCCGCTGAATGCCCATCGCCCGCTCCATGAACGTGGCTAAATCCAGGGCGGTGCTACTTGGGGTGATAGAGAACTCCTTGGTTGCCAAAGAACGTCCGCCCTTGCGACCGGTGAATTGCAAGGTGGCATAGCCACCATCTTCGTCAGGTATTTCAAACACTCGCACATAATCGGTCGTCCCTTCGCGGCGCAAAATGTTCGACAACAGGGTGCTGCTTTGGATGGGAGGGCCGTCGAAGTTCAACACGCGATAAGTGGGCGAAGTTTGGTCGCGGATCACCTCATCGGGGGTTGAGTCGGTAAAGCAAACACTGCCGTCAACAATACCCTCGATTTGTTTGACCATGTAAAAAGTGGTGGCGTCGTCGTTGCAGTTGCGATAGATGCGCATGCCCGTCCATTGCCCGCTGGTATCCACCGGCAAATTGGTCAGATGGACACGGGTATGCTCCGGCCGTGCGCCTTCGATGGCGTTGGAAGGGCGGCTTTCGCGCCCCGTCGTGGAATCGTAAAAGGTTATGTAGTAGGTATAGCTGCCGCTGAGCATGTTGGCCTGGTTGAGCACCACCGTGGGGTCGTACCCGCTGTTGTCGTCGGTGAAATTGACTCTGGTGGTCAACTTGGTAGTCAGATTCACATCGTTCAGGCCGTCGTCGTAGGTGGCAGTTCCGGCGGCCACACTGCCTACGTAGTAATAGTCGCTGTAGGCCTTGGAGCGGGGGTCTTTACGGGTGCGATATATTCGTAGCTGGGTGTAAGTGCCGGGGTCGGGGTTGTCGATCGCATCGAGGTTCGACAGTCGCAAAGCGTTTCCCCCGGCCCCAACCACCCCACGCACCGCCGTGAGCACCGTGGTGGCCGGACCTTGGTTGCCCAAAGCGTCGGCCCAGACGAAGCGATAGTAGTACTCCTCGCCGGCGCTTAACTCGCCGGTTGGTGAACTAATGGTGGTAGCGGTAACGGTGGAAGGAGCTGCGAAACCGGTGGCCACTTCGCCCACGTAGTAATAGGTGCCTGTGCCAGAGCCGCCTTCGGTACGATAGAATCGGGCGTACTTGTAGTTGGCGTTGACCGGCACGTTCGATAGGTCCACTGTGCCGCCGCCGGCCGGTACATTCACGACCGACGAGGCTTCGGAGGCCACACCCTCGGTGTTGTTGGGCGAGCCGAGCGGCGCATCGGCATAGACCACTTTGTAGTAGTAAGCACCTTCGGGCACAGAGCCGCCGGCGTTGGGAGTGATGGTCGCGCCCAGCCAGTTGAGGTTGGCGGGGGTGGTCGCGTTGGCCAGCGTTTCGGGCCGCGTCCACTGGCCGTCGGTCAGCGAAACGGTTTCGATCACGCCTGCCGTGGTGGCGATGTCTCCGGTGGGCGTGAGCGTGCCTTCCAGATAAGCGTACTGAGTGGGCCGGGAAACCGAGCGCGCTCCCAGCGGAATGGTCAGCGGCACCAAAGTGGTGGCTTGGATTTGAAATTGATTGTCCACGCCGTAGCCCAGCAGCCGGTGTCCGGTAACTGTCACTAGTTCGCTTTGTGAATTGAGTTTGAATATCCCGTTGCGCGTATAGAGGTGTTCGCTCGACTTGCCCTGTACGATGAAGAACCCATCTCCCTGAATAGCCAAGTCGGTAGGGCTAGAACTGATTTCGATGGTGCCTTGGGTGAAGTTGGGGGTGATGTCTACCACCATGGTGCCCAACCCTACCTGACGCGGATTGGTGCCGCCGTTAAAATCGGTGGGCTGCGAGCCGAGGCTTCGCGTCTGGAGAAACTGTGTGGCGAAGGTGGCTTCGGAGGCTTTGAACCCCACCGTATTCGAGTTCGCCAAATTGTTTCCCACCACATCGATGGTGGTCTCGGCAGCGTTTAAGCCGGTTAGCGCGGTGCTTAAAGCAGATGCCAAACCCATCTGTGTTCCCTCCTTTTTGACACGCAATCCTTGAAACTGTTTTACGCCTCGCACTTTCTGGCTTTAGTTGCTGTGTTTCCTATGGTTTCTAGCCCTGCTGGTGCCCCCAGATCGGGCGTGCGCCTGTCGGTATAAGGCCCGTCGAGCGGGGTGCCGGACCCACGTGAAGCTTGCTGGCCAACAAGTGCTTCAAGTGGTGGCGGTATGGCTGCGATCCTCGGTAACATGTTCACAATAGCCGTTACTGGAGTCAGCTATCGGCAGTGCTGCGAGGCAGGTATCCGCCGATTGTTGTCTGTGCTATATCGTGCCCGCTTGTTTTCTGTTGCTGGCTTTGTCAGCCCAATTCATCGGTAATGTCCTGGCGGGTTGTTTCCTGTGGCTCGCCTTGCTGGCCCAGCAGCGATGCCAGCCAATTCGGCGGCGCAGAGGCATCGGGCGGTCGCACTTCGCGTACGTTCTTAAGCGGGACGAGCATTTGACCCACGCGCAGGTTGACCACCCCATCGTGTATAAGCACACCCTCGGCCTTTCCTGCCACAGTCTTTCCATCGGCGCTCAGCCCCGAAACCTCGCTGTTGAGCATGCTGTAGGCGGTGGCCAAGTTCTGCTGGAGCATCAGTGCTTCCAGGGTGTCGCTAAGCCGTTGGTTCGACTCGATGGCCTTGATGTTGCTGATCTGCTGAAGAATTTCGGCGTTATTCATGGGACTAAGTGGGTCCTGGTTGCGCAGCTCGGCCACCAGCAACTTCAGGAACGATTGCAAGTCGAGCTTGCTGAAGGCGTCGCGACCAGCGGTCGCCTGTTGTGCCTGTTCACCCACTATCCCTGGCACAGCAGATGCAGCCATTTGACGACTCCCTTTTTCCCGTCAGCAATCGCTGCCGGTATCGAATTCAGCCGCGATTGGTTTCATCAAAATATGCCGCTGTTCTTTCCAAATAAGGCCGCAGTTGCTCTCAACGGCTATTGCGGTTTTTCAAATCAGTACGTCCAATTGGCTCTCGGACGACATCTGGCGCTGGCCGCTTGGCGAGGTGGGGGGCTTTACCACTGTCGGCGCGGCCTGTTCTCCCAGCAAGGTGCGGTATCGGCCGGGCTGTTGCCAGTCGGACTGGCCGGCCGGCTGTTGCCAGTTGCCCGTCTGTGGTTGCTCGAAGACGTCCACCTGGAAACGGTCAATGCGGATGTCTTGTTGCGCCAATCGTTCGCGCAGTGCTGGCAGATTGTCCAGCAGCAGGTTCCGAACTACATAGTTCTCGGCCTGCAAATGAGCGCTCAGAGCACCGTCGCGCACAGCGATTTCCACCCGCAGCATACCCAACTCTGGCGGGCTGAGCCGCAGACGGACCGCTCCTGCGCGCGCCCCGATGGCCTCGAACGCCCGGGCCACGCGCTGTACGAAACGCACGCGATCGAGTGTCGACAACCCTTCGGCTTTTTCTCCAGCAGATGCATCGGCATTCCCGCCCGCCGGCGCTGGCGATTGCTCTTTTCCCGACTGACCGGCAATTGTGGCTTGCTGCGTGCCCGAGTTCTGCCTAAGCAAACTCAGAGCCGTATCGCTCTTGCCGCTGGCGGTCTCGCCGGTGCGCTGCGCTGCTACGAAATCGCCCGACACAGCGCTTTGCACAACCTGCGCAGGGGCTGGCTGGGCGGAAGCGTCCGCGCCGGTTTGCTCCGCTGGAGATTTGTCGATGCCGCCGGTTGCGCGCGTTTCCCCATAAGCTGAATCCTTGTTGCGCTGCGATTGTCGCGCCGGTTGCGATTTGTCGGCGGCCAGCGCAGCGGTTGCCATCGGCTCAAGCGTGCTTGCGGCAACCGCGGCGGCCACTTGGCCCATAGGTGTAGACGGCGCTTGGTCGGCTGTGCCTGCATCTTCGTGGGCCGGCGGCTGCGTTACCGACGACTCGGCCGGTGCCAGTTCCGCCGGTGTGTTCTCAACGAAGAGGGCTTTGCCGTCGGCATCGGCGATCGAGGCATCGCCAGAAGGCTGCTCCGGCTGCAAAGGCTTGGCAGGAGCCTTGCTGGCCGGGGACGTCAACTTTAACATAGCCGCGGCCCCAGCCATTCGCTCCGCGCGAAAAGCTTGATCTGGACCGCCGAGTTGGTGGTCACCGGCCTGAGTTTGCTGACCGTCGGCGCAAGGCTCGCAGACGGTTGAAGGCTGCATTTCGTCTGAAGATTGCTCTTTTTCATCGGCGGCCGGCGGATCGGCGGTCTGCTGCGGCTCGTTGTCCTGCCCCGCGCTGGTTTGGCCGGTTTGTTGTGGCGCTTCTGGGGGTTGGGCGGATTGAGGTTGTGCCGGGACGGCGGTGGAGGTAGTTTCTTCGGGCGACTGCTGGTTTGCATTTGGGCCGGCTGGCTGTCTTGGGGAGCGATCGATCTGTCGTTGGGCCATCGTGTTTCCGGCGGTGTATTGAGGGGAAGCCGAATAGCGAGGGTTTGGCGACGGGCGGCTGGTCATGGCGTCGGTCCGGGCGCCCGCTTGACACAGATGGGTGTGAAATGCCCCTTTGTTGGCGGGCAGAGCTGCCAGCAACCCGCCCTCTCGCGTCAACGGCCTCAATGCGGCCAGCAGTAACCTCTCTGTTCCGATATCTGCCATTAGCTTGCCCCCTGGATGCGCGGCCGACTGTCTAACGCCGAGAAGCTCGGCAATTTAGGGAAGCCGCCGTTAAGTGCCTTTCGCACAACCCCGCTTGTCTTACCCGGCCGAGCGTCGCGCCAGCACGACTCGTTGCAGCGCTGAGGTCGGCCCCCATATCGGCTCGCCTATCCGCCCGGCGGTTTGGGTTGTGCCAGCTTGTTCTTGGTTTCCTCTGCCAGTGGCGCGGTTGGAACGCCACGGCGAATACGCTCCAAGACTTCTTTAACTTGGGCTTGTTCTTCGGGCGTTTTAAACTCGCCGATGATTTTCGCCCTTTTTGAATCGGCCATTGCCGACAATAACAACACAACTTCGTCGGTTTTCTTGTCTTGCAACATTTGCCAGATTAGCTCTTTTGCCTGTTTGGGCTTTATTGTCTCTAGGATGCGGCGCACGTCCTCGGTTCCCCGTGCCGTGGCGTCCTCTTGGAGTGCTTTCAGTGCTGCCTCGAAACTGTCTTTGAGGGCTTTGTACCGGCGCTGGTCTTCCTGGAGCTTCTGTTGGGCCAAGCGCAACTTCTCTGCGCCGTCTTGAACCATCAGCTCGCGTAGCTCCAGGTCCCGTTGCTTTAGTAGACGACGGTCCAGCAATTGGTCTAGGGAGTAATGCTCTTCTGGGCCAGCGGGCGGTGCAGCCATCATTTCGGCCTGCATGCCGAACAGGTCGATTCCGTAAGCCAGCGCCAGAATCTGTATCAGCCGGTCGCGGTCCAACCGCAGCTTGGTAGCCAGGTTGGCCAGTAGGATTACCTCTGCAATCACTGTGGCGGTGCAAAAGTACAGTACCAGCCTGCCCAAGCCTGTCAGCAACCTGTTCACGGCTGATCCTCCAGGGCCGCGCTGCGTTGGGCGGCCTCATCCAGCAGCTTGATCGCTCGGCGATTCTCCTCGGCCTGCCATGCCTCGGCCTGCCGTTGGCGGAGCTTCTCCAGTATCTTCACCTCGCGGCTGGCAGCCGCCAGAAGCTCTTGGCGCCGCTCTATCTCGCCGGCGACATGCTGTCGCTGGAGCGAAAGCTGCTGCTGTTGCCGGCGCAGCGCCGCCTCGTAGCGTTGTGCTGCCAGCATGGCGTCGATATCCACTGGGCCGCCAGCAGCGACTTCCCGGCAGTGACTGCGGAGAGAGTCGATCGTACGGCTCACTTCCTCCTGCTGTTGGCGCAACAGGTCATCTACCCGGTAGGCCTCGGCCAACTCCGCGCGGCGCTGGTCGCGCAGCGCCTGGCGCAATCGCAGCAAGGTAGCCAACCGGAAACGAAAATGTGCCATAATTTTGTCTTGTGGGTTCGCTGGCGCCGGTCTTTGCTTCTATCTACCGTGCTTGCTTTTACACTTACCGTTTATAAACTCCGTTTCTGCGTTTACAGGCGCGCTGTAGGTACTTGCCAGGGCTGAGCGGGTCGGTTTATTCAACAGTTATTAAGGGCGACTCCCGACTTGGTTCATTGTCTGTTCTGCGTTTCGGACAACCTCCGCTGGTATTGGTGGTGCAACTGTAGCAGGCCGTCGAGCGATTGCTGGAAGCTCGCCTGCTGTTCCACCGGTTGACGCAGGTATTGTTCGATGTCGGGCAGCATGTCGATGGCTATATCGACCAGCCGGTTGGCCCCACGGCGGTAAGCGCCCACCGAAATCAAGTCTTCGTGTTCGCGGTAAACGGCCAGCAGGCGGCGGAGGGAGTCGGCAGCTTCGCGTTGTTGTGGAGTGGCGACTTCGGGCATAAGCCGGCTGAGGCTTTCCAGCACGTCCACGGCCGGGTAGTGCCCCCGCGCTGCCAGCCGCCGCGCCAGCCAAACATGTCCGTCCAGCAACCCGCGCACACAGTCGCTAATCGGCTCGTTGGGATCGTCAGCCTCGACCAACACGCTGTAGAAAGCGGTGATGCTTCCCTGTCTGCTGCGCCCGGCGCGCTCCACCAACTTCGGTAGCAAGGCGAAGACCGAGGGTGGGTAACCGCGCGTAGTGGGCGGCTCGCCGGCGGCTAGTCCGATTTCCCGTTGCGCCAGCGCAAAGCGGGTTAGCGAATCCATAAGTAGCAGCACGTCGCGGCCCTGGTCGCGGAAATACTCGGCAATGGCCGTGGCCGTGGCAGCCGCTTGCACGCGCATCAAAGCCGGTTCGTTGCTGGTGGCCACTACGACGACGCTGCGGGCCAGACCGTGTGGGCCGAGGTCTCGCTGGATGAACTCGTTAACCTCGCGGCCCCGTTCGCCGATCAGGGCGATGACGATGACTTCGGCGCTGGTGTAGCGGGCCATCATGCCCAGCAGCACGCTCTTGCCCACCCCGGAACCCGAAAAAATGCCCAGCCGCTGGCCCTTGCCGCAGGTGAGCAGTCCGTCGATCGCCCGCACGCCCGTGGTTATCGGTTCGTCGATGCGCGGCCGGTCGCAGGGATGTGGCGGGCGCCGGTAGAAGCTGACGCGCTCGTGCATGACCGGCTGCGGCTTGCCGTCGGCAGCCAGCCCGTTGGCGTCTATCACTCGACCAAGCAGTTCCGGACCGACTCGCAGCCAACGCGAAGTGCGCGCTAGCCGGACGCGGTTGCCGTGACGCACGCCGGTCAGGTCGCCGAACGGATACAGCAGCGTCAGGTCGTCGCGGAATCCGACGACCTCGGCCAACAGCCGCTCGCCACGGTCGCGCTGGATTTCGGCCACCGCCCCGAGTGGCGCCGGGAAGCCAGCGACCGACACAGTCATTCCCACCGTGCGCGACACTGTGCCTATCATCGCTGCTGGAACGATCTGTGCGAGTTGTTCTTCGATAGCGTGTGTCAATTTTTGTTCGATGGTGTGCGTCATCTTGAACAGGTGCGGACCGGCGCTGTATTCGGGCAGGACGCCCCGCCGGAAAACATCCAAGCGTCTTTCGCTATGCTGTCAGTTCCTCTTCGATGCGTTGCAGTTGGGCCTCGATCTGCTCGTCGATCAGTCCGAAGCGTGTTTCCACGCGGCAGCCGCCGCGGGAGATTTCCGGATCAGGAATCAGCTCCGCTTCGGCCAAGCCGGACAACTCGCGCACCAGCATTTCCACCTCGTTGCCGAGCAGTTCGTGGTCCTCCGGATTGATTCTGATACGCAACTCGGCGTTGCCAGCAGCCAGCTCCAAAGCCTCGCGGATCAACGACAAGGCGATTTCTGGCTTTTGGCTTAGTTCGCGGCGAATGACCCGCTTGGCAATGGACGCAGCCACGTGTACCGCCGCAGCTTCCCAATGTCTGAGCCAAGCCAGCTTCGCCTGCTGGATGTCGCCGATTGCTTGGCGTAACGCAGGTATGAGGGACAGCAATTCTTGGCGCATCAGTTCGCGGGCAGAGTCGATCGCCGCCTGGCGTCCTTGTTGCTCGGCCTGGTGGCGGATGGCCTCGGCCTGCTGCTGGGCCTCGGCGACTATCTTGGCGGCTTGTTTGACGGCTTCGGCGCGCAAGGCATCTACGGCCCGTTTCGCCTGAACGGTCAAGTCTTCGTAGTTGAACGCTGTGGCGGCCACTGCGCCGCCGTGTTCACTGGCGCGAATGATCGATGGCATTTCCGGTTAATCGCGTTTTCTAGTCCATGTCTGCGCCCGTGCCCGATGCCGGTCTGTGGCGGGCGCGAGTTCTTCACAGCAAAGGCGCTGCCGGGTGTTGGGGCTGCCGCCTCATGCGGCCGCTGCTGGATAGCCGACTCCCGGCAGCCGGATCCGTCCCTCCAGTGCCAATCGCCTGGCCAGTTCGGCGACCTGTTGTCTTGCAGCCTCAACATCGCTGAGCAGCAGCGGGCCGGGTTGCTGGAGTTGCTCGCCGATGCGCTGCGCCTGCTGGGCCGGCAAACACGACAAGAATCGCTCGGTCATCTCAGGCTCCAACCCCACCAGCGCCAAAGCCACCAGCTCCTCACCGGCCGCACGAAGCACGGTGGCCAGGGTCGCCCCGTCTAGCGCCGCCAGGTCGTCAAACTCCAGGGGAGGTGGAGTAAGTCGTTGGGCCAGGGGCATATCGTATGCCGCCAAGTTGTCCAGAATCTGCACGGCGACGCGCCGATCTGCCGCCCGAAGAATCGCGGCCACTGCCGCCAGTCCTGCCACCCGCCGTCGCTGCATCTGCACCTGCTGCGAAAATCGCTCATGCAGTCCGCGTTCCACTTCCCGAAGTATCTCGGCGTCGGTCTCCTCCAGTTCGACCAGCCGGCGGATGACTTCGGCCTGCTGATGTGCGGGCAGTCTGGCCAGGGCGGCCCCGGCTTGCTCGGGCGGCAAATGGGCCAGCACCAAAGCGATGGTCTGCGGGCGTTCCGGCATGAGAATCCGCACCAGCTTGTCCGCCTCGGCGTCTTGCAAGAACCGGAAGGGCAGTTCCTCTGCGTTTTCAGCGGGCCGTTGCGGCTTGCGCGACCGCGCACCCAACTGGCGCGCCAGCCTGCCACCCAGCTCGATGCCGGAAACATCCTCTCGGGGCATTAACGCGCCCAGGCGGAAAAACTCTTCAAGCACCTGCTGCTGTTCGGCCGGGCTGATCGAACCCAGGGCCAACACGGCGTTGCGCACTTTTTGGGCACGCTCCGGCTCCATTTGGTCCAGTAGCCGGTCGGCCTCGGCCGTATCGAGGCTGGCGACCAAAATGGCGGCTTTGCGCAGGCCGTCGGGCAACGGATTGCCGGTTGCGGTGCTCATGATGCTTTGTTATCTGGGCGATTATCCTCTGGTTGAATGATCGGATGTAAACTTTTGCGGCGACACTACTGACCGCATTGCTCCCGGCGGCACCGTTCCAGGAGCCAGCGTTCCAGGGGGCGGCGCTGCCTTAAAGGCTGGCGATGGTGCCCGGCGAACAACCGACTTTACCGGGCGCGCCAGCAGTGCTAGCGACTGCCGCTAGCCGACATTTCCGATCCACGATTTCAATATGTTTGCTGCGGTGTCTGGGTCCTCCCGTACCAATTCCGTTAGTTCGTCGCGCAGCGAACGCCCGGTAGTCTGGAAGCGGCGCAAACGTCTTTGTTCAGGCGTTTCGCCTGGTTGTTGGGATTGATCGGCGGTTTGTGCCGCCTGCTCTTTCTCTTTCTGCTTCAGGGCCGCCAGCTCGGCCAGGGGCGAGGCTTCCGGGGCCGCCGGCACTGAGCGGATCATCGACCGCAGCATGACCAAACTCACTACGGCCAGTCCCAGCAGGCCCAATGTTTGCCAGGAGCGCGTCAGCCAGTTGAGTATTTCGGTGGCCAGAGGCGGCTCCGGCAGTTCTGGAGGCTTTATGTCTTGAAAAGTGGTTACGGTCACCAAGTCGGTCGGATCGCCGTCGTCGGTCCCGCCATCGACCGAGCGCAGCAAAGCTGCCACGTGCTTTTGGATTTTGGCCGATTCTTCCTGACGAATGGCGTCCAGTGCAGCGGCGTCCGGCACGGCGTCCTGACCGCCGTTGCGCCCCTGCCATACTTTAACCCAGTAGCTATTGGGAATCCCCACGGCTACGCTCACCCGTTTCAACGCCAGCCCCAGTGTTTCCCTCTCGGTCTCCTTTCCTGAAGGGATGGTGATTCGTTCGCTGCGGGACTCTTCGCTTTCTTCGCGCGGCCCGGTGCTGCGGCTGACAAGGCTGGCGGCCGTATTGGCCTGTGCTTGCAGGCCGGGGCGTCCGCCGGGACCACCCCCTTCGACGGTCCGCGAACTACTGATTTCGCTTTCCCTGATGGTAACGCCCTTAGGGTCGCGCTGTATTTCGCGGGTACGAATGATGCGGTCGCGGTCCAACAACACGCTGGCTTCCACAGTGATGTTGGGAATGTACGACAGAGCGTTGAGAATCTGCTGTTTGAGACTGCGTTCGTAATCGCGCTTGGCCGTCAGCAACAGCAGGTCGTCGCCGCCCCCTTCGGCCTTTCCGCGGTAAGACCGCCCGTTGGAATCCGACACAGTTACGTTTTCTGGTTTCATGCCGGCCACAGCGCCGCAGACGATGTTGCGGATTTTTTCCACGGTTTCTTCGTCGATTTGGTTCTGGCCCACCGGCCAAACGGTCACCGACGCAGTAGCGATCTTTTCCCGATTAAGACCGCCTTTGGTGTCCACGTCGAGCAACACCGATGCGCTTTCGATTCCCCGCAGCGAGCTGATGACCATTCGCAGCTCTTCGATGAGGCCGATTTTATAGCGGCGCTCTTTATCTTTGCTGCTCTCGAAGACGTTGCTGGAATCGAGCGCTTCGCGCAGCGCGCTGCCGTAATTGGGGGGCAGTGCCTTGGCGTCGGCCAACGCGGCCATGTATTTGGCGCGCTGCCCGCGCGGAACACGGATGTGCGATCCCCGCACCTCGTACCCGGTAAGTCCTGCCTTCTCGAAGGCTGCTTCCATCGCCGGCAATTGGCTAGCGGCGATAGGCGTGCCGTACATCAGGTCTTCATCGGGCGACGAGACCTGGAAGCGGAACAGGTACACCAGGCTGATTAGCACCGCCGCCAGCAGTAAGCCGGAGGTGATCCTGGCGCCCGGCGTCATCGAGCGAAACAAGTCGCTCAGTTGGGCAAAGGTTTTGTTGAGAAAGTCCATCGTAATTGTCCAGTCCGTGACTGTTTACGACCGACGGCGAAGTCCCTTCGTATCGGATTGCAGCCGGTGCTATCGGTCTCCTTCCGCCTAAGTGTGCAGTGGACGCTAACTGGTGCCGTGACTGCTGACTGGCGCTGTGAACGCTGAGTATGGCTGTGAACGCTGGCCGTCGCCGTGGGGGCTGACTGGCGGCGCCGATCGCCGCCGGTCAGATTGACGGCCGAGCGCACCGCAAATCACACCCTAATGGCCTGAATCTCCTCGTACGCTTGAATGATTTTGTTGCGGACTTGCAGCATCAAGCGAAAGGCGATGTCGGCCTTCTGCACGGCGGTGAGTACTTCGGCCGGACTGACATCGCCGCCAGTGGCCAACTTTTCCACCGCTTGGTCGGCTGCTTGTTGCATGGCATTGACCTGCCGGATCGACTCCAGCAAAAACTCCTTGAACGACGCGCCTTCGGCCGGCTGCGGCTCCAGCAAGCCGAGCGCTGGAATGTGCGACGACGCCTGAACGCCCTGAATCGGAGTCATCTGGCTTCCTCCTTACCGCCATCGTTACCACTCTGCCAGTTGTCCGTTTATCGCTCGGGGCCACCGCTCTGGCGGCCGCCGATTATTTGGGTGGCGCCGAATCAGGCGAGGATCTTCAACGTCTGTTGGGCCAGGTCTTTGCTTATTTCGATTGCCCCAAGGTTCGCTTCGTAAGCCCGGGCGGCTTCCAGGGCGTCGGTGAACTCGCTCATCATGTCGATGGCTGGGTAGGCCACGTAACCGTGCCGGTCGGCGTCGGGATGGCCCGGCTCGTATTTCAGCCGCGGCGGACTGTCGTCGATCTCCACCGAGCTGACGCGCACCCCGGCCGCGCCATGGGCGCCCACGCTGGGATCGGTCTGGAACAGCACGAACCGTGGCTTGTACGGCTCCGGCTCGCCTTGTTCGTTGCGGGTGGTAGAGATGTTGGCCAAATTGCTAGCGATGGCGTTCATCCGCAACCGTTGCGCCACCAAGGCGCTGGTGCTAATGTCCAGGGCGGGAAACATCCGTTGTTCTCCGTCGGTTTAAGGTTGTTGCTTGCGTCGCTCCGACATGCGATTCGGCGAACATACGTTGCTTTTTATGAAATTGACTCGAATCATCTTGAGGGCCTGATCGCGAGCACTTACCACCGGCAGGCCCACGGGCAGGCCCACCGGTCGGCCGCCAGGGCCGCTTACAGTCTGCCGCTGATGGCCGTTTGCAGCAGGCGGAACTGCTGCGTCATAATCGTCAAGGCAAGGTTGTGCATCATGTGGTTCTTGACCATCTCCGCCACTTGGTACTCCATGCCGAAGTTGTTCTTATCGTGTCGCAGGATGGTCTTGGTGTTTTTGGCTACTTGGGCTATTGGCTGGGCGTTCGAGTCGGGCACGTAGCCCAGCGAGGCCGGCCACGCATCTTCAGCCGGCGCCCGCCGCTGCTCGATCGCTGCCAGCAAACGCTTTTGAAAGTCCTCGGTGGACAAATCCTGTATCTGGTAGCCCGGCGTGTCCATGTTGGCGATGTTGCCCGCCAAGACGGTATGCCGGGCCTGGGCAAATGTCACGGTTTGCTCCAGCACGGGAATGGTCGTTTGCTGAAACAGGCTACTGAGCATCACCTACTCCACATTGCAAGCGGTGTGCCGGGAGGGAGGCTTCCCGGCTCGACTGTCTAGTTTCCCGCATCAAGTTTTCTTAACCTTCCGGCCGATGGTAATCTTCCGCGCTCGGACGGTCCGGATTGTATGGTTGCCACGTTGGTAGTGCCTTAGCGCCGGGCACCAAAACCGCCCCGTCTTCGGCGCCGGACCGGCAATTGTTGCGCTGCCGATCGGCAGTTGTTGCCGATCCGCAGGGCTTCTCAGCGCCTGGCCAGTGTTCACGACTGGGCAAGCTCGCCGTGCCATCCAACCGCTTATAAGCGCTCGTACATGCCACCGCCGCTTTTATCGGGCTGCTGAGTACTCGGTTACGGTCGGTTGCTGTTGCTTAGCGTCACTTGGCGTCACTTGGCGTCGCTTTGGCCCTTATGGCCACTTATGGTCGGTTATGTGACTTATGTTCACTTGTGCTCGGATAGCGTCTAATTGTCGCTTTGCTCAACCGGCTTTGACGAACGATTTTTCGCGCGGCGCGTATCCGTATTGTCGTAGCTTGCTCGATAGTGTGCGGATGCCAATTCCCAAGGCTTGCGCCGTTTTCGCACGGTGGCCGCCGAAATGCGCCAGCGTGGCCTCGATCAGTTTGCGTTCCATTTCTTCCAAGCTCAGTCCGACGGGAATATCCGGCCCGCTGGAGCCAGCATCCTGACGCGGCGGGCAGATCAACCACGGACGCAGCTCGTCGGCGGTGACGGTTTCTGTTGTTCCCAGCACGCTGGCCCGCGTGACGATGTTCTCCAGCTCGCGTACATTTCCTGGCCAATGGTAGCCCAGCAATAGTTCTTGGGCCGAAGCGTCCAGACGGCGCGGAGGACGTTGCAACCGCTGCGCGCAGCGGTGGAGGAAATAGTCGATCAGTTCTGGAATGTCTTCGCGGCGCTGGCGCAGCGGCGGCACGGCCAACGGCAACACCGCCAGCCGGAAATACAAGTCTTCGCGGAACTTCCCTGCGGCCACCAGAGCCTGCAAATCGCGGTTGGTCGTGGCCAGCACGCGCACGTCCACCTGAATGGTCCGGCTAGAGCCGACTCGCTCGAAAGATTTCTCTTGCAGTACCCGCAACAACTTGGCCTGAAGGTTCAGGTCGATCTCGGTCACCTCGTCCAGCAGGATTGTGCCGCCATCGGCCAGCTCGAAGCGTCCGGTGCGCTGGGCGTCGGCCCCGGTAAACGCGCCGCGCTCGTGGCCGAACAGCTCGCTTTCCATCAAATTTGCCGAAAGCACAGGGCAGTTGAGGCTGACCAGGGGAGCGTTTCGGCGCGGACTGGCAGCGTGAATGGCTCGCGCCACTAGTTCCTTGCCAGTGCCGCTTTCGCCGGTGATCAGAATGGTCTCGGACGTGGGTGCAACCTGAGCAATCTTCGCCCGCAGGGCCTGCATTGCGGCGCTGCTGCCGATCATCACGGGTGGCGCGCAGGCTGGCAGACGTCCGGCCACGGCGGCTTCGCGTCGTTCGGCTCGGGCTTGGCGTACTGCTTCGGCCACAAGCCGCTCCAATCGGTCGGCGTCGAATGGTTTCTCGATGTAGTCGAACGCCCCGTGGCGCATCGCTTCCACCGCCGTAGATACGCTGGCGTGCGCCGTGACCATTACCACCTGCGCCCCGTACTGCCGTTGCTCGAGTTGGATTATGAACTCCACTCCGTTCAGGCCGGGCATCTTCAGGTCGGTAACAATGCATTCGTAATTTTCGCGCTCGATCAACTGCAAAGCCTCGTGCGCGCTGCCGCAGCAATCGACCAGATGCCCTGACCGCCGCAGCACGTCGGCCATCGAGTCGCGGGCCTGCTGGTGGTCGTCGACTATCAGCACGCGCGCCGGAGGCATCAGAGCAGGGCTTTCTGAGGTCGTGTTCATGCGGCACACTCCTTCACGGTGCGATGCGGAATGCGCAGCGTAAGCGCCGCACCGCCCTCGGGACAGTTGACGGCCGAAACCGAACCGCCATGTACCTCGGCCACTCGGGCTACTATGGCCAGCCCCAAACCCATGCCGCCGCGCTTAGTAGTGAAAAACGGCTCGAACGCTTTGTGCAAGGCTTCCTCGCTAAAGCCGGGGCCAGTGTCGGAAACTTCCAGCTCCAGGGCCTGTTGATCGCTCGTGGCGATGATCGTCAGCGTCCCGCCCTGCGGCATGGCATCGATGGCGTTCAGCACCAAGTTCAATACCGCCCGGCGCAACAGGTGAGGATCGGCGGTAACAAGCATGTCGGGCGAGGCCTCGACCACGGCAGCGACGGCTTGGGCGGCCAGTTGGGGTGCCACGGCGCTGAGGACTTCGTCGATCATCTTTCGGATAGGAAAGACGCTGAGTTGCGGCTCGCGCTCGGCGGTGAATTGCAACAGGTCGTTGACGGTGGCCTCCAAATTAGTGAACCCGGCGGAAATCTTATCCAGAATCTCCAGCCCAACCGCGTCGTTGGCCAGCCGACGACGCAGCAAGCTCAAGTACAACGCTACTGGCACGAGGTTGTTGCGTACCTCGTGCGCCACGTGCGAGGCCATTTGGCCCAAATCGGCCAGGCGGTTCTTGCGGGCCAGTTCTCGGTTCTTGATCTCCAACTCGTGGGTCAGCAAGCGAACTTCTTCGCGCAGCGCGGCGTGGGTCTGCTCCAGGCGCAGTGTGGCTTCGTGCCAAGCGGCTAGCACGGCTTCCAGAGTGCATTCTGCGCCCAAAGGAATCGATTCCGAGATTGCGCTGGATTGGCTCATGCTCTCCCTCCCTGCAACCGTTTGCAGTCATTTGCCTGCTTGGTCAAGGGCGATCGCACGGCGAAAACGTGTATGCTGCGGCGAGCCTGTGCGGATAAACCGAGCGGCGTTGCCATTTCCCGACGCACTGGTTCAACCCTCCGAAAGCATGTTCAACTGTACACCCGATATTCCCCACTCACCCGTGTACGCCGCTTGCACATTGCCGGCCATTTGCATTTTTTCCAGCAGCTCCAGCGTCTGTTGGCGACGAGACAGCAAGGCGGCTTCGCACTGTTTCTCTGCGGCCAGCACCTCGGCCAGCAACGATTGGCACCGATCGACCAATTCGGCGCATTGCAGGCGGTGCTCCGTACTGCGCCAGCGACGCTGTTCTGGCGGCTGATCGCGGAACGGCTCTAGCGCACGCTCGATCTGTTGCAACCGACCAATGCTTCGCTGTTTGACGACCAGCAGGTCCAGCAGGGCAGACAGTTCGCCTTGCTCGATCAACTCCATCTGCCGACGGCCCAGGTCGCGCAGTTCCTCCAGGCAATCGTGCCGAGCGCGGAGCAACTGGGCTAATCGGTCGGTGTCGTAATGGCTGTCGGATTCGGTCATGGGACCAGCTTCAGCAGTGTGCTGTTGTCATGAGGTTGATGTCGGCGCCAGCGGCGCCTGGCGGTTTATTCCCGGACGGATGACCCGGCCGGTCACATACTGCTTGCCTTCTCAAGCAAATCGCTCCATTGCTGTGCGGTGTAACCGGTGGTCTGTACGAATGGCAAATCGCTCTTCATGCGCTTGAGTAGTATTTTGGCTTGTTCCAGTACGTTGCGAGCTTCGTCGGGTCGGTTGACCTGACGGTAGCAATCGGACAACTGCAAGTAGGCTTGTAGCACCTCGGGACGGTTCTGATACTTGACAACGATCGACTGATAGGCAGCAGCGGCTTCTTCGTACCGCCCGATGTAGTACAGCGTCCCCGCCAGGGCGAACCACGTGTTTCGCAGCACCAAGTTTTCCAGTGGGGTCAACTCACCTGACGCTTCTCGAGTCATCAACCGCTGCTGTGTTTGCTGGTAAA
The DNA here is from genome assembly GCA_938015445.1 of uncultured Pirellulales bacterium. Classification (GTDB taxonomy): domain Bacteria; phylum Planctomycetota; class Planctomycetia; order Pirellulales; family Thermoguttaceae; genus CALLPE01. The sequence goes on from CALLPE010000038.1 coordinate 101,266, forward strand.
TCTCCAATGCCTTGCTGAACATGGCGTGGATTTCGCCCGGCTGCACCGGGCGCTGCTGGCCCGTACTGTGCTGAAGCAGTCGCTCGCGGTGTCCTTGGGCGATGCGCCGGTAACAGTCGGCCAGCAGATAGGAAGCCACTGGGGCTTGGGGCGAGTCGGGGTAGCGCTGGATGGCTTCGCTCAAGCGGGCAACGGCCTCCTCATACCGTTTAGCAGCGTGCAGCACTTCGCCTAGCGCTATCAGCGAATCGCGCCACTCCTTGCTGGCCGGGGTAAGGTGGTCGCCGACAAGGTTCTCCTGCAACAGCTTCTCCGCCTGCTCGAACTTAGCCTGTTCGATGAAGGCTCGGGCAGCCAGCAGTCGGGCCCGGTAGGCCGCCGCGTCGCGGGGATAGTCCTCGGCGCACTGGCGGAGCACGTCCAAGCCTTTGTCGAGCTGTCCGACGGCTAACAACGCCTCGCCCAATCGCACCAGCGCTTGTGGTTGCCGTTTGCGCAGTTCGTTGTCCAAATACTTTCTCAGCGCCGCGATTGCCCGGGGGTAATCTTGACCGTCGAAGTAAGCTACTGCGCTTTGCCATAGCAGGTCCGGGTATTGTCGGGAAGCAAGCTGTGCCTCTGCCAAACGCCAGTAATTTCTGCCTGCCAGCCGATAGCGCTTGCGCGCTTCGGCGCGAAGTCCCTCGGCTTTTTGGCCGGTTTGCCCTTCGGCCTGCGCAAGCAGTGCTTGCCCCCATGCGCTGTAGGCTTCGGCGGTCATCTCCAGCGCACGGGCGCGCGGAAAGGCATTGAAGGCGCTTTCGGCCAATTGCAGCGCCAGTTCGAACGACTGGTTTTCCAAATAAGCCTGGTACGCGGCTGCGATGCGCAAACGAAGCTGCTCTAAGGTCAACCAGGGGTTGAAGAAGTTTTCCGGGTCGCTTATGGCCGACAGTACCCTGCGGTACGCCGCTACAGCCGTGGCGTGTTCGCCGGCGGCGCGCAGCAAGTCGGCCTGCTCTAGATCGGCTGCCAGTCCTTCTGGTGTGCCGCTGTAAAGGGCGTGCGTGCGGACGAACTGCCTGGAGGCCGCTGCGGCGTCTCCCATTTCGAGCAAACACAGGCCGGTAACGTACATGGCTTTTCGCGTGGCCTGAGCGCTAAGGGTATCGTGTGCCTCGGCTTCACGGAGCGTTTGGAGCGCCTCGTTTAGTTTGGCTTGCGCTTCTTGCTGATCTTGTGGCGATGGGTCTTTTTTCTTTTTCAGCCGGCGCGCCTCCTCCAGCAGCAATTGTCCCCGCACCACCAAAGCATCGGCGTAGCTGGTGGAGGTGTCCGGTATGCGCTCGATCGTGCTGCGACAGTCGGACAACCGCCCCAATCGCAGCATAATGTGGGCCCGTTGCAGCAGACCGCGATGCCGGGCTTCGGCCGATAATCGCTCGTCGGCCAGATAGCGCGCGTTGTGTTCCAGCGCTAGGCGGGCATCGGCGTCGGGGCCTTGGGCGTAGGCTGCCGCCAGCAAGCCGTGCAGTTCGGTCTTCCAGGGCGACTCGAACTCGAGTGCTTCTGCCAATATCGGCCGACTGGCGGTTGGCTGACCGCCATAGTACAGCGACTTGCCCAGCAGATACAAACCTTCGGCCTGCCGATCGGGCGGAAAGCCTTGTTGCCGCGCTTGCTCCAGGTGGTTGGCTGCCAGCAAGTACTTTTTTTCGCGTTCCTTAAGCAGTGCCTGGGCGGCTTGTTTTGCCATAGCTGCGCCCAGTACGTACAGGGCACCGCCCGAGGGCTGATCGGTCTGCGACAACTGCTCCCGCAGCTCCTCGGCAAGGCTGATCGCCTCTTCGTACTGCCCTTGGTCGAGCGCCTCCAAACATTGCTCGAGCGTGATTGGCGGTGTGGCTTGTTTGTTTGTGGCGATCCGCAGGGTCACGGTCAGCAGCGCTGCGACTGAAGCCACTGACGCCACCGCAAGCAGCAGCGCCGCCAAGCGGTTGGACCTCAGCCACGTTAGCGCCGCTCGCGGCGCACCCAGCAGACCTGCGAGCCCACTGCTGCGCGCGGCGCTCGACTGGACGTTCTGGTCGTCGGCAGTTCTTGCTGGCATGGGCCAGACGCCGTCGGGATAAGGGTTGTGAGTGGCCGCCAACTCCGCGGGCACGATTGCCGCGGGCTTATACAGCGGCCCACGTGAGGAGAACAATAGCGGCGGGTTTGTACCCAAAACCCCTACTGAGTGTCAACCCACATTTTAACATACCCCGGCGGCGGGGTATGCCGGCGTTAGATTCTTTGCGCCCTGTGTGCCACCGTGCCGAAACTGGTGGCGAATGCGGGTTGTCGCCCGAGACGCTAGGCTTTGTAAGTGGCGATGACCATTGAGAATGCAATAGGCAGGCAGCCGTCAGTCGAAAAGCGTTGGCCTATCGGCCGGCGGGTCCTTGCCGGGAACCATCAGGCCCAGATGCTCATAGGCAGTAGGGGTGAGCTTTCTACCCCTTGGAGTACGGACCAGTAGTTCGCTGCGCAGCAGATAAGGTTCTACCTCGTCGATCAGCGTGTCTGCCGAGATGTTCAGCGTATGAGCCACCGCTTCTACACCCACCGGGCCGCCACCGAACACCCGGGCGATCGTCTCCAAATACTTTCTGTCCAGCGGATCAAGCCCCAGCTTGTCCACGCCTTGCATGGCCAGGGCGTCGCAGGCTACTGCGCGGGTGATGCGTCCGTCGGCCTTGCTTTGGGCATAATCGCGCACCCAACGTAGGCGGTTGTTGGCCAACCGGGGCGTGCCGCGGCTGCGGCTGGCGATTTCTCGGGCTGCGGCCGGATCCGTCTGAACCTGAAGTTTCTTGGCGTTTCGGGAGACGATCTCCGCCAGTTCCTCGACGCTGTAAAAATCCAGATGCTCGCGCATCTGGAACCGGTCCCGCAACGGCGCCGAAAGCATCCCGCTGCGCGTCGTAGCGCCAATGAGGGTAAACGGCTTCAGGTGCATGTTGATAGTGCGCGCGTTGACTCCCTCGCCAATCGTTACGTCGATGCGGTAATCCTCCATCGCCGGATAGAGGAACTCCTCGACAGACTTGGGGATACGATGAATCTCGTCGATAAACAGCACCGAGCGTTCTTCGGCGTTGGTCAAATACGGTATCAGGTCTTTGGGCGCGGTCAGTGCCGCACCGCTGGCAATTTGCAACGGCACGCCCAGCTCGCGCGGAATGCACATGGCGAAGGTGGTCTTGCCGAGTCCGGGCGGGCCGTCGAATAGGATGTGCCCTAGCGGCTCGCGGCGTTTCCGCGCAGCGTCGATGGCGATCTCCAACCGGGCGAAAACTTCCCGCTGGCCGACCATTTCGTGCATTCGCTGCGGACGCAAATCGCGGTCGTCGTCGCGATAGTCGGATTGCTGAGGCGGACGCTTTATTACCGGTTCACGAGCCACTTCTGCTTGCCTGCCCAATTACAGTGAGGATGTGAGAATCAAGCTATTATGGACGACCTGGGTTACCACCCCGACCGCAAGGGTGCTCTCTTAACGCGGCCGGCGGCCGCCACTCAATAGTGAACATCGATTGTACAAGATGCGTGCACAACGCGCAGATACTGCATACTAAGAGCCCGTAACAAAACCACCTTTCCTGACACCCTATACCCCGTACAGGGCTAGCCAAACCTGTCGACGGTTTCGTTTGGTTAGAGGTTGTTAATTCCATGTCAATCTGATTCTATGTTCAGGTCAATCCAATCGAGCAAATCTTCCCGATCCTGCTTTGCCTTTCCGACAGGAGTTTGTGCTGTCGAACTCAGTTGCCGGGCGCGAGTTCCGCATTGGCAATCGCAGCCCTGCCCGCCTGGCTGACGATCATCAGCCGCTGACCAACAGCCCAAGCATTATCAGCAGTCCCAGCAAGCCGGCGAGGCACAACAACACGAATCCTGCTACCTTCGCCCACGAGATTGGCGCAGAACCGGTTACTCGACCGGTCTGCCCGTTGACCAGAATCCGAAATACCCGGTCCTGAAACCGATACGCCATTATCCACACTGGCAACAGGACCGGATAGCTGCTCAAGGCTTCGATGAGCACGTTGACTTTCAAGTTGCGTGCAGACCCGGGAACGTATTTTCGGCACGCCTGCTGCTCGAGCGCTTCGATGCCGCCGACGGCTAGCGGCCGGGCGTATTTCCGCGGGACGGAGAACTGCTCGTAGATGGCGTTGTCCAGGTCGAGCTGTTCCGGCGGTACACCGGCTTCGAGATAAAACGGACAAAGGCCCTCGGTTTCCATTGGCGTCAGCACGCTGCTGGCCCCGACTAAAAGGTTTTGGTAACTGCCACGATGCTCGCCGGTCATCGGATACCATTTGGCTCGCGCTCCGGGAGGGGTGCGACTGCTATCGGCTGTCCAGTAGGTATGGGTATTGGCCTGAAACACCCAGTATGGCACATAAACCGGCTCGGTTTGAACTACGATAGCGTCGGCAGCAAGATTGCTGGGACGAAAAAACCCGCGGCCAAGCCAGGCCCGCATCGCCTCCACGGCCTCTTTCTGCCCCAGCCGAAACGGCACCACCCGTTGCGGAGAAAGAGTCTTCTTGTCGGCCTGAGGCTTCAATTCCACCGAGCCACAGAACGGGCAGCGGAGCGTCTGCGCGCGGGCATCGTAGCTCATCGAAGCACCGCACCCTTCGCACTGGAAGTTGCAAGTCGACAACATCGCGCCGGCCGGCGCAACGCCATGCTGGGTATCGTGCGGCGCCTCCGTCCCGCAATTCGGGCAGAACAGGTCTTCCTCGTCCAACAAGCTGCGACACACCGTACAACGGTGAGACAGATCGTACATGTTAGGCGGTAATAGTGGAGAACGCACTAGAGTGTTTTAATATTATTGCGCATCACGTGGGAGAATGAACCATGCCAGGAAAAGGTACTGCTCCAACACGTGGCGAGCACCTAAAGCAAAAAGCAAAAGGTTGTTGAGCTGGTCGAGAAACTCGGCTTGAAAGTGGCGACAGAAGTCAAAGCTGCAAGAAGGATTTGGGGTCCCGGACGCTATATTGACGTGGTGATTACCGACGAGAAGACGGGCAAACGTTTGGGCGTAGAATGCAAGTACCAAGGTACCGCGGGAACAGCCGAGGAGAAAATACCTGCGACAATTCAAGACATCGTTCATTGGCCGATCCCAGGCATTGTAGTGATAGATGGAGAAGGCTTCTCAACCAATATGCAGGGCTACTTGATGTCCACCGGAAAGGTCGTGTGGTATCAAGAACTCGAGGAATGGTTGCGTTTGTATTTCGGATTATAGTATGAGCAATTTGCCCGTTCCACGACCGTTTCTAAAGTGGGCCGGTGGTAAGACGCAATTGGCAGATGCTCTAGTAGAACGGATGCCATCTGCGTTTAACATCTACCACGAGCCTTTCGTCGGAAGCGGGGCCCTTTTCTTTCGCTTATACCGGGCGCGTAGGATACGCCATGCAGTTCTGTCCGATCTTAACGCTGAACTTATCGACACCTACATCGCCATTCGTGACTGCGTTTCACAAGTTATAGCGGTTCTTTCTGAGTTTCGGCCTGACAAAGAGTTTTATTATGCTCTGCGGGAAAAAGACCCCTGGCTTTTAAGCCTGCCAGAGCGAGCAGCGCGGATGATCTATTTGAACAAGACGGGATACAACGGGTTGTATCGCGTCAATCGTCAAGGAAAATTCAACGTTCCCTTTGGGCGTTACAAGTCTCCGAAATATCTAGACCAGATGAACCTGCTCGCAGTTTCTCAGGCGTTGCAGGATGTTGATATTTTGTGGACGTCGTTTGAGACTGTGTTGCAAAGGGCAATCCCAGGCGATTTTGTGTACTTCGATCCGCCGTATATGCCCCTGTCGCAGACAGCTAATTTCACATCCTATCATGCCAATGGTTTTGGGCTGTGTGAGCAAGCGAAGTTGCGCGACGTCTGCGTGGAGCTGAGCGAAAAGAAAGTTTATGTGATGCTGTCTAACTCCGATACCGAAACTATCCGGTCTCTTTATGGTTTGCCTTACTTCACAGCGGATGAAGTATTGGCAAACCGAGCTATCAACTGCAATGGGGCGAAACGCGGCAAGATCACCGAATTGGTGATTACCAACTATCGTTGTGAAGCGACGAACGAATTACCGCTGCTGTCCGAACGAGCCGCGAATTCTGTGTGGAATATAGCGTGAGGTGTCACCCAAGGCGCTTGCAGTCGACGTCCCGCCTGCGCGTCGGCACGCCGCTGAATCGTCGCGCGGCCGGAGGAGCTGGCGATGAGCCGGACGTCATCTGGGTTCTGCCCGCCGCAGATGCACAGAGAGCGACCGGTTCAGACCAGCCATGCGTCGCCGCGATAGACGATAGACCGCGTGTTTAATTTTTTCAACTTTTCTGTCTTGCGCATGCCACGCTGTGTACTTATTTTACCGTGGCCAGCCTTTTTGCACAGTTTAGCGCGCGGACGTCTCTTGATTCGCCTGAAGGCAACAGTTTAGGCCGTCTGCGGCGGCAGCAAAGATTCAGGTCAATCGACCACGCAAGCCTGTGCACCGCTGCTGATTGCCGTACAGATAAGCCGGTTATCGGCACAGATTGCGGGCCTGTCATTGCGGCTGAATACCATATATCCGTGCTGGAGCTGGTTGTACAATGCCCAGTCACGCGAGCATTTCATATTCTAAAATGGAATTGAGTAACTCGTTGGTGTTTGTGTAAGATTCGCCCCGAAGGCCATCGGTCATTCACTGTGGAACAGCAGAGGTTATGGCCCACGAAAGCAACAGTGCAGCAGCCGGCGCAGCGACTGGCGGGGGTTCGTCTCCGTTGGCGACAATCAAGATAGTGGTGCTGGCAGGCGCAATTATCGGCGCACAGTGCGTAGCGGCCTACATGTTTTTGCCTTCGCCGTCCGACGCAGCAGCTATGGCCGCCGCTACCCTGCCGGGCGCCAAAGACGCCAACGGCCATCAGAACGGACAGAAAACCAACGGCCACAAGAGCAATGGCCACAAGACCGGCAGCGACACGAAGGACGTGGAGCCTGTCGAAGAAGTCGACCCCGAAAAATCAGAGAACATAGAGGTCGATTTGGGGCAATTTACCGTCACGTCGTTTCAGCCTTCATCGGCTACCACGCTAAGGATAGACTTTCATCTGTACGGCATAGTCAGCGCGAAGCACGAAAAAGAGTTCAACCGATTGAAGGAGGAAAACAAGCACCGCTTTCGCGACCAAGTGCTGGTGACCGTCCGCAGCGCCGAGCTGAGCGACCTGACCGACGCCAGCCTGGGGCTGCTGAAACGGCGCATCCTGGAAAAGACCAACCGCTTGCTGGGAAAGCCGCTGCTTCAAGGTGTGATTTTTACGGACTTTTCGTTCATCGAGCAGTAGCGGGCGGCGACCGCTGGGCGGCGGAACCGGTCGGGCATCAACCTTCCGGGCGGCGAAACCCAGTCGGCCGGGGACCAGTTGATCCGGCGGTGTAGTCATCGCCGACGACGGAGGCGGATTGCTGCACCGTCTGTCGCTTGTACCAGATTCGGCAGTTGCCCCGTCCGCAAGCACCGACAGTGGCAACAGGAAAGGATTCCGATGGCTAGCGACAACCTGATAGACCAGTCAGAGATCGAGCGCCTGCTCAGCCAATCGTCGGCGGCTAAGGCGCAGGCCGCGCAGCAGTCAGCAACGGCGGCTTCGGCGTCGGCGCCAGCGGGCGAAGCAAGTGCCTCAGCGCAGCAATCCCAGCCGAGCACGGCATCGCAGTCGGGAACGCCGTCGGCCGGTTCTTCGGGGGGCGAAAGGCCCGCGGAAAAGCCTGCGGCGGCAACTGTCAATGCCGAAACGCTGGCCTCGGCGATGTCGCAGAACGCTGCCAGTCCGCCACCGAAGCCAGGCCAGTCAAAGACACAAGACGATGACAGCAGCCGCTTGCTGGCTCAAGCGGAGATCGAAAAGCTGCTCAGCGAGGCGGGCCGGACGCCTGCCCCGCCAGTGCCACCAGCACAGCAAACCAAAGAGTCACAGGTGCAAATGGCCGGCGAAGGCGACATACCCGAGCGCGACGTCGAGTTCCTGCTTCGCCAGGCCGAGCAGGCTCTAGCTTCTATCGGTGCGCCAAGCAGCGGGGAACTGCCGCCCGGTGTCAGTGCCTTTCGTTTAGAAGAACTTAAAGGCGCGCCGGCTTCTACCGAGGCAGCCAGCTTCGATCTGATCCGCGACGTGGAGCTAGACCTGCGCATCGAGCTGGGCCGCACCCACATGTACCTCGAGGATGTGCTCAAGCTGCGCAAGGGCGCCGTGGTGCCGCTGGATAAGATGGCCGGCGAACCGGTGGACATTTACGTCAACGGACGGCTAATCGCCAGGGGAGAAGTGCTGGTGCTGAACGACAACTTCTGCGTGCGGGTGGCAGAGTTGGTCGCCGGCACCAAGATCGAAGTGTGAAGCAGTCGGAGAAAACTTTGGCAATCGCCTGTGTGGTCTTTTGTCGTAAGGGTTCACGTCTGGGTTCACCGCTGGCGATTGCCGCGGTCGGATAGTGTGGGACAACAATTCTTCGGTGCGAATACAGCAAGTGGCAACCGTCACAGTGAGCTTTGAGAAGATCAACTCGCCAGGCAGGCAGGGATGCCGCTACGCACTCATGCATTAACGTTGCTTGTCGTTGCGCTGGCAAGCAAAGTTTTGCCCGCCGCGCAACATGCTTACCGAGTTGCCGCGGGCGTCGCAGAGCAATCGCCTACGCAGCCAGCGGTGTTCGGGGCTGCGCAAAATAGCGACGAAGCCGGCGCTGCGCGGCAGGCGCGTGCGGCGGAAACCGCAGGTTGGCCCGGCCCACGAGCCGCGCCGCCCGAAGACATATCGCCCGCCGAAGGCGCGGCGGACCGTGCAGGCGCGTCGGTAATCTCCGGTGATAGCAGGCAGAGGGTTGCTTCCTGGGGCAACGTGGATAGTTCGGCTGCGGCACCTGGGGCCGTCGATCAGGCGCTGTCGCGTCCAACTGCTGACCCAAGTTCCCGTGCAGTTGCAGATGGATACTCGCCCGGCGCTACCGGACAACCGGCTGCTAGCGTGGCCGAAAGCGGCAACCGCAAAGGTTCTCGTCTGTTGCTGTCGGCCCCACGTAACACAGGCAGCCAGCAGCCAGACAATCTGCGGTTCGGGCTGCCGCTGATCGTGACGCTGGGCGGCAGTCTGGCGCTGGTGCTAGGAGTTTTTTTTCTGATCGTTTGGGCGGTGCGCTGCGCAGCCCCGCGCGGCTTGACAGTGTTGCCATCCGAGGTGGTAGAGGTGTTGGGCCGCGCACCGCTGGCCGGACGCCAGCAACTGCATCTATTGCGTTGCGGAAAGAAGCTGATTCTGGTGTCGGTCACCCCGGCAGGGGCCGAAACACTCACCGAAATCACCGAACCCGAGGAGGTCGACCGGCTGGCGGGCCTGTGCCAGCAGGCCCGACCCAACAGCGCCACCGCTGCCTTTCGGCAGGTGCTGCGGCAACTGGCCGGGCAAAACGGCTCTAACGGTGATGCAGTTGTTTCTGGGCTGGATACTAGCGCAACGGCAGTAGGCCGTCAGGAGGACGCCGATGCTTAGTCCACCTGTGCGCACGCTTACTCCACCTGTGCGCATGCCGAGTAGGTTTGTGTCCACGCTTAGTCCACCTGTGCGCATGCGAACTCCATTTGTGTGCACGGCTAGCCAACCTGTGTGTAACTGCGGCCCCGCACGATCGGCCACTGCCGAAACTGTCGGAACCACAGTAGTCGATCATCCAGTTCTGTGGGGCCGCTGGCCCGCCGAAACGTGGCGGCGCATTTTTGTGGTTTGCGCGGCGGTGTTTGCGTCATTTATTATTTTTTTGGGGCCGGCTACGTTGGTTTTTGCGCAACAGTCTGCAACTTGGTCCACAGCGGATCAATCCGCGTCTGCTGCTCCGTCAACACAGGCCAGCGCCAATCAGCCGCTGAAGCTGCAACTGCCCGAAGGACTAGCCGCAGGCCCCGAACACTGGACCAGCCCCGAAGGACTCAGCTCGGCCTTGCAGGTGATGCTTTTGCTGACGGTGCTGAGCCTGGCCCCGGCGATCCTGCTGATGACCACTTGTTTTGTGCGGATCGTAGTGGTGTTGGGATTGTTGCGGCAGGCGGTCGGTACCCAGCAGCTACCGCCTAGTCAGGTGATCACCGCCTTGGCGCTATTCCTTACTTTGCTCGTCATGGCGCCGGTGTGGAAGAAAGTGTATGACGATGCAATTGTTCCCTATACCCAGCGGCAGATTACCCTGGAGCAGGCGTGGGAAGCCGGGTCGTCCCCGATCAGGCAATTCATGGCGATGCAGATCGAGCGGACAGGCAATTCGGCCGACGTACATCTGTTCCTCAGCTATCTGCCCGACCAACCCACACCGCAAACTTACGACGAGGTGCCGCTGGTAGCGCTTTTGCCGGCGTTCATGCTCAGCGAACTGAAGACGGCCTTTTTGATTGGCTTTCAGATATACTTGCCGTTTCTGATCTTAGACCTGGTGATTTCCAGCGTGATGGTATCGATGGGAATGTTGATGTTGCCGCCGGTGATAATTTCGCTGCCCTTCAAGCTGCTGCTGTTCGTGCTTGTTGACGGCTGGCGATTGGTCGTTGGGATGTTGCTAGAGAGCTTTCAAGCGTTCACATAGTGCTTTTAGACGTTGCCCTAATAGTGCTTTTACACGTTGACATAATCGTTCACGAACTTTGGGCCTCTCGGTCGCGCACAACAAAGGCCCGACGAGAATCGCCACGACGAAGCTCCGCAGCCAGAAGTTTGCGAGCGTAAAAGTCATGGACCCCCACGAAGCAATCGACCTGACGCGCGAAGCCGTTTGGACGGCGGTGTTGATCGGCTCGCCGGTGCTGTTGGCCGGACTGTTGGTGGGGCTGGTAGTCGGCTTGCTTCAAGCAATAACGCAAATCCAGGAGCAGAGCGTGTCTTTCGTGCCCAAGCTATTGGCGATGGTGGTCGCGCTCAGTTTGGCCATGCCGTGGCTTGTCGCCCGGATGATCCAATACTCCGCGGAGCTTATCGACGGCATACCCGGCCGGTTCTGACCGCCAGATAACCAAGCGCGTTCGGCACCAAACACAAGCGGCCGGCGACTTGTCGGCACCGTTTTTTAGCGGTCGCCGCGTTCGACGAACCGGGGGACACCGCCTGCAATCAAGCGGCTGAGCCGAACGGAACCAACTGTACATCCAGCCACGGATGAACTGGCTTAACCTGATAAATCCCGAAAAGTTCCTGTTGTTTACGCTGGTGCTGATACGGACCAGCGGGCTGGTGGTGACCGCCCCGATTTTCGGCACGCGCGACATACCGGCGCAGGTTCGAGTACTGCTGGCATTGGCGCTGGCGGTGCTAATTGCGCCCACCCAGTGGCATCGCCCGCTAGCCGAGCCGGGTACTACGCTGATGTACCTGGTGTTAGTAGGCAGCGAACTGCTGGTAGGGATGTGTTTAGGGCTGGCAATCGCAATCCTGCTGACCGGCCTTCACCTGGCCGGCGAAATGATCGGTTACACAAGCGGCATGATGCTGGCCGACATCTATGACCCCAACTTCGACAACCAAACGCCCATCTTTTCCCGGCTGATTTTCCTAGTCGGTGCGGCAGTATTGGTGTGCCTCGGGGGCCATCGGGCGATCATGGCCGCGCTGCTTGACACGTTCGCAACAATCCCGCCTGGGACTGTCGGCGTGCCGCACTCGCTGCCAGAAACGATGGTCTTGCTGGTAGGGCAAAGTTTCGTGCTGGCCGTTCGGGCGGCTATGCCAGTGGTAGCTTCGTTGCTGCTGGCCACGCTGGTTCTGGGCTTGATCGCCCGTACCGTACCGCAACTGAACATATTGATGGTCGGATTCGGTTTGAACTCGCTGATAGCCATGGGCGTGTTGTCGCTGACCATTGGGGCGGCAGCTTGGGCACTGCAAGACTACGTCGAGCCGGCGTTGGAGTCTATCCAGGAAGCTCTGCTGCCATAAGCTGATCGCTCGGTTGACTAGGCCGCGGTTATGCCCGAACAATCCGGCGACAAGTCGCAAGAGGCTACCCCGCACCGCCGCGAAGAGCTGCGCCAGCAAGGGCACGTGGCCCGTAGCCAAGATTTCGCCTCTGCGCTGTTGTTGCTGCTGGGTCTAATCGCGTTAGGACTTACGGCGGGCGGTTTGATCGACTTCCTGGGGCGCTTGACGCGACGGCAGTTGGGAGGCGGCCCATGGCTTACGACCGACGTCGATTCGGCCATCGCGCAGTGGAACAGCCTGATGGCCGATTTGGCTGGCGCCGTACTGCCGCTGCTGCTCATGGTTTTTGCCGCCGGCGTGGTGGTGAACTTGGTGCAAGTGGGCTTCATGTTCCTGCCCGAAAAAGCAGCCCCTGACCTGCGACGTATCGACCCGTTGCAAGGCTTACGCCGCATTTTCTCGTTGACCAACATGATGCGCTTGGTATTCGGCATTCTAAAGATCGCCGTGCTGGCGGCGGTGGCCGGGATGTGCCTGTACGGCGAGAGGCACAACATACTGGCGATGGGCGGGATGTCGGTGCCGCAGATTGCATCTTATTTGTGCAGTGTGCTGTTCTGGACGGCTGTCAAGATGGCCGGCGCTTTGGTGCTGCTGGCAGCGCTGGACTACGGCTTCCAGCTTTGGAAGTACGAGCGCGACATCCGCATGACGCCCCAGGAGATCCGCGAGGAGCTAAAGAACCTGGAGGGCAACCCCCAGGTCATCGCCCGGCGCCGACAAGTCCAGCGTCAACTGGCGCTGACGCGCATCTCGCACGCCGTGCCCAAGGCCGACGTGGTGCTCACCAACCCCACCGAAATCGCCGTGGCCATCCAGTACGTACCGGAGAAGATGGCCGCTCCGATCGTAGTGGCCAAAGGTGCGGGCATTGTTGCCGAACGGATCCGCAAGCTGGCCATCCAGCACGGCATTCCGATTGTAGAGAAACCCGTGCTTGCCCGAGCGCTGTACAAAGAAGTAGAAGTCAACCAGCCTATCCCGCAAGACAAGTATGCCGCCGTGGCCGAAGTGCTGGCTTATGTGTACCAACTCAAAGGCAAGCCGATTCCCACGCCCAACTGAGCCGTTGCTGGGCGGTCTGTGCGGATAAATAGCTGCGTTGCGTGCGCCGAAGTTCATCGCCCGGCCCGCAGATAGACCCGCCGGCCATCCACCCAGGTCTCCAGCACGGTGATGTCTTTGACTTCATCGACCGAGCAGTTGAGGATGTCGCGGTCGATGATGATGAAATCGGCCAGCTTGCCCGGTTCTAAAGACCCCCGCTCCTTCTCGGCAAACACCAGATACGCATTGTTAATGGTATACAGGCGAATAGCCTGCTTGCGGTCGATGCACTCCTGCGGATGGAGTGGCTCGGCGCTGCCGCGGGGCAACCGCCGCTCGGCGATCCATATGCCCAAGAAGGGGTTGTACGGATTTATGGAGCGCAGGCTGCCCAGTTTCTGCATATGATCGGAGCCGCCGCCCACGACCACGCCCTGGCTTTGCAGGGTCTTGTAGGGCTGGAAGTATCGCAGACGCTGCGGCCCGAAATGCTCGAGCAGCGTAGCGCCGTCGAGATATAGCCACGCCGGCTGCAAGTCGGCCACAATTCCCAGGCGGCGCATTTTCTCGATCGCTTCGGGGGTCATGAAGTTGGCGTGGCAGAGCGAGGGGCGTTTGTCGGCCACGGGGAAATCCTCGTTGACGCGCTCGTAGGCCGCCACCAGCGCCTCGACCGCTCCGTCGCCAACCGAATGAGCGGTGATCTGCAATTGGTTTTCCAGCGCCAACCGGGCGATGCGGTAGAGTTTTTCCGGCTCGACGAACAGCACGCCTCGGTATTGCGGATCGGTTATCGAGTATATCTTGCTCACTCCCCACGGCTCGCGCATATACGCGCTTCCGGTGAGCATCCCACCGTCCAAATAAATTTTCAGCCCGCGCAGCCACAGCCACGGATTGTACTGGTGCAGCGGATGGGCAGTGACGCGGCGCACCGCCTGGGCGATTTTGTCTAGCGACTCTTGAGCGTCCACATAGTAAGTCAGGAACACCCGGCAAGTAAGTTCACCGCGCTGGTACAGCTCCTCGTACAGCCGCAGAGTGTTGTCGGTCACGCCTCGGTCGGTGACGCCGGTGATGCCGACCTCGTTGTAAGCTTGCAATAACCGTTTGAGGCACTCGCGGCCTTCGTCATGGTTTGGGGTCCGACCCGGCGACTTGTATTTCACCAGCCGGGTGCAACTTCGCAATATGCCAGTCGGCTCGCCGGTGGCTGGATCACGCTCGATAAACCCCGGCTTGCCGTCGGTGATCTGGAAATCGCGGTCGATGCCGCACAGCTTCAGGGCCAGCGAGTTCAGCGCGGCATCCGGCCCGGTGCGAAACATCACCGGATGTTTCGGCGCAGCGCTATCCAACTCCTGCCGCGTGGGGAACCGCCGCTCGCGCAGTCGCGTAACGAACACCTGCTGGATGACGATCCATTGACCCTCGGGCAGCACCGCCGCCCGTTGACGCACGTATTGCAGAACGTCGTCGACCGACTCCATGGTGGGAATTTCGTGATCGAACTCGTAAACAGCCGCGCCAGGCGGGTGCGAATGAGAGTCCATCAGTCCGGGCAGCACGGTGCGTCCGGCAAGGTCGATGCGCTTGGTTTCGTTGTCGGCCAGCTTGAGGATTTCCTCATTACTGCCCACGGCAGCAATGCGATTGCCAGTGATGGCCATCGCTTCGGCCACCTGGAAGCGCTCATCCACCGTGACGATCCGTCCGTTGTGCAGCACAAGATCCACCTTGGATTTCTGCGTGGCGGGCGCTGCTTGCGGAACGTGGTTTGTCTGTGCAAGGTGCTGTGTCGGTGGAGCGTACTGTGTCTGTGGAGCGTACTGCGCAGCAAGCGCTGTGCTGACCGGCGGGCCATTGCCCAAGGCTCGCAGCACTGCCAGCAACAACAAAAAACGCAATCCGGCAATCAAAACCACCGGGGCCCACCGGCCGCCGGCCGAGATGCTGTTTCGCGCCATGGTAAACTACGCAATTGTCTGAGATGCCCAGGGATTGGTCGGGAAAATCGGCAGCGCCAAGGTCACTGGCAACGTGTACCGTATTTGTCCGCCTGCCAAAACGTGCCGCTGTGCACGTCTAGCGCCGTCAGGTAACCGAAACCATAACAATACGTATCAATGCACTTCAGATAGCCCAAGTCGAGAATCACGCCTGTTTTTTGGGCATTGTGCCCAATGACAGCCACTTTGCCCGAAATATGTGGCCCAGGCAAACGCCATCTTATTCTATCCCAGACGAGAACCTCCGGCGGCTGTTGGTCCAGGGGCAAATCCTCTCGATAGCTAGCGTGGGCGAAGAAATGGGTTTCGGTTTCGTAGATCAGAAGGCAGCGGCGCAGAAAATCCAAATGCGCAGGGGGCACTCCGCCGGGCACCCCCCCGTAGGAATCGACTGTAGCTTGGCCGCCGAAAGCCAGCCAATCCTCCCAAGTCATCGGGGCAGGCTGACCGTCGCAAAACTTCAGTAGCAGTTCATCGTGATTGCCCAGCAGCGGCACCAGCCGGCATTGCTTTTCCAAAGCGAGCAGGCGGTCGATCACTCCGGGGCTGTTGGGGCCGCGGTCCACGTAATCGCCCAGCGTGACAATAGTGTCCTCAGGCTGCGGCGCCACTGCGGCCAGCACTGTTTCCAGGGCTGGCAACCAGCCATGGATGTCGCCAATAGCAATTATCCGGCCTGACATGGGTTGACTATAAATGGTGGTATGCGAGCCACGCGGCAGGACACGAAGTCCGGCAACGGCCCGGCCGTAGGCGTCGGCAGGTTGCCAACGTGTGATTACTTTTCCGCCGTTTCGCTAGTTAGCCGGTTGGCTAGCTCGGTAATTCGCTACTTTCGGCGACTTGGCCAGCGACGCCATGACACACGCTGCCAGCTCGTGTTTATGTTGGCGGCGCCGAGTTAACGCCAGGCGGCTAGAACTTGCTCCGATCGCCCACTTCTACTTCTATGGTAAGCGTTTTGCGGTCACGGAAGATGACTATCGGCACCTTCTTGCCCACTTCGGTCAGCGCCACCAGGTTCACCAGGTGGCTATCGTCTTCCACGCGCACGCGGTTGAACTCCAATATCACGTCTCCGGGGCGGATGTCGGCCGCCTCGGCCGGCGAACCTTTAGTGATGGCGGTCACGTGCGCGCCCATCAGGCCGGGCAGTCCCAGCTCTGCGGCCATTGCCGGGCCGAACTTGGAGTTGAGGTTCACCCCTAAGAAGGCCCGGGCGACTTTTCCTTTTTCGATCAGTTGCCGGGCCACGGCCATGTACATGTTTATCGGGATGGCAAATCCGATGCCCTCGTTGCGGCCAGATTTGCTAGCGATTGCTGTATTGATGCCAATGACTTCGCCGCGGAGATTGACAAGCGGGCCGCCGCTGTTGCCGGGATTGATCGCCGCGTCGGTTTGCATGAAATCCTGGAAGCGGACAGTAGAGGAATCGTCCAGGCGCAGATCGCGGCGTCCTTTGGCGCTAATGATGCCGAAAGTGACCGAATGGGTCAAACCAAAAGGATTGCCTATGGCCAAGACGAAATCTCCCGTTTCCACCCGGTCGCTGTCGCCCAGCGGAGCCGCCACCAAGTCCGGCGCCGACACAGCCAGCACGGCCACGTCGGTGTCCGGGTCTTCCCAGACTTTGGTGGGATAGATGCGCCGGCCGTCGGCCAGATTGATTTTGATGGCCTGCGGCACAGCATCGCGGACTACGTGCCGGGCCGTCAGCACATAGTAATCCTCTTTCCATTGGATGATCACCCCGGAGCCGGCCTCCTCCAGCCGGTAATTCCGTCCCCGCGAGCCAGTCTGCGGCACCTCGGTCTCGATGTAAACCACCGCAGGGCCGATCAGTTTGGAGACGATTTTCACCACTGCCGACTGGGCCTCGAGCACTTGGGCATGTTTGGCGAGTTGCTGCCGGAGTTCGGCGCGCCGCTCGGCGGTGACCGGCCCGACGCGCTCCAGCGTGGTCAACTGAGCTTCTTGGGCTGCAAAGGCACCAGTCACGAAGACCGACACTACCAAAAGCCACAAGGCCAGGCGCGCTGTTGCGAGCTGCGTTCCGGTTTTCGGCACCGGGCGGCAACGGCCAGGCAGAGAGAGTCTGCCGGAATAAGCGGGGACAGAGGACATCCTAATGCTCCACAGTGGGGTCACACCAGCAGCACCAATCGCCGGTGCAAGAAACAACGCCACGGCGCGCAGTCCATCGGTCTGCTCGCCGTGCCTTGCGCTGCCCGATTGCAGATAAGTCTAGCTGCGCACTAGGGCCGAATCAAGAAACATCCAGTTCGATGTCGTTGATCGACACATCGACGTCGGACGAGCCCAGCTCTAGCAGCCTGCTCCAATCGGTTTGCTGGCTGGTTTTGGCCCCTTCTCGCTCCGCTTCCCGCTGGCATTTGATGCACAACGTGGCGTACGGCAATGCGTTGAGGCGGGCCAGCGGTATTTTTCCGCCGCAGCCTTCGCAAATGCCGAACTGCCCGTTACGCATTCGCTCCAGGGCGTACTCGATGCGGGCAAGCTCTCGGCTTTCAACCTCGGCCAATTGGGAGCTGATTTCGTCCTGCACGCTATCCAGCGCGGCATCGACCACGTCGCCCGATGCTTCAGCACGAAGCTGCCGCAACAGGCTCAGGTCGCCTGCCAGGGCTTTGCGTAGCGCGTCGCGGCGCTTGATCAGGACCTGGCGCATGTTCAGGATCGCGTCTTTACGGCTCATCGAACCCTCACCTCGGCGTCCGATCCTGGCTGCGCTGAAGGTCTTGCCCCCCTTCAGAGTAGCCGTCGTCGAACCCCCCTCTGTCCCATGCGATGTACTACTTTCACCCCAACCTTCGGCCGCCATTATGGTGGCGGTCGGTTTCGCCCGTTAACTGTCCCGTAACCAAACTATACTACGCAACTGGTGGTTGCGCGGGTCAAAAAAAACGATTTCCTCCGTCCAATCCCAGTCAAAAGTAGGCGTTAAAGGACATAAGTCGCTTCACGCCAATATGTTACGTGTAAGGACTACACGTTCTTCGACAAGCAGCCCCAGCCGCGGCGGGAAAAGACCACATACTGTTGCTGCCGACACGCGAAAATTCAACCCCCCAGATGGAGAATTGTGGTGCGTGTGTCACTGTTGCTTACGGATAATCGTCAAAGCAGGCGAAGATATGCAGCAGTTTTTTTCCGAACCAGGCCACGGGCCGCTCAGGCTTTTGGTCGGTTTGACCTTTATGCCGCTGCAAGGTAAATGCTCTAGAGCATTTACTATTTTTGGGAGCGGTTTATGTCCGATAGCTTTCCCTCGGTTCATAAAGCGGCCGAAACACCTCATAAAGCGGCCGAAACAGCTTGTAGTTCCACCAGCGTGGCCCAGCTCACATCGGTCGAAGATGGCAACCAGCCCGACTTGCTGTTGCGCGTGTGCGGCTCGTCCAACGACGGAAAGCTCCTTCGACTCCGATCGGCAAAGTGCATCATTGGTTCCGGGCCGCAGTGCACACTCCGGCTGCACAACCCGCGATTCCAGCCTGTTCACTGCCTCATTCTTCGCGGGCCAAACGCGACGGTGGTGCGCTGCTGGGGAAGGGAAACCCTGCTAAACGGCCGGCCATTTGGCGACGCACCGCTGGCCACCGGCGACCGACTGCGAGTAGGACCAATCGAGCTTGAGGTTGTTGAACTGGGCAGGCCGGTGGCAGCGCCGGCAGTTGACTGCAAATGGCAGTGGGATACCGGGCCGACGCTTGACGAAGCCGGCGCTGCGGCTTGTCCCCGCCAGGAAACGCTTGCCGTGCCCCGCCAGGAAACGCTTGCCGAGGACCAAGCCTCGTTGTCGCATACATCGGCCTGTCAGGACAGCGCCAAACAAATCGCCAGTTCACTCCACCGGCAGCCATTTTCTGGCACAGCGGAAAAGCTACCCGAACCCGCAGATGATTTGCTCCGTCGCCGCGAAGCCGCCCTCCGGCTGGCTCGCCAACGCAATCGGCGGCTGATCAGACGTTTGCGGCAGTTAAAAGCCCAATTGGCCGAAATGGCAGATGACCGTCCAGCAGATTGTGCCGAGATGGATAGGCTGCAACAACACACCGGGTCGAGCGCCGGCGCACAACGCCACGATACAAGTTCAGACTACAGCGGTGAACGATATGCAGGGGTAAGCGGACTCGGCAAATACGCTGGCGGAGAGATGGCCACCGAAACCACCAGCGACGAGCAGACGGGCTTGGCACTGGACGACGGGCCGGCCAGCCCAAGGCAGTCCGCGCTGTCGAAAAATCAGCCTAGCGTGCAGCCGAAGGCAAGCGCGCCGGTAGATTTAGCCGAGGTGTTTCGGCGCATCGGCGTTGCCGGCCAACTGCTCGAGGTGGCCGAGGAGGAAATCGGGGACTCTTCTAGCGAGGCTGACACACCATCGTCTTCTGCGGCTGGCCAGCCAGCCGACACCTCGGTCGGCACAAGCACTCGGCCGGACCAGTCCCACACCGATGGGGACGACGCCATCGACTCCTACATGCAGGAATTGTTGCAGAGGCTGCGCGGGTCGCCAAGCGAATCGAAAATCGGCGAGCAGCGTGAAGGCTACCGACGGGCCGGTAGCGCTGCCGACAGTACTGCGGCCCAAGCCAGCGACAGCCCACAGCCACCTGCAACGGCCAATCGACAAGAAGTTGGCCCGCCAAATGCAGAGCTTCAACCACATGATGCCTTAGGGGAGGCTACCGCAAGAACCTTGCCGCCGGAGAAGCTCACTGGGCTATCGGCGATGCGCGAATTGGCAAATATCTCCGCTCAAGTAGCGCTTAGTCAGCACGCTCGGCGGACTTTAAACCGCCTCCGCCGCTTCAAACTCCTGGCAAGCCTGATCAGTGGTGGCTGCGGCTTGGGGCTGCTGTGGCTGTGGGCAAATTACCGTGTGCCGATAGCGACGCTGGCCATCGGGCTAATGAGTCTGGCGGTGGCAGCGATGTGGGCGATTCAATACGCTGTACTGACAGGCCGGTTTGTGTGGCACCACTTCCGGCAACCCAGTTCGCCCGAGCAAGCCAGCCGCTCACCAACCGGTTCAACACCAGAATCACCACAGTCTCCCTCCGCCCCGCCAGCACAAACACCGTAGACCGACAGTGTTATCGGCGTTGTTATCGGCGTTATCGGCGCGCGGGCCGCGAGGAGACCTCTTGCGCCGGCGGCATGCTGGCGTGTCTTTTGCGGTGCGAGACTGGCGACACTTAAGCAGTCGCCGTTTGCGGAGTGAGCGATGCGACTGGCGAAAGCCGTGTCGGGTGCTTAGAAACCCCGCGCGGCACGGATGTCGTCGAAGTCGCGCAGATGGTACTCGATTCCCACGTAGTCGAGCACGCGGCAAAGGCTGCGCAGGGCGACTCCCATGCCGTCCGGGCCGCTGAAACCACCGAATTGCCCGCCGCCTTTCAGGTGCGGCTCCAAATCCAGAAACACCCCTGGAATTCCCCGCCGTTGCAGTTTCTTCTCCAAGCTGGGTAGCATCTGCGCCAGGTCGCGCAGGATGCGTTCGTGCCCCGCATCGCCCATCTCGGCGGGCACAAAGTGCTTCAGAGCGTCTTCATCGACGTGACCTGTCTTGGCCAGCTTGTCCGGGCTGCGATAGTCTTTGATGTGCAGCCAACCTAGGCCTGGTTTCATCGCCAGATATTGCTCGAACAATTCCGTTTGGCTGTAGCCTTGGACGAGAATGTTGGCGGCGTCGAAGACCAACAGCATGGCAGGATGATTGACCTGCCGGTGAATCTCCGCCAACAAATGCCCCGTGCAGCCCACCAGGTTGGCCTCCACTTCCAGGCCGAAAGCGACGTCGGCCTGCTGGCACGCTTCGGCGATCTGTCCCAACCGATCCACTGCTTCGCTCAGATACTCGTGCGGATCGCTCCCTTTAGGCGGATAGAACGAGAAGCCGCGAATCAGTTTGGCGCCGAATTGGTGGGCCAACTGACACGCTCGCTTGACATCGCTGGCCAGATACTTTTTGAAGGGCACATAGACGTTCTTGGTGCCGTCGTCCACGTCGCGGAGCTTGATCTTGCCGATCGGCGAACCGATAGAGGAAACGTGCAGCCCGTACTCGGCCATTAGCGATTTGACGATTCGTATTTCGCCAGGCGTCAGTTTCATCACGTTCTTCACGCCCTGGCCCACGTCGATAAAACGGATGCTAAAGTACTGCATGCCCAAGGCAGCAAAGGCAGCGAACTGCTCGGTGGCGGTCTTGTGGTTGGCTGCCTCGTCGGCAAAGCCGGACAGTATCACTTGTGGTCTCTCGGACATGGCGGGAATCCTCAAAATAATGCCAGTTAATGAACACCACGGCCTCTGGCGAGATTCGCGGCATAGGGCAATCGCACCCATTGGGTACAACTGTGCTGCACGGAGCCTTCCGTGTCATGCACCTTCAACGCCCCGGCGCTCTGCTCACATGCGGAGAATGCCAATTGGCCCAAATTGTCTACTACGGCGAAGCGCCTGGCAAGAGGCGGTCTGTAGAGAAGCAGGGATGGGACACAGGACCTCGTTGTGCCGCTTGTGTACATTTTTACTATCGAGCCATGCGTGGCTGGGCAGCCGGTTGGACATTGCGCTTGGCTAGCAATCAGAACGAAGGTTTGCGCCGGAAAGCCGGTGCCTTCAAGGCGAAGGAGCCGACACGGAGGGAGGAAGCTGATACAAAGCGAGGGAGCCGATACGGGGCGCGGGGCCGCCGAGCCGGTTGCGTTGCAGGTGGAAGCAGGCGAGGCAGGCAAAGGGGTAGGAGTTGCGTAGCAACGGAGGGACCAACTTTCCTCCAGCCGTCGGAGGTAAGACGCCCCCGCGGCCGCCGGTTCATCCTTGGCGCTGCCGTGCCAAGCTGCTACACTTCAGATGTAAGCGGAGAACTGGCGGGGCCTACGCAAACCGGCCGCGGTACGACAATCGGCGCCTGGCTCGTCGGCAGGGTGATGACTTATCGGCCGATTTGTTGGCCGGGGTGGAACCTGTTTTGAGGGTGGGAGGAGGCAAAAAATGGCCAGCCACGATTCGATTCGGCCGGCCGGGGCGCGGCCGTCGCCCGCTGCGCCACTAGAGGGGCAGACGTTTGTCGGGCAACCCTTGCCAGTCGCTCAGCCGGTCCTGCCCAATCAGCCTCTGCCAGTCGCTTCTCCTGCAACGCAAGCCGGCAGCAGCGGCGGAATCGGGCCGACGCCTGTTGCTGGCCAGGTCTTGTCCGGCGCGCCGCAAGTTTTACCGAGCATGGGCAACCCAGGGGCTGTGCCGCTTTCGGTCACTGGCGTGCGGCCGACGTTGCCGGCTCGGCCCCTTCGAGCGACGGCTTCGGCTCGAGCGGCGATGGGCCAACCGGTCAGACAAGCTGCCCAGCCTGCACCAGATGAGCCACCAGAAGAGGATCTCGGCCAGCTCGCTATGCGCAACGCCCCGCCGTGGCTCATCAGCATGGCGGTACACATGCTGCTGTTGATTATCTTCGCGCTGATAATCTACGTGCAGATCGACTCCCACGAGCGGATAGTGGCCGTAGAGGTCGACCCGATTTATGCCGAGGAGCTGGGCAATCAACTGGAATTCGAGTCGCCGCTGGGGATGGACGACATCAGCGAGGTGCAAGAGCCGATCATCACGCCCGACAACCTGCCGCAAGTGGAAGACCCCTTTGCCGCCCCACCCAATGTGGAACCGCAGCCCGACGGCAACCTCGCCATGAGCGACCTGGAGGCCAACATCATCGGCCTGGCGCTGAAAGGGCGCGAAGAGGGGATGAAGAAGACTTTGCTGGGCAAATACGGGGGAACGCACCTCACGCAAAAAGCCGTGCTGGCCGGTCTGCGCTGGTTGGCCCGGCAGCAGCGCAAGGATGGCTCCTGGAGCCTGGCCGGGCCATACGCCGACGGTGTCCCTGATTACCTGGACAATCCCGAGGCCGCCACGGCCATGGCACTATTGGCTTTTCAGGGCGATGGGCACACGCATTTGAAGGAAGGGGAGTTCCGCCGTAACGTAGCCAACGGCTGGCGGTGGCTGGCCAAGCAGCAGGACGCCGACGGAAACTTCTACCGCAGCGGCGGCTGGAACCAGCGCTATTACACCCAGGGAATGTGCGCCATCGCCGCCTGCGAACTGTACGGAATGACCAAGGACAAGGACTACAGGGACGTGGCTGCGCGGGCAATCGATAATCTCATCAAGGCGCAGGCGCCGGAGGGCGGTTGGCGGTATCAGCCCAATTTGGATAGCGACGTGTCGGTCACCGGCTGGATCGTCATGGCGCTGCAAAGTGCCCGCATGGCCGGGCTGGAAGTGCCTGAGGAAACATTCCGCCGGGTGGAACGGTTCTTGGACAACGTGGCCCAAGACGACGGTGCGAAGTACGCTTATCAGGCCGGCGGCCAGGTGAAGTTGTCGATGACGGCCGAGGCGCTGTTGTGCCGGCAGTTCCTTGGCTGGAAGCGCGACGACCCGCGGCTGGTTCGCGGCGTGGAGTGGATCGCCAGCAATCCGGTCGACTTCAACGAGGAGCGCAACGTCTATTATTGGTACTACGCCACACAAGTCTGCCATCACATGGGGCACAACAGCCCGTACTGGAAAGCCTGGAACAGCGTGATGCGCCAGGCACTCCCTGAACAACAAGTGCCCGAAGGCCGAAAGGAAGCTGGCAGTTGGGACCCGAATAAACCCACGCCGGATCAATGGGCTGCCCAAGGTGGACGGCTGTACGTGACCTGCCTGTCGATCTACATGCTGGAGGTCTATTACCGACACATGCCGCTGTACAAAGATTTGTACACCGACCTACTCAAGTCAGGGCGTGTACCTGGCAGGTAGCATTTCTGTGGCGACAGTCGGCAGCAAACCCCGGCTGGTGAAGCCGTAGGGAGTTTGTTCGCCACTGAAGCAAGGGCCTAACTCACGGCACTTCAAAACTCTTGCCACTTCAGAACTCTCGCGGTCCAGTCGCTGGCGGCGGAGCGGGGATAGGCTCCGGTACAGCGTTCGGTTGTCGCAGCCGCGTATCAGGCGGAACAGGAAGCACAGGCGGCTCGTGCAATTGAGGAATTACCGGATGCCATCGCACATCGGGACTCTCTGCCGGCTCAGGCGCAGGAATAGGCTCGGCGGCCGGTGCCGCACTGTGCTGCGATTCGGCACGCGGCTCTCCGTACCACGGCCGATACACGTACCCGTGCGGATTGGCCCATATATTCTCATGTCCAAGCGGTTGCTGCCCCGGGGGCGGCGGAGCTACTATCGATAGCCTCGTTGCCCACGGCACGGGTGGTACATAGATGGCATAGGGCACGCCCGCACGCTCTAGGCTCCGCTGTGCCTTGCGGACGGCCCTGGGCGGCCCATAAACCGGCGGAACGATTGCCGTGGGATAGCGATACGGAAAGACGACCGACGGCGAATACAGCGGCGCGGCAGCTACCACAGCCATTTGCTGGCGGAGCGCCGCCCGCGCGGCGGCTGCTGCCCGCTCGGCCGCTTCTTCGGCTGCACGGATCGGATCGTACTGCGGCCGTGGCGCGTAGACCATCCTGCTTTGCGGCTCTGCTGGCGGGGTGGGCATCACCTCCGGTTCGGCTGTTACCAATTGCTGGCTGTTGGCAGTGGTCCCAATCGCTAAGGCTAGCACCAGCGCGGCCAAAAGCCACAACAGCGGAATAACTCGCCCCATGTGAAATGCTCCTGCCACCGATACACTGCACTGCGATGCCGCCGTACGTGCGGCGCAAAACTCGCTACCAAGAAGTGTACTGCGCAGCTAGGAGGAAATCCACGGTTGGATCGGCGGAGCCATTACGACCGCGCGGGCTGCTGGCGCCACGGTGCAGCTCGGCGCCGCCTGAATCGAAAGCCAAATGATCGGAACGGCGCGCAAGTCGCCTCACGGGTCGGCAGCAGCGCTGACAAGCGTCCATTGGCTGACAAAGCGACGCACCGCGCGAACACTCACCGGCCAAAATTGTCTGCCTCGGCCCGTGCGCCCGACTCCCGATTTGGCCAGTGCCGCCCCAGGCCGTAAATCTGCGCCATACTGGCGATGCGCTGGGCGACAAGCTCGCGTAGTTCGGGTGGTTGGAGCACTTCCACCTGATCGCCATAACCAAGTATCCACCAGGAAATCTCGCCCAACCCGGAAACAGTCGCGGTGAAATCGAGCGTTCCGTCCGGGTTGAAGCTGACCTGCTGGGTTTTGTGCCAGACAACTTCTGCTACATTCTTGGCTACCATCTTGCTGAAGCGGAGGTGGACATGATGGTCCGGCCCGCGCTCGGGAATCATGTGCCAGGCGTTGCCCAGGTAGCGTTCGATAGAAAAGCCTCGCGGCACTTGGAAACGGTCTTCCAGTAGCTCCAGCGCTCGGATGCGTCCTACATTGAAGGTGCGCACGCTGCGGTGAATCGACGAACGGCCGATGACATACCAACTTCTGCGGCTGAAAAGCAATTGATACGGGCTGAGCTTAGTGCAAATCTCCTTTTGCTCGGTGGCGCTGTCGTAGCGAATACGCACGCAGCGGTGATGCGCCGAAGCCTGCAACAACGTCTCGAAAATCGATTGCTGACCGGCGAGCGGGTTGCGCGGCTGCTCGCGAATCTGCACTGTACGGGAGAAGCTGCGCAAGTGCTCGCGAAGCCGGCCAGGCAGACTGCTTTCCAGCTTGACCGCAGCCGAACGGGCAGGCGACAAAAAAGGCAGCCCGGCGCTGCCCCCCAGCTCGTGACAAAGCACAAGCAGCGCCAGGGCTTCTTCCGGGGTGAAGTTCGTGGGAGGGAGGAAGTAAGTGCCAGGAATGCGATAGCGCATTTGCTGGCTATCGTAGAACAAGGGCACGCCGGCTTGCCGCAACACGTCCAGGTCGCGGAAGATCGTCCGCCGGCTCACCTGGCAGCTCTCCGCCAGGCGGCTAGCGCTCCACCCGCTTCCAACCTGAAGCAGGCCGATCAGTTTCAACAGGCGGTGGGTGCGTGTTAGATTCATGCCATGATGTCCCGGCCGGGTTTGTCCACATTAGGCCGGAAGAACTGGTCACCTTCCGCAACGTGTTGCCTTGACGCCCGGCGGCCTCACTGCCGGTTTGCTTTCCCGTTGACGCATCGAGCAGCTTCGGCCCTACCAGCGATTCGGCATGGGCAGCCGGTTCGACGCTGCCGAGGCTTACGGGCGCAGCCGACTTGTCGGCGCTGTTTTCCCCTGTGGGCGATTCGGCTCTGGATGCCAGGATGCCCAGATCCAAAGCGCCGATGTCGTATCCCCGCCGGCCGCGCGCCGTGAAGCTCTTGCCCGCCGGCTGGGAGTCAACTGCACTATCGGCTTGCTTCTTCCCGGCGCCTGACCAGCCCACCGACGACGAACCCTGTCGCACGGCTCCAGCCTGGTCTTTGGGCCGTTGGTGTTCCGGTTCGGGCAGCTCGGGCACGCCTGGCGGTGTGGGCACCGGCTCGGCCGCTGGCTCGACTGGCTGGTACCCTTCGGGAAGCTCTGGCAGCAGGCCATCTTGTTCGACCAGCGCCGCCCCAGCACCCAGCCGTCCGCTGTCAGGCCCTCGACTGACCACCCGTGGCCGTGTAAAACCATAATCCAAGTAAATACTGGCGTCGCGCGACCGTGCCCGGCGCACAGCGTCGTAGTAAGCCTTCGCTGGCCAGGGCCCTTCGGCCAACTGTATCCCATTATAATCCAGCAGCGTTCCCTTGCGATGGTGAACTTGCATAATCGCTTTGTTGTAATCGACTAAAGTGCGGTAGTAGTCGGCGTCGGCCTCGGCCTGACGGCGCTGGGCGTCCAGTACATCGGCCAGCGTGCCTTCTTGGCCTTTGCCAGGCGCCATGGGGCCAGTGCGGGCACTAAGGCCCACCAGATACCGCTGCCATGCCGATTCGGCCTCGTCGGCCGCAGCGATGCGGCGGTTGAAGTTCGTCTGCGTCAACACTAAGTTCGAGTCCAACTCACGCAACGCGTACGCCAGTTGGTGCGAGACTTCCAACTCCGCTTCGTGCAGCCGTGCCCTTTCGCGGGCAAGCGCCAATTGGGCGTTGCGCACGCCGGCCATCTCGCGACGGAAACCGATAGGCATGTTCAACTCCAGCCCCAGCATCCAGTTGCCGAATCCGCCGCCGGTGAGATTCTGATAAGCGTTCGAGCCGATGGAGCGAAAATCGCCCGACCCACCGTCTGCATCGGCCAGCCGATTGCCCAGCCCATGCCACTGGTACATCGCCAGAAAATCCAATTGCGGCAACAGATAGTTCTTGGCGGCAATCAGCTCCAGTTCGCGACGCTTGACCGTCCAGCGATGCTCGCGCAATTCCGGACTGTAGGCCAGGGCTTCGGCCAGGACTTCAGGCCAGGAGAACTTGATCGGGGCAGTGGTCGGTTCGGTCTCGGGCCGGAACAGCCGGCCGTCGCTGGGCGCCAGCCCCATCAGGTAACGCAGCCTGCTTTCGGCCTGAAACAGGTTCGTCAGCGCCCGCTCCATTGCCGTCTTGAACTGAAAGTACTGTTGCCGGGCTTGGGCTTCTTCGTGAACGGGGCTCATGCCCACCTTGTATTTCTCGTGTACTTGTTGCCAGGTGCGCAAGCCGCTGTCGCGCCCGCTCTTGACGGCATCCAGCGCCCGATACGCGAAATACAGCTCCCAGTAGGCGATCTCCACATCGGCTACCAGATTGCGCACGGCTTTTTCGAACTCGGCCAGGGCAATGTCGGTATTGATCCGCGCCAGCACCACGCCGTTGTTCACGCCCGGCACCGCGCCCGGACCGGCTATGCGGTTAAACTCCACCCCGGCGCCGCGCAATAACGGCTGCCGCGCCTGGATACGCAACATGGTGGTCCAATCGCTATTGTAGGCTCGAGTGGGACTGTTGCTTTCGGTGTAAATAAAATCATGGGCGATGGCGAAAACGCCGCCTGCGGCAGTCACCTTGCGCAACTCGTTCTGAAACGTGCCGATGTCGTCGTGGCGCACGGCGGGGAAGAACTGACCGCGAAAACCCGACGTGTCGAAGTTGCGCGGCTCGCGGAACTTCTCCCACTTGACAAGCGAGTGGAACTGGGCGTCGAACGCCGCCAAAGCCGCTTCCACGCCTGCACGCGGGTTGCTCTCCGTTAGTGCCACGTCCCAGACGGTGGGAGCTATTTCGGGGTTACGGGTGATGAACTCTGGAGGACCGATCACCTGCCCCCCAATGGTCCGCATCACCTTGTTGTTCTTCAGCGCTGTATGGATGGCCTCTTCCAGCGTGATGCCCTGGATTTCCTTCACCTCGCGCTTGGCCGGATCGATCGTGAATGGCTCGGCCGCGCCAGCGGCTTCGGGGTTGGTGGGTTGACGCAAATCAGGGTACTCGATTTCCGTGGCCATCCCCTTGTAGTGCGATAGGTCGCCATCTTCAAACAAATAGAATGGCTGCTGCGGACGGCAACCAGCACCGCAGGTGGCAAGCAACAGGACAAAGATGCCCACATAAGGGGGACGCCTGCACATGTTCGCTTTCCTTTGCCAGCGTTAATTGCCGCAACTCCATAAGTATTGGCCGCACAAATGCTTGCAACGATTGATTTCGCCGGCGGCAAGCATTTGTCCCCCCAAGTTCCGGCCGTGCCCAAAAAGCGCATCGGCGGCGGCAGCCATAGGAAAAGTCGGCACGATTGCTATCGGCAACGCAGTCGGTAAACTTTGACAAATCTTCCTATAGCGCCAACACCCGCAGTCACTTCTGTTCTATTGCTCCGATAAAGTCGACGCCGGCAGTTAATTCGCGCGGCGACGTATTGCCCAGCGATGCTGCGCGCCGATGTTTGCCTTCTGCTCAACCAAGCTGAGATTGACCCGCTATGCGAACTCTCGCCGGGCTTGATACTCTAGCCAGCCTGTGCGAAACTTCCCTTGGCAAGCGTTTTACGTCGGCGCCCTGTCACGGTGGGGCAACGGGCACCGGCGGTAACACGGACGACAGTGTTTTCGCCGTCCCATTGGCAATGACATTTGCTGTTTGGCTAGCGCGACTTTGTCTGGTAATACCAGCAATTTTGCCAGCTCAACGGCGGGTGTGATCACCGACGGTCTTCAGCCGCGTGCCGTAATTGCCTGGCCCAACAGTTAACATGCGGCACGGATCGGTCGTTGATTAGGAGTTAGCGGTGACTTCACAGCCGAGCTTGTTCGACATGGATGAAGCCGCTTGGGAAGCTGACGATCAGCTCGAACAGTTGGTGGCAACCGTCATCTTTCCCAATGGCCCGGCCGAACAGTTCGCCTATGCAGTGCCCGACGAGCTTCGCGCGGTGCTACAGGTTGGTGCGCGGGTGGTTGTGCCGTTCGGCAAAGGTAATCGGCAGGTTCAAGGGTATTGCGTGGAGCTTCAGACACGGCCGGTTGAGCAGCGCCGTCTGAAGTTCATCAGCCGGGTGATAGACCAGCGCAGTCTGCTGTCGCCGGCCATGTTGCGGCTGACCAAGTGGATCGCCGAATACTATCTATGCGACTGGGGAACCGTGTTGGAGGCAGTTGTTCCGGCAGGCGTACGAAGCGGAGCCGGTCTTAGGCCGGTGACGTTGCTCAGCCCCGACCGTGAGGCACTTGCCAAGATAGATCGTTCTCTCCTGTCGGCCAAGCAACTGGCGGTACTGCGCGCTTTAGAAGCAGCAGATGGCCCGATGACCCCCACCGATCTGGCTCGGGCCGCAGGTTGCACGCTCGCACCGATCAGCGCCATGCGCCGCAAAGGGCTGATCCGCTCGGCGGTGACCCGGGCGCCGCGTTTGGCCATACAATCGGCTTCTTCTCCGCCGCAGCCGGCCCAGGCCGAGATAGAGCTGAGCGAAGACCAACGTCGGGCGCTGGAGACGATTCTAACTGCCCTTAACGAGCGGCGACACCAAACCATTCTCATCCACGGCGTGACCGGCAGTGGCAAGACCGAAGTCTACATCCGTGCCATCCAACAGGTTGTTCGCTTTGGCCGGCAGGCAATCGTGCTGGTTCCAGAGATCAGCCTTACACCACAGACGGTCGAGCGCTTCCAATCCCGATTCGGCGATGTGGCCGTGCTACATAGTCATTTGACCGACGCCGAGCGGCACTTCCACTGGCAACGAATCGCCGAGGGAAAAGTTGCGGTGGTGGTCGGCGCGCGCAGTGCGGTGTTCGCACCCACTCCGCACTTGGGCCTGATCGTGCTGGACGAGGAACACGAGACCAGTTTTAAGCAAGACACCTCCCCTCGCTATCATGCCCGGGAAGTAGCCCTTGCCCGCGCCAAGGCCGAAAGTGTGCCGCTGGTGCTAGGCTCGGCCACGCCTTCGCTGGAGAGTTGGCATCGGGCGCAATCGGGCGAGTATCTACTGGTAGAGATGCCGCGTCGCGTGCTGGGACGCCCGCTGCCGGTGGTGGGAACCATCGACCTGCGCTGCGACACCCACGCTCGTACCACGCGGGGCGCGATCAGCCGGCAGCTCCACTGCGCCATCGCCCAAGCGTTGCGCGACGGTGGACAGGTGATTCTGCTGCTGAACCGCCGGGGATACTCCACTCATATCCAGTGTTCGCGCTGTGGATATTCGGTGCGATGTCCCCATTGCGACATCTCTCTAACCCATCACCGCGTTGAAGACATCGCATTGTGCCATTACTGCAATTACCGTGTTGCCACTCCGCAGGTATGTCCCCAATGTCGGTTTACGGGCATCCGCTTTAGCGGGCTGGGTACCCAGCGATTGGAGGCGGAAGTACGTGCGCGTTTCCCTAACATCCCCTGTTTACGGGTGGACGCCGACTCCATGCAATCGCATGGAGCACACGAGCGAGCAATGCGAGCATTCCGCGAGGGGAAGGTTCGCATCCTGTTGGGAACGCAGATGATCGCCAAGGGTTTGGATTTTCCAAATGTAACCCTGGTCGGGGTCATCAACGCCGATATGGCCTTGCACCTGCCCGACTTCCGTGCCGCCGAACGTACCTTTCAGTTAGTTACCCAGGTAGCGGGCCGAACGGGGCGCGGTCCCAAGGGCGGCCGTGTGCTGGTGCAGACCTTCACCCCTGACCATCCCGCCATTGCTGCCGCCACGCGCCACGACTTCAAGAGCTTTGTGTCCTCCGAGCTGCCACTGAGGGAAATGCTCAGCTATCCTCCTTTCGCCACTATGGTCCGGCTGGTGGTCCGGGGCGCACAATGGGATACGACACAAGCATTCGCGGAACTACTGGGAAACCGCCTGCGCCAGTCGCTGGGGCTGAAAGCTGGCCAGACCGAGACCGAGGGGGCCTTCGACGTGTTCGCCGGCCAGCCAACGAACAAGGCGGGCCGCATCATACTTCGCGGCACGGCCGTCCGGATACTCGGCCCCGCCCCGGCGCCGTTTTCCCGCTTACGCGGCCATTGGCGATTTCACATCCAGCTTCAAGCCGAAGACGGGGATGTCCTGCGCGCGGCCATCCGCCAGGTTGCCGCGGACCTAGAAACGCCCGATCATGTTCAGTGGATAGCTGACGTAGACCCGGTGGATATGTTGTAAGTGATTTTGGGCCGTTGGTGCGGCTGCCGCGTGGAAGTATTGCCGGCGGCAGCGGCGCGAGCTTGAAGGAGGCTTGACATGGGCAAGGCATCGGCAAGCTTGTGGTGGGCGGGCGTCGGCCTGTGGCTGACGTGCGCTTGGGGATGTTCGCGACCGGCGGCGGACGGCCTATCCGATGGACTTCACATCCTGTGCGGCGGCTCGTTCCGTCCTCCCATGGAACGGCTCGCAAAACAGTTCCAGGAGCAGACCGGAATTGCAGTGATTTTGGATTTCGGGCAATCCGAAGATTTATTGCCGAAGGTCAAAAGCCGCGCGGTGGGCGACATTTTCGTCTCTCACGATCCGTATATCGCTTACACGCGCGAGGCAGGCGCGCTGGGCCGATTCGTTCACGTGGGCTATGTTGCGCCGGCGCTAGTGGTCAAGAAAGGCAATCCACTGCGGATCAAGACGATCGAAGACTTGGCCAGACCTGGCGTGCGGGTGGTGCTCATGAATCCCGAGTACGCCACATGCGGGAAGATGACATTCAAACTGTTGGAGAAGAAGGGGATTAAAGAAAAGGTAATGGAAAACGTTGGCAACGCGCTGAAGCGCGAGCACGCCGATGTGGCGTCGATGATAAAGCTGGATCACCGTGACGCCGGCGTAATGTGGAACGGCATGGCTTACAACTGGCGCAATGATATCGAGATCGTACCCACACCCTACGAGTACGACGAGGAAATCCGCGTCTGCATAATGGGTCTTTCGTACAGCCGCCAGCCTGAACTGGTCGAGAAGTTCCTGAGCTTCGCCGAGAAGCGCGGCAAAGAGATTTTCGAGGAGATGGGCTACAAGAAGTTCGAGCCTGAGGGGAACCAATCGCCGCCGACCGAGCCAGCCGGCGATCAACAGCCGGGCGCACAACCCAGCAGCTTTTCTCCGGAAAAACAACAGCCCGGTGCTGGCGATCAGCATCCCCAGGGGACTGCCAAGCAAGGCGACTCGCCGGCAGCCGACACCGCTAGGGTGACCGCGGAGGAGAAGGCAGACTCCGAACTGGCAGGGCGTGGGGCTGGGCGGCAATTGTTGCTGTACTGCGGCGCCGGAATACGTCCGCCGGTAGCAGAGATTGTCGAGCTGTTTTATCGGGAGCACGGTGTCACAGTGCAGTGCGACTTCGCCGGTTCCGAGGTACTGCTGAACAAGGCGAAACTTTCGCGGCGCGGCGATTTGTTCATGCCTGGCGATCAGTATTACACGGCGCAGGCGCAGCGGGCAGGGCTGATTGCTTCTACGCACGTGGTGGCTTATTTTTTGCCTGTAATATTGGTCCAGAAAGGCAATCCCGAGAAAATCCAGTCCTTGGCCGACCTGACGCGGCCCGAGCTTAAGGTGGGACTGGGCGATCCGCGGGCGTGTGCGATCGGGCGAGTGTCATCGGAGTTGCTGGAGAAGAACGGCATCGACGAACGGCGAGTTCCCGTCGTGTACCGTTCGCTGACAGTCCACGATTTGGGCAACCAGATAAAGCTCAAATCGCTCGACGCGGTAATCGTCTGGGACGCGGTGGCGGCGTATTACAGGCGGGAAGGAGACGTGGTTAACATCGAGCCGAAGCAAAACGTGCCGGCGACCATTACGGTGGCGATACTCAAGTCGTGTCAAGAGCCTGAGTTGGCTGCCAAGCTGGTCGATTTGATGACTTCGCAACGAGGCAAAGAAATTTTCGCCAAGCATCGGTATACTGTGGAAAAACCGCAGTAGTTGGTCTTTGCGACTTCCCCGGCCTCCTGCCTCTGTTGGGCGCCGACGCGTGCTTTCGCCTGAGCTTGATGTGCCGCGCGGAACAGCGATGCAGAAAGTCAAATTACTCCCGACGATTGCCCAGCTTGCCACGCAACTAGTGCGCCCGCTTTGATTGTTGGGTGATCGCTCGCCGAAGATTGCATATCGAGGTCATCCGCATTCAATATTTGATTGTTGGGGAATCGTTATTGAACATGAGTATCTTCGGTTTTGCGATACCTGAGTCCAGCACTACCACTCGACGCCAGCTTCTGCTGGGTTTGCAGCGGCGCGCGCTGGTCGGCGCAGCGTCGGCATCGGCCCACTAACCTGCCAGACACCCGTGTCTCCATCACTCCGCAAAAAGCCGCCCGTGGCAGCACCGGTCGAGGGGTTTGCCGGCCGGCTATTCGCCGCTTCCACTCTGGCGTTTGTGGTGCTGTTCGTGGTCGGGTGGCTGGCACTGTTCGCCGCCGATGTGAACTACGTGCTGGCCGACGCCTATCGCCGATTACCGGTAGGGCCCGAGGATGGCAGTCTCCTGCGATTGGCTTTGCGTGGCTTGGTCGGGATGGTGGGGGTACTCGGCCAAAGGGAAATACTTGCTGCCTTGTGGTTGTCGTTGTGGACCAGCAGTCTGAGCGTGGTAATTGGCCTACTGATGGCCATTCCCATTGGATATGCCATGAGCCGCTACCGATTCCTGACGCACCCGCTGGCCGAGGCGATAATCGACCTGCCCATCATCCTCCCGCCGGTAATCGTCGGCCTGTCGCTGTTGGTTTTCTTCCAGTCGCCGGCTGGTAAATGGATCGAAAACTCCTTGGTGCAGTTCGTCTTTCAACGCAAAGGTATCGTATTGTGCCAGTTGATGGTCTCGGCCTCGCTGGGTATTCGGGCAGCGGCGCTGACGTTCGACGGCATCGATCCGCGGCTAGAGCATGTAGCCATGACCCTGGGCTGCACGCGCGCCGGAGCCTTCTTCCGAGTTACCCTGCCGTTGGCAGTGCGGGGATTGGTAGTGGCGGCAATATTGATTTGGACACGAGCGTTCGGCCTGTTCGGACCGCTGATGGTCTTCGTCGGTGCTGTGCGGCTTCGTACCGAGGTGTTGCCCACGACAATCTATCTCGAACAGAGCGTCGGCAGACTTGAAGTCGCTTTGACGGTAGCCATCTTCATGGTGTTGCTGGCGGCAATGGGATTGGTGATTGTCCGCGCGGTCGGGCTCAGAGGACAGAAGTGATCCGCATAGAAGGTCTTTGTCTGTCGGTCGGCGCCTTCGCGCTTCGGCAGGTCTGCCTGGAAGTGGCGTCGGGCGAGTACTTCGTGTTGCTGGGGCCAACCGGTGCTGGAAAAACTTTGCTTCTGGAATGCTTGTGCGGCTTGTACCGGTTGGACGGCGGCAGGCTGATAATCGCTGGTCGCGATGTCACCCATGCAGAACCCAGACATCGCCAGATCGGTTATCTGCCTCAAGACTACGCGCTTTTCCCGCATCGCACGGTGCGCCAGAACATCGCCTTCGGCCTGCGGCGCAGCAGCGCTAGCCGACGGCAATTGCAACAACGAGTACAGCAGCTCATGGAAGAGCTGGGTATTGACCATTTGGCCGACCGGCGGCCGGCGCGGCTATCGGGCGGAGAGAAACAACGTGTGGCCCTGGCCCGCGCGCTGGCCGTACGACCGCAAGTGCTGTTGCTCGACGAGCCGGTCAGCGCGCTGGACGAATCGACCCGCGACGACATCTGTCGGCTGCTCCGCCGGCTTAACCGCCAACTGAATACCACTGTGCTGCACGTGTGCCATAACTTCGCAGAGATGATGTCGGTGGCCGATCGGGCAGCGGTTATAGCTGATGGGCGGATAATCCAGGTGGGAACGCCCCACGAAATCCTCCAACGCCCGGCAAACCTGGCCGTGGCGCAATTTGTTCAACCGGGAAATTTGCTGCCGTTGGCCAAGTGGTTGGTGGTATCTGGCCGGTCGGGCGTTCAACTTCCGCAACTGGTAACCAGCGCAAAAAAGGCCCAACCCGAGGCGGCACATGCTCAAAGGGCGGAAAGTTATCCTTCCCCAGAAGCAAGCTGTGTGGCGCAAAAATCTCCCCGCACTGCGGCGGTTCAGCATGCCCACGAGACTTCCAACGGCCAAGACACCTGGGTGATGCTCCGTTCGGAGAACGTCCGCGTGCTTACAAACGCGCCGGAATCGCTGCCGCCGGACATGACACTGCTGCCGGCCACGCTGTCAGAAATCACACACCTGGGGGCCACAGTAAGACTGCGAACCGTTGCTGAGGGAGGTGTGGAATTGCTGGCCTTACTGGGAAAACGCGAGTACATTGGCGGGAATTATTTTCCTGGCCAAAGAGTCTTTTTGGCAATCGCCCACACCGACATACATGTAATAACGCAAGACGCGCAATTGTCGTAGCACGCCTGTCCAGGCGGACCACGGCTCACCAGTCCCCCATGCTTGGGGTGGTCCGCTTCTGTATCACGCTGCTGTTCGCCACATAACCCCCGATAGTTGCGGAACCTTACTCCAGGTGGTAATGGAACTATAAGGTAACCGCCACAATATAAATGACGAACAGCGCAAGAAGATTGACGAGTATGACAAAACGAATGAGGAGCATGGCAGCACCAACGGGAGCGTGGCAACACGAAGGAAAATAGCGGCAACGCGAAAGAAGTAGAAAGTATGTGTTAGCAAACCGGAGGACCAAGGCATGAAAGAGCAAGCAGCACCTCGCCGGATGGACTCTACTGCTGCTGCTTACACAACGCCGCCCGTCTACCCGCACAGCTTTCGCTTGCTCCACTGGTTGTTGGCGGCAAGTGCTTTGGTGCTGATGCTGACGGGCCCCAGCTTGCACGCCATAGCACGGCCAGAATGGTCGCTGACCGGAGGCGTTCTGCCCAATTGGTTTTGGGGCGGTCGGGTGTTGATGGTGCATCTGGTTGCCGCGGCCGTGTTTTCGCCTTCCATCGTGGCCGCTTGCTGGGTGTATTTCCGCCGCCGCCGGAAACGTCTGCCGTACAAATGGAACCACTTGCTGTTGCTTGTCGGTGGTTTGTTGATGGTCGCAACTGGACTGCTGCTTCAGCGGCTACAGTGGCAGCCTACGCTCTACGTCATAGCCCGGTCCTTACACGCATTAGGTTTGCTGATGATGGCCGGATCGCTGTTATGGCATATCGTGATGGCTTTAGTGCGATGGTTGCGCCTATTAGTGCCGGCGTTTCATCCTTGGGCCGGTTGGCAGTGGAAACCCATTGCCTTGTTCGTGCCGCTTGCCGCGGTGACCACTTATTTGACCTTCAGTGCCAATCTAGTGCCTATCGGTAGAACGCTGGTGGCGACGAGGATTGCGGCCGTGTCTGATGCGCTGGAAGACCTCGCCGTGTTACCCTGGCAGCAAGCCCCGCAGCTTGTCGTGTACTTGGCCAA
Organism: uncultured Pirellulales bacterium; assembly: GCA_938015445.1. Lineage (GTDB taxonomy): Bacteria > Planctomycetota > Planctomycetia > Pirellulales > Thermoguttaceae > CALLPE01. The sequence continues at coordinate 138,159 of CALLPE010000038.1, forward strand.
TGGTGTGGGATTGCACAGCGGATGCACTCGGGCCAGCTTGCAAGCGTTGCACGATGGGCAGGAGATTTTCCTACGGGTTGAATGGGCCGATCCGGAGGAACACCGGCGGCTGTGGCCCTGGAAGAGGACTACCGAAGGTTGGGAGGCGCTGGTCAGCAATCCGCGCGACGAATGCGTTTGGTACGAGGACAAGTTCGGACTGTGTTTTCCCACGCAGAGATGGCGGCAGTTCGAGCTGCTCGGCTGCGCGGTGGTGTGTCACGCCGGCGGCGGCTGGGCTTACGGCTACAAACATTCCCCGGTCGTCATCGACGACTGGTTCTGGAAGGCGGTGCGTACCGACCCTGTGGGCCAAGTGGACGATAAATACTGGCACCGACGTGACCCGGATAACAAAGACGGCGGCCGCTTCAGTGACCCCAAACAAGCAGGCGGATACCAGCGCAACGAGTCGAAAGACCAGCGCTCTCCGGCCTTTTTGCCCGACGATCTGAAAAACATCCGCGGTGGGGGCCTGCCGCAGGAGCACGCCGTGCCATACGACGCGAAGCTGGCGGCCTCGGTCCCGCCCGAATCGCTCATTCCCGGCATGGTGATTTCCCCATTCGTTGGCGACCGGGGCGACATCGGCTGCAAATCGCAGTGGAAGGATGGAGAGTGGGTGGTGTACATGCGCCGCAAGCTGCACACGGGCAGTCAGTACGACGTGCAGTTCGAGCCGGGCGGCAGGTACCCGTTCGGCGTGGCTGCGTTCGATCACACTTCCAAACGCCACGCATACAACTTCAACGTATACTGGCTGGTGCTCGAGCAGTAGCTGTCGGTAGCAGCTCGAACTGTGGCCGTAGATGCGACGGCACCAGAATCGCCGCCAGCGTCGGCCCCCTTGGTGCCGACTGAACAGCGCGGCCATTTACCGATGAACGTGGCCGTTTGCTGCGGAAGCGTTATCGGCTAGCGATTGCCGCCTTTGCTTGCCGCCTCGGTTGCCAAGTCGTAACTGGTCATGGGAACCTGCCAGTAGCCCATGGCCGCGGCCACCACGTTTAGCCGGTAAAGGCGGTCTTGCATCAGGCAGATGCGGCGGTCGGCGGCGGGAATGGTGGTGGTGTAGATGTGCATTTCGCCGGGAACGCTGACGATGATTTCTTCGCGCCAATCGCCCAGGATGTCGGCGATTGCCACGACCTGTCCGGGGATTTTCGGAAGCAGGGTGGTTCCTTTGTACTTCCATATGCGGCCGTGGACCAATTCGCGCTGCAAGTCGGCGTCCCAATACGCCGCTCGCGGGCCGAAGCCGCTGAGGTTCTCCCGGCTGATGATTTCTCCCTTGCAGTTGTGCATCAGGGCGAAGGCGAACTGTTTTTTCTCGTCGGTATCGGCGCTATAGCATTCGCTGCCGGGATGGGCCGGATCGATGTCGCTGCACAGCCCGTGCCCGTGTACGTGGCGCGTGGGCTCCTTGAAGCCCCAGATGATCTGGCCTGTCCGAGCATCCACCAGACACATGCCATTGGCCTTCTGCCGAGTTTCGATGCCGTAGTAGATTTCCAGTCCGGGCCGCTGGGGATCGATGTCGCCCACATAGACGTGGTCTGGATGTCCCAGTCCCACGCTCCACAGCGACTTGCCGTTGTGGTCGATCACCGCCGAGCCGATGACTAGCTCGTCGCAGCCGTCGCCGTCCACGTCGGCGGCGTGCATCCAGTGGGCGCCTTGGCCCCAGTAGCGTTTGTCGTCCAAGTTATCCCAGCGCCACTGCTCGTGCAATTGGCCGTTGCGATATTGGTAGGCCACCAGCTTGATGACGTTGTAGGTTCCCCGCTGGACGATCAGGCTGGGCGTGCGGCCATCCAGGTACGCCACGCAGAGCTGATTGCGGGAGGCGTAGTTGTAGGGATCGCTGGTTTTCTCGAAGTCTTTGCGGGAGGGCCAATCGACGCGGGTGATTTCCTTGCCGGTCAGGCCGTCGAGAATCGACAGGTACTCCGGCCCGCTGCGCACACGACCGTCGCTGTCGCGCGGATCGCCCTCGCCGGTCTTGACCGCCACCTCGGCCCGACCGTCGCCGTCCAAGTCGTAAACCACATAAGGCGAATACCAGATGCCGCGCTCGATGGCCCAGCCCAGGTCGTATCGCCACAGGAACTTGCCGTCGGCGTCGTAGGCTTCCAGTTTGTAGGTATCGGGGCTGGGTTTCCAATACAAACGGTAGGGGTCGATGTTGTCGCCCGGCTGTTTGATGACGAAATCATACCGGCCGTCGCCGTCCAGATCGGCGATGCCCACCTTCTGAAACGTGTATTTGCCGTTCAGTTTGATGCTCACGTAAGGAAGCGGCGGTTGGCTGGGCTTCAGTCGGGCTTCGCGCGAAGCCGCCTGCTCCTGACCGCCGACTACCGGACGGACGAACCACGCCACGTCCACGCCGGCCGGGACGGTGGAGTCGACAAAGTCGGTCGTCTTGTCGACCGGTGCGCTGTTGAGCTTCACCGCCGCGCCGCCGGCGGCACGGCGGTACACGTTGAACGCCACGCCCGGAGGATCATCGGCCAGCAACCGCCAGCCGACGTACACCGTAGACTCGGCCACTGGCTGCACATGAACACCGCGGTCTATGCGCTGGCTGGGTCTGGCGGGCGCCGAAGCGGCTGACACCCCGCCGCAAGCCCCCAGGACCAACACCGCGCAAAGAAGCATTCGAGCAGAAGGAACTGCTGACATGATCGGCCTCCGGATCGCTGATGTGCCGCCAATGCCTCGCTTGGGCGCGCACGCCTTCGAACGGGGCGGCCAGGCTGCTGCGCGCTCGGTCGAGTGTAATACATCGGTCGAGTGTAATACAACGGAGCGCCCCCCGACACTGTCGCCGCCCGCAAACCAGTACGTCACTGCAAAATCTCGAAGTCGTCTATCAGCACTCGGGCGCTTGTGCCGCCCCTGTAGGTCAGTTTGAAATTGTCCAGCACGTCGGCTTCCAAGCTGGGACCGGTGCGGTCCCAGCCTACTCGGGCTTCGATCGCCCGGAAGGTCACCTCGCGCCACTGATTTTTCTTCAAGCTGCCGAGGTGATAGCGGCAATTGTCTTTGTGGTTCTTGGACCAGATGAGCACTTGCACATCGTCCACGTCCTCTAACGCTTTGAGCTGGAAGCGGATAGTGGTCGATTCTTCCACCGGCACGGAAAAGGCGTTCCAGATCGATGTTCCATCCGGAGGGAAAGCCAGTGCCTTCGAGCCGTCCACACCGCCGTCGACCACTTCGCCCCCCTTGAAGTTCCCTGCGCCGTTTTCGAAGCGCTGGCTGAAAACCACCTTGCCCGGCCGAGCGACCGACAATTCCTTGGTCAACAGCGCGCTGCGGGAAGGAACCGCTTTCTTCTTCCCGGAGGCCGGCTTGCCGAACACCGGTCCGACGTACTCCGTGGCCACTACGATGTCGTCGAACCATACTTCCATTACGCGGCTTTGGGGATTGGGGTCTTTGTTATGTCGGGCGGGTTGATCGGTGTTGTAATACAGCAGCCAAAAGCTATTGATCTTCAGCTTGTCGGTAGTGCGCCAACGGAAACCAGTGAACCGCCCGTACAGCTCGCCGTCCACCCAGAACGCCTGTTCGCCATCGGCTTTGTCCGGGCTGGAGTTGGCTTTGAGCATGGCTTCCACGCAGTACCAGCGGCCGGGGACGATCGGCTCCTGCTTGCCGTCGAAGGTCGTTCCCCATTTCGTCTTCATCTCGTGCCAGTAAGTGTAGAAGTTCCACACCCCTGGCGGCGGAAACTTTCCCCACCGGCCCGTCGGCTCGATGCCCGTGGAAAACTTCATGTCGCCCGCCGGACGCTCCCCCGCTCCGCCCTTGGGCCACGGCTCCGGCGTGCGATCGGCTACCAAGTGCACGAAATGGTGGATGTAACCGGTCTTCTCGTGGAACTTGACGTAGAAGCGGGCGTACATCACATCCACATTCCTGGTGTGAGTGAACAGGTGCCCGTTATCCACGATCCGTATCGAACGGTTGCCCGGCGAGCTGTTGTGGATGTCTTCGGAAAAGCTGAAATTCTCTACTTTGCTGATGTTGCCCCAGCGCGCGCCGATTTCGGCGATAGTGCCGGTCTCGAAGTCATCGACGAACAGCACGCGGGGATCGCGTTCTATGCCCTCGTCTCCGGGATAAAGCGATGCCAGACCGCCTTTCTCCGGCCCAGGCGCCGGCAGCGAAGCTTGAGGTGGCAAGCCGGAGCGGGCAGGCGTTCGCGCCGCCTCGGCGGCCGAAACCGCATCGGCCCCGACATGCGTCATCACACAGCAAACAACAATCACCACCAGTGCAATTGTGGGCAAGCCGTGCATTGTGCTTCTCCTGATGTCTGATGCCACACAGGCGACCGGACTTGTTCAAACATTGGTCGGGACGTTGCAGGACGGAGTAAGATACGCGGGATATACCGGACTGACTGAAAATCACAGGACAGACTGAGACCGGCAATTGGTTGGGCGGAAGCTCGGGGTGGGAACTATCGTTCTATTACCTGCTAGGATCGATGCGGATGGAACTGCCTGGTTAAATCGGTGCGCATGGAACTACCTGGTTGGATCAATGCGGATGGAACGGGTTCCGGGGCGAGCCATGTGGGCTTCCAGTTGCGATCGCCGCGTCGCGTATTTTAGCATGAACTCGCCTTTGGGGTCGAATACGTATTTCTCCTGTTTCCATTCTTGTTCCGTAGCCGAGCGGCAGTACGCCCCCTGCGACAGCTTCTGCACGAAGCCCAGCCACATATAGTCCGGCGCCAGACCGCCTTTGGGGGAACTTTCCACGCGAAAAGAACCGCCCAGTGCGTCCCGCGGAAACGGTGCCAGATGCATGCTGGTGGTCACCAGACACACCATTACCCATCCTATCAGTACCGAAAGAATACCGCTGCCGATCCGATCGGCGATCTTCAAGAAGCGCACCCGCACGCGCGATAGTCCCATGCCGGCCCCTTGCAGCAGCAGAAACACCATCACAAACACTAGCCAAAAGGCCAGAAAGTCCATGGCGAATGTGTATGAAGGGGCAAGGTTTTCCAGGGCTTTAGCTGTCGGCTCGAAGTAGTTGACGGCCATTATTCCGGCCAGCACTGCGCAAATCAATCGCAAGGCGTTGCTCCACATGCCTTCGGCGTAGCAAAAACCGACACAAAACGCAAAAACCGCCAGAAGGATCAGCGTAAACATGGGCAGCAAACTCTTTCAACTTTCTCGATCGTGTGTGATAAATCGGTCGCCAGGGCTTCTTTTGGCGCGATGTTATTTGCCGCTGCTGGCAAACTTCCGCAAAATATCTTCGCTGCTTACTGCTTCAACACCCGCATCAGCTCCTGCAAGGAAGTCACCCCTTTGGCCACCAGGAGTATGCCTTCCTCCTGAATAGTTCTCATTCCGTCCTTCCGGGCTGCTGCCCGAAGCAAGTCCAACTTCGGCGAGCTGGCCAAAACTTTCCGGGTGTTTTCGCCGAGGATCAACAGCTCGAAGATGGCGGTGCGGCCGAAGTAACCGATGTCGCCGCATTGCTGGCAGGGCTTGCGTTTCTCGCCCGGCTGCGGCTGCGGAGGCCGATAAAACGCTTCCACCCGGCCCGGCGGGATGCCCAGTTGTTTGAGCTGCTCGGGCGGGGGAGCGTAGGCCTGTTTACAGGCGTCGCACAACTTGCGGATCAAACGCTGGTACAACACCGCCACCGTCGTGCGCGCTAGGTCCTTGGGCGGCACACCCAGGGAAGCCACTCGTAACAGGGCTTCGGCGGCGTCTTTGGCCCGTACGGAAGTCAGCACGAGTTTTTGGGCAGCCACTTCACGGCATACCATCATGGCGCTTTCGGCGTTGACCAGGTCGCGGACAACCACCACGTTCGGATCGGTGCGGAGCACGCGCGGCAGCACAGTGGCCGGCGATTCGCCGCCGGCGGTTTTGTAGGTCGTCACCGGGACGTTCTCTACCTCCTCGTACCGATTGGCTTCGTCCTCTACGGCGGCGAACTCTCGCATCAGTCGGTCGGTGTTGCGCAGCGCTACAGTGAATGTGGTGTGTAGTCCGCCGTCAGGCAGGGCCGAGAATATGATCAGTCCTTTTTCGCTTTCCAACAGCTTCAGGAACTGCTCTTGCATCTTTGGGCGCATGCCCAGTGCTTCAAGGTTCTCGAAGCGGGTCTGCGGTTCCTCGAACTGGACGATGACCCGCTCGCCCCCTTGAACACCCTGGCACGTCAGCGTGGCTGCCAGCGGTTTTCCCTGTACAGCGGCCGAGAACTTACCGTGCTGTCGGCTTTGCCGGTCTTTGGGGTTCAGGCCGCAAAGGATTTTCAGATTCTGTAGTGCAAGTTCGGCCTTTTGCTGCTCGACCGACTGTTGGTCCAGCCACACTCCGTCCACCATGTAACGCAGCGCCACAGCTTGCTGCGTAAACTCTAGATGGACGGCCGCGGCCCGCTTCGCGCAACCGGCATAGAGGATTTCGCGCGCCGCCAGATGCCCTGCTGCTTGCCGGGCGGAGATCAGCCGCACATTTTCGTCGCGCGGCGTGGGACCACCGCGGGGCAACAACACCAGCGGCGGGCCAGTCTCGTGCGGCGACTTCTTCTCCCGCCCCAACAACTTCAGGAACCGCAGACTAAGCTGTTCTTCTACCCGCTCGTAGAAGCGGGGCATGGCCAGCACCGACCCCACCGGCAATACCATGTACAATACGCCCGGCAACTCGTATCCCGAGACGGATATCGCCACCCAGTTTAGCGCCAGCGCGGCCAGGAAAATCGCGGCGAATATACCATCGGCAGCCAGCAGACCGAGAAGGTTCGAGAGGCTTTCCAGCGACTCATCCGGGCGTTCTGCGGCGTAGCGCTTACGGTGCAGCAGAAAATACGCCGCTAGCGGTCCTGCGTAGGCGCACAGCAAGAGGACGAAACCCACGACGAACCACGGCAGCAGCCACAGCAGCACCATCGCCGCAAAAAACGGGCCGAAGACCAAGGGATTCCAGCGCACGTAGTCGGCCTTGAGTTCGGCTATATCGCGGCTGATCCAATCGGTGGTTCGCACCCACAGCAGGAAAACCACTATTGAAAGCACCACCTTGGTCAAGCTCAGATATTCGCCGGGGCCGCGCCAGTTCTTCCCTTCCAACGGCAGTGCGGGCCAGCGATCGGCATCGGCGGCCAGGACTACGCCAGGCATCAACCACACGCCTGCCAGCAGCACCACAAGCAGCGCTTCCCCGATCGACTTACCCAGACAACCAAGCCAGGCTGAACCATGCTTGCACATCAGAGGATTCCCGACTCGCGTAACTCGATACCCTTCAGCGCCATCTTCAAAGCCTCGCGATTGGGAGCATACTCGAAGGCCGTTGCCCGATCAATCATCTCTCGCTCCACCAGGTCCTTCAAGCTCATGGTGAAGTCTTGCATTCCCTCTTCGCGGCCGATGCGGATGGCGTCCGGCAATTTGTCGTCGTTCTCCTCAAGGATCAATTTGCGCACGGTGGGATTGAAAATCATGATTTCCACCGCCGGCACGCGCCCCACGCCCGGCTTTATCGAAGGCAGCAGCTTTTGGGCCACAATGGCTTTCATGTTGAAGGCCATGGCACTGCGGATCGAAGCGTGCATCGCCTGGGGAAACAGGTCCAAAATGCGTCCGATGGTGCTGGCCGCACTGGAGGCATGGATGGTGCCGAACACCAGATGTCCCGTCTCGGCCGCTTGCATAGCCGTCTCGAAGGTTTCCCGATCGCGCATTTCGCCCAGCAAAATAACGTCCGGGTCTTCGCGCACCGCGTGTTTCATGCCTACCGCGAAATCGCGCACATCCATGCCGATCTCGCGCTGGTTGATCAGGCATTTGTCTTCAGTGAACACGAACTCGATCGGGTCTTCCAACGTGAGCACGTGTTTGCGGTAGTGATGGTTTATCCAATCGAGCATGGCGGCGATGGTCGTACTCTTGCCGGAACCGGTCACTCCGGCCAGCAGGATCATGCCCTGCGAAAAAGTACACAGGTTAGCCAGTGCCTCGGGCAGATTGAGCGTCTTGAAATCGGGGATGACATTGTTGACTTTCCGGGCCACCAGTCCCACCTGCCCCATTTGCTGGAACACGTTCACGCGAAAGCGCCACCGGCGCCCGTCGATTTCCAGGATATGAGCGAAATCGACACCGCCTTCGTCCTCGAAGATACGGCGGCGGCGCTGCTGGCAATCCACTAGCGGCATCACCAGTCGGCTCATTTCTTCGGCGTCCAGCGGCCCGCGGTTCAGCGCCCGCAGCGCACCGTTGACCCTGACGTACGGCGGGCAGCCGACCTTCAGATGCAGGTCGCTGCCTTCCAGCTTCACCAAAGCCCGGAATAGCTTGTCGATCTCAAGCTCTTTGGAGTTTGCGGAGAATTGCTGTTGAATGTCGTCGGCCATATCCGTGCTCAAAATCGCCCCTCAGTAACCTCGGTAAACCGACAGCCGAAAATCCCATTTCTGCCGATGCAATCGCCGGCGACGCACCGTGCATATCGGACCGACGCTACGAATGCATATCGGACCGACGCTACGAATCTGTGCCCCGTGTGCAACTTTCTCGTGCTGCTTTTTCCCACGGCCCGGCGTGCAACCTGCCGGATTAAAGCCGCACGGGCACGCCGCGCTGCCGCATGATGCGTTTTGTTTCAGCGATGCTATACTGGCCGAAATGGAAGATGCTGGCCGCCAGCACCGCGTCGGCCCCGCCGATAAGTATGGCGTCGGCCAGATGGTCCGGGCAACCTGCCCCCCCGCTGGCTACCACCGGGATATTGACCGCTGCCGTAACCGCTTTGAGCATCGGCAGATCGTAACCGGCGGTTGTGCCGTCGGCGTCCATAGAGGTAAGTATAATCTCGCCGGCCCCAAGTTGCTCTACCCGGCGGGCCCACTGCACTGCCTCCAGCCCGGTGGGCACCCGACCGCCGTCGATGTGCACCTCCCACACCTCTTGGCCATCGCGGTACACCCGTTTCGGGTCGATATTGACCACGATGCACTGGCTGCCGAAGCGTCGGGCGGCGGCGGCCACGAAGTCGGGGTTGCGGCAGGCGGCCGAGTTGATCGACACCTTGTCGGCTCCGGCCGCCAGTAGCATCCGGATGTCCTCCAGGGTGCGCACCCCGCCCCCTACAGTCAACGGCATGAAAACCACTTCCGCCGTGCGGCGCACCACGTCCAGCAGTATGTGGCGCTTTTGGTGGCTGGCGCTGATGTCCAGAAACACCAGTTCGTCGGCGCCTTCCTGTTCGTATCGGGCGGCAACTTCGACCGGATCGCCGGCGTCGCGCAGATTGACGAAGTTGGTCCCCTTGACCACCCGCCCGCAATCAACGTCCAAACACGGTATCACCCGCTTGGTGAACATCGCTCCAACATCCGCAGCGCAAGACCAGCGCCAAGACACCACGGCACAAAAGGTCAAAATAAGCCGTCAGCGATTTGGCGGCTGTAGCTCTATCACCAATTGTGCGCCTATGTTGATTGTAGGCGAAGGACTTAGACGCTGCCACGGCCACTCCTTGGTGCGGATAACCCCGTTCTGTCGATTAGCCCAGGTGCCGCAGTGGGAATGGTAAAACGGGCGGCTTGGCTGTCTATGAATAGTGCGGCGGGATGTACGCCTAGCGCTGCTGACCGGGATCGACTTCTTCGCACGCCGGCGGCAGCCGACCGCCGCGCGGTACTGGTTAGCCAATTTCAAGTGTTTGCAGCGACTGCAAGCCGACCTCGGCCGACACGCGCACGGCCTTCTTGCCGGCGCCCGGTTACTGACTGCCGGCTGCCGCTTTGACCGCCTCGAACGATTGGCGGATCAATGCGGCCGCTGCATCCAACTCTGTCTGGTTGCTGATGCGCAACTCCACATCGCCAATGCCGTGATGGCCTACGTTACTAACATCGCGGGCAAACGCCGGCGGGCTGTCGAGTTGGTTATACTTCAGGCGGAGCCACACTCTTACGCCACTTGCCCACACAGCTATGGTGCAAAAACAGCGATTTTCCAGTTCGTAGCTGATGTATTTGGCGCAGAACCGCCGCACCACCGCTGAGCGGGCAAGCGACATGCATAGTCTGTCAATTTCCCGATAAAGCGCGACGACCTCCGCTGGCTTGCCGGACGTGTGATGCTCCTCGGTGTAAGGGCTGGGGATCGCTTTGGATCGTTTTGGCCCGGTCGTGCCGGCAGGGCGGCTTCGAGATTTGCGTACCTGGCTTGCTTCCGAAAACTGGGTCGGGTCCGGTGGTGCGGCAGAGTCGCCATAATCGAGGGCAATCCGCTGGAGACTCTGGGCGATTCGCCCGGGTACGAGCGCCTCGTCGCCAATTGTGTTGCGCAGCAGGTTCAACAGCGTCCTGGGCGGATTCAGCATCAATTCCCGCAGCGCTTTGCGGACTTTGCCGTCGGTGAATATCTTCTCGCCCAGCTCGTCGAGGGTACCGCGGGCCATCTGCTCGCGCGAAAGCCGCCATAGCGCCTCGGCAATCTGCTCGACGGCTATCGAGTCGGCTTCGGACGGGGCGATGTTCACTTCAAAGGCGAGCTTGTTTGGCGCCGGGCACTTCTCCATGGTGCGATACACCCGCCACAGCACTCCGTTGGTCAGAACGCACCAAGCGATTCCGTCGTTGGCCGCGTAGCCGACGACCTGCGTGACGGCCTTCACGTCGTCCAGCGAATCGCCCAGCGCTTTGGCCTCCACCAGCAGGACGGGCTTGTCGTTTAGCTTGAGGGCGTAATCGACCGACTTGCCGTCGACGGTGGGGTACTCCAACTGCACTTCGTCCGGGTCGCGCACGTCCCAGCCCAACGCTGCAAGCAGCGGGTCGATGACGATCACGCGCGTGGGGGTTTCCTTCAAACACTGTTGTTTCAACCCCGGCAACCGTTGCTGTAGGGACTGAATGGTGCGGATAAGCGCCTGCTTTTCCACGACTAAACCCTTGGCGTTTGGAAGGAAACTCTCATCTACCCATTTGAGCTACGGGTTAGAGTTTACGCGGCAACCCCCCATTGGGCAATCACCCATGGCAGCAAAACTGCCCCACTGTGGTGCCCAGCAGTGGGGAACCCGCCGGGCGACTGCCTTCCATCCTGACCACGTGCAACCGCTGCCAGTTGTATGGCATAATTGTCGGCGCGGTAAAGTTCGCGCGTTGCACTAGCTTGCTGCGTAGGCAAGCTGCTCGTCGATTCCGCAAGATTGGGAGACCGTGATGAACACACCTTGGTTGTTGCGGCTTGTGCCCCCGGCGGCAGCGGCAGCAATCGCCGCCCTCGTAATACTGTGCGGGGTGACCGTCCTCCCAGCTCCGGCGCCCGGCGCGACGGAAGCTGAGCCGCCGGCTGCCCGAGCCGCGGTGGGCGAGGTGGTCTTTCGGGCCGACTTTACCGCAGCCGATGCCGTGCGCGATTGGCAATGGAGCGACCGCCGCGGCGTGGCGCTAGTGCGCCACTCAAGCGGCCGCCAAATGCTGCTGATAGAGCAAGCGGCGGAAAACGCCTCTGGCTCGAACGTGATTCGGCACCGCTTGCCTGTCGAGCGATTGCGCGGGACGAAGATTCGCGTGCGATGTCGCGCTTGGGCCGAAGCCGTCAGCAAACCGCCCAAACCCTGGAATGGCGTGAAGTGCATGATCCACACCAACGGTTCCGCCGGACCGCGGTGGACTCAAGAGCACAACGTTTGGGGCGATTTCGCCGACCGGCGGCTGGCCTTTGTGGCCGAAGTGCCGCAAGACGCTACCGAGGCTTATCTGGTGTTGGGACTGGAAGCGGTCAGCGGCAAGGTGTGGTTCGATGACATCGTAATCCAAGTGGCCGCCGTCCAGCGCCGCCGGCCGGCGCATCCGCCCACCGGCCCTGTGTTCAAAGGGCATAACATGCCGCGGCTGCGCGGGGCGATGATCGGCACGAAGGTCGATACCCAAGACCTGGAAGTGCTGGCCGGCTGGGGAGCAAATCACGTCCGCTGGCAGTTGATTTGGGGCGGGTTCCCGCACGGCCCTGCCGATAAAGCCGACGTCAACAGTTACGATGCCTGGCTGGAAACCGAGCTACAGCGGCTCGATCGCCTGCTGCCGGTCTGCCAGCGGCTGGGCATACACGTGGCCATCGACTTGCACACTCCGCCAGGCGGGCGGGCGCCCGATAAACACTGCCGCATATTCTCCGATCGGGCGATGCAGGAACACTTCGTGGTCGTTTGGCGGCGCATAGCCGAGCGTTACAAGAACAAGCCTGCCGTATGGGGATACGATTTAGTGAACGAGCCGGTCGAGCCGGCCGAGCCGGGCGGGCTGCTGGATTGGCGAAGCCTGGCGATAAAAACCGCCAAGGAGATCCGCCACATCGACCCGCATCGGGCCATAATCATCGAACCGGCACCCTGGGGATCGATTGCGGCGTTGGAGTGGCTGGAGCCGATCGACGTGCCCGGCGTGGTTTACAGCGTTCACATGTACGAGCCGTTCGCGTTTACCCATCAGGGTGTGCGCGACATGCCCATTGGCGTCCGCTATCCGGGGACCATCGGCGGCACGTACTGGGATAAGGAGCAATTGCGGAAGGTGCTCCAGCCGGCCGTGGAGTATCAGAAAGACTATAACGTCCACATCTACATCGGCGAGTTCAGCGCTATTCGTTGGGCGCCGGACAACAGCGCCGAACGTTACCTGCGCGACTGCATCGAACTGTTCGAGCAGTACGGCTGGGACTGGGCCTATCATGCCTTCCGTGAATGGGACGGCTGGAGTGTAGAACACGGGCCTGACCGCAACGACCGAAAGCCCGCCGCACAACCGACCGGCCGGCAACTACTCCTCCAGGAGTGGTTCCGTAAGCGCTAGTGCGGCTATGCCTGTGCATTGAAGGCGTGCCAGGGGACCGGGTCGCGCGGGTCGGCGAGCGGGAACGCCGGAATGTGCAATTGCCAAGTCGTCGGGTTGAAGTGCGTTTGGTCATCCTTCAGTCTTGGTCATCCCAAAGCTATGATATGATGCGCATTTTTCGCGGCTTGAGTTACAGCGGGCCGTACCAGCGGCGCCGTGGGGGAGTGTTGATCCCGGCCGCATTGCGATACCTTAGTCACAGGTACATATTTCATGCGAGCTATTTGTTTTCCTGCCCCGCGCACCGTCGAGTTGCGCGACATCCCCACCCCCGAACCGAAAGAAGGCGAAGTCCTTGTTCGCTGCACTCACGTGGCGCTGTGCGGCACCAACATGGGGCCGTATTTAGGCGACGGACGCTGGGCGCGCATCCCTTGGCCGCCTCCGCCGGGATGGTTGGGGCACGAGAACATCGGCCAGATCGTCAAATCGCGCGCCGCTGGCTGGCCTGAAGGCACATACGTGCTGGCACATCCAGACGACTACAACGGATTCGTGGAGTACATCGTCTCCAAGCCCGCCGGATTGGCGCGATTGCCCGAGGGAATCGAAGACCCCGGTGCCATGGTCGTCGCTCAGCCGCTGGCCACCGTATTGCGGGCGATGGCCCGGACCGGCCCGGTCATCCGCCAACGGTGTGCGGTGGTTGGCCAAGGGCCGATGGGACTGATCTTCACGCAGTTCTTGGGGCGAATGGGAGCCAGTCAGGTAATCGCCGTCGACCATGTGGCTTGGCGGCTCCGCTGGTCGAAGCGCTACGGAGCGACGGCGGTCATCGACTCGACTCGGGAAAACGTCGTCGAGCGCGTCAAGGAACTGACCGACGGCCAGATGGTCGACTTCTCGGTCGAAGCCGTAGGCAAGCCCGACGCCCTGCTTACCGCCGCACAGGTTGTGCGTCGCCGCGGTCGGCTGATGCTCTTCGGCGTGCCGCACGACGACTTCGCCCCCTTTCCGTGGTGGCACATCATGGCCGCTGAGCTAGAGATGATCGCCTCGATGGGCCCGGAGTGCATGGAGTACTTTCAAACCGCCGTCGACATGCTCGTTCGCCGGGATGTGGACTTGGCCTCGATGGTCACCCCGCGGCTACCGTGGGATCGGGCAGCCGAGGCGTTCCAGATGTACGCCAACCCGGCCAATCACGAGGACTGTTTGAAGATCACATTGGTATTGTAGTGCCACTGCGGTCAGCGCGCAGCCCACCACGGCTACCGGATAACTCTCGCCCACGCAGCTTTGCAACACTCGGTTGCGGAGGGAGAGGTTTTTTACAATTCTGCCAGCAGTCGCAACGACAGCACGGCCTTGCCGGCGGCTCCGAAATCGCCCTCGATGTTTACCACGGCTGGCTGCGTCGAGCGGTCGGCCGGCGGCTGGACATTTAGGGTTAGCTGGATTCGCTCACCCGGCGCTATTTGCACTTTTCCTTGTGCGCCGGCGATCTCCGATCCTTGTGCGCCGGCGATCTCCGACAAACTCACCTTCCACCCGGCTTGCCCAGTTGCCGCCATACTTCCTGTGGCCGTCAGGTGCGAGAAGTTGTAAACGTACACTGGAATCGCCTGCGCCTTGCCGGCCGCCAGCTTGTAGGCCGAGTTTTTCAAGTCCACCTGCTTTTCGGGCCAAACGGCCTGCAATACCACTGGGCAGGGCTGGCCTTCGCTCGGCGGAGCTTTGGGAGGCGCCTTTCGGAGCTGCAATCGCCTAGCCGCATCCACAGGCAATAGCACGAACACCGGCGCACGCGCTACTTCCAGCACTCCATCGGCTGGCACGATCAGTGGCCGTCCCAAGTGATCGAACACGGCTTGCGGCGCAACCGGCAACGCCAACCGTTGCAGTACGCCTTCGCTCCAGGCCACCAACACTGCCTTGGGTTGGCCATTGGGCGACGCCCGGAACGCAAATGCCCAGACTTCGCCCGGCTGACCGGCCAGTTGACCCAGCGGTTGGGCGTCGGCCAGCAGGTGGCCCACCGCTGCCAACGCCACGAACGCCGGTCGGGGAGTCAGGTCGCGGCGCAGCACGCCGAACTGGGTTTGTCCCTCCACATAATGCGGCAGCAGGAAGTAAAACACCTGCTCCGCCCCTTGGTGCAAGCTGCCGGCAAACACCTTGGCCACTCGTTCGGCCTGCACACGGAGGTCTTCCGCACTAGGCTCTTGGAGATCGGGGCTGCCGCTCCAGCGCACCGGCACGTTGCACTCGGTTACCCATAACGGCCGGCCTGCGGACACGGCCCGAAACCGCTCGTAAATCTGCCCGTACTGCTCCACCGGCGCGTAATGATGCAGGTTGAAAGTGTCGAAATATGGCCAGGGCCGATTGGCGTGGAAATCCTCCAGAATCGCCGGCTGAGCGACGGCAAATACGTTTTGGCAGGCGATGATGCGCGGGTTGCCCGCCTTCAGCCCCAAGTACGCGGCCTTCTGGAACGAGGCTATCTCCGCTCCGGTATGTCCGCCGAATTGGGGAATGTCGGCCTCGTTCCACGGTTCAAAGGCCGCCACCGCGGTTCGCCAGCGTCGGGCCATCGAACGATAGAAACGATATGCATCGCGCAAATCCAGCGGAAATCGTTTGCCATTCGGATTGGCCCACGCCGGACTGATGTGATTGACCTGAAGCACCCGTAGTCCGGCTTCGCTCTGTGCCTGCGCCGCAGTATCGTATTTGCCGCGTCCGGCCAATTGTCCGCGAACAGGCTCCACCTCGGCCCAGTTCAGCCTGTCGCGGACCCAGTTCAGTCCGGCCAGCGAGCACAGGTTCGCTACTGTCGGCATGCGCTCCGGCGGATAAAACCAGGCCATAGCCACGTCGCAAGAGATGGACGAGCTGGCTGGCGTGGGCACGCGCAGCGGTGCCAGAACCGCCAGCCCAAGCGGCGGGCGATCGGCAGGCTGGCCGTCGTACTGCAACTCGTAGTATCCGATCGGCAGCTTTCCCAACGCGATCTTGCCGCCGCCACGGCCTTCGGCGACCGTCTTGCCATCGTAATCCACGGCCCGCCACGCGAGTTGTTTATCGCCGGGAAGGGTGATTGTCACTTCCTGCCCTTCGAGAAAAACGTTGCCCGGATTATCCGGCAGCGGTTTGGGAGCAGTACGGGCGCGAGGTTGCGGCACCCAGATGTCTTCGGGCGTAAGCCCACAAAGCTCGATCATTTCCAGGCAGTACTCCAACCGGCCCAGATCGTTCGCCCCGGCATTATTGGTGCCGAAGGTGAACTTAACCCCGGCGTGCTTTGCCATTTTGATCATCTCCGGCTTTGGCAGGCGGAGTTTGCTGTTGATCTCAATAGCCACGTTATTCCGCACCGCGGCGGCCACCACCTGCTGCAAACGCTCGGCGGTCCAAAGCTGGTCGTACTGCCGGGCGAGTTTTTCCGGCAAGTAAGTGGGATTGACGTAAATGTCGATCGGTTCGTTCTCGATAATCTCCACGGTGGTGCGCACCAGACGCTCCATGAACTGTTGCGGATCGGGGATGTCCACTTCGGCGGGAATCCACAGACGCGCTCGCTGGCCGCGGTGGTCGATGATGGTCATGGCGTCGGTAAACACGTAGTCGAACCTGGCCACTGCTTGCCGGGAGAACAGTTTGGGCCACTCGCGTCCTTCGGCCTGCATGCCCACGAAAATCGGCAGTCCGGCGGTGCTTTTCAAATACTCTTCGATTCCTTTGTCGTCGGTGACCGGAAATCCCAGCCCGCAATTGACCGCCACCCCGTAGTTGATGCCCGAGCTGCGCGCGCGGCGCAAGGCTTCCTCCAGCGTCAGTCCGCCTTTGGCGTGTACGTGCATGTCCACCAGCGGAAATTGTTTTTGCTGAAGTTTGAGAATCCGCCGGTCTGTTTCGTCCAGCACTAGGCCCGGTCGTTGAGGAGACTGAGGCGGCAGATGTTTGAGACGCAGGTTCCGCAATAGGACTTTGTTTCCCGGCCCGTAGGAGCGCAGGGCGATCGTCCCGCTGCGTAACTGGGGCAAACCGCAGTCGGCCCAGTTGGCCGGCTGCACGTAATCGACTACCAGCTTGCCATCGACCGTTATCTGCACTCGTCCGCCACTAACGCGTAGCCAGATAGGAAACCACTTCATGTCCTTTGCCGTGGGCACGAAAATATTGCGAATTCCCGTCAAGCTGCCACTCAGCGGCAGCGGCCGGCGCACGGCCGAAGGCACGCTGTTGCGCAGCAGCACCTCGAACCCGTGTTTGGGCACGCCGGTCGGCTGATACGACGTGTGGAAGTGCAGGCTGGCCGCGGCCGCCGGATGGGTAAGCACCTCGGCCTGAAGCTCGAAAGACTCTAGCTGGGCCGGCTCACGCTCGGTCCCCACGTAGTAGATGCACCCCGGCGGGCCGTCGATGACGATCGCCCCGTCGGATATGGCAAACGCCTCCGCGCCTTCGGCCGCTTTCCATCCGGCAAGCGACCGACCGTCGAACAGCTCCATCCAGGGGGTTTGTTCGCTGGTGGTTACCTCGGCAGCGGCCTGATAATGCCGGGCTATTTCCTCGGCTGGCAGGGCGCGGTCGTATACCGCCAGCTCGTCGATCTTCCCCTCGAAGGGTTGTTGGCCGTCGCCGCTGTTGCCCAGTATCAGTTCTGCTTCTGCATCGGGCAAAGCAGCAGTCAGCGGCACGGCCAGCTCCGGCTCATGCCGGCCGTTAAGATAGACTGTCAGGCTTATGCCGTCGCAAACCAGGGCCACGTGATTCCACGTTTTGACCGCCAACGGGCTACGGCCCGGTGTCCGCGAGTCAGGCCCCCCGGGAGCAACCTCCAGCGCTAAGCGGCAGTCCTTGTCTTTGGTTTGCATCAGGCACAGACGATGTTGAACGGCTAGTGCGGGCTGAGCGGTTGACGGGGTGGCTGCGGTGTCGGGTTTCGCTCCCAGTCGAATTTCCAGCAGGCAAGCCGTTCGCGACTCGGCATCCAGGGGTAAACCGTTCCAGAACCACAGCTCGGCGCTGTACGTTTTCGGTAGCTTTGGGATGTGGGTGCGTGCGCAGCCGCCGGCGAAATATACCGCCCGACTTGCCCCCGGACCGCTAAACCCCGGCAGGTCAACACCAGGCAAAGCCAGCGCGTGCGGCCCGCTTAGCGTGCCGTGATGCCCGTGCGCGCTAGAGTCGGCCACCTGTGGTCCGGACCAATCGCCCAGTTGCCAATACACTAGTGGCTTGGCGGCTCGCACGTCTTTTACATACGGATTTGCCGCATCGGCCGGCGGGCGGCGATTGGCTCCGGCAAGCTGTTCGAGCATTTCTAGCAGCGTCTGGACGATCTTCGGTTCGGCCTGGACTTCCAAAGCAGCAGTCCGCGCAGGCCAGGTAGTGTAACCGCCCAGCAGGTGTTGCTCCGGCGGTGGGATATAACCTTCAGCCCCGTTGGCCAGCTCGATGTTCATCAGCGGCACAAGCGGGCTTTGGGCCTTGAGCTTCAGCCCAGTGATGCCGAAGACCTCGCAAGGGATGGCTGCGATGCCCAATTGGCCGATGCGGATGACTTGGAGCTTCAGCTCCCGCTCCGGCTGGAGATGCAGATATATCTGCTCCAGCGCATAAACTTCTTGCTGATTGCGCGGTTTGCGTAGCCCCTGGGGAAACTGCGACAGGTCGAGCTGCGTTTCTTTCGGGTTTTCTTTCGGCGGGTTTTCTTTCGGCGACGGGGCGTTCTGCTCCCTGCCGGACCGGGGCGCTTGCGGTTTGCCGGTATCGCCCGGCTCGATCATCCCAGAAACGATCTGTTTGGCCCAGGCCAGGCGTTTTTCGTCTGGTGTGCGACGGCGCAGGGTAAGAGTGCGTTCTAGTACATCCACGGGCACATCGCGGTGATACTTGACTGTTTTGTATGCAGCCAGCGCCTTGGCGACCAAAGTGTCGGCGTACTGACTGATGCTGATCGACTTGCGCGGCTGCGAGTAATCCATCCAGTGCAGGTCGCCGCTGGTGCCCTGCGAGATCATCACCACGGGACGACCAGCGGGCGCCGGCTGGGGCTGTCCGCCGGCGGTGGCCTGTGGCGACGCTTGTTGCTCGGCGGCAATCAGCTCCGCCAACTTTTCGCAAAACAGGCCGAAGTAGTCGGCCGAAACCGCAGGGGCGCCGAAATAGTGCATCGAATAATTGCACAGCACGGCCAGCGGGCTGCCGGAACTGGTTTGCACTGCCAGCAAGCTCAGGGCCGAATCGACCGGGCCGGCCGGGCAGATGTAATCGGGATTCTGATAGCCCGGATGCATCATCGCCCGGATCGTCCGCTCGCCGAACGGATCGATGCCTATTCGATCTGGCCGACGGAGCCAGCGGCGGCAATGTGTCAGTTCGGGCACGTCGATTGTAGCCCAGCCGACCTGGGCGGGCACAAGCCGTTGGTTGGCCAATCGGACTGCCTCGGCCAGTTTTTCCGGCAGCGCAGCAGCGTAGTCCTCTTGAACGCCACTACCTAGCGCGCCCATCACCGAAGGCGCACTGTGCGTATGCGTAGCCGAGATCATCATGTGCTCGGCGGGTATGCCCGTGGCTTGCTGCGCCAATTGTTTGGCGCGGTCGAGCAACTGGCGGGGCATCATTAGCGTATCGACCACGACCAGAGCCACGCGCTTCTGGCCGGATTCCAGCACCAAGCAACGCGCGTACAGTCGGCTGTGTATCGTGTTGGAAGTGCCTTCCAAAAACATGCCGCTGACAATGACTGGCAATTTTTCTGGCGTGATGTCTACCGCGCTTGCTCCGGCTCGCAGCGGCGCCTCGGCGCCCATGGCTGGCGGCAAGCTCGGCCCAACTGTTAGACAGACATACATCGCGGTCAACAGCAGTGTGGCAGTAGCCGAAGCGCGCACACTGCCGGCGCGGCAAAGCGTGCAGTGCATCATGGCAAGCGCCTTTCAATCAGACGGATTGTTTCATACGAATTGCTTCAGATGATGGTAGCTCCGCTCGGCTTGTTCGATGCTGCCGCATTCGACCGAAAGCACGATGTCGCGCGGCGCTCGGCGACAAATATCGCAGATGCGCTCCCAATCCAGTACGCCGTCGCCGCAGGCGCATCCGACCGGTGTGCCGGTAACCTTGCCCCGTTCCGCCTCGGCGTGTTCGACAGAAATATCCTTAGCATGCAAGTGCACCAGCCGATCGACGACATGTTCCAGCCAACTATACGGGTCTTGCCCGGCAAGGAATGCGTTGCCGGTGTCGAAGTTGATGCCGATCGACGGCGAGCGGACCAGGTTGTAGATACGGTCCAGCCCTTCCGGGGTTTTGGAATACTGGGCGTGGCATTCCAGGCCGATCAGTATCCCGCGCGGCTCGGCCACGTTGGCTGCTTCGCGCAGCGTGTAACGCATCAGCACGAAGTCTTCTTCTTCGGTCGTCCACGGGGCCTTGATGCCCTCGTCGGTGTTGACCACCGGCGCGCCGCACTCGGCGGCGTAGCGGATGGCCATTTTCAGGTATTCGCCGTGTACATCGGGACGGCAAATCGGTCCGTGGGCTTGCAGTCCGGAAAGCCGGAGGCCGAACTTCTCCACTGCCCGGCGGATTCGCAGAGGATCGTCGAACATCGACACGGTGTGGTAATACCCGGCCTCGCTCATCAGCTCGCGGCCCAGGTGAACCATCGGTTCGACGAACTGGTAACCGATTCGAGCGGCTTGCTCGACGCCCCATTCAAACGGTTTTTCGTGGCGGCGGATGGCCTCCAGATTCATGCCGATGAACAATCTGCCCATAGCGGTTCTCCTTATCTTGGTCTTTCGGCCCAAACGGATGATGGCGATTTGTGCGGCCGCCTGCGTTGCGCCCATCACCACCGACAACCTCAGGAGCCAGGCTGATGCTGTGCAGCTCGGTGGGGCGATATGCTGGTGGTCGATACGCTGTGCGATAGGCTACGGGCTGCAATAGCGCCACGTCAAGTGGTTTAGTGCTTGATGATCGGACGCATTTGAAAGCATCGAATCTGACAGGTAGCAGCGCAGGATGCCTTCGGGGCCACTGAGCGGATTGTGTGTTCGGACGCGAGAGGCGCGCAAAAAAGCGCCCTGGCGAGCAACCGCCAGGGCGCAGTACAGAAACCCATTGTGTGTAGTATGCCGGCCGCGCTATTCAGGTCGACTCAGTCGCGGCCAGTGCGACGGCTCAGTAACGGTTTAGTAGCGGTAGGCAAGCCGCACGAAGAAGCCGTCCAGCAGCAGGTTGTTATCCGGCACCGCGCCAGGACTGAACGAGGCCAGATTGAACCAAGTGGCCATTTCGTAGCCTGCACTCACGTCCAAATTGTTGAGGGACCATGCCACTCCAGCGGCTGCCTCAAGGACTGGCAAAGCGCGCGTCGCTTCCTGGCGGTAGACCAAGTAACCGCCCTGGAGCAAGGCGGTACTTTCGGTATCGAAGATGCCGGCCAGCACAGAACCCGCCCCGCGTCCGAAGACACTGATTCCGCTGCCCCCAAGCTGCCACCGTCCTTCGCCGCCCATTCGCAAGCCGTAAGCATCGACCCGCGTGCGTCTTGTCAAGGCGAACGTGGTGGGAGTCTCGTTCCCTTCCAAGCCGTTAATGCTTTCCTCTTGACTAATGATCGCCCAGCGGAAACCGCCGAACAGCCGCAGGTTGGCGCAGTCGCCAAGTATGAAGCGACGGCCGATTTCCAGGTCGTTCACGTCGTACTTGAATGCGGTTCGTGCCTGAATGGCGTTCACATTGAGAAGATTTGTGTCACCCCGCCACGCCCTACTGATGGGCATCAATAGCACTGCGTCGACCGGGGTAGTGATAGAAGTCTCATCGTTAGTGTAATAGTATGCGTAAGTCCAGATGACATCCCAGCAGCTCGGGAAGCGGTAGCCTAGTCCAACCCGGATACCGTCGCGCCGCGGCAAGCTGATAGACAAGGAGTCGAGGTTGGTGACAGTCCGTTGTTCCAATTGGGTAGTGGTCTGAAGATAGCCGAACGTCAGTGCTTTGGAACGCACCTTCCAGTTGGTCCACTCGACGAAGGCCACTAAACCTGGGTCGCAAGCGCAGCAGGCGCCAAGGTCGCAGCCAGCGCCATTCTGCGGGCCGCAGGCGTCGCCCACAACGCAGCTACCTTTGGCGCCGGCTTCGCCGAAGGACGTCAGACGCAGTTGCGGCTGGTCCAGCCAGGCGCCGGCCGAATGGATTGCATCATCGGCACCACCTCGGAAAACCGTGGTCTGGTACTCATCAGCCGAAAGCAATGCTCCGCCGCACAAGGCGCAGAGCAACGCAACCAAGCACACCCCCCTTAAATTGTACATGTCCACCCCTCCTTATGGAACATCGGGCAGCAAAACAGTCGGCCAAACAACGCGCTGCGGCGCCTCGACGCGTCTAGACGGCCCCATCCGAGCAGCGTCCGGGTGCGGGAGCGAGTCGGTTTTGTACCGCCTAGCACCACACTGTCTCGTACAGTTGGTATCGGCTGCAACGACTATGTCGGTAGAATCAATCTGGACAGCTTTTCCGATTTGGCCGAACTTGCCCACTCGAACGGCCGGTGCCTGCCTTGGGGTATTGGTGCAGCACCCTTTTTGACAGCCAGCACCTTTTAAGGAAGGTACTACGGCTGATTAAGGTAGGTACTCCGCCTGATCAAGGCAGGTACTCCGGTTGGGGCAGACGCTACCTTATGCCACTTATTGACACCGATGGCGATAGCTGCGACCGGCCACAATTAGTGCTGACAGTGTGTACCTGCCTTTGCTGTGGATGCGATGGCTGAGTACCCAGCGCCGCGGCAGAAAACGTTCAAGAGCAGCCCATGTTGTGGCCGCAACTATAACATACGTAACAACTTCCGCTGCGGAAAGCGATTGCGCCGCACTCGTCGCAACTGGGAGCATCGGCCTGTAAGAAGGCCAGCTCGGCCATGCGGCTAGACAGTGGCAAGCCGGCAAACTCGACTGGCGCAGTGTTGCGGACCATAGATCCGCCGCTGTTAGCGCCACCGCCAACCCCAAGTGGTTTGTTTGCGGTGCCCTCTGCCGCTCCGCTGTCGGCCGCACTGGTGCTCCGCGAGGAGCCGTTGCCGGCCGCTGCTAAATCGCCCAGTAAGAAGTGCTCGGCGGCGTTGGGAGAAGCTAATCCTTGCCACACGGCCAGCCCGCCGACCATCGTGGCGGCGGGCCGACGCTCTGCTTCAGCGGACGTGTCTCCGTTTGCATCGTCAGAAGGCGTTGCCAGCGGCGGAGCATTAGGCCCGGTGCACTTGTTGGCCTCGCGGTAACCCGGCAAGAAGGTCATCCCCAACCAGCGGAAGATGTAATCGACAATGCTCTTGGCGATGCGGATATCGGGGTTATTGGTGAATCCCATCGGCTCGAACCGCGTGTGCGAGAACTTCCGCACGTACACCTCCAAGGGTACGCCGTACTGTAGGCTCATCGACACAGCGGTGCCGAAGCAGTCCATCAATCCACCGATAGTGCTGCCCTCCTTGGCCATGGTGATGAACAACTCGCCCGGCCGACCGTCGGGATACAAGCCCACGGTAATGTACCCCTCGTTGCCTGCGACGCTGAACTTGTGGGTAATAGAGCGACGGGTGTCAGGCAGCCGTTCCCGTCGGGGCGCCGGGGTGGGTTGCTCGGCGCTTTTCTCGGTTTTCACCTTGGTCGAGACCGGCTGGGCCTGCTTAGAGCCGTCGCGGTAAATCGCCAGGGCCTTCAGCCCCAAGCGCCAACCTTCCATATAAGCATCGGCTACGTCCGCTGGAGTGACGCTGTTGGGCATGTTGACGGTCTTCGATATCGCCCCGGATATGAACGGCTGTGCGGCGGCCATCATGCGAATGTGCGCCCGCCAATGGATCGAGCGCGTACCTTTCCGCGGTTGCAAAGCGCAATCGAACACCGGCACGTGTTCTGGCTTAAGCTCCGGCGCGCCTTCGATGGTGTCTTCCTGCTGGATGTATTTGACGATTGCTTCGATCTGGCTTGGACTGTAGCCGAGCGTTTGCAGCGCCAGCGGCACCGTCTGATTGACAAGTTTCAGCACGCCCCCGCCGGCAAGCTGCTTGTATTTGACTAAAGCGATGTCTGGCTCGATGCCAGTGGTGTCGCAATCCATCATAAAGCTAATGGTGCCTGTCGGCGCCAGCACGGTCATCTGCGCGTTGCGGAAACCGTGCCGTCTACCCTCGGCCAGTACGCGGTCCCAGGTGTGGCGCGCGGCTTCCAGCAGATAATCGGGGCATGCGACGATCTGGTCCACCTTCTGCCAGTGCATTTCCATCACCTGTAGCATTGGCTCGCGGTTGGCCTCGAAGGCCTCGAACGGGCCCACCGCGGCGGCCAACTCGATGCTCGCCAGGCAGGCCGCGCCGTGCATCAAGGCAGTGATCGCGCCGCACAGCCCGCGCGCCTCGTCAGAGTCGTAAGGCAAGCCGCTGGCCATTATCAGACTGCCCAAGTTCGAATAGCCCAACCCGATCGAGCGAAAAACGTGGCTATTCTGCGCGATTTTGCGGGTAGGATAGCTGGCGTGATCGACCAGTATTTCCTGGGCGATGAACACAATGCGGCAAGCGGCCTGGAACCGCTGGAAGTCGAACTTGCCGTCCTCGCGGCGGAAGCGCATCAAGTTCATACTCGCCAGGTTGCAGGCCGAATCGTCCAGGAACATGTACTCCGAGCACGGGTTGGAGGCATTGATCCGCCCGGAATTCGGACAAGTGTGCCAGCGGTTGATCGTCGTGTCGTACTGCAAACCGGGATCGCCGCAGAACCAGGCCGCGTGGGCAATCTTGTTGAACAGTTCGCGCGCCGAGTACACAGGACCGCTGCGCGAAGGATCGGTAACCCAACGGGTGGTCCACGGCTTGTCGGCCTCGACGGCTTGCATGAACTCGTCGGATACCCGTACCGATAAGTTAGCGTTCTGGAAGAGCACCGAATCGTATGCTTCGGCCGGATCGTAGCCTTGTTCGATCAGTGCGCGGGCTTTCTTCTCCTCGCGCGACTTGCACTCGATGAACTCCAGGATGTCGGGATGCCAGTCCTTGAGCGACTGCATCTTGGCCGCCCGGCGCGTCTTCCCTCCGCTTTTAACCACCGCCGCTATCTGATCGTACACCCGCATGAACGACAGTGGCCCCGACGGCCGACCGCCTCCGGAAAGCTTTTCCCGACAAGAACGCAGCGTGCTCAAGTCGGTTCCCGTTCCGGAGCCGAACTTGAAGAGCATTGCTTCGCTGCGTGCCAGCTCCATGATGTCTTCCATGCTGTCGCCCACGCTCTGGATAAAGCAAGCAGAAGCTTGTGGGTATTCATAGGGGTTTTCTGGCTGCTCGACTTGCCCGCTTCGCTTGTTCCAGCTCCAGTTGCACTGCGCGCCGCGGATACCGTACTGATGATAAAGTCCGACGTTGAACCACACCGGCGAGTTGAACGACGCGTACTGGTGCAGGCACAACCAAGCCAGTTCGCGGTAGAATCGCTCGCCGTCGGCAGCCGTGGCGAAGTAGCCGTCCTCGATTCCCCAATCGGCGATGGTCCGGCACACCCGATGTATCAATTGCCGCACGCTGCGCTCGCGTTGCGGTGTGCCTGCCTCGCCGTAAAAGTACTTGTTGGCTACCACGTTGGTCGCCAATTGGCTCCATGTAATGGGGAACTCGCAATCGGTCTGCTCGAAAATCACTCGCCCGGTCGCATCCTTTATCGCGGCAGTGCGTTTTTCCCACTCGACGGTATCGAACGGGCTGTCCAGTTCTGGCGGACAGAACGTCGGGGTTATGGTAATCCCGCGGGAAGTCCGCAGCATGGTTCGCTCCCCATGCGACTCGATTGAACCCACCCCACCAGTACGCGGCGAAAACTCTTCCAAGTGTTCCATAGTTCCCAGAGTCCTTCCAAAAGTTGACCGAGGGCATCCAATCCAAGCGACCCACCGTCGTGTTATTTGGGCGTCAAATGGCCGTGAATCATCCGTCAGCCGCCCAAGGCTGCGTCTTTGGCCGTACCGGCAGACGGCAGACGCATCGGGCAGGGGCGCAAAGCCACCGCCGTTGGTTGTCAGCGTAGGCTTCAGCGGGCCGCCTGCACCCGAGCATCCCCCGTGCCGAACCGCGCCGCCGTAACAACTGCGAAACGGTCTATTACGAAGCGGTCTTACCACAAGCCAAAGAGCATTGTCTGACCACTATATATTGTAGCAGATGCCCATGTAACCACAACATAATGATCAGATGGCCCTATCATAGGGCTTTACGGGAATCGGTCAAGCATCCCGTCTAACCGTGTCGTAACAGCCATTTTGCTAGCACTTTGCGCAGTTGATACCACTTTTGTGTATAAAGGCATACACCTAGTGTTCACCCGCTGTAAGTTGCAATATGGCAAAGACTTGGGAAAAGAGCTGACAAGACGGGCAACGATGACCCCTTCGATCCGGAATTTTTCCCGCGGTTTTGGACGACTGCGCAAAATAGGATGCATAGAAAACTAGGATGTGTAGAAAAACCGTCAGGCGGTATCGCGGTCAGCCAGCGGGAAAGACGGCGCCGGGGCGTCTGCCCACTAGCCACGTGCGGCCGGTATTGCCGGTTAACCACCGGGCAATACAGGCGAACTAGGACCGCCCTTCCCGCTGCTTGCGGCGGAGCTTTCACCTAGCGGTTATACAACCACCCAGCGGTTACACGAACTTCGTCAGGCCTGGCATGGCGATAGGGTAGCCGCCATCGGCTTGGGGCACGATCGGCGGCTGAGCGTCGAAAGCGTATCGCTCCGGCGAAAGTGTTTCCTTCGAGTTTAGCGCCTGTTCCCAACTGAGCATCTGCCCGGTGTAAGTGACCATGCGCCCCAGGATCGCCATCATCGTGCTGTAGGCCATCCACACGCCGTCGTTATGGGCAGCGCCTGCGCGGATGGAGCGGAACAACGCTTCGTGCTCGGCGCGGTACATGTCGCACGGCGGACCGCTGTACTTCCAGCTCGTTTGGCCTTCTATCGAATGCTTCAAAACATCTGCCCGCCCCTTGGTGCCGTGGAAGATGTCGGAGACCTCGTTGTAACAGTTGGCCATCTGGCGGCAGAAACTGTAGACTCGGGCGCCGTTGCCATACTCGTACACAACCGCATGATGGTCATAGATGTTGCCGAACTGCGGCGCGGTGCGCACCTGCCTGCCGCCCAGTCCCCAGGCACGCGCCGGTGGCCGATTGCCCATCGCCCACAGCGCTTTGTCCAAACTGTGTACGTGCTGCTCGACGTTGTGGTCGCCCGATAGCCAGGTGAAGTAATACCAATTGCGCATCTGGAATTCCATTTCGGTCCAGTCGGGCTGTCGGGGGCGCTGCCATAGCGTGCCCGTGTTGTACGTTTCTTGGATGGCCAGGATGTCGCCAATGGCGCCGTCGAGCACTCGCTTCATCGTCTCCTGCACACCGGTGTGATACCGCCAGCAAAAGCCCGATACCACCGACAGCCCCTTCTGCTTGGCCAATTCGGCCGACTCCAGGATGCTGCGCACGCCAGGGGCGTCCACGGCCATGGGCTTTTCGCAGAAGACGTGTTTGCCAGCCTCGACGCAGGCCTTCAGGTGCAGAGGGCGGAAGTGCGGCGGAGTAGCAAGCAGCACTACGTCCACGCCGCTAGCGATCAACTGCTTGTAGCCCTCGAAACCGGCAAAGCATGTTTCCGGGGTGACTTTTACCCGGTCGGCAATGGCCTCGTTTTTCTGGAGGGATTTCAGGCAGTTTTGCATTCGGTCGACAAAGGCGTCGGACAGTGCAACCAGTTGGGTGTTTTTGTCGGCTACTAGTGCGTCGCGGGCAGCGCCGGTGCCGCGCCCGCCGCAGCCGATCAGACCGACCCGCAGTACCTCGTCGCCGGCGGCGTGTGCGCTGCGGGCAATCGACAAACCAACCGCTGCCGCTGCCCCCGCTGCGCCGACCGCTGCCGACCGGCGCAAGAAATCTCGTCTGCAAGCACGCGAATGTGGAGAGAACCGTTGGTGGTAAGACATGGCAAGAATCCTTGGGGGTAAGACTACAAGGCAATCGACCTATTCGGTTGGATTATTATTGCGGCTATTATTATTGCGGCTGACGGGTGGCCTGAGCAACCCGGCGGGCGCGCCAACGCTTCCACGCGCGCCGCAGCCAGAAGAAAAGCGGCGAGAATACCACCCCCAGCACCACCACCCACGGCGCAGCGGCCACGGCGGCAATCGACAGCGCCCGGCCCGTTTCCACCAGCGCGGTTATGGAAATCTGCCACGCACGCCGCACCTCGGTACCGTAGCTGGGGGCTTCTTCCGGCTGATAGCCTTTGATCTCTTCGACCGAAATAGTGACGGTAGTAAGCGCCGCAAGGTTGTCCAGCAGTCGCAGCCGTCCTTCGAGGCGTTCGATCTCGCCGCGGACGCGGAAAAGCTCTCGTTCGACCTGAAGCACCTCGGTCAGCTTGCCGGTGGCGTCTTCGAGCAATTGAACCAGCCGCTTCTCCTCGGTCTTTTTGTTGCGCAGTCGGGCATCTACGTCGTAGTATTCTTCGGTAACGTCCTTGGAGTCGGAAGCGATCCGCCGCACTTCGCCCAGGCTACGCGCGGCCTGCAAGAAGGCCTCGTACTGGTCGACCGGGATGCGAACGGTCCACTGCCCGCTGCGCGGCCGCCCAGGCGTGCTATAGATGTTCGACCGTGCCACATAACCGTTGTGCTTGCGGACGAGCAGCTCGATTGCTGCGGGGGTTTCGTCGAAAGATTCCACCACCAAATCCACTGTGGCGGTGTAGATGATCTTGCGCTGCAAGGCGGCCACGTTTGGCGGGCGAGGGGTTTCGTCGGCATTTGGCGATTGGTCGGTTTTCGCTTCCGCAGCTTCCGGGTAATCGGCCGTTGACGGCGCCTCCCGCATTGCTGCGCTGTGCTCCAGAGCTGCTCGGTACTCGTAGGCTTTGCCACAACCGGCCGCCACGCACATTGCCATCCACAGTGCCCCACACACCCAACACCAATTCCGGCCAGAGAATAACCCCATATGCTCCCCTTTGCACAGAAAGTGTCCGCGCCCCCGGACGTTGATGCACCTTATAGTAACTGTACAACTTGATTGCGGTTATGGGGCCCGGTTGCCCCGGACGTTGACGCACCTTATAGCAAGAGAAAGTGTCCGCGCCCTCGGACGTTGATGCACCCGACGTCCGGACGTTGTTGCACGCGACGTAGAACTCAGCGCGTCTGCGACCGCAAGCTCTGTTGCCAACGATGCAGCAGTTCCAGTGCCGCTAGCGGCGTGATGCCGTTGAGGTCGAGCTTACGGAGTTCCTCGAGCACCGGATGTTCTTCGGGGCCGAACAGTGTAAGCTGCACTATGCCGGCGGTGGGCCGCTTGCGGGCGATCTTGGGCCGCCCGTGCGTATCGTAATGTTCGTCCTCTAATTGTGCCAATATTTCCCGACTACGCTGGACGACTTCCCGGGGCACGCCTGCCAGTCGGGCGACGTGGATGCCGTAGCTTTTGTCGGCCGCGCCCTGGACGATCTTGTGCAAAAACACCAGTTCGTCTTGCCACTCGCGCACTGCCACGTTGAGGTTCTTTACGCCGTCGAGCGACTTCTCCAGATCCGTCAGTTCGTGGTAATGCGTGGCGAAAAGCGTGCGGCAGCCGATGTGCTCGTGCAGGTACTCGACGATCGCCCAAGCCAACGAGATGCCGTCGTAGGTGCTCGTGCCGCGGCCGATCTCGTCCAGTATGACCAGGCTTTGCGCGGTGGCGGTATTGAGTATCCGGGCGGTCTCGGTCATTTCGACCATGAAGGTGCTTTGTCCGCGGGCCAGTTCGTCGCTGGCGCCGACGCGGGCGAAGATGCGGTCGGCCACCCCGATTGTCGCCTCACGCGCAGGCACAAAGCTGCCAATCTGCGCCATCAGCACCAGCAGCGCCGCCTGGCGGATATAGGTACTCTTGCCGGCCATGTTCGGCCCGGTGATGATCATGATGTTACCGTGGCTGCCGCCGCAACGGATGTCGTTGGGCACGAACGCGCCATGCGGTTGCAGTACTTCCAACACCGGGTGGCGGCCGTCGACGATCTCCAGCACTGGCTCGGGGACCATTCTCGGGCGGCAATAGCGCTGTCGCCGGGCAAGCTCGGCCATTGCGGCAAGCACGTCCAATTCCGCCAACGCGGCGGCAGTTTGCTGCAACCGGCTGCGCTCGGCAGCGGCCGCTGTTAGCAGTTGCTGGAACAATTCGTACTCCAGTTCTTTGGCCCGCTGGTCGGCCGTCAGCACACGTTCCTCGTATTCTTTCAGCTCTGGGGTGATGTAGCGTTCGGCGTTCTTGAGCGTCTGCTTGCGGATGTAATCGGCTGGCACTTTTTCCCGATGGGGGTTTGTGACCTCGATGTAATAGCCGAACACCTGGTTGTAACCGACCTTGAGCGTGGGAATTCCGGTGCGCCGGACCTGTTCCGCCTGATAAGCGGCAATCCACTGTTTACCACCGCGGGCCAGGCTGCGCAACTCGTCCAGCGGCGGATGGTAACCGTCGCGGATGAAGCCACCCTCGCGGCTGTGCAGCGGGCAATCGTCTGCCAGAGCCGCTTCCAGCCGTGCGCGCAGCTCGGCGCACAGGTCGAGCTGTGCTTCCGACCGTTCCAGTAACTGGCTACGGCAGGCAGCCAGCTTGGCCTTGATCACCGGCAACTGCGCCAAGGTGCGGCCCAGGAAGCTCAAGTCGCGCGGGGTCGCCCGGCCCGTGGTTACGCGGGCCAGCAACCGCTGGAGGTCGTAAATTTTTCGCAGGCCTTCGCGCAGCTCGGAGCACAGACGGGCGTCTGCCAGCAGCTCGGCCACGGCGTCGTGGCGCGCGGTGATCTGGGTAATGTCGGTAAGCGGATTGGCCACCCAATCGGCCAGCAGCCGTGAGCCCATGGCCGTTATGGTCTGATCCAGCAGCCACAGAAGCGACCCTTCCCGGCGGTTGTCGCGAATGGTGTGCGTGATCTCTAATCCCCGACGGCTGGCTTGATCGATCTGGAGCGTCCCGGCCGCGCTATATGGTACGAGTCGGTCGATGTGCTCCAGGGAGCTTTTTTGCGTTTCGGTCAAGTAGTCCAGTATTGCGCCGGCGGCACGGATGGCTTGCACGTCGGCCTGCCCGTCGCCAAAACCAAACCCCTCCAACTCCGCAACCCCGAAGTGCTTTAGCAGCGCGTTACGGGCCGACTGATGCGAGAAGGCCCAGGCAGGTCGGCGGGTCAGCATTGCCTGTCCTAACGCCAGTCTGGAGCCGCCACCAGCGTTTCCCCATGGAGAATGGTTCGCTTGCCCTGTGTGCGGCTGCCACGACTCCGACTGCGGCGCATCTGCTACGAGCAGCGACTGCACGAGCGGGTCTTCTTCGGATACCAGGAGTTCTGCCGGTGCGATGCGGGCAATCTGGTCGGTCAGTTGTGCGGCCGGGAATGCCGCTGCCATAAACCTGCCGGTGGACAGTTCCACCCACGCCAGTCCCACCGGATCGCCGCCTGCAACCGCCGCTAGGTAATTCGATTGCCGTGGATCGAGTATTCCTTCTTCGGTTACTGTGCCTGGGGTGACGATCCGCGTGACCTCGCGGCGGACGAGTCCTTTGGCCAGCTTCGGGTCTTCGACCTGCTCGCACACCGCGGCGCGGAAGCCGGCGGCGATGATCTTGGCCAGATA
Source organism: uncultured Pirellulales bacterium (assembly GCA_938015445.1). GTDB lineage: Bacteria > Planctomycetota > Planctomycetia > Pirellulales > Thermoguttaceae > CALLPE01. The sequence continues at coordinate 169,782 of CALLPE010000038.1, forward strand.
GCTTTCCAACTGATGGTGCGGAAAGCCGGCCATGGGCACCGCGTCGGCCCCTTTTTCCCGGCTCGTTAGCGCCAAGCCCAGTTTCTGCGCAGCCACCTTGGCATCGTCGTAGAACAGCTCGTAGAAGTCGCCCATGCGGAACAGCAGCAAGGCGTCCGGGCAGGCCCGCTTGGCTTCCATGTACTGACGCATCATCGGGGTATCGACCATGACTACTATGCTAACAAAGCGATCGCCGGCGAGAACAGGCAGCCTGCCCTAGGGCGACGGCGTGTTCGGCGACATTTATGTTGCCGACGGACGGCGAGCGAGGGTTCTCGCTGATAGGAGCGATCCCGCGGCCAACGTCGTATCACGAAGCCGGCTTTGAAGTTCGGACGAGTGTTTCCGCAGACAGTACTGGTCTGTGAACTGTTACTGCCAACAGGCGATGTTAGCGGCAATGGTATTATCGCCGACGGACTTCTGCCCGCCGCTAAAGTTGACGAAGAATACTCGCTTGGTACCGTCGGTGCGCGTGATCTCGAGCGCGCAGGCGTCTGTATGCGGTATGGGTTTGCCCTCGGCAGTGACCGGCAACAGTCGCACAGCGCGAATTTTAGGGCCGGTCGATTGGCGCCACGGCTCCTGTACAGTGGCGAAAAGCGTGGTTTTCGCGGTGCGGCGAATCATGAGGTAGTCGATCTGTCCATCCTGGATCAAGTCGGGCGAGATCGGGCCTGCGAACAAGGCTACCTGCGTGTTCCGGTCACCCAGGGCCCACAGACGAACGAAGGTTTTTTCGCCCAGCAGGGCCGTACTGCTTTTTTTGGGTGGATTGGTTAAGGGGGAGTTTTCCCAGAGCACCTGGAAGTCGCCGTCTGTGTGGCCCACGCGCGGACTGATGGCAAAGGATAGTGGTCCGCTGTCGGCGAGCTTGGGTGCGCTGGCAAGCCCGAGGTTGGCGTCGGCGACGCCAAAGCTATGGAACATCCAATCGTACTGGTGTTCGACGTCGGAGCGACACAAGAACAAGTCGACGATGCCCGCGTCGGTGGTAAACAAGACGCGGCGCATGTATACCCCGTCGTACAGCAGATCGCTTTCGGCGTCTATCCATTGCACATTGCCATCGGCGCGCGCTTCGCGCAAGCGGCCACGCGGAACGGGTCCGACCGCCCCGCGCTGGTCGCTACCGTCAACCACCACCACATTGTGCGCGTAGCTGCGGACGTGCCAGCCTGGACCGGACGGGTTGCCGAACCAGCCGTAGCCATAGTCCATAGAGACTATCTGGCCGTTCATCGATGGAATGGTGGCCAGCTTGGCCGGATGCCCGTGTGCCCGGCCCCCGTATCGCCCATAGTCGAAAATCACCTCGACCCAATCGGCCGGGTGCGCAGGCGTGCGGTTGCGCAGCATGGCCATGCCTTTGTGCTGAGCAACGAAAACGGCCGGCCATAGGGCGTCCAGATCGTGCTTACCGGATGCATACGCGGTATGCAAAGTATCGAGGCGCTTTTCAGGCGGGGCGTTGGCGACTTTACGGGCTTCAGCGATCAAGGCCGGCATCTGCTCCAGCAGCGGATCACCGTACATCTGTTGTGCCCATCGATAATCATCCTCGTCCGGGCAGCCGAAGCCGGCGCCTAAACCTTGCAGCGCCATGCCGCCGCCGTCGTCGATGTTGGGCATGCCCCCGCCGGCAAAGATGAACCGTGGCTGAGCCAAGAAGGCATTGCGCAGGCCAGTGTTCTGGCTGACGTCCACACCCAGCTCAGCCAGCTTCCGCATGAACTTCACGTACGACTGCACGCCGCCGTAGCTACCAATCGAGCAGATATGCAGTCCGTCATCGAGCACTACGTCCTTGTAGATTTCGTAGAAGTACTTCAGTCCGTTGCGCGGCTCGGGGTCGCCCAGGACGTTGCCCAAAGCGATGTACGGAAAGTCTTCGCGATTGGCAGCGGCCAACTGATCGGGGAATTGCATCAGTGGGCCGTTCATGCCCTCGTACATGCCCCAGCGCATCAGATTGTGCTCGATCATCGTGCGATCGGCCGGCGAGATTGCATCCCATATCAGGTCTAAGACGGTGGTGGCGGAGCTTTGCAGTGTTCGCGGACCGTACTTGTTCATGTACCGGCCGTTTACGCGACCACCCCACCAACCACGATCCTCGCGGTGGATTTGGAAATAGAAGTGCCGAGTGAACGAGTGATAGCGACGTGCGAAGACGCGGAGCATTTGCACCGCCTTTTGCGCATAGGCTGGATCACCGGTCAAGTAATAAGCTTCAGCCAACAGTCCCACCCCGCTGTTGTTGTATCCCTGCTCGATCATCTCCTGGAACCGCCGGTCGCGCACGGCGGAAATCACGTCCAAGTCCTTGTCGGCCGTGTAGGTCTTGGTGTACTTCTTGCTGGGATGTTTCAGATCGGGTGCCTCGAACGTTACGGAAGTAACCAAGTCGATGTCGCCATCCGGTTCTAACGACGCCAATTGCGGCTGCTTGTACCACGCACCGGAGTAGTCGTGACCCACGCGATCAAAACCCGTGCCATAGCCGTGCTCCTCGGCCGGGCCATGGGGCAGGTACTCTTCCAAGGCCTTTTCGTCCATGGCCATCCACCGGTCGAGAGCCTCCAGGCGTTTACCCAGCAGCGGCGCGGTAAATGTCCGTTTGGCCCCCAATCCCAACTGGGGTACCGGCTTCGGTCCGGCTGCCCATTGTCGGAGTTCCGGGGTCAACAACGACTCGTCCCGCGTGGCCAACCACTTGCGGAATTTCTCCTGCATTGTCGGGTCGGGCGGCGGAACCAGCACCGGGTGTTTGACGCCCTCGAACCCGGGCACAGGGATGTTGTTCCAAAGCCGGTACATCTGCTGGCAGGATACATCCTCGTTCCACAGGTAGATTTCCGCCCACTGGCAATCGCCCTTCAAATCAGCAGGCGAGTCGAAGATGATCGTCAGCGGCCTTTCCTCGAACGGACCCAGTTCGATTCGCGTTTGCTCGGCCACAGCGTGTTGTTTGCCGGGTCGAAAGTTCGGCGGCGTGACGACCACCTCGTATGCACACGGCTCCTCGCAGCGGTTACGAAGCTGGACAACGTAGGTGTCGATACGCCGGCCGCCGCGCAAGGCCGTTTGATGCGACTCGACCCACCACGACGGCGGAATGCGGTAATCGTCTACCATGCGTGGCAAGGGCGGCTGTAGACCTGGCTCGGGCGTCAAAACCAGGGCGTCGAAGTCGGGCACTGCCAGACCGTTCTCGAACCAAAGTTCGATCACATGGGAGCCAGCCTTCACAGCGACCTTCTTGCCGCCGGCCACGCAATGCCATGCCCAAGGAAGCACGTCGCCCGAATGACCGCTGTACTGGCCAGTAGGATACAAACGTTCCAGTCCGTCCCCAGCCAGCGGCTTGCCATCCAGGTGGACGCGAATCGTGGCATAGTTCTCGCTCCAAGGGGTCTTGGCCGCACTTTGCTGCGGCCAGAGAGGGTGCATTCGTCGCTGCATACAATATCGCAACGCCATGGCGTACTGGCCGTCGCGTGGCACCGACACGTTCAGACGCAGCGACTTGGCTTGGGCCACGTAGGCCTTGCCCGAGGCCACGTTCGCCCCATTGTCTGCCGCCCAGACCCCAGTTTTGCCCTGCACCGGGCTGGACTGGATTTTCAGCGGATGATCAGCCTCGGCCGACTCAGCTTCCACAACGATGGCATTGACCAACGCGCGGCGCCACGATGCCCTGCGCACCGCCGCGGGCCGATTGGCCTCTTTTCGGCATCGCTGGGCCAACTGTTGCTCCAGTTCGGCCATGTTGCCAGCGCGATACTGCATCAGCTCCCAGATCGCTCGCAGCGGCAGAGCACGGTCCAGCAGGTACAGCTCGTCAACGCCGCATCCCCCTGACCCATCGCCGATCACCAGCGTGGCAGGACGCCTACCGGCCAAGTCGATCGTCAACGCCGCGTATGGTCGTGCCTGCCAATAGGCCATTAAGAGACCGCCGAACTCGCTTTGGCCAATCGAGTTGTCCCAGGTAATCGCGAAATGATGGCGGTCGAACTTCGAGAACCACAAACAATCGAAGCATTCCAAGTGGATCTTTTTGCCACCTTCCCAATAGTAAACGTGACCGCTCTTTTCGATTCGGAATATTGGCTGGCCAGTGGTGTCCAACACCGTCAGCAGGTTCTGAGTCGCCACGGTGAGCGGCTCGTAGCTGTCCAGAATTTCCCAAAGCGCCACGGTTCCCGCATCGCTCGGCCAACTCTGCAAGTCGATGGTCAGTTGTGCCGTGGCCACGTGTTCGGCGAACTCGACTGCACGACCGCGCACGCCATCTTCGCGCACAGCCACATTACCTGTCACCGATACCCTGACAGGCGCCGTCGAAAAGTCTGGTTTGTCAAGCCCGCGATCAAACGAATGATACAGCAGCACCTTTGGCTCTTGGCTCTGGCCGACCGCAGATGGATTTTGGCTCTGGCCGACCGCAGACATCGGCCAGATGGCAACTGCCCAAAACAGACCGAAGCTCAACATGGGTTGTACGCAATTCACAATCGTTCCACTCCTTCGCTAGGGAATAAGGTGATTGTGTATATCCTTGAACCAACAAACAAACTAGATACAGCGTGGTAGAGGCGAACTAGATACAGCGTGGTAGAGGCGAAAAGGCAAGCAGGCTGTTTACAAAGGCCGGACGCGGCGGCGGGAGAGTGCGCCCAGTTTACGTGTAGACTCAGTTTAATTTCATTCCGCGCTTACTCAAGTTGCGTGCCGGCTCATTTCTTACCGCTTTCCCGAACTACTAGCTAGACCAAGATTGGCTGGCTTACAAGGCTGCAAGGCGTTACAAGTAACTGCCATTTTTCATGCGCGGCAGCCAAAAACTGCGGATAACTCGGCGCCCGAGTCTGTTGGCGCTGACGGCCAAGCGTGCCGTAAGCTTGCGATTTGGGGGCCAACGTCACCGCCAAGTTCCGCACCACAGGCACAGTGCCCCGCGGTGCGGGCGTTACAATCACGGAAACAATCCGTTGATTGCCTCTACTGTGCGGTCGACTAATATCTGTCCGCCTTCAGGCCCGACGACGGTGCTTTCGATTACCGCGCTGTATCCGCCGCCGGATATTGCCCTGGCAGTGGCCAGGTAGGTGCCCGGTCCGGTCAACTGGACGACGAACGTTTGCAGTGCCTTGCTGCGGGCTTTGATCTGGATGCCGTAATCGACGAAAAGCTCGAACGGATTGGTGGCAACAGCCACATCGCCCAATCGCAAAACGTGAATCTCGTATTTCTGGTTAGGCTGACTCTGTTGACGCTCATGGCGGTCGATTACCGACTGGTGCCACAGCATTTTTCGTCGCTGGCTAGGGTCTTTGGAGAGGGCCTCGACTTGCGCCTTGGCCCGCGCAAGCTCCTCCTGGGTGACTGGCCGAAGCGGCAATTCAAGCACCAAGACCTTATGGACCAGCGGCGGCTCGGCAAACAGCTCCTTACGGGCCGTGTCGTAGGCGTCTTCGACTGCCAGGCTGATGCGGCGGGCAAGTTCACCCAGGGTGTCCGTGCCGCGCAAGCGGAGCATCCGCTGCTCGGCCTGTTTGCGATACATCAGGTGTGGCGATACGTCGCCGGAAGCTCCGGTCCATGCCAACACCAGCAGGTGCTGGCCGTAGCGACGGCGAAGGTTCTCGCGCAGCGGATGCCAGAAGTCGGCGTGAACGGTGGAGCGGTTCTCGACCTCCTGCGCGGGGCAGGACACGTTGACGGCCATCGCTAGCAGTCGCTCCTGCTTGTCGGTGAACAACAGCACTTCGACGCCGGGATCGATGCCGGCTTCCAGTGCGCGGAAGTCCGGCAGGTCGGTTCGGCCGTACATCACCGCTCGACCGTCGGCGTAAACCGCTCGGCGATTCCAACCCACCACGGCGTATCCTAACCCCCAGCCGGCCTTCCCCGGTTGCCGACTCTGCCAAGCCTTGACGATGACTTGAGCCAGCCTATCGACGAGGAACCCCACGTAATCGTTCACCTGCAAAACGCCCTCTTCGGGAATGGTATACTTGCCGTCGTTGACCACCGGGGCAGTATGGGTATGGGTGGCGCTAAGAAAGATTTTCGACGGGTCCAACTCGGGCAGATGCTGCCGGACTCGGCTGCGCACTTCTGCCAGCACCTGATTGGGAATTGCCACCAGATCGCACGACACCATAACGGCCTGCTCGAGCGATTTCTCCCCATCGCGCGACTCCAAGGCCAACGCTGTAGCGGTAACGGGGGCTTCCACCGTTTTGGATATTCGGGTATGGAACTGGCCTTCCAAAGCGACCGGCCGGTCGGGGGTGATGCTGATGGTCGCTCCGCCGATCCATAGCTCGGCTGCCCAAAGCAGGCCGCAGCGGGCGATTTCCGCCGGACTGACCATCACCAACACCACGATTGCTGCCATCGCCAAGCGCGAGTTCTTGCAGTGCATAGCCGGACTCCTCCCATCGAAAGGCGTTTGAAGGGGGCAATTACAGTTGGCAGGCTATACCAACACACACAATACCAATACCCGATTCGGGCCGCCGCTGCTACAGCTTGCCCGGCACTGCCGCTTGTTGGGCGTGGTAAGCAAAAAAACCCCCGCCGGGCATTCCGCCCGCGAGGCAGTAGACATCACGTTTCCGGTACGCGCCGCTCAGCCTGTCGTTAGGCGCGGCTGAATAGCGCAATCAATCTGGCCGATCTGAGCAATCACGGCGACCGACAAGCGCAGCGGGCGACACGACGCCAAAAAGCATGCGCTCCGGGCGGCATGCCTACTTCGCCGCGATAGCGCCGATCTGATAGCGGACGAACTGTTGATCAGAAAGGCTCAACTTGTCTAGTGCCACTCGCACGTAGCGACCGTCGGCGCGCTGCAACCGGACAACATCGCCCTCGAGCAACGCTATGAACCGGGCCTCGACCGAATATCGACCGCTGGTGTCAGTCCACAACCGCAGTGGATTGCCGTCGTTGGTCGAGAACGGGTCGTCAATCGGCAGTTTCGGTTGCGGCTTCTCCGGCGGCTTCGGTTCGGCAGGCTTTGTCTCGACCGGCTTATCTTCGGGAGCGATCGCCGGCGGTTGCGCCTGCTCGGATTCCCCCGCAGGCTCTTCCTTGGGCTGCTCGGCCGGCTTGTCTTCCGGCATGATGGCTGGCGGTGTTGGCTCCTCCGGCTGGGGTTGCTCTGACGGCGGCATTGCAGGCTCGGCCTTCGGCTCTTCGGCCGGCGGGCTGGGCTGCTCTGCTGGTGGCGTCGGCTCTTCGGACTTGGGCTGCTCGACAGGTGGCTTTGGTTCTTCAGGCTTTGGGGGGGCCGGGGGCATTGGCTCCTCGGATTTAGGGGCGGGCGTGTCCTCGGGCTGCTCGGCCGGCTTTTCCGGCATGGGCTGCTCGGCCGGTTTTTCAGCCGCAGGCTTTTCGAGTGGTGCGGTCGGTTCGGTGGGCTTGGGTTCCGCCTTAGGCGGCGCCGGAGGTTGTTCAGGCTCTGGCTTTGGCGGCGCTGGAGGTTCTGGAGTCGCAGGAGGCGCCGGAGTCTCGGGCTTGGGCGTGGGCGGAGCGACCTCCGGCTGAGGGGAGGGTTTTGCTTCGGCCGGCTGCGGCGCCGCTTCGGCCGGAGCGCCCGGCGCGGCCGGATGACCGACTACCGCCTCGCACGTGGCCGGCTGGCAGCAGTTCGGCACACAGAGCCTGGCTGCGCACCGCGCCGGTAGATAGCAAGGTTGACAGACCGCCGGGCGGCACCATCGCGCAGCTCGGCGACACGCCAAATTGTTGAGCAATCGGCATGCCCAAGCCGACTCGGCTACCGTCATCACAGCGGCAGCCAAACAAATCGACATGAGTACCATGCGCCGTGTCATGTTAACTGCCCTTTCCTATTAAGATTCACAAGGAGTACTTTTGTGTTAAGGTTACCTTAATATGCACTTGCAAACCGCGCAGCGAAGCCTACCGGCACACACGATTGCAGGCCATTGCAGCACAATACTTTAGACTAATCTGCCGCTAACGGGATTTCAAATTCCGGCGACGGTGGGCTTTGTCTGGCCCATGGCTTCTCAGCAAGTGGGGATATTCTCTAGCAAGTGGGGATATGACCGATTGCCAGCAAGCTCCTACATGACCGATGCAGTGCATCCGCCCATACCCCAGCGGTCGGGCATACACTACCATTCAGCCCGCTTTTGCGCCATATTTGTCGTTTTTGGGGTAGGATAAGTTCCCTGCCTCGACCGCAAGTGCGCAGCTCCCGACGCGCGGTTGTTCGCTTACGCGATCCACAAGCCAACAATTGGGAAAGCAAAGCCGATGCACGGTACGACGATTCTTACGGTGCGCCATAAGGGCGCGGTGGCCATGGGCGGCGACGGGCAGGTCACGGTAGCAAACTCGATTATCAAAGGCGATGCGGTAAAAATTCGCCGCTTGCTGGACGATCGGGTGCTGGCCGGTTTCGCGGGGGCCACTGCCGACGCCTTCGCCCTGCTGGAACGCTTCGAGGCTAAGCTGAAGGACCATCGATCGAACATCGTCCGGGCGGCCATCGAACTAGCCAAAGAGTGGCGCACCGACCGCGTGCTCCGCCGGCTGGAAGCCATGCTGGCGGTGGCCGACGCCAAATATACCTTGCTGGTAACCGGTAACGGCGACGTGGTTCAGCCTACCGACGGCGTTCTGGGGCTAGGTTCCGGCGGCAACTACGCAGTGGCTGCGGCCCGAGCGCTGCTGGCCCACAGCAATCTTGGCGCGGCACAGATCGTACGCCAGGCATTGGAGATCGCCGCGGGAATCGACGTGTACACTAACAACAACATCGTTGTGGAGGAAATACCTTGCGAGAACTGACCCCCCGGCAAATCGTAGCCGAGCTGAACCGGCATATCGTTTCGCAAGACGAGGCCAAGCGCGCCGTAGCCATCGCCATCCGAAATCGCTGGCGCCGCCAACAATTGCCCGAAGATATGCGCCAGGAAGTGGCGCCGAAAAATATCATGATGATCGGGCCCACCGGAGTGGGAAAAACCGAGATCGCTCGGCGGCTGGCCAAACTCACCGGCGCGCCGTTCATCAAGGTCGAGGCCACCAAGTACACCGAGGTCGGCTACTACGGCCGCGACGTAGAAAGCATGGTGCGCGACTTGGTGGAAAACGCCATCGGGCTGGTTCGCGCGCAGGAGCGCGAAGCGGTCAAAGAAGAGGCCAGCCGACGCACCGAACAGCGATTGTTAGAGTTGCTGGTTCCCACTCCCAGCTCGTTCGAGGTTCGCGCCGGTACTGAAAGTCCTGCCGAGAGAGTAAGTCGCACCCGCGAAAAAATGGGCGCCATGTTGGCGGCCGGCAAACTGGAAGACCGCCGGGTGGAGATAGTCATCGAGCGCAGGGCGGTGCCGGTGATGTTTACCGGCATGGGCTTGGAACAGGTCGACGTGGACTTGCAAAGCATGTTCGAGAAGATAATCCCCAAACAGACGGTCCGCCAGGAAATGACCGTCGCCGAAGCGCGGAAGGTGATCTTCGAGCAGGAGTGCGATGCCTTGATAAATCAAGAGAAAGTCCACGCCAAGGCGATCGAACTGGCCGAGAACATGGGCATCATCTTCATCGACGAAATCGACAAAATCGTGGCCAGCGAGCACGTCCACGGCGCCGACGTTTCCCGCCAGGGCGTACAGCGCGACCTGCTGCCCATTGTTGAAGGAACCACCGTGCAAACGCGATATGGCTACGTGCGTACGGACCACATCCTGTTCATCGCGGCCGGGGCATTTCACCGGGCCAAGCCCAGCGATCTGATGCCGGAGCTTCAGGGTCGGTTCCCCATCCGCGTAGAGTTCAAAGACCTTTCGCGGGAGGATTTTGTGCGGATACTTACGGAACCGAAGAACGCGCTAACCAAACAGTATCAAGCGCTGCTAGCCACCGAAGGCGTGGAAGTGGAATTCCTGCCAGACGCCATTGAAGCGTTGGCGGACTTCGCCTATCAGGTCAACCAAACCACTCAGAACATCGGCGCCCGGCGGCTGTACACCATCATGGAACGGGTGCTGGAGGAATTGTCGTTCGAAGCCGCCGACATGGGCGGAGGCCGAGTGGAAATCAGTGCCGCTTACGTCCGCCAGCGCCTGGCCGACGTGGCACAAGACGAAGACCTCAGCAAGTTCATACTCTAATTCTGTGAGCTTGCGGCCAACCTGCGGATACTGCGCGGGTTGAAAGGATGAAACCCGGTGGGCGGCGTCGGCCTAACTCACATTCACAGTGGGCCCAACTCACACTCACAAACGACGGCGCAGTCGTAACAGTCACTACCCCGAGCTGCCGGACAGCACCACCGCAAAGGCGCTTACGGCGACTTGGCTGCGAAGGGATTGACGATTACCAAAGGTTGACTGCTTGGTGGGGCAGCAGGGTTTGCTTTCGGCCCGGCGGGGTTTACAAATACGGTCCCTGGCCCGATGTAAGCTGCGTCGGCCACTGCTGGCAGGTGGGCAAAGGGAGAAGTTCCGTATGGCCGCGCAATCGGGTGGCTATAGTAAACCGGCGGATAAACGGCAAAATGGGGAAGAGAGGAAGCTTTGACCGGCACCACTCCCCCGTACGTCCAAGGTCCCCAGAAATGCCAGCGTACAATCCCTGGCCCGTCGCTGCACATCGCTTGGTGCGCCAAGATCGTCGCAAGCAAGCCAATGCAGATTATGGTACCGACTGCAAGTTTGTTGTTCATTGCGAGTATCCTTATTTGCGCATATTCTCTATATTTCCCAACCGACATGGTAATTGAGATGTCGGATAACTCAACCCCACCGTCGCTGGGTGGGTTGAATAGTGCTGGGGGTACACTATACCAGGGCTAGATCAGTGCGACTATTCGGTGGTTCATCGGTCGCCCTGTCGATTCGCGTGCCGCCGTATGATTTGGTGGGCAGGCCTATGGATTCGAGTGTCGCCTTCCGCAGTCGCGTGCCCCAGGCCGGCCAGCAGCAAAGGTACAATCAGCATTGGATATGCGTGGGCTGACAAACCAGCTCAAGTCCCAGGCTCAACGCTTAGGGTTTCAATTGGTCGGTGTGGCGCCCGCTGTGGCCACTCCGTCATACCAGAGGCTGGTTCAGTGGATTGAGTGCGGATACCACGGTCCGCTCCGCTACTTGCCCGCCCGACTTGACGCCTACCGGCATCCCAAGCATCTGTTGCCCGGCGTGCGCAGCATCGTGATGTTGGGCATGAGCTATCGGACGGTCGAGCCGGTGCCACCAGGGCCAGGGCACGGGAGCGTCGCCCGGTACGCCTGGGGAATCGACTACCACCGGGTGATCCGTTCCCGGCTGCGGCGGCTAGCGGCGTTTCATCGGCAAACACTACCGAACGTAGCCGTGCGTGGGGTGGTGGATACCGCCCCCCTGGCCGAAAAGGTCTTCGGATGGTTGGCCGGCCTGGGACGCATCGGCCTCAACACCACTCTGATAAACGACCAGTATGGCAGTTGGTTCTTCCTGGCAGCACTGTTGAGCGCTGCCGAGCTGGTCTATGACCTGCCGCAACAAGGCGATCCGTGCGGACAGTGCCGAGCGTGCATCGACGCCTGTCCCACCGGCGCGCTAAAGCAACCAGGGGTGCTGGACGCCCGACGCTGCTTGAGCTGCCTGACGATCGAACATCGCGGCCCCATTCCGATACCGCTGCGCAAGAGGCTTGGCGCGCGCGTTTTCGGCTGCGATAGCTGCCAGGAAGTCTGTCCGTGGAATAAGACCGCCGCATGTTCTACAGAAATGGCGTTCCGCCCTTTGCCGGGCAACAACCCTCTGGACTTAAATGAAGTGCTGCTTTTGGACGAGGCCGGCTTTACCAACCGCTTCCGTGGTACGGTGTTGTTGCGTGCGGGGCGTTCGGGCTTGCTGCGCAACGCGGCGATAGCACTGGGCAATCGACCGGCGATAGCGCTAGGCAATCCAGCGGCTGCCGACACACTGCCGATTCTTCGGCGTGCCGCCCTGGATCCCGATCCGATCGTTGCCGATGTCGCTCGCTGGGCTCTGGAAGCCTCGCAGCCAGACAAGCCCAACGTCTGACAGCATCGAGCAGTTTCACTCGGCCGTTACCCGGTTGCGCAATACGCCTATCCGCTCGATTTCCACTTCCACCACGTCACCGGGTTTGAGGTACACCGGCGGTTTGCGAATGAACCCTACACCGCCGGGAGTTCCGGTGAATAACAGGTCTCCGGGACTGAGCCGGCAAACTTGCGAAACATAGGCGATCAGTTGCTCGATAGAGAAGATCAGTTGCGCGGTAGACGAATCCTGCATAACCTGGCCGTTCAAACGCAACTGAATGCGCAGGTTGGAAGGATCGGGCAGTTCATCGGCTGTTACCATCGCAGGCCCAATGGGAGCGAATGTGTCGAACGATTTTCCCAGCAGCCACTGGCCGCCTGGCTTTTGCGTCTGCCAATCGCGCGCCGAGACGTCGTTACCGCAGCAGTACCCAGCGACATAGCTCATCGCCTCTGCGCGGGGAATGTTCTTCCCACCTTTGCCGATCACCACTACAAGCTCAGCCTCGTAATCGACTTGTTGGCTTGCGCGAGGAAGCACGATGTCGTCGCCATGCCCGCACACGGCCGTAGGAAACTTATTGAAGACGATGGGGTCGGAAGGCGGCTTAGCGCCAGTTTCGGCGGCGTGATCGGCGTAGTTTAAGCCCACGCAAATGATTTTCTCCGGAGCTGGGATCACCGGCAGCAGTCGGCACTGGTTCAGTGGTATCGGCTTGCCGTGCGCAAGGGCCGACTGCGCGCGGCGGACTGCTTCCCGTCCCATGGCCAGAAACTTCTTGATGCACTCCGGCAGCCCCGGATCGGCCTGGTTGAGGTCTACGCAATCGCCGTCGCGCAGTGCCGCCACGCGCGGCCCGGTGTTGCTCTGGTAAGTGACAATCCGCATAGCTTATCTCCAACAGCCAGATCACTAGATTCTATTGGCGGCCGCATTGGTTAGCAGCATCCTTACCCCTGCGGCCCGGTCAACAGTACTAGGATGCCCTTACGGCCAAACATCGCCAGCGCGGGGCTAGTTTACGGCGGGCCGAAGCGGTGGTCGAGAGGGAGGCCGAAAAGCCGCGTGTCGACTGCGTATCACCCCCTGTCGCTGCTACAGCGTTGGCCCCGGGATGGCGCGATGACGGCAAGTCGCCACGGATTCTGTATTCAGTAGAGCCAACGGGTTGTATTGCTTGCGCCGCTCCAAGATTGTGGTTGATTTTTTGCAACAGTGTAGCCGAGCTAGCATCGCTGCGATAACCCTTCTGCGGCGGAAGTTGTACGCTTTTGACCATAGTGCGATTGTGACCTAACCTTAATTTAGAAGTTGCTTTTCGCGTTGTCTGGTTTGTTTCTCGGCGCCGTGGCGGCACGCGAGCGCTGCTGGCCGCGCAGCACTGGTTCTTTCTGTTGTGCCTATTAACTGTTGTGCCTATTAAATCGCCGCTGCTCGGTTGTGCCTATTAAATCGCCACTGCTAAGGGGTGCTCAATCGCCACTGCTTATTTGCAGCGATTGTTTCCGGTAGTTGGTCATGACGGATACTCCTTCGCTTCCTACGATGCTCGGCGCTTCGTCCGGAAACCTCCTGCCGACGCCCGACGCCGAGTTGCAGCTCGAACAACTGCACGGGCTTCTTAGCGCTTTGGGAACTAGCGAAACCGCCAAGCGCGCCGGCGCGGTCATCAGCCCCGTCGTGGACCAGCGGCTGGTGCAGGTGCGGCTGGGATTGGCCAGCAGCCTGTTTGCGGCCTTGCAGTTCCGCAATGCAGCCAAGGCGGGTCACTGTTTGCGGGTGGCGCTGACCTGTTCGGCCTGGTCCCTGAGAATGGGTCTGCCAGACGACCAACGTGAGGCCATCGAGCTGGCCGCACTGCTGCACGACGTAGGCGTCATCGGCGCGCCGGACGCCATTCTGCTCAAACCAGGATCGTTCGATGCCGAAGAATCGGCCCTGATGGGCCAAACGCGGCAGATGACTGTGGAAATCCTGCGCCGCTGTTGCAACAGTGCGGCGGTAATGGACATCGTCGAGCACGTTGGCCATTGGTACGACGGTTCCACAGGGCAGTCGGGTCGCAAAGGTAAAGATGTGCCGTTGGGCGCGCGGATGATCAACATCGTCGAGGCGTTCGACGCCATGACGACCGACCACATCCACCGCCCGGCAATGTCGCAAGAACGGGCGATAAAGGAGTTGTTCGAGTGCGCTGGCAGCCAATTCGATCCCGACCTGGTTCGCCAGTTCGTCGAGTTCTGCGACACCGACCTCGGTGCTGCCGAACGCGAGGTCGCCGCCCGCTGGCTGCATTCGCTCGACCCAGAGTTGGTCAACTCCTATTGGCAGCTTAATTGCGTTCCTTCCGCTCCGCGGTTACAGCACGCGGACGACCAGTTTCACCGCCGGCTGCTGCAAGGGATGTACGACGGTGTGGTGTTCGTGGACGCCAACGGTCGAATAGCATTCTGGAACCGGGGGGCCGAGCGGCTCACCGGCATCCCCGCCGCTAGCGTAGAACAGCGCCAGTGGAACCCGGAATTGTTGCAGATGGCCGACGAACGCGGACAGCCCCTTGCTGCCCAGGATTGTCCTCTGGCAACGGCTATTCGCAGTGGAGTGCAGTCGTTGCGGCGGTTGAGCATCAGCGGCCGCAGCGGTCGCACGGTGGCCGTGGACGCCCATACCATGCCGGTCATCGACGGCAACGGCGCCACGCTAGGAGCGATACTGTTGCTGCACGACGCCTCTTCGGAAATATCGCTGGAGCAACGCTGCCAAAGCCTTTACGAAAAGGCCACCAAAGACCCGCTCACCCAAGTGGCCAATCGTGCCGAGTTGGAGCGCGTCCACGAGATGTTTATCAGTGCACATCAGCAGCAGCAGGCCCCGTGCAGCTTGATGCTGTGCGATTTGGACCACTTCAAGCAGATCAATGACACTTTCGGGCACCAAGCTGGCGACGAGGTCATCAAGAGCTTGGCTGCCCTGCTGAAAAGTGCCTGCGGCCCCGGCGACTTGGTAGCACGGTACGGAGGCGAAGAGTTCGTACTGCTGTGCGCCGATTGCGACAACGCCACCGCCGCGCGCCGCGCCGAACAAATTCGCAAATCGCTGGCCCAAATACCACAGCCGGCGCTCGACGGCCGTTGCGTAACGGTGTCGATCGGTGTGACCGAGATACAGCCGGGCGATACGGCCGAGACAATGCTTCGCCGGGCGGACCGCGCGCTGTTGGCGGCCAAGGCCAAGGGACGCAACAGAGTAGTACAACTCGGCACCGGCTCCGGGGGCACGCAGATGGAAGGCAGACGCAGCCTGTGGCCGTTCGGTGCTTCCGGCAGCCTCGAGCTGCTTACGGAGTACCTGGTAACCCCGGTGCCGCTAAAGCTGGCCCTGGAAAAACTGCGAGGATTCATCGTCGATCAACAGGCCCGAATCATCAAGACAGAACCTCAACGGATGGTGATCGAGATCGACGACCGCCAGTCTGGCCGTCTACGAAGGTTCGGAGACCGCCCGGTTTGCTTCACCTTCGATGTGCAATTGGTCGAGCGGCGCCACCGAACCGACGGCAGCCGTTCGCTACAGGCTGGTCCGCTTTGCACCAAAATTCGCTTGACGGTGACCGTCAACGACTCGCGCGAGCGGCGGCGCGAAGAGATGCTCACCCGCGCGCGGCGCTTGGTAATCAGCTTCCGCTCGTATCTGATGGCAAGCATCGACGAACAACCCTGGGCGGAAAGCATGTTGACCCGCGCCAAGCGATTGCTCGGTCCGTGGCTGTCAAGAAACTCGTAGCTGTTGACCGCTGGGCTTATGCTCTCCGGCAGCCTGCGCGGCCATTTCGGGTCGAATATGCGGTAGGTGCCGAATATGCGATAGGTGCGGAATATGCGGTACGTGCCGAATATGCGATAGGTCCCGAATATGCGTCATCTGCGGCCACGCAACGACTTCCTGGCCGGTGCCTCCAAGCCCGAAAACGGGCGGAAGCTGGGCTTTCGGCGTTCTCGTTTCCCGATCGGCATCGTCGTTTTTCTGCGCCTTTTGGTGAGAAGTGGTCAAGGTACGGTCGAGGAGACGGTTGAGGAGACGGTTGAGTTCGGCTCCGACCGGACAGGCTGAACAGCTCGCCGAAACAGAAAAAAATATGCATAGTTTCGCCATCAGCCGCATAGGCAAAATGGCAGGATATACTTGTTTGGAGGTGCTTGAGGGAGCGTCGCACCGAACATTCATTTCCGGCGCTAGGCGATAGCTCGGTCGCCGAAGGCCTTAGGCCGCTTGAACAGACGCCCGAACCGAACGGCCCGTAGCCTGCCGACCAAAGTGGCTAGACGCATTACACGGTATCATAGGGGGACAAACTGATGAGTCAAACGCTGGACGCACCCGTTGGCACGTTCATCGATCGTCGTCACCCGGAGAATGCGGGCGTAGTGCCGGCCGTCGAACGTCGGCAATTCGCCAACTCGCACGAAGGGCTTTCCCCAGAAGCTCAGGAACTGGCTCTGGCGATCGATTCCTACAAGTTGCGTCACCGGCGGCGGTTCATAACTTACGAAGAGATGCTGGCGGTGATCCGTTCGCTCGGCTATCACAAATAGCGTTGTTTACAATCCGAAAGCCCACCGCCGGCACGGGGGATGCACTCCCGCTGGGCAGCCGCCGCCCGGGGCCAGTCGGCTCGAGTTCCGCACGCCAGCAGCTCTCGGCCAATTCTTCTATTCGGGCAGTAAGGGCGAGGCCGAGGGTGGCTATCGCAAACTCCGCCGTCGCGCGGTTGTATCGGCTGCCGGCTCTTTGATGGTAAAGTCGATGCTGGACTGGCCCACCTTCTGCCCGATCATGTCTTCCACGGTCAATCGCAGCGTGTGTTTGCCAGGGTAAATTCGGGCGGGCAAACGAAGATGATAGCAATTAAAAAAGTCGCGGCGGCGGTTCCGGCAGTAGTCTTCCGTGACCGTCCCATCGTACTCGGCCACGGCTTGTCCCCGGGCATCGAAAAGCTGATAGCTGCTGCGCAGTTTCGTGTAGAATCCTTTGGGCGTCTCCTCGCTGGCGAAGTTTTCTATCTCGGCATATAGCAACACTTCTTGCTCGGGCGCGAACTCGCTAGCGGCTACCGGCTTGTAGCAGCCATAACTTTGCACTTCGGTGCAGAAAACCAGATTGCGCACCACAAGCGGCGCTGCGTCGGCAAGCCGAGCGATTGCGTCCTCCAACGCCAGGCGAGTTTGGGCGGTGCGCCGGGGTTTGTCTGGTTCCCGCTGCTCGTCCAGCCAAACCGCAAGCGCATACACCTGCCTGCGCCAATAGTCGGCCTCCGCCGATGCGCTGCCCGGTAACATCCGCAATGCGTCTTCCCGCCGTCCGGAAACCAGGTACAGCAGGCTCAACCGGGCTAGTTGCCCCACAGAGTTGGTCGCCTGCGAGTCCGTGCCTACTTCCGCCTCCAAAGTGCGGATTGCCGCGTCCAGGTGAGCGTGCCACGGGCCGTAGGGCGAAGGAGGCAACGAGAACGCCCCAACCGAATACACGCCGGCGGCACCGTGCTCCTTGTTCTCGCCGGCCGTCAAGGCTTCGCTTTCGCCTATGCCGGTTTCGCCTGCGACGGTCTTACTAGCGGGGACGCACTGGCCAGTTCGGCAGCCGGAATCGGACGATCGTCCCAGCGGCGGATAGCCAGTGGTCGCGTATTGTCCGTGTGGCGTCAGCTCGGGGGGCAAGATAGTATCGCTGGGAACTGGCAAACGGGTGGGATTGGCGCCACTGGCGACGCCGCCTTCTTGTGCGCCGCTTCCCCGACCAGCGACTTGCCGTCGTCCACTATCGCCGGCAGGAGAGTCGCCGTGCTGCGGCGTTTCAGCCAAGTTAGACGTGTTGTGCTGAGCCGATTGCGAGGGAACAGTTTTTCGGGAGGCATCTTCGCTTGTTGCATTCCGCCGGTAGTTCGCCACCGCCTTGTACTGCTGAATGAGTGCCGGCCACAGACTGGGGTCGGTTTGCCGCAAGTCGTCGAGCAACTTCTCTTTGGTTTGCTGATCCCAGACACTCCCCAGTTGCTGCAAATCTTCGGACAGCTTGTCAGGCCCCGAACTGCTGCCAGCCGGCGGCGAAGTCTATTCTGCTGTTGTCTTGGTGGCCTCCGATGACTGCGCCGACACCTCCTCGGCTTTCGGTCCCGCCCCAGGCCACAGAATGGCGCAGCCGCAGACCGACAAGCTCATCATCACCAAGACGACGGCGCCGCCCAGCGGCAAAAGCGCGCTGTTGCCGCAAGCGTAAACCTTTGCCGGCAGTCGATGTTCGCTCCTACACATGAGGGGGAGAATGTTAATATTGTGTTGCCGATCGGGCAAGCCGGAAAAACTCTCGCCATTTTGTGTGGATTGCGCACAATTCAAAACCGTCCCATGTTTGTCATTCTTCCTATTCTTACAATTGCTATTCCTCTCCTTGTGCTAACGCCGTTCCCCAGCAAAGCACTGGATCGCCCATTCCGTTGGCAAGCGCGGCCGATCGCCACCCGTTGGCTGGATTGCCCCCGGCACTTGGGCAATCAAACAAGCCGAAGGTGTCCGGAAATGGAATCCCGCAGTTTCACCACGTTTTCCGCCCGAATGCACGGCTAAGACGATGCGGCTCAACGATAGAAAAGCAGCGAATACAAGCATCTATCACGGTTCAATTGCCAGACGTCCTAAAACAAGCTGGCAGGTTTGTGGGAACAACCTGGCGAGCTGAATTGATGTTGGCAACGTGTCAGATTAGACTCTACCAATCGGGCAGGTGTGGCACCGGGTTTCGTGGCCGCTATGTGCCATCGCTAAATATCAAATGCAGTCGTTATCCCCAACACGTTGCGATGACACCGAATTCTCAGCAAACCAGTTGCTTCCGCTGATGAGCCAGATTACACGTCGCCGATGGCTGAAGTGTGGTGGCGCGGCGGTGGTCGGGGCGCTCAGCGCCCGGCCGCTGTACTCGGCCGACCAGACCAACCCAGTCGAACAAGATGCCAACGACGCGCCATACGATTTCGCTCTTCCCGATGCCGGGCGCGTACGTCCCGTGCCATCAAACCGGATAAAGGCGTCGCCGCTGTCGGTGGGTTTCGAGGTATTGGACCGCCGGTGCTTCGAGCCGGAGAAAACATACAAACACTTGGCAGCCTTGGGAGTAAAGTGGGCACGCTGCCAGACGGGCTGGAATCGCTGCGAGACTAAACCGGGACAGTTCGATTTCGCTTGGCTCGACGCAGTGGTCGATTCCTTGCTGGAGATCGGCATTCAGCCGTGGTTCAATCTGGGCTACGATAACAAACTCTATTTCCCCGAAAAGCCCGACGAGCAATCCGTCGGCTGGGCACCGGTGTTCAAACCCACGCAACAAGAAGCTTGGCTTCGATTCGTGGCCCAGATCGCTCGGCATTTCCGCGATCGGGTACGACACTGGGAAATCTGGAACGAGCCGAATATCCCCGGCTTTTGGAAACCCCGCAAACCCGATCCGGCCGATTACGTCAAACTGGTGCGCATCACTGCGCCCGAAATCCGCCAGCGCGTGCCCAATGCGGTAATCATCGGCGGGGCTTTTGCCGGTATTCCCTTCGGTTTCATCGAGGGATGCCTGGCAGCCGGCTTGGGCGAGTTGGTCGATGTGATTTCTTATCATCCGTATCGCCCAGTGCCCGAGGCCGGTTACGAAGCCGAAGTCGGCAAGCTTCGACAGATGATCGCCCGTTACAACTCGAAGCTCTCGCTTTGGCAGGGTGAGAATGGTTGTCCGTCCAAAGGCGGCGGGGACAGCATGGGCGCACTGGCGAATATGCCTTGGAATGAGACCCGTCAGGCCAAGTGGCTGCTACGGCGGATAGTCAGCGACTTACGGCTAGGATTGGAACTGACGAGTTACTTTCATACAGTCGATCTACGCGGTTACCGGACGGGCACGAACTACAAGGGCCTGCTGCGGGGAGAAGACTACACGCCGAAACCAGCTTACTTCGCCTTTCAATGCTTGTGCGCCCTATTAGACGCGGAATCGAAGACCACCGACATGCGTCCGGCTGTGATCGCGGACGAAAAACTGCCGCTGATGCACGCGAGTTTCGTGCGCCGCGGGTGTCCGCTTCTGATTTGGTGGTATCCTGCAACGCTGTTGGAGCCGTGGAAGCGTCGTCGCATTACAATGCGCTTTGTGCTGGCGGACGGCGTCAAGATGAAAGAACCTGTGCTAATCGACTTGCTGTCGGCGCGCGTTTATCGCTTGCCGTTACCCACCGTAGAGCCGCCGGCAGTCATTTTCCCCGAGCTGCCGCTGCTGGAATATCCCCTGGCGCTGACCGATGCTGGCGTCTTAGAGTAGTTTTCCTGCTGGGCTAACAGTACGCGGCTGCGCGCCGGTCGGCGTCCGATGCGTTTATAGGCGAGCTGCTCGCCCGACTGCCGCCAGCCACCCCATCAACTACTTGCGCTGCGATAATTTTCGAGGGCTTTTTGGAACAACCAGCGCGATACTCCCAGGCAGGCGACCGTAGCCGCTAATCCAAACAGCGGGAGCATCCACTCGGCGGTCGATTGCGGTAGCAACGGCCGAAGCAACATTCGCGCGGGCACGTTCACCACGATCAATACCGGAAGCACGAACGTGAAAGCCCAACGCAGTACTCCGCCTACCGGGCCGCTGTAAATCTCCATCGGATACCGCGCAAAGATAGTAATGTAGAACCAAAAATCGAGCACCGTAAGGTTCCTTCCCATCCACACCGTGGCCGCTGCTAGGGCGATCATCAAGCTGTAGTAGATGGCGATTCCACACCCTACATACAGCGCGTACAGTATTAGTTGCAGGGCAGTGGGTAAATGCCCCATTTTTCCCAACGCATAAACACCCAGTGCGATGCCCAGCAGGAAGTTTCCCAACGCAGACCAATCGAAGCGCCGTATGGAAATGAAGAACTGGGTGTCGATGGGGCGGACAAGAACGAAGTCCAGCGCGCCGGTCCGGACTGCCTCGGTGAACTCCTCGGCGTTGATCATGAACACCATCTGCACGACGCTGTTGATCAGCAGTCCTGTGGCCAGGAACATGAAAAACTGGTACTGTCCCCAACCGGTACCTTTGCCGATTTCGGGCGCATAGCGGAATATGAGCACGTAGAACCCCAGGTTCATCAACACCCAGGACAACGAGGAAATAGTCTCCAGCACAAAATTGGTGCGAAACGACATGTCCCGCACCAGGCTATTGCGAGCGCAGGTTATCAATATGCGCACATATCGCCACATGTGATTGCTGCTCCGCTAAGCGGCGGCGCCGGGGGAAATCTGTCGCCTGATTTTCCCCGGGCCATCTTCATTTCCTCGATCAACTGTTGCCTTCCCCCTGATACCCCATAACTTGCTCGCCTCAGACTTCACCGCGGACGTTTCCGCCGATCAACTGTTTCCCCCCATTCATCCCCCATAACCGCTGTAGCGACGTGTTCCCAACCAAAAGCTGACACGGCTAAGAATACAGAACAATACTACCCAGGCGGCTTGAATCACCAGCCCCCAGACCAAAGCGGAACCCTGAACCTTGCCCAAAAAAATGGCGGCGGGAAAATAAGCCAGGTAATGCAGCGGTATGGCACGCACCAGAGTGCCCCATATTCCAGGCAACATGTCGATGGGAAACATGTGTCCCGAAAAAAAGAAGCTAACCAGCATGTAAACGAATAGCAACGAGGTAACTTCGAGGAACCAAAAGCCGATCATGCCGATAGTCGCTTCCAAGAAAAACCCCAGTAGGAAGGCCAGCACGAGGGAAAGCGCGTAGGCGGCGAGCGTGGTGCTGTCCGGCCAGCCGTCGAAAAAGCCCCGGCACAGGAAAAACACTAGCGCCAGTGGCCCTGCGGCTACCGCGTAGTACACCAACTTATGAGCAATGCGGTACACCAACAGAAAGCCCAACATGTCGATCGGCTGCACCAAATACTTTTTGATCGAGCCGTCGCGTATGTCCCTGGCGATACCGGAAGCCAGACCGGGCATACTAGAAAACGCCCGGCTGACCATCGTCAGTAGGTAGTAGGCCACCATGTTATGGTATGTATAACCGACAATTTGGCCATCGTGCGAGTCGCTTACTGCGCTATAGACTGCGCTCCACAGAAAAATCTGGGTGACGATGGGCAAGAAGCGCATCAGGGTACCCAGGGCGAAGTCCGCCCGATACACTAGACGTTCCTCGATGCTGATTTGCAGCAGTGTCCACCAGGTCGCCAAGCGCCAGCGTAGGGGCATAGGACTCAACTTGCTAGCATGTGATGGGAAGGCACGCAGCAGTGCGCAGGGCGGTGATGGCTCAGCCTCGGTCCTCCATCAAGTCCGGGGCTTCCCCCACTTTGCGCCCCCAATGTTCCTCTGGGTGGGAAAACACTTCGGCGATGACTTCCTCCAACGGCGGGTCTTCCACTGTTACATCCACCACAGCGTGGGCGGACAGCAGGCGTGCCAGCGTCTGTGTCACGTCGCTGCGCCGAATCCGTAGTTTCGCGCGGGGCGGTTCCACCGAGAGAACTTCCCCGAAGCGGTCCAACTGGTCGAATGCCTGGCCGTTGGCCATCTGCAACGAGATGATCTTCTGCCCGCTAAAGCGGTCGATTATTCCCGAAAGGGAACCATCGTAGATGATGCTTCCTTGGGCGATGATTACTACCCGCTTACACAGCGCCGCCACGTCCTTCATGTAATGGCTGGTAAGGAGAATGGTGACGCCATGGCTGGCCTGATAGTGGCGGAGAAAGGATTGGATGCGGTGTTGCGCTACCACATCTAACCCGATAGTCGGCTCGTCGAGGAACAGCACCTCGGGCGAGTGCAACAAGGCGGCGATCAGCTCCATCTTCATTCGTTCCCCCAACGAAAGTTCCCGCACTGGCTGTTGTAGCAGATGAGCCACATCGAGCATTTCGGCCAACTGACTGCACGTGCGCCGGAACTGTTGGGGGTCGATGCGATAGATGTGTTGATGCAGCCGAAACGACTCGGCCGCAGGCAAGTCCCACCAAAGCTGATTCTTCTGGCCCATAACCAAGGCGAAGCGCCGGCGATAGGCGTCTTCGCGCTTCCAGGGAATATGCCCCAGCACACGGGCTGTTCCGGCCGTGGGAGTTATGATGCCCGAAAGCAGCTTGAGCGTCGTGGTCTTGCCGGCGCCGTTGGGGCCGAGAAAGGCCACGAACTCCCCGGCCTCGACGGCAAGGCGGATTCCGCGGACGGCCTCCACCAGCCGATACTCCCGCCGCACCAGTCCGCGCAACGACGCCAGCAGCCCCTCTGGCTTCTGGTACACTCGATACGTCTTTGACAAACCATCTACTTCGATCACAGGCATAAAGCCATTATACAGCCAGCAGCGCCGGTTGTGGCGGAGCTGCGAGCTTCGCGGCAGTCTTGCCGCCGCGTGGGGCGAAACCTGGCGTCAAGCAGGCTGCCGCCGAGCGCTTTACGGAGCCGGTTGCGTTGCAGGTGGAAGCAGGCGAGGGAGGCGCTTTACGGGTGAACTGTTGCCGTGGCCTTTGGCAGCGGCCATAATTGCGGGCGATCGGCGCCCCGTCGTCGGTTAACGGTTCCTGGCGCTTATGGGTAGGTTGGAAAGAACGGTCGAGGTATCGGTGGAGAGAGCAAGCCATGTTGGCATTCGGCGAAAAGCAGGGTTTCGATCGGCGGCGGTTCTTGGGGGTTTCGGCGGTTGGAGCGTCGGCGGCACTGGGTTCCGCGGCAATGGCTCAAGCGGTTGCGCAGTCGGTCGCTCAACAGGTCGCGCGCACCGTTGGCTCTGAAACGACGGCCGAGCCGGCCAAGCCGCGGGGTAAGCCCACCGAGTTCCAGATCGCCTGCATGACGCTGCCGTACTCGCGCTTTCCGTTGGAGCGGGCATTGCAAGGGATCAAAGGGGCGGGATATCGCTACGTAGCCTGGGGTACATCGCACCAGGAGGAGCCGGGCAAGAGCGTGCCGGTGATGCCGCCCGACGCCCCGCCGGAGAAAGCCCGACAACTGGCCCAGCGCTGCCGCGACTTGGGGCTGGAGCCGCTGATGATGTTTTCCACCGTTTATCCCGAAGCTCCCAACGGCCTGGAAGTGTTGACCAATCGCATCAAGCAGGCTGCCGCCGCGGGGATCGGTCAGGTGCTGACTTTCGGGCACACCAAGGGCGGCGATAGGCAATTGT
>CALLPE010000039.1 GCA_938015445.1 uncultured Pirellulales bacterium
GCTTGCGTGCCTGACTCGGACACGACCTTCGGCTTCCCCAAACGGGAAGGCGACAGAAGCATTACGATTGGTCCCGTGCTGCGGCGGGAACCTTACTTTCAGGGCGGCTCCTGCATCTTCACCTTCGCCGATGGGAAAACCGAGCAGCAACCTCTGCCGGTGCCGATGAGCGGGAGGAACAACGTCGCCTCGGTTACTTTGAAGACCGCCGAGGGCGAGACGATCCGGATGGTGTTTGATCCGCCTCTTTTCATCCATTGCGACCACGGCGAGTTACGCTGTTTCTCCGGAAACAACGTGGACGTGAAGGCAGGCCAAACTTTTGTTCAACAGATTACCCTGGAGCTACCCCATCCCGTTACTTTCGAACAGGCCAACCGGTATGTGGACATGGCCAATTGGTACCCGCTGAATTTCGAGCAGGCCGAGAACTTTTCGGAGCCGAGCCTACTGGGGATGGAGGACTGGCTTGACAAGCCGGCGGGCAAACATGGCTGGCTAAAAATCAACGGAAAGGATTTCGTGTTCGAGGACGGCACACCGGCCAAGTTCTGGGGAGTGAATCAATGTGTACGCAATGTCTGTCCTCCGGTTGAAGATGCCGTCAAATGGGCCGACAAATGGGCCAAACATGGCGTCAACCTGGTGCGAATGCACAAGTTCGTGGGCCACGGCTGGAGGCAATCCGGCATCCACGATGACCAGGACACCCTCACACTCAACGAAGAGATGGCCAAACGTTGGGATAGGTATCATGCTCTGTTGGCCGAACGCGGAATCTATGTAGGCTGGTCCCCCTTCTATGCCCTGAAACTCACCCCTGCTGACAAGGATCGGGTGTGGGCCTACGATGAGATCATGCGAACCACCGAAGGCCCCCCCTGGTACCATGCCTCCACTGTTGGGCTGGTCAACTTTGCCCCCGACCTTCAGGATTTGCATATCGGCGTCTTAAAGAATCTGCTGAATCGGGTCAATACGGTTACGGGGAAACGGTACGCCGACGATCCGGCCTTGGCCTATATCGAGATCCAGAACGAGGACGACATTTTCTTCGGCTATCGGAAACTCCCCCAATGTCCGACCTATAAAAAGTATCTTGACCGCCAGTTTTCCAAGTGGCTTGCTGCCAAGTACGGTTCCCGGGATGCGTTAGCCAAGGCATGGGGCGCTCGGCTGAAAGCCTCGGAGAGTTTAGAGGACGGCACGGTCGAAGCAGTGCTCAGCTTCCGGGAGCTCGGAGGCGACTCCTCGCCCAGGATTTGGGACACCTACGCCTTCCTCTATGAGTGCCAGGATGCCTACTACAAGCGAGTGGTAAAAGCCATCCGCCAGACCGGATACCAGGGCGCTATCGTTGGCTCCTGCTGGCAGGCCCAGACGTTTTTGGGGCATCTGTACAACCTCCGTTCCGATCGGGAGGTAGGCTTCATCGACCGCCATAACTACGGACGCACCAATATGCTCTCCCGACCGGGCTGGGGATTGCTCAGTGCGGGAATGCAGCAGGTGGCTGACCGGCCGTTCCATCTCTCCGAGTGGGCAGGCGGCGGCGTGTTCCGGGGCATGGAGTCGGTCCCTGTAATCG
Organism: uncultured Pirellulales bacterium; assembly: GCA_938015445.1. Classification (GTDB taxonomy): domain Bacteria; phylum Planctomycetota; class Planctomycetia; order Pirellulales; family Thermoguttaceae; genus CALLPE01. The sequence goes on from CALLPE010000039.1 coordinate 1,589, forward strand.
GCTTTATCGGCATGGGGCTACAAGGCTGGGACGCTTCATCCCATTTCGCTAGCGACGCGCCAGGCATTTCCCGAAAGTTAGGCGGCGATGTGTGCGACCATTTCCTGTTTTTGGCCCAGTATCCGGCGGTGGCTCGTTCGGTCTATCGCCGCGATATGGTCGAGAGTCCGCCCGTAGCGATTCGTCGGGTCAGTATCCCCGGCATGGCATCGGGAAATGTGGGATTTCACGAGGAGTTTAGCCTGCTAGGCGGGGCCAACATCAAAGAGTTTTCGGCAGTAATTCCGCAGGAAGCTCTTGCAGTCGGGCCGGTCCTGCTGGAGTTCGTCGATGGCCCTGTAACCAATCCGGTGGAGGACTCCTCGGCCAAGTGGATCGATAAAGTGAACCGTCGTCTGATTTCTGCCTCTGGGCAACTGAAGTGGGATTTTTCCGGCCGGGGTTGGTTCACCATCGATACGCCCGGAACGCAAGGGGTGGTGGGCTTCGCCAGCGGGCAAGTGCATAGACTAACAAATGTCCATATTCACGTGCACAGCCCGGTGGCGCTTCTTTATCTGAGTGCTCGCCAACGCAACGAAACACTTGCCAACGCCAAGACGTTGATCATCACGGCGTTAGGTCGGCTATATCCGGAAGGAACCGTTCTGGACGATGTCACCATGGAGACGATTCGTCAGCCGGAGAAAGTCGAAGCGGCCCGACAGCTTCTCGAACCGGTCGTGGCCACCATCGAACTGAAGCGGCCAGAGCGATGTCGGGTCTTTGCCCTGGACCACGGCGGCCGAAAGCCTCAACCGGCGGTTGAAGTGCCTGTGGAGCGGACTGCCGACGGTTGCCGCTTCAGCCTCGACGGCGCCAAGTACCGCACGCCGTTCTACCTCGTCGAGTTGAGCAACCCTTGACGAGTAGTTCCCTGTTGGAGGTTGCACAGCTTTCGAATAGGAGATTTGTGCGATGAAGTTGGTGTCGTTGCTTGGTGCGGTACTTGTGTGGACAGCAGGCTTGAAGGAGTTGGCTTCGGGAGCGGAGGGTGGCTTCCCGGCTCGCCCCCAGCGCGTAGCGGTGTTTTATTTCGGCAACAGTTTGACCGGTTCCACTGCGCCGGAATTGCACCCAGCGCTGGGGAAATCGGCCGGGAAGGAGTGGGTCTGGGATTGCATGCCCGTGGCCGGGGGCCAACTATGGCAGTACCGCGATCAGTTTCAATTGGACGGCGGGATTGAGAAGCCCGATGACTTTGCACGCAATACACAGCTCGCCCCCAAGACGCCCTATCATGCCTGGCAGTTCTTGACAGGCAATTGGGACGCGGTCGTGCTTCAGCCGTTCGGCATGGGTTTGCGGCGGGTGAGCGACGCGATGTGGGGCAAAAAGTACAATGCCCCGCGCGATTTCGGCGACATTGCGGCAGCGAAGTACCTGATCGACCTTGCGCTGGTAAAAAACCCGAAGTGTCATATTTTGATCTATCAGGATTGGCCCGGTCTGATCCTCGCCAACGAGTCATTCGGACACGCTGGGGCTGGGTTGGGCAGGACCAAGAAGGAACTGAACCATCGCCAGATGGAGCCTGTACGCCGCTCGTTCGATTTCCCGCGCCAATGGCTCCGGCGCTACGATCCCGATGCGGAGCCGTGGCTTGCCGGCGGCCAGTCGCGCGACTACGACCAGCGTCTGATGGAGGAATTGATCCGGGCCTATCCCAAGCTGTGGACGGAGGGGCGGCTGCGCATGATCCCCGTGGCCGACATCTATTACATCCTCGACCGCAAGATGCGGGCCGGACTGGTACCGGGTGTGCTCAACCTAGGCGAGTTCTATACCGACACGCTCCACCACCGCGCCGGCATGCCGGCCTATACGTGCGCAGCCACGTTCTTCACTTTGCTCTTCGGCGAGAAGCCACACGGGCTTGACTACACGCTCTACAACAACCAGGACGCCTATGGCAAGGATTGGGGCCACGGGAAGGACCAGCACAACGACAGCGGCGAAGTGGTGGAAATCACCCCTGAGCGGGCCAAAGTGATCAATGACACGATTTGGGAAGTAGTTAACGCACATCCGTACACACGATTTTCGGCTCAGGGCTCGACCGAGACGTTGGCGAAATTGGAGGCGAGCGTGCCCGCGCCCGAGCCGGTCCGCGTGTTGGAATACGGCCGGCTGGCCGCCTGGTCGGCCATGCCCTTCTGGCAGGCGGCACTCGACCGCACGGCTGGCAAGCACAGTGCGTGGCTGGCCACGCTCGATCTGAACCCGTGGTCTCAGACTTGGGCCTGCCAGTGGCTGGCCTGGGTTTTCCGCGAACAAAAACATCCCTATGGCTTCCCTGAGTATTTCTTGGAGATGGATGAGCCTTACCACGAACCTCGGTTGCGTCATCAGGGGCTTTGCCTCCAGGTGGGCAACCCCACGGACGAGGAAGTTGAGGCTTTCATCTATCTGGCGCGACGCTTCCGCCGGCAGCGAGAGGATGCGTTTTTCTTCGGCTACTTCGCCTGGCCGGCAATACCGGAGGCGACGGCTCTCAAGAAGAAGCTCAAGCTCGAACCGTGGCAGCTCCTTCCTGAAGAGCAGATGCAGGCCCTGCGCAAGCAATTCGACTATACCGCTGCCTGGAATGCCCCCCAGCCGATCGAAGGCACGGCTGCCGGAATGAAACTGTTTTGCGAGAAACTCGCGAAAGCCGACCCGGAGATCGCTGGGCGATTCCGAGCTATTCCCGCCGGTGAACTGTTGGCGGCGCTGGATGCCAAGCTGAAGGCGGGCGCGCTGCCGGGCATCACGGGGGTCGGCCAGTTCTACAAGGACGACCTTCTCCTACGCACCGGCCTGCCGCGTTACGCCCTGGCCGCACTGCGGCATGCCGTGTTGCACCGATCGCCCCCCGCCAAACTCGACGCCGCATACTTCAACGACCCGAAGGCCTATCCGCCCGATGCAATGGACCCAAACAAAAAACGAGGCGTCGGCAAGGCCAATGTCGTCGTCCGAGACGACGATTACGACAACGGCCCACACTTGCCCATCACGCCGGAAGGAAAGCGACTCGTCGATGATACGATCTGGGAACTCATCGGCCCTCGGTTGGCGCGATGACGGTAAGAACTCTCCTAAGGACACGACCCATGATCTTCCGAAGCCGACGTATCCTGATGCTGGCATGTGCATCTGTTCTGTGCATGGCGGCGCCGCGCCCGACCGTCGGGCAGCAAGACGGTCGGGAGACGACCGACGTGTCTGGCCCGCTGCTGGCGCAACGGCCGCTCGAGGACCGTCAAGTAGTCGCACCGATTCTCGACGTTCCGTTGCGCGACCCGAGCATCTGCCGCGGTCCCGACGGGACGTATTACCTCACGGGCACGGGGGCGACGGTCGGAGCCGACGGCAATGCGGACTTCGACAACTGCACCACCATCCGCATTTGGAAGTCGCCCGACTTGCGCACGTGGACCGAGCTTTGCGTGGCCTTCGACCTGGCTAAGGCGGGATGGAACGATAGATGGGCCACCGGCCCCAGAGCACTCGCCGGTCAGGCCGACGCACCGCGGCACAACCTCGGCGTCACGGCCCCGGAAATCCACTACCTGAAGGACACGTTTTGGATTGCCTTCTCGGTCAATGGCCAGGGAACGGGCCTGCTCCGCAGCAAGAGCGGCAAGGCGGAAGGTCCCTACGAGCCGTGGGGTCGCAGCGCCAGCGGCCTCGGCTACATCACGGCCATTGGTGGGGACCCCAGCCTGTTCCAAGACGACGATGGCACCATCTACTGGCTTTGGAGCCCGGCCTGGATCGCAAAGATGAAGGACGATCTGACAGGTCTGGCCGAGTCACCGCGCCTGCTCACCTGCCAGCCGCGCGTGCCGCTCAGTGGCGACGTGTTGGTCGGTAGTAGAGGCCCTTTCCTCTGGAAAACCAAGGGAAAATACCATCTCGCCGTGGCCGATACCATTCCGCGCCTGGGCATCCACACCGAGGACACCCTGGTAGCTACCTCTGAGAGCCTTTTCGGACCTTACTCGAAGCGCGAGATGATGGTTCCCCACGGCGGCCAGAGCACGGTGTTTCAGGACGGCAAGGGCAACTGGTATGCCACTTTTTGCGGACGGGACCGCTTCGCTGCGCTGCGCGACCGGGCGGCAGTCGTGCCGCTGGAGTGGATGGACCGGTTCCGTTACCTGATGTGGCGACCGAACAATCCCGTGCTCAGGGCCAATCCCGAAAAGGTCTTCACCGAGCGCGGACCCTGGCACAAGCTGCGCCCGATTCTCGACAAACCTGGCATGAACATCCGCGACATGAACATGATCCAAGCGCCCGACGGATTCTTCTATTTCACGGGTTCCGTTTACGGCGAAGCCTACAAGGGCAAACTCACCATCTTTCGTTCAAGGGATTTGAAGAATTGGGAGGAAATCGTGGTGCGCACCTTCGACGACGAAACCGACGTGCCCGAGGCGCGCCGGAAGTATCGCACCGACCAGCTCGGCGATTGGAACAACTATTACATGGATTGTGAGATCCACTACTTGCCCAGACAAAAGACGTTCTTCATCACCTACAACGCCTATGCACCGAAGAACCTGCCGGACCCGAAGGCCAACGTCGGCTTCGGCGGCGTGCTCCGCAGCACGACCGGCAAGGGCGAGGGGCCCTACGAGAAGATCCGCGACGGCGCCTGCCAGAGCGGCTTCTTCGAGGACGAGGACGGGACGGTGTACGAGTACTGGGGCATCAACGGCCTGGTGCGACTCAACCCCGACTTCTCCAAAGCCGAGAAACTGCCGACCGTCAACCGCGCCGGTGGTGGGCTGTGGGGGGAAGATTCGGGGTGCTACATGGTGAAAATGCTCGGAAAGTATGTCTTCTTCACCACCGGCTATAACGTCGCCAACCAGCACTGGATACCCCAGAGCGCCCAGAGCTACGATTTCCACTATATGGTTGCCGACAGCCCAAAAGGGCCGTGGTCCGAATGGATGCCGGGCGTTCGGCATGGAGGACATGGGGGAGTATTTCGCGGTCTGGATGGCCACTGGTACGGCGTCGTATGGGGCGAGGACATTCTAGGCTCGTTCCACTGCAAGCCGGGTGTAGTAAGGCTGAAAGTGGAGCTGGTCGATGGCCGGCTCATGATCGACGTAGACCCCGATTGGACGCCCGATGACTATATTCCGCCGCAGTCCTGACGATCCATGTTTACTCGAGAAAAGGTACCCCAACAATGCTGAAGCCAATCAACTGGATCGCTGCCGTGATATTGTGCCTGGCTGCCGTGGGGGCGCCGGCTGAGGAACTGAGGGCGGTGTACTTCGGTAACAGCTTTTTGGAGAACTCGGTGCCGTGGTTCCATCCCACACTGGCAGCCAGTGCTGGCAAACAACTGAAGGTCCACACGGCCCTAGGGCCGGGCTGGCAGATCTGGATGCACGTGGATGCCATGCGCCGCAACCCCGAAGGCCATCCCCGGAAGCTCCTTACCTCCGGCCAGTGGAACGCGGTGGTCATCCAGCACTTCGGCACCCATCCGGGCCTAAAAAACAATGTGCGCAAAAGCGTGTTCCTCAACCAGCAGTTCGACGAGCCGCGGGATGTCAGCGATCTGGCCAGCGCCTCGGAAATCATTGACCTGCTTCTGGCCTCGGCGAAGAATCCCGATGAGGTATATGTGTTCATTTACAATTCCTGGCCGGGAATCCCCGGGGCGGACGAATTGAACAAACGTATTCAGCAAGAGACAGAGAAATCGCTCCAGGCTGCTGGCAAGTCCCGGGAAGAAATCCTAAAGCAACTAAAGGAGCGGAAGCCCACGCCGGAGGAAATGGACCCGCTGGTCCGTGCGTTCCGCTACGCAGACCATTGGTTGGGACGCTACGAGTGGAACCCGGAGGTGCCCTGGATGAGCAAGAACGCTCATAGCCGGGATTATGTGTCCCAGCTCATGGAGGAGTTGCGTGCGAAGTACCCTCAATTGGCTAAAACTGGTCGGCTGAGGCTGATTCCCAATGGCGAAGTGTTTTTGGCGCTGGATCAGAAGGCCCGGGCAGGCCAATTGCCAGGGCTCGATAACATCGGTCGTTTTTACACCGACGGAGGACACGTGCGGTGTGGCTTGCCCCGCTACACATTGGCGGCAACCTGTTACACGGTGATCTTCGGCGAGCACCCCGGCAAGCTGGACCCCACCATCTACAACAACAAGGACAATTATCGCAACGATCGCTTGCCCCAGCCCGGATACGTCCACTGGCCTGACCTGGGGGAACTGATCGAGATCACCCCCGAGCGAAAGAAACTCGTGGACGACACCGTCTGGGAGGTTGTCCGCGAAAACCCCTACACGGGCGCGCGCCCAGTGCCTCGTCAGTAGCAGGGCCAGCGCCAAGCCTTCGGCGGAAGTGGTCGCAAGCCGTGCTCGCGGCTTAAGGACAATGACCAATGAGTATCACTATTGTTAAGGTGTTGGCATCGTGGCTTCTTGCGACGTCGCCGACTTCGGCCCCCGAGCCGGTGGCGGCCAGCCACGAGGCCGGCATTACCGGTGGCCTGGTAGCCCAGGTGGGGTCGGATAGTCTTGCACTTGCGAAACTTGGCGAGCGGTTTCACGTCAGGTTGCTGCTGCCGGAGCGGGCGGCAGCCGCTCGCGCGCAGTCAGCCGTAGACCAATCGGGACTGACGGGACGCTTTACCGTAGAGGTATGGTCGGGCGGGCGCCTGCCGTTTGCCGACCGTGTGCTTAATGTCCTGATTGTGGCATCGGAGGGTATCGTTTCCGATGAGGAGGCCCGACGGGTGCTGGTTCCGCGTGGACTTCTTATCAGTCCCTCGGGCGTGTCAACCATGCCGGTTCCTGAGACGATCGACGAGTGGACGCACTATCTGTACGACTGTAGCGGGAATGCGGTATCGAAAGACCGGGAAGTCGCCCCGCCCAGGTCGCTTCGCTGGTGGGCCGAACCGCCACATCTGCGCAGCCACAACTACGCAGCGAGCTTTACTGGGCTGGTGACGGCTGGAGGCCGGCTTTTTTATTTTCTGGACGAGGGAACCTATCTGTTCGACCGTGGGGGAACCACCGAGCGTTGGATGCTGGTTGCCCGCGATGCATTCAACGGAGCCATACTGTGGAAAAGGCCGCTGGAAGGCTACGGGCAGCCGTACTTCGAGGATGTAAGCGGGCAAGCCGTGCCAGATTATGTTTGGCGCAGCCCGCTGAGCGTTAACCGCCGGATGGTGGCGCAGGGCCAAAAGGTATATGTGGCTTTGCATTACCGTCGCGGGCCACTGAGTATTCTCGACGCTGCCACAGGCAAAACGATGCACGATGTGGACCTGGAGGGCATTGTCGATGAGCTTGTCGCTGAGGGAGATCTGGTAATCTGCCGCGTGCGGACGGAAATCCCAATGCCCGATCCGCGACTCACGCTCGAACAGCGTCAAAAGACCGAGCAGCAGATGCGCGACCAGGGGCTGGCGCACGAGGAGGTGCGCGCGGAGTTGAACGCCAGGCTGCTCGAAAGTCTGATGCGGCAGGGCCGCGAACGGGTGATAGCCGTCGATGCGGCCACCGGCAGGATCCTCTGGCAGCACGATGCTCCCCTGGTAGCGACGCAAAGCCTGGCGATGGCCGAAGGGAAGGTCGTCTTCCACAATTACGAGGCACTGGTGGTGCTCGACGCCCGCACGGGCCGGCCGGTGTGGCGGCACGAGGCCCCAGTGGTTGCCCGCCGGCGGTTCGGCGTTCGAAACCTGTTGGGCAACCTGCTCATCGCCGACGGCAAAGTGCTGTGGACCAGCAGCGCCACCGGCGGCGGCGTGTGCCTCGATTTGGCCGACGGCAAGGTGCTGTGGCAGAATCCGCGCATGGGAGAGACCGGAGGTTTCGCTTTCCCAACCGGTCGGCGCGTCATTGGGGGTGTCGTTTACAACGATGTGCTTTGGAACTGGAGCACGGTCCGGCTGGCCGACGGCAGCAACGCCCCAGTGCCTAATGTTGGGCAGATGCTCGCCCGGGGGCACCACATCCGCTGTTTCGCCGGAAAAGCGACCGAGCGGTTCTTGATCCTCCCCCATCGCGGCGCGGAGTTCGTGGATTTGCGGGACGACCACCACATGGTCAACGATTGGATACGCGGTGCATGCTCCTACGGGCTGATGCCGGCCAACGGACTTACATATATCACTCCTGATCCCTGCTCATGTTATGTCGGGGTGCGCGTCAACGGCCTGATGGCACTGGCAGCCGAGCTGCCTGCGCAGCTCGACCAGGCGCCTCCTCCCATGGATTCCCAGCGGCTGCTTCAAGGGCCGGCGTACTCCGCCGAGCCGGTGGCAGCGCCCCCCGGGCAGCACGACGGTTGGCCGATGTATCGCCACGATGCGCAGCGCAGCGGCCGTGCCGACTGCAAATTGGCGGCCGAAGTTCAACCCCTCTGGACCAAACGGATTGGCGGGGAGCTGACTCAGGCCACGATCGACCACCGTGGCGCCTATTTGGTGCGCAAAGACAGCTACGAGCTTTTCTGTCTTGATACCACCGACGGGGCTGTCAAATGGCGACGAGCTTTTCCAGCGGCGCTGGACGGTCCGCCCACGGTGGTGGGCAACCGCCTGTTTATCGGCTGCCGCGATGGGCATGTCTATTGCCTGCGCGCCGCAGACGGCGAGTTGGCATGGCGGTTCCGGGCCGCGCCGCTCGAGCGCCTCACGCTCAGTGGCGACCGGCTCGAAAACCTGTGGCCTGTCGCGTCGAGCGTGCTGTACCACCAAGGACGAATCTACGCCGTGGCTGGGAGGAATAGCTACCTCGACGGCGGCCTGCACCTGTATGCGCTCGACGCGGCAACCGGCATCGTCCGCCACTACTACCGACTCGAGGGCCCCTGGCAGGACCGTGACGCCGTCCGCGAAGCAGTCATCACCGAAAATGATCTTAAGAAAGCCGAGGAAACCTCCTACCGCGACACTATTCTCAAGCGCATTCGGGACCAGCACGCGACCGGCTACGACATGCAAGGCGCGCGGGCCGACTTGCTGGTGAGCGACGGGACCTACTTGTACATGATGAAAAACAAGTTCACGTCGTCGCTGGAGCCGGTGCCACTGCGGCGCACTCACTGGACTGGGCTGACCCCCATGGGCGGGCAGCACTTGATGGCTAATTTCGGCCTGCTGGACGACACGATGTTCCACCGCTCGTTCTGGGTCCACGACGACAGTTGGCCCGGCTACAGCACCGGGACGGGCTACGCTGCGCGGGCCGGAAATCTTGTAGTCCTTGGCGAAAATCGTGCCTACGCGGCCAAGCATTTCGAGGGCGGTTGGTATCCTACCCACAAGCCAGGCAGCGGCAACCGGTTGGTGGCTGACAGTTACGATCACGGCAACACTACTGGCGATCAGACAACACCGGAAATGCGGAAGCGGCTGGGTACATCCCCCAATGCCGCCGCGTTGGTGCGCACTGCTGCCCCGCTGTGGAGTGAGAACGTTCCCATTATCGTCCGGGCGATGCTCGCCGCGCCCGACGGGGCCGGCGGAGAACTGCTTTTCGCCGCCGGAATCGTCGAGGGGAAGACCCGGGCCGAGTGGGACAAGGCCACCAGTTACGTCGGCCCTGGCAAACTGTTGGTCCACCATGGCACAACCGGTCGGTTGCTGGCCGAGCATGATCTACCCGCTTGTCCCGTATTCGATGGCATGAGCGCCGCCGGCGGACGGTTGCTGCTTTCCCTAGTCAACGGTGAGGTGGTGTGTCTTCGGCCGGCGGCCCAGTTCAATGCGCCGCCCAACTCCCGCGGAGAAAGAGAACGAGGAATTCAATGACCATGTTGATGCAATGGTGCTTGGTTGCGGCAGTGAACTGTGCGCTTAGCGTGATGATCGCCAGCGCGGCCTGGGCGCGGGAACCGGTGGACCCGGACTTGACTGCCGAGGCCCGGCGAATACTGGAGTATCTGCACCAGGTGCAGGGCAAAGGCATTCCCACAGGAATATCCGACGTGGGGGGTGGCGGAGGCGGGCCGCACAACGTGCTGCACCGCACCGGCCGCGAGCCTGCGATCTTCTACGGCAACATGGCCGGCTTCCATCCTCTGGAGCCAGCGCGGCAACGTGCCGTGCTGCAAGCGGTCACTGACAACTGTCTGCGCTGGTGGCGCGAGAAAGGCGGTATCGTTCACCTCCACTATCATTGGTGTTGGGTCAGGCCCGGCAACCCCCCAACGGCTTCCTACATGCGCAATCCCAACCCGCCGGACTTGGAAAAGATGCTCACCCCAGGCACGGATGAGTACCAGGCGTTCCATCACCACCTGGGCATCTCGGCCGACTACCTCGAGCAGCTCGCCAAGGCCCGTGTGCCGGTGCTATGGGCGCCGTTTCATGAAATCGACGGCGGCTGGTTCTGGTGGACCGACGCCGCCAAACCGGAGAACACCGCGGCCCTCTGGCGGCAGATGTTCCGCTACTTGGTCCACCAGCGGAAACTCCACAACCTGATCTGGGTCTACCAGCCCGCCCATGTGGCGCACGCGGCAGGAAAGACGTTCGAGGAAAACCTGGCATACCGCCGGCGGTTCTATCCCGGCACCGAGTACGTGGATATCGCAAGTATTTCCGTCTATGGCGACCGGAAATACAAGCAGCAAGGTTGGTGGGGAAGCCCCTGGGAGGAATCATACTCCCGGGCCTACGAATTGCTGCAAGGCATTGCGCCGGGCAAGATGCTCGCGGTTGGCGAGGCGCCGGCCCTACTGAATCCCATAATGGCACAACGGGAAGGACCGCCTTGGGCGTGGTGCCTGGCATGGTACATCGACCAGATGGACTGGGCGCGGTTCACCTGGAACCATCCCTACTTCATTACTTTGGATCGACTGCCGCTGCTACGCGAAGGCAATGTGGCGCCCAACGTGCGCATCACGCACCCCGACGACGGCGCTCAGCTTCGAGCCCGGCAGGTTCACATCCTCGGAGCGGCGACGGACCGGAACGGCAATCTGAAGTCGGTGACTGTTTACTCCTTGAAGGCGCCGTGGATTACATGGCACCAGCGCGAGGACCAGGCGGTGCATGCGGCCTTCAGCGAGCAAACACGCCTGGGCGAGCCGGAGATGGAACCTGACGGGCGCTGGAGTTTCACCTGGCGCGACCCGCCGCCGGGCTTCCACAACATCGTGGCGTTCGCACGCGACGCCGACGGCGCCGTGGCCTGCTCGAACGTGGTGCGCATCGCTGCTGGCATTGAGAACCTGGCACGGGGGAAAAAGGTAACCGCCTCCAGCGCGCAGCATCCGCCCGAGCTGGCCGTTGACGGCGACCTGTACACTGCCTGGTGGGCCGATAAAAGCGCGCCGGATCCACAATGGTTGCAAGTCGACCTGGGTGCGCAGCGTACGGTGAGTGCCGTGACAGTTCTGTGGTGGAAGGCACACGCCAAAGACTATGTGGTACAAGTGTCCACTGATGGCCAGAAGTGGCATGACGCAGCGAAGGTGGAAAACCGGGCCAGCTCCGGACGACATTCGCAAACGTTGCTAGGCGATTCCGACATGGTCCGCTTCGAGCCAACCCAGGCGCGCTACGTGCGGCTGCTTTGCACTAAGCGCGCTGTCAATTGGCACTCGTATGTAGTTTTCGACCTTGGCGCGTACGAACAACTTCCCTCGGACGACTGACGGCACCACTAGCCCCTACGATCGAGGAGCCGTAGCGATGCAAAGTAGCCGCACCACGCTTCAAGAGCTTCCCAGGTGGTCTTTGATTGAGGAGCTGTGACGATGCGAACGTACTGGATCTTATGGTATGCCATAGGAGCGGTGTTGGTGGGCAGTCTGTGGCTGCCGATCGGCGCCGTGGGGAAAGAAGTTGCGGAAGCCGCACCGGACGAGCTTGAGCGGCTGTTTGGCCATCCGCCGGAGCAGGCGAAACTCCGCGTTTACGCCTGGCACTGGATCAACGGGCATGTAACCAAGGCGGGGATCACGGCTGATCTGGAGAACATGGCCCGGGCCGGTTTTGCCGGCGCGATCATTTATCACGTCGGTAACCGTGCCAGCGATGTGAAGCACAAGCCGTTCATTTCCGAAGTCGGGCCGGCGGCCGGGTATCTGGATGAAACGCACCTGAGCCTCCTGCGCCATGCCGCTGACGAGGCGCGACGGCTTGGGTTGCAGCTAGGTATGCACGCAGGGGCCGGTTGGTCCGGCGCGGGCGGCCCGTGGATCACCCCCAAACATGCGTACAAGCACCTAAACCTCGGTGAATATAGGGTAAGCGGCGGGAAAACTTTCACCTGGCGCCGACCCGTACTCGATCCCGAAAAAGGTGAAGGTTTTGTCGGCATTGTGGCGTTCCGCATCCCGGCGGCGGAACTGGCTTCCGGCCAGCCGGTAAAGATTCCCTTCATCGACGAAAAACGGGGGGCCAAAGGGCTGTGGAATCTGGCGCACAATAGTCCACCTGATCCGGCGCAGCGGGCAATTCCCGCTGCGGATATGCAACCGGTCAGCCCAGAGGCCGTCATCCCGCGTACCGATGTAGTGGACCTGACGCCGCAGATCGGGCACGATGGCACGCTCACCTGGAACGTGCCGGAAGGCCAGTGGATCGTGTTGGTGGCTGCCTACACCTACGGACGCAACGGGTTGGAGATGGCCATGCCGAGCGGGGCGGGCATGGATTGCGACCGCCTCGATCCGGCTGCCCTGGAATGCCATTGGAAACACGGCATCCAACCCGTGCTGGACCGCCTGGGAGAGCACGTCGGCACGACGTTCCGTTACATCCAGCTCGACAGTCACGAGACGGGCAACCACACGTGGGCGGCGGACTTTCCGCAGCGGTTCGAGAAACTGCACGGCTATAGCCTGTTGCCGTGGTTGCCGGTGTTGACGGGCCGGATCGTCGGCAGTGCCCAACAAAGCGAGCGGTTCTTGCGCGATTATCGCAAGACGCTGGAAGTCGGGGCCAACGAGGCGTTTGCCGCCACCATGGTCCGCAAATGTCGGCAACACGGCTTGCAATTCGTGTTGCAGCCCTACGATCGCGGCACGTTTGGGGCGCTTTCGATGGGTGCGGTGGAGGGCGTGCTGTTGCAGTGCGAATTCTGGATGGGCGGCGGCGAGGGACTGTGGAAGCCCAATCCGAATCGCCGCTCCGGCTCGATAGGATTTGTTCCGTCCATAGCGCACACGACGGGCAAGAACCTGGTGACGGCGGAATCGTTCACCTCCTATCTGGCGCACTATGGGGCGGAACGAATGCCGCTGCATCTGAAGCTGGTGGGCGACAACGCATGGTGCGACGGCGTCAACGCCTTCTGGCTGCACGAAGTAGCTCACAACCCCTATCCCCAATTGCGGCCGGGGATGTACTTCGGCATCTGGGGCGTCAACTTCAATCCAAACGCCCTGCCGTGGCGCGAACAGATGAAGGCATGGGCCGACTACGTGGCACGCAGCCAAGCATTGCTCCAAGCAGGGCGGCATGTGGCCGACTTCCTCGTGCATGATCCTTCCGATCTGGGAGTGACGCTGCCGGTCGAATTCCCTTTCGGCTATCGGTACGACCTGGCCCACGACGACATAATCCTCCAGTTGCGCGTGCAGGACGGCCGGCTCAGTTTGCCCAGCGGCCAACGCTATGCTGCCCTGGTACTCCCCTCTGAGTACAACCACTTCAACTACCGGCGCTTTACGCCCGAGGTGTTAGCACACATCGCCCGTCTGGTGCAGGATGGCGCGCAGGTCCTCGGCCTCAAACCGCTATCTGCCTGGACGCTCAGAGATGAGGCCACCACCGACAAGGTCTTCCGCGAACTCTCCGCAGCATTGTGGAAAGGATACGTCGAAGGCACAAAGGGCCAGAACACCTATGGGAAGGGCAAGGTATGGTGGGGGTATGCACCAGATCAGTGGGCACGGGAAACGGGCTTATTGCCTGATTTTGGACGGCCGGAAAATACGCCGGTAGAGTTCATCCACCGGCGACACGATGCCACCGATACAGACTGGTATTTCGTGGCCAACCAGGATTTCTTGAAGCCCATCGAGGCGGAGTTTGCCTTTCGGGTAACGGGCAAAGTTCCCGAATTGTGGGACGCAGTTAGTGGCACTATCCGTCCGGCCCCGGTGTGGCGGGAGGATAAGGGCCAGACGTTCGTTCGGCTCAGTCTGCCGCCCGTCGCGTCCGTGTTCGTCGTCTTCCGGCGAGGGGTCACGAACTCCGATCCGCTCGTTTCGTTCACGCGTTTGAAGCCGTTTACCGGCACGGTCGATTCTCAACCGGTGGTGTTGCCGGGCGGACAGCCGGGCGTGCTCGCGTTCGAAAGCGGGCGTTTTTCCGGCCAGACTAAGGCCGGCAAGGAAGTGGCCGCCGAACTGACCGTGCCTGCGCCGGTGCCCTTGGTGCGGCCGTGGACGCTCCAGTTTGACTCCCAGATGGGTGGCCCCGACAAGCCGGTAGTCTTCGATAAGTTGATCTCCCTGCATGAGCATAACGATCCACAGATAAAATACTATTCTGGGTCCGTTGCATACAAGCAGACGATCTCCATTCCGCCCGAGTTTGTCGGCGATGGAAAACGGCTGATGCTCGATTTGGGCCAAGTAAGAGAACTGGCGGAGATCCGGATGAATGGTCGCGTGGTTGCGGTTGCGTGGTGTCCACCGTTCGCGGTGGACATTACGGGGGCCGTCCGGCCGGGACCGAACGAGCTGGAGATCGTCGTGGTCAACGGCTGGCGCAATCGGTGGATCGGCGACGAGCAACTTCCGCCAGACGTGGCGACAGTCACGCCGGCATGGGCGGGCCAGAAACCACGCAGCCCGATCGCCTTCCCCGATTGGGCCAAGCAGGGCGGCAAAAGCCCCAATGGCCGCATCCTGTTTAGCACCTTTATGCCGCATACCAAGGATGACCCTTTGGTTCCTGCCGGCTTGCTCGGCCCTGTGACCCTGCGCTGCGGCGTACTGGCAGAGTTGTCTGCCGTTGGACGGACCGACAGGCAATAACCCCATAGCCGCCTCAGGGATCATGGAAAAAGCGATCCAAAAATCCCTTCAGGGGCCTACGGCAGACTCGAGGGTAGGGAGCTACCGCATAGATGAGCTGGTACCGAGTCGAGCAACAACCGAAAGGCCGCTCGACCCTGTTGAGCACAGGTGGCCATCACCGTCCAGATCCGCTCACACTATCGGCCGCCCAGCAAACGCAAGCATTCTGGCACATTTTTTGGGGGCGCTCGACGAGGCACATTTCCATTTTCGAGTTGACGATTGTCGGCCCGCTGCCGCGGGGTTCGGCGGGCATGGCGAACCGGATACCCCAACGACCAATCACGCCCGTGATAAGAGGAGTATGGTATGAACAGCGATTGTAACCAGCAAGTTTCGCGGCGCTGGTTCCTGGCCGAAACGGCTGGCTCTGTTGCCGCCGCTGCCTTTGTTGTGCCGGCAAACGCAGCCGAGCAGTCACCTGCCGCTGGGGTGGACTGGGCCAAGATCCGCGGTTTCAACTACCAGCCGAGCTACGGCAGCTCGGGGTTCGAACTGTGGCAGAAGTTCGATGCGGCAGTGATCGAACGGGAGTTGGGGCTTGGCAAGAAGTATTTTCCCGGCATGAACGCCATCCGCTTGTGGCTCTCCTGGGACTCGTTCCTCCGCAATCCCGATCGGTTCGCGCGGAACTTCGAGACGTCGTTGGCCATCGCTGCGAAGTACGGCTTGACCGTCATGCCGGTGCTGTTCAATCGCTGGCACGACAGCCTGCTGGACTACGGTGGGATTTACATCGACCACTTTCTTCCCAAGGTGAGTTGGGTGCAGCGCCCCGGCATGTTCGATCGTTACTTGGAGGCCATCGTCGGCGGACACAAGGACGACTCCCGCATCCTGGCCTGGGACTTGTGCAACGAGCCCTACTCCTATAGCTGTCCTCGCGAGTCGATTCCCCAGATCGTCGCGGCAGAGACCGCGTGGCTTCAGGGGCTGTATGACAAGTGCAAGGCGCTGGGCGCCAAGGCGCCGATCACCGTGGGGATCCATTCGGGCGTCCCGCTAGAGATGGTCAACCCGATGAGCGATCTGCTGAGCATCCACCCCTATTGGCGACATGACTTGAAGGCGGCCACCAAGGAAGGCTACGAAAAGAAACTCGATACCGAGGTCGCCTATGCCCGAAAAGTCGGCAAGCCGATTCTGGCCACCGAATGTTGCTGGGGCGACCTGGACGACCGGGTACGCGTCGAGTCGATCCGCTACACGCTGACGCAGTTGAAGCAGCGCGGCATCGGGTGGTTGGTGTACTTGCTTCACCACAGCCTGATCGCCGACGCTCACCGGCCCGAGTTCGGCCCGGTCGGCGCTCCGGGAAACTTGGCGTTTATCGAGGCCGACGGCTCGCTTCGGCCCGGCCACGAGGTGTTCAACGAGTTTTGATCGCTGATGTGGCCGCCACTGCGACACGCAGGCGGACAGTCAGTGCGCACCAGTCAATTGCTGGGCGGCGCGTTGAAACAGATTTGGTCTCCAACCTGCCTTTCGCTGGGCGATGCCTCGATGGTCGATAGAAAAAGCAGGATGGGACGGCTCGATTCTCGGCTTAGTTTTCCGTTATTCCTCGAACCCACAGCAAGCAGCGACGCAAGGAGCACATTATGTCAACCCTCACGCGGCGCGATTTCTTGGCCACTGCCTCTGTTGTGGCCGGCGCGGCAGCCATCGGCGCGCGCTTGGAGGCCACCCAACCGGCGGCTGCTGCCGCGGCGGTTCGCGTCAAGGCTGGCTCGGATTTGGTCACGCTTGGCAAGAGCGGCATTACGACGTCGGTTCTGGGGTTGGGCACCGGCACGAACTCGGGCAAAGAGCAGCGCGATCTCGGCAAGGATGGTTTCGTCCGGCTGGTGCGCGAGGCCTACGACCGCGGAATCCGCTACCTCGACACAGCCGACATGTACAAGACCCACGAACTGGTCGCCGCCGCGCTGAAGGAACTGCCGCGGCAGGACGTGTTCGTGCAAACCAAGACCAGCGCCGGAACCGCCGAACAGGCCAAGGCCGTCATCGAGCGATTCCGCCGGGAGCTCGACATGGAAACGCTCGACAGCGTACTGCTCCACTGCATGACCCGGCCGCAGTGGTCGGTTGAGCGGCGGGCGGTCATCGACGCGCTGCTGGATGCCAAGCGGCAGGGCCGCGTCCGGGCGATCGGCGTCTCCTGCCATTCGCTGGAGGCCCTGACCGACGCCGTGGCAAATGAACACATGGACATCCACCTCGTGCGGATCAATCCTTTTGGCAGCAGCATGGAAGACAAGCCGGAAAAGGTTGCTGCTGAGATCGCCAAAATGCACGCCAAGAACCGCGGCGTGATCGGTATGAAGATTT
The DNA here is from genome assembly GCA_938015445.1 of uncultured Pirellulales bacterium. GTDB lineage: Bacteria > Planctomycetota > Planctomycetia > Pirellulales > Thermoguttaceae > CALLPE01. Next base: position 18,982 of record CALLPE010000039.1, read on the forward strand.
ACGGCGGCTGGGGCTACGGGGCGAAGAACCGCAAGCAACGCTTAGAGTCGGTTAAGTACGTCTTGGGCCTAGGCACGGTCCACGCGTTCACGATCGGCTTCTCGAAGATCGAACAAATCGACGAGACCCTGGAGCTGATCAAGGAGGCCAGTGCGGGCTGAGCGCCGGACGACGCCCGGCGAGGTAGTTCACCCGTTGCCCGCAGTTTTTCGTACATGGGAGCATCATTATGAAACGGCGAAGTTTTCTTCGATCGTGTGGTGTGGTGGCCGTTGCGCCGCTATTTGTGCGCAGCGATGTGCTCGGTTCGGCAGCGACGCCGGGCGCCAACCAGCGGATCGTGCTGGCGATTATCGGCATGGGACAGCGTGGCAACCAGATGCTCCAGAACATCCCGCCCGCGGGCCGCGTGGCGGCAATCTGTGACGCCGACCAGCGCAAGACAGCCGCGACTATGCGCGAGCATAAGGCGGAGTGGGCGGTTTTTCAGGACTATCGCAAGCTGATCGAGCGAAAGGACTTGGACGCGGTGATCGTCGCCACATGCGACCACCATCACGTGCTGGCTGCGATGCTCGCGTGCCAGGCGGGCAAGGACGTCTATGTAGAAAAGCCTTTGTCGCTCTACATCCGCGAAGGCCGTGCGCTGGTCACCACCGCCAGAAAGTACGGCCGGGTGGTTCAGACCGGAACCCAGCAGCGTACGATGGAGATGAACCGCTTTGCGTGCGAATTCGTGCGTGGCGGCGGCATCGGAAAGGTTCGCGTCGTGGAATGCGTCAATTTCAAGGGCCCCTTGGCCTATCCGGCGGAGGGCTTGCCCGCCGAGCCGATCCCCGATGGACTTGATTGGGACCTCTGGCAAGGCCCGGCGCCCGCCCGCCCATTCAACCGCCGCCTTTTTGCCCATTGGACCGACAAGGTCGGCGGTTGGTGGGGCCAGTGGGGCGACTACTCGAATGGGCAGTTGACGGGGTTGGGTTCCCACGCATTCGACATGGTGCAGTATGCTCTGGGGATGGACGAAACAGGCCCTGTCGAGTTGTGGCCGATCGAGGAAGGCCCGGCGGCACGGCTTCGTTTTCGTTATGCCAACGGCGTCGAAGTACGGCTAAGCTTTCCCGACGAGGAACCATACCGCGGGCCTCGGTTGGGCGGTGTGTTCGTTGGTTCCGAGGCCAAGATGGAGATCAACCGCAACAAGTTCACTACTAACCCACCGGACTTCATCAAGCACCCGCCCGACCCGGCATTGGCCCGGCAATGGGAGGGCGAGGGGTGGATCTGCCGGGGGCACGTTCAGAACTGGTTCGACTGCATCATGTCGCGCGAAAAACCGACAGCCGACGTCGAGATCGGACACCGCACCGCCACGCTGTGCCAACTGTTGGTCATCACTCGGCAACTCGGCCGGCGCCTCCGCTGGGATCCTCAGAAAGAGGTATTCGTGGGCGACGACGAAGCCAACAAGCTGCTCGACCGCCCACGGCGCGACGGCTGGCAGCTTCCCCAACTCTCGTGATGGCGTCAAAGAGGGCCTAACAAAACAGCACCTCAAAAAGGTTTGGCTAAAGGCGTGCAAGTTATACAGTGGTAGGAAAGGTCGTTTTGTTAGAGGCTCTAAGCGTACGAGCAACCAATAAACCTGTCTTTTGCCCGATTGGAGACTGATGATGAAAAAGAACCCGCGAACTGACTATGGCGTCCATCAAGCGATCACTCGGCGCTGGTTTGTACGTGCCGGAGCGGCTACCGCCTTGACTGCGGCTGCATGGAGCCGAGCCTACGGCGCGAATGAGCGGATCGGCGTTGGGCTGATCGGCTATGGACTAGTCGGCCAAGTACATCTGCGACACGTGATGGCTCAGCCCGACGCCGAGATCGTCGCGGTGTCGGATGTGTATCAACCGCGTCTGGCGGCAGCGGCCGGCAGGCAGATTGCCCAGTACCGCGACTTCCGTAAACTGCTCGACCGCAAGGAGATAGATGCGGTAATTGTGGCCACACCCGATCACTGGCACGCCCTGCAAACGATGATGGCCTGCGCGGCCGGCAAAGATGTGTACGTCGAAAAGCCACTCACGCTGTTCGTCCGCGAAGGCCGATGGATGGTCGATGTGGCCCGGCGGTACAAGCGCGTAGTTCAGGTGGGCGTGCAGGCACGCTCCGGCAGTCACGTGCGGCGTGCAGGCGAGGCGATTCGCGCCGGCAAGATCGGCCAGATCGTCGGCGTGGAGATCATCTTCTGCCGCAACCTTATGCCCGGCTTCGGCAACCCGCCGGATGGCCCGCCGCCGCCGGAACTCGATTGGGACATGTTTCTCGGCCCGGCGCCGATGCGACCGTACAATCCCAACCGCGGGATATATCATTTTCGCTGGTTTTGGGACTACTCGGGCGGCCAGATGACGAACCTTGGCCAGCACTCGCTCGATGTGGTCTATTGGCTCTTGGGACTTAAAGGGCCGAAGTCGGTCACGAGCATCGGCGGGCGCCGCTTCCTGAAAGACAATTGCGAGACGCCCGACACGCAGGACGTGCTTCTAGAATACCCCGATTTTACCGTGTACTGCCAATGGCGGGAGGCCGCCGCTTCGGCCAGCGACGCCAGCATGGGGGCCGTGCGCTTCTGCGGCACGCGAGGCACCATGCCCCTGACGCGCGACTACTACGAAATCATCCCCGACAAGAAAGAAAACCCACTTAACGTGGTGGGACGGATCTTCGGCGGGCACCCCGTCGGTGGCCCACAGGTTACGCCGGAGGAACCAAGCTTCTGGACCGAACCGCACAAGGATGCGGCCACAAGCTGGACTGAACAGTACGTCGGCCACGTGCGCAATTTCCTCGATTGCGTCAAATCGCGCAAGGAACCGATCGCCGATTTGGAAAGCAGCCATCGTGTAGCCACGGCCTGCCACCTGGCTAACATTTCGCTGCGCACCGGCCGAAAAATCTTTTGGGATGCGGAAAAGGAGGAGATCATCGGTGATGCGGAAGCGGCCGCCATGCTCGTCCGCCCGTACCGCAAGCCGTGGGACGCCGAACTCCGCGCGCTGGGAGTCCGCTAAACTCTAACAACTCGTTGTCACACTCGGCCGCGGCATGGTACCAGCCGATCGGTCGTTCAAGCCAACCGACGTCGCCCAAGGTGCGTGGGCGCCGTCCGATTCGATCGCGCGCACCGACAGTGAAATATGGCTGGCCTACTCAACGCACTGCCAACCCATTTGCCGCCGAAGTTCTCGAAAAGCGCTGGCCCATCGGCCGGGGCGACGAACGCGGAGCGCGCAGCGTGGCAACAGTCCACAGTGCCCAGGCATTGCCGATAAAGGCAAATTGGCGAGTCCTCGCGTGGGCAGTGCTTCAGTCCCGCATGATTCACAGTATCGAGGCCACGGTTCCCGGACAAGATTCGAGAACGACTGTTCTCCTCACTGCCGAGAGTGGGCCGGGGCGATCGTGCCTTCCAGCGGGCTGCTGGCGGTGGCGTATAGCCGCTTGGGAATGCGGCCGGCCAAGTACGCTAGCCGGCCCGACTCGGCCGCCAGCCGCATCGCTCGGGCCATCCGCAGCGGGTCTTTGGCGTGGGCGATGCCGGTGTTCAGCAGCACCCCATCCACGCCCAGCTCCATGGCAATGGTCACGTCGCTGGCGGTGCCTACGCCGGCATCGACAATCACCGGGTAGTCAGGGTCGCCGTCTTTAAGATACTCGAGACAAATGCGGATGGCATTCGGGTTGAGTATGCCCTGCCCGGAACCAATCGGGCTGCCGGCCGGCATCACGCTAGTGGCCCCAGCCTGTTTGAGCCGTTTGGCAATCACCGGGTCGTCGGTGGTATAGACCAGCACTTGAAAGCCCTCGGCCACCAGCCGCTCGGTCGCTTCCAAGGTGGCCACGGGGTCGGGCAACAGTGTCTTCGGGTCGCCTAGCACTTCTAGCTTCACCCACTTGGCCCCGGGATTGCCGAGTTGTTGGAGTATTTCGCGCCCTAGCCGGGCGACGCGGATGGCGTCCTCGGCCGTGTAACAGCCCGCGGTGTTGGGCAAGATGGTGTAACGGTTCGTGTCGATGTAATCCAGAAGGTTCTTGCCGCTGGAGTCGATCAGCCGTTCGCGGCGGACGGCCACAGTGATGCACTCCGCGCCAGACAGGTCCAGCGCCTGGCGCATCAGCTCGTAGCTGGCGTACTTGCCGGTGCCGACAATCAACCGACTGGAGAACTGGTATGAACCAATACGCAGCAAGTCGTTTCCGAGCATAGCTGTATCCCTGGCAGAACAAGGTAGCAGACGAGGCGGCTTTTTAGTGGTGGCGCAGCGCGTGTCAGCAGGACGCAGAACCGGGCAGGCACACCGCTATCCGCCAAGCATGCCGCTCATCCGCCGCCCACAAGAGTAACTATTTCCACCCGATCGCCCGGCTGAAGCCGATAATCCTCGTGCTGTTGCCGGGGAATCAATTGCAGGTTCACCTCGACGGCCAGCGGTCGGCCGGCCAGTCCTAATTGCTCCAACAGCGCGGCCAGCGTCGTTCCCTCAGGAACCTGGCGCGACTGGCCATTGACGGTGATTGCCATGCAACTGTTCACCGCTTGAAACAACGCAGCGGAAAAAACGTCACCGAAAAGCGCTGGTGGCGCAGTCCAGCGCTAGCCCGGCCCCGGCCAAAGACTGTGCCCACACGTCCTCGGTTAAACCAACTACTTAACGGCTAATTTGTGCCACCGGGAATCGTGCCCACGGCCGGTCCGGCTGCCGCGCGGAAGCGTGTCACATCTAGCGGGATAAAAGGCGCTTTAGCGCCGGTCAAGTGGGCTTGCGGCGTCCAAGGCAATGTGTATGCCGCCACCTTTCCGGTCGTCACTTCGGCAATGTACACAGCGCACCTGGCTACGCCCGAGTGCCCTGGCCCACGCCGCAAATTGGCCATTCCCGTCACCATCATAAACCGTGGGTTTTTCGCAGGGTCTATGCCCAGGTCTTGTAGCACGTTGTAGGTAAAGAACGAGGTGAACTTGCCTGTGTTCCTGCTGAGCACCACAGCTCTCAAGTCGCCGGTGAGGAAATCGAGGAAGAAAACGGCCTCCGCATCTTCGTCCACCGGGCCGGTGGCTACGGCGAAGGTGTCGATTCTGTCGGTGGCCACCGCCCGTAGAGGCGTTTCCGGCCAAACACCCGACAGCACCAACCCCGCTATTACCCCAATGAACAACCAGACCAACGGATTACGCTTTAGCATCTTGGGCATGAACAAGCCTCCTGAAAAAGCCGCCCCGATCGGGAATATTTTCTTGTACTTGTTTCAGTCAGGCCCGACGTGCCGCCGGCGCCAATGTAGCTCTGGGCATCAATACCGCCGGAGAGGCAAACCGCAACCCGAGGTAAAGCTATTCCTTCCGCTTGCCGCAGTCCCGCACGGCAACAAGACACACCGCCGAGCAAACAATTTGCTACTACGGCGGTTGGTTCTGCGCCGCGCGGCACCGATCGATCAGCGCTTCAGCATGGCACACCCCTGCGACCGCCGGCTGCCTTAGTAGAATGATACACTTTCGGCTTATCGCCCGCCAGAGGGCTTTAATTGTTAGGGACTGTTTGCCTTCTAACCGCGATGGTCACCAGCGAGAACGGAAATGCTAGTAATCGGACGAAAAGTGAAGCTCGGGCGGAAAGCTGTCGGGATTGATGGCGCCGCTAGGCTAAGAATCGATGCCGTGCCTGTGCTGCGCGGACTAGCTCAAGTGACCTCTTGGTCCACTGACTTTTTTAGCTGGGCAATAGGGCCTGCTCCAACAACAAGCGGCCTAAAAAAGCATACGGCGATAGCGTGGAATCTTCCTGCTAACACTCGCTAACGCAACCCCGCCAGGCATTTCAAACAGACCACAATCTAGGCGAGTATGAGCGATGCTTGGTGGATAGCGGCTTGCCGTAGGTATCGGCCGCCGTAGCCGCCGCCAGTTGCCGTAGCCGCCGCCGGTTGCACGCTTGAGCTAAGCAGAGCCTTTGGAAGCACCGCAATTGCGGCGCCGTTGGTTCTCTAGGAGTAAATGGTTCTCTAGCAGCAGAGGAAGGCGGAGTTAATTGCCGGAGGTGCCAGCCCGGATAGGCTCGAGTCTCACGTGGGTATCGTAGAAGCTCACACTGCCGCCCACCGGATCGAACATGCAGGTGTTCTTCACTACCGGGTCGGTCCACATTACGGCGTTGGCGTGGACTCCCAGGGTGCGGCGTTTTTCGCCGCGGATCACAATACCGTCGATTTCCACATCCGAGGCGCCGGTAGCCCAGTGTCCGAATCCCAAAGCAAAACTGATGACGCCAGGCCGGATGGTCTGCGTAACAACCAGTTTGCCGATTATCGGTTTTCTGCCCGCCGCCCCTAGATCGTACTGCCCCTCGACATTGGTGGCACTAGTGATCTTGACATGCTGCCCGTGAACCAAACCCAATCGCTCGGCATCGCGCGGGTTGATCAATATTCCGTTTTCGGGCATCAAAGCCGACAACCAGGGGTTTGCGATCGTTCGGCTTTTAGTCTGGCTGATCACCCGATGCGTAATCAATGCAAGTTCATAGCCTTTGCGATAGTCGTCTGGCTCACGACCGTCGAACGAGCGTATTGGGACATAACAGGCATACCCTGGGTAATGCTGGCCTGTGCCCGCGTGAATAGTGGATGCCGTCTTCTCTTGATAGAGGTTGAGCAAGGCGCCGTAAGCGTTGGCCACCCGATTGCCCCGGTAACCCTTTTCGTAATCGTCGAAGCGCCCGCCGCGAGACAGTACGTACACAACCTTGGGCCACATCTTTTCGCCGACGATACTGCGCCAACGCACAGGGTCGAATACACTGGCCGGCAAATGTCGGCGGGCGGCAAGGAATGACTCCACCTCGCGTTGATCGGCATCGGGCACATTCTGCGAACCATCCGGCTTCTCGCCGAATGCCAAATTCGCCACCGCCCGCAAGTAGAAGTCGTCGGGATGCCTCAACGGCAAGCCCTCACCGAAAGCTGCCTCCCCAAATCCCGGCAGATTCAGTCGCTCCGCGATAGCCAACAACAAAGCTTCGAAGCTGATGGGTATTTTCTGACCGAAGACCGTACATTCCTCCGGGATAGGCGCGATGACCGGCTGACGAACAGGTTGAACCTTTTGCGGTATATTGGGGTGACTGCCCTGAAACTCCCAACGTTCCAGAAAACTCAAGTCCGGAAAAATGTAATCGGCATACATCGAGGTGCTGCCTATCAGGATGTCCACCGCAATATACAGGGGCAACTTCTCGGTGTCGCTCAGAATTTGTGTATTGGTGTGCCCCGCCGGAAGTGCATAATTGGGTGCCCCCATATAAATGAACAAGACCTTGACCGGATAGGGATAGGCATCCCCAATCGACGGGATGATTTCCTCATACACGTCGCTAGAGAGAGGATACCAGTTTCTCTTGGCCGGGTAACCCGAGAAAAGCGTGGTCTTTTCATAGTCGACATTATGGCGGATGGAACTAATCCCGAAGGCCGTGATTTTGTTGGGGTGGGCTTCCAGATCGAACAGTTTTCCCTTTCCCTTGGTGTCCCAGGTGGTAGCCTTGATCATCCCTCCTTTGGCATCGAAGTTGCCAAGAAGCATGTTCAATGTCATCCAGCACAGCACGTTGTAGAATCCGTTGGTATGCTGTGCCGGACCTCGATGCACGTCCACGCACGCCGCTTTGCCATAACTAGTCAATTCCCGTGCCACGGCGATGATATCGCCCTCTTTTACGCCGGCCAATTCAGCCCATTCCGCTATGGTGTGCTGGCAAGCCGATTCGTAGAGGATTTGCAAGGCGCTTTTGACGAGGGTGCCGTCTGGCAGGCTGGTGTTCACGAAGAGGTCAGCGAACACAGGATTCTTTTCGTCGTTGGGATCGACGGCGGTAGGCTTTCCATCGACCATCACTACGAGGAACTTCTCCACATATTGCCCTTTTCCGTCCGCAGTAGGCCGAGTTTGCGGTTCCGCTAACGCCCGACCGTCGATCTTCACCTCCGCGGCCCGGACCAGTTTCCCCGGTACGCCGTCGTGAATGGCCACCAACCACGAGGCGTTGCACCAACTGTTTTCCCCGCATGCCAAAGCCGCCGCCTTGTTAGCGCAGGACAAAAACTTGGCGTCGTAACGTTTTTCCTCGATCATCCAGCGGATCATGGCCAGGGCGACGGCGGCATCCGTCCCCGGCTTCAGGGGCAGCCACTTCCAAGCTTTGCTAGCAAGCTTGCTGAAGCGCGGATCGGCCACAGCGATCTTGGTTCGCCCGGTCGCTAGGTTGTTTGTCAGTCGAACAGTGCGATTAGGTGGTCCGTAATTGGCCTCGAAAAGGTTAGCGCCCACGAAAAGTATGAACCTGGCGTTCTCCGTATCGGCTTGCCAATAGAACTTCTGGCCGTTGGTAAACTTTCCGTCAACGTATTGCTCGCTGATGGCTTTACAAGTGAAATACAACGAGCCTTGGCAAACTGTCGTGTGACCATGCGCGTTGACTGTACCCAGTGCGGCTGCGAAACGTTTGTACAAGTCGCCGCGTCCGTCTTTCAGTCGTCCCCAGGCAAGGACGATTTGATTGTTCTTGGGACCGAGGTCTGGGTGATCAGGGTCGATAAGCACGTCCAGATGGGCAGCATATTTCGCTTTGAAGGCCGCCACCAATTCCTTTTTCTTAGAATGGTCTTTCTCATTCCACATGGCCTTGATGTCGGCGTCCATGGCCTTGGAGATGGTCGGGTCCTTCAGCGCAAGGCAGGACGCTAATCCCTCGACCACCCGGTTCTCTTCGCCGGGCACGTGTTGAAAGAGCTTCCCGCCTTCGCAGATTTCCCGGACGGCCTGTTCGAAGGGGATGGTGATCCACTTGTTTTCGCCACGCTTGCCCGCGCGCTTTAGCACCTTGCGAATTCGGTACGGATCGTAGGCCGATTGCAGACCGGACTGGCCTTTAGGGCAGATGGCTCCGTCCACAGCCGCGGCGTCGGCCGGGTGAGTGGCATAAGGCAGATGCGGGACCATCGTCCAAGGGCTGTAGGGATTTCCGTCGATTTTGGCCACGAATCCATCTTGAATTTTGCATTTGATCCCGCAACCCGTGTTACATTGCAGACATGCGCTGTAGATGATGCTCTCGGGTTGAGCCAACTGGTAAGTGGCGTCTGGCCGCGCGGTGTTCAAAATGGCCGAGCCGCGAACGCCTCCGTCCTCGGCACCGAAGGCGATTCCGGCCTTGGCCATGGCCGATAGCATACTACCGCCTAGTAACGCGCCGCCGGCCAAGAATTCACGGCGTGTCTGATATTGCGAATGCTCGTTGGTATTCATGTTATGCCTCGAAATTCTTCAGCACGAGAGCCTAAACGGTGCGCTGCCAGTTCGTTGATCCACTTGCCCACAAAGAAAACCGCCATACCTACCGCTAGCAAGAACATGCCCACAAAGTACTCCATGGGAGTCGCGTGGTAGATGTACTTCAGTCGCTCATGATGAAAGGCCTCCTGCAATCCCTCCAATTCCCCTATTGTCTGGCCTGGTATTAGCACGTTCAACCGCGCACTCATGAAGCACACCGCAACCAGAATGGCGGCGATCAACCAGACGTTGGTTCGCCGGGTGAGGAACAGAGCAAAAGGCAGGATGCCTCCCAAAAGGAGATGCACGATCCAAAAGACCCACCAGTACGGCCCGCGGAGAATCAGTTCAATGGCGGGCGCGTGAACCTCCGGATTCCATAGGGCGATCGAGAACTCGGCGAACTCGAATAGGAAATAGACCGTCAATCCGGTTAAAGTCACCATGCGTAGCAGCCTTATAGCTGCCTGTTGATCCGCGGCCGATTCGGTACCCGGCCCGAAAATGGCACGCACCGCCAACAGGGTAGCCCCGCCCGATGTGACGGCGGACGTCAGGAATAGCATGGGCAACAGGGCACTGTGCCAAAAGCCCTTTGCCTCGACCACGCCGAAAAAAGCGCCGCTTTGGCTTGGGAACATGATGGAAAACAATATTGCCGGAGCCAGCAACGGCTTGAGCCAGGATGAACGCCTTTGAAACGCCAACACCCAACATACCGCAGCCAGGACCATGAAGGCGCTGTACATCCAAGCGTTGAGGGTCATCATGCTATTGAAATTCGGGTACAAAAAGATGTAGGCTGCTCGTTCCGGGTGCCCCAAATCGAGCCATACACCCAGGAAAGCCGGGATGATAGCCGCTACGGATAAGACGATAACCGTTTGCAGGGTGGCCGGGTTGCGAAACCCGGGCAAATCAAGTAGGAATCCGCCCGCCCCCAATAAAAAAGCCCCACCTGCAATACCTACCCCGTGAAAATAAATCGCCACCCACAGTCCCCACGGCACAAACGAACCGTAGCCCGCCGGCAAGTGCCCCATGGCCAATCGTTGATACATGCCCACCAGCCCTAATGCTAGGGCAATCAACCACAAAGCCCAAAGCAACAATCGAATGGCTGGGGCAATTCCGGGGGAATATCGCGATGGTTCCACCACCGTTGTCGAGTGAGCCGAAGTCATTTTCGAGCCTCTCCTAAACGTTGCCGCGGACCGCTTGGCTGTGGAAAACGACGGTGCATCAAGCGATGTAGAAAACTCGCGGGCTGGTTCCTTTGTGCGGTAGAAGGACGTACACGTTGTTCTTGGCGATCAACTCTGTTACCAGGGCGTCGGGGTCGGAGGCATCGCCGAAGTATGTGGCCCGGCCTATACAGGTGGTGACGCAAGTGGGCAACTGCCCCACCTCCAGGCGATGCAAGCAGAAGTGACACTTTCTGGCATTGCCGATCGGACTATTGTGATTTTTACGGCTCCACGCCTTGCTATATTCGTAATTGGGCAACTCTTCCAACTTGTGCTCCGGCCCCATCAGCGTCGTTCCATCTGCCCCCACCGCTGCTCCGTCGGTGTAGCGCATCCCGAAGTCGCTGGTGCGAGCCCCGTACGGACAAGCCGTCAGGCAATACCGGCAGCCTATGCACTTGTCGTAATCGACAATAGTGATGCCATCGGGGCGCCGCCAGGTAGCTTTGACCGGGCAGACCGGTACGCACGGCGGCTTTTCGCATTGCATGCAAGGGCGCGGCGTGAACTTCAAGTGAACATTGGGAAACTCGCCGCGTTCTTCGGTAATGACAGGCCGATACACCACTCCCGGCGGAAGCTTATTCTCCGCCACGCATCCGATCGTACAAGCATGACAGCCCACGCATTTGCGGTGGTCGATAACCATGACCCAGCGGCGCTGCTCGGCAGGCTTGGCCATCGCCTTCACCAAATCGCGCTGCATGTGCACTAACACATCCTCATCGAACCGGGGGGCGATGTTGTTCAGCACGGGCAGTTGTCTGGTCGTCTTTTCCCCCTGAGGGTCGCCGGTATCGCGAGCAACCCTTTCCCGGGCGACCAGCGCGCCTATTGCCAGTACCCCCGCCGCTGTAAACGCGCCTGCTTTTACAAGCTCGCGTCTTTCCATAGTCATTGCATACCTCCGCCGAACGCGCCAGTAGTGAGGGCGACCGCTTATCAAGCCCAAGAGCATAGCACAGAGAAATAGTCAACTCAAGCAGACATATTTCTGTCATTCACCCAGCTTGGTGCTGACCAGTACTACTCCGGTAGCACAGATTTAGGGCCATTGCGCCATGAGCGGCAACTGTTGCCGACGAACTGAGAACGCAGCCCACTTGTTAGAATGTGGGCACCGACAGCGCAGCCCGAAAAACTCTATCCGCCGCTGAACGCTGGGACTGGCTATAAATTGCCGCTTCGCCCAACACAAGGTGAACTCTAAAATACTTCCTGATCAATAGCGGCGTGAAGCTGTGGGGGGTTCCTTAAGGCTTGTGTTCTGGAGATTGCAGTTGAGAGTCCGCAGGTTCGGCTTCGTCGGCCGGAGATGGAGACAATCGCTCGGCGCTGCTGGTGCGGGCAAACATCACATACAGGCATGGCATAAAGAACAGGGCAACCAGTATTTCCATACCCAGGCCGCCGATGGCCCCAGCCGCCATAGGCTGTAGCATGTCGCCTCCTTCCTCCACATTTAGAGCCAAGGGCAGGAAGCCGACCATCGTCGTCATGGTGGTCATCACTCGCGGACGGAGGCGGATTTTGGCGGCCTCGATGACCGCTTTAATCGGCGACATGGCATCGCAACGCCGCAACTCATCGGCGAAGGTCAGCAGCAGCACACCGTCGTTGACCGACGCGGCCACGACGACCAGGACACCGATGATCACCGTAGCAGCCAGCGACAATCCGGAAAGGTGTAGGGCAAATACAAGTCCCACAAGGCAGACGGGAACACTGCCCAGGATCAAAGCCGGCAACTTTAGGCTATTGAACTGCACCGCCAGCACAACGAAAGCGAAAAACACGGCAAAAGCAAGGACGGCCAACACATTTTGTTTCATGTCGGCCATCATTTGGGCCTGGCCGCCGTAGGTTATCTCATAGCCGATCGGTAGATCGAGTTTCTCCAAAGCGGTCCGCAGTTCCCTCAAAGCCTGGTCGACGCTGACGCCTGAGGCATCGCCGCGCAAAATGACCTGCTTGATCTGGTCCTCACGCACGATCTCGACCGGGCCGACCGTCTGCGTGACGGTAGCGATATCCCTTATACGCAGCAGATCGCCTTGAGCGCAAGTCAGCGCCAAGTTCTCTACATCCGCCCGGCCTTTCAGGCGTTCTTCGGGGACGATCACCCGAATGTTGTAGTATTCCTGGCCGTCGCGATACCGGGTAGCGACAGCGCCGGTGATCAGCCAGCGCAGAGTGTCCGCCACGTCGATTGCAGATACGCCTAGTTCGGCCGCCTTGGTCCGATCGAGTCGAACCTGGTATTCAGGTTTAGTCAAGTCCATAGAGACATAGACGTTCGTAAAGTGTGCCAACTCGTTCATCACACCGCTGGTTTGGCGTGCTAGGTCAAATAGGGTATCCATTTCCTGGCCACGAATTTTGACCTCGATATCGGCCTCCCCAAGTCTGCGAATGCCTTTGATGGGCATCTTCATAACCATGGCCATGCCACCGGGGACCTGGACCTGCCCGACGATGGGCCGCAGTTGTTGGATGTACTGCGCGGTGCTGAGCTTGCGGTCGGCTCTGGGCACAAGTTGGATGTCGATCTGGCCCTCGTTAGCGATCTCATAGGTGTACAAACCCCACACTTTGCCGCCGACCAAAGTGAAGGCCGATTCGATCAACTCGTCGCCGGCGATTTTCTGTTCGATTTGGCGAAGCACCGCGTCGGTCTGGTAGACAGAGGCGCCTGTGGGGAGCCTGACCTTGATCATCACCCGGCCGTCGTCCATGGTCGGCAGGAACTCCGCACCCAATCGGCCCAGCAGCCAGTACGCCGCCACCACCGCAGCGATAAACGCTGGGACTACGATCCATCGGCCGCTGATAACCCAGCCGAGTGCCCAACCGTACCCCTCGGTGACCTGGCCGAACAGTCGCTGAAATCGCGTAGTCACCGATGTCGGCCGGCGCTGCCCGAACAGCGTGGCTGTGACCATGGGCGTGACGGAAATGGCAATGAGCAGGCTAATGACTACGATTCCGGCGATCACCAGGATCAATTCTCGAAACAGCAGGCTGGTCAACCCCGGAACCAATAGGAAAGGCACGAACAGGGCCAGAAACGAGACCGTTGCCGCCACCACGGCGGGTCCGACTTCGGCGGTGGCCTCGATTGCCAGTACATCCGGCGGATCGCCGGGCCGTTGCTGACGCAGACGTGTGATGTTCTCGATCACTATGGTCGAGTTGTCGAGAATCACGCCCAGAGCGATGACCAGTCCTCCGAGCGAGAAAATATTCAGCGAAAACCCGCCCACCTTCATCAACCCGAAGTTCAGCAGCAGCGTCAGGGGCAGGGCGATGACCATCACCAAAACTTGGCGAAAACTGCCCAGAAACAAGTACACCACGATCACCAACAGGACTGCCGCTTCGACGGCCGCGTTGCGCACCCCCGCCAGCGACGTCTCGACGTACTGGGCCTGATTTTCGACCATGCCCAACTGCACACCGGCGGGCAGAGCCGGCCGCAATTCGTCCAGCTTGCGGCTGACGGCCCGGGCAACCTGCACCGTATTGGCGTCGGACTGCTTCAGGACGGAGAGCTTCACGCAGGGCTGGCCATTCAGACGTGTGATTACCCGCGTCTCCTCGTGGCTGTCGACAACCGCGGCGATGTCTCTGAGGTAAATCTTCGCTGTCCCGTTGCGGGCGATCACGACGGAGCGGATCTCTTCCAGATTCTGGTACTCTCCCACAGTGCGGACGATGATCTCTCTCGGCCCGGTGATGACTCGCCCGCCCATCTGCTGGATGTTCTCCTGGTTGAGTCGGCGGATCACCGTATCGAGCGACAATTTGTGCTTTTCCATGGCGGTTGGGTCGAGCAGCACGCGAATCTCGCGCTTCAATCCACCGACAATCTCCGTACCTGCCACACCGCGCACCGCCATGAGCCGATCTTGTAGCCAGTTCTCCGCCCAGTCGCGCAGCTTGACCAGGTCCCATCGGTCGGAACTGACGGTCAACTGCACAACCGGGAGTTGCGACGGATCGGCTTTGATGATGATCGGCGGATCGATGTCCTTGGGGAGTTCCCGGGCTACGCGCGCCATGGCGGCAAGCGCGTCCTGGTAAGCCACGTCGATGTCCACGCCATACTCGAAGTTGACCAGTAACGTGTACATTCCCTCGATGGACGAGGATTCGAGGTAGTCCAGGTTATCCACCGTCGCCATTTGTCGTTCGATGGGATCGGCGATGTTGCGATCGATCTCTTCTGGCGTCGCCCCGCGCCACCATATATGCAGCTTGATCATCGGGTAGGTGATGTCGGGCAGGAAATCCACGGGCAGACGCCACAGACCGTACAACCCCAGCACCACCAGCGCCAGCACGATGGCGCTGGTGGCCAAACGGCGATGAACTGCATATTCTGTGATTCTCATGGCTTGCCTTCGCCCGCGCCGATAGGCTTCTTCTCTGGCAACCCCGGTTTACCGCCGGAACCCGGTTTTGCGCTCGCTGCCCCCAGCACAGCCACAGGCATCCCATCTTTGAGTCTCTCGTTGCCGGCAACCACCACAAGCTCTCCCGGCCGGACGCCTTCGAGCACCTGAACCATCCGCCCCTGCTCGATGCCAGTCGTCACTGTGCGCTGCATGGCCTTTGTGTCGCTCAGGACGAACAGTTGTTTTTGTCCCTTGGCAGTGGTGAGAATCGCTTCCTGCGGAACCACGATCGCGTCCTCGACTTTCTCCAGTTCCACTTGCACCCGGGCAAACATCCCGGGCACAAGGCCCAGCGGCTCCACCATCTCGGCCTCGACAGTGCGAGTGCGCATCCTTGAATCGAGCGTGGGATACACGCGTACGATACTTGCCCGGTGTGACTGTCCGGGGTACGCGTCCAGGGCGACCGTCAGCGACACTCCGGGGCGGATAGAGGTAGCATATACCTCCGGTACCGCAAACCGGATCACCAGCGACGAGAGGTCCACGATTTCCAACAGCGGCGCCTTTGCCGTCGCCACGTCGCCGGGGCGCACGTGCACAGCCGACACCGTGCCGTCGAAATGCGCCGTAATGACGCATTCGGCCAGTCGGGCCTTGGCAAGCTCCAAGGCCGCCGCTGCTTCCCTTACGGCAGCCTCTTGAACGGCGATCTCCGTGGGAGTCGGACCCGCCTTGAGCATGGCAAGCCGAGCTTGGGACGCCGCCAGTTTGGCTTGGGAAGTTTTGAAATCAGCTTTGCTACGCTCGAAATCCTCTTGCGAAATCGCCCCCGACTCGACGAGCCTTTTGGCCCGCTCGAACTCCGTCTTCGCTAGAGCGAGCATTTCTTCCCATTCGCGCACCTGCTGTTCGGCCTGGGCGATCTCCTCCGGGCGCGTTCCCGCCTTCATATCGTCCAACTTGGCCAGAGCCACTGCGAAGCTGGCCTGAGCGGCCTGCACTTCAGCCCGATACGTCTGGCGGTCGATTTCTATGAGCTTCTCTCCTTTTGTTACCCGATCACCCTCCCGCCAGGGACAAAACCGAATCGGCCCTTCGACAGTGGCGGCCACGACCACCGAATTGACCGCCACCACCTCTCCGGTCAGTTCCAAAGTGCGACAAATCGGCGCCTTCCGGACTGCTTCCACGCGAACGGTGGGGCCTTTCTTGGCCTTGTCGGGCCCCTGATCCCCGCCGGGGGAGCGAGCTAGCATGACCGCGACGCTCGCTGCTATCACCAAAAACAGGGCGGTCAGAAAAATAATCCCCAGCGTTGCTGCCCACCTCTTCGGCATTTTCTCTCACTCTGGCGTTGGGTGGCCTCCCGTAAAGCAACCTCTCCTTCGGAATGCTGCCTCCCTAAATGCCCTTATCTTAACGCGTTATATTGAACAAAACATCGATAATTTGGCATTATCGCCAAATTCTCTGCCACGGTCAACACAGACGCACGGCGCCAAAGGATCTATCGAGGCGCTCGCTTGGGACACCAATCCAGAACAATATGAAAACCTTTTCCGGTTGGTTCCGGTTGTGCCGATTAAGTTGATATTGACGTTCACTAATGCCAGGCCGACATGCGCACCCCAAAATATAGTGTACAAATACACATATAAGCTCGAAATGCAACCGAATGGATATCGGCATACGGAGCCTTGACGCAGCGGACGCCCCAAAGCACCGGGCAGCGACGGCTCGCCCGCCCCGGCCATTGTGCCTTGCTCCTCGGGCTTTGTTTGTTGCTGTTGAGCGGATGTACCACCAGTCTCAGGCAACGGGCAGCCCAAGGCTTCAAAGTCGGACCGGATTACTGCGCTCCCAGTGCACCTACGGCCGATCAGTGGCTCGATGCTCACGTTCCCCAACTCGACGCCAGCAAGCTACCAAATACGACTTGGTAAACTATTTTCGACGATCCGGTGCTTGATGATTTGCTGGCTACCGCTTCTAACCAGAACCTTGGCCTGCGAGAGGCCAGTGAAAGGATTCTTGAAGCGCGGTCTGGGCTTGCCATCGCCCGAGGAAGCCCCTTCCCACAAATGCAAGCGGCGGTCGGCACGTTTACACGCACGCAAATGAGCCGGACGATTGCCAAACCCATCAAGGTTCCCCATTTCGACGACTGGGCGACCGGGTTTAATGCCTCCTGGGAATTGGACTTCTGGGGGCGTTTTCGGCGCATGGTGGAAGCCTCGGAAGCCGACTTCGAGGCAGCCCAGGAGGATTACCGGGGCGTGCTTGTGCTTTTGCAAGCCGAAGTAGCAGCCGCATATCTACAAATATACGTATCGCCCAGCAGCGCATCGCCTTGGCGCAGCGAAACGTCGAATTGCAGGAAAATACCCTTTCGCTTGCCGAGCTGCGGTTCCGTGAAGGCAAGACGACAAAGCTCGACGTCACGCAAGCGCAAGAAAACCTTGCCGCCACCAAAGCCCTGGTTCCGCAACTGGAAATCGCGTTGCGCGAAGCGCTGAACGCCCTGTGCGTGCTTCTGGGGGTTCCACCGTACAACCTGGAAGCCGAATTAGGTTCTGGGCCAATCCCCGAAGCACCGTCACAAGTGGCCATAGGCATCCCTGCCCAGTTGTTGGCCCGTCGTCCCGACGTTCGGCGCGCGGAACGGCTTGTGGCCGCACAGAGCGCTCGGATAGGAATCGCCGAATCGGATCTGTATCCGCGAATCGCCATCACGGGCACGATCGGATACGAATCGCAAAACTTGCCGAGTCTGTTTAAGGGCGATTCACTTATGGGCAGCATAGGTCCGGGCTTCCGCTGGAGCATTTTCAACTACGGACGCATCCGTAACAACGTTCGTGCTGAAGAGGCACGCTTCCGCCAAGTGGTGCTTCGCTATCAGCAGCTCGTCCTCAAAGCCCATCAAGAGGTGGAGAACGCCATCATCCGATTCTTGAGAGCACAGGAGCGAGTGCGGTTTCTCGAAGATGGCGTAAAGGCCGCAAAAGAGTCGGTCGAGTTGGCAGAAAGCCAATAACGCGTGGGCAAAGTCGATTTTTAACGTCTGCTCGACTCGCAACGCGCCTTGGTGTTGTTCCAAGATCAACTTGCCGCAGCTCGCGGCGACGTAGTGATGAGCCTCGTGGCAACCTACAAGGCCTTGGGCGGCGGTTGGCAACCAACCACAGTAAGCACAACGCCCGAGACACCCCCAGCTAAAGACGATTAACAAATCCCCTTGTCAGCTCTTATCCCGATGGGGTTCCATCGGTACCAAAACGCATCACATTAATGCCCCCACTTGCAATAGATAGAAATGACATAGAAATGACATCATGGCTAGTCCTTCCGAAGCAGGGCGGTACGGGAAATTCATCGACCACCCGCAAACAATAGCCGCGGTCGGAAGTGCTGGGGCGTGTGCTGTCCGAAAAACGGCGGTCGTCGAAGGCGGCGCTGCTGCCGGGGCTAAGCTACCGGCCGCACCGCAGCGGGTGTAAATTAGCTTTCGGGAAGACAGTTCGGCGGGCCGCGGTCCGACGCTGTGGCATCTGCGCCAGCCACAGCGTTTCAGCCCTAGTCGCAAAAACGGCCGAGCAAGTGTGCCGGTCCGAGGTGCGGGACTTCGTTTTGCGCGGCCATAGTGGTTTTGCTTCTTTCCAGAGTAATGGTTGCCAAATGGCCGCTTGCCACTTTTCTGTAGCATCAGTGGATATTTCTAACGGTTCCAAAATAGTGGTATTTTTGGTTGCTGACGCGCAGAAACATCCTATACTTGCCGTGTTATATTCTCTGGCCTGCAAAATGATCGGTTCCTAAAACCTAAAGCTAGCGTGGTGCTATTACCCACCACCAAAGGAACAATGCATGACCTCTCTTGGTTTTCAACGCCCGACCGCGCCTCTCGACGGCGGCCAGGTTGCATCGCACTTTCAGAACAATTGCCGCAGAAACTACCTCAGCAATGTTGCTTGCTTTCCTAGCCTGGGAGTGGGCTACCGCTCTACCAGAGTGCCTATCGGCGAAAGCCGTTCGGTCAGCGCACCGGTCGACTCACGCCGGACAGTTCCGCACAGTAATACCCACAGCCGGCTGCTTGCTCGATTGGCAGGGAGCGCCCTTGTGTTTCTTGCAGCGAGCCGCTTGACCATGAGTATCGCAGCCGGCGAAGGATCCCTGGAAGGGAAACGTTTTTCGGTGGAAGCCCGCATGGAGTACAGCCAGGGTGGAGCAGTCGAAGCCAAACTAGTCCCCGGTGAGTTCAAGATTCCCGACGGCTATCAGGCCGGGCGGATTACCTACCGATTTTACGATCCGAAGACGGGTCGAGAGCTTACACAACTTGGGCCGCAAACGATCTACTCGGTTACCGAAAAACGCTATGTTTATACAGAGCGGATGGAAGACCTAACGCTGAAGGCGGGCGAATATCGGCTGGCGATTGGGGGTCGGCCAGGGGCGGTAGGCATACTTACGTACATTTTAGAGCGGGCCGACCCGCCGCTAGATGAAACGCTAGCCGCTCAGGCCGACCGAATCATCGAGGTCGTCTCGTGGAGGAGCGATCTTCCCCAGCTGAAAATCCCGGCAAGGTACTACATTTCCGGTCGCAAGGCGATCGGTAAGATCACCCATGTGCTCGAGGCAAGTAGCCCGATACCGGGCTTCTCTATAGAACCCCAGCCGATCAAGGGCGAATTTGTCGGCCAGAACGAGGGCAACGTGATCACCGGCCAGTGGAAGATCCAAACGGGGCCTTTCCGCAATAAGATGACTGACAGCGTCAAAGGCCGCGTTGGGTACCGGACCGACACGTGCCACGAGACCCTGCAAGCCCGTCTCACTCTGCGTCCCGATGGAACGATCTCGGAATCAGTTTCTGGGCAGGTAGAAACGATCTCCGAATATGACGCCGTGGGCATGGAGATATGGGGAGTCAAAGAAGCCAAACAAGTGCATCAATCCTCGATCGCCCCCGAAGGCGTCAAGATAGAGATCGAAGGCGTCTGGAAGGAATTACCCAGGCCGAAAAAACCGAAATACGAACATTTTTAATTTCTAAGAAGCTTTAGTATCTAACACCCAAGCCCAATGGGGATCATATTACATAAATCGGTGGAGATGTGGTGTCCCAGGTAGTCGGGTAGTGCTAGGAAAGCGAAACGGATCGAACATTGCGACACCATTGACAGCCAACCATCGGAGACGTAGCATTTCTTGACGGTGATGGGGATGGAGTCCCCCGATAAGCGCCCGTGGGGGCTGATGACTCCTGCCGCGATGCCTGACCGGCAGGGGTTCTGTGCTCCCATAAGACGGGGAAGCGTCATACAAGAAGCCCTGCCGTGATGGCAGGGCTTTTTTGTTTGGTTTGGGCCGGGCTCGCGGCGGCCCACCAGACATCCGTACTCGAGAGCTGGGTAAGCTGCTCGCGGTTGTTTCAGCGATTCCACATCGACTGACAGGAGCTCGCCCCGCTCTTATCCCTGAAGGCATCTTGGTCATGGAACAAGCTTATCTGATTGCTGCGATTTGGTTTGCTCTGGCTTTGGCGGCGGCCATTGTTGCCCATCACTTTCGGATATCGATGGCGCTAGTGGAAATTTGCGTAGGCATGGTTGCCGCTTTGGCAGCGGAAAAACTCTTCTATCCCGACGCCATCGGGGCTACCCATGAATGGCTGCGCTTCGTGGCTTCGGTCGGTGCGGTACTTTTGACTTTTTTGGCCGGGGCGGAATTGGATCCGGCCGCCATGCGAATGAAAATCAAAGAAGTCTTGGTGGTGGGGTTGTTCGGATTTTTCGCCCCATTTTTCGGTTGCGCCCTGTTGGCTCGGCATGTGCTTGGGTGGGAAAGTTCAGCCAGTTGGTTGGCCGGAATCGCCCTTTCGACCACTTCGATGGCCGTAGTGTATGCGGTCATGTTAGAAACTGGCTTCAATAAGACGGAGTTCGGCAAAGGAATTTTGGGCGCCTGTTTTGTCAATGATCTGGGTACGGTGATTGCCCTGGGAGTGATGTTTGCGCCGTTTACCTGGAAGACGGCTGTCTTTATAGGGGTGAGTGTGTTGGTGATAGGAAGCTTGCCGTTGTTGACCCCCCGACTAATTAACTCCTACGGCAACCGGACCGCTGCCATCCGAACGAAGTGGATCCTGCTGGTTCTTTTCGGGTTAGGGGCGCTGGCCTTCTGGAGTGGGAGCGAGGCCGTGCTGCCGGCTTATTTGGCCGGTATGGTGCTGGCCGAGACGATCGGACGCGATAACTTCTATGTGCGCCGCCTACGGACGATGACCTTGGGTTTTCTGGCCCCGTTTTACTTTATCCGGGCAGGCGCGTTGGCGTCGCTGCCGGCGATATGGTCCGCCCCGGCGGCCTTTTTGCTTTTGTTCGGCGGCAAAGCGGTAAGTAAAATCCTGGGGCTTGTGCCGGTGGTAGGCCTGTTCCGGTCCGACGCCAAGGAACGATGGTACTATACTCTGATGATGTCCACAGGGCTAACCTTCGGAACCATCTCGGCCATGTACGGATACCATCATGGCATCGTGGATAAGGCGCAATATTCGCTCTTGGTTGCGGCGGTAATTGCCAGCGCTGTGATCCCCACGATGATCGCCAACGCCTTGTTTATGCCCCGGCATCTACTGACTACGATTCCGCCGGAGGAACTGCCGTCGGGGCGATGGGAAACCAGTTCCGCCGTTCGGAAAAAGGGCTTTTCCAGCCCAACAGAATCTCCCCATAATGCCCCTACTTCCATCGAAGCAGCGTAGAAACTTTCCCATTGAAAACTCCTAATAAGTTTCCTGTCGGCCTTTTCTGACCAAAGGTCGTAGCGGAGTATAGGTACATACGGGCCGCGGGGTGACTGATAACAACTGGATAACATCGGCCAGAACGCCAGTTCCTCGGCAAGCTGTTCGTCGGTATGCCGAATCGCCATAAGTGCTTGCAAGCGTGACATTACCGTCCAGCGCCAAACTGGGCAAACTCCAGGCCAAGCAGCCTTGATCCCTTGAGGCTGACAAGCGTATAATCCGGCCCGCCGGCAAAAGTCTTGTCGCGCAAACATTGCCGGCATTTGGGTTTAGATGTTCGTCGGATTGGCCCCCGTGGCGCAGTCCCACGACTGGCGCCCGTGGCGCAGTCGCACCGGCAAGGATGCTGCTCTGTTAGCGCCCACAAACCAAAGAACTATTTGCAGCGCAAGCACTCACCCCGCACCGACGGGGTATGGAAGTTCTGCGCGCAGCAGCTCAGCCCCTAATTTAGACCCGGGTGTTGTGGAGCCGGTGGCGACGGGCTATGGAAGTTCTGCACGCGGCAGTGCGCATGCTAAACAACTGCTTGGCACGATACTGTCGCCGGTGGTGCGACTAGTTGCGTGGGCAGTAATGGCTGCTGCTGTGCTGTGGCACCAGACCGGGTTGGCTCAAGTGACGATCCCCGAGGTTCAGCAGCCCGGCGAAGCAATTGTCATCTCCGCCGAATCGGCCCAGCGATGGAACGAAGGCGCGTACGAAGTATGGCTGCTGGCCGGCGCCTGCCAGATTCGCCAGGGAACAGCAACGGCGCGCAGTCAGCGCGCCGTGGTGTGGATCGACCACGCCACCCCCCTTCAGATGCGATCGAACCGCGTGCTGGCCTACTTGGAAGGTCAGGTAGAGGTCGATCTCGGCCTGGCCCAGGGGAACGTGCGGTTGACCGACGAGGCATGGTTTGGCAGGTTCAGTAGTGCGCGCTCGGTGGAGGTGTACGTTGGACGTGTAGCGAGCAAACCCGAGCAAATGCCCGACGTCTACCGCCGCGGCGTCGCCCAGATGCACTCCGCCGCTGCGCCGGTCCGGCAAACGCAGTACACCACACCAAGCCCTCAGCCAGTGGCACAAAGCGACGCGCACCACCCTTGGCCGCCGACCGGCCCGAACTGGCCGCAACAAAGCTCGCCAAGTAATGGGCCGCTTCGTGGCGCGCTTCCGGCGTGGCAAGCGCCGGCGGCTCCTCAGCAACCGAACCCCACCGGCGGATCAGTGCTTCCCCCCACCACCGGGCAGCCGACTCAGCAATATCCGGTGGCCGGACAGTCGCCACCTTTGCAGCCGCCGGACAGCATAAACAGCGGACCATGGCAGCCGGGGGCAACGCCGCCGCTCGGACCCCAGCCGGGTGCGAACGTCGCTCCATATTCGTTACCCGCGCCGGGCGCTACCAGCGCTCCGTTCCAGCCGATGCTACGGCGCATCCGGGCGTTCTCGCGGAGCAATGTTGACGCGCGGGTAGTATGGTTCCCGGATCCGACCGGCCAGCAATGGACGGCGGTAATCGACTCGGGAGTGACGGTGATCATCGACGGATTGACCATCCAAGTCGGTGGCCAGCAGCTAGTAACGGCCATCGATGTCTCGGCCGACCGAATGGTCATTTGGATGCGCTCGGCCGGCGGCGAACCGAATCTGGGCCGCGGGGAACTTCAGCACCCCACCGTGCCGCTAGAAATCTACATGGAAGGGAACATCGTGTTCCGGGAAGGTCAGCGGGTGATTTACGCCGATCGGATGTATTACGATGTGGCCAATCATGTAGGCACAGTGCTGAATACCGAACTGCTTACCCCTGCTCCAAACTATCAGGGATTGGTGCGTCTGCACGCCGAGGTAATCGAGCAAACCGGCCGCGACCGCTTCGTGGCCCGAAACGCCTTTATCACCTCCAGCCGCATGGGACGGCCCGGCTACCGTCTGCAATCCGGCCATATTGAACTAGAGGATATTCGCACCCCGGTCGTCGATCCCTGGACCGGCCTGCCACTGTTGGACGAAGATCAGCAGCCGGTGACCGACTCTCAGCAGTTGGCCTCCGCCAAAAACAACTTCTTGTTTCTCGGGCCTGTGCCGGTGTTTTACTGGCCGTCGATCGCTACTAATCTGAAAGACCCCACTTTCTATCTGCGCAGCGCGCGCCTGAAAAACGATAACGTTTACGGAATACAGGTGCTCACTACTTGGAATGTGTACGAGTTGCTGGGATGGCGAAACCGCCCGGCGGGAACCGATTGGGAACTGAGCGTCGATTACCTCGATAAGCGTGGGTTAGGACACGGCTCGGCGTTTACTTACCGACGCGATGGACTGCTGGGGCTGCCCGGCCCTGTAGCCGGGCTGATCGACTTCTGGGGAATTGCCGACCGCGGCCACGATAATCTGGGGCTGGGCCGCCGCGACCTGGAACCGGAAGCCGACTACCGTTACCGTGCTTTCGCTCAGCACCGCCACCACTTCGGCGATGGATTCCAGTTCACATTCGAGTTTGGAAAACTTAGCGACCGAAATTTTCTCCAGCAGTTCTACGAACAGGAATGGGACGAACTGAAGGACCAACTCACTGGCTTGGAGCTGAAAAGGCTGCGGGAGAACCGCTCCTGGAGCATCACGGCCGATATGCGACTGAACGAATTCTTTACCCAGACCGAATGGTTGCCGCGGGCCGATCACTTTTGGCTGGGCCAAGACCTGCTAACCGGTCTGACTTGGTACGAGCACACAAGCATCGGCTACGGCAGATTGCGGCGTTTGGACGCGCCAGCCAACCCCGCCGACCAACCGTTTAGCTATCTTCCTTGGGAACGCTCCTCGCAGTCTGGAGAGCGCATCGTCACCAGACATGAGATCGACTGGCCTTTCCAGTTCGGGATGCTCAAGGTCGTTCCCTATCTGTTAGGCGAAGTGGGACACTGGGGAGAAGACATCGACGGCAACAACGTGCAACGTGTGTACGGGCAAGCGGGAATCCGCGCTAACCTCCCGGTGTGGAAGATCAACCCTTATGTGGAAAGCGGGCTGCTGAACGTACACGGCGTGGCCCACAAAGTAGATTTCCAAGCTGAGTTTTTCTGGGCCGACTCCAACCGTCCCCTAGAACGCTTCCCACTGTATGACTCTCTCGACGATGACAACATCGAGGCCTTCCGCCGCCGCTTTGTCACCAATACATTCGCGTTTCCCTCGCTGACACCCGCTACAGTGTCCTCTGTACCACAACCATTCGACGAGAGGTACTATGCCCTGCGCACCGGGATGGCTAGTTGGGTCACCGCCCCGAGTGCCGAGATAGCCGACGATTTGATGGCTTTGCGTTTGGGGGTACATCAGCGCTGGCAGACCAAACGGGGCCGCCCCGACGCCCGACATATCATCGACTGGATCATCTTCGACACCAATCTTACCTGGTTTCCGCGCGAAACGCGCGACAATTATGGGAAAACGCTGGGATTGTGGGATTACGATTTCCGTTGGCACGTCGGCGACCGGCTGACGTTGGTTTCCGACGGCATCTTCGACTTTTTCCACGACGCACAGCAAGTGGTAACTGTAGGAGGATTCCTCACTCGACCCCCACGCGGGAGCCTCTATCTGGGAATGCGGATCATCGAGGGGCCATTGGCCAGCAAGGTGCTGTCGTTGTCGTACACCTATTGGATGACGCCGAAGTGGGTATCCTCGTTCGGCACCTCGATCGATTTTGCCGGGGAGGGGAACATCGGGCAGAACTTTCGATTGGTGAGGGTAGGGGAGTCGCTGCTGGTTAGCGCAGCGGTGAACGTAGATGCCGCCCGCAACAACGTGGGCGTGAGTTTCTCCATCGAACCGAGATTCTTTCCCCGAACCAGATTGGGACAGATCGGCGGCACGCAAATCCCGCCGGCAGGCGCTTACGGGCTGGAGTGAGGTGGCAGTAAAGAGGAAGGCAAGAGCGGAGACTAGCGGAAGCCCAATGGGCAAAAGCAAGGGGAAGGGGCGAAAGGGAAGGGGACGGCAACGGTGAAGAGGAAGGAAAAGGAAGGGCAGGAACAGAAAGCGATGCAGCGCCGGGGCATTCGTCGGGCTACGTCTGGTCGTGACTCCGCGCCAGGGCCAGTGCCCCGTGAACAACCACCTCTTGTTTCAGCGCAGCGGGCACGATTTCGAAAGTTCCCAGCAGCGGCGGAAAGACGTACCGATTCACCTCGGCCCGCAATGGCGCAAAAAACAACTCCTCGCCCGACTGCGGCACTCCGCCGCCGATGACAATGACCTGCGGGCCGATCAGAGCGATCATCTGGGCGATCGCCCAACCTAGAGTCTGCGTGGCCCGACGGAAAATCTCTTGAGCCAGCAGGTTGCCCTCAGCGGCTGCTTCGGCCACGGTTTTGCAGGTAAGCCGGTCGGGTTGTCCTTGGCAGCGCTGGAGCAGTTCGGCGGCACATTCGGACTCGGTTTCTTGCGACTGGAGCAATCGCTGTCGCAGCGCTTCGCCGCTGGCAGCGCGGCGGAACTTGCGGGGGTCAACCGTGCGCAGTTCCGGTTCGATCAGTCTGGCTTGCGCAGCGGCAGCAATTCCCCAGCCGCTGGCGACGGATTCGACGGTCTGTTCTGGCCGCTCGGCATGCAGTCCCGGCCGCAGATGACCGATCTCGCCGGCTATTCCGCTGCCGCCGCGGTGGAGCTTGCCGTCGATCACCAGCGCCCCGCCGACTCCGCTGCCGACGGTTATGTAGAATACAACCCTTCGGCCGCGGCCGGCGCCGAACAGCGCCTCGGCCAGTCCGGCCACGTCGGCGTCGTTGCCCACGATCGTCTCAAGTCCCAGCCGACGGCGACACCACTCGGCCAGCGGATAATCATCCCATCCGGCGATCTGATGGCTCTTGATAGTGCGCTGTCCGGCGGCATCCACCGGGCCGCCAAAGCCCACGCCTATCCGCGTCACCCCGTGCCGCTGGATGAGCGCGGGTGCGGTTCGCTGGATGACTTCGCGTATTCCCTCTGCGCCGGCAGCCGGATCGACCTGGAAGCTTGCAAGTTCGGCTAATGGGCTGCCATCGCCGCCGCCGACGCCAAGCTGCAACTTTGTACCGCCGATTTCGATGCCCAAGTACATGGCAATGACCGCCGCCGAAAAAATGAGCCTCCCTCACACACGCGTACCCGATTATGCCAGGTGTTTGGTTTCACCCAGTGCTTGTTCCTACCGGGTATTTGTTTCTCTGAGGGGTTTGGTTATACCACGGATGTAGTTCTACCTAAGACGATCGGGAATTCCACACGTCGCCCGGCTGGACCTTCTTCTGGCTAACCCAGCGGCGCGACAGACGAAACACATCCACAAACGGCAGTTCCGTGTTCCGGTCGGCCGATCTGCTGAGGTTCATGCCCAGACTGGCCTTGCCGACGGTGAACTTTTTCGCCTACGGCATCAGCCGCGACAGAAGTTCCGTCTCGGGCGGTAAAAACCAACAGAGCCGTCAACACCACTCACGCAGCCCATAGCTTGCCACGGTAGTTCGTCATTGTCATGCGAAACATGTTGCGTCCTTTGACGAAGCTTCAACGAGTGCTTGAACGCTTTTTTGTCGCTGTGCCTGACGCTCGGTTCAGAGCGTCGGCTGTGCGCCCGCGGCACTCTACCGGGGTAAATCGAACTGTGCCGTTGCCGCGGCCGCCTGGCGACGTACGGCCTGAAGCATTTTCCTCCAATAAGGGGCCAGGAACTTCGGACGGTTCAACGCGCGCAGCGGATACACGCGGTTGGCTAGGGTAAGGTCCAGCTTTGCATCCAACAGGGTCTCGTGCTGGTTGTCGGCCAGTTGCAGCACGCGCTCATCGGGAGCGACTATCTTGCTGTCGCCGGCCGAGTATTTGCCGCCGCCTTGCGGTCCGACCGAATTGGCGAACACGTAGTAAATCGCGTTCTCGAACGCCCGCACAGCAATGCCGTCCTTGCCGCCGCGTTTGGCCCGCGATACGGCCAGCGCATCCATGCCGGCGTTGGGATGAAACAGTATCTGCGCTCCGGCCATCACAGCCAGCCGCACAAGTTCCGGATAGCGCCGTTCGTGGCAGATTACGGTGGTGACCGACACGCTGTCGACTGCAAACAGCGCCACAGCGTTGCCGGGTGTAAAGTGCTGGCGGTCCATTTCGGTCAGATGGCACTTGGCGTAGCAATATGCGGGCTGCCCCTGCCGGTCGAAATGCACCAGGCAGTTGTACAACTTTCGCCGAGCAAACACGGGCGTGCCCACCAGCAGGTTGAGGCGGTGCTGTCGGGCGATTGCCGAAACGGCCCGCAGCGCATCGCGCAATTCAGTTGGCTGCAATGTGGCGAACTCGTAGCCGTATCCGGTCGTTGCACACTCGGGGAACAGGACCACATCTACGCCGCGTTGGGCGGCCTGGTCAGCGAAGTGCTCGATCTTGCGAAGATTGCCGACGATCGTAGAGGCAAACTTCATCTGCACGGTGGCTACGTGCAATTGCGAGGGGACCCGTTGAACAGAAGACTTGACGACCATGTTACTCTCTTCCGCGGTCGATGAAGCTACTGCCCTGTGCGACCACTGCATCGCCACAGCAGCGCAGTAAAACAGCTCGATCGCCGCAGCGACGCAATTCGCAGCGTATTGTAACTTGCCTCGCCGATCGCCAGCAATCAGCGGTTCTGCCGTCTTTGCGCCGCGGGGCGCGGGTTTGCGCCTCGCACAAAGTGGCCATCTACGGCATGCGCATGGTCAGACCGCCGTCGATGGTGAACGTCTCGCCGGTGATATAGTCGTTCGTGACGACCTCGGCGATCAGCGTGGCCACTTGCTGGGGCGTGCCTTCGCGGTGCAACGGGATGCGGTGCTGAAGATTGTGCTGCCGCTGTGCTTCGGTCATGCCGTCGTGGAAGCGGGTGCGGATGATGCCCGGCGCTATGCAATTAACGCGGATGTTATCATCGGCCAGTTCTCGAGCCAGCGCACGAGTGAACTGCGGGATCGCACCTTTGACCACCTGATAGCACAGATTCATGTGCAGCCCACGCAGCCCAGCCACAGACGAGATCAGCACGATAGCCCCTTCGCCGCGCTGACGCATCAGCGGCACCGCTGCTCGGCACAAATAATAGATAGCGTGTACGTGAACATCGAAAGCGGCATACCACGTGGGCGGGTCGACGTCGAACAGTCCCCCCGGCACCAATCCTCCTGCACAATGAACCAGCACGTCCACCGTGCCTAGCTGCTGGGCTGCACGGTGGACGACCGAGGTAGCATCTTCCGGACGGGCCATGTCGCCCAACAGGAGCAAGCAGCGACGGCCGAGCGATTCAATGTCCTGGCGGACGCTGCGGGCTTCGGCGTCGTCGTGCCGGCCGACGATTGCGACCTCGGCGCCACGGCGGGCAAGCTCGATTGCGGTAGCCGCCCCGATCCCTTTGGTTCCCCCGGTCACCAGCGCTATTCTGTGGTGCAAATCCACGGCGTTACTGATGCTTTTGCTTTATAAGTGCAGGAGACAGGTCTGGCCGGGGCAGACAACCACCGGCCGCGGTGTGCCGTCGCAAACGCTGCGCGCCATGCGGTTAAGGACCACGTGAAAGCCAGGTCACGGCCACTTCGGCGCGTGCTTAGAACGGCGACTGGCGCAGTAATTTAAGCACGATCAGTAGCGGAACTCTAGCCCCACGTTCATGCCGTGCGCCCAGAAGCTGGTGTGGCGAAAGTTGAACTCGGGGAACTGTTGGTCGGGCTGGTGCGTTGCGCCGTTGCCGGGGATACGGGCGGAATCGACGTGGCGGTCGATTTGGTCAGGCGCGCGGGCCACGGTCGCCCAGTAGATGAAGTTGTAGCCGAAGAATACCCGCAAGTGGCAAGTAAGCTGGTAGCCCAAGTCCAATCCCAACTGCGGAATGACTACGAAGTCGTCGCGGTAGTATGTACCGATGTTGCCGGTGTAGCCGTCTCGCCCGGGACCTAGCGCATACAGCCCGCCCAAGTACTCGATGGTCTGATTGTTTTGGGTAACGGTCGTGTTGCCATAAACGTTGGCCACTTGACGGTTATTTCCCAGGGCCAATTTGACCAGCATTTCCAGCGACCAGCGGCCGCGATGCGTAATCGCCGACAGGCCGATCTCGCCGCCGTGAAACTCGTTTAGTGTGCGGAAGCCATCGAACACGCCTAGCGTGATGCCTTCCAACGGACTGCCCGGCAGTCCCACGATATTCTCGCGGATTGTGATGTCGTCGACCAAGCGATAATAGCGATAACCGGCCAGCAGGTCCACACGGCAGCAGTTTGTCGCGCAAGGATCGCCGATGTTGGCGCGCTTCAGCATTGGGCAGTTGGCACCCCAGCACAGCAGGCGCCGCACCGTGAAACCGGCCGACTGGAAGTAATCGCGCACGTCCACACTAATGCTACCGGCAACCAAACCTGGATAGGAGACCAACTGGGAGGCTTGGCGGGCTACTCCGGTGGCGGGGTTAACGTCGAAGAAGGGCCTAGCGATTATCGGGTCGCCGGTGGTGGTAGATGTCCGCTCGTAGTGCGTCGACAGCCCGCCAAAGTCCCAATAATCCCCTTGAATCCCCCAGGTTTGGCAGGCGTCGAGCCAATAACCGGCCATTAGTCGCCAGCCGGAACGGCCTTCGGTATTGATCGTCCGGTCGCCGAACAGAATGGCGGTATTAGGATAGCCCAGCACTCCTGCTTCGTTCTGCGGCGTGTTGTAAGGGCTGGTGGTCACCAGTGGCATGACGTAGGTGCCGCTGGTCCACCAGGCCAGATAATCGGCGCGGACCCAGATTCGCCCGCTGGGACCGCAGATGCCGCCTTCGCAATTTCCCAAGGGGCTGTTGCAATTCAGACCGTCGCAGCCCATCGACGGGTTAGGGGCGGCCAGCAAGCCTAGTTCGTTGCCTGCCGGCGGCAAGCCGTTTTGTGCAGGGGTAGTCGGCGCACCGTTAACCTGCGCAGGCCCGGCAGGTGATGCGGATGGCGCAGCGCCGGGCTGTAGTCCGTTGGCACTCTGGCCGTTGGCGGGGCCGTTTTGTGACGGCTGAACTGCCGGGGAGTCGCTGCTGGAGGTGAGCAAAAACCCGCTCGGCTGTTGCAACGTCGAACTACGCAGACCGCCCAAGGCCGCTGCCGGCGCGGGGGCGGAAATCGCCAGTGTCAGCGCGCAGGCTGACAAGATACACAAGACAGCTAACGGGGACAATTTATTAGTTTCGCGCCGGTTAGTCATGAAAGCTGCTCCCTTCAGCCGGATATTTTGCGGCCTGAACAAGTTGCGCGGTAATGCCAAACGTACCGATAGTCACTCAAATAACGAATCGACCGACTTTGACGACTAGCTTAACATTTTCGTCGCTTGTCGCGTGCTGCCTTATGGCTTTAGAATGCATGGTTTTGGCATCCAGATAGAAAATAGAAAGCGGTGCGAATGGGCGTTTCCGACATAGTTGTCCGTGGTGCACGGCAGCACAATCTACGGGCAATCGACCTGCGACTGCCCCGGAACCGACTTATATGCTTTACCGGTGTAAGCGGTTCGGGAAAAAGCTCGCTGGCCTTCGACACGCTTTACGCCGAAGGGCAGCGTCGGTACGTCGAAAGCCTCTCCGGCTTCGCCCGCCAGGTACTAGGGCAAATGCCCAAGCCGGATGTCGATGCCATCACCGGCCTCAGCCCGGCGATCTCCATCTCTCAAAAGTCTGGGGGCCAAAACCCGCGCTCAACGGTAGGTACGATAACCGAGATCTACGACTACCTTCGGGTGTTGTTTGCGCGGGTGGGAAAGGGATATTGTCCGAAATGTGGGCAACCGATCACCGCCCAGACCCGCGAGCAGATAATCCAGCAGATTCTCAATCTTCCGCAGGGCACGCGGTTTACGCTGCTTGCCCCGGTTATGCAGGGCAAAAAGGGGGAACACCGAGAACTGCTGGCCGATTTGCTCAAGCAAGGCTTCGCCCGAGCCAGAGTCGATGGCCGCTTTGTC
The DNA here is from genome assembly GCA_938015445.1 of uncultured Pirellulales bacterium. Lineage (GTDB taxonomy): Bacteria > Planctomycetota > Planctomycetia > Pirellulales > Thermoguttaceae > CALLPE01. The sequence goes on from CALLPE010000039.1 coordinate 50,821, forward strand.
AATCTGACAGACGATTTGAAGCTCGACCGCCAGCGCCGCCACGACATCGAGGTAGTGATTGATCGGCTGAGCGTGGGGGTTGAAATCCGCGCTCGCCTGGCCGAAGCCGTTGAACTTGCCCTGCGAACCGGCAATGGCAACCTGATTGTGGTAGCCGAGGACGGTTCTGATGCACCGGCGGGTGTTGCGGAAAACCAATCGCCAGCCGCACGCTCCGGTCAAACGGAGTTTCGTCTTTCTTCGCATTACGCTTGCAAGCTGTGCCAAGTTAGTTTCGAGCCCCCCAGCCCGCAATTGTTCAGCTTCAACAGCCCGCAGGGCATGTGCCGGGAGTGTGCCGGTTTAGGCGAAGTTCACACCTTCGATCCGGTGCTGCTGGTGCCTAATCCTAGTCGTTCGGTACAGCAGGGGGCGATAGAGCCTTTGGGCAATTGGCGCGAGATGGGGCGCTGGCGGCGTCACATCCTGCGCGGGGTGGGCGAGTGGCTCGAGCGCAAACACAGCCTGGAACGCGGCTTCGTGCTGGAGACGGCCTGGGAAGAACTCGACCCGGCCATCCAAGAAGCGTTATTGTGGGGCACCGGCGAGGCACACATCACATTCACGTGGCGCGAGGGGCCTGCGGGTTACAAATGGGGGGGCACTTTCGAGGGTATCATCCCCGAACTGTTGGCCCGATACCGCAATGCACTCAATAGCCCCCAACGTCGCTACTACGAAAAGTTCATGCGCAGCGGTCGGTGCAAAGCCTGCAACGGCACCCGGCTGAACCAACAAGCGCGCATGGTCACTGTGACCACGCGCTGCCGTGCTTTCAGCCACAAGCCAGAGCTGACGCTGCCGGAAGTCTGCGCTTTGCCGGTGTCGCGTGCGGCGGAGTTTTTCGCCGACTTGGAGCTGGACCAGATCGGACAAACGATTGCCGCCGAATTGCTTAAGGAAATTCGCGGCCGGTTGGGTTTTTTGATAAATGTCGGCCTGGATTACATCACCCTGGATAGGCCAGCGCCCACACTTTCCGGGGGAGAAATGCAGCGCATCCGACTGGCCGGACAGATCGGCTGCGGGCTGGTGGGCGTGCTGTACGTGCTGGACGAGCCTTCGATCGGACTCCATCCCCGCGATAACCAGCGCCTGCTCGATACGCTGGCTGCCCTGCGCGACCAAGGTAACACGGTCATCGTGGTCGAGCACGACGAGGAAACGATCCGGGCCGCTGATTACGTAGTCGACTTCGGCCCCGGCGCGGGAGTTCGCGGCGGACAGGTCGTTGCCGCCGGCCCGCTGCGGAAGGTGATCGCTGAGCCGCGCAGCGCCACCGGGCAGTACTTGGCCGGGCGTCGCCAGATTCCGCTGCCCTCGACCCGACGCAGTCCCAACGACAAATGGTTAGTCGTCCGCGGCGCGGCGCACAATAATCTCAAAAACATCGACGTAGCCATCCCCCTGGGGCTGTTCGTGTGCATAACGGGCGTGTCGGGTTCGGGCAAAAGCTCGCTGGTGAGCGACATCCTAGTAGAAGCTTTGCGGCGCGACTTGATGGGAGGGGAAGGCAACCCGGGCAAGCACCAGCGAATCGACGGACTGGAACATCTGGATAAGATGATTGCCATCGACCAGTCGCCTATCGGTCGAACGCCGCGTTCCAACCCGGCCACATATATAAAACTGTTCGACGAAATCCGCAAGCTATATGCCAGTTTGCCGGAGGCCAAGGCCCGCGGCTACAAACCCGGCCGTTTCAGCTTCAATGTCGCTGGCGGTAGGTGCGAGGCCTGCGAGGGCAACGGCGCTAATCGGTTAGAGATGGATTTTTTGGCCGACGTGTGGGTAACTTGCCCGGTCTGCGCCGGCCGGCGCTTCAACCGCGAAACCTTGCTGGTGAAGTTCAAAGGCCGCTCGATTGCCGACGTGTTGGAAATGGACGTCCAGGAAGCTTTGGAGCACTTCGAGAATATACCGGCCATCCGCAATAAGCTGCAAACTCTGCACGACGTGGGCCTCGATTACGTCAAGCTCGGCCAGCCGTCGCCCACGCTCTCCGGGGGCGAAGCCCAGCGCGTCAAACTGGCCCGCGAGCTGGTCAAAATCAGCACCGGCCGGACGCTGTACTTGCTCGACGAGCCGACCACAGGGCTGCACATGGCCGACATCGAGTTGCTGCTGCGGGTTCTGCACGGTTTCGTCGAGGCGGGTAACACGGTGGTGGTCGTCGAGCACAACTTGGAAGTCGTCAAGACCGCCGATTGGATAATCGACCTTGGGCCGGAAGGCGGCGAGGCCGGCGGGTGGATCGTCGCCGCCGGTACGCCAGAGGAGCTGTGCCGCTGCGAAGCATCTCACACGGGCCGCGCGCTGCAACAGTACTTGGCATCGCACGGGAAAGTTGTGGTCGGCGGTCGTCCGAGCCAGAGCGTACAGATCGAAAGGTCCGCAGACCACGAAGTTGCTGCGCGTTGCGCTGTGGCATCTGCCGCAGAGATGCGCGCGGGAAAAGGTTTTGAACCGCAGGATGTTTCGACCGGCGGGGACGGGGGCTGGCAGGGGGGCTGGCCACGCGCCGGCGTCTGGCAGTCCACAGGAGGTGCTTCCCACGGCAAGCGGGGCAGAGCACGCGCACGGCCCGTGCAGTTTATTACCGTGCGCGGCGCCGAACAGCACAACCTCAAGTGCATCGACGTGGATATACCCCGCGAGCAGATGGTTGTGTGCTGCGGACCGAGCGGTTCAGGAAAAAGCTCGCTGGCGATGGATACCATCTACGCCGAGGGCCAGCGCCGCTACGTGGAAAGCCTTAGCTCGTATGCCCGGCAATTCGTCGCCCAGATGCAAAAGCCCAAGGTGGAGCATATCGAGGGGCTGTCGCCAGCGATTGCCATCGAGCAGAAGCATTCGGGACAAACCCCACGGAGCACGGTGGGCACAGTTACGGAGATTTACGATTATCTGCGGATTCTCATGGCTCGGCTGGGCGTGCCGTATTGCCCGGAGTGCCAACTGCCCGTCGGCGCGCAAACCGCCGACCAGATCGTGGACAACCTGTTGCAGCATCCGCCGGGCACGCGGCTGTACCTGATGGCCCCGGTGGAGGCGACCCCTGGCGAAAGCTACGAGGAGTTGTGGGCGCAGGCGCGATCGTGGGGCTACGCGCGGGTACGAGTGGATGGGCAAACATACTCGCTCGACAGCCCGCCGCGAATCGACCGCCGCAGCAAACACAGCGTGCAGATCGTGGTGGACCGCGTCGTCGTCGCGTCGGATGCCCGCTCTCGAATCGCCGGCAGCGTGGAGACCGCCCTTTCACTGGGCAAAGGAGTACTGCACGCTGCTGTGGCAGCCGACGGTTTGCCCGAACAACACTGGCCGGTGGAAGTCCACAGTCAGCACTTCGCGTGCCAGCGGTGCGGGCGCAGCTTCGAGCCGCTGTTGCCTCAGCATTTCTCGTTCAACAGTCCGCTCGGCTGGTGTCGTGCGTGCGAAGGACTGGGATTGCAAATCGGCACCAATCCCGTCGCTTTGCTCCGCGATCCCAAGCGCTCGCTGGCCGATGGCGCGGTGGCCCTGTGGCCGCCGGCATCCAGCGGGCTGTTCCAGGCGATGCTGGTCAGCTTTTGCCGCGCCACGGGCGTGCCCAGCGACGTTCCGCTGGAACAACTGTCGCTGCATCACAAACGGCTTGTGCTGCACGGCACGGGCGAGCGCTGGTTCGAGGTGCCGCTCGAGGCAGCCGACTCGGCCGACACGGCTGGGCGATCGCCTGCGGCTAAGCAGGCCCCGTACCGCTTCAAGTTCCAATACAAAGGGATGTATCCGGCGCTGGATGAAGCCAGCCGGCTGTCGCCTGCGCTGCGCAACAAGCTGGAGCATCTGGTCGGCGAAGTGGAGTGTACCGTCTGCGGGGGCAGCCGGTTACGCGACGACGCAGCGGCAGTGCGATTGCGCGGACGGACGATCCACGAGTTGTGCCAGTTTCCACTGGGCAGGCTGCTGGCGGAGTTTCGCAATTGGCAGCCCAGCCACTCCGAACAACAGATCGCCGGCGAGGTGATCCAGCAGATTCGCAACCGCCTTCAGTTTTTGGTAGACGTGGGGCTGGATTACCTCACCCTGGCCCGAAGCACCCCCACTCTCTCCGGCGGCGAGATGCAGCGCATCCGTTTGGCAGCCCAGTTGGGCAGCGGACTATGTGGAGTGCTGTACGTGCTGGATGAGCCGACGATCGGCTTGCACCCGCGCGACAACCGCCGCCTGCTGGACGCTCTGAAGAAATTGCGCGATCTGGGCAATACACTGTTAGTGGTAGAGCACGATCGGGAAGTGGTACGCAGCGCCGACCGATTACTGGATTTCGGTCCTGGTGCCGGCCGGCACGGCGGGCAGATCGTCGCCCAGGGCAAACCCGAGGCGGTCGTGCGCAGCCGCAAGTCGATCACCGGACCGTACCTGGCGGGCCGCAGGTCGATCCCGGTGCCGAGCAATCGGCGAAAGCCATCGGCCGGTTGGTTGGAAATCCGCGGCGCGTGCCACAACAACCTTAAGAACATCGACGTGCGGATACCGCTGGGCACGCTTACAGTAGTCACCGGCGTAAGCGGCAGCGGGAAAAGCTCGCTAGTCGATGACATCTTGTACAACAGTCTGGCACGCACGCTGCATCGCGCCCGCACGAACCCCGGCGCGCACCAAGCGATTTACGGGGTGGAGCAGATCAACAAAGTGATCCGGGTGGATCAGCAGCCGTTGGGGCAAACTCCCACTTCCAACCCGGCCACCTTCACCGGTGTGTTCGAGCTTATCCGCGAGCTGTACGCGCAGTTGCCGGCCGCCAAGTTGCGGGGTTACACGGCACGGCGCTTCAGTTTCAACGTGCCCGGCGGACGGTGCGAAAAGTGCGAAGGCAACGGCCAACTGCGGATCGAGATGCACTTCTTGCCTGACGTTTGGGTAAAATGCGACGAGTGCCAGGGCCGCCGCTACAACGCCGAGACGCTGGCGGTGACGTACCACGGCCGGTCGATCGCCGACGTGTTGGAGATGTCGTGCCGCGACGCCTTGCAGCTTTTCCAGAACATTCCCAAGATCCGCCGCATTTTACAATTGCTGTGCGACGTGGGACTGGATTATATCGCCCTGGGCCAGGCGGCCCCCACCCTCTCCGGCGGCGAAGCCCAACGCGTCAAATTGGCCGCCGAGCTGGCCCGGCCCGACACCGGGCAAACGCTCTACCTTCTAGACGAGCCGACCACCGGACTGCACTTCGTGGACTTGGCCAAGCTCTTGGATGTGCTGCACCGGTTGGTCGACCTGGGCAATACGGTTGTGGTCGTCGAGCACAATTTGGATGTGATCAAAACGGCCGACTGGGTGATCGACCTCGGCCCGGAAGCCGGCGAGCAAGGCGGCTGGGTGGTTGCCGCCGGCACGCCCGAGGCGCTGGTCGAGCATAACCGCAAAGTGCTCTCGGGCGCGGCGCCGTGCGCCGAGCAGCGCGGTGATGCACCGCAGATGGAATCGAGCCGGCCTCTGATGTACAGCCACACCGCCGCCGCGCTTGCACCGGTGCTTCGAGCCGGTCCCTACCTGAAGCGGAAGAGGTTCGATCCGGCCGCCGCCGATGCGCCGCAGGAGGGCGATCTGGACATCGACGACGTCGGTCGCGATGCCCGCATGCCCTGGGAAATCGACGGCCGGCGATGGCACACCGTAGAGCGTGTAGGACGCAACGGGCGGCCTTGCCGGTGGGACGGGCGCATCCTGGACGAGGTGGTGGAACGCATCGAGGCACGCTCCGATCTTTTCGGCCCGACCGACTGGTGCGCCCGCAGCGTAGTGGAAATCTGCGCGGCCAGAAAATCCGACGGCTGGTTCTTCCACGCCATTACCGGCGAAGAGTGGCTGCTGAAGATGAAGTTCCGCACCGCCCGAAATACCTTCAAACAAGACATGCTGGTCCGCCAACTGGACCTCAAACCGCTCAACGACATGCCGGACTTGCCGGTGTACGGCACCGAGTCGCGTGTGCGGTGTCGCAACATGCGCGGCCCATGGCAAGAGATCGAACTGCGCGTCCACAGTTTCGCCGAGATCGACCGGCCCGAGTTCTGGAACTTCCTCCAACAGGCCATCGAAGGGTTCGCGCGGGTCACACAGCGCGCCGAGGAGCACAGCGACGTGTTGCGGCCCTGGAAGCAGCTTGGCCGGACGTGGCATCTGTCGCGGCGGGGTTTTCCGCCGGGGCGCACCGCCCGCTGGCCCACCGAAACGCTGGAAAAACTCGTCGAACTGCTGGAACAACTGGCCCCCGAAGCCCATTTCGGCTGGGATAACAAGATGCTCGTGCCGGTGACGCTACCTGGGCGCCGACAGCCTTGGGCGACCGTCAACACCAAAAAGCTCGATGCGGTGGAGCTGACGCTGTTTGGCCCGAAAGGACGTTTTCCGCTGGGCAGTCTGACGGAGCTTGACGGCCAGCCGCACCTGGACGGCCGCGCGGCCGCCTACGATGCAATCAAGCTGAAGTTCCACACGCCCCAGCAGGTTCTGGCGCCGAAGCTGCGGACCTTTCTTGCGCAGCATCTGAAGGCAAGCGACGGCAACGAGTGATTATAGCGATTCGTGCGTCGCGCGCCGTCGCCTGCGCGTCCGGCCCGGTGTATACTGTCTGCGTCCAACTTCCACCGTTCCATCCACATACAAACACCCGGTACAAACACCCCGCAAAAGGAGCCTGCCATGTACGCATTGTTTTTGGTGACACTTATGGTTTCCGCTGGCCAGGAATTCTCGGTCGAAGTGCCGGCGGAAAATGAAATTCTCAAGACGCTGCGAGCCGAACGTCCCCGGTTGATCGCCACCGCCGCAGACACGCAGCGCATCAAGAAGCTGATCGCCGAAGAGCCGCGCGCTGCGGAACTGTACCAGCAAATCAAACGCAATGCCGATCGTTACTTGACCGCCGATACGGTCCAGTACCGCATCATCGGCCCGCGCTTGCTCAGCGAAAGCCGCAAATGCCTGGAGCACGTCTATACGCTGGCCACCGCGTATCGGCTGGAGGGAGACCGGCGGTATCTCGAGCGGGCCGTCAAAGAGATGCTTACCGCCGCGTCGTTTAAGGATTGGAACCCGTCGCACTTCCTCGATACCGCCGAAATGACCCATGCCCTAGCCATTGGTTACGATTGGTTGTACAAGGACCTCAGCCAGCAACAGCGGGAGACAATTCGTCAGGCGATTGTAGAAAAAGGCCTCCGGGAGGCCGAAAAAGTGTATCGCAAACAACAGTGGTGGTCGCGCACCCGGCACAATTGGAACCAGGTGTGCAACGGGGGCATCACCATTGGGGCATTGGCCGTGGCGGACCAGGAACGGGAACTGGCCGCTTACATCGTTCACCAGGCTGTGCAGTCGGTGCAGTTGGCCATGCGCGAGTTCGCCCCCGACGGCGCTTGCGTAGAAGGCCCAGGCTACTGGAATTACGCCACCTCGTACAACGTGTATATGCTGGCGGCGCTGGAAAGCGCGCTGGGAACGGATTTCGGCCTGAGCGGCTTCCCCGGCTTTTCGGTTACAGGCGATTTCCGCATCCACTCGGTCGGGCCTACCAAGCAGACGTTCAACTTCGCCGACGCCAGCAGCGGCGCCGGTCGGGCGGCCCAGATGTTCTGGCTGGCCCGAAAGTTCAACCAGCCGTTGTACGCTTGGCACGAACGGGAGTACATCGGCGGCGTTTCGGCGTTGCATCTGTGGTGGTACGACGGCCGCGGCCAGCCACCATCGAAAGCTGGTTTTGCCACTGATCGCTGGTTCCGCCGGGCCGACGTGGTGTTTCTGCGCAGCGCGTGGGACGATCCGCAAGCGGTGTTCGTGGGTTTCAAAGGCGGCGACAACAAAGTAAACCACAGCCATCTGGAGCTGGGCACATTCGTGCTCGACGCCTTGGGCGAGCGCTGGGCCGTTGACCTCGGCGCCGACAATTACAATATGCCCGCTTACTTCGGCAACAAACGCTGGACTTACTACCGGCTGGCCACCATCGGTCAGAACACCATCGTCATCGACGGCCAGAATCAAGACCCCAAGGCTGTCGCGCCGGTGGTGGCATTCTCCTCGCAGCCCCAGCGGGCACATGCGGTCGTCGACCTCAGCGCCGCATACGCTAAACAGGTCGCTAAAGCGCAGCGCGGCGCAGCGCTGCTGGAGCGCAAGCACGTGTTGGTGCAAGACGAGCTGGAAGGCATCAGCGGAAAAGAACTGTGGTGGCAGATGCACACCCAGGCGAAGATCGAACTGAAAGGCAACCAAGCCGTACTGAGCCAGGGCAAACAGCAGTTGTGGGCGACGGTGCTGGAACCGGCCGGGGCAGGATTCGCCATCGAGTCGGCCGCTGCGCCGCCTCCGCAAAATCCCAACACTGGCGTGCAAAAACTGGTGGTCAAACTGCCGGTGGCCCCAGGCCCGGTGCGGCTGGCCGTGCTGTTGTCGCCGAACAAACCGCCGGAGAATCTTCCAACGGTCGAACCGCTCAGCAAATGGGCCGGAAGTATAGTCCAACCGCCAAGCAAGTAATCCGGAAAATAGCGGCACCGCTGAGCAACTCGGGAGGAAAAGGGATGATAGATGTCGGGAAACAAGTCATGTGGCGGCAACGCCGGGGCGCACTTGCTTCCAGGGGTAACGCAAACCAGGATTAGAACTATGACTGGGCCGAAATCCGACTTCTGCAAATCGACTCCTCGCTTAATTGCCCGGAAAGAACCAAAGATCGCTTGGGCGGTCGTGGTTCCTGTAGTCTTGTGGACGTCGGCTGTGGTGGCCGGCCAGCCCCAGCCGGTTCTGGTGGTGCCGGCGGCGGATGCGCCGCTGCGGATCGCCGTGCCGTTGCCGCCGGCCGTGATGCGATCGGCCTTGAAGTTCAAGCCTGGCCATGTCGTACAATTGGAAGAACTGGGCGGGTACGCAGAGGTTATTGCCGCACAGCTAGTGCCGGCCATCGCCGAAGACGGGACGGTCGATTCCCGCACGGCGACGCTGCTGGCGGTCATTCCGCCTCGGCCGGCAAAGGCAGCAAACAATGCTAACGGCTCGGGGACATCGCTGCGACGACTCGTGCTGCGAGGCGTCGAAACGGCATCGGCGGACTGCCCGCTATTCGCGCTGGAGGACCTTAACGACAAATCGCTGAAGCTCTCTTACCGCGGCAAGCCGGTGATGGTGTATAACCACGGTCTGATCACCGACCCGCGGGTTCCGGCCAGCGACCATCGCCGCAGCCGCGCCTGTTACGTGCATCCGCTGTGGGGACTCGATGGCGAACAGTTGACCGACGATTTCCCCAAAGATCACTATCACCACCACGGTGTTTTCTGGACATGGCCGCACGTAAGCATAGACGGCAAGCAGCACGATCTTTGGGCGGGCAATACGATTTGGCAGCGTTTTGTCCGCTGGCTCGATCGCCAGACCGGCCCAACGGCCGCTGTGCTGGGGGTGGAGAACGGCTGGTTCGTCGGCCAGCAGAAGGTGATGCTTGAACGGGTGTGGTTCTGTTGCTATGCCGACGCCGAAGACAGCCGCGTGCTGGACTTCGACTTCACCTTTATCCCCACCGAAAAGCCCATCACCTTGCAAGGGGCAGAGGGAAAGAGTTACGGCGGTTTCACGGTGCGCTTCAAGCCGGGTCCGCGTAAAGAAACGCTGATTACGGTTCCCAGCGGGCCGACGACCGAAGACCTGCCGGATACCAAACTCCAATGGGCCGACTTCACTTCGTTGTTCGCAGGGGCTGCACAGCGGAGCGGGGCAGCGATCTTCATCCATCCCCAGCATCCCGACTATCCGCCCACTTGGCTGACGCGCTATTACGGCCCGCTGTGCGTAGGCTGGCCGGGCGTAAACCCCAAGACGTTTCCGCCGGGCAAGCCCATTCGGCTTCAGTACCGTATTTGGATTCACCGCAATGCGGTGGATGTTGACCGTCTGCGCAGGGAGTACCAAGCATACTTGTCTGGCACGCAAGCCCGGTGGGAATGATCGGGACGGCTCCGCCGCTGGTTATCGGTTATACTTTGACGTTGGTTCACCAGCGACCGTTTCAACCGCGCTGCGGCATGGCTGGCAACATTGCTATACCGGAACCGAGTTGCTTGTGGGCCTCGCCACAGCCGGCAAGGTCGTGCCACAGCCGGCAAAATTGCAGTACAGCCGGCAAAGTTGCAATAAAGCCGGCAAATCTGAGCCACGGCGGGAATAGGCAAATGTGCATCGCACGCATATCAGGAGGTTTCGTCATGTTTCGCGTACTTGCATTGAATGTGTTCGTTCTTACGAGCTGTGGAATTGTGTCGTGCTGCGTCGGGCCAGCCACGGCCGCCGAATTGGCCGACGCCCAGGCGCTAATGAACCAAGTGCTGCAAGAAGCCGTAGCTCCCTCAGAGCCTATCAGGCTCTTCAATGGCAAGGACCTGACCGGCTGGTACACCTGGCTGAAGGAAAGCGGCCGCGAAGACCCCAAGAAGGTTTTCAGCGTGGTCGATGGGATGATTCGCATCTCTGGCGAGGGGGCCGGTTACCTGGCTACCGAAAAATCGTATAAAGATTATCACCTATCGCTGGAATATCGCTGGGGGAGGAAGACCGACGGTTCGGGTTACGTTCGTAATTCGGGGGTGCTGCTGCATGCTGTCGGTCCCGACGGCGGCGCAGGCGGCGTGTGGATGACCTCTATCGAATGCCAGTTGGCCCAGGGCTGCGAAGGCGATTTGATCGTCATTCGCGGCAAGGATGCTTCGGGAAAGACGATTCCGGCCACCATCACCAGCGAGACCATCATCGCCTCGGACGGCAAGACACGCTGGAAACGCGGCGGCACAAAAACCGTTTATTCCGGCAGGCAATTCTGGTGGTCGAAACACGAGCCGGGCTTCAAAGAACTGCTCGATACCCGGGGTAAGGACGATGTTGCTAGCCCGCTGGGCGAATGGACCAAGGTGGAGTGCATTGCCGTCGGCGATCGGATTACCATCAAGATCAATGGCCACGAGGTGAACGAGTGCTTCGACGTGTTCCCTTCCGCCGGAAAGATACTGCTCCAGAACGAGGGTAACGAAATATACTTCCGCAACGTGGAGTTGCGGCCGGCCGGCAAGTCCGACGGCAACTAGCGATACCAAATCGCCAAACACCGAGACGAAGTCGCAAGTTAAGAGCTGCTAACTACTACGGATTTAACAAAACTAGTACCGATCCAACAAAAACGGTCATCGGCCGGGGAAACAGCAACGGTTATCGGCGGGAAAGAGAAGAATGCTTTTCGGCGGACAATTCGAGGACACCTATCGGCGCGGAACAATTCCACAATTGATCGTCGTTCAATGACTAATTCATCTGTACGATCTTCTAAAGGCAAATCGGCCGCGGCTGCGCCCGTTGAGCGCGCGGGTTCCGAACCGCCGGCCGAGTCGAGCGGGAAGGTGCTGATCATTGACAACGATGCCGCTCACGCCGAGGTGGTGGCGGAAAGCCTCCAGCGCGTAGGCTTCTGCTGCCAAGTGGCCACTTCCGGCACAGAAGGCGCCAGGCTGATCGAACAGGACGCCTTCGATGTGGTGATCACCGACTTGGTGATGAGCGACATTGACGGGATGGGCATCCTCGAGCGGACCAAGACGGCCCAGCCCGAGGCCGAAGTCATTATGGTCACCGGCCACGGCACCATTCCCTCAGCCGTGGAAGCCATGCAGAAGGGGGCGTTCAATTATTTGCTCAAACCGTTAGACGTGGCGCAATTGCGGGCAATAACCGCCAAGGCCGCCGAAAGCGCCCGGTTGCGGCGCGCCGTACAAGAGCTTAACCGCCGGCTGGACGAAAAGTTTGGCTTCGAGGGGGTCGTCGGCAGCAGCCGCCAGATGCGCGAAGTCATCGAACGGCTCAAACGCATCGCCCCGACCAACGCCAGCGTGCTGATTCAAGGGGAGACCGGCACGGGCAAGGAATTGGTGGCCCAGGCCATCCACCACAACAGCCCACGAAGAAACAAGCCCTTTGTGGCCCTGAATTGTGCCGCGCTGAGCGAGAACATATTGGAAAGCGAGTTGTTCGGGCACGTGAAAGGGGCGTTTACCGATGCTTCTTTCGACCGGGTGGGCAAGTTCGAGTACGCCAACGGCGGCACGATGTTTCTGGACGAAGTAGGCGACATGCCGCTACCGACTCAGATCAAATTGCTGCGGGTGCTGGAAAACGGCGAGATCACCCGCGTCGGCTCGAACGACCCCATCAAAGTCAACGTGCGGATCATCTCGGCCACTAATCAGAACCTGGAAGAAGCGATCGAGTCGGGCAAGTTCCGCAGCGATTTGTATCATCGGCTGAAGGTGGTGAGCATCCGTTTGCCCCGGCTGATGGACCGCCGCGACGATATTCCAATACTTATCGAGTATTTCATCCGCCAGTTCAGCGCTCAGCATGGCAAGCAGATACGGGGGATGTCGGCGGCTGCCAGGCAGAAGTTCCTGGCCTACGACTGGCCGGGCAACGTTCGCCAATTGCGAAACGCAGTGGAAAGCATGGTGGTGGTGGATATCGACGGCCTGTTGGACCTGGACGACCTGCCCGAAGAACTGGCCGGCCCACCCCCGCAAACGTCCGACACTGCCAATGCTTCGCTGGTCTCTTTGGTAGGAAAACCGCTGGAGGAGATCGAAAAGCTGTTCATCGCCGAGACGTTGCGCTTCAACGGCGGCAACCGCGAACTGACTGCCCAGCAGTTGGGCATCGGCCAGCGAACGCTGTACCGGAAGATAAAGCAATATGGGCTATAGCCCAGCCGCACGCGTGAGCGGACTGCGCATGCGATAATTCAACCAGCGGCTCGGCTTGTGGCCCGCTATAAGCCAGGCGTTAGAGGAACCTCGGCCACTAGGCGTAGCGCCAATCGCCAGCCGCAAGCATAAGCCACCGCCACGATAACCGGTGTGGAACTCGATCCGGCAATGCACGCGCACGCTATGAGACGCGATCCGGCGGAGTACGCCAACGGTAGGAAACTCGATCCGGCAGCGCAAGCCAACGCAACTAAAATCTGTCCGTCAGCGCAAGCCAACCGAACTAGCATCTATTAGGCAGCGCAAGCCAACAACCAACGTACCATGGTTACCGTCAAATCGGTTATCGGGCAGACAACCCGGCGTTCAACGGTGCGGCACAGTGCTGTAGAATTGATGTGCGATCGGCGTTGCAGAAGAAAAAATAGGAGGCTGCCGTGCATCAGCAGTTTAAGGTTAAGCCCGATGGCATTCTGCTGGACAGCCCACTGTCGGAACCTGCTCACGACATCGACCCGCAGGAAACAGCCGATTGGCTAGGGGCGCTGGACTACGTAATTCGCTCCGCCGGGCCTCAGCGGGCCGCTTATCTGTTGGAGCGATTGAAGCACCAGGCGTTTTTGCGGGGGGTGCGCTATCCGGCAGGTGCTACTACTCCTTATGTGAACACCATTCCCGTCGACCAGCAACCCGAGTATCCCGGTGACCGCGAGTTAGAACGACGGATCAAAAGCATCATTCGCTGGAACGCGATGGCAATGGTGGTGCGGGCCAATCAGGCCAGTTCGGGCATCGGGGGGCATATATCCACCTTTGCGTCGGCGGCCACGCTGTACGAGGTAGCCTTCAATCACTTTCTCCGCGGAAAGCAAGGGCCACTGCCGCCGGATCAAGTGTACTTTCAGGGACATGCCGCGCCGGGGATCTACGCCCGGGCGTTCCTGCTGGGACGGCTTAGCCAAACACAATTGGAGAACTTTCGTCGGGAGTTGGCGCCGGGTGGGGGCTTGTCCTCCTATCCTCATCCCTGGCTGATGCCCGACTTCTGGGAGTTTCCCACCGTTTCCATGGGCCTGGGGCCGATCATGGCCATCTACCAAGCTCGTTTCAACCACTATCTGGTCGATCGCAAGATCAAGCCCGACGCTCAGGCCTCGCGCGTGTGGTGCTTCTTGGGCGACGGCGAATGCGACGAGCCGGAGACGCTGGGAGCCATCACGCTGGCCGGCCGGGAAAAGCTGGACAATCTGATATTTGTGGTCAACTGCAACCTCCAGCGGCTGGATGGCCCTGTGCGTGGCAACGGCAAGATAATTCAGGAACTGGAAGGGGCCTTTCGGGGCGCAGGATGGAACGTAATCAAGGTGATCTGGGGTTCCAAGTGGGACCCGATACTGGCCAAAGATACCGACGGAGTGCTGGTGCGTCGGATGGGCGAGGTGGTAGACGGGCAGTATCAGAAGTACAGCGTCTCGACGGCCGATTATATCCGCAAGCACTTTTTCGGCGTCGATCCCCGCCTGGAAGCCCTTGTGGCCGACCTCAGCGATGAACAGATCATGGCGCTGAACCGCGGTGGGCACGACCCGGTCAAGGTGTATGCCGCATACAAAGCAGCGGTGGAACATCGCGGTTCGCCTACGGTGATCCTGGCTAAGACCATCAAAGGTTACGGTCTGGGCGAGGCCGGCGAGGGACGGAACATCACCCACCAGCAGAAAAAGCTCAACGAGCAGGAGCTGATCGAATTCCGGCGTCGGTTCGACATACCGATCTCCGACGAGGCAGCCGCCCGGGCCGAGTTCTACAAACCGCCCGACGACAGCCCTGAGATGGTCTACCTGCGCGAGCGGCGGCAGGCGTTGGCCGGTTTTGTGCCGGCACGCCGGTCGCCGACGATGAAGCTCAAGCCGCCTAAGTGGGAAGACTACGCCGAGTTTTTCGCGGGCAGCGAGGGCCGCGAGGTTTCCACCACCATGGCTTTTGTGCGGCTGTTGGCTCGGCTGATGCGCGACAGGAACATCGGCCGGTATATCGTTCCCATTGTGCCCGATGAGGCCCGCACCTTCGGCATGGAATCGCTCTTCCGCCAGTTCGGCATCTATTCGCACGTGGGCCAACTTTACGAGCCGGTGGATTCCGACACCGTGCTGTATTACCGCGAAGCCACCGACGGGCAGATACTCGAAGAGGGGATCACCGAGGCCGGCTCCATGTCATCGTTCATCGCCGCCGGCAGCGCGCACAGCAGCCACGGGGTGAATATGATCCCCTTTTTCATCTTCTACAGCATGTTCGGGTTACAGCGAATTGGCGATTTGATCTGGGCCGCCGGTGACACGCGCTGCCGCGGCTTTTTGATGGGTGGCACCGCAGGCCGCACTACCTTGGCCGGCGAGGGACTTCAACACCAAGACGGCAACAGCCATCTGTACGCCCTGGCGTATCCGACGCTTCAAGCCTACGATCCCTGCTACGCTTACGAGATGGCGGTTATCGTGCTGGACGGTCTGAAGCGAATGTTCTATCAGGAGCAAGATGTCTTCTACTACATCACCCTGATGAACGAAAACTACGAGATGCCCATCCTGCCGATGGGTTCCACCGAGGGAATCATCCGTGGCATCTACAAGCTTTCGGACCGCCCGGCAAAAGACGGCAAACCCAAGGTGCAGCTTTTCGGCAGCGGAGCGATACTGCGCGAAGCCCTGCGCGCCCAAGATATACTGGAGTCGCAATTCGGCGTGGCTAGCGCCGTGTACAGTGTGACCAGCTACAAGGCGCTGTATTACGATTGCCGTGACGTGGATCGCTGGAACCGCCTGCATCCGGACCAGCCGCCCCGCAAGCCTTACGTCCAGCAAGCGTTGGAAGGAGAATCGGGGCCGGTAATCGCGGCACTGGATTACGTCAGCGCTGTGGGGCTGTCGATCGCGCCGTGGGTGGGACGGCGGTACACGGTGCTGGGGACCGACGGCTTCGGCCGCAGCGAGGCCCGCAAGGAGCTGCGACGGTTCTTCGAGGTAGATGCCGAAAACATAGTCCTTGCTGCGCTGACGGAGCTGGCGGCCGAGGGACGCTATCCGCGGGAAAAACTGGCCTCAGCCATCACCACCCTTCAGTTGGACCCCGAGAAGCCGAATCCGGTTACGGTCTGAACCGCAACCCGCCGGGGCTACGCCCAGCCGCAAGCGCCGCGGCTGGCCGTCCGGTGCAGCGGACTATCGCAGCTTGCAGCCACAACACACAAGCGACAACACCCAGGCGACAACCGACGAGCAACAACGGAGACGTGGGCGTGTTCATTTCCATCGACGGCGGCGACGGGGTGGGAAAATCCACTCAGGTCGCGTTGCTGTGCCAATGGCTGGAACAAGCCGGACACTCGGTAGTACGCTGTCGCGATCCGGGCACCACTGCCCTGGGCGAAGCGGTGCGCGAGCTGCTGTTGAATCACCACGATTTGCATGTGTGCCGCCGCGCCGAGATGCTGCTTTATATGGCAGCCCGGGCGCAGTTGGCCGAGGAACTGATTCGCCCTGCCTTGCAGCAAGGCAAGATTGTGGTAAGCGATCGGTATCTGCTGGCCAACGTGGTTTATCAGGGATACGGGGGTGGTTTGGATGTGGAGGCGTTGTGGCGGGTGGGAGAGCTTGCCACCGATGGCTTGATGCCCGACCTTACAATGTTGCTCGACATGCCTGCCGAAGCAGCCCTGGCACGTATAGCCCGAACCCACGACCGCATGGAACAGCAGGGCCTGGAGTTTCACTGCCGCGTCAGAGAAGGGTTTCTGAAGGAAGCCGCCCGTCAGCCCGACAAAATCGTGGTCATCGACGCTGCCCGTCCTCCCGAAGCGGTTCAGGCCGACATCCGTGCGACAGTTCAGGCACGAGTGGGTCGAAAAAGGTAGCCCCCCCATGTGCTAGATGTCAGCAAGGTTCCACACGGTGCTAGGGTGCGCTTATCGCAGGGGGGCAGCATTCCATAGTTGGGCCAGATCGTCTATCCACGCAGCAATCAACGTGTCCTGATGGACATTGCGCTCGATCTGCTCGGCAGCCAGCAAACAGCGATCGACGCATTCGGCCACCCGCTGCGAATCCGGTCCAACCGCAGCCGCTTGGCGGACGTACTGGGCCAATTGCGGGTCGTCTGGTTCGGCAGTTGCGCACCGATAGCGGAGCACATGCCGGTAGAACTCGGCGGCAAACGACGCCAAATTGCGCAGTCTGGCCCGACGCGGCGGCGCATCTTTGCCAGCCTGCTTGACGAACTCGTCGGTGGCCGTGGTCAGCTTCAAGCCGTCGATATTGGGCTGCGATAGCCGTTCCAACAGGGTATTGCGGAACTGCCACAATTCCTCATCGGCCAGTTCCAGGGCACGCCCCACACTGCCCTGAGAAAGCTGCGCCAATCGATGCGCCTCGGCTGCTTCGGCCACCAGTCCGCGCTGTACGAGGATGGTTGCCACTAGCTCGGGCGATAATGGGCGGAAGCGGACAATCTGGCAGCGGGAGCGAATGGTGGGCAATTGTTTGGCAGGGCTGGTACCGATCAGCATCAGCAGCGACTGCGGCGGAGGTTCCTCGAGCACCTTCAGCAGGCAGTTGGCCCCTTCCTCGTTGAGAAAATCGGCGTCGTCGATGATGCCCACCTTCCACCCACCCATGTAAGAACGCAAGCCCAATTCGTAAACCAGACCGGCGCGCATGCGCGTTTCGCCTTCACCGATCAGCAACGACAGTGGGATTTCAGATTTTTCCTGAGGTTTAGCCACAACCAGCAAGTCGGGATGCGTGCCGGCAACCGCCTGACGGCAGGCAGGGCAAATCTGGCAAGGGTCCATGGCTTCCGGCGGATGCTGCATGCATAGCAAAGTCTGAGCCAACTTCTCGGCCAGAGTCCGCTTTCCTACCCCCGGCGGTCCGACCAGCAGCAGACTTCCCCCCAGCCGCCGGCGCGCCAACGCCCGACCAAACTGCTCTACCACCTGGTCGTGACCATAAACCCCTTGCCATGCCATTGGTTTGCTACCTTTGCAGCCACAGGTCTAACCGCGGCGGCCCTTACACTGGCACGTTCCCCGGCCGAACAAACGCGCACGAGGTTGTGAGGCTGCCGGCGGATTATTTCTGTGCCCGGGTTTCCCCGCGCGGCAGCGGACCGCTCCATTTCTCGAACACCGCCATGATGTTCTTCAGTGGCATGTCGGGCTCCCAGGGGCACTGCGCGATCACGCCGCCATGGCCGGTGTCGAGGGCCTGACGAACCTTCTGGGCGGCCTCTCGCACTTGATCCGGCGTGCCGCTGGTAAGCATCTGCACCGAGTGAATGCCGCCCCAAAAAGTCACGCTGCCGCGATAGCGTTGCACCAGCCGGTCGAACTTAACCGCTGACCAATCGGTGTGGATGGCGTCGCAGCCGATCTTCACCAAGTCGCCGAAGATGTCGCTCACGTCGCCAGCGGTGTGAAAGAACACGAACTTATCGTGCTCGTGAAGAATGCGGCAATACTCTGCGTACAAGGGACGGAACAATTGCCGCCACAAAGCCGGAGGCAATAACAATCCTTCCTGGCTGCCCCAATCGTCGCGGATTTCCACACCGTCGACCTCCACGCCTGCCCAGAGCTTGATCTGCTGGCAGTTGTGCTGGTGAATAACGTCAAGCAACTTGCGGACCTCCTTGCCTCCCCGAGCCAATTCTACCACCGCGCGCTGTGCCCCGCGCAACGCCCGCAGTCGGTCGAACGGTCGAACGTCCGTCCGCGCCAGCACGAATCGCGCTGTAGTCTGGCAAGCGCGATCGACTTTCTGGTAGCGGGCCGGTTCGAGCACTTCCGCTGGGGGGACGAAACCGTCAACCTTGCCCGACTGTGCCAGCGGAGGGTCTCCTACTATCACGCTCGGCCCCCGGGCCGTAACCTGCCACGCGCAGCCCCAGGCATCGACCAGCACGCCGTCGCGCTGGAGTTTGGCTGCGGCGCGTTTGCCTGGAGGATAAGCGAACTCGGCAGCCACGATGTCGCTGGGATAACGAAGGTTTACCTCGGCCAAATCGTCTGCCAAGCCGGTTTCCACGGCCGGCGCTACCCACAAATCGCGCGGCACGCGATCTACCGGCTGATGATTCAAGGTGCGGATAACCAACTCTCTGGATGTCATGACCTGCGCAACTGCAACCGACTTGTTGTAGTTCCTATCACCTCTAATCGACCGGCGCCGCCCCGTAAGAATCGCTCGAAGCAGGCGGTATCCCGACCTGTTAGAAGCTCCCAGCGGGCGCAAGGCGGTTTCTCGATGGTTCACAATCCTCCGGCCCACCTGGCCCCATCCCCGCCGACTGCTGCCGACCGGTCGGACTTTGCAAGGCACACAGCACAGCGCGCCACGGCGCATCAGGCGGCCTGCAAGCATATCGCGCGATAATGGCTAATGGTAGTAAACGACCGCAGCGGCTGTAAAGCACGATAGCAGACCAGCGGTCCAGGCAGCCCAGTAGCCTGGCAACAGTTCTCAACCCGGCTCGCCCAGGGCCAAAACTGCGTAGGCTTCCCCGGCGTTCCAGGTGTACCGTTTTTGCCGGACGCACCCAGCAATCGGCAAACTATATTTGATATGAAGCATTTCAAAGCTGAGCGCAGGTGGATGAGCGTGAGCTTAGATGAGTAATCGACGCCCGTGCCGGCTTGGCGCAGGTTCCATGGACCAATAGATACTCCACAGGGATGTCGCCAATCGGATTTGCGTGCGGTGAACTGCCCACAGGCCAAGTTTTCCGCAGTTAGCAGGTCACTGGCTCCGTCTGTTGTTTGCGACATTGACATCGTAAAAGGGGGATTGCCATGCCATTTCTTGCGCGGAAGCAACGGCTCGATGTGCAAGGGTTGGTGTTGAAAATCGTCAACAATAACTGCCCCGAGTTGAAATGCCTTGCCGACGGACCCCGACTGGACAACCGCGTAAACCTCACCGTGGTTGTGTTGGTTATACCGGTTGTGAACAAAAAGCTGTGTCTGGGCCAAGCCTTCACTGCCGTGACCAAGGAGTTCTCGAACACCGGAGTAGCGATTGTACTAGACGAACCGCTGCCTCTGGAAGAAGCAGTGTTGGGCTTCCGTTTCGAGGGCGACATGTCGTTCGTCCACGGTAAGGTAAAGCATTTGAATCCGATGGGGGGCGGTTTCTATCAGATGGGTTTTCAACTGGATCGAATGGTTTATGTGGGAGATCATCCGGAACTGAAGGCAATCAGCTTCTGATCTGCCCGGCTGATCGCAGCACCCAGTCAACACAGCTTTGCCCAGAAGCGTGCCAGTCCTGGTCGAACCTCAAGCCGCGATAGCTGGGCAGCTCCACAAAGACAAAGCCTTTTGAGCTACTACGCCGATGAGTGCCTTGAGTTGAAAGTTGTAGATTGCAAGCACCATGTCAACCAACGAATATTTCGACAAGGACTTACTGGCCCGGCTGGCCGGTCACGCTGCCCCGCAGGATGGCGTCAACCCGTGGACGGCTCTGGCGGCCTCGGTCCCCCAACACGACACAGCCGCTGACGTTCCGCCGGAAGACCAGCAGCTCGAAGCACTGCTGGAGCGCATAAACAAACTGGCAGGCGACAAGACCGGGGCGTCGCAACCGAGCAGCGCTGCCGCGCGCGAACAGGCGGCCGAGCATCTGGCCAACGACTTCCTGCCTATAGAGCCGGAAAGTTTTTCCCAAGCGGGTCTGACGGAAACCGAAGTAGAAGCCCTGGCCATGAAGTTCCTGCTGGCCCGCGGCGACGCCGCCGGCCGCGACATCGCCAACCAGGTGCGCCTTCCGTTTGTGTTGGTCGAGGCGCTGCTGCGCGAAATGAAGAACCAGCAATTGGTCTGTCATCGCGGCGCGGCACCGATGAACGACTTCGTGTACCAATTGACCGACTTGGGTCGGGAACGCGCCCGCCGCTACGCACAGCATTGCACCTACTTCGGCTCCGCACCGGTGTCGCTGAAGGACTACATCGCCAGCGTGGAGGCGCAGTCGCTCACCAGACAGCATCCCACCGCCGCCGACCTACGGCGCGCCTTCGACGACCTGCTACTAGGCGACGAACTGCTCGACCGGCTGGGGCCGGCGATCAACTCAGGCCGGGGGCTCTTCCTGTTCGGGCCGCCAGGCAACGGAAAAACCAGCATCGCCGAGCGCGTCACGGCCGCCTTCGGCCAACACGTATGGATTCCCCGCGCCATCGGAATCGACGGCGAGATCATCCGCCTGTTCGACCCGGTCAATCATGAAGAAATGCCACTCGAGTCTAGCGGCGGACTGATCGACCAACGCCGTATCGACCGCCGCTGGGTGCGCATCCGTCGGCCGACGATCATCGCTGGCGGCGAGCTGACAATGTCGCAATTGGAAGTCACCCTGAACACGTCCACCGGCATCTGCGAAGCACCGCTGCAACTGAAGGCCAACTGCGGCACGCTGGTCATCGACGACTTCGGCCGGCAGCGAATGCCCATCAACGAACTGCTCAATCGCTGGATCGTCCCGCTGGAGCGGCGATTCGACTTCCTCAACTTGCCAAACGGCAAAAAAGTCAAAGTCCCCTTCGACCAACTGGTGATCTTCTCCACTAACCTGGAACCACGTGATCTGGTCGACGAGGCCTTCCTGCGCCGCATCCCCTACAAAATCGAAATCGTCGATCCCAGCGAAGAGCAGTTCCGCAAGCTGTTCCAGATAACCGCCGAAAGGCTGGGCGTGGCCTTCAACCCCCAAGCACTGGACCACCTGGTCGAAAAACATTACAAGCAGCCCGGCAGGCCGTTCCGCTTCTGCCATCCGCGCGACCTGCTGTTGCAGGTACGCAACTTCTGCCGCTACCACGGACGACCGCCTGAGATGACAAGCCAGTATCTCGACAAAGCGGTGGAAATCTACTTCGCCGTTATGCTGGGATAGGAGCAGAACTTCGGCGGCTACGCAATAACCGCACGCGCCGTTGCGCCGCTTCTGCGCCTGCAAAAAAAAAGGCACTTCCGCCCGGCCGCTCGTAAACCAGCCGCTGATTTCCCAGCCGGTTGCGTGAAAGGCAGCGGTCACTGGGCACTTGCACAGCAGCATCGCCGGTATTATCGTATTCTGTGCGGGCGCGAAGTGCGTCCCCAGAGAAGCTACCGGTGGTGCTTCCCGCCGAATACGACCAATCAACCCGCCCGAGAGTCGTCCCAACAATCGCCTTCATGCCGGCTGTTTCCGCTTATGCCGGCCGCTTGCCTCGGCTGTGCGCTATGTAAGACCAGGTAGCCAGGCAGTCCGGCGACAACAACCCATGCCACAATCCAACCGATTGACGTATGTCAGGAGATATTGGCTCTATCGCTTTGGCCGCAAAGCGATAGCTTCGCTCGAAAAAGTCGGTGTTCACCCTAGCTTTTACATGAAAGGGTTTGCCATGCGTACCGCCCTGCCAACTGCGTTGCTGTTTGCTTTGACTTGTGTCGGCCTGGCACTGGCCGCCGACAACGTTCCGCCCGAGGGCTTCACCGCCCTGTTCAACGGCAAAGACCTTTCCGGCTGGCAAGCCGCCCGGGGCAAACCAGAAACCGAGGCCGACCGCGCCAAGTGGCAGGAACATTGGAAAGTGGAAGACGGAGTCATCAAGTTCGACGGCAAAGGCCCCGATCTGTGGACCAGCAAAAAGTACAAGGACTTCGTGCTGATGGTCGATTGGCGATTGCCCAAGCCAGGCGACAGCGGCATCTACCTCCGCGGAAACTCGAAAAGCCAGGTGAACATTTGGGTCAGTCCGTTGGGGTCGGGAGAAGTTTGGGGCTATCGAACCGACAACAACATGCCCGAGGAAGTCCGCAAAGCCTGCACCCCACTTAAAAAGGCCGACAAACCGGTGGGCGAGTGGAACCGCTTTGTCATCACCCTTAAAGGCGACCGGCTGACCGTGGAACTGAACGGCGAAGTGGTGATCAAAGACGCCCAGTTGCCCAAAATACCGCCAGAAGGCGAAATCGCTTTGCAGCGCCACGGCGATCCAGTGGAGTTCAAGAACATATTCATCAAGGAACTACAGTAACATCAGGCAACATCAGGCGGCGACAATATACCGTGACTTGTTACTGCGATTTGCAATTGCGCCCAGTGGCCGGGGACTGCGTTGCCGGTCGCGCCGAACCAATAGTTCAATCCGGTCACACCGGTGCCGAGGCTTTCGGCCCGACGCAATTGCGCGGTCGCCAACGCTGTCGCCTGAGCGAGAATAACCGCCCGCCGGCGCCCGCTGCCGGAGCGCGTGCTGTGGCTGACGCTCCCGGCTTTGGGGACATCCGCCGGACTAGACGTCGGTACGTCATCGGGTCGCAGCCGCCCAGGGCAGATGTGTCCCGGCAGAGGTATCCAATAGTCTTGCCGATAAAGGAGCAAAGCTATGAGTAGCTCGTTACGTTTCCATCGCCGTAAGTTCGTCCAGACGGCTGGGGCCACTGTAGCTGCGGCTATGGTGGTTCCGCGGCACACCATCGCTGGCTCGGCAGACAACCCACCCAGCGAACGGTTGAACATTGCCGGCATCGGTGTCGGCGGAATGGGCGCCGGGGACATCGGGGCGGTCAGCGGCGGGAACAATATCATCGCCTTGTGCGACGTGGACTCCCGCCGCGCCGGCGAAACCTTCAAGCGCTTCCCGGAGGCCAAGCGCTTCGAAGATTTCCGCAAGATGTTCGACGCCATGGAAAAGCAGATCGACGCCGTGGTGGTCGCTACCCCCGATCACACCCACGCCGTGGCCGCGATGGCCGCCATCAAACGCGGCAAACACGTGTACTGCGAGAAGCCGCTGGCCCATTCGGTGCACGAATGTCGCGAGCTGGCCAAGGCAGCCGCCCAGTACAAAGTGGTCACCCAGTTGGGCAACCAAGGACATTCCTCCGATTCCATCCGCACCTTCTGCGAGTGGATTTGGGACGGAGCAATCGGCAAGGTTCACACTATTCACGCTGGCTGTGCCGCGGTCAATTCCGGTCTGGACGCTTTGCCACGACTGAAAGAACGCCACCCCATTCCCGAAGGATTGAACTGGGACCTGTGGCTCGGTCCGGCCCTGGAACGCCCCTATCACCCCGCGTACCTCCCCGGGGCGTGGCGCGGCTGGGTGCCCTTCGGCAACGGCACCGTAGGCGACTGGGTGTGTCACGTGGTCGATCCGGTGTTCTGGGCGCTGGACTTGGGCGCCCCGTCTACCATCAAGGCCGATGTGAAAAACTACGATCCCAAAACACAAGGCGATGCCTTCCCTAAAGGCGAGGTTATCACTTATGAATTCCCAGCCAAAGGCGAGCGCGGCCCGATCACCATGTACTGGTACAGCGGCACCGAGCGCATCCCGCGCCCGGCCGACTTGGAACCCGACCGGCGTCCGGTCGAGACCGGGGCAATCGTGCTGGGCGACAAAGGAACCATCATGTACGGCTCCCACGGCGCCGGCGGCGTGCGGATCATTCCCGAAAGCAAAATGCGCGAGTACAAACTGCCCGAAAAGAAGATCCCCCGCACCCGCGGTCACCATCAGGATTGGCTAGAGGCCATCCGCCAGGGAAAGAAAGCCGGCTCAGATTTCTCCTACGGTGCGCCGCTGACGGAAATCGCCATGCTGGGCGTCATCGCCATCAAGTTCCCCGGCGTCAAACTCCAGTGGGACGCCCAGGCCATGAAGTTCACCAACCTGCCCGAGGCCAACCAATACATCAATCCGCCGTATCGGGCCGGTTGGGCGCTGTAGTACACAAACCTGTAGCGCACAGACAAGCGCGCTAACCGACGAAGCCGACTGGGCATTTCACCCCGCACGGCCATGCTCCGCCATGCGCCTTAAGCAAACCATCGTCCTGTGGCGAGCCAGGCAAAAAGCGAACCTTGCATCGCCCCGCTGTTGTGCGCAAACTTCGGCCGTCCCGCGTTGCTGGCCGCGCCAGTTTGACCAGTTGCCGATACTTTACCAATTTGCGCTTTGCTGATAGAATCAGCCATGCGCGTCACACAAAGCAACACGACGCACGATACGAAGCAGTTGTCGCCCACTCGGGCCGGTGCGATGCCGTCAGATCGCTGTACGGCACGTCGGGACGATAACCCGTGCGCTGTGGCTTGCAGATTATTGAAAATCGCGCGCTGCTAAGAATCGTACACTATCCTACATTTATAAGACCGTACACTCTTGTCGGGCCGTCGCCCGACGACGTTGGTTCCTCGGCCAGGCAAGCGGCATACAATATGTGTCGGCACGGGGCATCCGGCCAGGACCAACGCGGTCAAAATCATCGAAAATAATATCGGAGAGGTGGCCGAGTGGTTTAAGGCGCGGGTTTGCTAAACCCGTGAGGGTGATAAGTCCTCCGCAGGTTCGAATCCTGTCCTCTCCGTTAAATCCTTATGCAGCCAAGCGTTGTGTTTCGCATCCTGTTGCATAACCCGCCATCCTGAAAGGCTTTCCGTCAAGGCGTGCGTATCCTTGCCAAACTCCGCAGCTTCCCGCGGCTTCGCATTTTGCTTCGCTTGTGCTTCGGATTTTGCTTCGCCTTCCGGTCGCCATGACGCCGCGCGCTCAAACTCTCGGTCGAGCGTATCGACGTAGTGGCGTAACGACACCCCCGCAGTATGCCCCATCCATTTAATTACCACCGTCAACGGGAACGCCGTCACCAAATCGGATACGCAAGAGCTACGTAGGCTGTGCCAAGGACGGGGCCACGCCTCCACCCCCGCCCTCCGTAGGATGGTGAGAAACCGTGCTCGAAAGTTCGCATTCAACCATCCGTTGGGCCCTTGGGCGCGCTTACGCCACGATTCGGGAAACACCCACTCCGAACCAGCCGGGGCCAGCTCATAGACTTCCTCTAGGTAACGCCGCGTCATCGGGAATAGGGGGACAACTCGGAAAGGCTTCCCACGGCCTTCGGTCTTAGGCGATGTAACAGTCAGCCGCCCGCGTTGCCAATCAACATCACGCCAACGCAAAGACAAGGCTTCTGATGGTATCCGTAAGCCATTGAACCTGCCGAGAGCTACCAACAGTCGCCAATAGGCGTCTGGGCATTCCTCCAACGCCCGCTCGATAACGGCTATGGGGACGTAGATTCGCTTCGCCCCCGCGTCCCCCGCTCGGTGTGTCACGCCCTCTAGGAAGTTCCCCTCGACCCACCCCATACGATTGCCGAAGCG
>CALLPE010000040.1 GCA_938015445.1 uncultured Pirellulales bacterium
ACGCCAAGGAAGTCGGCTTGCTGAAGACTTTGAGCGAAAAGCGCAAAGAAAACCCGAACGGTGATTTGCTGTTTGGTGCAGTGAACGTGTGGTGTTGGGAAAAAGAGCCGGTGGCCATTTGCCGCCAGTTGCAAGCAGCCGGTATCGAGCGGATTTTGTGGAGCCGTGGCGGCTCGCCGGAGCAGCTTAAGGAACTCAACCAGATGCCCGGTGTGCTTACCAGCCGCTATGACATTTATCAAGATGTAATGGACCCGGCCAATTTCCCCAAGCTGCACGGAGTGTATCGCGATTGGCCCACGGCCGCCTGGCCCAAAGACTTGATGCTCAATCGCGACGGCGACTGGGTGCGTGGCTGGCGGGTCCGGGGTAAGGACGGTCAGTGGTATCCATGCGGCGTACTTTGCGATCGCCAGGCCCTGCGTTACGCCGCCGCACGCATCCCCGCCGAGTTGAAGACACATCCCTACCGATGCCGGTTCATCGACACCACCACCGCCTCTCCGTGGCGCGAATGCTACCACCCCGATCACCCTATGACCCGCACCGAAAGCCGCAAGTGGAAAATGCGGCTGCTGGAGTACGTGAGCAAGGATTGCGGGCTTGTTACGGGATCCGAAACGGGGCACGACGCTGCGGTTCCCTACGTGCACTATTTCGAGGGCATGTTGAGCCTCGGTCCGTACCGAGTGCCTGATGCCGGCCGCGACATGCAACGCATCTGGGACGAAGTGCCCGAGCCGGTAGCCAAGTTTCAAACCGGCTATTACTATCGGCTCCCGTTGTGGGAGCTGGTGTATCACGATTGCGTGGTGGCCCAATGGTATTGGGGCGATTACAACAACAAACTTCCCAAAGTGTGGGACCGCCGCGACCTGATCAACGCCTTGTACGGCACGCCGCCGATGTTCATGTTCAACCTCAAGCTGTGGAACGAGAACCGAGAGCGGTTCGTGCAAAGCTACAGGGCCACTGCCCCCATTGCTCGCGCAACGGGATACTCAGAAATGCTTTCCCACGCTTGGGTTACCGACGATCGTACGGTCCAAGAGACCAGCTTCGCCAACGGTGTGGTAGTCACGGTGAACTTCGGCGATCGTCCCTACATAATGCTCGACGGAACCGTAATTCCCCCGTTAGGAAAGAACGTTCAAGGGCTGCCCAAGCAATAGATAGTGCCGGGCCAACCGATCAGGATGCTGCTTGCCGCAACAATAGGCGGGATGTCACAGTGGGAGCAGCGCCGCCGATAACCGCCGTGAACCCCATTACGTTATTCTTCCCACTTGCGCTTCGAGCACTTTGTGGCGGCGGATTTTGCGTACCACCACTCGCACGTCGGCGCGCTGTATGATTTCGCCGCCCCGCAGCGGTGCGCTCAGGTGTCCTATAACCCAATCGCTGAGCGTGCGCGCTCCGCCCGGCGGACAGTCGGCAGTCAGATCGATGCCAGTTAGTTCCTTAAGGCGCAACAAGGTAGTTCCGCCTCCTACGGCGAACGCCCAGCCGGTAGGGGTGACATAGGTGGGCAACCGGTCATATTCGTCCTCGATTTCCCCCAGAAGTTCCTCGACTATGTCCTCAAGGGTAATCATCCCCACAACCTTTCCTGCGTCGTCGCGCACCAGCGCGATGTGCGTGTGTTCGCGCACCAGACGTTCCAAACAGGCGGCAATAGTGGAGCCCTGGAGGAAACTAGGAATGGCGCGCAGGATAGTCCGCAACGAGGGAGGATGAGGAAGACTGAGCCGCATATTGGCCACGATGTCCTTGAAATTCACGTAGCCGATTATCGTTTGAGGGTCGCCGCGCCGCTCGGCCACAGGGAATCGGGTGTGCATGTCCAGATGAGCGGCTGCCAGTGCTTCTTCAAGAGTGTCGTCGGCGCAAAGCATGGCGATGTGCTCGGCCGGAAGGATGATTTCGCGCACTGCTCTACCCGACAAGCGGGCTGCCCCCACAATGATCCCTTCCTGTCGCTCGCCGATGATTCTCGAAGCGCGAGCCATGGCGGCATAAGCCCGCAACTCCTGTAACTCAGCCGCTTCGCCTCTCTTGGCTGGCTGCCAGCGGCGTTGCGCCCAGCGCACCACGGCCTTGGCGCAGTTCTCGAACACCCACACCGCCGGCCAAACCACAAGGCTGAAGACCCTCATGCCCGGCGACAGCCGCAGGCAAACACGTTCGTTCTCCTTTACGGCGAAAACCTTGGGCACAAGCTCGCCGAAAATAATGATTACCACCGTAAGCGGTACCACCACCAAAGCGATGGCGATTACGTCGGCCAGGCCGCCGGAAACCCGCAGCCAATGGCGGATTTGCGGGGCGACCACCTCGCGTGCGCCCGCCCCGCCTGTAGCGGCCGCAATAGCACCGACCAAAGTTATACCTACCTGGATGGCCGCCAGGCTGCTTTCCATGTGCTGTTTCATGAAAAGCGCTGCGGCAGAGCCGGGACGATTTTCGCGTGCCAGTAGTTGGAGCCGGGCGAGGCTGACCGAGGCCAATGCGATTTCGTACGCCGCAAAAACGGCGTTCAGCGCCACCATGGCCGCAATCACGGCCAGCTCCACAATCATTGCCATATACCAATCCTTCAAGGTATAAGCCGGCGTAGTTCGCTGGGCGGCAGAATACGTTTTTGCGCTATCGAAGCTGCAACTTTACGCTATCGAAGCTGCAACGGCGCCGGCATCCTGCCAAGTGATTTTATAGCGTTTTGCGACATTAATAGAAGACGGACCAGTCGGCAATAGTTGCCAGACCGCGCGGTGTTTCCCATCCCTCCCAGACTCTGCATTTTGTACGCATGGCGTCGATGAGCTAACTTTCCAGGCCCGCAATGTCTGGCCTTTGATGATTTCTTCTCCAAACGTTAGGCCGCGAACTGCCGATGGAAGACAGCTTGCCGAACGAGGGTGTTTTCGACCCTGTGCAGTTGCTGATACAGAATCTTTGAGTAATGTTTGATAGTGCCCGCTGGCCGAAAATCTAAATACGGCCGCCGCGGTAGCCAGCCCGCGAGCGAAATCGGACATGGCCACCAGGCCAGCGGGGCACGGCTTGCGCGTCGGACCGTTACCAGGAAAATAATCCGATGCATCGCAAGTCAGTATTGTGCGGTCTTGTTATCTTGCAGGGGTTTATCTTGCAGGGGCTTGTCTGCGTAGAGCTACACAGCGCAGAGGGGGCGGTATCTCACAGAGGAGGGTTACAGCCCACGCACCAACAAGCCAGCGGATTGGGCGCCCAGCCATGTGCAGTTGCCGGCGGGTTCCATTTGGTCCCGGGCTGCTGCGAGTGCGCGCCGGGCGCGTGCGATAACGCCTGGGACGGCTACTGCGAACAAAAAGCTCGTTGGCAGGCTTTTTGGGCTCGCTTGGGGACTCCGCGGGCGCCGCGTTATGCGGGGGCGATGTCAGCCGCCCTGGTGACGGCGGGCGGGAGCTGTCGTCGGCTTCCGCCGGTGACAGACGAGTTAGAGCCGCCCGAGCTGCACTCCCTCCCGGCAGCCCCTTTGCCCGAGCCGGAGCCGACTCCGGTGCCCGCAAAGCCGGGTACGGCGTTAGAATCATCGCGCCGTCCGTGGTATCCAACCATGCGATGAATCCAAGCTTGCGATGAATCCAACCATGCGATGAATCCAACCTTGCGATGAGTCTAACCTTGCGATGGAACAGTCGCCCATTCTCGGCACAATCTGGCCGTACTGGCAACCTGTGGGGTTTTAACCTTTTACCCAAGAACCACTTGCGAGGAACCGCCAGTTTTTCCGCCGGGCCACAAAACTGGGGATAAGTCAGCTCACTAGCATCGCGCGTTTACAGCACCGCCGGCCAACAGTAAAAAGTTCAAGCTCGGCAAAAAAGTTACGGCCAAGCAACATGTTCCAAAGATTGTCGGCCTTGTGACCGATAGATTGGTAATAGACCTGCCGGGAGGGCGGGACACACGTTGTCCCATGTCAGGACACTGATCATGGTAGGGCTAATGGATTGCACTACCATGATCTTTTTTTTGCGCGCTGCCAAGTGCGTCTTTTGCGCGCTAGCAAGTGCGTCTTCGTGCACATTTGTAAGACTGGCCTGCCGCAGACAGACTGCGTCTGTGACGCAACATGTTCGTGCTCACCCGGTCGACAGCGATCGGCCGAAACTTGCCCTTTGGCTGGTCTAACTCGATGCTTCGCGGAACAAACTACGTCAGGTAGCTTCGCAAAACGCAGCAGATTCACATCATCTGCCAGTACTCTGCGATATCTGCAAGTACTCTGCGATCCGGCGACACTGTCGGGACGAAAGCCCCCACAAGGCCGCCGCTTCCATATCGATGCGATGCTGGATGTCTGAACAACTTCTGCCGCTGGCTGCCGCTTGGTGTGCGCGGCGGCTCAGCGCGGCCAGCAAGCAGTGGCGAGCGTTGGCGGCATCGAATCGCCGAATGTTCATAAAGTCCAAGATGCTGGGTGTGCCGAATCCTTTGCCGCCGGTCACGCTGTGGGCCGAGACCAGAAAGCCGGCCACAACGCTATTCAGCAGCGCGCAAAGGTAGTGGGCCTCCGCAGACGTATCGGTGGCCACTAGGACGCACGTCTCTTGCGGAACCACCGGGCGTAAGCCTAGCATGGGGTGCATCATGGGGCCGACTACCGCCGCCCGCAGCAACTTATCCATTCGCCGCCACACCACCTTCCACTGCGCAAGCGTGTATGGCCCGACGTTGTACATCGCATAGTATGGCCCTCGCGATTGATACCGCCGGTACGCCGCCCGGGCACGCAGCAGCTCCTCGAACCGCTTTAGGTATTTGGCGGTGTGGGGATACTGTTCGCGCAGTAGTTTTTCGGGGATTCCGGTTCGGGTATGGACATCTTGAACTAGCAAGATTGCGATGTTGGGCGTGGCGCACCAGCGATCGACCTCGCCCCAGCGGAGCAACGGATAGAGTAAATCCGGTTCCAGTAGGGCCTCGACTGCTTCGACCTGATGTTTGCCGGCCGTAGGCAGATTGCGTACCCGCACCAGCCCACCGCAGCGTTCCACAACTTCCAGCCAATACACGCTGCTGGCACCGGCGCTATTGGCTCCCAAGTGGGCCAGGTAATCCGACGGGCGAACCAGCCGGGCCAGATCGAAATCCAGAGCCTCAGGCAACAGTATCCACGGTGCGCCGGGGCCGCCGCCAGGTGCGGGCTGGGCGGTGTACAGTTGTTTTCGCCAACCGGCCGTGTCGTTTGTCCTCGTGC
Organism: uncultured Pirellulales bacterium; assembly: GCA_938015445.1. Taxonomy (GTDB): domain Bacteria; phylum Planctomycetota; class Planctomycetia; order Pirellulales; family Thermoguttaceae; genus CALLPE01. Next base: position 5,246 of record CALLPE010000040.1, read on the forward strand.
CGGCCCGGCGGGCACGCCGAGGAGAATCGCCATCCTGTGATGAATCTTTTTTCTGTAGGGGCATCCACCGGATGTACCCGACTGGATAGCGGGTGGGACTGCCTTTTTGCAGCACGATCGTCGCCGTGCGATTGGCGGCAGCGAACGGCCGCAGCGCCACCAGATCATCTACCCGAAGCACCTCTAACGGTTCGCCTTGCGGGCCAAGCCGGAAGCGACGAAAGCCGTCGCCAGCGCCTTTGGTGTGCAGCAGGGTTTGCGGGATCACCATCCCCAGCCGGGAGCCAGCTTTGAGGAACCAATCGGCAGCGGTGTACAACATCAAGGCGGCCAGGTCTTTCTTACCGCCGCCATGGCGGGCCTGCCGTGCGGAAAGCGAGAATAGCCCGTATTTTTGCCATAGCTCCGCAGTGGCTGCACGATATTCCGCCGGAAGATTGTCCCAAACGATCCACGGCGGATTGCCCACCACGTAATCGAACCGGCCTAACATGCCAGCAAGCCTCGAAGCCTCCAGGATCGAATCGCCCAATAGCAGCGGTGCAGCCGCGTCGTCCCGCTGTTCCAGCAACTGGTGCACTTGATTACCCAAGTTGCTTGCGGCTATGCGGTAGTTCGCCCAGGCGGCAGTAAGGGCGATGGGATTGGTGTCGCAGCCCCTGATGTTAGCCAGTATCAGCGGGGCGATTGCTGTGCTGCCGCGCGTGCCGGTTCGACTTGCGCGGCAGCATGCCACTATGCGCTGTATCGCCGCCACCAGGAATGCGCCGCTGCCGCAACTTGGGTCCAGCAGCCGCTGTTGCGGGTCTGGGTGGTAGTCCAGCAGGTCGAGAATGTGCTCGGCCAGCCAAACCGGCGTGTAGTATTCGCCCAGCGCGTGTCGCACCTGCCGCGGTATGAGCGCCTGATACAAAGTGCCGAACAGGTCGCCCGACGGCTGTTCGCCGCGCAACTTCGCCACCCAGCGCAATGCGAGTACAGCGAGTTGGCCGATTGCGTCGGCCAAGTGTTTGTTCCACAGATTTCCCAGTTGGGCAGCCCGATCGGCGGCCGTACTGCCTTCGAAGGCCGACAGAGTGTACCTACCTTGTTGGCCTAATCGGAGCAGTTCCTCCGCTCCTTTGCCAGCGGCGCACGCTTGTTGCAATCTGGCTACAGGCGAGTCGGTCTGCCTGTTTCGGGTCAGCAGCGCGGCACAGACCGTCTCTGCAACCAGCGCAAAGTAAACATGAACAGCGAACAGCAGCGCGGAAGGATTCAACCGGGCAGAGGACAAATCGAACCTCTCGGCCAGCAATGGCCATAGCTGGTTGCCATCGACTCGCTTCCCCGACAACGCTGTTCCGAAAACCCTGAGCCAAGCTGCGGCGCACAGCGAGCAATGTTCGGCCCAACGATTGTCGAGCTGCCGGTATAGCGCGGCGACGGCCTTTCGCGCCGCCGGGGCCGCGGGGCCGAATAGGCGTGCGATGTCGTGTGCCGGTTTTCGACACGCTGTCGAGGGCATTTGTGATAGTCGTTCTATCATGTCCGGCACTTTTTTGCACTGCCTTGCCGAGTTTCTAATCTTGGGGCAGATTTCTTGCTAGAGCAAGCCCGAAGCGAATTGCGGTTTCCACCCGATACGGGTTCGGACAACTGGCGTCGTACCATCCGCAACGACCAGGGCTGCCCATCGGCAGTCGACCCCGCTTCAGCTAAACGGTTTCCTTGGCGCAGCTTGCCCCTTGTACGGCTGATGGTTATAGCCTGTCTCGATGGCCCCTGCACGCCAGCACTCCGTCTCCACCGCCCCTCCACAGCATGCTACGCGGAAATTTCAAACGTCAGAAAAGCCATCTAGAAAAACTATGTCGCGCCGAACTACAATGCCCTGTGTTCGGTCTGAAACGCGCTTTTCTGATGCGCGGCAATACTGCACCGACGCTCCCACGAGTCCAAATGCCGAGGATTTGACGCACCAGGCTTGGCCGGACTAGAATCGCATCGACTAAAGTGCTGGCTCCAGAGCAGCGCCGGTGGCCATAACGGTAAGCGCCACACGACCGCGCTCAGCAACCAGCACCTAACAGACGACTTGAGCGCCAGGTCTCGTCACATAGCTTGGCCGAACGACATGAGGTTCGCTATGGCTGTTTGGCTGGTGGGGTTTGCGCGGGCGGTTGGCTTGGATCGCACGTGGTTGCGTTATACTGTGTTGTCGCTGGCCGTCAGTTGGTTTTCTGCTTGGGCGGTCGAGGCCGCGCAACCGGTGGGCGTAGTGTCGAACATCAAGGTGCTATCGGACAGAGTGCCCGATGTTTCTAGTTTGGAAGCATGGCAGCGATCGTTTATCAAGCCCGGCATGACGGAGCGGGAAAAAGCCTTGGCCATCTGGCGCTCGGTGGTCAGCTTTCGGCATCAGGACACGCCGCCTAAGGAGTTCCTGGAAGGCGATGGCTGCGTACACGATCCGATCAAGACGTTTAACGTTTACGGATACAACATGTGCTGTTGTGCCGCGTCGAACATAGCGGCGCTTGCGCGGACGATCGGCCTGCCGGCACGGATTTGGACCATCCGGGGGCATCTGGTTCCGGAGGTCCAATGGGATGGCAAATGGCACATGCTCGACGGCTCGCTGGTGAACTACTTTCCCAAGCCCGACGGCGACATCGCCAGCGTGGACGAAATCATGGAAGCAGTAAAACAGTGGTATGACGCTAATCCGCAGTATCGGGGCAATGAACAGAAGTTGCGAGATTTGCATCGTCAAGACGGTTGGAGCGGCTGGAGACGCGGCCCGCAGTTGCTCGCCGCCTGCCCGTTCTACGGCGGCGACGGCTGGCTGTCCGCCAAAACCCACGGCTGGTACGCCACGATGATCGAGTACGACGGGTCGGTGAAGAACCTTTACGAGCCGGGTTATAGCCTGGGCTATCGGGTGAACAACCAGCTCCGGCCCGGCGAACGAATCGAGTTGAATTGGTCGAACAAGGGCTTGCACGTGAATATGCGCGATGGGCAAGCGCCGGGCTGTCTGCGCACCAAAGTCGGCGAAGGAGACTTGGCTTACGCCCGCCAATATGGCGATATTGCTCCGGGCCGCGTGGGCAACGGCGTCCGCCGCTACGAATTGCCGCTGGCCGATGGCTCCTTTCAGACCGGGATGCTGAACGTCGAAAACATCGTCTGCCGACGGGAAACCGACACGGCCGACGCACCGGCCGTGCAGTTGAAAGACCCAGACAAGCCGGGCCTGATCGAGTTTCGCATGCCCAGTAGCTACGTGTACTTGACCGGAACGCTGTCGCTGGAGGCAGTCGTCGCACAACAAGGACAAGTGCGAGTGCTGCTGTCGGATAACAACGGTTTGGACTGGAAAGAGGTTGCCGTCTTGTCTACCTCAGGTAGGCAAACAGTGGATATGTCGCCACTGGTGCTGCGGCGCTACGATTACCGTCTGCGCCTAGTGCTGACCGGTAAGGGAACGGGCTTGCAACAGTTACTCGTGACGCACGATACCTCTCATTCGCAACGGGCGCTGCCGGCCCTGGGGCAAGGCAAAAATGTCGTCACCGTCAGCGCTGGGCCGGCCGAAGGCACCGTCACGTTGCAGGCTTCGACCAAATTGCAGTGGAAGGGCAAAAACCTGGTCTATACCGATTTCCATCCTGAGCTGAAGAACATTCAGCTTGATCTGATGCGCGTGGAAGGCTCTAGCGGCCAGGCCACCTTCGCCATTGCTACGCCAGGCGACATCGTTCGGTTGCGCTGCGGTGCACATTACCGAGCACGCGATAAAGCCGACGGCTGGGAGGTGCTGGTCTCCTTCGACGACGGGCAGACGTTCCGCAGCGTGCATCAGCTTGCCGGACCCACTCCAGGACATTGCGACTACTTTGCCGTGGAAAACGTTCCACCGGGTGTGCGTAAGGCGTTGGTGCGGTTCGTAGGCCGGCAACGGAACACCACCTGCCTGTTCAGCCTGCGGCTGGACGCCGACTACCGGGAGCCGGTGGGTGGCTTCCGGCCTTTCAAAGCGACTTACGTTTGGGAGGAAGGTGGCTTGGAAAAACGGCAGACGCTGCTGGCCGAAAAACCAGAGCAAACCTTCACGATCACATGCGATAGCACTCCGTCGATGAAAAGCCTGACACTCGAGTTCTGACCGTGTTGAAGGCCAACTTTGACAACCATGCCACACGATAATCGGACTGCGAACTAACCGTTTTGGGAGGACTTACGATGATCGATCGCCTTTCGCGACGCGCGTTTGCCAAGTCGGCGGCAGGGGCCACCGCGGCGCTTACTGCCTTGCAGGCCACTCGGGTACTGGGGGCCAATGAGCGTATCCGCTTGGGATTCCTCGGAGTAGGCAACCGCGGGATGCAGTTGCTCGACGCCTTCTTGCAGCACAACGACGCCGAAGTGGCCGCCGTGTGCGATGTGTTCCGGCCATATCTGGAGCGGGCCAAGCAGCGCGTGGGAGAGCAGGTGGCGAGTTACGTCGATTTCCGCAAAGTGATCGAGCGGAAAGACATCGACGCCGTGGTCATTTCCACGCCGGACCACTGGCACGCCATCCAAACCATCGACGCCTGCAACGCAGGAAAAGACGTGTACGTAGAGAAACCACTGTCGATAACCATCCGCGAAGGCCGGGCGATGGTCGAAGCCGCTCGACGCAACCGGCGCGTAGTCCAAGTCGGTACGCATCGGCGTAGCTCCGCGTTGTACGGTCAGTTGGCGGAATTAATCGGCGCCGGAAAAATCGGCAAAGTCACGGTCAGCCGCGCTTATCGGCTGAGCAACATGGCACCGACGGGCATTGGCAAGCAGCAGCCGAAAGACCCGCCGCCGGAGCTGGATTGGGACCTGTGGCTTGGGCCGCGGCCGGAGCGCCCCTATCAAGACAATATCGCCCCTTATAAGTTCCGCTGGTGGGATTTGTATTCATCTCAAATGGCTAACTGGGGCGTGCACTATCTGGATGCCATTCGCTGGCTTACCGGCGAATTGGCCCCGGCGTCTATCTGCGCCATGGGCGGCCGCTTCTGCGTGGACGACGACCGAACTATTCCCGACACCATGGAGGCGGTGTTCGAGTTCGCCTCGGGCCGACTGGCGATCTTCGGCCAGTACGAAGCCAACGGCAATCCGGTGCTCATCCAGGGAGAGCTGGAACTGCGCGGTACGCTGGGCACCGCTTACATATCGCCGCGCAGCTTCAAAATAGTGCCCGAACGCGGCGGACAATTCCAAGACCCCAAACCGCGCATGGAACCGATCGAATCGACCGTAGGCAAAGGCGAAAATGACTTGACGGTGCTGCACGCCCGAAACTTCTTGGATTGCGTCCGCTCGCGGCAGACTCCAAAGGCCGACGTGGAAGAAGGCCACCGTTCGACCACCATGAGCCTGCTGGCGAACATCTCGCTGGCGGTGCGGGCACGTATCGAATGGGACCCTAAAACCGAGACCATCATCAGCCCCAAGGAAGCCAACCAGCTTCTGCACTACGAGTATCGCAAGCCGTGGAAGCTGGGGTAGCAGGAGCGTCTGGCCGCTCGATCATTGTGTTTGATCTTCGCGGCGCTTCGGGGATGGCGACACTCGGTCTGAGCAGTCGGCGACCCTTTTTTCGGAGCCGGAGGCAAGAGGCCAAGTGGCCGTCTTAACCTGCAATTCCCTGCTGCTTGCCTCGTACCACATTGGTGCCGGCAATGTTGACGAAAAGCAACATCGCGTTGGCGCCGATAGACATGCTTCGCGCACCGTTCTTGAGGCTGCGCATGGCGGCTGTGGGCTACTTAGCAGCGGCTCAGTGCGAGCATATTTAATAATACCGGTACGAGTTTGCTGGTGGCCGTTTTGGCATTTGTTCCGGATTTGCGCAATTCCCGGAGATAGTTG
>CALLPE010000041.1 GCA_938015445.1 uncultured Pirellulales bacterium
AGTCGTCGCCGTCAAGTATACCGTCGTAGTTGAAATCGCCGTTTACCCAAGTGCGCGTCATTGATGGATTGAAATAAGCCCAGTCGACCTGCATGTAGTCGTCGCCATCAACAACGCCGTCCAAAGTTGCATCCCCAGAATACGTGTAATTAAGCAGTATCCAACTCGGCTGGACGGTTTGACCGTAAAACGTTCCGTACCAGTAGTCCTCACCTCTCATGAAACCGATGGCTGTGTTGGACAGCGGATTCAGCCGTGCCAGTTTGCTGACGATTCCCATTCCGTCCCACGCGCCCCAGTTGTAACCTGAGCCGACCTGGGCTGAGATAACGTTGAAGTTCGAGGCGGTCAGGATGATTCCATCGGGGCCTTCGAACTCGACCTGGCCCAGTGGTGTTGCACCACCGGCGATATTGAGGTTTCCGATAATACCCACCAAGCCTGCCGAGGCTTCGGCGCACAGTAGCGAGCAAACAGCCACCAGCGCTACTGACCGCAAGCTGAGTTTTGCCAACATGACGGCCCCTCCGAGAAGTCTCTTGTCAAGTCGTTGATGTTTTCTGGGGAAGTTATACGGCAAGGAGCTTTGCCCGAACTCGCTTGTCTATCCGCTAGGTTCAGACCACTTTGCCTAGCTTATGACTACACCGCTTGTGACTACACCTACCAAGATAACCAGCCGCTAAACAAAACGCAAGCGTTTTGCGCGCCATGACCGGAAAAATCGACCGGCGGGCGGATTGCTCGTCCCAGGTGTTGGAATCGTCTGAAGCGTCCGCCAGTGGCAACGTCAACTCCCGATGCAACTGTCACCCTCCGGAAAACTAGAGTACCAGAAGTTACAAACATTGCAAGCAGAATTTTTTCAACACCCCACCCAGTAGAGGTAGTACAGCGCGCAGACGACTTAACATCTGCCATCGCAAAGACTTGCTGAGGAGCATCACTGGCTGTGTTGGGGATTTTTTGCGCCTCGAACAAAACGAGCTTTTATCGGTACTGTTTGTGAGTTTTGCAAATATCCAGGCCAGGTCGCTTTAGAGCCTTGCGCTGGCTAGTGCCCCATGGCCGGACAGCCCTGCGGTGGCACCCTGCCGATTTACGCGCCCAACGACCCGAGTGGCTATGCGATAAAAACGATCGGCGTTAGTATTGTGGTCATGCGGTCGGTCGGCACCTGCGTTAATGACAATTCGATGCGTTGTCGACTGCGAAGCCACATACAAAAACAGCGCAGTATGCGGCGGCAAAAAGCGAAGAGCCGTTTGTAATCGACACACAATATAGAAAGGGGTGCAACAACATGGCGAAGTATCGCGTAGCGGCGTTGAGCAAACCTGCCAAAGTCGGAAAGCGTCAGGTGCTACTTGTAGCCAACGGCGACTTGCGCCTGTCGGCCAATCAGAAGTGCTGGCCCGCCCAACAGGCAATGGAAGAAGCGCTGGGCAAAGCGGTGGCTGCGGCAGGGTATGAGTTGGTACGGGCGCATCCTTACGACCCAGAAAAAGGCCACGGCTTCATCGACTCGCAAAAAGAAGGCATCAAGGTTTTCGCCAACATCGATCCGAAGGCCAAGCTGATCGTCGCCGAGGCCGTGTGGCAGTATTCGCATCACATCCTGGGAGGCCTGCTGGCGCATCGCGGACCGATATTGACTGTGGCCAATTGGTCGGGCACTTGGCCGGGATTGGTGGGAATGCTGAACCTGAATGGTTCGCTGACCAAGGCCGGACGCGAGTACTCGACACTATGGAGCGAACAGTTCGCCGACGAATGGTTCCTGAAGAACCTTCGCCGCTGGTTGGACAAACAAAAGATCAAGCATCCCACGCCGCACGTCACGCCGCTGCGGAAAATCAAAGTGCCCGCCGCCCTGCGAAAACTGGGCGAAACGCTGGCCGAGCAGCTGCGCCGCCAGCCGGCGATCATGGGTGTGTTCGATGAAGGCTGCATGGGGATGTACAACGCCATCATTCCCGACGAGCTGTTGTTTCCGGTGGGCGTGTATAAAGAGCGGCTTAGTCAATCGGCCCTGTATTACGAGACGCTGCAAGTGCCCGACGACGAAGCGCTAGCCGTGCGCCGCTGGATGGAACAGCGGGGTATGAAGTTCGTCACCGGTCCGAACGAACAGACCGACTTGACCGACAATCAAATCCTGTTGCAATGCAAGATGTACATCGCAGCGGTGCGGATGGCCGACGACTTCGGCTGCTCGTTGATCGGCATCCAATATCAACAAGGGCTGAAAGACCTGCTGCCGGCCAGCGATCTGGTAGAAGGGATGCTCAACAACGCCGATCGTCCGCCGGTGCGCAGCCGCGATGGATCGCGGGTGCTTTTCGAGGGGCAACCGGTGATCCACTTCAACGAAGTGGACGAATGCTCCGGGCTGGACGGGCTGATGACCAACCGCGTTCACGCCGCGTTGGACCAGCCGGTAGAAACCACCCTGCACGACCTGCGCTGGGGAGACTGGGACCGCTCCGGGACTGTGCCGGATTACGTGTGGGTGTTCCTCATCAGCGGCTCTGCCCCGCCGGCACACTTCATCGGCGGCTGGGCCGGGGCCAGCAGCGAGCGGCAACCGCCGATGTACTTCCGGCTGGGTGGCGGCACGCTGAAAGGCATATCGAAGCCGGGCGAGATCGTCTGGTCGCGCATATATATAGAAGGCGGAGAACTGAAGATGGACCTTGGCCGGGCTGGGGTGGTGGAGCTTCCGCCAGAGGAAACCGAGCGGCGCTGGCGCGAAACCACCCCCCAGTGGCCGATCATGCACGCGGTCACCTATGGCGTCGGACGGGACGAAATGATGGCCAAGCACAAGGCCAACCACATCCAAGTGGCCTATGCCAACAGCGCCAAGGAAGCCGACCAAGCGCTATTGGCCAAAGCCGCCATGGCGCAAGCCATGGGTATGCAGGTGAACATCTGCGGGACGCGCAAAGGCGGCAAGCAGTGGTGAGTACGTGCTGGCAAGCCTCATGGCTGGCTGTCGTGGCGCGCATTCGGCGGGCTACCGCGCAGGTCCCAGAAGCCGAAAAGCGTAAGTGGCCACAAGCTCCCGATTAAAGGCGCACCGGACCACGGCGTGAACTCACAAGGGGCTACTGCGTGAAGTCCCAGCGGGCAATCTGCCAGTTCGCCCGGCGGCCGTCGTCCAAGTACACCCGGTGAAGATAAAGCACAGCGTACGCGGTTTGCTGCTGGGGGCCGTCGGGATAGCGGACAGCGTATCGGAGGGTCACTAAGTCGTATCGCTCTTGGTGTTGTACAAGTGGCGAGTCGACGTATTCTACCTGCGCGCTTGTCCCGTGTTGCAGCAAAGTGCTGACCAGCCGGTCGGTCACGAAGTTTTGTAGTTGTTCGGCCCAGCGGGTGCCTTCCTGGTAGCGCTGGGCCAGATGATCGTCGAGCGGGGCGCGCCGCTTGGGTAACTGCGTGAGTTGATGGGCCTCGCGCGGCCTGTTCTCGGCCAAGAACTGGAACCAGTACTGGGCGAACTGCCGGGCTTCGCGACGCAGCGCCCAGCGGTAACTGGCCCAGTCGGTCGGCCCGGCTGCCAACCAAACCACCGATAACCACAGGCCAATCACGGCGGCGCGACGGCCGAGCATCTCGCCTTGGCTGGCTGCTACGCGGTACAACCCCACGGCGCTGAGCAGCACGCCCAGCACAGGCAGCAGCCAAAGCACCGGATGCAACAAGACCGCCGCAGAGACTATCCCTAGTATCAACCCGGAAATCGCCGCCGCGCTTATTGGTCGATACTCGGCCACGGCGGCGTCCTGAGGCGGAAGATCAGTTGGCATCGACACGGTTGCAACACCTGAAAAGTTGAAACCAGAACCAAGTCCGATGGGCGTCACCGCCCGACCGGCTTGCGTGCTGCCGACGCACCTGGTTGGAACTGTGACCAGATGCGATGGGCGTCACATCGGCTGCTATTTACCCGCAGCACTATGATTCATTAGCGTGCTCCACTAAACATTTCGCCCATTACACATCGTCGCCCATAAGGCACTGTCGGCTACTAGCTGTTTGCGCCCAGTAGGTATTTTGGCCCGGACGGCGCGAGTCGGTCAACGGCCGGGGGGCAAAGAAGATGGGGCCCGCAGACCCAATTTAACGGCTTTTTGATAGTTGGGGTTTGCGGTTTGGCCGGTCAGTTCGTAAAGGAAGCGGCTGGGATAAGTGGGCCGGGGTTTACCCCATTTGCGGCGGGTTAGCGCCATGGTGAAGGTCAACCGCCGCTGCGCCCGGGTAACGCCCACGTAGCACAGCCGGCGCTCTTCATCGACGCTATCGGGCTGCTCGTCGAGGGTGCGCTTGTGCGGCAAGAGTCCTTCCTCCATGCCGACGATGTACACTTCCAAGAACTCCAAGCCTTTGGCAGCGTGCAGAGTCATCAGCACGACAGCTTGGCGGTCGGACGGCGTCTGACGGCTTTCCTCGCTGCTTTCGATCACCAACTGGTCTAAGAATCCGGCTAGATCGGGCCGCTGGTGTCGCTCGGCATAGGCTGCCGCCGCGTTGACGATCTCTTCGACGGCGCGCCATCGGCCTTGCCGCTGGTTGGGATCGGGGTACTGTCGGGCCAACTCGTCGGCGTAGCCGATCTCGTCGACCAACCCCCGAATCTGCTCGGCCAGTCGTTTGCCCTTGGTACACGACTGATAGCGCGCGACCAAGGTGCATAGGTTTTTCGCGCCTTCGAGGGCCGCGGGGGGCAAACCGGGCAACTGTGCCGCTACGTTGAGCACCTCCCATAGGCTTTTGCCCTGCTCGACGGCCACGGCCAACAACCGCTCCAGCGTCGCTTGTCCGATGCCGCGCGGCGGAGTGTTGATTATCCGGCGCAGGGGGATTTCGTCGTGCGGGTTCACCAACAGCTTCAAGTACGCAACAATGTCGCGTACCTCTTTGCGGTCGAAGAACGACATTCCGCCCACCAGCTCATACGGCAGCTTCCGCTGGCGCAAAGCGGTCTCGAAGCTGCGCAGTTGCTCGTTAGTGCGGGCCAGGATAGCGAAGTCGCGCGGGCGGCGGCCCAGCCGGGCAATCCGCTCGGCGATTTCGCTGGCCACGGTCTGGGCTTCCTCTTCTTCGTCCTGGAGCTGTAGTACCCGCGGTCGCTCGCCAGAGATGGTCGCCTGCAACTGCTTCGGATAGCGGCGGCGGTTGAAGGCGATCAGCCGCGAGGCCCAAAGGAGTATTTCGCGGGTAGTGCGGTAGTTGATCTCCAAGCGGACGATCTTGGCGTCGGGCCAGTCGCGTTGGAATTGGAGGATGTGGGTCACTTCCGCGCCGCGCCACCCGTAAATCGACTGGTCGTCGTCGCCCACCACACACAAGTTGCGATGTCTGGCCGCCAACGCTTTGACGATGCGGTACTGCGGGGCGTTGGTGTCCTGATATTCGTCGACCAGGATGTGATCGAAGCGGTCGGCCTCGGCCTTGCGCACCGCCGGAAAGCGGTCGAAAAGCTCTTCGGTAAACAGCAACAAATCGTCGAAGTCCAACGCTGCGGCCGCCCGCAACGCACTTTGATACCGCCGGTAGGCAGCCGCAGCTAGCTGGTGGCGGTCGCCGTCTGCCATCGCCGCGGCATGTTCGGGGCGCACGCCCGCCGATTTCCAACGGCCCATGATATGCAACAATTCGCCGGGCCGCAGAGTGGTTTCCGGGACGCGGATTTCGCGGAGCACCGACCGGGCGACGCTCTCCTGGTCTGCTCGGTCGTAAATCGTGAAAGTCTCTGGAAAGCCCAAATGCTTGATCTGCCGCCGCAATATCCGCACGCACAGCGAGTGGAAGGTGGAGATTTCCGGCTTGGCCTTCAGCCGCTTGCCTAGCAGGGCCGCGGCACGCTGCTGCATCTCGGCGGCGGCCTTGTTGGTGAAGGTGACAGCCAGTATCCGCTCGGGCCGGACACCACGGCGGATCAGCTCTGCCACGCGGTACGTGACCACGCGAGTCTTGCCGCTGCCTGCCCCGGCCAACACCAGCAGCGGTCCAGAGACTGTATACACGGCCTCTTTTTGCGCGGGGTTAAGATCCATCTTTAGTATGGCTTAGCGTTCCGTGGGGAAAAGCCACAGCGAAAATGGCAAAAAGCGAAAATGGCCAAAACCGACGCAGCGGCTTCATGGGCGCTGGTCCAGCGGCGGGGCTAGCTCGCCGGCCGTCGCGGCCCAAGGATCGGCTGTGGCGGCGAGGGCACACTCCATACGGAGCAGCCGAGCGCCACAGTCGGCCACGCGGCCCAAAGCATATCCGGTCGCCGCCAGCCACAACAATACAACAATGTCCCCAACTAGCAAGACGCGCCTCCGGGCCAGCGGTTTCCAGACCATCGGCGAAAAAAGCATCGCCGCACACACTACGACGGCCAAATAGTACATCGCCGCCGCCGCTCTGGCCGATTGGACATGCTCGGCCAGCAATGGTTCGATTTGCTCCGTGCGGTTTTGCGGCAGGACCTGTGTCAGCCGCCGAGCAGACAGCCGACCGCTCTGGGCAGAAATGGCCGTGGCCAGCGCGCCGGCAGCCAGTATCAGTATCCCTGCAACACTCAGCGCCCGGCGTTGCTCCCCCCGAAGAACCCCCAGCACATTTACGATCATTCCGGCCAGCAGCAACCCCAGCGGCAGCAAGGCCGTCAGCAGGTGCAACCTTTGCCACAAAGTGTCGTCCATGGCTAAGCCTGTGCGTTAGGCAGGCACTCGGGCCGCGATTGCCAGCCACCCGGCCAGGCGCGACGCACAACGGCCGGGCAGACACCTGCATTCAAACCCCTTGCATGCACATCGATGTTCCCACTCGAGCGCCGCCTATCCACCACTTACCGGCAGCAACAATCTTATCTACCGGTAACAGCGTTCCTATTTCCCGATAAGAAGCAGCTTACTTGCCGATAAGGACAGTTTTAGTGACTGCTAAGGGTCTTTCGGGTCTTTGGGGGCTGGGCCGGGGTCGTCGGTCTTGCGCTTGAGTTTTAGCTGGCCCACCATCCGCCCTGCGTACTTGCCATCGGCTTCCCCACGGCCGAGCGTGATCGTCCAGGGCGCTTTGACGAAGCGAACCGTACCCTCCTGCACGGTTCCTTCCAGCACGAATTTGTCGATGCGCGGTTTGCCTTGCTTATCTTTGCCGTGATCGACCATCATCGTCAGCCGGTAGCCGTCGCCGCTGGGCTCCACGCTGGCGTCGATGTGGCAAGAACCGCACTTCTGCTCTTTGAACTGTTTCTGGCCCGTGTCGGCATCCCTGACGTACTCCCCGGTGGGCTGAAGCGCGCCGACGTACTGTCCCACGAACCCATCTTGCTGCGCCCTGTGCTGCTGGGGCTGATCAGACTGTGATTGCCCCGTGGATTGCCCCGCAGCGCAAATCCCAACCACCGCGGCCACAGCCGCCGCCACAAGCACATAGCACAGCGCCAGTCTTCTGCCAGAACCTATCAAGCTGCTGCACAACATGGGATCGCGTCCTTTTGCCGAAATGGATGTGGTGTACACGGGAGGATGCTTCATGTCCGTTTATGGCCGCAACAAGTCCGACGCCCAGGCCACGCCCACCGCGCGGCCTCGTAATTATTGCCGCAATTATTCGCGCAATTATTGGCGCACAATCGCAATGGCCGACAATCGCGATTACGTGTCCACGATATTTGTCCCGGGCCGATGACCGACAGATGTACCTAAAACATCCAGATAATAGCACGATTGCGGCTGCGCTGCTACACTGGCCGAGCGGGTTTAGAGTTTTCGCACTGCGCTCGGTTTTCGAGTTTTCGCACGGGACTGTTGCGAGCTGTGCGTTTCGCACACGCGACACGCCAATACGTGGAAAAATGCATTTTGGTACACTGATCGTCAAGAACCTGCTGCGCAGGCCGGTCCGTTCGCTGCTGACCGCCACCGGAGTAGCGCTGGCCGTCGGCGCGGTCATTGCCCTGCTGGGCATGGCGCGCGGGTTCGAAGATTCGCTGCTCCAGGTGTTGCAAGGGCACGGGGTCGATATCGTCGTCACCCGCGCCGGAAAGACCGACCGTATGACCAGCGTGCTCGACCAGCGTTGGGAGCGGCTGATAGCCAACATCGACGGCGTGGAAAGAGTCGCCGGTGCCCTGATGGACGTGGTCGATTTCCGCGACGCCAATCTGATCGGCGTGTTCATTCAGGGATGGCCCACCGATAGCTTCCTACTGGCACAACTGCCCCTGCGCAGCGGACGTCCCCTACGGCCCGACGACCGACAGTGCGTACTGCTAGGCTCAAAGCTGGCCGAGATCCTTCAAAAAACGACCGGCGATATGGTGGAAATCGAGATGCAACCTTTTCGTGTCGTCGGCGTGTACGAAAGCTACAACCTGTACGAGAATCGCTCGGCCATTATGCCGTTGGAAGAGTTCCAGCGGCTAATGGACCGTCAGGGTCAAGTGATGGCTTTCCACGTGATGGTCCACCAAGCGCACCACAAATCGTCTTTGGTTGAAGCGGTCTGCCGCCGTATCGAAAGCCTTACCGACGAACACGGCCGACGGCTGCCGCTGGAGGCCCGGCCCGCCTACGATTACGTCAAAAGCACGCTGCAAATCCGTCAGGTTCAAGCGATGGCCTGGGTCACGTCGGTCATCGCGATGGTGATCGGCGCGGTGGGAATGCTCAACACTATGATTATGTCGGTGTTCGAGCGGACACACGAAATCGGCATCCTGCGGGCGATCGGCTGGCGTAAAGGGCGGATAGTGCGGATGATACTGGGCGAATCGCTCCTATTGTGTCTGGTCGGTGCCACACTGGGCGCCATCGTAGCGGTGGCCGGTGTGTACTGGCTGAGCACCCTGCCGGCGGTGGCCGGACTGATCCAAGGGCAGATTTCCCCGGTGGTCATCGGCCAGGGATACGCGATCGCTGTGCTGGTGGGTTTGGCCGGCGGGTTATATCCGGCCTGGCGCGGCGCGCGGCTCTCGCCCACGGAGGCCATCCGCCATGAGTGACCGCCAGCCGCTGTTCCGTACCATCAACCTCACGAAACTCTATAGCGACGGCAACGTAACGGCTCTGGTGGATGCCAATCTGGAGATTCCTCAAGGTCAATTCGTTGCCATAATGGGTCCCAGCGGGAGTGGAAAATCGACGCTGTTGAACTTGCTCGGTGCTTTGGACCGACCCAGCAGCGGAGAGGTTTTCTTCCAAGGACACTCGCTTTCCAAGATGCGCGACTTGGACCAGTTCCGCGCCTGCCAACTGGGCTTCGTCTTCCAATCGTTCTACCTGCTTCCCACGCTGACGGCGGCCGAGAACGTGCAAGTTCCGATGTTCGAGGCCGGGCTTCGGGCGGCGGAACGGGTACGCCGGGCTACAGAGTTGCTGGAGTTGGTCGGGCTGTCGCACCGCGCAGGCCACCTGCCGCGGCAGCTTTCGGTCGGCGAACGCCAGCGTGTCGCCATTGCCCGGGCGTTGGCCAACCGTCCCCCAGTGCTCCTTGCCGACGAGCCGACCGGCAACCTCGACTCGCAAAACACCGCCCAAGTGCTAGCGCTGTTCGAGGAGCTTCACCGCCGCCAGCAATTGACAATCATCCTCGTCACCCACAGCAGCGAGGTGGCAGAGCGAGCCGAGCGCATCATACGTCTGCGCGACGGTCGGGTGATCGCCGATGGCGGCGGTCAGCCAGGCTAAACTAAAGCCTCCCCATCAAACAACATAAAAGCAAAGCGGTGTCAATATGTTTAAGTCGTTAAATCGTTGAGAATATGCATTAAAGCGCGTTAAGAATAAATTTAAGCGGTTTAAATCGTTGACGAAGAATGTTAGCTGATTTAACATGTAGGTCGAGTGCGAAAAAATCGTCCGCCGCAAACCCCGGCGACAAGCCGCTCTGTTCCTGACACAACAAGTGTTGCTCGCCAGGTGAAGCAATAGAATGTCCCAAGGGTCATGCGCGGCGATTGCCCTGTCTGGAGCCAATTCCTCGGATGCCGAGCTTGCTTTAGGCTATATCAGACTTCCAACCAAGACCAACATTATCGGCGCTGCCCCCCAGTTAACTCGCGGCAGCAATGCATAGCAATTTCATCGCTCGCAATTGAAAAGGGCCGACCATGAACTCTCGCGTGCTTGCAATGGTGTGGACCGGTTTGGCAACGATGTTGCTGTCGGCACAGATGGTCTGGGCAGCGCCGACGATCTACGTCGATGCTTCCAGACCTGATGACAGCGGGGACGGCACAACTTGGGCCACAGCAAAAAAATCAATCCAAGGCGGCATAGACGCCGTCGACAATGGTGGGACTGTAATCGTCCGCAATGGCGTGTACACGCAAAACGCAACTCTTCAGATTTCAAAGCCCGTCACGGTCAAATCCGAGATACCTGGCGTGCGGCCTAAAGTAGAAGTAATCGATTCCGCTTATGCATACGGGGTGAAAATCTCGGCCAACAACGTGACCCTGCGCGACTTGTGGATATATCAAGGCGGCACCGCCACTGATTCTGCAATGATCCATGTGCCGAAAAAAACCAACCCGTGGCCGCAACCTGGTGACTTTCAGTACGCCAACATCTCGATCATCGATTGTACGTTGGAGGGTGGGCGCCGCGCTTTCCTGGGAACTACGGAGAACCTGACCGTCCAAGGTTCTGAATTCAAGAACAACTACAGGGACAGCATCTATCTGGATGGTATCAAAGGGACCACTACAATTCTCAACAATAACTTCGTCGGCGCTGCCACCAGCAAAAAAGCAATTGTGGTTGAGAACACCTCCGACGGTCCTTACTCGGTAGGCGACCTTAACATCATGTACAACACCTGTTTCGGCAAGGGCCAGTTCTTTTTGTTCAACAACTGGAATGCCGAGTCGGATAAGTTGAACATCAATATCGTGCATAATAGCATCGACGGCACCGGCAGTAGTGCAATCGTGCTATATCCGACAGGCAGCAGCAACACGATCTTCGACAAACTCGATCAGATTGTCATCCGCGACAACGCCATCACTAATGCGGGACGGCTGGCCGTCTATGTCGACTACGCTTACTACACGGGCACGGACGTGCCTGAAGACGGGGCTATTCTGCTGCACCGCAACTTGGCGTGGAACAACACCGTTGGTTCGGGCGACACGGTTGACCCAACCGGTAATTACGGCTTCAGCAGTGGTGCACCGGCGGGTACAACCTTGGCGATGTTCAACTTGTTGAACAACTTGGTCGCCGATCCACTTTGGGCCGATCCCACGCACGCTAACAACAACTTCGAGTTCTTGCCCGGCTCGCCGTTGTACCTCTCGGCCAGCGATGGCACCAACATCGGGGCCTGGCAGGGAGGAACAGAAGTCATTCCCGAGCCTCAAAGCGTCCTTATTTGGTGTGGTCTGGCTTGCGCCGGCTTCTACCTGTGGCGACACCGCGGCCCAAAGAAAAAGTGAGGTATCCGGCGCTGTCGAATATCAGAAGCACAAGTAGCGCGCAACACCGCCCTCAAGTGGCGCGCAACACTGCCCTCAACAAACAGATAACAAATGTTCGCAGCGCCATCGCGCGCAACCTGAATCAAAGGCGGACGTGTATCGTGCCGTCGAAATAATTGACGCTAAGTAATGCGGAGCGGTGGGCGATTTTCGCGGTTCGCCCCTGTCTTTTCTGGCGCTGAGCCAGCTTAACAGGTGCGCAGCATGCGCGCCGATAGAAGCGCGCAGCTTTATCCAAACCGCGTTACATGCCGTTAGATTATCCGCCCTTAAAGCCCACTACAGCTCGCGGATGCGGATGTTCCGCAGCCACAACGGCAGGGCGTGGTCCTGGAAGCCGATGAAGCCTTTGGCGGGCCGGTCTTTCAGGCGCGTCTGGCTGATGTCGATTTCGTTGACCAGCTCGCCGTTGAGTTTCACCGTCAGCTTGTCACCCTTGTGGATGATGTGGAAGTGGTTCCATTGCCCGGCGGGCTTGGCTGCGTTTTTCGTTGGCGGAATGCCGGGAATGATCCCGCCGCTATCGTGGTCGGTCAGTTTGGCATCGGCCGGCTTGCTGCCCGAGTCGTAGATTTGCACTTCGATTCCCTTGGCCACCGGGCTGGCCCGATCGGCCACGCGGAAATAAAACCCGCTGTTACCCCCCTTTTCCACCTTGTACTCGAATTGGATTTCGAAGTCCTGATACTCCTTCTTCAGCCACAGGTAGGCGTCGAAGCGCGACCAGCCCTTCTCGCCCGGGCGGGGCGTAAGCTTCACCACCCCATCCGAGTCGATCGTCCAGTTGCCGGTGGTCGTCCAGTGTTTGCTCAGGTCGTTGCCCTCCAACAGGTCGATCCAGCCGGTCTGCTCTGCGGCACTACAGGCAAACGCGGCCAAAAAGACGGCAGCCAAAAAGACTATCGCATCAATGCCAAGATAAGACATTCCCAAACGGCACGTTGTGCTGCACATGGTTTTTCTCCTGCCAAGCAGTCCATTGTAACTGACAAGTAACCGCCAAGACGCAAAGCCACTACGGATCAAAAAATATCATTATTGCGATAAAGCATCTGCACGACCTTCGCGGGCGTTTTCGGGGTGTTCAGGTGGTCGAATGCTTCAGCGCGCCAGTAGGGATATGTGCTGGCCCCCAGTGCGCTTAATGGCGCCACCTGCACTTCCACCTAAGTGTTGTGTAACGCTAACTGGATAATCTACCGACGTTCAGATTGCAAGCGTTTTCTTGCCCTCTCGTCGCCGTCCGACTCCACGCAGGCACTAAACTCCAGTAGAATTACGGTTTTGCGGTCAGGCAGTTGTCGCAGACGAGCCAGCAGTCCTAGTCCCTGGGGCACCGCAGCAGCCACAGCCGCCACGCGTTGCCACGCGGCCCGGTGGAAAACACACACGCTAGCCGCGGCGGCCAGCGGCAAAGGTCTTTCCAGCATTAATTTGGAGCATGATTTATGGAACGAATCCTGGTGACCAGTGCCCTGCCGTACGCCAATGGGCACATTCATCTGGGGCACTTGGTCGAGTACATACAAACAGACATTTGGGTGCGGTATCAGAAGCTTCGCGGACGACGCTGCATATACGTTTGCGCCGACGACACCCACGGCACAGCCATCATGATCCGCGCCCAGCAAGAAGCCGTCCGCGAAGAAGAGCTTATCGCGCGGATGAAACAGGCCCACCAACGTGACTTCGCCGGCTTCCAAATCCAGTTCGACAACTACGGCAGCACCAACGACCCGGAAAATCGGGCGTTGTGCATCGAGATTTGGAGCGCATTGCGTCGGGCGGGTTTGGTTAGCCAGAAGGAAATCAGCCAATTGTACGATCCGGTCGCTAAGACTTTCCTGGCCGACCGGTTCGTTAAAGGCACTTGCCCGCGCTGCCAAGCGCCCAATCAA
Source organism: uncultured Pirellulales bacterium (assembly GCA_938015445.1). Classification (GTDB taxonomy): domain Bacteria; phylum Planctomycetota; class Planctomycetia; order Pirellulales; family Thermoguttaceae; genus CALLPE01. The sequence continues at coordinate 13,384 of CALLPE010000041.1, forward strand.
TACGGCGACAGTTGCGACCGCTGCGGCGCGCACTACAGCCCGACCGACCTGATCGACCCGATCAGCACCATCTCCGGCGCACGCCCTGAAGTGCGTTCGGCGCAGCACTTGTTCATCACCATCGAGAAGTTGCACGGTTTTCTGGACGATTGGACGCAGAACAGCGGGGCGCTACAGCCGGAGATCGCCAATTATCTCAAAGGTCATTTCCTCAACGAGCCGCTGCGCGATTGGGACGTTTCGCGCCCTGCGCCATATTTCGGTTTCGAGATTCCCGACAGTCCCGGCAACTACTGGTACGTCTGGTTCGACGCGCCAATCGGTTACATCAGTTCCACCAAGCAATGGTGCGATCGCCACGGCCAGCGGCTGGACGACTGGTGGCGGAGCGAGCAGTCGGAGATACACCATTTCATCGGCAAGGATATTACCTACTTTCACACGCTGTTCTGGCCGGCAATGCTGAAGGTGGCCGGCTTCAACCTGCCCAAGAAGGTCCACATCCACGGGTTTCTTACGGTCAACGGCGAGAAGATGTCCAAAAGCAAGGGGACGTTCATTCTTGCCTCGACTTATTTGCAGTACCTCGACCCGGCGTATCTGCGGTACTACTACGCGGCGAAATTATCTTCGGGCGTGGAAGACATCGACTTGAACTTCGAGGAGTTCGCCGGCAAGGTGAACGCCGACTTGGTGGGCAACATCGTCAACCTGGCCAGCCGCACGGCACGGTTCGTCCAAGGGCAACAACTGTCAGCAGTTTATCCGGACGACAAAGGCCTGTTCGCTCGCGCCGCGGCCGACGCTCAGCAAATTGCCGACGCTTACCAACAATGCGATTTTGCCCGCGCAATCCGAATCATACTGGCCGCTGGCGACCGGGCCAACCAGTTCATCGAGCAGGCGGCGCCGTGGAATTTGCGCAACGATGCATCTGGAGCCGAGCGGCTGCGCGACGTGTGTACCATCGGTTTAAACCTTTTCCGGCAGATTGCAGTGTACTTGGCGCCGGTATTGCCCCGACTGGCCGAGCAGACCGGCGAGCTGCTAGGCGTGCCTATACGGCATTGGGACGAATCGCAGCAGCCGTTGCTGGGCGCAACCGTAAGCGAGTTCAAGCACATGCTGCGGCGGGTGGATCGGCACAAGGTCGAAGCCATGGTAGCCGCCAGCGCAGAGCCAGAGGAACAGCAGGAAGGCTCGCCAAACAACCTTCCCATCGACAGCGACGAAGCGTTGCGCGCCGAGCCGCTGGCACCGCAGATCAGCTTCGAGGAGTTTGCCAAAGTAGATTTGCGCGTGGCCCGCGTGCTTGAGGCCGAAGAAGTCGAAGGGGCCAAGAAGCTGCTGAAGCTCACGCTGGGGCTGGGCGGCGATCATCGGCGCACCGTTTTTGCGGGCATCCGCGGTCATTACCAGCCGCAAGAATTGATTGGCCGGCTAGTGATCTGCGCCGCCAATCTGGCCCCGCGGAAAATGAAGTTCGGCGTGAGTGAGGGGATGATCGTCGCAGTAGGCGACGACAGCGGCGTATATCTGCTTTATCCCGACCAGGGCGCCAAACCCGGCCAGCGCGTCCACTGAATGACCCATACAACCCGTCGCGGCACAGGGCCGCGGATGCCAGCAGTCGGTCTTCGCAGGGCTGGGTGCGGGCAAGCTCAAGTCGGTCGTGAATACTAGCCGTCAAGTTGCTTGTAAAAGCAAGTTGCTTGTAACAGCTTGCCATGCAGGCGGTTGTCAATGCTTGCCAACGGCGGTGAACGATGGCCACGCAATTGGAAAGTTTTGCCGCCCTGGTTCGCCAGTTGCATCAGGCAATCGATGCGCTTCAGCCGATAGCCAAGCGCCTGGAAGTGCCTAGCCCAGTACAACAAGAATGGTACGGACTGCTTACCAACAAGCTGCTTGCGCAAGTGGAGCTGCCGCCGCTGCTGGTCGTGGCGGTCATAGGCGGGACGAACATCGGCAAGTCGGTGATATTCAATCACTTGGCCGGGCAGATGGCCAGTTCAGTAAGCCCATTCGCAGCGCATACCAAGCATCCGGTGTGTTTGGTGCCGCCCGGACTGGATGACCCACAACTGCTGGCCCGGTTGTTCGAAAGCTTCTCGCTGCGCCCTTGGAGTTCGCCCGACGACGCCATGCAGCCGGGCGAAGACAACTTGCTTTTCTGGCGGGTAGGCGCCCAGATGCCGCCCCGGTTGCTGTTGATCGACGCCCCCGACGTGGATTCGGACGCCACGGTTAACTGGCAGCGCGCCCGGGCCATCCGGCAGTGCGCCGATGTGTTGCTGGCCGTGCTGACACAGCAGAAGTACAACGACGCGGCCGTCAAGCAGTTCTTCCGCGAAGCCGCAGACGCCGACAAAGCTATCATCATTTTGTTCAACCAAGTACACCTTCCGGAAGATGAAGGATACTGGCCAGTTTGGTTGGACACCTTCTGCCAGTCCACCGGCGCAGAGCCGGAATTGGTTTACCTGGTGCCGTTCCACCGTGTGGCTGCCGAGCGGCTATGCTTGCCATTCTATCTGGTAAAACGAGCGGCGCGGGACCAGTTGGCAAGCAGCGTCGAGGGCGGCAGAGTTTTGGGCGGCGGTTCGCAGGCTCGCAGCGCAGGCCAGACGGCGCTTCCTGGAACGCAGGAAAAACTTCAGGCCACAAATCTGCGCGAAGAGCTGGGTAAAATCCACTTCGACCGGATAAAAGTTCGCGCTTTTCGGGGCGCGCTGCGGCGGGTTCTGGACCCGCAAAAAGGGGCGCCCGCCTATGTTGAATCCATCCGACAGGCGGCGAACAACTTCGCCCAGGCCGCTCAAGCCCTCTACAGCACGCTCGACGTCCGTTGGCCCGCCTTGCCCGCCAGCGTGCTGGTCGACGAGTTCCGCCAGTGGTGGGACGAGCGGCGCAGCAAGTGGTCGCGGACAGTACACGGCATTTATCGGGAGGTTGGACGGGCGATAGTCTGGCCCGTCGCCACCGCATGGAAACGGCTCCGCAGCACTCAGGAAGAACCGCTCGCGACCTTCCGCCGCAAGGAATCCGAGGCCATATTGGCCGCCGTCAAGGCCCGCTTCGACGAGTTGTCACGCTTGTCGGAAATCGGCAACGACATGCTACGTCCCAGGTTGCAGCGGCTGCTAAGTGCGGCGCAACGGCAGCGCCTACTGGAACAAATCACCACAGCGCACCAACAATTGCCTGCCGTGGATGAGGATTATCGGCAGTTCCTCCGGGCACAGTTGGACGATTGGTGGAAATCCAATCCGCGCGTGGTTCGCTTTTTGCAGTCTTTGGATAACGCCGCGGCGGTGGCCCGGCCAGTGATTACCATCACACTGTTTTTCACCGGCCTGCAATTCGCTGGCAAGGTCGTAGGCGATGCGGCGTGGCAACTGGCAGCCCAAAGTGCTGTGCACCTGGCTACCGAGGCCGCAATCGCCGGCGGGACGACCGCCGGAGGCGAAGTCGTCGCAACAACCACAAGCGCAGGCATAGCACAGGCCGCTGCCCGACTGTTCACTCGCTTGCAGCACGAATACGCCCAACAGCGGGGACAATGGCTGGTGGATTTTTTAGAGCGGGAACTGATGGGACCGCTGATGGATGAACTGCGCGCAGCCGCCGCAGCAACCGACTCGCCGCCGTTTATTATGCTGTGCCGCACGATCGAGCAATTGCGGCGGTACGCAGAGTAAGCCGCGCACGGGGCTGGTTCGCCTTGTGAAGCAGACCCCCCACAAGCGAATCCTTTGCTGTTGCAAGCTTGTTTTGGGAAGCCAGCGGAAAAACGCGAAAAAAGTGGCCCAATCGAGCGACCAAATGATCTTATATGGGCAGAGCGACAACGCAGCCCAACTGACACCAATCCACAAACCAATGCGAAGAGTCTGCGGGGCGAAGAAGAAGGTCACTCTTCTTCGTCTTCCCAATCTTCTTCCTCGTCTTCTTCGTCTTCCCAGTCGTCCTCCTCTTCGTCCTCATCCCAATCATCGTCCCAATCTTCTTCGTCTTCTTCGTCTTCTTCCTCTTCTTCGTCGTCGACCTCTTCCCACTCTTCGTCTTCAAACTCCACGTCGCCTTCTAGCTCGTCCTCGTCTTCATCGTCGTATTCTTCGTCTTCATCTTCGTCTTCGAAATCTTCGTCTTCGAAGTCGTCTTCCTCGTCGTCGTGATACGCCACGGGTCCGGCGGGGCGAGCAGGTTCAGGCTGTTCAGTCGCCCGGGGAAACCGCAAGTCGATCGATTCCTCGACCAGTACATTTGATACCGATAGAACTTTCACGTTACTCTCCTCTCCCACGGTTTGGGAACTTTGAAGAAGTTGCTGGTTTGTTTGTGCCTCGGCCGTCGCACTATCGTCGGCCGGGCAAGAACTGCTATCTGAATCCAGTTGTGGCAGCTCCTCCAAATGTCGCAGTCCAAATACCTCCAGGAATCGTCGCGTCGTACCATACAACAACGGACGTCCTAGCTCTTCAGCCCGGCCTACCACACGCACCAAATCCAGCTCGATCAGTTGCCGAAGAACCTCGTCGCACTGTACGCCCCGGATCGCCTCTATATCGGCGCGCATCACAGGCTGGCGGTAGGCAATCACTGCCAGCGTTTCCAGCGCCGGGCCGGACAATCGCAATTGCACACCCATCGGGTGCCGGCGCGACAGCCACGGCGCGAACTTCGCTCGAGTCAATAACCGGAAGCCGCCGGCCACTTCCTCGACGCGAAACGCGCTACCCCGGCCATCGTATAACCGGTTCAACAAACGCACAAGTGTACGTGCTTCGGTGCCGTCTGCCAAGTCGGCCAATTGTGCCAATCGGCGACTGCCCAACGGCTGCCGGCTCAAAAACAGCACGGCCTCCAAACGCGCCAGTTTTTGGTTTCGGGCGAACGGGCCGCTGGCGGCTGTGCGGTCAGGCAGAGAGTCTAGCCAATAGTACGACGAAATACCACCCCACCCCCTCCACCAGGCCATCCACCGGCGCGCACCGTATGCACAGCTAAGCGGACCGCCCCTCGCTGAAGCCGTCGTGTGGCTAGCCCGCACGCGCCACGCCACCGCCAGAGCACCACTCATAGTATCGCCTCAACCAATTATCCATCAGCGACTTGCGGCACCGAACATTCGTATCACTCGGCCGACCACCGCATAGTAGACCCCAATTACGTGCCGCCATAGATGGGCAATTCACCCCCCAGCCAGACTTACTGCTTGTCACCAAGTGTGCCAGCTACCTGGTCGCCGTATCGGTAGCGCTCCACCTCAATCAGCACGCGCCACATCGCCCGAAACGGATCCTGGTCCACCGCCTCGAATTGCCCCAATGAACCAGGCTCAGCGGCCTCGGAAAGTCGGCAGTAGAACCGGTAAAGTGGGCGGCGCGGCTCACGCAGCTCTAAAGCGTAGTAGCTGACCCCCGCTTGCTGTAATCGGACATGAATTTCTTCCAGTGGAGAAATCCTACTGCCGGATAGTATCTCCGCGCGCGGCATGCTGGCCCACGCTTGCGGTAAACAATCGTAGCCAAAGGGATTGTTTCCGCCATCGTTTGCTGCACTAGGTGTCGAAAATGGCTGACTGGCCGCCGTAACCAATCCTTCACCACGCATCGAATCGCCTACGGAATTACCATCGCCATCGGCATCAACGTGCCCGGCCCATTGCTCGCCCAACTTTGGTTGCTGGTTGGGCCAACCCGAGTCCCGCGCGCGGTGTTGATTATGCCAGCCAGGAAGCATGGGGTCTGCCGGTCGGCTAGACGGCGTCGCCGGAGGCGCAAGCGGCTCGAAAAAGTTCTCCGCCTCTTTCTGGCTGGCGTTGTTGCCCACGCGATTTACTCGCCCTGGCAAGATCGAGCTTAGCGCCGCCGGAAGCAACGGCCCGCATAACGCCGCCAACAGAATGCTCGTCACGCAAACGAGCATCAGCAACCCCCGCAAGAAAGCGCCCACCGGTGTTTGCATCTGTCGACCATTCACTCCGTCTCAGGCGCAGCCAGGCTTACGACATCTGCAAGTTCCGCCGCGGGCTATCTGCCCGCTGTAAGCCAATGGGCCGAATATTACTGGCCGGCACATCGCGGGGCAACGGCAAAATGGCCCCTGCAAGCCAGGGCGGTCGGGCGATGCCGCTCGCTCCCACAGCCCGCTCAAGCAAGCCGCTTCAATTAGCCGTTTGCAAACCGGGCCAGACAACGTGGCAACACTTGCCTCGCGCTTGGCTCCCGGAAGGCTTGATCGTCCGGCAGGCCGCGGCTACATTGCCGACGTCGAGCCTGGCACAGGCAGTGCTTGGTGGGGAACACACGCATGCTCTGGCCTGATGAGGATGTCCATCCGCAACAGCCCGAAAGCGCCGCTCCCCGGTGCGACCCGACAAGTCCTCCCAGCGAAGAGGAACTAATCGACTTGCTGCGGCTGGAGCTGATTCCCGGTGTGGGACCCCGCACGCGCAAAGCGCTGCTGGAACGATTTGGCACGCCGCGCGCGGTGCTTCAAGCGGCACCAAGCCAGTTGCGCGAAGTGCCCGGCATTGGCCCCAAGATGATCGAAAAACTGATGGCGGCCAGATGCATGGTCGACGTAGAAGCCGAGTTGGCGTGCTGTCGGGCCAACGGGATCGAGATACTCACCGAGCGTCACGCGGCTTATCCGCGGCTGCTGCGCGAAATCCCCGACCCACCCGGTGTGCTGTTTGTCCGCGGAAAACTGCTGCCTCGGGACGGTCTGGCCGTGGCGATAGTGGGCACCCGACACGCCACGCAGTACGGGCTGCGGCAGGCCGGTCTGCTGGCCGCCAGTCTTGCCCGCTCGGGACTGACCATCGTCAGCGGTCTGGCCCGCGGCATCGACGCGGCCGCCCATCGCGGAGCACTGGAAGCCGGTGGACGAACAATCGCCGTGCTGGCCAGCGGCGTGCTGAATGTCTATCCTCCCGAGCATACCCAACTGGCCTCGGAAGTGGTCGCTTCCGGGGCGCTAGTCAGCGAGCAGTCTTCGCACTGCGAGCCGGCAGGCGGGATGTTTCCCCAGCGTAACCGGCTGATTAGTGGGCTGACGCTCGGGGTGATTGTGGTGGAAGCCGGGCTGCGCAGCGGTGCGCTGATTACCGCCCGACATGCCGTCGAACAAGGCCGCGAAGTACTGGCCGTCCCTGGCCGGGTGGATAGCCGGGCATCGCAAGGTTGTCATCGCCTGCTGCGCGACGGCGCCGTGCTGGTCGAAACCGCCGACGACGTGCTCGAAGCACTGGGCCCGCTGGTCGAAGCCGTACCCTCCACCGAAGGCCCCGCCATAAAACACCCCGCCGAATTGCTGCTGAACGAAATCGAGCGCCAGGTCCTGGCAGCTATCGAGTCGCAAGGCACTACCATCGACGCCGTAGTAGTCGCCACAGGGTTATCGGTTCAGCAGGTGCTTTCCACGCTCAGCGTCCTGGAGATGCGACGCCTGGTGCGCCGCCTCAGCGGGAATATGGTGGTGCGCATCGGTTAGCGATGTTGGGTCGCGCTTCGAGCCGCAGTCGCTGAGCGGTGTTTGGTCACTGTTCTGGCTGCTCGAGCCGAAAGCGTAAACCACTGTACATCCCACCCGACTAAGCCGCCAACGATTGCATTCCCCCGATTGCTTTTCCCCGATTCCGACTAGCTACCGGCCAGCCGCTTAAAACAGTCGCGTTGTATCAATGCAAGCAGATTCACGAGTTTCTTCAGAAAAACCGAAGCGTCGCTGGTACGCGCTGCCTGGACGCTAGCAAAGCCTCATGCTTGCTGGTGACAATTGTTGCCTGACACTGGGGGTCTGTGCGGCCTAGAGGCTTACTACCACAGACGGCAACTCTATCGACTTTGGCGGTTGCGTCGGTCGGCATACGCATCGGCATCATCCACTCGACCAGTGAAGTACCCACCATTGGGGTCGTCCTGGCCGGAAAAACTCGACCAGTCTGCTAACGAAGGTATTCGATATTCCGGAAGTGCGGTTTTGGCCGCATGTTCGGACTGAGCCGGTTATATCGAACAGTCGTGATTTTCGCGTGGACTGTTCGGCGGTATCCGATTTTTTCTGATGCAGCTTTCCTTCTGCCGAAAGCGACTTTGCCGGATAAGCCGGAAAACGCGATTTGTCGGTGATCGCCGTATGGTGGAATTGCCCGCCCCGAGCAAGACGAACTTTGTGCGTTTCGGCCCGCCTGCCAAGCTATCCGGCGGCACGCAGCCGCTAAAAGCCGTTTGCCCTTTGTGCAACCATGCGACCGAAGTGCTGCCTTGCGCGGAATACGCGCCGATAACGTGCCCAGGGTGCGGGCTGCGCTACAAGCCCACCGCGCAGCAAACTGCCGCTCATCCCAAGGCAAACGCATGCGCGGTAAGTACGGACGCACCCACCGACCCACTGCTGCAACGGTGGCTGGCCGGCGAACCAATCGCTCCGCCGCAATTGACTCAGTGGCAACGCTTGGTCCGCTGGTCTCGCCAGCATCCGGCCAAGTGCTTTCTGTTGGCCACCACGGTGTGCTTGCTAATAGCCGGGTCCCTTGCAAGCGTGGCGGGACTGTCAGTGACGAGGATTCGGCTGAACCACACGGCCCGCATTTGGCAGCAGGCCGAACAAGAACGTTTGCAGGCCGAGGCCCTTGCCGCCGAGCATGCCCGTTTGGCTGCCGAAAAACAACGCCAAGCCGAAGCCGAAGCCGCCGCCCGACGGGCCGCCGAACAACGCGCGCAGCAAGCCGAAGCCGATCGCCGTCGTGCCGAACTTGAGCGACTGGAAGCCGACAAACAGCGCCAACAAGCCGCTCGCCAAGCTCGGCTGGCTTTGGCCGAACAGCAATCCAGAGACGCGGCCCTACTGCTGCGCAGCCAACCGCTGCAAAGCTGCCTGCTGGCCACCGCCAGCCTGCAAACGAAGCTCGCCGAAGGCGTGCCAGCAGATTCGCTCACCCAACAGATACTCTGCGACGCACTTGCCGAGCTGGGCGTTCCGGCCTTGCCCGGAAACCACGGCACGATAACAACCTGTCAAACCGATCGCACCGGTCGGCTGCTGGTCACTGGTGGGGACGACGGAGCGCTACGCCTCTGGAATCTGCAATCCGCCACTTGGCTCCACGTGAACAACAGTCCCCTCGGAAACATTTCTGGCTTGTCTGGCTCGGCCATGGAACAGACATCGGTCGAGGAAAAACGCGCCCCCGCCCAACAGCAAGCGTTGCCACGCGTGTTGCAAGTTCATGGCAAGCCAATCAGCGCTTTGGCAATAAGCCCGGATGGCAATCGCCTGGTAAGCGCAGACCGCTCCGGACTGGTAGTGTGGTGGAACCTCGCATCACCCGATCCGGCCAGCCAAGCCATCATCCTGCATCAGTTCGCCAGCCCAGTAAACGCTGTGGTGTTTTCTCAAGATGGCCGTTGGCTGGCGGCAGTCGCCGGCACACCTAATAGCATCGAAGACACTGCCAGACTTTGGGAGCTGTCGGCCGACGGCCAACCGGGCACTGGCCTGCCGTTGCGCGGGCATTTCGGACAGGTTCGAGCGGCAGCCTTCAGTCCCGAAGGCAATTGGCTGGCTACCGCCGGCGCAGACCGAACCGTCCGATTGTGGAACCTACGCTGCCAGTTCCCCTCGGCCGAGCAAATCGTTTTGCACGGCCACGAAAACCAGGCCGCTGCCGTGGCTATCGCCTGCGACGGACGCTGGCTGGCCTCGGCCAGCTACGACGGAACTGTGCGACTGTGGAATCTCCGTCAAGCGGACCCGGGCGCCAACCCCCTGACGCTTTCTGGCCATAACGGCTGGGTGGACGTGATCGAGGTCAGCCCAGATGGCCGCTATCTGGCCAGCGGCGGTTACGACGGCACGGTGCGAGTATGGGACTTGCACGCAGCCGACCCGAACAAATCTTGCTCGGTCCTTTCCGGACACACGGCGCGCATTAGAAGGATTCTGTTCCTATCCGACGGCCGCCGCTTAGCCACCGCCAGCGACGATCGAACCGTGCGTGTATGGGACTTATCGGCCGCCTCGCCGTCGGTACACCCGCTGGTGTTGCGCGGCCATTGGGGGCCGGTCGTCAGCATCTGTGCTGCTAACCATGGAAGAAGCCTGTTGACTTGCAGCGCCGATACGGTAGCCGCCGGCAATACAGCGGTGCGCATCTGGCCACTTGATACGGCAGACCTGTTGGCCCAAGCGATGCGCGTCTGCCAACGCAGTGTCCCCAGCGATGGAAATCAGCCGCCGTTTGGCGCAAAAGATATGCCGCTTATGAGCAGTACGCAGCAGCCGGTGGAATATTCAGCGACACGCCCGGCTAACCAGTTTTCGGGGAATCACGGGTCAAGGGTGGAGGGGTCTGAACAGGCTTCTGGTGGACAGACTTCTGAGCAGGCCTTCAGCAGTCAAGCGTTAGGAAGGCAGGGGTTCGGAGGGCAGGGTGCCAGGGGCCAGGACTTGGCTGTTCCTAGCGACCAACATGCAGTAGAATCGCGGCAGCCGATTGGGTGCCCTACATCCGGCCCGTTTTTCGGCCCGTCGCAGCTCGGCGCGCAGCCGGCCAGCGCTCACGCGCCGGCGGCTGATAGCCTTCGCTAACTTTCATTTCATTCATCCGCATCGCGGTCCGAATCTTGGCGGCCTTTCGCGATGGCTTTTCTTCCCGTCATGCGCTAGCCCGGTAGCATGAAACGGGCATTTGCACTAAGTTATCTATTGCATAAACGCCCGTTTTATGATAATGTACGTATGTACATATAGCCGGCCGAACCACGCGCTGCACTTTCGCTTGGGGACAGGTCGGCAATTCGTCAGGTACCGACCGGTAAGGCGGTCGCGCCGGTGGCGATCGACTATGTCGGCACCCTTTGGGCACACCCTCGAACAAAGGCGCAAGGCATGAACAAGAAGCACGATCGGACGCAAAGCGTTTCCGGCAGAAAGTGCAATCCAAGGCAACACAAAGCCTCGATTGACAAGGCAGATAAGGCCCACCCAAACCTACCCAAGCGTCCGGCGGACCCTTGGAGCGATCCGTGGGACGCTGGGCCTTTAGCGGAGGCATCCAAACAGCTATGGAACGCATTCGTTTCCGACATGGACGACGACCACCTGCTTCCTAACCGGCGTGAACTAGACGACGGCGTTGCACCGCAATCTTCATAGCAAGGGCTGGCCCGTACACATCTGTGCCCAAAAGCGGTCCGGCGGACGCGCTGGCCCCTGGGCAATCGAACCACATCGCATCGAGCCACATTGCACGTTCCGATCGGAATTGTGCTGGCCGTCGTCTTGATTTGCTGTGCGCCCTCGGGAGTTTATTGGGCGTCGTTGCGGTTACTTTGGGCGCCGTCAAAATTGGGTTGGGTGCCCTCGGGCGGCCGTTTGCCGCAATTGACTTGCCACGCCTACGAATCACCGCTCGCCTAAGAACCTGACTACTTGACGGCAGCCGGCGGATAGTCGCTGGATATTGGCTGGCCGATGGGCAGATGGCGCATAGCCACCGGCTTTCGTCGCGCCGATAGTCAACAACGAATTCAGAAAAAAACTCAATAAAACGGAACTTCAACGCCCGGCTGCGGTTTAAGAAGCTGGATTCGGTCAGTTCAGCCAATTTCTGGCAAATGGAGGATGGTGGTATGTACCTAGCAAAGTGGTGTGCGTTGGCCTCGTTGGCAGCAGCATTGTTGCCACTGGTAGCGTGGGGAGCTGATCCGCCTAGTGGTGCTCCGCTGTGGCCGCAACGGGCAGAAGTGATGTTTCAGCGTCTGGACGTCAATCGCGACGGTGTGATTACAGCAGACGAGCTTCCCCCGCAGGCCCCCGCAGGGCTTAAACAATGGCTGAAGAAAGCCGACAAGAACAACGACCAGAAGGTCACGCTGGACGAGCTGCGCGAAGCAGCCGCTCAAATGCCGGCAGGGCCGCCAGAGTGGGCGCGTGGCCCGGCCGGCAGTGGTTGGAGTGGACCTGCTGCTGGCGGCGGCCCCATGGGGTTCGGACCTCCTGGTGGTCGCGGACCACAAGCTGGCCCCGAGCCGGGCGCGCCCGGCGCTCGTGGTCGGTCACCTGGGCCTGGTGGACCGGCCGGACCGCCAGATCGGCCGGGGCGCGGCATGGCTGGACCTGGAGGGCCTCCTACGCCTCCGGAGGCCGCTGCGCCACCTAAACAACGCGGCCCGCGTCCTGCCGCAGCAGAGCAACCCCGGCAGCCGCAGCCGCCTAGACCGGCACCGCAGGCGCCGGCGCCGCCCGCTGCGCCTCGCAGAGGCCCCGCGGCAGCCCAACAACCTGATGCACGACAGCCCGGCGCACCCAACCTGAAAGCCATATTCGATCGCCTCGACCGAGACAAAGACGGCAAATTGGACTTTGCCGAGTTCAGCGCCGGCATTGGCAGCCTGCGCAGCATCTTTGCCGCCCGGCTCGACCCCTGGGCAAGACTGCCGCAGGCTGTGATGGGTCGTGCGGGCCGTGGTTTCGGCCCTGGTCCTGGGCCGGCCGTTTGCCCGTTCTGCCCCATGCGGGGACTGGGCTTTCAGACCTGCCCGCTGTGTGCACGGTTGGGCATGGCCGCTGGCTTTGGACCGCGTGGGATGGGGCCAGGTTACGTGCCGGGTAGAGGGCCAGGTTTCGGTCCAGGCCCCGGTCCAGGTCCCGGTGCTGGCCCCGGTATGGGAATGGGCCCAGCGTTTGGTCGTGGGCCAGGTGGAGCCGGATTGTATGGCCCCGGCTATCCCATGATGCGCCACTGGTTAGATGCCGGCAAGCAAAGCTGGCGCAACTTCCAGCAGCGGGGCTTCCGCCAGATGTGGCATTACGTGCCTTCGCCCCACAGGATGCCCCAGTGGTTCGCCGCGCCACAGCAAATGATCAAGCAAAAACTGCCGCCTTTCGGTCCGCCGCAAAAAGGCCCCACGCCCCAGATGGGCAAAGGCACCAAACGCCCGCCGATTGAGGCTCCACCGCAGGCTAAAGGCCAACCTATCAAAGGCGAGCCGAAAGCCCCGAAGGAACCGAAGCCGCCGAAACCCCCGCCGCCGCCAAAGCCGGACATCAAAGGGCCGAGGCCCGACGTGAAAGCTCCGCCGCCAGGGCCGCCCGCCGATAAAGGCCCCAAGGCGCCGGAGGCCAAAGCTCCCAAGCCTGGCAAGCCCGATGGCGACCGGCTGGCCGACATCGAAGCCCGACTGAAGGCATTGGAAGTCAAGCTCCAGAGGTTACTGGAAGGACCGCCTGGTGCTCCGCCGGTCGAGCGGCGCGGACCAGAAGACCGCGGTCCGGGCCGCAGCGGTCCGCCGGGCCGCCGATAGGCAACTGCGACAAACCATAGCCAGTCGCAAACTGCAACGGCGCGCGATTGGCGACTAAATCGTGTGGCAATCGCCCCGGGACAAACAACCCCGGGGCGATTGCGTTCTTGCGGCTCGATTGCGATATATTGCATGCAACCCTCTTGCGATATGTTGCTCGCTGGCAACTGTCTGGCAATGTAAACCAGTGTTTCTCGGCAGCGGTACTGCAACGGTTCCGTTGTGGCAACGGTTGTGTCGCGCCTGTGCTTCTGGTGCGGCAACGTTTCTTCTCTATTCCGGCCATGGTTATATTGCGGCAACAGTTCTATAACAGCGTGGTTCTAATGCGGTCAGTGCAGGTGGCGGCCGGATAAACCGGCTCGGTACCGGAGTGATTGACTGGCCATCGGTTTGCAGATTACGGTTAAGGTATGCGATGGCCGATTCGCGCCCAGTTGCTCCTGCCGATGTTGCTAGTAGTTCTGCTGACCATAGCCACGGCCAGCGGAGCGGTGGCGTATTGGCGCTTCAAACAAGTCCGACAGCGCGAGCTTGACGACCTTCAGCGCGTGACGGCCACCTTGTCCGACGCCAGTTTCCCACTTAGCCAGCGAGTATTAAAGCAGATAAGCGGTCTGTCGGGCGCGGAGTTTGCGATTCTCGACTCGGCTGGTCAGGTGCTGTACGCCACCTTGCATCTTAGCGGCGAGGAGCTTCGTACTGCCCGGCGCGCGGCACAACAAACCGGCCAGCAAACCGGCACAGCAACGCTGGGCGGCAAAGCAGAGGTGGGCCGGCGGAGTTTCCTGGTACACGAGGTGCCGCTGGTGCGCCCGCTGGCCGATGGTCGGCGCGGCACGCTGTTGGTATTGTATCCAGAGGATCGGTGGTCGGCCGCAGTGCGCGAAGCGGTGGTTCCATCCCTATTGGCCGCGGTGGTGATGGCAGCGGTGGTAGTGGGCATGACCGCGCTGTTGGCCCGACGGTTGGTGGCACCAATCAAGCGTCTGGGGGCACAAGCGGCGGCGATAGCAGCCGGCGACTTTCGACCGCTGCCGGTGCCGGCCCGAAACGACGAAATCCGCGATCTTGCCGCATCGATCAACAGCATGGCCGACCAGCTCAGCCGATACGGTCAGCAGGTGCGCGACAGCGAACGCGCTCGGCTGCTGGGCCAGTTGGGCGTAGGGATGGCCCATCAGTTGCGCAACGCCGCTACCGGCGCTGCTATGGCCATCCAACTGCACACGCAAGATTGTCCCAGCGCCGACAAAGAAGACTTGCAAGTAGCCATCCGCCAGTTGCGATTGATGGAATCGTACTTGCAGCGCTTTATGAGCTTCGGTCGCTGGCAGCCGGTGCCGCACGAATCGCTTTGTTTGGCGGGGCTTGTGGAAGAAGTGCTATCGCTGGTCCGACCAGCGGCAACCCACGCGGCGGTCGAACTGGTGTTCTCGCCCGGCGCTGACCAGTTGAGCGTCTGGGGCGATGCCGAGTCGCTGCGCCACATGCTCATCAATCTGGTGCTCAACGGCGTGGAAGCGGCCAAATCGACACAAAACGACGCACAAGTGGTGGTACAATTGCAGCGCGTGTCGGCATCGCGGGTGAGGTTGCTGGTAAAAGACAACGGTCCCGGCCCATCGGCAGACCTAGCCGAAAAGCTGTTCGAACCGTTCGTAACAAACAAAGAAGGAGGCGTGGGACTGGGGCTTTCCGTGGCGCGGCACATCGCCGAAGCACACGGCGGTTCGATCAGCTTCGAGCGGACCGACAACTGGACTTGCTTCGCCGTGGAATTGCCGTCGGAAGAACCGTGAGTGCGCTGCGACAAGCGGCGCCAAGGTTGCCCGCCGGTTGCTCGGTGAAGCGTACAGCAGCAAGTTTTCACAAGCTTGTAGGTCGACAGGTTTCCACGAACCGAACGATTTACCCGAAGATTTTGCATTGGCCCCAAGATTTTTCATCACCCGAACGTTTTCTCGATAGCTAAGTGACCTTTCACTAACAAGCTAAGCAACGCCGAACGACGCGAGTTGGCAGCACCCTGCGCGACCGACTACACACTCTCGAACATGGCACACTTGCTGGTTATCGACGACGAACAAAGCATTTGCTGGGGTTTGCTAAAGCTGGCCGAGCGGCTGGGCCATACGGCTGCCAGCGCAGCCAGTGCCGAACAAGGGTTGCAAGCGGCGCGCCAGCAGCAGCCCGACGTAGTGTTTCTGGATGTGCGTCTGCCGGGAATGGACGGACTGCAAGCCCTGCGCCGCTTTCGCGCCGATTTTCCGCGCACGCCTGTAGTGATCATCACTGCCTACGGCGACCTGGGCACGGCAGTAGCGGCAGTGCGTGGCGGGGCCTTCGACTATCTGACCAAGCCGTTCGATTTGCAGGTAGCCCAGCGTGCCATCCAGCGCGCATTGCAGGCCCGGCAGCAGCCCGCCACGGCGCCGCCGGACGAAGCTGCCCTTGCCGAAAACCGAATGGTGGGCCGCTCGGCGGCCATGCAAGAGGTGTTCAAGCGCATCGCTTTGGTGTCCCCGGTCGACGCCTGCGTGCATATTCGCGGCGAAAGCGGTACAGGCAAGGAATTGGTGGCGCGGGCGATCCATCGCTACAGCCGTCGTGCCGGCGGTCCGTTCTTGGCCGTTAACGTGGCCTCACTCAGTCCGACTTTGGCCGAAAGCGAGTTGTTCGGACACGTCCGCGGGGCTTTTACCGGGGCCGAACAAGCCCGCAAAGGACTGCTCGAACAAGCCAGCGGGGGCACAATCTTCCTGGACGAAGTGGCCGACATCCCCATGCCGGTGCAGGTGAAACTGTTGCGGGCATTGGAACACGGCGAGGTGCTGCCGGTGGGAGCCAGCCAGCCGGTTTCGGTCGATTTGCGAGTCATCTCGGCAACACATCAGGATCTGGCCGAACTAGCGGCCCAGGGAAGGTTCCGCCACGACCTGTATTACCGGCTGGTCACCTTCGAGATCGACATCCCACCGCTGCGCGAGCGACGCGAAGACATCCCCGAGCTGATCGAGTACTTTCTCGACCTTTTGGCGATCAAGAACAACGCGGTGCGCCCCAGTGTCTCGCCACAGGCCATAGCCGAGCTGAACTGCCGCCCGTGGTACGGCAACGTGCGCGAACTGCGCAACGCCATCGAGCACGCCCTGATAATGGCGCGCGGTGGCGTTATCAACCCCGAACACCTGCCACCGCCGGCCATGCCGGTGCAGACCAGCAAGGAAACAACGCCGGAAGACGCGATCCGCTCGTTGCTGCGCCGCTGGGCGAAACTGCAATTGCAACAGGATCAACAGAGCAGCGACCTGTACCAGCGATTCCTCCGCTTGGTCGAACCGCCGCTGTTGCAGACGGTATTGGAGCATTACCGCGGCCAATGCGCTGCCGCCGCACGTCGGCTTGGACTGCACCGCAGCACACTGC
This sequence comes from uncultured Pirellulales bacterium, assembly GCA_938015445.1. Taxonomy (GTDB): domain Bacteria; phylum Planctomycetota; class Planctomycetia; order Pirellulales; family Thermoguttaceae; genus CALLPE01. Next base: position 30,129 of record CALLPE010000041.1, read on the forward strand.
GCAAACGACTCGACGAGCTTTCGGGGGATAAATAATGCAGCCCGAACATCCACGGTACGGAAGGTCTGCGCCTGCCAATCGCCCCGAACGACCAGCAATCGCGTCCGCCGTGGTGTGCCAGGGGCTTGTGATTCCGAGTGTGGGTGTGTGGGCCGCCGGCATTGCCGAGTCGGGATGCGCTAGTGGCTGGCACTGCCGGACCGGAAGGCGCTGGTCACCGGTGCTTCCGCCTCAAGGAGGACGTGTCGCTTAGGCAGCCTGACGCGAGGCGCCGGATGCAGCGCTGCTAGTGGTATGCTGCACGTATGCGTCGATCACCTGTTTGGGCGGTCCATCGGCTCGGATTCTGCCATGTTCCATCCACAGCGCCCGATTGCACAGGGCTTGCAACGATGCCAAATCGTGGCTGACCAGCACCACCGCGTTGGCTGCTGAGATGAGGGATTGTATCCGTTGGCGTGCTTTGGCTTGAAAGGCCAGATCTCCGGCGGCCAGCACTTCGTCGATTATCAGGATGTCTGGCTCGATGGCCGTAGCGATCGAAAAACCCAGCCGCACGGTCATTCCTGTCGAGTAATACCGGACTGGCATGTTCAGAAACTCGCCCAGTTCGCTGAACTCGGCAATAGCGGCCATCCGCTGGCGGACAGTGCGGGGGGTTTCGCCCTGCAAGTAGCTGCGGAAGGCGATATTCTCCCAGCCGGTGGCATCAGGCTCGAAACCCAGTGTAATGTCGAACAGCGAGCTGATTCGTCCATAGACCCGCCGCTGGCCGCAAGTCGGCGGATACACCCCGGCCAGGAGCTTCAGCAGCGTGCTTTTGCCAGCCCCGTTAGGGCCGATGATGCCCAGGCGGTCTCCGGCACACAATCGCAGGTTGATGTCTTCCAGGGCCCTGACTTCCATCCGATTGCGTTTGGCGCGGCCCAGCAGCCCGCGAATTACGTACTCCTTCAAGCTGATCCGCCCCTGACAGCGAACGCTGAAGACCAAGCCCACGTTTTCCAGTTCCAATAGGGTCATGGCGTACAGACGGCCGGTAGCCTGTGCTGGATGTTCGATTGCCAAGCCAGTTTGTTTCGATGCCAGTTTCCTGCTGGTGCTGCAAGACAAAAAACTATGCGGGCCGAAGTCTTTACAGAGGAAACCTCAACACTACAGATAGAAAATCAGCCGCTGTTGCGCCCGCGCCAGCAGTGCTGCGGCGCAGACGACAACCGCCGTTGTGGCCGCTGCGGCGACCGCAAAGCTCTCCAGCGGCGCAATACGTGCTTCGCATATTGGCAGGCGCAGCATGTCGAGCATGGCGGCAATCGGGTTGAAATCCACCAGCCAAGCAAGCCTCCGCATTCGCAACATTTCCGGCGGATAGATGATCGGCGTCAGATAGAACACGATCTGCAAGCCGACCTCCGTCAGGTGCTGCGTATCCTGGAACATCACGTTGACCAACCCGGCGCACGTGGCCACCGCCCACGCAAAAACGAACAACAGCGGCAGCGCGACCAACAAACTGGGAAGCGCCGGCAAGTTGGAAAATCCATGAAACAACCAAACCATCACCAGCAGAACCGATAGTCCCAGGCAAAAGTGGACGGCGGCCCCCAGTACAGTCCGCAATGGGTAAATCGCTAATGGGGTAGGGCACTGCTTGATGTACGTCTCGCCCAAAAAGAAACACTGGCAACCTTGTACCGCTGCCGAGGTGATGAAATTCCACGTCAGCAGTCCGGCCAGCAGGAATGGGGCGTACGAGTACACATCGGCGCGGAACAATTGGCTGAAGACCGTACACAGCACGGCTGTCATAGCGACCGGGTGCAGCAGCGACCAGCCGATCCCTATGACCGACCGACGATACCTGCTGCGCAAGTCGTTGCGTACAAGCGACAACCAGAAGTATCGCAAGCGCCAGATGTCGCTTAAATACGTAGTCAACCGCCTCTCCCCTTTTTTTCCATACAACCCATGTTGCGCACACTAGCTATTCGCGACAGCTTTTTATGCCACTTCTTGTGCAGGGCAAGCTGCTGATTTCTATGCCGCTTGATCTTCCCAGTTCTACCGAGCACTGAGAGGGCGCGGAGTATAGCAAGCTGCTTGCGCCAAAGACAACACCAATTACGGAAGCGCGGAGTTGTGAACATGGAACATCTGGGCAAATAAGGGAATAGAAGTCCAGCTCGGTTAGGCCCCCAACTATTCTCCGGCACCCACCAATGGTATGCTACGATTCGTTGGCGGAAGCCCGATGAGTCGCCCCGACGTGCCGGGCTGCACAGCAAACAGCCGCGCTTGGTAGCGTCGTTACGTCGGCGACTGTCACACCGGCAACTGCAAGCGGCGAGAGACCACAATGCGTTTACTTCGGTCACAGGACCCCGAGGTTTGGTCGGCTATCGAGCAAGAAGGCCGGCGGCAACGCGACCGGCTGGTGATGATAGCAAGCGAAAACTACGTCAGTCCTGCCGTGCTCCAAGCGGTGCAAAGCCCGCTGGGCGACACCGCCGCGCGGGGGTATCCCGGCCGCCGCGAACACGCCGGCTGCCAGTTCGCCGACGCCATAGAATCGCTTGCCTGCCGCCGCGCACGCCAGCTTTTCGGCGCCGAACACGTCAACGTTCAGCCGCACTCCGGAGCGCAGGCCAATCTGGCCGTGTATTTGGCCGCCGTTCAGCCCGGCGATGTGGTGCTGGGATTGGACCTCAGCAACGGCGGGCATTTGACACACGGGATGCAGTTGAACATCTCGGGCAAGACATACCACTTCTTTCACTATGGGGTCCGCCCAGACAATCACCGCATCGACCTCGACCAAGTGGCGGCGTTGGCCCGCCAGCATCGCCCCAAATTGATTATTGCTGGTGCCAGCGCTTATCCCCGCGAAATCCCTCACCCCCGGTTCGCCGAGATCGCCCGCGATTGCGGGGCGAAGCTCTGGGTCGATATGGCCCACTATGCGGGTCTGGTGGCCGGCGGAGTGCATCACAATCCGGCACCAATAGCCGATTACGTCAGCACCAGTACGCACAAGACGCTGCGCGGCCCCCGCGGCGGCATGATTTTGTGCAAAGCGCATTACGCCGAGCAGATTGACGAGGCCGTGTTTCCCGGCGTACAGGGCAGTCCCCTGATGCATGTTATCGCCGGCAAGGCCGTTTGCCTGGCCGAAGCGATGCAACCCGCCTTCCGTCAGTACGCCCAGCAGGTCGTCGATAACGCCAAACAACTGGCCGATGTGCTACTTTCCGGAGGGCTATCGCTAGTAAGCGGGGGAACCGACAACCATCTGATTCTGGTCGATGTTAGCCCGTTGGGCATCAGCGGTCAGCAAGCCGAAACCATCTTGGACCGCTGCGGCATTACGGCCAACAAGAACGTGATCCCTTACGACCGGCGCCCGCGGACGGACCCGTCGGGCATTCGCTTCGGCACGCCCGCACTTACCAGCCGCGGCATGGGCCCCAGTCAAATGCAGCAGATCGGCCGTTGGATCGTATCCCTACTTCGCTCACCCGACGATCAGAACCTGGCCCGGCGCATCGGCGGCGAAGTCGCAGAATTGTGCCAGGCGTTTCCAGTACCGAGCGATTGCTGACCGGAAGTGACAGCGCACGGAAAATCACGGCGGCAAAAGCCACCAGCAATTGTCCCACTCCCAAACCGATGCTTAGCTGCACGGCTGGGCAAGCCAGCCGTCCCAACCTACCGCTACCAGGGCCCGGATTATCTATCTTTGTCGCAGCGCGCAGTTGCGCTTCCAAGCCAGCGCACGTGCGCACGGATAAGCCGATAAGCGCAAGCCGATGGGCTAGCACGTAGCGTACACCCTTATTGGGGATTGGTAGGTACCACGGCTGTAGGGGTTCCTGCCCCCGGGGTCCACACTGGCTGGAAGCCGTTATCGGTCAACCAGGCGGCTACTTCGGCTGGGCTACGGTTGTCGCACACCGGAAACTGCCCGCCACGTTGCTCCCAGCCCCCACAAGTCGACGCAAACCCTGCCGCAGCGGCCGGCCCGACAACACCGCTGGCTGCGGCCTCGCCGTTTTCGTATCCGCCCGGCACGGTCGAGCTGCCTGCACTAAGCTGCGTGATGCAAATTCTGGCCAATCGGTTGCGTAGCTCAGCCGGCTCGCGGGTAGAGAGCACCAGCTCGGCTTTGGGAAAGGCGATCCGCAGCGCGCAATACAGGCGGACGAACAGCTCGTCGCTAATTGCAAAAGGCGGTTGGAACCCGGCCGGCGCTTCGTATATCCGCGGTAAGCTGAAAGCGATGGTACAGTGGGGAAATCGCCGGGCGACATATCGGGCGTGGCGCATCATGGCCGCAAGGTCTTCGCGCGGATCGGCCAATCCCAGCAGGATGCCGAATCCCAATCGTTGCATCCCGCCTTCGGCAGCGCGCTCCAGACCTTCCAACCGCCAATCGTACGAACACTTAGTTCCCCGCGGATGATAAATCGCGTAAAGCTGTTCGTTGTAAGTTTCCTGGTAAAGCGTTACGCCACAGGCACCAGCGGCCGCTAGTTCTGCGTATGCCAGCGTGCCTTGCGGGGCAATTTCCACCGCTGTGGAAAACCCGCAATCGGCCAACCGACGGACCACCTGCGACAGATAGCCCACGTTGGTCAGCCGTGGATAATCGCCTGCCACCAGCAGAATATGCCGAATGCCGCGCTGGCCCAGTATTTCAGCCTGGTGAACTGCTTCCTCGATACTCAGATGACGGCGCGGAATAGCGTTAGGAAACCGAAAGCCGCAATACACGCAATAGTTTACGCAGTGGCTGGATAGATACAGCGGGGCATACAGGAACATCCGCCGCCGGCCACCGATGGAAAAATGTGCCGCCGTAAGCGCCGCGGCCTTTGCCGTTACTTGATCCAAAGGCATGCGAGCATCCAGCGCGGCCAGGGCTTCGTGCAGCTCGGGCCAGTCGATGCCCGTGTGGCTGATCGCTTCTCGCGTCCAGCGCGGTGGGCGCTCGGCCAGGCCCAGCAGCCGGTTGGTCGCCAGGTCCAACACCTCAGCTAAACGCAAATCCATGCAATTGGCTTCACCGCGCCGCAAGTCGAGATGCTGATAGCGCCAGCGCTCCAAACGAATCGCCAGTACCCGACGCGCTTGCGGCTCGGCTTCGATCACGCCCGAGATTATTCGCCGGGCCATCTCCAGCAACGGCAACCGGCGCGCGGCGTGGCCGTCAGTAGCGATCACCCATTCGGCCAGACAATCCGACGGTTGTTCTAGCAGCGTCCCCATATATTGCTATATTATCACCGTCGCTAAAAGCGGAAAAGTCGATCGGCCGCTTGATAGCACCTGGCGGCACTTGTAACCTATAAGCTGCCGTCGGCAACCAAGCCGCGCACACAGCATCCCTCAAACTACCAGGCTGACCCGCACACGCGAACCAGCCGCCCCGGTCGATAGATGCTATTCGACCAAGCCGCCGGAAGAAGGGCGTGCGCCGGGCGACAAACGGGCTTCGTGGGCTTTGGTGGAACGGGCGAATTATTCGGTTTGGTTGCTCAAATCAGCTTGCGGTCGAACCACCCGGAACTCACCTGAACACTCCAACTCGAAGGCGACAAACATGAGCAACAACCAACTGTCACGGCGACGGTTCTTGAAACGGGCCGGCGGTGCAGCGGCCGTCGGCGCTGCATTGGGCACCCCGACGGTCGTACCAAGCAGAGTGCTGGCAGCAGCCGGCAAACCCGGCGCAAACGAGCGGCTGACCATTGGGCACATCGGCGTGGGCGGAATGGGCACAGGTCACTTGAACGACATGGTAGGCCGGATGCGCCGGGGCGAGGTCAATGTGGCCGCCATCTGCGACGTCGACGACCGCCGGCTAGAGGCCGCCTCGAAGCTCGCCGGCCCACAGGCCGACGTGTACCGCGATTACCGGTACGTCATCACTCGCAAAGACATCGACGCGGTCGTCATCTCTACCCCCGATCACTGGCACGGCGTGCAGACCGTCCACGCCGCCGAGTGTGGCAAACACGTTTACGTGGAGAAACCGGCCTGCTGCACCATCGAAGAGGGCAAGGCCATGATCGCCGCAGCCCAGAAGAACAAAGTGGCCGTGCAAGTCGGTTCGCAGGGACGTTCGACCGCCGATGCTTATTACGCTTATCGCTATCTGGTCAATGGCAACATCGGTAAGGTTCACACAGTCGAGTGCTGGCATTATGCCAGTCCGGCCGATAACAATCCCGTTCCCGACAGCGATCCGCCACCGCATCTGGACTGGGACTTGTGGCTCGGCCCTTTGCGCTGGCGGCCGTTCAACCAGCGCTACCTGCACGGGGTGTTCCGGTGGTTGATGGAGTCGGGCGGCGGACAGATTCGCGACCGCGGCGCTCACGTGATGAGCTGCGCCAAATACTTCATGGAGGCCGACGCAGCCGGACCAGTCACCATCGAAGCCACCGGCACGGTGCCCATCAAGGGACTATGGGATAGCGCCATCGACATGAAAGTGGTCTATACCTTTAAGAATCCCGACTGGGTGCTGATCTGGCATCAGCCTGGCAAGCCCGTGCCAATGGAAAACGGCAAGATGCACGGTTATGGGGCGGTGTATTACGGCGACAAGGGGCAACTGGTCGTCTGGGGCGGCGACGGCGGCACATGGACCGAGTCCAAAGCCCGCGATTGGCAGCCGCCGCCGGGAGCCAAGGAAGTCTATCGCAGCCCTGGGCACAAAGAAGATTGGTTCCAGGGCATCCGCACCGGCAAGCCGACGATCATGAACATCGAAGCCGGGGTGGGCGTGGCGAATCTGTGTATATTGGGCAACCTGTCGCTGATCCTGGGCCGCAAGCTCCACTGGGACCAAGCTAAACAGGAAATCGTCGGCGACGACCAAGCCCAGCGGCTGATGAGCACGCCGCAGCGCTGGCCATACTGCTTGTAAAAGCCGGCTACTTATAAGCGCTGGTCACCCTCAAGCAGTTTAGAGCGGCTTTATAAGCTGTTTGTAACGGCTTTATAAGCTGTTTGTAGCGGTAAAATGTGCCACTTTGCGTGAGACGAAAACCGGCTGTCGCATACCTTTTAAGGAATATCGCCATGGAACAATTGCAAACAATGACCGTCGAACAGCTAATAGCCAGGATCAAAGACACCGACGACCGACTGCGCGGCGAGGCCTGGCAAAACGCCGGGCCGGTGGGCGCGGCGGCCATCGAGCCGCTGGCCAAAGTTGCGGCCGATGCCGGCAGCGAGCTAGAGGTCGGGCGCTCGGCCAAACGGGCGATGTGGAAGATCGTCCGCCACGTGGGACGCCCCGGCGCAGACGCCGAAAAAAAGCCGGTAGTCGCGGCGTTGTTATCGCTGCTGGGCGAAAACTGGCCAGCGGCGCTACGGCGCGATGTGCTGTGGATGCTCTCTGAGATCGCCGGAGAAGACGCGGTTCCCCGGATCGCCGAGCTGTTGAAACACACCGAATTGCGCGAGGACGCCCGCTGTTGCTTGCAGCGCATCCCCGGCCAAAAGGCGCTCGAAGCGCTCCGTGCGGCAATGGCTGCCGCTGAGGGCGATTTCCGCGCGGCCCTGGCCGAATCGCTTCGCGCCCGCGGAGTCGCTGTGCCCGATGTGCCCAGCAAGAAACTGGTCCCCACCAAGCAAACCAGCGTAAAACCGGTGGGCCGAACGTAGCCGGGTTTTCGGCGTGCATTACGGTACGGCGCTAGCACGCCGCTGCCACTAGAATGTGCGGAGAAAATAGGCGATTTTTCTGGGAACCCTACAGGTGAGCAACAGCAAGACTTTGAAGATTGCGGTCATTGGCGGCGACGGCACCGGTCCGGAAGTGGTGGCCGAGGCGGTCAAAGTGCTCAAGGCGGTGGCCCCGCTAGAAGGCATCAGCTACCAGCTTCAGCAGTTCGATTACGGTGGCGAGCGCTACTTGCGCACCGGCGAAGTGCTGCCGGAAGGCGCACTGGACGAGTTGCGCAAGTTCGACGCCATTTTGCTGGGGGCCATTGGTCATCCGCAGGTGCCGCCGGGGATACTGGAGCGGGGCTTATTGCTGGAGTTGCGTTTCCGCTTCGACCAGTACATCAATCTCCGGCCCGTCAAGCTGTTTCCCGGCGTAGAAACTCCCCTTAAGGACAAAGGCCCAGAGGACATCGACTTCGTCGTAGTGCGCGAGAACACCGAGGATTTGTACTGCGGGATGGGCGGGTTTCTGAAAAAGGGCACTGCCGACGAGGTGGCCACGCAAGTTGCCATCTACACCCGTAAAGGCTGCGAGCGGTGCATCCGCTGGGCCTTCGAGTACACTCGCAAACGCAATAAAAAACGGAAGCTGACACTGGTCGCCAAGACCAACGTGCTGACTTACGGACACGACCTGTGGTGGCGCACCTTCCAGGAGGTGGCCCAAGAGTACCCCGACATCCAAACCGACTACAATCACGTCGACGCCTGCTGCATGTGGATGGTCAAGAACCCGGAACAGTACGACGTGATCGTCACCACCAACATGTTCGGCGACATCATCACCGATTTGGCGGCGATCATCCAGGGCGGAATGGGCGTGGCAGCCGGCGGAAACATCAATCCCCAACCCGGCGGAACCAGCATGTTCGAACCGATGGGTGGCAGCGCCCCCAAGTACACTGGCCTGGGCGCGATCAACCCTATCGCCGCCATTTGCGCCTGTGCCATGATGCTGGAACACGCCGGACATCAGCGTGCGGCCGACCGTATTCTCCATGCCGTGCAGGTTGTCACCGGCACGAAGATGAAAAGTCAAGCCGCTGGCAGAATGGGCTACACCACTTCCCAGGTAGGCGACCTGGTGTGCGAGGCTCTATAGCCCATCGGTTCGCCGCCAGCCGGACCAGCAACGGCTCTGCCGACTTGGCGCTAGTCATCTTGCAGACTGTAACGCGTGGCCACAGCTCGCTTCACGCTCGCCCACAATCCTTGCGGCGCATAGTTACCCTGCGAACAAAATCTCGCTAGACCACCTGGCCGGGAGTTGTGACGCTTCAATGAATATCCGGCTGACTCGTCCGGTGCCGCACTGCTAGCTCCAAAGGCAGCCTACTGGCCGAGCAGTGTTATTTGCTGCCTTTGTCCTTCTCCGCAGGCTTGGTGCCGCCACCACTGCCCGACGTGCCGGTGCCGCCAGATGATTCACGACTGCCTTCTGTCGCTCCCGCGCCGCCTAAACGCTCCAGCAGCAACTTGGCGTCGTCGCGCTTGGAGAACGGGCGCTTCGATTCCAGCGCTTCGCGCAACAGTCGTCTGGCCTCTTCCCGGCGGTCCTGCTCGACCAACAGCACGGCCAGATAGTAGCGGGTATCCTCGCTGACAATGCCCGACGCCGCAGCCTGCTGCAACGCCTGCAACGCCTGCTGGGGCCGGTTATTCTTGTACAGAATCCAGCCGTAAGTCGACCAGGCCTCGGACGCCCAGATCGAGCGCTGGAACTGTCGCACGTTGTTCTCGGCCAACTCCAACGCTTTCTGCCGTTTGCGTGCGTACTGTTCGTGCTTCTCCTGTTCGATAAGCGCCAGGGCCAGGTTGTTGCTGGCGGCAAAGTTGCCCGGCGATTGCATGAAAGCCGTCTCGAAATAGAACTCGGCGTCTTCGTATTGTTTTTGGAACAGGGCCACCGTACCGCGAATCAGCATGGCTGGAATGGAGGTCTTGTCGAGCTTCAGCGCGTCGCTGGCCCATTTCCGCGCCTCATCCAAGCGATCGGTCTCCAGTGCCCAACTGGCAGCTACTACCAGCGTGTTCGCGTCGTCTTTGGCCTGTCCCAGCGCGCTTTGCATCCACTCGGCCGCCTTCTTTGAATCGCCTTTCTGCTGGTAAAACAGGGCCATCTGTGCCTCGGGGGTCAACGCCCGAGGATCCACCTCCTTAGCCTGTTTGAGCTTATCGTAGGCCTCCTTGGCTTTCTCCTGCCGGAATAGCGCGTTGGCCAATCGCTGCTTCACGATCGCTTCCTTCGGCTCCAGCTTCTCCCATTCCAGCAGATATTTTTCGGCCGAAGCCCATTCCTCGCGCGCCTCGTGATAAGTAGCCAGTCCGGCCAGTGTGCGCCGCTCCAACGGGTCTTTGCGCTTGGCACCCCCTTTGAAGTTGCGCAACAACGAATGGGCGTGATTGTACAGCATCCCCGCCTCGGTCACTCGACGCTCGCTTATCGCTATCTCGCCCATGATGACGAAAGCCTCAGGATCGTTCGGCTCCTCCTTGGCGGCCCGTTCCAAGTACAACCGCACCCCGCCGGGAGCGTTTATCTGCGAGAACATGCCGGCCATCATCACCTGGGCCGGCGGAAGGGTGGGGTCCAGGCGCCGGGCTTCCACCAACGCCCTGTATGCGCCCTCGAAATCTTGATTGCGAAACCGTTTCTCGGCGTCGCGCAACTCCGGCGACTGCTGCTCGGCCCCCTGAGCCAGCGCCTGGCGTGCAAGCGGCTCAGCAATCGGCAAGGCCGCGAAAACCAAACCCAATGTCAACGCAACTCCCACTGTCCTCGCAACACAACCGAATCGTACTGCCATGATGATACTTTCCTTTCCTGGCAAGACTGGCCAGAGCATACCCAAGCCCTGTTAAACCCGATTGGATCGCTGCGCACCTTCCGGCGCAACGCTGATTTAGTCTAGACTACGCCGAAAGGGCTTGCAGGGCAAGAACCAGCCCGGTAACACCAACAGGCGCCCAATGGTCATCCGCAAGTTATTCGCATGACGCTGGCGCAGGCCGTAACGAAAACCACCGAGCTTTATGGGCATATACATTCCCCTCTATAGCCGTATATGCTGGTCTCCGGTCGTATCAATTGCGCGGCGACTTACCCGCAACCGAAGCCACTGCTTTCGTGTCGGCCAATTCCTTGATACGATTATCGCGGTGCCCATTGGCAGTATGCTCAGCATTCCATGGTTCGTTGGCAGTATGTTCAGCCTACAGGAGTCGCACTATGCAAAGCTCGCGCGTTACTGGAGTTCTAAAAACGGTGGCGTTGGGGGTGGCAATCGCCATGGCTGGCGCGGTCGGCCTGGCGCATGCCCAGGAAACGCCTTCGCAGGAAAAAACGGCCTCCCAAGACAAACAGCTCCAAGAGAAACAGCAGTCGGACGCGGAAAAGGCCCCTCGGGCTAAGGCCGCCGGTCGGCTACCGAACTATTATGCTCAAGTTGTTGACCAGAACCAGCGAGAAGCCATCTACAAAATACAACAGGAGTACGAACCGAAATTGGCGGAACTCCGTCAAAAGCTCGACGCCCTGACCAAGGAGCGCGACGCGAAGATCCGCGCAGTGCTCAGGCCCGAGCAACTCAAGAAAGTCGAGCAGCTACAAGAAGAAGCCAGAAAAAAACGTATGGCCGAAAAGGCCAAGCCCTCCGAAGATCAGCCCGCCAAGCCCAACTAGATCGATCGTGTAAAACCTGCGGACAAGCCGGCCTCGCAGTGATTCAATCCTTCGGGCTGCGGCCGCGTTGGAGCAGTGGACCCCCAGTATCGGCGAACTGGGGTTGCTGTTGCGCTGCTGCGCCCATCGCTGCTGCGTAAAGGCGTCGGCCTGCGGGCCGGTGTCGCCAGTGGTGAAAGACGGACTTGTGCAACCTCGGTGCACCCGTTAAAGGGCGGCACGCGCTTCTTGCGTGCAACAGTGCACAGGCCAAATTATCTCGGCCCGCGACGTCCGAAGCGACAGTCCAAAGCGGCGATCTAAATCGAAAGCCACCATCATATCGAGACCGACGATCGCTATGGAAAGCAACGAGCGTAATAAGAAATCAACGATATGGAAAGCGACGGTCGCAATAACAAATCAGAAGCGACGGTCGAAAAAGCCGCCGTCGTCCAGACCTATTCCCGACCAAACACCAACTGGTCGAAGCCCAACGCTACGCAGTGGCCAGTTGGATGCGTGTGCCTTCCAAACGGTCGGCAATCGCTTTGACGACTTCTCGGTACAAGCTGTAGCCCAGCCGGGGATCCTCGCTACAGAGCCGGCGTAGTTGGGTGGCCTCGAAGGCGATGACCTTCGAGTCGCGCAAGGCCACGGCAGTGCCGGCGGTGCGATACGGTTCGACCAGCGCCGCCCAGACCAGCAGCTCGCGCTCTTCGACCGTATCGACCGCTTGGGGTTGTCCGCCCACGATGAAGCGAATTTCCACCTGTCCGGAAAGCAAGATGTACAGATGGTCCGCCCTCTGCCACTCCTGGAAAACAGATTCTCCCTGGGCAAAGGTTTTCTCTTCGGCCAGCATGGCCAGTTTGCGGAGAGTTTCGTGGCTTACGCCCGAAAAGTAAGGAAAACGCCGCAACAATTCTGGAGACACCATAGCCTGCCCTCCCGATAGCCAACGCCTTCATTGCACCCCCGGCGCCCCCGGATGGCAACCGGACGGCTTCTCAATGCACAACGCGCCTTTTACAGTTGGGGTGGGGCACCGTGGCGTTCCGACCACCATGCGCCATCGCCGCATCGCCGGCCAGTAGGACGGCGCTACAGGACTCGGTTGCAGGATTAACGCCTGCCGACTCGTCAATCGCGGACTATTTCGCGCACCAGCGCGCCGTGCGGGTCGTACATCCGCACCCGCAGCGGCATCTGCCCCATCAGCGCGTGCGTGCCACACCCATGACAGGGATCATAAGCCCGGAAGGCCATTTCGATCTTGTTCAAAATCCCGTCGTCCGCGCGACCGTTGCGGATCAACTGCCGCGCGGCCTTGTCGACCGACATAGCTATCCGGGCAGCGTTGTTTTGGGTGGCGACGATCAGATTGGCTTTGGTGACAATACCCCGGGAGTCGGTTCGATAGTGGTGTATCAGCGTGCCCCTGGGAGCCTCGACCACCCCGATGCCTTCTTCCGGCACGGCAGTAGGAATGGTGCGAATGTCGGCACTGGTCAGGTTCGGATCGCTCGCCCAGATGCGCATCATCTCCGCCGCCGAAAGCATTTCAACCAGCCGCGCCCAGTGGTTGGCCAACGTATGATGCACCGGCTTGCCGCCCAAGGTGCGGTAGAACTCCTCGTAAGCCTGCTGCGCCAAAGGAGTGGCCATGCCGTCGGCAGCGTTCAGCCGAGCCAAGGGGGCCACAGCGTACACGCCGCTTTGCGGGCCTTCCTCGAAACCCCGCCAGCCCACGTTCTTCAAGTAGCAGAACTTGATGTAGCTCCACGGCTCGACGTGCTCGGCCACGTGCTTCAGGTAATCGCCGACGGGAAACTTCGCCGTCTCGCGCCCGCTCGGATCGACCACGCGCAGCATCCCGTCGTAAAAATTCACCTTGTTGTCTTTGTCAACCAATCCCATGTAATAGGTGCGGTGAGTGTAAGCATCCGAAGTTATAAGATCGACGTACTGCGGGTTATTGAGCACCACGTCCTGGAAGACCTGCAAACTGAACCGGGCGAACTCGACCGCTTGGTCCGATACGCGAATCGCCCGCTCCTGCTCTTCCGCCTTGAGCTGCTTGGCCACGCCGCCGGGCAATCCCAGCACCGGATGGATCACTTTGCCGCCGGCCATGGCAATCAGCTCGCGCGCCTCGCGCCGCATGGCGATCACGCGCTTGCCGATTTCCAACCCCACTTTCTCCAGCACTCCCAAGATATTGCGTTTGGCCTTAGGGGCCTCCGGGCCGACCACGAAGTCCGGTCCGCCCAAAAAATAAAAATGCAGCGCATGGTCCTCGAACATGAAAGTGTTGTAAACCAACTGGCGGATGGCCAGCGCAGCCGGCGGCGGCTCGACTTTGTACAGATCATCCAGCGCCTTGGTGGCCGCCATGTGATGAGCCGTAGGACACACGCCGCAGATGCGCGAGGTTATCTGCGGCATATCTTCTACGGGCCGGCCCTCGGCGAACTTTTCGAAGCCGCGCAACTCGGGAACCTGGAAATAAGCCCGCGTCGCATTCCCCTGCTCGTCCAGAAATATCTCGATCTTCCCGTGACCTTCCAGACGTGTAATGGGATCGATCGTTAGCGTGCGAGTCATCGCTGTTGCCCTCCGTTTGCGGCCGGTTCCAGCCGTCTGAACAGTTGTGAGGCCGGCAGACTGTAGCGGTAGAACGTCCCGGCCGGATCCGCGATTTGGTCCATGATAGCGCCGATCTGGCGCGCGTCGTTGCTACCCACCAGCGAGGCGATCGCCGACATGGCGGCCGCCCCATAATCCGTCGCCCGGCTTAACGGCCCAAGACATCCCGTGCACGGCATGTTCCCCTTGATGCAAGCGTGATCGCAGCCGCTGCGCGTAGCAGGCCCCAAGCACAACAGCCCCTGGGCGAGGAAGCATTTTTCCGGGTCGATATGAATCTGATGCGGCCGGACGAACTGTTTGATGAAGGCTTCCTCGGGCTTACTGTCGATGCGCGGGCAGTCGCGGCACTGGGCCACATCCGGCGCTAGCACGCTACCCCGCGGAGGAAGCTTGCCCTCGACGATGGCAGTCACGGCTTCGACTATCAACTTCACCGGCGGCGGGCAGCCGGGCAGGTAGTAGTCCACAACAACCACTTGATCCAGCGCCTTGACCGATTCGTCGAGCGTGGGCAGCTCCAACTGGCCTTCCGGCCTGGATACATGCGCAGAAGGAAAAGCCTTTTCCGCATTTACGGTGCTGAACTCGCCATCAGTGTAAACGGCCTCCAGTATCGCCTGGCGCGTGTACATGTTGGCCATTCCCGGCACACCTCCGGTGTGCGAGCAACTGCCGAAGGCCACCAACAGTTGCGACTTGCGACGGCACAGATCGGCCATCTCCTGCTGCTCGGAGGAACGGATGGCTCCGTTGACGAAGCAGGCCGCCATCTCGCCGTCGGCCATGGCTTCCACATCGGACCGCTTGAAATCAGTCGCGCACGGCCAGAAGGCGATGTCCACCACCTGCACCACGTCCAGCACCGCTTCAGCCAGGTCCACTACAGCCTCTTCGCAGCCTCCGCACGACGCACACCAATAAAAACCGACCTTCGGTTTTGCCATGTTTTTCCTCCTCACAGCAGTTTGTCCGGCTCGAAAGCTGCACACGGCGCCCCCGGGCCCCAACCAGACTGCACCCGCCCGGCTGTACAGTGGCTATCTGGCCGGGACGCTATCCGACCGGGATTCGCCGCGCCAGGCGTTGGCACACAACGCTGGCCTTTGCACAGCCGCCGGCCTAAGCGGTGGTGACCCTATTGCGTATTCCCTACTGCCTGTTTCCATTCCCTATTCTGCTTTTGCCAGCACTGGTCGGCCTGCGCGCTTGACAGGCGACAACACCTCGTGTCTATGCGGCGTCGGTATTGAGGCAAGCCGCAGCGGCCCCAACCGGCGGAGTTGTTCGGTCATTTCGTTTATCGCTTCGCGCACCCGGTCTCCCTCGGAAGCCGAGATCCACTCCAAGCGCACGCGCTGCGGCTCGATACCCATCTGCCCCAGCAGCCGTCGCAGTAGTTCGTATCGCCGCAGGCACTTGTAGTTGCCTTCCTGGTAGTGGCAATCGCCGGGATGGCACCCGCCGATCAGCACGCCGTCGGCCCCCTGGCGCAGCGCCACCAGCACGAATTGCGGGTCCAAACGCCCGGAGCACATCACCCGGATGATCCGCGCGTTGGGAGCGTACTGTAGCCGGGAAACCCCGGCCAGGTCCGAGGCCGTATAAGTGCACCAGTTGCAAAAGAAGGCCACGATGCGCGGCTGGAAGCCCTCGGTCGAAGCACCCAGCTCGGCAGCCGAATGTGAAGTTTCAGACATAGCTGAGTATCCCTTCGATCTCGTCGTAGATTTGTGCGTCGGTGAACAGGTGTTGCTGGGCTGCGCCCGACGGGCAGGCGGCCACGCAGGTGCCGCAGCCCTTGCACAACGACTCGTCGATTACCGCCACCCCTTTTTCCGGATCGCGGCTGATGGCCGAATAGGGGCACAACGGGATGCAAGTCTTGCAGCCCGAACACAGCTCCGCTTCCACCCAGGCCGTGTTCGGTTCCAGTGGTATGCGGGCGCAGTCGATCAGTGCCAGGGCTTGTGCGGCGGCGGCATCGGCCTGGGCCACGGTATCGGGTATATCCTTCGGCCCTTGGCAAGCACCGGCCAGAAAAACGCCATCGTTTACCGTATTGACCGGCGCCAACTTGGGATGCTTTTCCAGGAAGAAGCCTTCGGTCGAGCAACTCATGTTGAACATCCGCCGCACGGCATCAGCCCCCTCGGCCGGCTCCAAAGCCACAGCCAGTACCAGCATGTCCACCGGCACTTTCGTCACCCGACCCCGCAACGTGTCGTCAACCTGGACCACAAGCCCCTGGGGCTGGCCATTTTCGTCGGGCGGGCCGGGACGCACGTCACCTACCTTGCCACGGATGAACCGCACCCCTTCCTGCTGCACACGCTCGAAGAACTCCTCGAACGCTTTGCCCGGCGCGCGAATGTCGATGTAGAAATTGGTCACCTCTGCCCCGGTTTTCTCCTTGATAAGGTGGGCCAGCTTCAGCGAGTACATGCAGCATACCCGCGAACAATAGGGATGATAGTTGTGGTCCCGGCTACCGATGCAGTGGACAATCCCCACCCGTTTGGGCACGCTGCCGTCGCGCAACACCACTTTCCCCTGGGTAGGACCGGCGGCGTTGAGCAGCCGTTCCACCTCTAGCGCCGAGTACACTTGAGGGAATTGGCCATAGCCGTAAAAGCGCATGGGCGTCGGATCGAAGGCCCGAAAGCCGGTGGCCACGATAATCGCTCCCACATCGAATTCCTCGTACCAATCCTGCTGCTGGAAGTCGATGGCGTTGCGTTCCCCGCACGCAGTCACGCACGTCTGCTTGCATTTGCCCGACTTCAGCCATAGGCAAGTCTCCGCATCGATGACCGGCACCGGAGGAACCGCCTGGGGAAACGGCATATACACTGGTTTGCGCAATCCCAATCCCTGGTCGAAGGCGTTGGGGAACTTGGGCGATCGGAACACGCATTCCTCGATGCACTTCATACAGCCCACGCAACGTTCCTCGGAAATATACCTGGCCTTCCGCCGCACCTTAACGTGGTAATTACCGACCGAACCGCTTACTTCCGCCACCTCTGACAGAGACAACAGCCGGATTTTGGGATGGTCCTTGACGGCAGTCATCTTCGGGGTGAGGATGCAGGCGGCGCAGTCCAATGTGGGGAAGGTCTTGTCGAACATAGCCATGTGGCCGCCGATGGTCGGCTCGCGTTCCACAAGGATCACTTCCTTACCCGAGTCGCCCAGCGTCAGTGCTGCCTGTATGCCGGCGATGCCCCCGCCGACGACCATCACCCGCGGCGTGATGCTCACGAATTTCCGTTCCAGCGGCTCGTGCCCGACCACGCGGCGTACCGCAGCCGCCACCTGCGCCTTGGCCTTGGCTAAAGCCAGCTCTCTGTCGGCTGTTACCCAGGCCACGTGTTCGCGGATGTTGGCCATCTGCACCAGGAAGGGGTTGAGTCCGGCGTCTTCGGCTGCCTTGCGGAAGGTTTTCTCGTGCAGATTGGGCGAGCAGGCCGCCACCACAATCCGCTCCAGGTGATGTTCGCGTATATCCCTTTTTAACAATTCCTGCCCGGGATCAGAACACATGTATCGGTATTCCCTGGCCAGGGCCACGTTGGGAAGTGTGGCGGCGAAGGCGGTCAGTTCCATCACGTCCACTGTACCGGCGATATTCGTGCCGCAATGGCACACATACACCCCGATCCTCACTTGGGGATGTTGGCGGATCATCTTTGTCTCTCCCAGGACATGCGGACGCTGCGCTATCAGTGTTTCTGCTATAGCATAACTGTCTCTGCTAGGGCAACCGTGCCTGGCGTTGCAAGTAGTGTTCTGGAGGAACCTACCCTCCGAGCCACTATTCGCAATCGTGCCAAGCGGCTACGTATGTGCCAGTTCCTGCTGCTCCGCCTTCATTTGGCACGATTCGGCCACCGCCTCCCATACCAGCTCTGCAAGGTCCACCACTTTCAACCGATCTTCTGCGCCAACGGTCTTGATGGCGTCCTGGAACATCGCCAGGTCTTTGGGGCATGCCACCACCAGATATTGCACTCCTGGCAGCGACATAGCCTCCCTCACGCGGCTTTCGGCCGGGCGCTCGTGGCCGCCACCGGCAGGAGCATCCTTCATCCAGATGCGGCCGCCGCCGGCCCCGCAGCAAAAACTGTTTTCCCGATTGCGCGGCATCTCCACCACAGTCACCCCCAATGCCCGAAGCACGCTACGCGGGGCCTCGTACACGCCGTTGTACCGGCCCAGGTAGCATGGGTCGTGGAAGGTGACCACATGATCCAACCGTCGGCGCACGGTCAACTTCCCTTCTCTCAACAGTTCCTCCAGCAACTCGCTATAGTGGACTATCCGTTTACCTTGCAATGGC
Organism: uncultured Pirellulales bacterium; assembly: GCA_938015445.1. Lineage (GTDB taxonomy): Bacteria > Planctomycetota > Planctomycetia > Pirellulales > Thermoguttaceae > CALLPE01. The sequence continues at coordinate 48,518 of CALLPE010000041.1, forward strand.
CGACAAGGCACTTCCTGCTGGTTGCCGCTAACGGTGTAGTCGTTTTTCAAACTATGATAAGTATGCGGATCGGTGGTGAACACCTGCTGGAAACTGACGCCCTCGAACACCTGGGCATTCTTCTCGCGGAGTAACTCGAATAGCCCTTCCTCGCCCGTGCGGCGCACGTCGTTGCCGGCATTCTGCTCCTTATCCATCAGGATGCCGAAGTCGACTCTCGCCAGATGCAATACCCGAGCCGTGGTCTGGGTCACTGCCTGGCAGCGTGGATCATACGAGGCGTAATCGCCTACGAACCACAACCAGTCGACCGGTTCTTTGCGCGCGTCCTTGATGGGGAATTCGAGCCGCTTGGCCCACTCGGCCCGTTTCCGCGGCGATTGGCCCAGCGAGTTGCCGTACCGCTGTAACGAGGTTAGTGCCTCCTGCAAGCTGGCGTCTATGCTGCCCTCGTTGATCAATTGTCTGCGCATTTGCACGACGATCGGCACGTGCTCGTTGCGAACCGGGCACTGCTCCATGCATGCGTAACAGGTAGCACAGGCCCACAGCGTTTCCGCCGGAATTTCCTCTCCCACCAGGCGTTTTCTGCCTTCTGACCGTGGCTGGCCTTTTACGGCCCGCTTACCTTCCTCGAGCACGAAATGCTTCAGGTGCGCGATGATTTCGCGCGGGGACAAGTCCGCCCCCGACTGCAAGGCCGGGCAGACGCGGTCGCACCGCCCGCATTCCGCACAGGCATAAGCACTCAACAGTTGCCGCCAGGTGAATTGCCTCAGGGGAGTGGATTCTTCGCCCAGTGCCGTCGCTGGCGGCAGGGTACCGCGCCGCGGCAATTCTGCAAACAACACCGCCACTGGTGCCCACAGCAAGTGCATGTGCTTCGAATAGGGGAGGTACACCAAGAAAAACAACAGTATGGCAGCATGGCCCCACCATGCCGCCACCCCCACCGACACAGCAGCTTCGCGCGAAATGCCGGCGGCGAGCATCAGTTTTCCCAAAAGGCTGGCGGCGGGCAGCCAAGTCTGCGTCGCCAGCCAGCCCTCGGTAGCCTGCCCCGCCTCAGCAGCCAATTGCTCCTTGAACATTCCGCCGATCTCAGCCAATAGGAACGTGATCATCAGACCGGCAATCAGCATCACCACTAGAGTGGCATCCATCGTACGTTGCAGCCCTGGGGGACGCAGCACGTAGCGACGGAACGAGGATGCCGCTAGGGCAACCAGCACCAGTACCGCGAATAGGTCGACCAATGTGCCCAGTACTGGGATCGATTCCACCTGGGGAACATGTACCCACGGAGCGAGGATTCCTCCAACGAACATCAGCGCCGAGGCAATTACAAACAGGCAAAAACCCCAGAAAATCAAGGGGTGTGCCCAATTGATGATCGACTCGCCCTTGAGAAGCCTTTCCTGACCCAGTACTTCTCGCAAGAAAACGCCGATACGCAAAGGGATGTCGTTAAGGCGATATTCGGGGCTTCCTCGAATCAACACCCGCACCAAGAAGATCATGCGATGCACGAATAGCGCTACGCAAATGGCAGCCGCCAGCGCCAGCCACACCGCCCCAGGAAGACCAAGAATAGTTATTTGGGTGGGCATTGCCTTAGTATGGTTTACTATTACTCTTGGCTTGTCAGTTAGTCTTTGCTTTCAAGGCTTCGGTAATCGCGGGCACGACGTCCAGCAGATCGGCCACCACGCCGTATTGGGCAGTCTCGAAAATCGGGGCCTTGGGATCGGTGTTGACGGCGATTATCAACCCGGCGCCTTTTAGCCCCTCGACGTGCTCTGGTGCTCCGCTGACGCCCAAGGCCAGGTACAGCTTGGGCTTGACGGTCATCCCCGACTTGCCCACCTGTCGCGTCAGCGGCAACCAACCTTGATCGACGATGGGCCTTGTAGCGCAAACGGCCCCGCCCAACGCCTCGGCCAACTCCTCGGCCAGCGCGAGATTGTCTTGTTGCTGAATGCCACGGCCGACGGCCACCAAAACTTCCTGCTGGGTAATATCCACGTCGGTGGCCGCCGGTAGGATCATCTGCTCGAAGCACACAGGGCCGGGGTCAAGCGCGATCGGGCTGCGGATGATTTCTACTTGCGGAGCAGCGCCACCCCCGGCACGGTAACTGCCCGGCAATAGCATCAGCACCGCAGGGGTAGCGGAGATTTCCACATCGGCCAGCATTTTGCCGGCGCAAAAACTAGCGGTGACCTTAAGCGCGCCGTTTTCCGCAGAAATCTTCTGGCAGCCCCCCACGATCGGCAAGTTCATGCGTGCAGCCAGCAATGGTGCCACATCAAGCCCCACCGATGTGCTTCCCACAAGCAACGCTATGGGCTTGCTCTGATCGACCAGGTGGCTCAGCAGCTCCAGATAAGGTGCGGGGGTGTAGGTAGCCAATATGTCGTCCTCCACCACTACCACCCGATGCGCGTCTGCTACCTGCGTGGCCGCCTGTTTGCCTTCTGGGCCCAGTAGCACCACTACCGCTTGGCCGCCTGTCTGAGAGGCCAACTGCCTGGCGCAGGCGGCCAGCTCCAGGGTCATATCAGTCGGTGTGCCTTGCTTTGTTTCTCCCAGCACTAAGACGTCTTCCGCGCTCATCGCAGCAAACCCTTTTCGGCAAGAATCTGGCAGATGCGTTCAGCCACCTCTTCGGCAGAACCATCAAGCATTTCGGCCCGCTCCGGCGCCTCAGGAACGTATAGACGCAAGACGTTCACCGGGGCCGCCGCCTGTGGCACGTCGACTTGCGACTCGCGGATTGGAGTCGATTTCATCGCTGCGCGAATGCGACTGACCGGAACGTAGCGCGGCGCCTTTTCGGCTGCCAGCACACCGATCAGCGCAGGCAAGCGGACAGACATGCGTGCCACCACTGCCCCAGGGAACTCTTTGAACACGCGGATGCTGCCCGGCTGGTCGCCTGGCTGCACCCCCCGAACCACGCCTACATAGGGCAGATTCAAAGTGAAGGCCAGTTGCGGCGCCAGCGGTCCTTCCAATTCGTCGTGCGATTGGCAACCGACCAAAATCAGCTCTGCGCCAATGCCGCGCAACACCTCGGCGTACAGCGCGGCGGCCTGACGCAGCGCAGGGGGCTCCTCGCTGTCCCAGGGAATCTTCACGATCGTATCGGCCCCCTTGGCCGACGCTTCATACAGCGTGTTATCTACTTCCCCAAAATCCAATGCCACCACCGTAACGCTGCTCCCTTCGGATTCCTTCAGCAGCAGCGCTTGCTCCAAGGCGTGGTTATCCCATTCGTTGACGATGAATCGGGCTGCCCCGTAGTCCAAGCGGGTCCCATCGTCAGCAATCTCTAAGGTCTCGATCAGATCGGGCACTTGGCGCAGCACGACCGCGATGTTCATGCTTTTTTCCTTTCCTCCAGGCCCATCGATTCGGCCAGCAACTCGATGATGTCGCGCACCACCAACTTCCCTTCCAGACCAGTGACTTTAATGGAATCCTCGAAGCGCGAAAGCTCGAACGGGCAGGAGACGGCGAGGATGTTCGCGCCGGTGCCGGCAGCCTCCAACACGCGCTCGTCGGAGAGCCGCTTCCCGCCGTGCTCCGTGATGTGGCCATCTAGCCACATTCCGCCGCCGCCCCCGCCGCAACACAGCGCGATCTCGCGATTTCGCGGCATCTCCACCAACTTCAACCCCGGAATTATCCGCAGCAGTTCCCGCGGCGGCTCGTAGCAATCGCACCGCCTGCCCACGCAGCAGTTGTCGTGATATGTCACCGTGGCTTCAATCGCACGCACCAACAGCGGCTTGAGCTGGTCGATCTTTTCGGCCAGGTACATGGTGTAGTGTTGGGCCGGCACCTCGATGCCGTAGCGCGGGTAAAATTTCTGTAGCGCGCGGAAGCCGTGCGGGTCGGTAAGCAACAGCCTGTCGAACTGATGTTGCCGAAACAGCTTGTGATTGTTCTCGACCAGCAGCTCGAACAGCCCCTCTTCGCCAAATAGCCGGTCGCAATCTCCCAGCGATTTCTCGTCCTTGCCCAACACCCCCCAACGCACCCCCATGGCTGTCAACAGCCGGGCCATGGCGCGCGTGACAATCTGATTCCGGGGATAATACGACGGATAGCAGCCAACCAGCCACAGCACTTCCACCGGCTCCGGCTGGCGCGATAGATCGCGCACCGTCACGTCCAAGTCCTTGGCCCAATCGAGCCGCTTACGGGGCGAAATGCCCAGCAGGTTGCCGTACAAGTACAAGTTCTGAAAAGCGACGCGCAGCTCGGTGGGCGGTTGGATGCCGCGCTGCAACGCCTGATCGCGCAGCGCGGGCCACACAACGTCGGTCAAGTCGATCCCGCGCGGACACCGCTTTGCGCACGTGTAACACCCCACACACATCCATACCGAGGGACTGGAGATCAAGTCGGCGTCTGCTCCGGCGATGGCCTCCTGGATGATCTGTCGGGGCGGGTATTTCATCACTTCGCCGTACGGACAGCTTCCGCTACACACCCCGCACTGCATGCAGGTCAGTACCGACTCGCCCTCTGGCGATGCGAGCACTTCCTCCAGCAACGTGAGCGTCCGGCCTTCATCCACCGCTTTCTTGCTCGCTTGGATCATGAGAGAAGTCTCCAGCCGTGAACCCCTGAGCGATCTGCCGACTCGCCGACGCCGTTCAACCGCTCGATTGTGGGACAGCAGAAATCTGGCACAGCAGAAATAGCAAACCTCCTTGCCCTGCCTTTGCCGCAAACCGTTTGAGGGACACTCGAACCAAACACCCGCGGATGGCCGCCCCTCGGCACCGGGTAGCATGCATCAAATGCCCGGCTGAAAGCAAACTGCCACCACTTTATCACTAGGTGTCGATAGTGTCAACACACTGGATAGGCATTTTATACACCATACGCATAAAAACATTTGTGCCATTTCCAACAAACAGATTTAGAGAAAAAGCATTCTGTCCTCCTGACCGCTGCCAAAGCGCTTTGCTAAACCGCTGGCCGCTGTCCAGTAATTCCACAACCCAATGGATCAACCATGGATTGCCCCCAGTTTTTCTCCACAGTTGAAAGCAGTTGTTCCACCGGCAGAAACTGCATCGCCCTGTGCCCGTTTTCCACCGTTACGCCCGGCACTGCTTCAGCGCACCACTGTTAAGTGGCCCACAATAATGAAGGCATCCACACCGTTTGCCCCAATACCCCAATAGGGACAGCTCACCTGGCACGGTACCGATATGGTGACACCCCATTTGCCCTGTCTCGCATTGGTGACATCTGGTAGTTTACGGTGAAAGCCGATGCCTCTTGACCCTCTTAAGCCTCGTGCCCCTCTTGCCGCTTTTAGGATTCTCGGGCTTCTTGAAGCCTCAGGGCTTATTGAGCTGTTACAGCTTGTTCACCTTCTTCAGCTTTATCACCCTACCCACAGCCGGCTTGCCCACTTTGCGTATGCACCCGGAATTGTCGAACGTCGGCTCGCGCAGTGCCCTGCTCTGGCAACAAGCCCATACCCGATTGTGCGAGCGCAAAAGCCGCCTACAGCTAGCGAAGCCCAGATGTGAACCTGCTGACGCGGCGACAGCGCATCATTCTGCGCGTTGCTCCCAAGCCGTGGCCGCACTTGTGTCAAAAGCTGCGGGCAAGCCGGGCAAGGCAGTTAGCCTGGGAACGCTTCGAGAATTTGGCCGCTACGAGCCGTGGGCATATTGAGCCGGTCGCCAACACGTACTACCTGCAAGCGACAGACGCCGATTACAAGCGGGCGATAAGCGGGAAAATAGTGCGATAGAAAGCGTCACAGTAGCGTCGCAGTAAATTGCGGAACCACCCCGCAGCGTGATGAGCTGTTGTCCAGACTAGATAAAAATTTCCAAGCAATTCAGGAGTGCGCTTGTCTTAAATCCTTGGTAAATAAGACTTTACTAGGCCCGGTAGGACTCGAACCTACGACCAAGGGATTATGAGTCCCCTGCTCTGACCGCTGAGCTACGGGCCCATGACACCCAGGCTGTGGCCGCTTCGGCAGGCAGCAGCGTAACACTGCTATGGTCAGCCGTCCGAAGCTGGGGAAAGCTTGGATGTCCGACCAGGGCGATTATACAGGCGGCAAGCCAATATGTGTAGGTAGCCAGTGCACTGCGCCATACGCTACGCCACCCTGCTACACACTTACGTCGGCCGCGCAAGAGGCACTCGGTTTAGGCCAGCTTCGAGGGCCTTTCGAGGCTATTGCTTTTCATCTGCGCTGGGGACTGCTCTTCATCTGCGCTCAAGCGCACAGCAACTACTGCGCACGTTTTTGCCGGGCACGGTCCGATTGTCGCGTTCGAACGGATCGGGCAGCGTGTCGGCCGAGGTGGCCACCACAAACGTGTCGGCCGAGGTGGCCACCACAAAAACGTCTAGGTATCTCCCCAGCAGTCCTGGTTGTCTTTCGCCTGCTCAGGAATAAAACTGCCACTGGTAGCAGGCATGTGGAAGAGCTTGTGTAGTATTTTTAGAAAGCAATCTATTGGTTGCGTTTTCTTGTTGCTACTGATAGACTTAAGCGCAGGTTGAAGCAAGCTGTGCGGGGGTTCATTCGCTTGCTGATAGGCAGCGGGATATGGCTATTCGCGCGGGTCTGCTGTTGTTGTGGGCCGCAGGACGCAACCGCTCGTCCCATTAGCCCAGCGGCCCATAGAAGGCGGGACTTAGCATCATGCCAGTTAGGTCGGTCGAGGAATTCCTAGCTCTCCTGGAAAAAAGCAAGCTGCTCGAGCCGGAGCAGCTCGAGCAGGCGCGCCAACTGGCGGCGGATAACGACGATCCGACCGAGGCTGCGCGGGCAATGGTTCGCCAAGGGCTTTTGACGCGCTGGCAGGCCGGGCAATTGCTGGCAGGGCGCACGGCGTTCTACTTGGGCAAGTACAAGCTGATTGACTTGCTTGGTCGGGGCGGCATGGGCGGGGTGTTTTTGGCCGAGCATGTGATGATGAATCGCAAGGTCGCCCTGAAGACACTGTCTAAGCAAGTCAGTCAGGACCCGGCCGCGCTGGAACGCTTCTTGACCGAGGCCCGCGCTATCGCCGCGCTGGATCATCCGAATATCGTGCAGGCTTACAGCGTCGACAACGAAGGCGACCGCTACTACTTGGTAATGGAATATGTCGACGGAGAGAACCTTCAGCGGATCGTCGAAAAAGAAGGACCGCTGGATTATCGTCAAGCAGCCGATTACGTGCGTCAAGCGGCCGAAGGTCTGGCCCACGCTCACCAACGAAAAGTAATACACTGCGATATCAAGCCTTCAAATCTGCTGGTCAACGAGCAGGGGGTAGTAAAGATTTTGGACATGGGCTTGGCCCGGCTAACCGGCCGCGACCAACGCACAGAGAAGACCGACAACGGGCAGGAAGCGGCGGTACTCGGATCGGTAGATTACTTAGCGCCAGAGCAAGGCCTGGAGACGCCGGAATTCGATCACCGGGCCGATATTTACTCGTTGGGCTGCACGCTGTATTTCCTGCTGACCGGCCATCCTCCGTTTCCGGAGGGAACATTGCCCGAGCGAATCCTAAAACACCAGACCGCCGAACCACCGCCGATCAGCGAGGAACGATCGGATGTGCCGGCGGAATTGGTGGAAATCTGCGAAAAAATGATGGCCAAGGATCCGGCCGATCGTTTCCAGACGGCGGAGGAGGTGGCCGAAGCGCTGGCTGGTTTTCCTCCCCCGGAAACTAAGGCGCGCCCGGCACCGTCGAAAGCCGTGACCGAAAGCGGTCCTATCATCGTCATCGACTCGAAAAAAGGGCCTGAAAAGAAACAACCGATCAAAAAGGCGGCGGCCGTCAAGTCGGGCGCCGCTGCAAAGGAGACGCCGACCAAGCGTTCTGGCCCCCAGAAGCCCAGCCACTCGAAGGATTGGAAGGAAAGCGAGGAAGTCGAGGAACAGAAAAAAGCTGCGGCCGGCGCGGGGCTTTTGTCCACGCGCAAAGGGCGGGTGATTTTGGTCGTCGGCGCGCTGGCTACCGTGGCGGTGGTGTTGATGTTGGTGGTGGGAATAGTGTTGGCGTCTGGCTGGGGCGGCGCTAGCAGCAAGAAAGCGGCAGCAGTACCCAGTGGGCAGCAGGACAAATCGTCAGGTTCGCCGAAGAAGCCCAGCGGCACGGGGGAGCCGGAGTTGGAGCCGGAGCTGGACCCGAATCTAGTAGTGAAACCCAAAGACCCACCGAAGCCCAAGGAAAAACCGAAAGAAGAGCCGAAGCCCGCGGAGCAACCGGAACCGAAGCCAGAGCCGAAGCCGAAGGAGGAGCCGAAGCCAGAGCCTAAACCGCAGCCGAAGCCGGAAGAAAAGCCCAAGGAAGAGCCGAAACCCCAAGAGCAACCGAAGCCGAAAGAGGAGCCGAAACCCAAGCCGAAGGAAGAGCCGAAGCCTCCGCCTAAGAAAGAAAGCCCGTTTAAGGACCTGGCCACTGCCATCGATCTGCCTGCACCGCCAAAGCCGCCCGATGGCGAGCTGGCCGAGCCTGTCTCGCTGGGACGCATCAATTTGGAAAACAACAAGGTGGAATTGCAGTTGCTCGGCGGCCGCGGGGCTATGGCTGGCAAGCAGATGTTCGATTTGAAAGCTGAGGAGGGTAGCCAGCCGCAATCATGGGTGATTCGATTCGGTCCGGAGGCGTCCGAGGCGGAGCGCATCGAGGTGGCGCGCATCTGGATCGACTCCGGCCAAGTCAGCTTCCGGTGGTTGGAAGGAGCGGGCAAGGCTCGCACCGGGAATTTGCGCAATTGTGCACTGCGGTTCACGCTGGGGGGCGAATCGAAGGTGGTGGCGTTGGTCAAACCACAGCACGCCGAGCCGTTGGCACTGGATATGGAACGCGGTTCGGTGCGGCATACGTTCCGCTTGGACAACCCGCCAGATTCCGGTGCGCTGCGGTTGCAAGTGCTTGGCTTGGAGGGTAGCTCGGCCAAGCCGTTGTTCGAGCCGTCCGACACGACCGCGCTGAAGCAACGTCGCACGCCGGGAAAAGATGGTAAAGGCAGCGACGATCTCAACGTCACCGGCATGGTTGGTGCAACGTTTCAGGAAGACAAGGCGCCGCCGATCATCGTCAGCGTGCACTTGGATTGGCGGCCGCCGAACATCATCGTTTCTGCCACGAGCATGTTCCAGCTTCAACCGAATAATCAACTATTTCCCCTGACCATCCCCTCGGTCGAAAACACCCTGCGTACCATGATAGCGTTGCAGCAAAAATACCAGACGGCGGCCAACAAGGCGTCAGGCCAGGAAAAACAACAGTTGGAAGCCGCATCAAAGGCCGCGCAAACCGCAGCCGACCAGTTGCGGACCCTCAGCGGTATTGCAGACAGGTTGCGCAAGAACACCAAGTTTCATTATCGGGTGTACGTGCTGGCTGACGGCCACCCAATCGAGCTGTACAACTCGCGCCTGCCGCCACAGTAGTTCACGTGCGTCAGCTCATACCGCGGCGCAAGCTGAGCAACATGGGCTTCAGCTCGCTGAAGAAGTCGTGAGCGTCCTGGAACTGCCGGTAAACACTGGCGAAACGGACATAGGCCACCTGGTCCAGCTCGCGGAGCTGCTCCATTACCAGTTCGCCGATCTGACGACTTTCGACCTCTTTTTCCCCCAGATCTTCCAGCCGCTCTTCGACCGCCGCCACGACGGCCTCGATCTGCTGATCGCTGATAGGCCGCTTCCAACAGGCTTTTTCCAGGCCTTGCTTTATTTTTTGCCGGTCGTAAGGCTCGCGGGTTCCATCCTTTTTGATGACCTTCAGCGGCCCGCGCTCCACACGCTCAAAAGTCGTAAACCGGTGCTTGCATGCCTGGCACTGCCGGCGGCGCCGGATAGCCGAGCCGTCAGAGGTGGTACGGGAATCCACCACCCGGTCGTTATCGGTTTGGCACTTCGGGCACTTCATAGCCGATGGCAATCATGTGTAATCCGAACCCGCCCTCTTTATACACTAGAAAACCCATGGTCGCATAGCAGGACGACCGACAACCGCGAAAATAATGTCGCGGCGGTACAGAATGCGCTAACGTGCCGGCCGACTGTGCGCTATACAGCCGAGCAGCTCACGGCTACTTGTGCCCTTTTTCCACCGTTTTCGCGCCGTTTGCGCTCCGCTATCGACCTGCTACGACCGTGCTGTAGGCCCGGCTTCGCCCGCGTTGTGCGCGGCTTCCGCCCTGCTTCCGCAGCTCGGCGTGTCGGTTCTATAATGCTGGACGTTGACCCTCGACAAGACCATCGGCGAAAGGGGCTTCCCATGCAATGCAGTGCGTGCGGCGCGGAATTAATACCCAAAGCGGCTTTCTGCCATCGGTGCGGCGCACGGCTTCCTAAGCCGTCCGAATTGGAACTCCAGCAGCAGGAATCGGCCGGCGGCCAACCGCAGCAGGCGCCACCCCCTGCCAGCGCGACGGCGGCAGAAAGTTTCCGGCAGAGCGCCGCCGCCCGCCAGGCGGCATCCGACCAGCAGGAGCGGCCATTGTGGTCAGGCGGCTACTCACCTCGGGCGATGGTGGGGCTGTGGCTGGCCGATGGAGCAATCACCGTCGCTTTGCTGCTGATCTGGGCTATATGGGTACGGGAATCGTGGTTATGGATCGCGCTGGCACTGTTTATTGTGGGATTGTGGACATACCACCTAGCGCTGTTGATAGCGCGCCGCTTGGGGGTGCGCTATCTACTCACTACTCAGCGGCTGATTCACGAGCACGGCATACTGCGCCGGACGACAGACCGCATCGAAGTGATCGACATTGACGACGTGACCTTTGTGCAGGGCGTGGTGGAGCGGATGTTCGGAGTGGGAACGATACGAATCGTCTCCAGCGACCGCACCACGCCGGAGTTTGTTATGCCGGGCATCTCTCCGGTCAAAGAGATTGCCGACCTGATCGACGAGGTGCGCCGCAAGGAGCGCCGCCAGCGCGCGCTGCACATCGAGGCGATTTGAGTTGGCCCACCAAAGTAGCAGAGCGGAAGCCGCCGCGGCGGTTTACCAGGCGGGTCGGTGGTCGATGCCTGTCGGACGCCTTCGTACCGCCCGAAGCTTCGAACCAGCTACGGCTGCTGAGGCTTGGCGGCTTTCTTGCCAGAAGGTTTGTTGCCAGCGCTCCAATCGCGCCGTTGGCGGGCGCTGGGTATCTTCATGGCTTGGCGGTACTTGGTGACAGTGCGGCGGGCCACTTTGATGCCTTGCTTGGCCAATTCCTGTACCAGTTGCTCGTCGCTGAGAGGCTCGCTCTTGTCTTCGTTGTCGATCAGTTCCCGCAGTTTCAGCCGCACGGTGTCCCAGGCTACTTCTTCGCCGCTGGTGCTGGTGGTGCCTCCGCAAAAGAACCGCCGCAACGGGAAAATGCCCCGCGGCGTCTGAATCCACTTGTCATCGACCGCCCGGCTGATGGTGGTCACATGGACCCCCACCTTGTCGGCCACCTGCTGCATCTTCAGCGGCTCGATGTACTCCGGACCGTGGTTGAGAAAATCGGTCTGGTAATCTACGATAGCCTGGGCTACTTTCAGCAGGGTGTTGCGCCGTTGTTGAATGGAGTCGATCAACCACTGGGCGGAATTGATCTTCCGCTTGATGTACTGCCGGGCCTCCTCGTTGAGCTGGTCGCTGCTCAATAGCGCCCGATAGTACGGACTGATGTACAGGTTCGGCGTCCGGTCGTCTTCCAGACGCACTACGTAGCGGCCGTTTTCGTCCAGCTCGACGTAGACATCGGGTGTGACCGGCGGCGCCGCGTTCTCGCCAAAGGCCGCCCCCGGCTTGGGGTTGAGCCTACGCAACTCGGCCAACACCTGCTGAATCAACTCCAACGAATATCCGGTGCGTTTGGCAATCGCAGGCAGTCGGTTCTGCTCGATGTCTTCCAGGTGAGAAGTGATCAGCGTCTTGAGCTGTTCGTAATAAGGTTGACCGGGTGAAAGCTGCAACAGCAGGCATTCGCGCAGGTCGCGGGCGCCCACGCCGGGAGGGTCAAGCTTCTGCACCACTTTCAGCGCCTTTTCGGCCAATTGCAAGTCTTCATCTGTGGCGTCTGCGCCGAGCAGGTCCTCCAGCCGACCGTGCAGGTAGCCGTTGGAGTCGAGATTGTAAATGATGCGCTCGGCCATCGCCCGCACCGCAGGGTCCAAATCGAACCAACCCAATTGATCACGAAGATAGTCGTGCAGCGACTGGGGACGGTCGGCGGTATTGGCCATGGCCTCCTGCTTGCGGTCGCCGGCCTCCTCGATTGCGGCGCGCGAGGGTTTGAAGTTCTCCTCGAAGTACTCCGGCCACTGCTGGTCCATCTCCAGCAGCCGCTCGAAGTCAGCTTGCCCGCTGCTCTCGTCGATCACCAATGCCTTCTCGTCTGGCGTCGGTGCGTCGGGAGCTTCGCCCGGCTCGACCTCATCGGGCAGATCGGCGTCCTGTTCGGCAATTTCCAGTACTGGGTTGTCTTGCAGCTCTTGCTCGATCCGTTCCTGCAAAGCCAGGATGGGCAACTGGAGGATTTCCATCGACTGGATCATGCGCGGCGCCAGAATCTGGCGCTGTTCCTGACGCAGCTCTTGCCCGAGTGAAAGTCGCATGGCTAGAACTCCTGCCGGCCGGCCAGAGCGTCGGCCAATATCTCCTTGTTAGCAAATTCTAGCACGCTGCCGGGTGTAACGCCGCGCGCCAGCCGCGAGATTCGCACTGGAAACTCACGCAGCAAATTGGAAATGTATAGCGCCGTACCGTCGCCTTCGACCGTGGGATTGGTGGCCATAATGACCTCTTTGAACGCTCCTTCGCGCACACGCCGCACCAGGGCGTCGATGGTCAGTTGCTCCGGCCCGATGCCGTCCAGCGGGGCTATCCGCCCCAACAACACGTGATACAAGCCGTCGTACACTCCGGCCTGCTCCAGCGCCAGCAGATCGCGGGGCTGCTCCACTACGCACAACAAATCCTGCTTGCGGCGCTGATCGAGGCATATAGCGCAGAGTTCTTGCTCGGCCAGATTGTAACACACCCGGCAGTGACGCACATTCTGCTTGACATTGCGAATCGCCTCGGCCAGCGCCAGGGCTTCATCCTTGTGCATGCGCAAAATATGATAGGCCAGCCGCTCGGCCGACTTGCGCCCGATGCCTGGCAGCTTGCCGAGCTGCGCTATCAACTCGCTGACCGATTGCGTTACCTCGGACATGACCTGTCGCCTGGGCCGCGAACGTCCTGCAATGGTCCTGTAGCTGAACCCAGCCGAATGCCGCCACTGGCTCTACCCGGGTTGCCTGCCCCCCGACGCAACATGCGCAGACAGCAAACCGGAACCGGCACCCACTGTACAATGGTAGCGCCCTGAGCTTGCCCCACGCCAGCTAGCCATACCACCAGCGGGCGATTATTTGAACGTGTCGAACTCCAGCCCACCTTCGAATCCTTTCGGTTTGGTTTTCCCTTTTCCATGCGGTGGTTCTTTGTATGGATCGACGGGCGTCTCCGCCGGTCCCATACCTGGCTCGACCGGTTCTGGTTCCTCGCCCTTTTCGAACTCCGTTATATGCTCGATTTCGCTATAGACCTTCAGCGTTCCGTCGGCTTGCAGGACGAGGTATTCGCCGGGCGACGTCAGCTCGCGGTACTTGTTCGAAAGCCGCTCACCGCCGCGCATGTCCACCAGCAGTGCCCCGGTCTTATAATCCACGTTGAACTCCAAGCCATCGCGCGACGTTTGCGCGGCGGCGCCGGTTGTGCCCAGAAGGTCTGCCTGCTGTCCGGCCTTAGAGGTAGTGCCTTTGGCCGGTGCGGTCGCGGCTTCGCGCGGCGGGGGATACACCCTCCCCGGAAAGTCCAATGCTGTGCCGCGCAAGCAGAGGAACTTTTCGCTGGCCTCGCGTCCGTTGGGCGGCCACCACTGCTCGATCTTTATCCACCCTTGCTGCGGCAGGGGATCGATAGTGGGTCGAGTGGGCGGCAACACGCGACCGGCGATGATTCGGGAGTCGGGCGGAACCAAAATCGGCTCGGTCGGTTCGCTCCATTCCGGCTGATCGGAGCGCACGTATTGCTCTTTCCCGTGCTTCTCGTCCTCCAGCAGCGACTGCGGCACGCCGTAATTGGGGTTGTGCAACAACAGTTGCACTCGGTAGCGGTATTGCCTGCCCGGCTGGACGTCGAAATCGAAAAAGCGCAGCAACAGGTACTTCGGTATATCCCGGTCTTGATCGGCCACTACCGGTGCTTGCGCCTCCGGTTTTTCGGGCGTGGGTTGTTGCTTGGTGGGGTCTTCCACTTCGGGAATGGTCGTCTCGGGCCGCGTTTGGTCGGGTTCCAGCCGCAGCAATGGCATAACTCTACTGATTGCACCCCGAGTACCTGAGCCGGTGATCTCCAGCCGAGTGCTACCGGCCACAAAACCTGTCACCACCCTGACGGTTCGGGCGCCATGTGGCTTCTCGGCCACTGCGGTTGGATACTCGACGGCGAAATAACCGGCATCCCCGCTAGCGCCAATCCCTTTGTACTGATAGATCGACACCGCGCCTTGGTTATCGACATGCTCGCCGGGCCACCAGACCTTTTGTCCCTTGTACAAATCCGGGTTGGCCGAAACCTGCTCGTACGACGGCCCAATAACCCGCTCATGGTACACGACCTGTGGGTCCCACTCGCGCCCGGCCAGCGGCGGCAACCCTATGATCATCGCTTTATCCATGAACTTCTCGTTGAAAAAGCTGGACTCCATCGGATCGGCCTTGGGAATGCCCATCTCCTTGCTTATCGCTTTGACCACCTCGGCTAGCTTAATTTCTTCCCATCGTGGCTCCTGGCCTGAAGCCAGGCCAGTTACGTCGGCCCGCTGAATGTAAAAGTAAGCATACCTGGGGATGTCGGTTTGGCGCGGATTGCCCTCGAACGCCCTCCGATAGGCCTCCAACTGTTTTTGCAGGGGAATGGCGCCGGTGACCACGATGTAGCGGTATCCGCGCATCCGGCTAGCATCCCCTGCCCGGACCCCCGCTGTACTAACCAGAAACGATCCGCGACCGGCCACGCCGCGCAACTCTTCGACCGAAAAGAACGGCGGCTTCACCCGCGGCTCGGGCGAAGGGAACAACGGCGGTTTCCAAGGCACGACGTGAGCATACAATGTATAGTCGACCGGCGCGCGACTCTCCTCGGCCAACTTCTTGAAGTCCTTGAAACGGCACTGTTTCGCCAGAGGATTGTCCTCGGGACGCGCCGAGTCGATGGCCTGTCGGGCGCGGGTAGCGGCGTCGACCAGTTCTTGCGGCGTCCGCCTATAACGGTCCCGCGTGAGCGACTGCGCCACGAACACCAGAAAGCATAACGCCACGCCGGCGAAGATTATCTTCTCCACGTGTTCCAACAAGAACTCTTGAATAGCCCGGCCGTCGAATTTCAACTTCATTTTTTCTCCCCTCGCTAACATCCACTGGCTGCCTCCGGCTTAAACTGGCGACGGCTCAGCCGGCTTGCCACTCAGCCGGCCTGCAACCTCGCACGGTTCTGCCAAGGCTGCCGTGAACTCCACAGTCGCTGGTAGTGACCTCCGACCGGTGCCCTTTGGTTCCTCTGTGCTGGGCTGCTTTATGTTAATCTTTGGCCGAATCAATTGTTTGCCCGCGCGGCCGGGAGAGAAGCTCCCGCCGGCTTCGTCTAACTGCCTGCTGACCCCGCTCCCCCAGCCGCAGCGGGCGCCTGAGCGGCAGGCGGCACCTGCTGGGGTTGCGAATCGGGCGGTGCCGGCTGTGCAGGCGCTTCAGGCTGTACTGGCTGCACAGACGCTTCAGGTTGTGCCGGTTGCGCAGGCGTCGCCGGCTGGCCCTGCGGCGCTGACGTATCGGGCTGGCCCTGCGGCGGTGCCCCTTCCGCACCGGCTTGAGCCTGCGAAGCCGTTCCCGTGCCGAAAACCGCTGGATCAGGGGGATTAAAAATGTAGATGATCCCTTTCAGTTCCAAGGTGACGTCGTAAGTGGCTTCGGTTTCCTCGGGTGTATCGTAGGCCGACGAGGTCCTCCCGACCGCTGTGGTACCACCGAAACCGAAGAACCCCCCGCCGCCTGCGCCGCCTTGCGAATCTTCCGACGATTTGCGCTCCAGACCGGCCAGGTCGAAGCGGCGTCCGCGTCCCGGCTGGAACTCGATGACCTTAATCTCGATGGGCATATTCGAGTTCGCACATTCGGCCAGCAAACGCGGGATGCGGCGCTGGTCGACGCGCAAACGCATGTATATAGGCATCATTTTGAACTCGGCGTAAGGGTGCGCGGCTTCGGCCTCCAGCGGCTCCCCATTGGCATCAACATAACGGCCGGTAAGCAGTTGCTTCTCACGCCCTGTCAGTTGGCTGGCAGTCGGAGCAGGCGCAGAAGGCGTAGCCGCAGGAAACTCCGGCGTCGCAGGAGCCGCCCCCGGCTGAGAAAACCCATCGACTTCGCCGGAAGGCAGCGCGCCGGGCAAATTGCTGGCCGGTCCAAGTGCGCTGGGGCTGTAACTGCTGCGCGTGTCGCGTCCGAAGCGCTGCGTGGCGTCCCGGCCGATATCCAAAGCCTCGATCCGCTTTACGTAGGCTTTGTCGTGCCGCTGGGCGCCCTCGTTAGTGTTCTTTATCACCGTCAACAGCGCCTGGTAGACCCAGAGGTCTTCCTGGGCCAGAAGGACTTCGCGGGTAGTGGGAGCGCCTCTCCAACGGAAGCGCTCTTTGATGCGCTCCCGCTCGGCCGCGTTCCATTCGACCACGCCGACCATTTCCTCTTTCAATTCCCGGCCCGGCTTCCTCTCTGCCGGTCGTCCCAGCGGGCCACCGAAATCGTCGCGTTCCCCGCCGGCCGAAAGAATTCCTAGGCCGGGAATGGTCTTCGGCTGGCCACCGCCTGCGGCCGGTTTTTCCTTCTCCCGCAGTACATCTATAATTGCCTCGAGCTGCTCCAATCGCTTTTGGATAAAGTTGCCGTAGCTTTCCCTCAGCGCCAGAGAAATTTCCTTGCGCGCGTCGGGATAGGCTTCCATAAATTCTTTCTGAAACTGTTCGCCGAATTCGTCGGGCAACTTGCAGTTTCGCTTCTGGTCTTCATACAATCGCTGCCAGGCCGCCAAAACGTTCTCTTTCAGCAAAGCGGTTTTCTTCTTTATCAGCTCGACCACCTGCTGGTTGGCCAGTCCCTGCTGGCGCGCAATATCCTCGACGCTTTTGAACGTGTTGTCGATAGCCGCTCCGCGCGCCTTGGCTTCGCTACCCAGCTTGCTGGTGGCCTGAACCGCGACGGCGGAGCTTAACACCACCACCACGCCCACGACGACCCAAAAATAGTGCTTTTTGACAGCGGTCAGAATCGGTGCCAGTTGATCCATTGCGTTTTTCTCCCCGGCAGGCCCTTGCGGCGCTGCCCGTTATTGCCCCTGCGCACGATCGTCACTTGCCCTGCACACGACCGTTATTGCCCCTGCGCAGAAGACGAATCCTCCGACGACAGGCGTTGCATGCGGTCCGAGCGCGGGACAGGCTGCCAGCAGAACTGCACCAAAAAGTCGAACTTCCTCACTTTCATCGCCTTGGCATCGCCTTGCTTTCCCGGCGCAGCGGTCTTCGCGGTGTCGGCCTCCAGAAGAGTCGTCGGCACTTTGATCTCCACGTCCTCGATGTTTCCCGGCGCAACCAGCGATGGAAAGTGAACACCCAAATCTTTGAAAGTAATCTCCTGCGGCGGTTGGCCCTGGCCGGCTGGCAAACGCACTTTGCCGCTTTCCAAGTTCTTGACTAAAGTATCGCGGACGTATTGCGCGCCGATGCTGGTACCGTGCTCCGGCAAATTGTGGAAATGGTGCCCGCTAATCGACACTATCCACGCCCGACCAGTTATCGGACTGGCGGCAGACTCCTGCCCCGGCGCAGAGGATGACTGTTCAGATTGGCCGTTAGCGGGTTGCGCGGGGACAGCCACACCGCCCTGCGGCGGACGGTAGTAGCCCTTTTCCACCATTGCCTGATACCAGTTGGCCGCGTCCTCGACCTGCTCGCAGCGGATATTGTCGATAATCAAACTGCGGCGTTTTTGGATTTCCTCGGGCGGCTGGCCCTCGTCGCGCGGCAAAGCTTGGTTGATAGCCGACAGCAATTCGAGCCACAACAGCCTGCCGTCGGCGTTGCCCACCAAGTGCTGCCCTATCTGGAAGTACTTGTCGTATTCCGCTTTGGCTTCTTCCACCTGCTTGGCCAGCTCGTTGGCTTGGCTCACCGCTTGTTTGGCCTGCGCCTCGGCCTGGCTCCAAGTAACTGCGGCCCCACGGGTGGACTGGGCAGCCACAGCGCTTTGGGTGAGAAAATAGCTGGCGAAGGTGACCCCCCAACCCAACAGCAAAATGGCTGCCGCCGCCACTGCCCAAGGCTTCTTCCGCCGAATCAGCCGTTCGCGCAGAATCTCCTTGGGCAGTAGATTGGTGCGCAGGCTGGACATATCCAGCCCTTGCAGGGCCAAACCATAGCACACCCCGAAAGCCAACGTGTTGTCTTTGAAAACCGGGGCAGTAACTACCTGCGGGCCGACCAGATTGCGGTAGTTCTCCAGCCTTTCGATCTCGAAGCCCAGGTTCTGCGACAGATAGCGCCGCAAGCCGGGCAATTTCATGGTATTGCCCAATGCCACCACGCGGCCCAGCTTGGCAGTGCGATCGAGCGTGGTGAAGTAGCTGATCGAACGATTCAACTCGGTAAGCAGATCGCTGAACACCGGTCGCATGGCCTGGAAGACCGCCTTGGGGTCCTCGGCCGACGAAGCGTTGCGCTTCAAGTGCTCGGCCTTGGCGAAAGTGAGCTTCAGTTCCTTTGTCAGTGCCTTGGTGAAATGGTTGCCACCGATGGGCACGCTCCGCTGCCACACCCGGTACCCGTTGGTTATTACCAAGTCGGTGGCGTCGGTTCCTACCGAGATGACGATAAGCGATTCAGGCGGATTATCGGGGTCGTACTGGTCAGGCGGGGGCAGGTCGGTCAACTGGTCGAAGACCACCATGTTATAGATCGACAGTGGGGCAAGCTGCACCACATCCACCTCGATACCCACCCGCCGAAAAGGCTCCAATGCCCGCGCCACCGCATCGCGCTTCATGGCGAACAGGCCGACTTCCGTCTCCAGGGCGTATCCTTCCTCTTCGGCCGACACTCCCATTCGCTGGTAGTCCCAGATTACGTCGTTCAGATCGAAGGGGATTTGTTGCCGAGCCTCGAAGCGGACGATGTCGGGGATTTTCTTGGCTTCTACCGGGGGCAGCTTGATGAAGCGGGCAAGCCCCGCCTGGCCCGGTACCGAAATGGCCACTCGGTCTCCCTTGACCGTATTGCGCGACAGGAACTGCGTCAGTGCCTCGCCGACAAGCTCTGCTGCGTCAGCGCCCGGCTGACTGAGTATCTTGGGATACTCGATGTAGTCGAATGCCTCGGCAACCAGCTTGCTGCCGTCTTCACTGGCCCGACAACGCAGCGCCTTCAGCGCGCACTGTCCCACGTCGATTGCCCATGTCGCGCCCGTTCTGGCCATGATGATGCACCTCGCCCGACAATCTCAATCACCCGCCGACAAATAGTTCGGAGCAGCCTGCGGTCGGATCGAGCGGAAAAAGATAAGCCACGCGAATTAGCCGCCCGCCTTCGACTGCCATAGTTCATTCAAGAAGCCGAGCAACTGCTTCCCCCTCGCATCCAATTTAACTCGCATCCAATTTAAACAGTACGCAAATTTAAACAGTACGCAAATTGCACTGGCCGGCTGAAGCAGACAGCAGCCTGCCGCCACAGCTCCGCGTTGCAGGTCGCCCCACCACTTGAGCGCTGTTGACCCGATGGTTCGGCTGTTGGCCTATGCCATCCAACGGGGCAAGCGTATCTACCCCAACGGGCGTACTGCCTATGATAAGCGCTTCATCTTCCGTAAACCTCCTTGCATATCCAATTTAGCTGCTTTTGGCGGTGACTGTCAACGGTTTTGTTGCTGCCAGAGTTTACCTGGTGTTGCGTTCGCTCGGCATGCACATCCGGTTAGTACCGCTGGGTTGCTCGACGCTTAGCACTGCCCCGAAGTATGGCCGGTGGCACAGTTGGCTTGCCCAACCATGAGAAGTTTTGAGAATTTTGCCGACGCGTTTTGCTCTTTTCGACGCTCCCCCGACCGGTTTCGACGCTCCACTGACCGGTATCGCTATTACCATGACCAGCTTCGATTTGGTTACAGCAAGCGTCGGCAAGCCAGCCGTGTGCTGTGGTAGCATCCGGCAGCCGGACTTTTCCGCGTCCTCCACGAACGGTTGCCCCTTTGCCAGATGGCAGCACTACCGCTGCTTGACATTTTGCACTTAACACCGGCGTGCCGTTAACACCGGCGTGCCGTGCCGCGGCAGAGCAAGTCGGCCAAAGTTGACGCATCGCCCGTCGGGTTCTAAACTAGCCCATTCTAGGCGTTCTCTTGGACAGGAATCGACTATGAGCAAAGCTTCTGGACACATCGAGCAACTGGCGATCAATACCATACGCACGCTTTCCATGGACGCCGTGGAGGCGGCCGCCAGCGGTCATCCGGGCACGCCGATGTCGCTGGCCCCGGTGGCGTATTTGTTGTTCAGCGAAGTGCTCCGCTACGACCCGGACAACCCGCAGTGGCCGAACCGCGATCGGTTCGTGCTTTCGTGCGGACACGCCTCGATGCTGTTGTTTTCGGTGTTGCATTTGGCCGGGGTGAAGCAACTCGGCCCGGATGGCCAGGCGACCGACCAGCCAGCCGTTTCGTTAGACGACATCCGCAACTTCCGGCAATTGCATGGTCGTTGTCCGGGCCATCCGGAATACAAGCACACCAGCGGCGTGGAGACGACCACCGGCCCGCTAGGACAAGGCGTGGGGAACAGCGTGGGCATGGCCATCGCTTCCCGCTGGCTGGCAGCCCGATACAATCGCCCCGACTGCCAGTTGTTCGACTTCCGAGTGTATGCCTTGTGCAGCGATGGCGATGTGATGGAAGGCATCGGCAGCGAAGCGGCCTCGCTGGCCGGGCACTTGCGGCTGTCGAATTTGTGCTGGATTTACGACGACAATAAGATCACCATCGAGGGACACACCGATCTGGCCTTCAGCGAAGACGTGGCTGCACGGTTCAGGGGCTATGGCTGGAACGTGGTCAAAGTACCGGATGTCAACGACCTGGGCGCTTTGCGCGCCGCCATAGCCAACTTCCACCAGACAGCCGACCGGCCCACGCTGATCATCGTGCGCAGCATCATCGGTTACGGTGCGCCGAACAAGCAGAACTCGCACGAAGCGCACGGCGCTCCGCTGGGCGAGGCGGAAGTTCGTCTGGCCAAACGGAACTACGGCTGGCCGGAAGAAGCCAAGTTTCTCGTCCCCGACGAGGTACCTCAACACTTCCGCGACACGCTGGGCCAGCGCGGAGCAGAGCTTTACCGCCAGTGGCAGGCCAAGTTTGAACAATACCAACAGGCCCATCCCCAGCTTGCCGAACAGTTGCTGATGATTCAACAAGGCAAGCTGCCCGACGGCTGGGACGCCGATATACCCACTTTTCCCGCCGATGCCAAGGGCATGGCTAGCCGAGCTTCTTCCGGCAAAGTGCTCAACGCGGTGGCCAAGAACATTCCGTGGATGTTGGGCGGCTCGGCCGATTTGGCACCGTCGAATAATTCACGGATCACCGCGGAAGGGGCAGGCGACTTTTCGGCAGCCGATTACGGCGGACGTAACTTCCACTTCGGCGTCCGCGAGCACGCCATGGCTGCCATCTGCAATGGCATGGCCTTGTGCGGCCTGCGCGCCTACGCCGCCACCTTCTTCGTCTTCACCGACTACATGCGCCCAGCCATGCGCATGGCTGCCCTGATGGGCCTGCCAGTGCTGTACATCCTCACGCACGATTCGATTGGCGTGGGCGAAGACGGTCCCACACATCAGCCGGTAGAACACCTGGCGGCCCTGCGGGCCATGCCCAACCTGATGGTCTTCCGCCCGGCCGACGCCAACGAAGTGGGCGAGTGCTACCGGGCGATCCTACGGTTGCACAACCAGCCCGCCGCACTGGTGCTTACCCGGCAAAATCTGCCGACGATCGATCGCAATCGCTACGCTCCCGCCGCGGGCGTTCACCACGGGGCGTACATTCTGGCGGAAGCTCCCAGCGGTAAGCCAGAAGTGATACTGATGGCCACAGGCAGCGAAGTATCGGTCTGCTTGGCAGCGTACGAGAAGCTGGTTGCCGAGGGCATTCAGGCCCGAGTGGTCAGTATGCCATGCTGGGAACTGTTCGAGGCCCAGCCGGAACATTACCGGCAGACCGTTCTGCCCCCCTCGGTCACTCGCCGCGTGGCAGTGGAGGCCGGCGTGCGGCTCGGTTGGGAGCGTTACTTGGGGCCTTCGGGGCAGTTCATCGGGCTGAGCAGTTTCGGGGCCTCTGCGCCGGCAGGGGTGCTTTTCAAGCATTTCGGCATTACCCCCGACCGCGTCGTGGACGCCGCTAAAAGAACGTGAACCAAAAAACCTAATTCTCAGAAGGCCGGCCCACCCTATTCAAGGGTGTGCTCCGGCGCGAAAAGAAGGTGAACCGAAAAACGTAAAGCTCAGAAGACTTGCCAGCGCCTCTGCCGCACACTCAGTGGGCCGTCGCGCGGTGCGGCCATCAAACGCTTGCCAGCCCCTATTTCCCGGCAGTAAACTCGAACCCTGCCACTAGTTCGCCGTCGGCCCCAGCCAGCCGGTCGGCCAGTTTCTGCTCGCCGGTAAAGGCCAACACCGCCTGACGACCCTCCGAGTCGGCAATCCAGTAGTAAATCCAGTACAGCGGCACTTCCGAAGCCTCGCCTTCGATCACCACCCGGTAAACGCGCCGCTGCTGGTCGTCCTGATATTGCCGGGCCTCGACCAATTGCTTGAAGTACTTGCGCAGCGAGGCACGCAAATCGTCTTGGAACTGTTCCAGGGTGGGCATTTTATCCACCGCCCGTTGCGGTAATTTGGAAATGCGGCACTGGACAATCGACTCACCTTCGTGCAGCAGTAGGAAGACCACCATATCCTCGTGTTCGTCGATCAGGTGCCACTGGCGGTCGTAAACAAGCTGCCACGACTTGTCTGGGCTTTGATATGTTAATTGCAGCGCCGCAGCGTCCGGCTCAGCAGCCAACCGAGGCAACTTGTCGTCCGCCAGTTCCGCAGGCGGACCGTCGGCCGGCAAGATTCTCGCCTGGATGCGACTTACCACATCGAAGCCACGCTGCACCTTGCCCGCTTCGCGCTGCTCTTTTACCAACAGACCCAGCCAGTCGATCCGCCGCAATCGCAGATCGTAACGGTACCTGCCCTTCAGCTCGATTTGGGTGGTGACGTCATCGATCCGACCAGCAAGCGAACCGGCCAACTCGAACCGGGCAACCGTGTCGGTAACCTCTTTCAGTACCGCTTCCACGTCGCTTGAACTCACCGCATCTACGCTGCACAACTGGGCCAGTAGCTGTGGCGACGGCTTCCAGCGGAAACCAAGCGGCACCGGCCGACTGGGCAAAAGCTGTTCCAAGAGCAGGCTGTTGGCTTGCAAGTCGATCAAATCCAGCTCGTCGCGCGTAAGCGGCCCTAATGGACAATACAGCACGGCCGCCTTGTCATCTGCGCGGGCAGCAATCAAATGCCGTTCGGCCCGCAACGAACGCTGCTCGGTTTGCTTGCCCACCTTGATAGTGCCCACCGCACTACGGTAATAACGCACGCTGCGATAGGTCCCCGCAGAGCTACCGGGGACTTCCAGCGTCTTTTCGTAATACTCGGCTTGTCCCAAGCCGCTGACGGGTATCGACTGCCGCTTGCCCTGCGCGTCCACCACATGCAGGTCGCCGCCCACTTCCACCTGCACGGCGACGTGGTCGATCACGCCAGGCTTTCGGGCGCTGGGAAAACTGTAAGTCCCGTCTCCGGCGATTACGGCCGACCCAACCAGCGCCACCAAGCACATCGACAGCACGCCAGAGGCAGCGGCCGTGACTGCCGCCGGCCAATGCCGTCGGAAGCCTGCCTCCGGCGAAGTTTCCCGGCCGCTTTCCGCTGGTGCTACTGCTGCGCTGCATTGGCGGCAAGGTCGGGCTTCCCTAAGCTCGCTTACCCGGTGGCAGTCCCAGTCGTGATGCTTACTGAACCACTCGGCGAAGCAAACAGCCGAAAACATGAGGTCCTCCGTGACGGAAAAAGTCGTCGTTGGTTCCCTGAACTGCGGGCGCTTCACGGTCATCTAGCTGGTTCGGCGCATACGCACGCGGCACCCGCAACATCAGCCAGCAACCCGATCTGAACCGGCCCGATTATTCGCGCAGCCGTGTGCATGTCAATGTTTGTTTTTTGCTGCGCTGGTTTTGTGCTTTTGTGCTCGACTTGTTGCTTTTTCCTGAGCCTGTTTCTTACTGGGCCGGTTTTTAGATTCGCCAAAGCCACCAATTTTAGATTCGCCAAAGCCGCCAATTTTAGATTCGCCAAAGCCGCCAAAGGCACCAGAGCGCGAAGCGGCGGAGTGTCGATTGCCACGGGGACAGAGGGCACGGATCGCCGTCGGGACAGATCGTCGGCTACTGATACCGCCACGGCGCCGCGGACCACGGTATTGCAAAGCCACCCGAGCAAGCGATAATCACATCTTTGCAAAGCGTTTAGGCAAGGGAGTTTCAGCGATGGAAGAGCGATTCGCTTCATATCAGGGACTGACCTTCGACGACGTGCTGCTAGAACCGGGTTACAGCGAGGTAGTGCCAGCGGCAGTCGATGTTTCTACGCGGCTCACTCCGCGTATTCGGCTAAACGTGCCATTGCTCAGCTCGCCGATGGACACAGTCACCGAAAGCGCAATGGCCATTGCACTTGCCCAAGAGGGGGGATTAGGGGTAATTCACAAGAATATGTCCATCGAGCGTCAGACCGAGGAGGTGGAGAAGGTCAAGCGAAGCGCCAACGGCATAATCTTCAACCCGGCCACCCTGCCGCCGGATGCAACCGTCGGCCAGGCTAAGAAGCTTATGGAGCAATACAAGGTTTCGGGTGTACCGATCGTCACACCTGACGGAAGGCTTTGCGGCATTATCACCCGCCGCGACTTGCGCTTCCTCGAGGATTGGAACCTGCCGGTCTCCGACGTAATGACAAAAGACAATCTGGTGACGGCTACGGGAGCAGTAACACTTGAGGAAGCTGAACGGATTCTGATGACAAAAAAGGTAGAGAAGCTTCTGCTGGTTGACGAATATTTTAGGCTGACAGGCCTTATTACGATAAAAGACATCGACATGATGCGGCGGTTTCCGCGGGCCTGCAAAGATAGGCAAGGTAGGCTGCGTGTTGGGGCTGCAATCGGCGTGTTCGACTACGAACGGGCCGCCGAACTGATAAAAAAAGACGTCGATGTTCTGGTAGTCGATAGCGCGCACGGTCACTCAGCCAATGTTATCAACACGATCAAGGAGCTGAAAAAGCGGTGGGACATTGAGGTGATCGCGGGAAACGTCGCCACAGCAGAAGGATGCCAGGCGTTGATCGCTGCCGGGGCCGACGCCGTGAAAGTGGGTATAGGCCCTGGCTCGATTTGCACCACCCGGATTATCTCAGGCGTCGGAGTTCCCCAAATCACCGCCATTTACCAGGCCGCCAAAGCTGCTGAAAATACGCAAACACCCGTGATCGCCGACGGAGGCATCCGCTACTCAGGCGACATCACAAAAGCCTTGGCGGCCGGGGCAGCGGCCGTGATGATTGGCGGTTTGTTCGCCGGATTGGACGAAAGCCCCGGTGAAAGAATCCTTTATCAGGGAAGGACTTACAAGGCATATCGTGGCATGGGATCGATGGGGGCTATGGTGCAAGGCTCTAGCGAGCGATATCGCCAAGGTGAAACCCACACCCCCGACAAACTTGTGCCCGAAGGTGTCGAAGGACGTGTACCGTACAAAGGCCCGCTGGGACCATTCTTGTATCAGCTTGTCGGAGGTTTGCGAGCGGGCATGGGTTATTGCGGTGCGCGAAACATCGAGGAATTGTGCAAGAAAGCCAGATTTATCCAGGTCACTGCCGCCAGCGTTCGGGAGAGCCATCCACATGACATTTCCATCACGCAGGAAGCGCCAAACTATAGCACCGAATACCTCCCCGCCGATTCGTTGTGACTGCCACCATCCAGCGGGGCTGCTACGGGAAAGGGGGCGTCTGCGGGCCGCGGTGTACGCGATAGTGTTGCTGGCACCACCGCTGCTGGTTCTCGGCCCACAAGGCGCATCGTTGGCCGCAGAAACGGCATCTTCCGCAAAGCCCAGCGGAAAGCTCTTATGGCTGCCGTATCAGCCGCAAACCGCACCACGAGCAGTAGTAGCTCCGGCTAAACATCAGGATAGCGACACAGACGGACAGGTAGTGCGGGCCAATGCTACTGCACCGGCAGGAGCCAGTCCGGCAAGTGGCCAAGAAAGTGCCAGTCGCATCTCCAGCGCCATGGCCGATCCGTTTGGCGATATGTCGTCGGCGGCGGGAGTGCATTCTTTTGGGCAAACGCAGTCGTTACCGGCAACACAGCAATCACTATCGGGCAATAATCATGTGCCGACGGCACCTAGCGTCCTGACTGGCCAGCCGGCAAAAAGCAGCACCAATTCGTGGCAAAAACCCCTTGGCGGCGCGATATGGCCGGGCGAAGCCATGCCGCTAACCGCCCCAGAAATAGAAGCGGGCAAACTGGTGCCTTCGGCCGGAATGACGGCCGAAAAGATCAATGGCGCGCGGTGTCCCACTCCGAAGCACGAAGACTTCATGCGGCCGATCACCGAGGTCCGGCCCGACATCTCGCCCCTGGAACCCGAACAGGCCGCCAAGCGCCGCCAGCGCAAAGTACCGATCTGGAGTCCCGAGCCGGACTACTACGACGGGACGAAGATCGTCGTACCGCGCGAGTGCCCGATTTACGACGAGAAAACGCCGCCGATTGACGCCCACGCCGCCCGCGGCTTCGCCCCAATAACGTTCACCTGGAAAGCATCGGGGTTGTGTCACAAGCCGTTGTACTTCGAGGACGTGCATCTAGAGCGATACGGGCACTCGCTCGGCCCGATCCTCCAGCCGGTCGTATCCGGCGGGCACTTCTTCGTCACCGTGCCCACGCTGCCCTATCAGATGGGCCTTACGCCGCCCTGGGAATGCATCTACACGCTTGGTTACTATCGGCCTGGCAGTTGC
This sequence comes from uncultured Pirellulales bacterium, assembly GCA_938015445.1. GTDB lineage: Bacteria > Planctomycetota > Planctomycetia > Pirellulales > Thermoguttaceae > CALLPE01. The sequence goes on from CALLPE010000041.1 coordinate 75,788, forward strand.
GCGCCGTACATGCTAGATCCGCTGCCGCTTAGCGTCCGGGCAGGATTGCTAGAGGCAGGAATTGTCACGGGACTGGTCTTTGCGCTTCCCTAAGAAGGCGGCTGACGTGTATTGTCAAACCGCCGTCAAACCGGCGTCAACCGGCTGGCAAGGTAACCCACTGACCGCCCGGACAGCGGCTGGCACCGCACGGTTTCGACGGGGACGCAAACGCGCACACCACAAGCAAGCCGATCGCCTGACAGTTGGTTACGCTGAGCTTGGGCGCGACGTCTCCATCAGAGAAATCAGGCTAAAGAGCAAGCCATACTGTTTCGGCCCCATGCCGCGCTTGTAAGGGAGCTTCATTGCTCTGGGGCGACCAGTTCGGCGACGCCCACGTCGATGTACTGCCCACCCTTGGTCTGCCGGCAATGCACCGCCACAAGGTTCTTGCCGCCGAGCCGGATTGCCTGGCGGGCTTCGGGGCCCAGCGGCAGCTCTTCGTAATCGGTCGTGTAACCCTGCGTTTTGGCCACTAGCACGCCGTTGATGTAGATCTCGGCCTCTTCGTCGTGGTGCACCAGTAGAATCAAGTCGGGCGACTTCGCATCGGGCATATCGAACTCGCGCCGCAGCCAGATGTCGCTAGTATTCCATTGGGTGCGGACCACGGCGCCCGGCGTGCCCTGGGTGCCGAAGCCGCCCGGTCCTTCTCTCCAGCCCGAATCGTCGAACCCCGGCTTGTACCAATCGGCCCCCGGCTGCTGGAAGGTGTACCGCCACGACAAACCTTTCGCCTGCGAAGTGGGAACCAATATCTTGCGTTGCGGCAAGCGCCCTTGGTTGGCATCGAACACTTTGCGCAGATCGACTTTGATCACTGCCCGATCGTAAGTCAGCAAGCCATTGCACTCGGTCTCTACATCGGTTATTTGCGTGTACACGGCCGCACACAATCCGTGCGACTCCTTGAGCTCGTATACGCGGCGCAGCAGGGCCAGGTATCGGGCGGTAAGCTCCTGACTGCTGCCGGTGCCCCGGTAGCCCCAAGTCTTTTTGCTCCAGGTATGCCCTTCGATGGGCAGTCCCAGGCCGCCGAACTCGCCCAATACGCTGGCGCGGTTCGGCTCTGGCGGTGGGGCTGCCGGGCCGGGATAGGAGTGGATGTCGATCACGTCGCCCACTTTCTTGTCCGTCCAGCCGCTGGCATTATTGACCAACCGGGTGGGGTCCCACTTCTTGACCAACTCACAGTACCGTTCGGTGTCGTGCTGACCCCAGCCCTCGTTGAACACCACCCACATTATGATCGAGGGATGATTCCGCAGCCCTTCGACCATGCGGCGCAGTTCCACCTCGAATTGCGCCCGATCGGCCGGCGTCTTGTTGTTTCCGCTGGGCATATCTTGCCAGACCAAAAGCCCCAGTTTGTCGCACCAGTAGTACCAACGCAGCGGCTCGATCTTCACGTGTTTGCGGGTCATGTTGAAGCCCAGGTCGCGGGTGATCTGCACATCGGCCCGCAGCGCGGCGTCGGTCGGGGCGGTGTACAATCCGTCGGGCCAGAAGCCTTGGTCCAACGGTCCTATCTGGAACAGAAACTCGCCGTTCAGCCGCATTCGCACGAAGCCGCGATCGTCCTTGGCCAGGTCGATCTTCCTCATGCCGAAGTAGCTCTCGACCTGATCGATCGTCACGTCGCCCTGCTTCAGCGTGACGCTCAGATCGTACAGGAACGGATTGGCCGGCGACCACAATTTGAGTTTATCTTTGGGCAACGGCAATTTTATTTCAGCTCCTACGCCACCGAAGGCCCGGTACATGTCGCCGCCATCGCGGGCCACCAGTTGCACGGTGTGATTCTCCGTGGCACCGACCGCCTTCACCGTGACGCGCAAGCAGGCGCCATCGACGTCGGGAACCAGGATCAGCTCTGCAATCCGCACGGCCGGCACCGGTTCCAGCCACACACTTTGCCAAATGCCAGTCGAAGAGGTGTACCAGATACCGCTGGGGTTCTTGACCTGTTTACCGCGGGGCTGGCCGCCGTCGGAGCTAGGGTCGAACACGCCCACGATCAACTCCTGCGGACCGCCGTCGCGCAAGGCGTCGGTGATGTCGAAGCTGAAGGCATCGTACCCGCCGCGATGCGAACCAAGGTGCTTGCCGTTCACCCAAACATTCGCCTCCCAATCGACCGCTTGGAAGTGCAACAACACGCGCTGACCACGCCACTGCTGGGGTACATCGAAGGTCCTGCGATACCAAACTCGATCCGCCTGGGCCATCACGCCCGATAAAGCCGATTCGATTGGAAAAGGCACCAGAATCTGCCCCGGCAAATTCTTACCGACCGGCGGCGGTTCGCCGGCCTTGGCCTCGCCCAATTGCCACAGACCGTTCAAGCACAGCCATTGGCTGCGAACCATTTGCGGCCGGGGATATTCGCTGTGGACGTTTCGAGGATCAACTTCCTTGGCCCAGCGGGTCAGCAGAGGGCCGGCCGCAGGCTTCCATTGTTGGCCACCAACCGAGTCGGCCGCCAGCCAAACAGCGGCCAACAAAGTGACAAGCAATCCGCGAGTGTACAGCCCTGTTCGGATCATTGGCGCACCCCGATTAGTGCAACTGCGAAGCGGAAAGTAACTGCTGGTTTACCCCGGGAACGTATGACGCGCCGCAAAGGAACCTCAATCGCAGCGACGCAATGATAATACCCACCCCGCGGCGGATGTCAATTTGGCAATGAGCCATGTCACAGCCCCGTACCTTTCTGCGAGCCATGTTGCGGCCCCGTAGCTTTCTGTGTAAGGCATTTGGGGAACCGGCACGAAGCTAGTAGCGATTTGCCCAACCGGCTCGCCCAACCGGACAGTCGATTGGAGGGGCTGGTGCTTTGGGTTGTCGGCTGACGTCCGTGGCGGCTACCGACGGCAAACGCTACCGCCCGCAGCGCACAGCGGAGTTACCCGATCGAGCAAATCAGCTCGTGGCGGCTACCGACGGCAAATACTACTGCTTGGCCGCGGCTTTGCTCAAGTGTTTATCGAGAAAATCGATGGCCGCCTCGATACATTGACGGTCCAGGAAGGCAGCGATGTGACCGGCCTTGGGCACCATGTGCAGTTGAGCTTCGACGCCGGCTTGCTTCAAGGCCGCAATCATGTCCTTGGGCTGCTTCAGCGGGACCAGGTTATCGGCTTCGCCATGATAGAAGAAAAACGGCGGCGAGTTGGGCTTGATCAGCGCCGCCGGAGAAGCACTGCGGTATACGTCCGGCATTTCGCTTCGGGTACCGCCCAGCCAGTAGGCGAGCGTCCGGGCGTCGGCCGGCAACTGGCGAAAATCGCACGGTGCCCCGCCAGCCACAACGGCTTTGATTTGCGGGTCGCTCACGCCCAGCAGCGCCGCCAGATGCCCACCGGCCGAATATCCCCAGGCTGCAATCCGACCGGCGTCGATCTTGTATTGCCCGGCCGACTTGGTCGCCCACTTTACCGCTTCCTGGCAGTCTTCGATCTGAGCGGGAAACTTATGCTTGGGGGCCAAACGGTAGGCGATTGCAATGGCCACGTAGCCCCGTTCGGCAAGCTGCCGGCCCACAAGCATCATTTGGTACCGACCGCCGCTGAACCAAGCACCGCCGTGAATGCAAATCACCGCCGGAAACGGTCCGGTGCCGGCAGGGCAGTAGATGTCGGCCTTCAGTTCGCCGTCGTCGCGTGTGGCGTAGGTTACGTTGCGGACGACTTGGTACGCCGACTCGGCGCTGTGTGCCTCTGGACATGCGCCGGCCAGCCAGGCAATCGCCAGCACGCCGCTGACCAGTATTCGGCAAACGCTGCGGAAGTCGCCGCGCACCACTGCCGCGCAGTTGCTTGGGGGACAGCCGGTTTTGTTGATGCACATCGTCGCGACCCTTTTAAGAATTGGCAAACTTTTACGAGTTAATCCGATGGCACACCCCGTCCTAAAGCGGGCGCAAAAACCACTAGAACTGCCAAAATCTTGCCGTCTGGCGAACCCTTAATCAAAGCAATATAATAGCAGATGTCTCCCCGGTGTTGGAAATGCTTGCCGGCGAAGTGCTTGGGGCAGTGGGGCACTTGCGGAAATAGCCTCTGATATCAATGCGATGTGGGTGTATTTGAGAACCGTTTACTCGGCCTACGGAGTCTCCACGTGACGAAGCGGCTTTCGAGCATCGATTCGGCCCTCGAGGCGATTGCCGCCGGCCGGGTGGTGATCGTCATGGACGCCGAGGATCGGGAAAACGAAGGCGATTTCGTTTGTGCCGCCGAGAAGGTCACGCCCGAGATAATCAACTTCATGATAACTCACGGCCGCGGCAGGCTGTGCGTGCCCATTCTGCCCGAAGTCGCCGAGCGGCTGCAATTGCCGCCGGTTGTCGAGCAAAACACCGCACCGTTGCAAACCGCCTTTACCGTCCCGGTGGATCATCGCACTTCGCGCACCGGCATTACTGCCCAGGAACGCGCCAAGACCATCCAGGAGCTGGTCAACCCCAACAGCAAACCCAGCGATTTCTACCGCCCCGGCCATGTCGATCCGCTGATCGCCAAAGAGGGAGGCGTACTGCGCAGGGCCGGACATACCGAAGCCGCTGTCGATCTGGCCCGATTGGCAGGGCTGACTCCTGCCGGTGTGCTGATCGAGATTCTCAATGATCGCGGCGATCGCGCCTCGCGCGACGAGCTTTACCAACTGGCCGAGCGTTTCGGACTGCCGATCATTACCATCGAAGAACTGATCCGTTACCGACGGCGGCGGGAAAAACTAGTTTATCGTATCGCCGAGGCCGATCTGCCCACCCGTTATGGTCCGGGAAAGATCATCGCTTATGGCGTTAAGTACGAAGACCAGCAACCGATAGTGGTTGTCATCGGTGCGCCAGACAAGGTCGCCCACCCGCTGGTGCGCCTACACTCGGCCTGTTTCACTGGCGACCTGTTGGCTTCGCTGCGGTGCGATTGCGGCGATCAATTGCACATGGCCTTGGAGATGATCGCCCACGAAGGCACGGGTGTATTGGTCTATCTGCCGCAGGAAGGCCGAGGTATCGGGCTGATCGAGAAAATAAAAGCCTACCATCTACAAGACCAAGGACTGGATACCGTAGAAGCGAATCTCGCTTTAGGCCATCAAGTCGACGCTCGAGATTACGGCGTGGGCATTCAGATTCTCAAGGACCTTGGGCTGAGCAAAGTCCGCCTACTGACCAACAACCCCAAGAAAACCGATGCCTTCATCTACGGCGGCTTCGAGCTGGAGGTGGTCGATCAGGTGCCCATCGTCGGTCCGATCCACGAACACAACCAGCGGTATTTGGCCGCCAAGCGCGACAAGATGGGACATCGCCTGCCGTAGGTAACGCGCCGGGGTCAACAGCTTTATAGGCACAGCTAAGCTGCTCCGGCCAGCGGCTCTGGCAGCTATAACCTGTATGGCCAGGCGTTATTGCGCCAAGTTCGAGCTTCGGCTTTTCAGTCGACCGGCGGTCGTCCAGTCGATGGCATTTACGAGCAACCGCTGGAAAGACTCCTCCTGAAAGTCTGCCGGATGCCCCAGCGACGTATAGAACACGCGGCCGCCTTTATGCGGTCGTACCCAAGCCACCGGGTGCGTGTGGGCGGCAATCGAGCCGGTCAACAGCACGGTTGTGTCGGCGGCTAGTTTACTATTCTTATACAAGCTTCCTTTGGAGGTAAACGGCGTAACCCCGAGAAGCACGGGATGCTCCTTCTGCGACTCGACGAGCTGCACCTCCGTCGCCTCGTTGCCGTAATGGCCTGCGTAATCGCCGCCGAAGACCTCCCTGTCCATTTCCAGCCAATTCTGAAAGCCGTGGCTGGCCGTGCGGATACCGATAATGGCCTTCCCCTCTTGGCGGCAAAAACGTTTGATCCGTTCCAGCGGCTCGCCAGCAATGCGCATCCGTCGCGTGAAGAACACCGCACAGTCGCAGTCGTCCAGCGCCTCTAGTCCGGGCAACGAATCGGCCGACTGAGAGAACACACGCACACAATGGACCTCGTAGCGCTTTTCCAAGACCTGTTGGAAAGCGGCTAAACTCTCCTCGGGCCGATACTCGCCCCGCGCAGCGATCAGCGCGACCCTTAATGGCCTTGCGGCGGGCGAACGACCTGTCGAATCCTCCGCGGCCCACGCGGGCGATCGAGTCTCAGACAATCCCTGCCAGAGAGCCAGAGCTGCCGAGACGCCGATAGTCCGGTGCGCCGAGTGTACGAAGAACACGCGCCTGCTGTGCTTATCGGACCACATGTTCGGAGCGACGCAGCTATAGACAACCAGTAAATCGAAAAGAAGGCAATTACAGCTCAACCGCCCGGGAGCTAGCCGTTCGTACCCGGGCCACGAACTTAATGGCGAACTTAGTGGCCCCGGCAACGGCACAGTCGGCCCTTACGCTGGCCCGACCGTTACGCGCTGCGTTTGTGCACCAAACGACAGCACCCGAGCATCGCATCCGGCCGCTAGGGCGTCGTGCCAATCACGTGTTTGTGCCTTGGTTTAGCGGTGGTGAAACCAGCTTTGGTTGTGACAGCGTGGCCGACCCCAGCGAACCGAACACTTATGTGGAGCGGAGGAGGCTCGAACTCCCGACCTCGACAGTGCGATTGTCGCGCTCTCCCAACTGAGCTACCGCCCCAACAAGCCGCGCAAATTTATGCGCGCTGAGACAAAAAATCAAACTCACTTAACCAGCGCCGCTTGCATGTTCCATTTTACACTGCGCAGCTTCGATTTCGGTGCCGACCAGCGCACCCAAAAAACTTCAAAATTCTTCCCCCGCCGGCTGCTGATGGTGCGCCGCTCGGCCACCTGGGATGTGTGCAACACCAAGCAAATTATTCAAATGGCTATTTTACGACTGGGCGAAGTTCTTGTCAAAAGGTACTCAAACTGGAGTTTACCCACTGTTGATCCTGCCGGTGGTTGCTGCTCCTTTGGCAGTTGCGGCAATTCATGGTGGGCTCATCGCCTGCTTTTAGTGTTTCGGCCTATAGCCAAAACGCAACAGCGCTATCAACGCTGGCCGTGCGCAGGCAAGTAGATGTAGTCGGAGCACTTTGAGCGGTAGCACTTATTCGCGCTAACCCAGCACTGGGTAAACTCCAGGTACTCAAAACACCCAACACGGTCACACGGTAATACGGTCCGGAACGCCGGTCGTTTTGCGCCACTGGCTCGTTGCATGCAAACAGGCAGCGATATGCACTCGTCGCCAAGGTACGCATTGGGCAGTCTTCGGCGGTGGGCAATCCTCTGCGGCTGAGCGCCCGGGCGAGCATCTGATGCAGGACGTGCCGAAACTGGTCGGCGTACCTTTTCAGGCTGTACCGATATTTCTGGTTCGGAGACTGGAAATCTTTCCCAACGGCCAGCCCCAATACCGCTATTTGGGTAGGCAGGGATGTCGCAATATGTGACGGCTCACCATATAATAAGATGAATCGAATAGCGCAGGCCGATAAATCGGTCTGAGCATTTTTTTGGGAGCGCGGCGATGCACAGCGCGGCATTGGTCTTCTTGATGATAATTGCTGCCGAGGCGTCGCCGCTGGTTGGCGAGGCACAGCCTAAAGCCGCTGTCGCGGAGCCTAAGGTCGGCACGGCTCAATCCAAAGCCGCGGCCGAGCAAGCCAAGAACGCTCAGCCGGTTCAGCCTGCCGATGGCCAGTCGGGCATCGGTGCGAAGCATCATCCGTGGGGACGATTCGAGCCGGGGGCATGGAAGCTGGTCCGGGTGACCACGGAATCTTTGGACGAAAAAGGCATTGTGGTCAACACCAGCAACACCGAGACCATGACCATCCTGACAGCGGTGGGCAAAGATGGACTTACCCTGGAAATACACGCCACGATCGAGGTGGCCGGAAAACGCTTCGACTCGGAACCGCAGACCCTTACCGTGGGCTTTCACGGCGAACCATTGTCGCCCCAGTTGAAAACCAAACCACCGGCAACGGCCCACGTGCTGGTCGAAGGGGAGAAAATCCCTTGTCGGGTGCAGGAACTAGAGTTGGTCAACCCTGCCAGCAAGACCATTACCAGCGTTTACTATTCGGATACTGTCGCTCCGTACGTGCTCAAGCGGCACTCTATAACCACCGATCTGGAGAGCAATAACACCATTAGCGAGTTGACGCTGGAAATCGAAGCCCGGCAAATGCCCTGGCGACTCTTCGGCCGGTTGAAGAGCGCCGCGCTGGTAAAGTCGGTGCAAAAACACGCCAAAGGAACGGCAGTCACATGGATAATCACTGTGCCGGAGGTCCCCGGCGGCGTGGTGAGCCAGACTTCCAAAGAAGTCGATAGCCAAGGCCGGATAGTGCGGCGCAGCACGTTGGAGTTGATCGACTACGGTCTACAGTGCGAAGAAGACGAGCGTCCGGGCCTGATCTTGCGCAAGCGCCGCCCGCGATTGCGCGAAAATGCGCCCACCGGGACCAGCGTACTAGAGCGGTTCATGGATCCACGACCTTTTGGACAACAATTGTTCGGACAATAACTGCGGCTGCATACAGCTCGGCGGTTGGCTTGCGGCCTGTTGCTGCTCGAGCCAAGTGCCGGTCAACCGCCTCCGATCGGCAATAACGAAGAAAACCTCGACCACCAAGATGGAGAGTCAAATGAAGCGCCTCGATGCCGTTGCGTGTGTGGTAATAAGCTTGGCAGCCGTATGGGCGATTCCGCAGTGCACGTTGGCAAGCGAAGCGAGAACGTCCGCGGGCGAGAAAATCAAGTTGCAAATGCGATTGGAAGCGGGCAAACAGTACAAGCTGCGGGTAGTTACCGAGCAAAAGATCGTGCAAGTACTAGAACGGCAAGAGATCACCACCACCCAAACTATAACCGTCGGTACTGTGATGGACGTGCTGTCGGTAGAGCCATCCGGCGACGCAAAGGTGAAGATCACCTACCAGTTCGTCGAGTTCAAGCAGGACGGCCCCATGGGCAAGGCCGAGTACGATTCGCGCAAACCCCCGGAGACCATACCTCAGGCGGCCCGCGGTTTTGCCGCACTGGCAGGGGCCACATTGTCGATGACGCTCGGACCTAAGGGCGAACCAAAAGACATCAAAGGGGTCGACGAGATCACCGCCCGATTGATCAAAGCGATGGGCGACATGGACGATGCTGCCCGGAAGATGCTCGAAAAGACTCTCAAAGAGCAACTGGGCGACGAGTCGCTCAAAGCCACCACGGCTATCGCCGCCTCTTTCATGCCGGAACACCCAGTGGCAGTGGGCGAATCCTGGACCAGCAAAGAAACCATCCGCCAATTGGTGCCCTTGCAGGTGGAAAACACCTCGACCTTGCAACAGTGCCGCGATGGGATTGCCGTGATTGCCATGCGCTCCAAGCTCACCTCCGACCCGGAGGCCAAGCCAATCGACATGGGGCTTATCCAACTGAAAGCTGATCTGTCCGGCCAGCAGGAGGGAACCACCGAGATCGAGCTGGCCAGCGGCTGGCCGTTGCGCGGCACGGTCAAACAAAAGCTGGAAGGAAAGATGACCATCGAAGGGGCCATCGGTGCGCCGCGTGGAAAATCGTGGCCTGTGCGGGTAGAAAGCACCATCACCATCGACCGAGAAGGATTCTAATGCACCATGCCCCGACCGCTCACACAGAACTGCATCCCGGGGCGATGGTGATGCGCTTGCCTGCAAGATGGGATCGGCAAGTCATGGCGCCACACCCTATTCGATGGTGCCCGAGGTTTGAAGCGTCCTGAGTGCTGGTCTTCAATAGTATCTTGACGTTGGGCAGCGCAGTGCTGCTGGTTTAGGCAGGCGGAAAAGACAGGAAACCGGGCGATTCTGTTTCTAAACACTCTCCCCCCACACATTAAGGAGCTTAACAATGCCGTGCATCACCAACCGGCGTCGCTTTTTGAAGCAAGCGACTGTGTGCTTCGCGGTTGCGACGGCAGGTCCTGCGGCGGCAATGCCAACGGCGCTTCTGCCGGCCGCCGAGCCGGCTGCCGGCCAAATGCCCAAGATACGACTGGGCACATTGGAAGTATCGCGGCTGATTCTGGGGAGCAACCCGTTTTTCGGCTTTTCGCACGGTAACCCGCAGGCCACCCCCAAAGAAATGACCGAGTACTATACCCCAAAACAAATCAAAGCCGTGTTGGACGAGGCGGCTGGGCAGGGGATCACTGCGGTTTGGGTGCCTTGTTATGATCATTGGATTCGCATTTGGCGAGAGTATCAGGACGAGGGCGGCAAGCTGAAAATTTGGATCGCCCAGCCGGACCGCTCGCCTATGGAGAAAGAAATCGCCAAAGCCGCCGCCCACGGGGCGAAAGCGATTTGCGTGCAGGGAGAGCACGTCGATAGCCAATTCGCGGCCGGCAAGTTCGACGTGCTCCGCAAATGGCTGGAACAGATCAAGAGCTTCGACCTGCCTGCCGGTCTGGCGACGCACCGCCCGCAAACCCATCTAGTGGTCGAGGACAAAAAGCTGCCCACCGATTTCTACCATCAGTGCGTTTACCAGCCGGAAAATTACAGCCAACAGTGCCTCGAGCAGGCGCTGGCCACCATCGCCAAGTTGGAAAAACCGGTGGTGGCGTACAAGGTGCTTGGCGCGGGCCGAATCATGCCCAAAGAGGCACTGCCGCGCTTGTTCGAGCGGATACGCCCCAAAGACGGTCTGTGCGTGGGCGTATTCCCCAAGAAGAATCGCCAGGAAATCGCCGAGAATGCCGCGCTGGTCAAGCGGCTATCGGCCAACGCCTAGGGCACGCCGTGCTCGACAAGCCGTGCTTTCACCGCGCGCTGCCCGAAGGCTGCTTGCTCAGACAGCGGCCGATGTTGCGCACCGCCTGGCGCAGACGATTCTCGTTTTCCACTCTCGTTTTCCACCAGGGCCAGGCGCAGGTAACCTTCGCCCGGCCCGAAGTACGGCAGCTCGCTCTCTGACTTATCCCCAGTTTTGCCTCGTCTAAAATCGCTTGCAGCAAAGCGGCAAGTGCTTGGAAGGCGAGCCGGTTGCGTTGCAGGTGGAAGCAGGCCGTCAGGGCTTGATTTGCTGTGCCCGATGTGGTACTATAATGCAACACAGTTATTTACGATTTATCCGTGGCTTTCCGGTGGATCATCTGGGACCTCGACGACGACCCCAACGGCAACGTGCAACATTGCGCTGAGCACGGCGTCACCAAAGAGGAGGTGGAAGAGGTCTTTGAAAATCCCACGGACTTTGATATTAGCCGTTCTTCCGGCCGTCCGTTGGTTTTCGGGGAGACAAGCACGGGACGGCACCTGATGGTAGTGTACGAACAGATAGACGCCGCCACGGTTTACCCTATTACCGCCTACGAGGTTCCCCGGAGGCAAGGAGCATGAAACGCATTGTGCGCGACCGCCTTCTGACAGCGGAAGAAGCGACCAAGTACAAGGCGATTCGCCATCAGGTGGCCCAGGAACTGCCGAGCCTCGCCTCACGGCACCACCAGCGGATGGCCGCCCTGGATCAGTTGCAAGAAATCCTGCGGCAGTTGAAGGCGGCACGCGAGGCCAAGGGCCTTAGCCTTGCTGACTTGAGGGAACTGACAGGGATGGATCGCTCTGCGCTGTCCAAGCTCGAAACCGGTCGACGTGCAAACCCAACCGTAGAGACGCTTGTTCGCTACGCAGAAGCCGTCGGCAAGCGGCTCCTGGTTATCTTGGCCGACGCCGAAAAACAGTAGAGCCGCTTTGACCGTGTCGCCATAAGCGAACGCGCTGCGACGGTAAAAAACCACGACGGGGTAGGCCAGCACGATGCGGCCCAGGGCCCGTCAAGCGGTGGGAAATCGCCGAGAATGCCGCGCTGGTCAAGCGGCTATCAGCCAACGTCTAGGGCGCAGCGCGCTCCACAAGCCGTGCTTTCACCGCGCGCTGCCCGAAGGCTGCTTGCTCAGACAGCGGCCGATGTTGCGCACCGCCTGGCGCAGACGATTCTCGTTTTCCACCAGGGCCATACGCAAATAGCCTTCGCCGGCAGGGCCGAAGCCCACCCCGGGGCTGACCGCCACGTCGGCCTCTTTGAGCAGTTTCATGGCGAAGTCCAGACTGCTCATTTGGCTGGCCCAGGGTTCGGGCATTTTTGCCCATACGAACATGGTGGCTTTCGGTCGAGTGATCGGCCAGCCAAGCCGTTCCAATCCTTCGCATAGGGCGTCGCGGCGGCGTTGGTAGACCGCGGCCTGGGCTTCCACGGCGGCCTGAGTGTGTCGCAGGGCGACAATGGCGGCTATCTGGATAGGACGAAACATCCCGTAGTCGTAATAGCCCTTGATAGTCGCCAACGCCCGAACCATCTCCGCGTTTCCGGCGCAAAAGCCTACTCGCCAGCCGGCCATGTTGTAGCCTTTGCTCATGGTGGTGAACTCGACGCCCACGTCGATCGCTCCCGGCGCAGCCAAGAAGCTGGGCGCTTGGTAGCCGTCGAAGGTCACGTCGGCGTAGGCCAGATCGCTGATGACCATGAAGCCGTATCGCTTGGCCAGACGCACCACCTCGACGTAGAAATCCGGTTCCACCACGGCCGTGGAAGGGTTGTGGGGAAAGTTCAATATCACCACCTTTGGCCGCGGCACGATGTGCCGGCAGGTGTAGTCGATGTTCGCCAAAAGCTTTTGACTGTCGGACACTTCCAGCAGGATGGCGTTAGCCGCCGCTAGCGCCACGGCATAAAGATGCGCCGGATAATAAGGATTGGGCACTATCGCCGTGTCGCCCGGCCCCAACAGCGCCAAGCACATGTGACTGAAGCCCTCCTTTGAACCGAGCGTCACCAGCACTTCGCGCTGGGGGTCCAGCCGCACCCCGTGTTGCCTAAGGTACTTGCTGGCCACCTCGCGTCGCAGACTGAGAACACCCTGAGCTGGCGAGTAACCGTGGTTTTTCGGGTCTCGGGCGGCTTCGGCCAGCTTTTCCACAACCAGGTCTTGCGGCGGGTCGGAAGGGTTACCCATCCCTAGGTCGATCACGTCGTCGCCTGCCCGACGCTTCTCGTATAACAGTCGGTTAATCTGCGCGAACAGATAAGGCGGCAGTCGGCGCACGCGCTCGGCCACTTCGATGGTAAACGGTTTGTCCTTAACTACCGGTTCTACAGGTTGCTGCTGTTCGTTCATCGGACGGATTATCCGCCACTGGGCGTAACAATTGTGCGACTTTGGAGCGACTGGCTCTCCGTCAGCCACTAGCTACTAACCGCTGAAGCACTGGCGACCGCTTGCTGGGAAAGTTCTTCTTGCAGCAATTCCCACACGGCATCGAGCGACTGGGGGACGACGCGCACCCCGGCCAGCACGGGCATGAAGTTGGTATCGCCACCCCATCGGGGGACTACGTGCCAATGCAGATGACCCGGCAATCCCGCCCCGGCCACCCGACCCAGGTTCAGTCCCACGTTGAAACCCTCAGGCCGCAACAGCTTCTCCAGCAACGCCACAAAACGCTTTAGCGCCGATAGCAGAGCATTATCCTCTTGTTGGCTAAGCTCTTCCAGCCGTCCGCAATGGCGCAGCGGCGCAATCAAAAGGTGACCGTTATTGTACGGATACCGGTTCAACACCGTCATCACCAAGTCATCACGGTACACGACCAAGGCTTTCCGCCGCTCGCTGGTCGTTGCACAGCGGCACAGGAAGCAGTCGGGGTCGGCGCCGGGCAATAACTGATCGGTAGGGAACTCTTCGGCGGTTTTGCTTTCGCCCACAATATACCCGATCCTCCACGGGGCCCAGATCCGCTCTTCCCGCGATGTCTTGTTCTCGTCAGCCATCTTTAGCGGTAAATGATATTCTGTGTAGCAAGACCAGCGGTACGATCGTATTACCCGACGACTCAGCGCGAACTGGACTGCTGCGATTGGCCGCCAAGAAGGTCCGGTTTCTCGTCCGCAGGCTGCGTACGCGGATGACATTGCGTTTCAGCCTCCGACCGCGCCTCAGCGTGCAAGTGCTGCTCCAACTGAATGATTTTTTCCACGCGGCGTGCGTGCCGACCGCCGTCGAACGGGGTTGACAACCACAGCTCGACCATCCGCTGGATGAGCCGTTCTCCTAGCAAATCGGCCGACAAACACAACACATTGGCGTCGTTGTGCCGGCGACTCATTTCCACCGTAAGGTCGTCGTGGCATGGCGCGGCGCGAACGCCCGGAAACTTGTTGGCCGCAATGCACATTCCCAGCCCCGTCCCGCAAATCAATATCCCTCGGTCAACCTCACCGTTGCCCACCTTTTGAGCCACGATCGAAGCGATGTCGGGATAATCGATCGGGTCCGGCTTGAAAGTCCCCACGTCCAACACCTCGTGACCGAGCCTTTCGACCAGTTCGATCACTTTGGGCCGCAACTCGTATCCTCTATGGTCGGTTCCAACTGCAACACGCATTGAATTCCTCGTCACTGGGCGGCTGCGAAAGTTTACTGAGCGGCTGAGCAAAAGCAATTCCGCTAAACCTGGCCGCACGCTCTGCACCGTGGGCCCACAGCCTAAATATCTAAGCTCATGTATCCCGTCGCCTACCCCCGTACCGCTTATCGAATTATCAAAAGCCGGTCCAAGCGAGCGCCAGGCGGAAATCGGCCCGGCGTAACGGCACCTGGGGCGTCCACCACGCCAGGCCACAGCGGGGAGCCGACAGCCAGGCCACAGCCACGGTCGCTGCCGGCGCCGGCTGCGACCAAACTCGCAGACGATTTGCCGATCGCCCCGACGTTGACACTCCAAAAATCCATTGTCACAAAGGCTCGGCAAAAAGCAAACCCTCCCGGCAAAAGTAAATCCGCCCGTCGCTTCTAGGACCAGCAATTCCGATATCCATTGTGGCCCGGTCGTTGATAATGCTATGTTGAACAAGGGGGCGACATTTTGCTAGTGCATCGTTGCCGACCAGCACGACCGGCCAACGCAGGTCGTCCAGCCGGCGACGCAGTGCTGCGTGTGGCGGCGCAGCGGCTCGTTTCGAGTTGGTTGCCGCAGCCACTGGGCAGGCGTTAGAAGATCACCATGCTCTGGGCAATCGGCTATTTGCAGCATCATTTCAGCCGCTGGCAATTGCGCCGCTGGTCGGCACTGGTGGGGCGCATTGCCGCCTTGGAGCCGGAGCTACAGGCGCTTACCGACCAGCAACTCAAGAAGCGCAGTTTGGCACTGCGACATCGGGCTAAGGCCGGCGAGCCGCTTGCTCGGCTATTGGTAGAAGGATTCGCCCTGGTGCGTGAGGCCGCCCGGCGAACCATCAACATGCGGCATTTCGACGTGCAAATGCTGGGCGGAATCGCCATGTTCCACGGGTACATCGTGGAGATGGACACCGGCGAAGGAAAGACTCTGGCAGCCACTTTACCGCTGTATCTATACGGACTGACCGGCCGCGGCTGCCACCTGGCCACCGTCAACGACTATCTGGCGCGCCGCGACCGTCAGTGGATGGGACCGGTGTACGAGGCACTGGGGTTGAGCGTCGGCGTGGTTGAAACCCAAATGTCTCGCCCGCAACGCCGCGAAGCGTACAAATGCGACATAACCTACGGAACCGCCAAGGAGTTCGGGTTCGACTTCCTGCGCGACCGGCTCCTGCTGCGGCGGATCGCCGAAGGGCAGACCGACCTGTTGGGAGCGATGCTCGGCCACCGCCAAGCAGCCAGCGAAGAGCCGGTGCAACGCGAGGCGTTTTTCGCCCTGGTCGACGAAGCCGACAGCATTCTCATCGACGAGGCCCGCACGCCGTTGATCATCAGCGCCCTGCCCACCGAAGAACAGAAGGTGGCCGTGGAATGCTATAAGTGGGCCGCTTCGGTCGCCGGGCAATTCACCGTAGAGGTGGACTACCAGTACGACCACGAAAAGCGCAAGGCCGAGCTGACCCGCGAAGGACGCCAAAAGGTCCGCCAGCTTCCCAAGCCACCGGTGCTGGACAAGGTGGGAATGGTGAACATCTACCGCTATGTCGAGCAGGCGATAATGGTTGCCCGCGAATACCATCGCGATCGCCAGTACGTTGTCCGCGACGGGGAGATCGTCATCGTCGATGAATTTACCGGTCGACTGGCCGAGGGGCGCAAATGGCGCGAAGGAATACATCAGGCCGTAGAAGCCAAGGAAGGTGTGCCGGTGACCATCGCCACCGGTCAGGCGGCGCGAATCACTATCCAGGATTTCTTCCTGCGATACCAGAAGCTGGCCGGCATGACCGGCACGGCCATCACCGCCGCCCGAGAGCTGCGCAAGATTTATCGCTGCCCGGTTGTTCGAATCCCCACCAACCGCCCTGTCATCCGCGTCCGGCTGCCCACGGTCGTTTGTGGCACTTCCGAGGCACGCTGGGCAGCGGTCGTCGAAGAGGTGCGCCAGATGCACGCCCTAGGCCGCCCGGTGCTGATCGGCACCCGCTCGATCGACAAATCGGAGCACTTGTCGCGCCTGCTTACCGAGGCAGGCATAGAACACCGCGTGCTCAATGCCCATAAACTGGCCGAAGAAGCCGAGATCGTGGCCCTGGCAGGCCAGCGGGGGAAAGTCACCGTATCGACCAACATGGCCGGCCGAGGTACCGACATCCGGCTGGGCGAGGGCGTGGCGGAACTGGGCGGCTTGCACGTCATATTGACCGAAATGCACGACGCCGCCCGAATCGACCGCCAGCTCAGCGGCCGCTGCGGCCGACAAGGCGATCCCGGCACTTACCGTCAATACTTGTCGCTGGACGACGATCTGCTCCTGGCAGGATTGGGACCCAAGAAGGCCGAACGGCTGAAGGCCATCGGCCAAACCGCCCAGGGACCGCTGGACAACTACGTGCGGCTGTTTCGTAAAGCGCAACGAATCGTCGAGCGGCGACATTTCCGCCAGCGCCGCGCGTTGATGTACTACGAAAAACAGCGCAAGAAAATGCAGCGGCAAATGGGCCAAGACCCCTACCTGGATACTGTGGACACTTAGCCCGCCGCAATCCCTGCCACGATGGGTTCTCCGGCGTCCTGCCGGGCCGCTATGTGCGGGTGCTCATCGTGCTGCCACCGGCGGACCCTTGGATGGCCCCAACGGACCCCGCAATAAACCAACCACCACCAGCACCGGAACCATCAGCAGGAACAATCGCGGCCAGCGGGCCAAAACCAGCGCCGCGATAGGAAGCACCATCATCAGCCAGGTGGGCACGCGCCGCAGATCGTACCACGCCAGCCAGAACAAAAAGGCGATCGCTCCCAAACGTGTAAACAGGGCGATCGATTCCTGCCACATCGGCGTGTTGGGCGCCCAGATTATCAGCCCCACTGCCGTCAACAGCAGCACCCCAGCTACTATTGCAATCAGATAGCGAGGCATTTCTGGGCCACGGCCTACGATCGACTGTCCGGCCGATGCCACACAGCTTGCCGGCAAAAATCAATCATCGACTGGCCGGCCAGCGCAACAAAGCTTGCCGGCCCGAATCAATCTTAGACCACCGCAGCGCCAAGGGAAACCGTAGATGTTGAACGTCAGAACCTCAGATACGGTCGAGCATGTCGATCCAGCGGGCAAGCTCGGCCAGTTCCTCGGGGTTGAGATAGCGCGGCTCGTCGCCCAAGTCTTTGACCGTCACCGGAATCCGCATATCCTGCAACGCCTTGACCGTCTGCTGAATCTCTTTGCTGCGCGCCGATTTTTTGGCGATCGCGGTGTAAACAGCCAGGCGGTGCAAAGGGTCGTTCTCCGGCGCCCGGCCCACAGGCAAAGCATCGACCACCGCTACCGCAGTTACCAACTCTCGATAACGATAACCGACCATATAGGCCATCGTGCCGCCGGCCTCCTGGCCGTGGGCCACAATACGCGCCCCATCCACGTGGTAACTGGAGCGGATTTGCTCGATAAGCTTTTCCACCAAGTTCAACTCGTTGGGAACCCATTGCGTCGGATTGGCCGCCTTAGGCGCCACAAGAATCAGCGCGTACTGGTCGCACAGCGGCTTCCACCGAGCCAATAGCTCGTTCTCCTGGAAGCCTCCGGCCGGATGGAACCACAATACCAGTCCGTGAGGCACATCGGAATGATACCCCTCCGGCACGTAAACAAAGACCTGATTCTCGAACTCGGCCACCCGCAGCGAAACCTGACCCACCTGCGGACGTTCGCTTTCAGGGGGCAAATCGCCGTGGGCAGGCGGCAAGTTTTCGGGCGGCAAACCGCTGGGCAGTCCGGCCAGTTTCACCTTGGCTTTTTGCAACCGCTCGCCGCGGCGAAACTCGATCTCCACCTCCGAACCGGCC
Source organism: uncultured Pirellulales bacterium (assembly GCA_938015445.1). Classification (GTDB taxonomy): domain Bacteria; phylum Planctomycetota; class Planctomycetia; order Pirellulales; family Thermoguttaceae; genus CALLPE01. The sequence continues at coordinate 94,083 of CALLPE010000041.1, forward strand.
TTAGTAGCTCCAATCTGCTCGCGCAGCATTGCCGTCTCGCGGACCGGCGCCCCGCCCAGCGATACCAGCACGTCGCCAGCTTGTAGGCCCGCTTTGGCCGCCGGGCTATCTGGATACACGTATCTGACCGGCACGCCAGTGGTGCCGCGAGTGTCGCGCATCGGCAGTATTCCCAGGAAGCCGTGCGGAAACGGCTCGAGCTTGGCCACCAACGTCATTTCGCGCTCGATGCGCTGCGCGCCGCGCATCACGGCCAAACGGATCTTGTCGCCCGCATAACGCCGCGAAATCTCGCTCTTCACCTCGGCTGCGCGGCTGACTGGCTTGCCGTCGATCTCCACGATCTTGTCGCCGGAACGCAGCCCGGCTTCGGCAGCAGGCGAGCCGGGCTGACAGGCTCCGATTACCGCCTCGCCCAAAAGCATGTTGCCCGAAAGCGTTATTCCAATAACCCCGGGGTGCAAATCCTCTCCCTTCTTCATCCGCGGCAGCATATTGCGGACGTGCTCGAAGGGAATGGCAAAGCCGATTCCCGAGTCGTACAGCTCCACGCCGGCGATCTCGTCGGCACGCTGCGGCGACAGCGGCACCAGAATCCCCATCACCCGACCGTGGATATCCACCAGCGCACCACCATAGTTATTCGGCGAGACCAGCGCGTCGGTCTGAATCGCCTTGCCCCATATTCGATCCAAAGCACTGACCACCCCAACGCTCATGTTGGGGCGCTCGGCCTCGAAAGTGCGTCCCACGGCAATCGCCCACTGACCTACGCGAAGCTCTTTCTCCGGCGCCACCTCTGGCACCGGCAAAGGGTTATCAACAGCCACTTTCAACAAGGTCAACATACGATTGTAGTCGGTGCAAACGACCTGGGCCGGCTTGCGCGAACCGTCCGGGAGCCTCACCAGAATCGAAGCCGGTTTGTTGACGAAATTGAAAGCGCTGGAAACGATGTGACCATCCGGATCGACGATCACGCCGGTAGTGGGACCTGTGCCGAACAGCACCCGGTGTACCCGCTCCAACCCGCCAACCGTCTCGATCCGCACCACCGCGGGCGCAACGCGCTCCACCGCCGCGCGGAACGCCTTCTGCTCCAGCGTCTCTAAATTCTCTGGCTGGACTTGGGGCTTGGTTTTCGTCCCTGGTTCTTCTGCTGCCGGGGCGTGGGAAGCGGGCTTTTGTGGCTCAGCCTTGGGGCTTTCGGCTGTTGTTGCAGTTGCCTGCCTGCCCGACACCGGCTGCCCCGGCTGTGCCGCATCTTGGGCAGATTCCCCGGCCTGGGAACCGTCGGGCGCCTGTGCAGGCGGTGATTCGCCCGCCGCTGCTAGCACCGCCCCGACTGCCAACACCCCGGCCGCCACCACGGCCAGGTACACAAACGCCCCCGCAAGCCCACCAGCCAGGAACTGCACACCCTTCATCCGCCGCAGACGTTTACCCATCGCATGCCTCGCTGTTAACGTTGCACTTGTTTCGTCGTAGCTATTTCTCTTCAGCCGGTTGCACAGTCAGCTCGACTAACTGCTGGCCGCGAATCACGCTCAGCCGCACCGGGTCCGCCGAGTCGATGTACTCCAGCTCGGTGTTCAAAGCCTTGCACGATTGCACCAGCGTGTCGCCGACCAGAACGATCAGGTCGTCGGGTTGCAAACCGGCTTTGGCCGCCGGCGAATCGGGAACCACGCCATCGACATACGGCGGGGTGCGTTCCAGGATGTCGGGCACCAGCACGATCCCCAGGGCCGCTAGCCGCACCGACTTGGCCGGCTTCTTCAGCGGTTGCTCCTCTTGCCGTACCGCGAACTTGCCCGCACGAATGGCATCGATCGACTCCCGAAGCTGCTCGATGGGCAGGGCGTAATTCAACCAGGTGTTATTCAACGAGTTTCGCAATTCCTTGCCCAATATGCCCGCCAACTCGCCCCGCCGTGTAACCAGCGCCCCGCCCTGAGAACCAGGATTGTTCACGACCGCGTCCAGCACATAAACCGGCCCACGGTAGGCCGTATCGAAAACCCCCCGGCGGGCTGCCAAGTTGGTGACCACCGATACCACGCCTTCCTGGACGCTGGCCGGCTCGTTGCCTTGCGCCACACCGAATGCATTGCTGAAGGCCAGAATCCGGTCGCCCGGCTCCAGTCGCACCGCTTTGTCAAGGTCGAAATGCGGCAAGTCGCTGGCGTCGATCTTGAGAATCGCCACTTCCGGCTGCGGATCGGCGCCCAGCATCTTGGCGACGAACCTCCGGCCGTCGTTAAGCACCACGGTAATGTAGTCCGTGTCGAGCACGTAGCTCCACACGGTCAGTATGTACCCGTCCGCCGAGATAAGCATCCCGCTCTGGTAGGCCTCCAGACCGCGAAACCCGCCGGCTCCGAAAATCTTCACGATCTTCGGCTGAGTCTGCTCGATCACATCGGCCACACTGGCCGGCGCAGCCGCCAGCGCTGTATCGTCATGCACCGCGCTGCCGCAAAGCCCCAACAAGAGCAGCCATAGTAACACCGACCTCGGATGCCAAAGCGTATTCATGACACGTCTCAGATTGTTGCTATTGGTCTTGTGTACAGCGTCATCGCAGTATCGTCGATGATCGTCGAGGGAACTCATACCGTCACTAGCTGGAACCCTGCTGAGCCGGTTTCCCCTGGTGATTGTTTCCCGGCTTTGCAGCTTCGGGGGAACCCGACTGCACCTTGGATGTCCATTGCAAAGAAAGGAACGTGCCATAGGGGTCATCCCCATAGCGGACTTCCATTTTCCCCGGCAGCCACCGGCCCTCCACCTGCTGATATTCCGAGAAGTACACCTCGCAGGGGTCTGTATTCTCCTCAGGGAACATCTCCACAGCCATCAAATCACCTGTGGTAGGATGGAAGTAGAACCAGCATTCCACTTTTCGGTATAGCGCGCACACTACATCCATCAACTCGCCCTGCCACAACAGAGGCGCCGTGCCGAAGTAATAAACTTCCTCGAACCGCTGGGGCCCTTCCACGGCCAACTTGCGCAGCACATACAAAGTGGGCAATAAGCCCCCGCTATTGATCGGAGCAAGCACAGCACCCAGGTTGTCGGTGGCGGTCCACGGGGTTTCGCTGGGCGGCAAGCCCAACTGCTGGTTGGCCGCCAGCTTGAACACCCCGCCATCGTCGTCGATTTCGAAGGCGAACGACCTGCCGCTGGGCAATTGACCGGCAATACTCCATTTGCCTTTCATCTGGCCGAGGTCGCTGCGCTTACTCCAGGCTCCCAACACCCTTTCTTGCTGTTGCTTATTGAAATAGTAGTTCGCATAGCCGCGCTTGGCCTCGAAGTACTTCTTGAGATGCTCGGGCATGGGAGGCGGTCCAATCGGCAACTGCATGGGACCCGGCGGAGTCGCCCTCGGCGGCTGTTTGGGTTTATCGGGGGATTTGTTCTCCTCAGGCTTTTTCGGCCCCTCGGCGCCTGCGAAGCTTGCTACGGGAGTGCGGCCATCGATAGCCCCTCGAAACACCACCGCCCCGCCTGCCGTCAACGGCGTCGAGCCGGTCGAGGTGTCGCCAGGCCTCTCAGGAGGTTTAGGAGCAGGAATAGGGATGGGGATGGGCTGCGGGCCAGGCGAGGGCTTCTCGCCCCGCGGAGGCTTTTCGCCCGGCTTATCACCGGGTTTGTCGCCCGGTTTGGGAATTGGCATGGGAACAGGGCGCGGACCACCCTCGGTCTTCTCTATCAATTCCTCTTTGCTATGTACCCCGGCCAACCGCACCAGAACATCGTATCGTCGGCCGTCGCGGCGGAAGCTCAACGGTACCCGCCAGCCTTTGGGAAAAATGCCCAACGCATTCTTGAAGGCATTGGCCGTGGCGATGGGACGGCCACCGAAGGCCACAATTTCATCGCCGTACCGCAAGCCGCGCCGGTAAGCGTCGGAGCTTTCCAGGATGTTGGTTACCACTACACGTCCTTCATCATCGGTACTTACTACCGCACCCAAAGTGGCGTGATCCACAATCCGACCACTGTGCAGGCATCCCATAAAGTTCTTGATCTGATTGATGGAAATGGCGTAGGCTACCCCTACGTTCACCCGACCACGCTTCTCGAACGATCCGCGCCCGTTGATCCCCACTAACCGGCCGGTGGCATCGAACAGCGGCCCGCCGGAATTGCCGGGGTTGATCGAAGCGTCGGTCTGAATGCAATCGGCGTATTCCAAGATCGTGCCCGCCGGCGGCTGGTACCGGTGCGTGCCGGAAACCATCCCGAAGGTGACGGTGGGCTGGAAGTTGGTGGCCAGCAGAAACGGGTTACCCATGGCGAAGCATGCATCGCCCACCCGCAGCGCGTCGCTGTCGCCCAGCTCGGCAAAGGGGAAGTCGTCGCGGCCGAAGAGTTTTATCAGGGCCACGTCGCCGGTGGGGTCCAGCCCGACCACCACAGCGTCATACACCTTTCCGTCGGCCATGCCGCACTTCATGGCATTTCCACACGGCTTGACCACGTGGAAGTTTGTCAGGGCATACCCATCGGGCGAAATCACCACTCCCGACCCACCGCCCGCGCCGGTAGAAGCGAATATCGCCAGCACCGAATCCTTCACCCTGTCCATTACGGCTATACGTTGCTGTTCGGCTTCGAGGACCGCAGGGTGAACCTCAGTCCAGCCGGTTGCCGCCGCAGCGTTGCACAGTGCCGCAAAGGTAAGAACGATTGCTATATTGCGTGTCATTTGATAATCCTCGCATCTGCCAGATCGAGGTGATCGCACTCGAAGCTGCCGTCGGGCCCGAAATCGACCAATATCACCAGCCGCCGCGCGCCGGTGATATCCAGATCGATAGGTTCAGCTTGGTCGCGGCCGGTGATGATCTTGTCGAGCAACACCCGTTCGTCGGCGCGGATCACCAGTTGCACATCGCCGCGGGGACGCACCGCCGAGTCGATGCCCGCGATCGCCTTCAAGCGGCTGAACTTACCCGGCAAGCGATAGATGATCTCCGTGCGGCTGTGTATCGACAGCCCCTTGGAAAACTGCTGGCTGCCGATGCGCAGCGGCTCGCCGTCGAAATTCCGGTCCATACGCGGTGCAAAGAACTTTTCTAAGGCCGGAAACGGCTTGTCGGTAGCGAAAAGCGGCGTGAACTTCACCGACTCGGGTTGCAAGTCGCTCAGGTAGATCACCTTTCCGCCGGAATAATCGAGTTGCGAAATCCGCTCCACCGGCAACGACAATTTCAGCCCTAAGGCAGTGGTAAAACGCACCTGACCAGAATAAGACACTTCGGTACCCGCCCACCGCGAACCGCTCCCATCGATTACCACAACCATAGGCGAGGGCAATTGCCGTCCTTCCGGGCGATAGTAGATCACGCCGAATACCCGGGCACGCTTCACAGGTATTGCTTCCCCGTCGACCTCGAACTCGACTGTGGCCTCGGAAACGTCCTTGACGATTCCTTTGTGATAATCGAGGCGATCTTCCTTGCGGATCACCAGTATGTCCGAGTCCGACTCCATCGCCGTGATGCGCGACCACTCGCCAGACAGCCCCGGCGTGAGCGCCTGAAAACGGACGTGAGCCACGTCGCGGGCCGAGACTTCTACCTCTGAGCCGTCCAACAGCTTCACCAATCCCTTGCGCTGCTTGACCGAATAATCCGCAGCAACCAGCGACGACCCATCGGCCAATTCCAGCCACACGCCGGCCGAGCGTTCCAAGGCGGCCGGTTTGTGTTTGGGGGTGATGCCCAGAAGCTTGTCGAGCGGCATTTCCACGCGGCCGCTGGGAGTGTCCAAAGCTACGCGAGAATCGCTCAATTCGGCCAAAGTGCCGGAAACGGCCGGCCCATCGGTGGGCCGCACCTCCACCTCCCAACCCGCTGCAATCACCAACATCCCCGCCAACAGTGTAAACATGCTACTGAACCTCTCATGGGTTGCGAGTGTTGTCTTTGGCCCCTTCCGCAGCCACACGACGAAAATACTCCTCGATTACTTCCCGAAACTGAGCCGGGAAGCCCCGCCCCAGCTTTTGCAGAGCTTCTTCGCGCTCCTTGGGCGGCAAATTGCCCCAGCCACTCCCGGAGCCGATATCTTTACGTTCCACCAGCCCGGGGCCTTTGCCGCCGATGGGAACACTGTCGGGCGCCGGCGCACTGGAGCGGATGTTGTCCTGAGGACTGCCACCGCCGCCGCCACCACCGCCACCCTGCTGTTGCTGTTCTTCGAGCTTCTTGATGATCTTATCCAGCGATTCGATGATGCTGTCCTCGACCTGGCGGACTTTGCGTCCGGCATGACCCAGGTCGAGTCGGCGCCGCACGTCGCTCATCCGCCGGGCCACGTGGTCCAGCGTGTCCTCCTGAAGCCCCTTGAGGTCTTCCTCCATCAGTCGCGCCAGTGCCACATAACGGCGCGGTGCATCCTCGGCCCCTTCCATCAGCTTGGCTATCGTCTGCAACCCTTTTTCTTTCTGGAGTAGAGTATGCGCCGCCGCGGACTGGTAAAACAGCAGCGTGGCTGGGGCCACCACATCCGTGGGCTTCAGGTCGGCAAGCACCTCCAATGCTTCGTCGTACAGATCATTCTGTACAAGCCACCGCCCGTACAGCACCCGCATATTGAACGCCACCAGAGGCGCACTGCCAGGATCAGTCAGCCATGGCTGGGCGGGAAGCAGCGGCTGGTCTTTAGGCTTGGAACACAGATGCAACAAACCCAAGACGTTCTTGTCCATTAGTGCAAAGGTGGCCCCTAGACGGTAAAGCACCTCTATTTCCCCGCTGCCTTGCCCAATGTCGGACCATATGGCTTCTGCCTCTTTCCGCACAGACTCCGGAGCTTTTTGCTGATCGAGCCAAGCCATTGCCTGGGCCTTGACCTCGGCTGGGTTAGGGGCAATCCACGAGCGCGAACCGCCTAAAGTGTCGGCCCCCAAAGCGGCCGTCCCCAATACAACCGCCGATAACAGCGCAAGCACCCCGCACCTCCTCTTCCTGCTATGGATCATCATTGGTTCCTCCCCAATTCCAGGTCCCTAGTGACTTTATGTATCTTCGCTTCGCGCTCGGCCAGACGTTGGAGGGCTTCGATCAGCTCTGGCTTGTCGGCCTGCTCGCCCTGGACCAGCTTCGAGTAACGCTCGGTACGCAGATTCACCCGCATTTGCATCGCCCGGATCATCTTCAGCTCCGCCAGCACGTCGATAAGCGGCGGGTCCTGCGGCTGGCCAGGCTTCGGCTTGCCCGGCTGTGGCTTCTGCCCCTGCTTATCCTTCTGCGCCTTTTGCAGCGCGTCGATCATTTCCTCCAAAGCCGATATGATGTCCTTCTCGATAGCCTGCGTGATCTCGTCCACTTTCGATTGCGCCAGCCGGCGGACGACCTGCTGCATGTCCTCCCGGGCCTGCTCTAGCGCCTCGGGGAACACCACTGCCGTGCCGTCCTCCTTCAACAGGGCCAGTGCCTTGTCGGCCTCGGCCACAATCGCCCTTTCCTCGCTGCTTAAACGCCCGCACTGGATATCGAATGTCTCGGTGCGGTCCGGTGCTGGCGTCTGATCCAACCGGACTGTGTCGACGTACACTTTCTTCTGCATTTCCAGCATCTTGCGGATGCGCGCCTCCAGCATCGCCAGCAGCCGCTGGATTTCCTCCTCGCGCATCTGTCGGAGAATCTCTTCCAGCGCCGCTTTGGCCTGTTCCAGCTCCCGCAAAGCCTCCTCTTGCTTCTCCACCGCCCCTTCGCGTTGTGCTTCTTCGAGCTTTTTTTCGGCTTCCTTCATGCGCTCGCGGGCTGCTTCGAGGCGCTTGCGGGCGGGGTTACCCTGGTCGTCCTGACCGCCGGGTTGATTGTCGCCTTCGCCCTCTCCTTGGCCTTGGCCCTGACCTTCCCCCTGGCCCTGACCCTTCCCCTTGCCCGAGCCTTTGCCTTCGCCCTTGCCTTCGCCTTTTCCTTCGCCCTGGCCCTTGCCCTCTCCCTTTCCTTCGCCCTTTCCCTCGCCTTTACCTTTACCTTCTCCTTTCCCCTCTCCCTTGCCTTCACCCTTGCCTTCGCCTTGGCCTTTTCCTTCGCCTTTGCCTTCCCCTTTTCCTTCGCCCTGGCCCTTGCCTTCGCCTTTTCCCTCGCCTTCACCTTTTCCTTCGCCCTGGCCTCTTCCTTCGCCTTTGCCGCCGCCTTCTTCCCTCATTTTGATGTCTTTGGCCAGCCCGCCGGTCTTATCGGCCAGCTTGCCTTGCTCGCCGCCAAGTCGGCCCATGTTATCGCCGCCGGCAGTGCGGCCCTGGATGCTCCGCTGTTCTCTAATTATTTCGTTAACACGGCGGAGGTATTCGCGATAGCGCTGCTTTTCCGCCTCTAAAGCCTTAGCCCTGTTTTCACTTTCCAGCAGGCGCAGCAGGGCTTGCAAGTCCTGCTGCAAATCGGCTTGGTTTTCCAGCGCCCGGGCCAACTGGTCGTCGCGCAGAAGCTGAACCAAGGTTTCGAATTGAAGGGCGATCAGCTCTTCCTTGCTTTGCCGGGCAGCCTTTTCCAGCAGTGCAGCCCGACGCGGATCGGTGGCCGCACAGTGCTGTGCTAGGCGGAGCAAGGCGGCTTCCAGCTTGCGATATTGCTCGGCTACGGCTTTTTGTTCCTCGGAAAGCTGCTGCGGCGTGGGCACGCCGGGCGATGCGGCACCACCGCCGCCTTTGGCCGAATCGGCAGGTCCTGACTCGGCGCGCTGACGGACTTCGGCCGGTTGCGATGGCTCGGAGGGATTCTCAGCCGCGCAGGCAATGGGCGCAACCCACCCGATCAAGCTCATCAGGAAAACCGCCACGGGAGCCCGGAAAGTGGCAAACATGTTCACTCCTCCTGTAGTTCGCGGATAGTTTGCTTACGACGCGTCTTGGTCAACTCCTCGATCGACTCCTGCAACTTGATGATGGTGCGCAGCGTCTCGACCAGTTGGTTGTAGTCCTCCAGTTCGAGCATCTGGCTGAGCACCTGTTTCATCGCCACCAGGATTTCGTCCACTTGCTCGATCGCCCGACCCCGCTCGCGCGGCCCATACTCCATATCACCGGCCGCTTCGTGCAGCCGTTCCAAGCGGCGGTCCAGTTCGGGGAACATGCGGTCGGCGATATCGTGGAGCGGCTTGGCGATGCGTGTTTCCAGACGCATTTTCAGTTCTTCGGTATCGAGCCGATTGTTCACAAGCTGCTTGCGGATGTCGTCGAACGACTCGGCCACACCTTTGGTTTCCAGGGCGTTCTTCCGGCTATTCTGTAAGGCCTGCTGGGCGCGCACCTGGCGCGAGGCGGTGCGCTCGGCCACAGAAAGCTGCTCTGGTTGTTCGGCCGGCTTGTCGCCCGGCTCGAAACCCGGCTCGCTCTTGCCCGTCTGCTCGCCTCCGCTGGCTGCGCCTTGGCCGAAGGACACTTTTTCCAAGATGCCGCGCGTCTCCACCACTTCCTCGATGATCCTTTCGAACCGCTGGCGCAATGTCAGCTCGCGCGCCTCCAGAATCGCCCGAAGTTGCTCCGGCGTGACCACCTCCAACAGCCAACGCTCGCTGTTTCCCACGTTCGGGCCACTACCCAGATCATACAAGTCCGATGCCTTGACCATCAGCAGCACTTTCTGGCCCGGCTTCAGCTCCAGTTCCGGCATTTCCACCGCTACGTCGCGTAGCGTAAAACTGGCCGGGCGCATTGGGGGTTCGGCCAGGGTGATCGGCAAGCGCGCTTGTTGATCCACCGACATCTCGGCCCACACGCGCCCGATACCGTAATCGTCTGTTATCTGCCCGACGAAAGGCACCCGAGCCTGCGGGGTGATCGCCCGGTCAATCCCATCCAGTTGTACGGCCAACTGGGGAGCTTCATCCATGGCGGCTACCAGCACCAACCGTACAGGTTCGTTGCTGCGTACCCCATCAGTGTCGTGCAGGGTAAACAGCAACGTGACATCCCCGTACAGTGGCTCTAAGGCACAGCGGAAGCCTTTGCCATCCTCGACTATGGCTTCTGGCCCCAATACCTGTGTAGGAAGCGCCTTGTTTCCACTGAGGACATCCACATGCACCGCTTGCAATGGCTTGTTCGCTTTGGCCTCTACGGTAAGCTGGGTGCCATAGGGAATGTGCATCGCGCCGGTTACCGGCAACGGCACCGGAGTGCGCGGCATGTAAGCAGGGTACTTGGGATGTAGTACCATCTCCACCGTGGGATTATCCACGACTTCGATTCGCAGTCGTGGCTCGGACCGGAGTTTAGGTATCCGGTCGTCTCCGCCGACGATCTCGAAATCGATCGAAGTCAGCACCCCCTGAAACGTATAGGAAAACTGTTGGAAGGGTTTCTCCTCGCTGGGAGAACCTTCCCGATCCATCGCTTTCCGCTCACGCGCTCCGGCCTCGGTGCGATAGCGAATCTCCACCACGTCCGGAACGCGCTTCTCCGCGTCGGCCAGCACCACCACGGTGACATCGGCGCCCCGGGCGACTTTGACCACATTGGAACCCGCAAAGGCGCCGCCCATCTGCAAACTGGTCTTGCGCGGCCAGGGGTGATCGTCGAAATAGAGGATTCTCTTCACCCATACTTCCATTGCCTCGGGCGCGGCGCGGGCGAAGCCGGCCACGCTCAAGCCAAGCAACACCGCGCCGACCACCGCGCGCCGCAACGGAGCATAATTGAACACTTCCCCCAGTCTGACCTGCCCGATGCGCTCGGCGGCTTCTCGGCATGTACGCGCCAGCATTTCGGGGTTGCATTTATCGGGGTCCAACTCCCGGCTGGTCAACAGCACGGCCGTCAGCAGACTGTCGTCCAAATACGGAAAGCGGCGTTCCAGCACCGTAGCCAGGTTGCTGCGGTTTATCCGCACAAAAGCACGCTGCAATACCAGGCGCACCAGCACGACCGCAAACACGCCGACCACTATAGCCAGCATTCCCTTGCGCGCCGGCACCTGCGGCTCGAAAGTCCAGTCGACCGCCAACGTGATCCAGAATGCCAGCCCCAGCCAAGCCAGCCCAGCGGCCAGCCCTTCAGCCCATACATACAGTCGGATGCGCGCCCGCAGGCCGTCCAAAACGGCAAGCACTTCGGGCGACAATTGTGGTCGATTCTCAACAGTAGTGACAGCCATTGCTGGTTCCCGACGCGGCCGTCGCCGCCAAGCTATTAATGTGGTTCGCCTGATTTCCTGTTTCCCGGCCTCTAACAACACCGCCTTTTTTGGCACTGTGATCCCCGGTACAGCGACCAGCTCAACCCTTTGAGCATTCCGTATTCCTAAGGTCGCGTTCGAGGATTCTGTTTTGTCAGAGCCTTTTGATCACACGGCGCAATAATTCGATCACACGTCGCAATAATTAGACGACACCGATCGATCTATTGTTCCCTATGATGCATCGTTCCTCATCGCCGGCGGCCGGTATTGCACACCATCTCGCCACCGGCTGGGCGTTCAGTCTTGTTGCGTCATGCCTGCATTATGCCAATTTCAACAACCTGCGGATTAGCCACTCCACACAAAGCAGGCCGAATAGGGTATACATCAATATCCGCAGCCATTTCTCTTCCTCAGCTTTGTTCAGCTCGATAGTGGTCAGGGTCTTAGTGCGGTCGGCCAGCAAGCCCAGCAGCTTTGCGCCGCCGTCGCTCAGCAGTACGTCGAGCCCGACGAAGTATTGTCCCGGGTTATCCTGGCTGCCGCTTTGGCGGGCAATTTCGCTCAACAGGGCATCGTTGCGTTGTGGGTTTTCCCGTTCCCGATCGGGCATGGCCACATGCAAGCGGCGGACGATGGGCTGGTCGCTATCGGGTAACAGCAGCTCCAGCCGGTAATCGCCTTCCTGCTGGGCTTGGAAGTGACCGCTGTACTTTCCCGGCTCGCCAGGATCGGCCCGCAATTGGATGCGATGCACGCTTTGGTCGGGCTGATAGATTTCCAGCGTCACCTGGGGAACATCGAGCGGCTCCAACTGCGCGTTGGTCAGCCAACGGCCCCGCACTACTACCGTGTCGCCCACCCAGTGCCGGTCGGCCTCGAAAGTCAGGGTGCCCCGAGGCGAGTCGCGTTCCAATCGTCCCTTCGACACGTAACGAATCACATTGGTGTAGAACTGCTCGAAGTACTTTTCATCAAGTTCGCGCAGGCGCCACATTTCGCCGCTGCCGATGTACAGAACCCGACCATTGCCGAAATTTTGTAAAGCGATGTACACCGGCTGCTCGCCCCCGATGAGCGACTGCTCGTCGCCGAAGCGGGCCAGCACTTTCCCTACAATCGGTTTGGCGCCGCGAATAGGGAAATAACTGTACACGCCAGGGAACGAATCCCAGGCCTCGCGGTTGCTGATGGGCGAGTCGGTTATCCAGAGGAAATCGGCCTCCAGTCCTTCGGGAGTGAAAACGAGCCTGGCAGGCTCGCTTCCGCCCCGCATTCCTTCCTCGGAGCCAGAAAAGCGGCGCTCGAACACCACCGGGTAAAGCTCGCGGATTTTCTGCATAGCCTCGTCTTGCGTCCAACCGGCGATCGGCCGGCCCGCGTTGACAGGCCCCGGAATGACAATCAATCCCCCGCTCTGCTTGCGCACCCAATCGTAAAGCAATTCGATTTGTTCCTGATCGAGTTTCTGCCAGTCGGGGTCGAAAGCTACCACGCAATCGTAGCGGAACATTTCCTCTGGAGTTCTCGGGAATTCGTCGAGAATCTCGTTGGCTTCCTGAGATATTCCCGGCCGGGCACGCTGCATGTACACGTCGGAGATCACCGATTTGTCACGATACAGCACGTTGCGCAGGAACTGGTACTCGCGCATAGGGCCGTCGGCAAACAGCAAGACTCGCGTCTTGCGATCGACGATTTCGATGTCGCGCACTGCCTGATTGTCGCGCGGGTCGCGGTCATTGGGCGGGGCCTCGACCGTGAGGGTCAGCGTGCGCCGTCCCAAGCTGCTGGTGGAAAGGCGGAAGCTGATGGGCACTTCCTGGCCGTCGGGGCCGAGCACCACCTCGATTGGTTCCGGATCGGGGTCGGCACTTCCACCGGCCAGCACATCGCCCTCGGCCGGACGCCAACTCAGCCGCACCGCGACCGTCTGCCCGGCCATGCCGAAAGCCTGCAAGCTTCCCTTGACCTCGAATGGGTCGTTAGGGAAAGCGCGGCGGGGTGGATTGAAGTCCGCTATGCGCACGTTGGGCGGAAGCTTGTCGGAGCCGACGCCCACGGTGAAGATGGGCACATTCAATTCCCGCGACAATTCAAGGGCTGCCTGCGGCCCCGGCCCCATGTTGTGGCCGCCGTCGCTCACCAGCACCACACCCGAGAGCGGCCACCCGCTATGATCGCTGATGATTTGCCGCAAAGACTGACCCAAACCAGTCCCTTTCCCGCCCAGCACCAAAAGTTTGTCCCAATTGATCTGCTCACTGGCTGCGCTTATGGCGGCCTCGCCACCCGAGGCTTCGTTGGCCAAGGCAGCCGAGCCGCCAGCCGCTGAGACAGTCTGTGCCGAATCCCCCTGCGCGGCTTTGGCCAGCATGCGGACGCGGTCGGGATGCAGTTGTTCATCGAAACATCCGACCACTACATCGTGCGTCCTGCGCAGGCGCTGGATGAACTCGCTCTGCCGCAGCGCGGAGGCCACTTGCTGAATCCGCATCATCCGCCCAGTGGAACCTCCGCCGTCGTGATCCACCAGGCCCATGCTCATGCTGGTATCGATCAGCACAAGGACGCGGGAGTTGATTGTCTGGTGCTTCTCCATCCGCCAAGTGGGATACATCCACAACAGCAACAGAGCCAATAGGGTCAGAATGCGCAGACTGGTGAGCGTCACGGCCCAAAAGCGGCTCAGCTCGCTGCTATCGCGCCGGTACATGTACACCACGAACGCGGCCGCTGCCAGAAACACCAGCGCCGGCAGAATCAAGTCGGCGTTGGAATGAACGTTTTTCCACTCGATGCGGGTGGTGGGCGTCTCGGCAGCCCAGAACAGAAAAGAGGCATTCATCGCGCACCTCCTTTCGCGGCTGAGGGCTGTCGGGCCGAGGGATGGTAACTACAGGCGTACGCCAATACCTGCTCAATCATCAGAAGCACCACTAATATGTACAACAGTTTCTCTCCCAGGTTATAACCGGCCATGGCAGCCACTGCATAATGGAAGGCCGACGCTTGCTCGTATTGATACTTGACCGCTTCCAGTCTTTGAGCTAGTTCCTGCCGCGAGACGGTCGTCAGGTCGCCCTCATCCGGATCGACGTTGTACACGTAACGACGAATTTCCTGGTCGCCCGTGGCAGTGCGGGTCAACCGCACCTGATACACTCCCGCCCGGTCGGTCTCGGTAAACACGCCTTCCTTCATTCCGCCCGACCCTGTGGTCGCATCGAAACTGGCTGCCGGCGAGGAATCGTCGCCGGGGGTGAAGACCCAAATCGTCGGCAGGTACTCGCTGCCGGAGAACTGCACTTGCAACGGCGCGCCTACCAAACGGGACGTATCCGGAGTTTTTCCGACGAGATACTGGTGCATTCGATGAACGATTGGCACGAAGGTCGGTTCCGAAGTCCAATTGTTCCACACCGGCGCGGCGGTGGTCAGGATGGCCGCCACACGGCCGCGGGCGTCCTTTCCCCAGGTCTTCCGCACCGCCAGTGGCGCCCCATTGCGCAGCCGTGCCAGAATCTGAACGGTCGACTCGGCGGGCGGACGCCACCCGTCGGCAACCGCGAAATACTTCTGCACCAGCACCCGCGCCAGCAAACTGCTGTCGTCCACGAAGTCCTGGAACACCTCCGGCCCGACAGGGATGATGCAGGGAGCCTGTTCGACACGGTCGATGGGCAGTTCAGCGGGGGCTTTGAGGGGAACAGGGAAGATACCCTCCCCATTACGGTACAATTGGCTGTTGAAAAACGCAGCGCTGGTGTTTTCCCCTACGAAGAACCCCACCCCGCCGCCAGCTTCCAGAAAACTCTCCAAAGCCGTAATGGCCGATTTCTCCAGCCGTTCGACGTTCAGCACGTACACGGCGCGGAACTCGTCGAGCGTCTTGACGCTGAGGTACCGCGGGCTTTCGATCTGCGGACGAATTCCCGTGCGCACCGCCCCACCGGGCGCAGAGGCCCAGGCGATACACTTGGCATCCAGTTGGTCGGGGCTGCCGTCGATTAGCAACACCGGCACCTCGGCCGGTATGTTCAGCAGGCAATAGCGACGGTTATCGGCGGCCACCGCATCGGGTTCCAAGCGCGCCGTGATGACATGCTCGCCGGCAACAGGGAAGTTGACCTCGAACTGTTCGGTCACCGACTGGCCGGCCGGAATCTCGGCAATGGTAATGGCAGGTCGCCCGTGGCCGTCCTCTTCCAGCAACACGGGAACATTGCGCACCGTGGTTTTCCCGAAATTGCGGACCGTCACCTTCATGAAGAAGCTCACGCCGGCGGCGCGGATGCCCTCGACCGGGGCCAACGAGGTGATGGCCAAATTGGGCCTCATCTGGTCCACACAATTTATCAGGTACACTTCTGTGCCCGATGCGTTCAGCTCCAACAGCAAATTCCGCAGTTCCGCAGGCTCTTTCCACTCTTTGGCCCGATAATCGCTCAGCAGGTACACGACCCGGCGCTCGCCTTCGGACTCGCCGGTCTGGTCGATGATCAATCGCAGGCACTCAGCCGGGCCGACCGCCGTATCGGAAACTTGCAGCTTGTTCAGTACACTGCTGAGCGAATCGAGGAAAGCGCCTTTATTGACTGTTTCTTTGCTCATGTCCGGTTTTCGGCCGCCGCCGCACTGCGAGAAGCGTATCAGGGTGAAGGCCTGCCGTTCGCTTTGCTCGGCCGCCTGCTCGGCCAGACGCCGGATGACCTTTTTGGCCTCGTTGAAGGCCGAGGTATCGCCCCAGCGATCGGACATCGAGAAGCTGTCATCCACCAGCACGATATGATGCGTAGTAGCGCCACCCAGCAAGTTGCCCCACTGGTTATACAGTAGCGGCTGGGCCACGATGAACACCACTGCCGCCACAGCGGCCATGCGCAGCAGCAGCAAAAGCAACTGTTTGAGGATGATCCACGTGCGATGTTTTTTCTGGCTGATCAGCAGGAACTCCATAGCAGCCCATTCAACGCGCCGATGCCGCAGCATGTTGATCAAGTGGATCAACACCGGCACAGCCACGATCGCCAGGCTGGGAATTGCCCACGCCAGCGTGTACAGGCCAGGAAATACCGAGGGTGGATATAAGGATTCCATGTGGCGACTCAGGCGGTTATTCGATTCACACTCTGGACGTCAACCATTGCCGGCTGACGAAAGCGGGTTTCCTCCGGCCAGCCGCAAGCGACGTCTCATATCACATTGTCTTCTCCCATAGATGGAACTCGTATCCATCGGCATCTTTTAGCGGTGAATCAGGCTTTTACACCCTTTGATGCATCGCCAACCGCTTGCTTAAAAAGGCCGCCAAAGCGGCATCCAGTGGATCGCTGGTGCGAATCAGCGTGTAATCCACGGCATGCCGCGAGCAGCCGCGGCGGACTTCCTCGAGGTAAGCCCCCAGCGCCTTGAGATACCCCTCGCGCAGTGCTCGTGGATTGCACCGCACCACGTCCAGGCTTTCCAGTCCCTCGAAGCGTGTGGGGCCGGAAAAGGGGAACTCCAGCTCGTCGTCGTCGAGGATGTGCAACACCAGCACATCGTGCCCGCGACTACGGAGCAACTTCAACCCCTTGAACAGACCAGGGCGTTCCACCAACAGGTCCGAGACCATCACTAGCAAGCCCCGGCGGGGATAGGTCTCGGCCACTTGGCAGAGGATGGAATGAAGCTCCGTTTTGTTCTTCGGCTCGCTTACATCCAGGGCCTGGATGATGGATTCTAGATGGTTGCGTTTTGTGCGCAGGGGGACGACAGTACGGGTGGCCTCGTCGAAGGCCACACAGCCGACGGCGTCCTGCTGGCGCAACAGGAGGTAGGCCAAGCTGACGGCAGCCGTGCAGCCGTACTCGTACTTGGTCATCGCCCCGCGCCCGTAACGCATGCTGTTGGAGACATCCACCAGCAACACGCAGCGCAGGTTGGTATCTTCCTCGAACTGCTTGACGTAGTAGCGGTCTTGCTTCGCCCACACTTTCCAATCCACGTACCTCAGGTCGTCTCCCCAGGTGTACTCGCGGTGCTGGCGGAACTCGACCGACTGTCCGAAGTAGGGACTACGGTGCATTCCCGAGAGAAACCCCTCGACGATGTACCGCGCCCGCAAGTCAAGCCGCGAAATGCGCTTGATGGCCTCAGGATGCAAAAATCTTTTGGAATCTGGCGTCACGGGTCAACTCGTCTTCTCGGGTAGGGGTGATTTCCAACAGACGTTCCACGATGTCGTCGGCGGTGATGCCTTCGCTTTCGGCAGTGAAGCTCAGCACCAACCGATGCCGCAAGACCGGCTTGGCCAGTGCTTGAATGTCTTCGCAGGTCACATGGGTGCGTCCTTGGAGCAAGGCGCGGGCCTTCCCGCCCAGGATCAGGAACTGCACGGCGCGCGGGCCGGCACCCCAATTCAACTGGTCCGAAATGAAGTCCGGCACACCTGGCTCCCGGACTCGAGTTTGCCGCACTAGCGACAGCGTGTAACGAATCACGTGGTCCGAGACAGGCACCTCGCGCACTATCCGCTGAAGGTCGATGATGTCGCCGGCAGTCAGCACCGGTTGAATGTTGTCGGTCATCACGGTGGTAGTGCGCCGGGCGATCTCGAACTCTTCGTCGAAGCTGGGGTACTTCACGAAGACCTTGAACATGAACCGGTCTTGCTGGGCCTCGGGCAACGGATATGTCCCTTCCTGCTCGATGGGGTTCTGCGTGGCCAGGACGAAGAACGGGTCGGGCAGCTTATGGCGCACGCGTCCCACAGTCACCTGCCGTTCCTGCATGGCCTCCAGCAGGGCGGCCTGCGTCTTGGGCGGAGTGCGGTTGATTTCGTCGGCCAGAATCACGTTGGAAAACAATGGCCCTTCCAGGAAGCGGATTTCCCTGGCGCCGGTGGTGCGATTCTCCTCGATGACATCGGTGCCGGTGATGTCGGCCGGCATAAGGTCAGGCGTGAACTGGATGCGGCTGAACGTGAGGCTCAGCGTGCGGCTGAGCGTGCTGATCATCAGCGTCTTAGCCAGTCCTGGTACGCCTTCCAGCAAGCAATGCGCCCGGCAAAACAGGGATATCAACAGTTCCTCGATCACGTTGGTCTGACCGACGATCACCTGGGCGAGCTGCTCGGTGATCTTCTGTTTGGCGGCCCGAAGCTTATCGATGGCCGCTGCGTCGTGACTACTAAAACCTGCGGTGCTCATGAAGAAGTCCTCTGGGTTGATGAATACCTGGGTATGTGTAATGGCGGCCCGGCAGGCCGCGGCGCTTTCCTCGTTGCTAATCCGTCACCGTTGATAAATGGGCAATACATTCTTTTCCAATTGGAGGATAGTAAGATTGACAGCGGTCCCGAACACCGGGCCGACGAAACTATCAGTCCATGAGCCGTCGGCGGCCTGCTCGGAGAGAATCTTGGCGTACACTTTATCGCGGTACTCTTCCCAATCCTTCCCGCCTTCGCGGTACATTACTTGTGCATAGTAGTAATGAGCGTAGTGCCAGTGGCCGAAGTTCGCACTAGAAACGTTGGCGAACTGCTTCTTGCAGTAGGCCAACACTTTGGGAACGTACTTGTCATCGTATTCGCCGGCGTTGTACAAGCAGGCCAGGGCTGCGGCGCTGATGGGCGGGCGTCCGCCGCCGCCATGCGAGTTGTACTGCACCCCCCCGTCCGGCCCTGTACACCTGTGGATGTACGCCACCGCCTTGTCGATGATCTCTTTTGGCACAGGGATGCCCGCGTTGCGGCAGCCGCGCAATCCCTGCACTTGGGTAATGGTGGTGGAGCCTTCGTCGAAATTGGGTTGATCCTTGCAACTGACGTATCCCCAGCCTCCCGAAGCCGCCTGAGCTTCACCGGTAAAGCGGACTGCGCGCGTAAGCACGTCGATCAGTTGTTCCCGACGCTCGGCATCCTCCTCCTCGCCCAGCACCTGCGAAAGGAATAGCATCGAGAAGCCGTGCCCATAAGTGTAGCGGTCGTCGCGAGTAGGGTCGCCAATCAGCCCGTTGCTGCGGCTGCGGCTGATTAGATAATCTACTGCGCGACGGATGTTGGGGGCGTATTTGCCTTGGGTGGTGGTGGAACCTTCGCACAGCAATGCCATCCCGGCCAGCGCGGTCATGGCGGTGGGGTAGGGCATCTGTGCTCCCTGCCAATGTCCCATCTTCGACTGTCGCGTGGCAAGCCAATTAAGGCCGCGATCGACCGCCCGTTGCACCTCCGCTTTGCTCGGCGCCGCCAGGCCAACCTGTGCCCCTGCCAGCGTCAAAGCCGCTGCGGCAGCAACCAATACCAGCTTTCTCTTGATGTCCATTAAACTCCTCCACCATTAGCAGACAGGGGACCTAATATATCCTCATTCACTGGTAAAGAGGGCCAGAACCAGCATTATCCACTATTATCAGCACATTATTGGCAACCATCGTGGCTAGCATACGTTTTCATCGGAAAGGAATAACCGGCATATCTTCTAGCTCCTCATCGACAGGATCGATCAGGGGGATGTCCCAAGTCGGAGCGATCGTCTGCTCGATGCTCTCGGCCAGCTCTTTGGCCTGCTTTCGGGCGACGTTCCGCAACGCCCTCAGCAGACTTTGTTTGGCCTGAGGCTTATCGGCCGGCCGAGGTGCAGGGGCTGCCTGAGGCTTATCGGTAAACGTCATCTTCACTTCCCCGCTCTGCATTCGGATGCGAACGGAGCGAGTCGCCGGGTCAGCAGAAACATCCAACAACGCCGGATGCGACAGCACGGCGAAGCGCGCTTCCTTGTTCTCCGGCGGGAATACACGTTTCCCGGTACGTTTGTCCAAACACAGCAGCGAAATGCTTGCTTGCGGCGTTCCATGCTCCAGGCAGGCGAAAATCAGAACCGGCAAACGGTTGGACTGACCCAGAAGCAGATACTGATTTTCGACCACCACCGGTTCGGGCCAGCGCGGCTCGCCGTCAGGGCCGAAGGCTTGCACTACCCCGCGCAGCATCGGCGCAGAAGAAGTGCCCGACAGAGGGCCGATGGGCCTTCGCTGCGCTGAGCTGGGCACAGTGGTCGAGTCGGCCACGAGCAACCACCCGTCCTCATACGGCATGACTGTCAATTGACGCGCGTTCCCCACCGAAGCATGGACAGGCAACCGGGAGTCGACAAGCGTTTTCCCCTCGGGCAGAGAAAGCAGCACGAAGCGTCCGTCGGGTTGCAGGATGCCGACACTTTTGTCATCAACCAGGGTAACCTTGGAGTGGAGCGCGAACCGCTGGGCCGGCAGCACGTAGCGCTGTTCCCAAGGGTCGTACAGTTCCAAAAATCTATGTCCGGCCTGGTTATCTACGCGCCAGTACAACAGGTTCCTTCCCAGCGTAGCCAGGCAGGCCCTGCTGAGCGGGGCGAATTGCGGCGTCCCCCGAACAGCAACCGAGACGGCGTCGATCAACTCTTCCTGTTTTTGCCGCGGAATAGAACGCTTGCCCAACGCCCGACCATCGCGGGCGCTGAACACGAAAGCCTCTTGGCTATTAGGTGGCACAGCGAAGACGTACTGCTGGTCGCCGAACAACTCGCAGTCGGCAGGCAGATTATGTTGCTGAGACGTCCACAGAGTTTGTCCAGTCACGGCGTCGATAGCCACCAACGTGCGTACCCGTTGGAAGAAAACGTAATCGTTAGACCCGACGACACCGCCCAACAGCCGCATTGGGTTAAAACGACCTGGACCAGCGCGCACCATGAGCCCGTCTGCATCGACCTCCCAAGCATTGACGGCACCGAGCGAGGAACCTAAACCGGGCAGATTGCCGTCGATGTCCCACAGTAAGCGCGGCTTGCCCTCGGCCGATGTGAAGGTATCCAGCGCGACCACTCGGTTGGCCGACATCATCATCATCAGATGCCCGCGGACGGCAAACTGCGTAAGCTGTGGGTTGTAATATACCGCTTGAGCTGCATCGCCAGCCTGAGCCAGCGAGAATTGCCACTTTTGCGTTCCCCAACGGTCGAAAGCAGTCAACTGCTGCCTACCGTAGTCGTACCAGATTGCGTCTTCGGCCAGAAACGGGCTGTCGGTGCGGGTGCGACGCAGCAATATTTGATTGGGAACTTGCGGGCGTACGGCAGCCGACTGGTTGATCTCCACCTCGACCGCACCGGTGGGCCAGCTTGTTTGGGCGCGCAAAGCCCGGCGCACCGGGCTGTCGTCCGCCAGTTGCTCGGCCAGTTGTTGGCCGGTCTTTCCATCGCGGCAGACTACGGCAGCGAATCGCCCCGCCAGCTTGCTGTAGCAAAGCGCCGCATCGGCATGAAGCCCAGCCGTTTCCAGCACTTGGGCCAGCGTGGCCCACGCCGGCCCGGCAATCGCCGGGTCTGGACAATCTAAGTCGTTCCACAACAGTTGCTCGGCCTCCAAGAATCGGCCAGCAGCGGCCAGCACCTGGGCGGTTTGCCGTCGCCACACAGGAGCTTCGGTATGCCAGAAGAAGCAGTGGACCAGACCGCGCAACCGCTCCACGTTTTGCGCTTTAAGCGCCTGCTCGACCATTGCAGCGACGGCTTGATCCAGTTGCTGGCGTGCGGCCTGGTCTTTGAGCTCCTCGCGCAAGTCGGCCAACTGACCAGCCAGCCAACGATCGCGCCGGACGGAAAGCGTGGGGGCAATCTCTTCCAATTGCGTCAGGTTGGCATCGTCTTGGAAGAACTTCAGGTACTGGTGAAACGCATCTTGCCATCGGCCCTGGGCACGTAGCCCCTCGGCCATTAGCCGCCAGTAGGCGGCCCGCTGCTTCGGGGCATCCACCAACGCCTCGATTTGTTGCGTCCGTTGGTGATATTTGGCAAAATCGACCCTCAGGCAGCCCAGCAGGGCTTCGAGCAGCAGGTTGCGATTGCGCGGGCTTTGCTCCGCCCGGTAGGCCCGCTCCAGCACCTCGGCGGCCTGCGGAAGATCGCCTTCGTCGAGTAAGACCTCGCCCAAACTGGCCAGAGCTTTAGCATCTTGAGGGTTGTTTGCCAGTCGCCGATCGATTTCGGCCCGCAAAACATCCAACTGAGGGAAGGCCGCCAGCCCGGCCGGCCCATGAGAAATCACCTTTCCCTTGTGGCAAATCAGATTGCCGGGCACGTATCCGCTGCGCGATTTGACCACGCGCACCAATTTGCCTGCGTCCAGATCTATCACTGCCACCTCAGCCGTGCTAAGCGGCAGATAGTAAAGATTGTCGGAGCGGAAGCCGACGCCGCTGGGCGTACTGCCATCGGGCAATCGGACTGTCTGGCCGTTCCAGGCGGGCTGCGGACGGGTGAACTCGCGTTCGCGCTCGACCACTTGTATGCCCATGCCCCGGCGCTCGCGGACCATCATTTTTCTGCGCTCGGGGTAAGTCTGGTCGATGTGCACGGCGTGTACGTCGCGCCGCCCGACAAGTATCGCTTTTCCCCGATATACGCAAGCCAGGTAGAGATCGTCGCGGGGCGCGCCGCGGCTCGGAGACTCATCGTATTGCGGCAGGGTCCACTGAGGTTTGCCGTCGAACAGCCCGACACAGTGCAGTTCGTCCGAGTCGGGGGTGGTCAGCAGCACCCGGCCTTCGGCAATCGTTACCCCCGTCTGCGCCCAGCGTTGCCTAGAGGGGCGGCCTGGGTAAGTAGCCACATTGACTCCCACCAGCATCCCGTCATCGCCGCGGTGAAGGTCGTCGGTGCGCGTGTACTTGTATCCCCACAGCAGGGAACGTGAAGCCAGGTCGACTGCCACTACGGCCCCTACGCCCGTGGGGCAAACCAAGATGCCGTCGGCATACGACGGCGACAACCCACTGGTGCGGCGCGTGCGGTCGGCCAGCAACTCGCGGTCGGGATAGGCGAGCGTTTGTTTCCACAACAGCCGCTCGGCACTAGGGCCTTTAAGGGGATCAGGGTCGATGGCCAGCAATTGCACCGCGTTTTGCCCACTTCTTTCAGCCAGCACGAACAACTGGCCCATCAGCGGCAGCGGCGGGCCCAAGAAGCACGTGCCCGCCAGCGGCAAGGCGAATTGATCGTTCGGGCCGCCCAATTGCCAGACCATCTTTCCGGTGGCTATGTCGATGGCCGCCAAGCGGTTGGTCACATCGACCGAGGCGTTGACCACCTGACCGTTGATCACGACCATCCGTCTGGGGTACGCACCTTCGGAGGCCACCTGGCCGTCGTCCTCGATACTGTAAACCAGCCGCCCGTCGCTGCTAGCCGCGCCGGCGGTCAGGTCCCCGAATACCCGCCGCATCAAAGCCGTAGCCAGCGATGCCGGGTTGTTGCCGTCGAAGGTTCGCCTGCGGATTTCAGCCGCGCGCTCCTGCTGCCGGAGCACCGTTTCGATCGCCCGTAAGTCGCCGGGGGAGCTGGCCGCCAACGAGAGCCACGGTCCGTCGCTGGGCACTTCCCAGCGCAGCTTACCGGTCTCGGCGTCTACGGCCATCAGCCCGCGCCAAGTGCGTGCGACGATCGTCCCGCCGACGGCGATCGGATGCGCGCTGGGCAGCAGGGCGTCGTACGCCTGGCTGCGGACCGCTTGCAATTGGGCCACCACCCGATCGACGCTCGGATACTCGCTGAACGCCTGCCAGCGCACGTTCAACAGCGGCGTGCCGCCCACGGCGGCTGCGTTTCGGGTGCTGTCGCCGCCGGGCACAAGCCAATGGTCGTCCGAGAGTAAATCGACCACCGGCTGCCGCGCAAACAACCCTTTCAGCCAAACCACAGCTTGGTCGTCTCTGGTGAACCAGTTGACTTTCTTGCCCCCGATTTCCAGCGGAGCGCCCTTGTACCGGCGCCGCAGTTCCGCCAGCACGGATGCGGCTTTGTCGGGCACATGGCTGTCGAGGTAGCATCGCGCCAGCAGCAGTCCCAGAGCCGGCTGGTACTCCGCGGCCGCTTCAGGCCATCGAGCCAGCCGCTCCAGCACCAGCGCGGCAGCCATCGGCCGGCCACGATCGAACTGATGCAACCCGAGCAGAAAAGTCGCCTCTTTGCCGGCCTTGGTGTGGAAGTAATTCCACGAGACCTCGGCAAGTCGCTCGATGTTTCCGGTTGTTCTGGCCGCTTCCAGCGCGTGGCGGGCCTCGGCGCCAAACTGGGACTCATACATTTCCAGTGCATTGCGCGGCAACTGCCCTAGCATTTGCTGCACTTCGGCCTTCAGGCTGCGCAATTGGGCCGCCGACCCTTGCGGGCGGAAGAACCAGTCCTCGTCGCTGCGGTCGTCGGCCGAAGCACCATGGGACTTGCGCTGAAGAACACTTTGCAGCAACGCAACGGCGTCAGAGTAGCGCTGGTTTTCCAACAGCTTTCGGGCCAGATTCATCTGCTGGATGATTTCCCGCGGCGGCGTGGGCAACCGATCTTCCGTGGTCTCGACCGAGGCCGCAGGGGCGATGGTCGTCTCTGCGGCTGCTTGCAAGACGATAACGCCGTCTTGCTGCAAAAACACCTGCTGAGCCGATGCGGCGCCGCTGCCGACCAAACACGCGGCGCACGCCAACAAGGCCAAGCAGAGCAGCCTGGTTGATCGGTCGCAGATGTGAAGTTCCATCCCCCAGCTCCTCGGTCGACTTATCCTACCCCGCCTCGCTCACGCCGTGTTGCGCCAAACCAAATTGCGTGAAGGCTACCGGCCTAACGCAAGTGCCGAGCTGACGTGTCGAGCTGCCTGATTTGTCGGGCAACTTACATCAATCCTATGCTGGCACCCCAACGGCCGGCCGTTGGCCGCTGCTGGGCTGGCGAGCACAGTCACCCAGCAAAAGCGAAGCGCGAGGCCGTACCTACATTTGTAGTCATTTTTTCCTTTTTGTCAACTACGATTGTAGGCAGCAAGGGCTAAATCGTGAAATTCTCACACTCCGGTTTGCTACCCCGGCATCGTGAGTACATCCTGCGAGTGGGGTCGGCCCCATATCAAACAGGGTTGGCCTCCGCCAATTAAAAAAACGCCATCCCCTTTGCAAATGCCGCAATCCCCTATTCAAGTAGCATTAGCCCTTGTACAAGTTGCGTTAGGCGTTGTGCAAGTACCGTTAGTTCCTCTGCAAGCAGTTCAATTCCCCCTTTGCAAATGTCATCAATCCCGTGTGGTAAACGGCATGACCGCCTTTGGCAAACGGCTGGATACACGCTGCCAAACGCCGAGGCTCGCTCTAGGAAACGGCGCAGTCCTTTCGTCGAAAACTCGGTGCAAACGAAAATGCGCGCAGCGTGCAAAGCGGTTACAAATTGGCCTAACAACAGCGCAAAAGCCTTCGGCGTGCCCAGGCTCGATAGTCAGAGGACGCTGCCCAAGCGGGCTTAAAACGGCAGAAAAAACCCCGGTGAAGCTCACAGAAGGCGGAAAAATCGAAAAAATCGCTCAATACAGCCCGCAGACGGCTTGCATTTTTCCAGCCAGATACTTAAATCATTGCGTCTGCGCAATGGATCGTGCAAAGTTCCAATATTGTCCATTATTGCAGGTACAACAGTTTGCCCCAATGGAGGTATGACGATCATGGCCAAAGCAACAGGCAAGAAAGCGCCCAGCAAGACCGAGATCACCAAGAACATCGCCGATGCCACCGGGCTGACCAAGAAGCAGGTAGCGGCGGTGTTGGAGGCCTTGACCGAGGAAATCCGCCGCAACCTCGGCGCGCGTGGCCCCGGAGTCTTCGCCCTACCAGGTCTGGTGAAGATCGAAAAACGAAAGGTTCCCCCCCAGCCAGCCCGAAAAGGCGTGCAGGTTCGCAATCCGCGCACCGGCGAGGTGACCATCAAGGACATTCCCGCCAAGCCGGCCAGTGTAAAGGTAAAGGTCAGGCCGCTGAAGAACCTCAAGGCCATGGTACAGTAAACTACGGTTTCTTCGCGCTTCGCTTGCTCGGGGTTTGCCCGGTAAGCTGCTGACCGCGCAGCAGTCGCTGCGGCGAAGCTGTACTCGGAGCTTGAGTCCGGTCGCAATCGTAGTTATTCGCGCGCCATTGTTAGCGCGCCGGCTCTACGCCAGCGTTGATACGGCTCTCAGCCACCATTGCCACCTTTTCTCTCCGCCATCGGTGGAGCTATTGGGCGGTATTGATTGTGCTTTCTGCCGAGGTTTACACGGTGCGCCGTTTCTACGGCGTGCCATTCAGCGCAGAAGCCCGGCCGGCGGACTGCGCTTTCAGACCGCCTGCATAGAAAACCTGCTCGTCTCCGGAAGCGTCTCCATGGCCGGAGCAGTCAGTCAGAGGCGCTACGACCGTTGTCGGGAAACCGCGCCGCAACCGACCGCCTAAAAACCGCCCAAAAATAGCCGGATGCAACGCCACCGGTTTGCTTATTTGCCGGCCCGCAACGGCAGCGGTTTCAGTCCCGTCACGTTGGTCGGAAGAGCCAGAAAGCGGTCTGCCGAAGCGATCATTAGCGTGCGAAAATCAGGTCCACCGAAGCAGCAGTTGGCGGCAAATACATCGATTGTTCCCAGCGGCTGGCCGTAACGATCGAAGACCTTGATACCTGCCTTGCCGCAGCAGACGTAGAGGTTGTCGTGCTCGTCCAGGGTGAGTCCGTCTGGATTTGCGCCTAGCCGGTCGATCCACAGCCGCTCGTTGGCCAACTGTCCGGGGCCGAGCACGTCGTAGCGGTAGATTCGCTGTCCGCGGGCATCGGCCACATACAGTGTTCTGTCATCGGCCGAAAGCAACACGCCGTTGGGTTTGAAGCAAACCGTGGAAACACGGCTCACACGTCCCTCGGCCGAACAGTAATACACATCTTGCTTCATTACCGTCGGCTGACCCCGGTGCTGGTAGTTGGGGTCCGAAAAATAGAAACCGTCGTGGAAATCGATCGCCAGATCGTTAGGCTCGTTGAAGTGTTGGCCGTCGATCTGGTCGCATAGCACGCGTTTGCTCTTGGTGTGCACATCGATGGCCACGACCCGGTAGGCGGCGCCCTCGCACACATACAGTTCGCCGCGTGTGTTGAGCATCATCCCGTTGGCGTCGGTGCTGTCGTTGACGAACAGCACCGGCGGCTTGCCCGGCGCGTAGTAATAAATCGTATCGTGCCGGCCGTCCGAAAAATACACATTGCCGTGTTCGTCGGCCGCCGGCCCTTCGGTGAATCCGTAGCCGCTGCCCACCACAATGGGCGCACTACCGGGAGGAACAATATCGGTGATGTTCATTTTCGTGCTGTTTGCGACTAAACAGGTGCCGTTAGCGGCGTGCAATCGTTCTATCGTACGAGCATCCCTACGACTTGACCACTGGCCCCAATCCGCCGGATACTGGTGCTGGCAAGTAATGGTAATCCGTTTTTCTCCGCTGCCAACCTCCTACAAGGTGGTGCCGATGGTCAACGCGCAAAAAGGCAGGTTCGGGTTTGCTGTAGGCGTTTTGTGTGCGGCCGCCTTTTGCCTTGCAGCGGCGGGCGACCAGCGGGCGATTTCCGCCCAGGACGACGGCATCCTCGTTCCGCACATCGAGGAGCCGTGGTGGACCGTGGCAGGCAATCCCGACCTGGGCAAGTGGACCTCGGAGCGACAGCAGCCGGTCGATTTCGCCATCTGGCCAGCCGCTGACGGCACCTGGCAGCTTTGGTCGTGCATTCGCCACACCAACTGCGGCGGGAACACGCGGCTGTTTTACCGTTGGGAAGGGCGAAAGCTCACCGACCCCGACTGGAAGCCGATGGGCATAGCCATGACCGCCGACCAGCGCTACGGCGAAGCGCCCGGCGGCCTGCAAGCGCCGTTCGTTCTCCGCTTGGACGAAAGCTACTGGATGTTCTACGGCAACTGGCACGGTATCTGTCTGGCCCGTAGTCGCGACGGTAAACAGTTCGATCGCGTGTTGGATCACAAGGGAAGTTCGCAGCTTTTCACCGAGGACAGCGCGGAAATGCGGGCCAACACCCGCGATCCGATGGTCCTGCCTATAGGCGACAAACTTTACTGTTACTACACAGCTTATCCGAACCAACAAGGGGCGGTTTATTGCCGGGTGGGAACGCGCCTTGCCAAGGGCGACAGGTTGGCCGACTGGGGACCGTCGAAGATCGTGGCTTTCGGTGGTCAGGCTGGCAGTGGGCCGTATTCGGCCGAATGTCCTTTCGTAGCGGCACGCTTTGGGTGGTACTACCTGTTTCGCACCCAACGGTATGGACGCAATGCGCAGAGCCTGGTTTATCGCTCCCGCTCGCCGCTAGATTTTGGCGTCAACGACGACCGCTATCTTGTCGCCAGTCTGGCCGTCGCCGCGCCGGAAATCATCCACCACGACGGCCAGGACTACATCGCCGCCCTGCTGCCGTCGCTTAAAGGTATCCAGATAGCACGGCTCAAGTGGGGCCCACGACAAAGCACCCCAAAGCAATAGCGGGGCGGACCATTCGGTTGCCAATCGCGGGCGCCGACGACGATGTGTTCTACAGACCTGCGTGCCAAGCCGCCTCTATTACCCACTGAGCCATTCATCGAGGTGGGCATCGACGAATTGGTCGTCGGTCAGTTCGGGATATTGGCGACAAACGCGGTCGATTTCGGCGCCTTGCCCCGGACTGAGCGTCTCGTGCGGGTCGAGGCACCATGTTCCTTCAAGCAGCCCCCGGCGGCGCAGCACTTCGTGAATGCCCGGTATGCACCCGGCGAATTGGTTGGCCGCATCGAAAATGGCGGCGTTGGCGTCGGTCAAGGCCACAGCAGTATGCAGCAAGTCGACGGGGATATCGCCGCCGGCCTGCGTTACAGCGTGGCATCGCTCCAGCAGCTCCACGGCTTTTTTGGTCCACACGGCCCATTGCCCCAGCAGACCGCCGACAATCCGCAGCTCGGCTGCCGAGCCGTCGGGCCGCGGGAAGCGATAAGGCGTCAAAAGGTCCAGCACGATGTTGTCGTCGTTGCCGGTGTAAAGCGCCACGTCGGTACGGCCGGCGTCTGCCATTGCACGGATTACGTCCAGCGTTTGATACCGATTGAACGGAGCGATCTTGACGGCCACCAGGGCATCCAACTCTGCCAGCCGCCGCCAAAAGTTGTATGAAAGAAGCCGTCCGCCCACCGCAGGTTGCAAGTAAAAACCCACCAGCGGTATGATTTCGCCCACCGCGCGGCAATGGGCGATCAAAGCCTCGTCGTCGGCGTCGCGCATAGCCGATAGGCTCAACAGCCCGGCGTGAAATCGCAAACCGCGGGCTGTTTCCGCTTCGCGTGTGGCCTGGTCGGTGCGCCCGCAGATGCCCGCTATCCGCACCAGCGGCTGCTGCCGGCTGGCGTCGAGGCGGTCGAACTCCTCGGCGGCCAGCGCCAGTACCGGTTCAAACAGGCCGATCTTCGGATCGCGAATGGCGAACTGCGTGGTGTGGACGCCGACAGCTATTCCGCCCGCACCCGCCGCCGAATAGTATCGCCACAATGCCCGCTGTCGGCGTTCGTCGAGCTGTGCTGTCCGCGTGGTTGCCAGCGGGCTGGCCGGAATGACCACGCCACGCTGCAAAATTGTCCGCAACTGTTGTTCCAATACCGGTTTCATCGCGCGGCTCCTATATTGTCTCGCCGGCTTTGCAACAGGTTCGACTTGTTCATGCGCTCACGACCGGCCAACGGTTGTCGGCATGACCATCCGAAAAGTTCGCCGGCTTGCAGCAGCACCGCAATTGTATGACGGCACGACAAGACCAGCTACGATGTTTTACCACAGCGGCAGTGTGCAGCGGATAGGCATTGAAGCTCGGCCAGCCATTGCACATCGCATAGTGAACGCACATCGCATAGCGAACGCACACCGGATAACGAACGCACATCGGATAGCCACCGCGCGCCGGATTGCGCCTGCGCGTGGAGAAGCCGACCGGCGGTTAGGTCAAAACTTTCCGTCACGGGTTTCGAAATGCGTCGGTTTGCCCAGTATCGGGCCGCCGCGAAGCTGCCAATCGGCAATCCAGCGTAACAACTGCTCCTCAGCGACTTGAGGCTTTCCGAACAGCGCGAACGCTCGTTGGGCATTGCTCAGCAACGCATCGCCGGCCTCGCTGCCGCGGAAGATCGGCGCGCGGCCCAACAAGCGGCCCAGTTCCTCGGCCACGGTGCGGACCGAAAGTATTCTAGGGCCGGCAATGTTGATCACAAACGGTGGGCTGGAAACGTGGTCGAAGCAGCGCAGCGTCATGGCGTTGTTGTCGCCCTGCCAAATGGCATTGAAGTACCCCATGGCCAAATCGATCGGCTCACCGGTCAGTATCTTCTGTGCCAGATCGACCATGATGCCGTAGCGCATTTCGTGAGCGTAATTCAAGCGCACCAATGCCACCGGCGTGCCGTTGCGCTGGCTGAAGTAACTGAAAATACGTTCCCGGCCTAAACAACTCATGGCGTAGTCGCCGATCGGCCCCGGCAGATCATCTTCCCGCGAGCCTCCGCTGGCGGGTGGCGTTAAGGGGTAAACATTGCCGGTCGAGTACGCCACAATGCG
Source organism: uncultured Pirellulales bacterium (assembly GCA_938015445.1). GTDB lineage: Bacteria > Planctomycetota > Planctomycetia > Pirellulales > Thermoguttaceae > CALLPE01. Next base: position 124,671 of record CALLPE010000041.1, read on the forward strand.
ACTGTGGGGATACCGTTGGCACACCATCCCCGGCAGATAACAGTTCATCGCCCAAGTCAACGCTTCCTGTCCGGTAGAGCCGAACTTCATCGCCGCCAGATACAGCACGTTGGGGGCTTCCGGCAAAGCAGCCAGTTGGGCCGAATCAAGCAGTTCGCAGCGGATCGGTTCAATGCCATGTGACGCAAGCCACTGGGGCAACTGCGGATTGGTGAACCGGGCCACTCCGAATATCTTGCGCTGCTTGCCTGCCCGATCGCTGGCCCGGCGAGCCATTCGGGCCAAACTCGGCCCGATCTTTCCACCCACACCCAGCACGATGATGTCGCCTTCGAGCCGTGCCATAGTGTCGACGACCCCATCGGTGGGACGGCTAAGCAGTTCTTCCAACTGCTCGACGTCGGCGATGCTCGTGATTTGTTCCAGTGCAGTCATTTGTTGCCTCGCAATACTAGCGCGATCTCCCGCTTTCGCAGTCGTAATAAGGTTGAAAGCCCACCGTCCCCGCCGCACGAAAGTCCCTTAAAACCGAGAGGTCCCAGCCTTGGGGCAGTCTTTCAAATTTGGTGCGCCTTTTTAAAGCTGACCCATCCGGGCTTGCTTCTGGCCAAAAGGCCCGAAATCTGGTTGATTCATGGCGGTGCAGCAGAAATCCGACTAATACCCACCGAAACAGCACAAATCTTGGCCGCCGCCCGGCGAAACAGCAGAAATCTGGCTTCTCCCGCCCGGCATAGCAGAAATCTAGCTGAGCTGTAAAGTTTCTCGCGTAGCCGTCCTTCTTATACGCGGGAATCGGGGCACGGGCAAGAACCTTGTAGATTCCATTAGATGCAAACCGTGGGGCGCGCAAGGAACTGCGGAGGCACGAACCAGCAACCAGAGGCAGCGAGGCTGGCTGGGTGAAAACAACGGGTTCAAGCAGCCGAACGCCGCCACCGCGCGGCTTTATGGGAGGCTCAGCGGTTACAGTACCCGGTTGCGCTACAACGCCGCGCGCATGGCCGCGTTCAAATCGGCCTGCAACTGGTAGTCCTCGGCTTGCGGCAGTTTTATCGTAGGTGCCGAAGCGTCGCGGCGCTGGCAGACGATTCCCCGCGCGGTCGTTGACAAGAAGCGGTAGAACTCCGCGGCCGGTCCGTAGTTGAACTCCGTGCGCAGGTGTTCGAGGATTTCTGCCCAGGGCAAACCGCTGCGATAAATCACTCGGTAGGCAGCTTTGAGATGGGCGATTGTCTTAGCGTCGAAGCCCGCCCGGCGCAAACCGATTGTGTTCAGGCCCACCACGTAGCTGCTCAGCCCATCGACGGTCACAAACGGGGGCACGTCTTTATTGATATGGGCCTGACCGCCGACCATCGCCAACGTGCCAATGCGGCAGAATTGATGTACCGCCACAGCGCCGGACAGATACGCCCTGTCCTCAACGATCACGTGCCCGGCAAGCATTACATTGTTGACAATTATAGTATTGTTTCCCACTTGGCAGTCGTGAGCGATATGGGCATTGCACATCAGCAGATTGTTATCGCCCACGAGCGTGGCTCGCTCCGGCTGCAAAGCCCGATGGATCGTCACGTTCTCGCGGATCACGTTGCCAGAGCCGATAACGACGCGCCCTGGCTTTTCTGGCATGTGGACGTGCTGCGGCGGGCCGCCAATAATAGCACCTTCGAAAATATGATTATTTTCGCCCAGGACCGTGCCCGATTTGACCACCACATTGGCTTCCAAAACGCAGCCTGGGCCGACGGTTACGTCGTCTTCCACCACGCTGAACGGACCAATGCGGACATTTGCCCCAATTCGGGCCTTGGGGCTGACCAGGGCCAAAGGGTGAATTGCCACTGGGCAAGCTCCTCGAAACATAGCGGCCAGCGCCAATGCCGGTCCTTTAAGATGTATCGGCCATACCAGCGGCGGTCGTAAGATGCACCCCGGCGGACGGCCGAACTTCGCCAACTTTGCCTAATCGATCAGCCCATCGGCGCCGTGCGAATCACCGTTTGCTGATGCGCATAAAGGCCTCGGTTTGTTGGCGGATCGCCCGTTCGGTCGGCAGTCGTTCCATCGAGCTTGCCCCGTAGAAGCCGTCTACGTCGCGGCAGTTTTGCAGAATGAACTGCGCGTCTTCCGGTTCAGCGATTGGCCCGCCGTGACACAGCACGATTATGTCCGGTCGGACCTGCTTTGCCGCAGCGGTCATCTGGTCGATCAGCTCGACACACTGTGGAAGCGTTTTGGCCGTTTTCGCCCCGATCGAGCCGGAAGTGGTCAAACCCATGTGGCACACCAGGATATCTGCTCCGGCGGCGGCCATTTGGGCGGCTTCTTCGGGATTGAAGGCGTATGGGGTGGTAAGCAAATCGAGCTGGCGTGCCAAGCGGATCATCTCCACTTCTTTCGCGTATCCAAAGCCAGTCTCCTCCAGATTGGCGCGGAATACACCGTCGAATAACCCCACCGTGGGAAAGTTCTGCACGCCGGCAAATCCCATCTCCTTGATCTGACGCAGAAAGCGGTCCATCAGCCGCATGGGGTCAGTCGCACATACGCCGGCCAGCACCGGCGTGTGCTTGACCACCGGCAACACTTCGGCGGCCATCTGCATAACGATGGCGTTAGCATCGCCGTAGGGAAGCAGTCCGGCCAGCGACCCATGCCCCGCCATCCGGAATCGCCCCGAATTGTAGATTACGATCAGGTCTATGCCGCCGGCTTCCTCGAACTTGGCGCTGATGCCGGTACCGGCGCCACCGCCGATGATCGGCTTGCCAGCGGCGATCTTGTTGCGGAATCGAGCTAAGATTTCGCTGCGCGACTCGGGCATGACGCACCTCTGCTGATCAGCTCTAACATAACTTCAGCACAGCGGCGGGCAAACTCCGCGTCGTTGATGTTGCACTGCATCTGGATGACTGGGATGTCGCTGCGCAGATGGCTTTTCAACGACTGGAACAACGCCTCATCGGCCTCAGGCCACCAGAACGGCCCGCCAGGAGAGTCGATCATGCTCAGCCCGCCCAACGGCAGCAGTACCGCCACCGGGCCGGTGCTGCGGTTGATTTTCTCGGCGATGATGCGGCCAAGCTGGCGGTTTTCCTCCGGCGTGGTGCGCATGAGGGTGATGTTCGGGTTGTGCTGATAAAAACGACGGCCTGCAAAGCGAGAAGGCACAGTATCCGGCGCCCAGAAGTTCACCATGTCCAAACAGCCGGGCACCACGACCGCCGGCACGCCAGCGGTAGCTGCCGCCTCTAGCCGCTGCGAGCCGGCTGACAGCACTCCGCCTACTAGCTCGTCGGCCCACTCGGTGGTGGTTATGTCCAGCACTCCCACAAACATGCCGGCAGCGATAAGATTCTCCATCGTCCTTCCGCCGGTTCCAGTGGCGTGGAATACCAGCACCTCGTAACCGGCTTGCTCCAGCATGGCCTTGGCTGTTGCCACGCAAGCGGTGGTGTTGCCGAACATGGTGGCTGCCACCAGGGGCCGGTCTTCGCCGGGCGGCACGACGGTTTCGACCATGCCGCAGATGGCCCCTGCCGCCCGGGCAAACACGCCCCGGCTGATACGGTTGATTCCTGCCACATCCACGATCGCCGGGATCATCACGATGTCGTGCACGCCCACGTAACCGGAAACATCGCCGCCGGCCACCGTGGAGACCATCACCTTGGGCACGCCCAGCGGCAAAGCCCGCATCGCCGCGCATGCCACCGACGTCCCCCCGCCGCCGCCCAGCGCCATGATGCCGTCGAAGCGTCCCGCCGCGTACAGCTCGGGCGCGAGCTTTTCCGCGCCCCGACTCATAGCGGCCATCGCCGCGCCGCGGTCGCGCTGTCGGGCCAGCTCGTCGATGTCCACACCAGCGGCCGCTGCAACCTCGCGGCGCGAAACCTCCGGCTGATAGTACGGCGGGCCCAGCACACCGGTATCGATAGTCAGCACCTTATGGCCGCGCGACTCGATGCACTGTTTGACGAAGGCGTACTCCGGCCCTTTGGTGTCTAGCGATCCCAGCAAGGCCACTGTCTTCTGCACGGTTGACGCCCTTTCTGGCTCAACACTCTCCAGCCGCTCAACAAGTGCGGCACAGTCCATTATCCGCCCGCGGCATGTGTCGCGCACGCCACATCAACCATCATGCCGCCCAGTAACTCGACACAGGGCCACGCAAACGTTCTATCACAGCGCCGCCCAATGGTTTATCACAGGAAATCACCCAAGGCAAGCACAGCGCAGGGGGCCTTTGGATGAGGCGCACGGGTGATTTGGATGAGGCGCAGGGGCGACTTGGCTAGGGCGCAGGGACACAGTGGCAAAGAAAAGCCAAACGAATAGCACAGGGCGAACAAACGCTAGCTCGAAAAAAGTAACGCCCAAAAAAGCACAAAAAACAAAAACCGCCGGAAAAAGAACCGGATGGCTACTGTCCGGCGCAAACCCGATTCAGATGGGCCATCCGCAACCGCAGATGCGGCTGGTGGTGCAGCAAGTTGGTGATGCCGCGCCAATCCAGGCGTTCCGGACCAAGGGCTTCAAAGATCGCCTCGGCGTTGTCGTAGTCTTCTTCGCTGTCCAAACGCAGTCGGACGTCTTCGCGGTCCAGTTCCGGCGGCGCGGGGATGAGCCGCAACTTGAATTGCTCAGCATGAGAAACGAATGCCAAGGTGATGTCGTCGCGCTGCGATTGCTCCAGCGGCAGCCGAGCAAGCTTGCGCACCGCCGCCGTGCAAAACCATTCGGCGAACATCCCCACCGGCGAACGGATGGCTGGCTTGCCGTCGCGCGAACAGTAGCTGGCGTAATCGCACTGCTCGCCGCTTTCTACTGCGTTGACCAGCCGATCGATCAGCACCGGATCTGCAAACGGATTATCGCCCCGAATGCGCACCACATGCTCGGCCGGATACTGCTCTAGGGCCTTCGTAAGACGTTCCAGCGCGGTCGGCTCCGGGCGCACCAACACCGGGATGTCGCGCGGCACCAATTTGACCAGTTGCTGATGGTCGGGCGTATCGCGGGTAAGCACGATCACGCCGCTCAGCCGGGTGCTTTCTGTCACCCGGCGGGCAATCCACTCCAGCAACGATCGGCCGCCCAACTTCCGACACAAACTGCTTGCCAAACGCGCCGAACCGCAACACGCCTGCACAATTCCTAGTGTGTGGAGCATCCGGCGACTCCTTCCTCGAATCCGTCCGCCGGCCGTGGCCGGCTTGCCGCGGCAAACTGCTTCGCAAAGACTCCCTCGGTAGGCCTGCGCTGCCTGACAAGCTGGTAAACACCGCGATGACCGATCGGCCGTAGCGGTCAGCGTGCCCGCCTTCAAATGGCCACAAATTCCCGACACCGCCACAGCAGCCCAATCAATCTAGCACTCCGGTCGAACAACAGTCAAGTAACGCCGTGCGTTTTTACTTCGACCTCGCTAGCAGCACATACCACATCGCCGCACGCCCCAGCGCGGCCCAAACGGCCGGACTTCTCGTGCCGGATGCGCGCCAGCGGCAGCCTATCGCTGGCCCAACTCGGCAAGCGCCTGCCGGCATTTCTCCCGATACTCGTTCTGCTGGCCGGCCACGCTGGCGCCTGCGGCGCCGGCTTGCCAGGCGGCCTTGGCCTCGTCGGTGCGCCCCAGGGCCGCCAGGGCCTTTCCGCGCCAATACTGGGCGGGAGCTTCGACCGGCTTGTTCGATCGCCCCACGTTCAGATTGGGCGGGTAGGTAAGGGCGGCCTCGAAGTGTCGCAGGGCAGCGCGCGCGTCCCCGCTTTCGAGCAACTGCCGGCCGCGCTGGATGTGCGCCCGGTTGAACAGCCGCCAGGTGATGTCCTGCCCTTCCCAGTTGACGAAATACGGGGTGGACTCCAGCAAGCGGATGCACTCCTCGTATCGCTGTTCATCGAGCAGAGCCTGCGCGAGCATGATGGTTATTTCTGCCCGGCGCGGCGACTTCAGCGGCATGGCAAGCATCTCTCGAATGGCCTCCGCGCGGCGTCCGGCAGCGATCAGTATCTCGGCCAAATCCCGGTACAGAGTTTGATCGTCCGGGCGTGCCAGGATGGCCTTGCGATAGAACGTCTCCGCCGCTGCCAAATCGTTTCGTGCCGCGGCGGCCAGCCCCAGGTTGCGCCAAGCGATGCTAAGCTTCGGCGCCAACCGCGCTGCCTCCTGCCAACAGGGCACCGCTTCTTCCACCCGCCCCAGTGCAGCCAGCAAACAGCCCAGTTGCAGGTGGGCCTGTGCGTCTTCGGGATTGTTCTTTACGGCATATTGCAGAATTTCGACTTCCTCGGTGCGGGAAGCGAACCTCCGCGGCTGAGTCGCGGCGGCAGCCTGCCGGAGCCACTGTTGGGCCGCGGCTTCATCGCCCCGCTGCGAGGCATACCAAGCCAAGTGATACAGCGGCATGAAACCACGCTGCCCTTCCGGGACCTGCTTGACGCAAATCGCCTCCACCAGTTTCGCAGCCTCGGCCCACTGGCCCAACTCGGCCAGCGTCAGGGCGGCTTCCAAAACCTCGAAGTCCGCCTCGCCGAGAAATCCCCTTGCTTCGACGGCCAGTTTCGCCATCGCTGTTGGATCGTCCATCGCCAGAATCGCCCGGGGCACCAGCGCCGTAGGGCGCTCGACCGCTTGTTGTTGCGCGATGTAGCGCGCCTGGTCCTTCTTGCCTGCGCTCCAGCAGGCAATTGCCAGGCGGTCGTGGGCTGCCGGGTCGGTCGGACTGACTTCGACTGCCTTGCGGAAACTGGCGATCGCCTGGTCCGGGCGGCCCAAGCGCATCGCTGCTCGACCTGCCAGATCATGCCCTAGCAGTGCCGTGCCCTCGCACTGGGCAGCGCTGCCGGCGCAGCGTAGCGCTTGCTCGTACTGGCCCAACCGGAAGTAGCACGCCCCCAGATAGAACCACGACAACCCAGCGGCCGGCTCTAGGCTGGTTGCCTGTTCAAGTCGCTGGGCGGCCGCGGTATACAGCCCAGCCTCGAAATCCAGCACTGCCAGGCCATGCAGCGACGGCACGTGTTTGGCGTCGCGTCCCAGTGCTTTCAAGTAGTAGCGCCGTGCGGCCGGCCGGTCGGTGGCCAGGTCGAACTTCAGCGCCTTGGCGTAAAGCTCATCGGCGGTCTGCTGGTCTTCGGATTTCTCTCTAAAGGTTTCGGGATCGGGTGGTTCGACTTTGGGGATTTCGAGCGGCGAAGTGTAACTGGCCAAAACGCGCCCGCCGGTAGCAGCAACCGTTATTTCCAGCGGCAACGAGTGATCGGTCTCGAGGCTCAGCACGGCGGGAGTTTCCGGTGTCAGGTCCAACTGCTTGCGAAGCAAAACCTGGCCGTTGCGCGACAGCGTGCAAAGGGCCTGCGGAAACACGGCAGTCGCCAGCATCCGCACTTCCACCCGGCCCGCCCGGCGCAATACGTTGACTGCCACATCGCGCGTGGCGTACTCGAAACCGTCGCCCAGCCCATGCACCGGATACCACCATTCCTGCCAGGCCACCCGACGACGCGGGCCGAGCATGCCATAATCGGACTGAGTAGGAAGCGGCCCGCTTTGCACTTCGATGTACGGGCCGTCTTCGTCGGTAAGGTTCTGTTGGGCCACTTTGCCGAAGTCCCACTCGCCCCACGTCCAGGCCTTTTTGCCGGGCAGGGTACGATGATCTGCCCATTGCACCACGCCACGGTCGGCGTGTGCGTCGTAAGCGCCGAAAAAGTCGTGGGTACACTGTACGGCGAACACCGAGGCATATGTTTCGTAGTTCTTCAACCACGAGAGGTCGCGCCCCTCGTGGATCGGCCAGCGGAAGAATTCCCGGGCGAAATGGTCGGTGCCCAGACTCATGGGAAAGATGAACCGCGTGCCGGGCCGATTAGGAAAGGCCGTGCAGTTCCAGAAGTAATAGGGGTGGGTTCCATCGGTTGGGTTGTACAAGCTGATGCGCTCGTCGAGGTACTTCCGTCCCGGATGCAGCGTGACGCGAACCGTCCAAACGGTACGGAAAATCTGCTCGCAGTTGGACACTTCCAAATAGCAGGAGCCGTCCGGATTGCGGCCCACCAGTGCGTTGACCGGCGACAACACGGTTACGGTGTGTCCGTGCGGGCCGGAGTTCCATTCCACGCCGCCGGAAATCCACGCCCCGCGCATGGCGATCATTCCAGGCTTGATTACCCGGTTTAGATGAAACATCTCCTGGTGCTGCGTCTTGTCGAGCACCGAGTGCAACCTGCCGCCCAGCTCCGGCAGGCACATCACGCGCAGGTACTGATTCTCGAGAAACAGCGCTTTGTATTGGCGGTCGATAGGCTTTCCGCGCAGCAGATGATCCTGCATTACATACGGATAGACGATCGCCCCGCGAATCGTGGTCGAAAGCTTGGCGCCGGTTTCCAGCGCCCAGAACTTCGGGTTGAGGTCTTCTTCCCAGGGGTAAGTGGGGATTGTGACGGTTCCTTCCCAAGCGCGCACGGCCGACTCGGCTTCGCCTGCCACCAAAAGGCTTTTGGGGTACGTGTACTGCAAAAGCGCAGCACACGCGCAGAAGACGGCAAATTCCGCTATCGCGGCGAACCGACCCAAAAATCTACGGCCCGACATAACCCAGCCTCCCGTGATAAGACCATGGTCCCACGCCGACGAACCGGCACTGGCTTGCGTCACCTTCAGGGGCGTAGCCACAACACACCATGCTGCCACAACACGGCACTACGTCGGCCAATCACCGTCTGCACAACTTCGACGGCCGGGCGCCGGCGCGTGCTACTTCAGTGTTTCCAACGCCGAAATGGCAGCGGCCCGAATGTACGCTTCCGTCGGATCATTTCTGGTCTCGGCAAGGCGCCGATAGATGGCCGCTGCCTCGGCCTTCTTACCGGATGCGGCAAGCCCTTCGGCCAGGCACATACAGGCGTCGGTCTGCTGGATGCGCTCCCAGCCGCTGCGGCTTTCGGCCGAGCGGAGCAGTTTGTCGGCTGCCTCGGCCACACACAGTCGGGCGACGCCCCAGGCAGCGGCAACACGCGTTTCCTCATCGGGATCATCCAGCGACTGCTGAAAAACCGGCGCGGCCTCCTTAGCGCGCAACATGGCCAACTTGCCGAGCACGCTGCGGCGGCTCGGACCGGTCAGCTTAGGCAGAGCGGCCAAGAGCTGCTCGACCGCGCCGTCGCCGATGGCCGCTAGCGCCCGCGCAGCCGTATCGCACAACTGCGGCTCCAGCAGCATCTTTCCCAATGCTTCGGCCGCCGACGACGTGCCCGCTAGTTGCAGCCGCTCGACGAGGAACTCTTTGACCGCTGCGGGCCGATCACGGGCAAGCTCGGCAGACAGTGCCTCGGTGTAGCTCTGCCGCGACTGCTCTCGGCCCGGTTGCGTGACGCGCACCGCCAACAAGTGCAAAGCGAAGCGGGGCTTGACGTCGTCGCCTTTGCCCGGCTCGACGAGCATTGCCACCAACGCCGACACAGCAGCCGCACCGGCCTGCTCCAGCCGATCGACCACCTGTTCGATTGTCTCCACTTGCTGCTCGTTCAAATCTGCGTATGTGCCTTGCTGGTTAGGGTCTGGCAGACGCGAAACCAGCTCTGTTATCTCGGCTGCACTTGTCATGTCGGAAACTCCCTCGAGCAACTGCCCGACGCTGGCTGGATAATCATCTTTCGCCTGAAAACAACGCCGTTTAACCCACTAGCGCCGCTGGCTGCCAGTCGATGGCAACTGGCCGGCTGGCCGGCATCTGCGCGCAGACCGCAAACCGCCGGCGTCTCACAGCGTGTATAAGGCCCATGGGTCGCGCATCGGTTGATTGACCAACCGATTGGCCACCTCGTCGCCGACGATTTCCTCGCGCACCGGGTCGTAGCGGATTTTGCGCCGCAGCCGGATGGCGATATTGGCCAAGTGGGCAATGGTGATCGCCCGATGCGCCGCCTCCACGTGCCCACCGGCTGCACGACGGCTCTTGACCGCCTCGACAAACGACAGCAGCGGTTCGGGGTCGGGCATTGCTTCGACTTTCTTGCGATCTTCTTCGCTCAGATCGTTGAGCGACACATGGCGCGGCTGCTGCCGGTCGTAGCGCGGTCCCCATTTGTTCCCTTCCAGCACCAGCGTCAATCCGTCGGCGTACTTCAGCTCCACCCACGCCCAACAACCGCAGGCGTCGTGATGTTGCGGGGGAGCGTAGGCCTCGACTTCCACCGGGCTGGTGTAATCCTTGGCGTAGATCCACTGGAACGGGTCCATGTAGTGTTGGGCGAAATCGGCCAGTCCGCCACCCTCGTAGTCCCAGTAATAACGATGGCTCCAACCGAAGCGGTGCGAGTGATAGGGCCGCAGCGGCGATGGACCACAATACATGTCCCAGTCGAGATGTTCGGGGATGTGCTGCGGCTGGAGATTGACACGCCCGCAATACTCCTGCACCGGGAACCCGCCCCGCTGGATGAACACCGCCGGGCAGCGCTTCAGCAATCCGCTGCTCATGATCTTGTGGATCATGCGACTGGTGTTGCTTTTTTGCGCGCCGAACCGTCCGCCGGTGCCGATCTGAAACACCCGACCGTAACGCTTTACGGCGTTGACCACCGCCCGGCCTTCGGCGATGAAACGAGTCATGGGCTTTTCGCACAAGATGTCTTTGCCGGCCTGTGCGGCAGCGATGCACATCACTGCGTGCCAGTGAGGCGGGGTGGCGATACTCACCACGTCGATGTCCTTGCGCTCGATCACCCGGCGCCAATCGGTGTATAGCTCCACGTGCTCGCCGAACTTCTTTTTGGCCGCCGCCAAGCGGTGCCGATCCACATCGCAGGCGGCCAGCAGTTTGTAATCGCCGCCCGGCTGACGGATATAGCTGTTCAGGTCCTCGCCTGCCTGCCCGCCGCAACCGATAAGTCCCGCAGTCAGCACTTCGCTGGGCGGCAATTGCTCGCCGCCCAGCACGTGACGAGGGACAACAACCACGGCCGCGCCCAGGGCGGCGCTTTTCAGCACATTTCGTCTGCTGGTGGGCCTGGTCAGAGGGTTCATGACGTGATTCTCCGCAACCGGTGCGCTGGTGCAAGGCACGCTATTGATTTACGCCTCGGACTGGGCGTTGTCAACACAAAACTCGCTGCCGCCTAAATTCGCGCCGCCGACCGTGCCGTCGCTTACGCTTTCGGCTCGTGCCCTTTCCACTGGGCACCGATGGCGTCGCCGGCCTATTGGGCAATGGTTTCTCATGCCTTGGCAAGTAGCGCAGGCGAGCTGCGTCTGGGCAGTTTTCAGCTCGTGCAGTGGTGGTATGCGCTGCGGGCCGCGCCAGTCTTGGAAACTTTTGCTGCCAGCGTTGCATTGCTAATCTTTTGGTAATACAGTGTGATGTATGATTTGGCGGATGTGCACTGCCAGCACGTCTGTCAACCAGCCAACCCCGACGTTCCTACCTGGGTTTAGCAAGACCTGCCGCTAGTCGCATTGATATGAACCGATATGAAAGGGCATATATGTTGGCACAATCAACTGGTGTGGAGAAGATTGTTGTGATTCTTGCCTGGCTGGTCTTGCTGTGCACGCCGGCGCTGACGGCCGAGGGCACATCCGCACAGTCGGCCCAGGGAATAGTCGCCGCCGGGGCAAAGCTGGAAAAGCTGGCCGATGGGTTCAAGTTCACCGAAGGCCCTGCCGCCGACGCCCAGGGCAACGTGCTGTTCACCGATCAGCCCAACGATCGCATTCTCAAATGGAGCGTCGACGGCAAGCTATCGACTTTCTTAGAGCCGGCCGGACGATCCAACGGGCTGTGCTTCGATGGCCAGGGCAATCTGTGGGCGTGTGCCGACGAGCGCAACGAGCTGTGGGTCATCGACCCGTCGGGGAAGCACACCGTGGTGGTCAAGGATTTTGAAGGCAAGCTGCTAAACGGCCCCAACGACGTCTGGGTCGCCCCCGGCGGCGGCGTGTATTTCACTGACCCATTCTACAAACGTCCGTATTGGAAACGCGGCCCCAAAGAGCAACCGGTGGAAGGCGTGTATTATCTGTCGCCGGACCGCAAAACGCTGGTGCGCGTGATAGACGACCTTCAGCAGCCCAACGGCATCATTGGCACGCCCGACGGCAAAACGCTGTATGTGGCCGACATCCGTGCCGGCCGTACCTACGCTTACGACATCCAAGACCACGGCAAACTAGCCAACAAGCGCCTGTTTTGCCAACTGGGTTCCGACGGCATGACCATCGACAACGAAGGCAACGTGTATCTGACTGGTAAGGGCGTGACGGTGTTCGACCCGACGGGCAAGAAGATCGAACACATCGACGTCCCCGAGCCGTGGACGGCCAACGTGTGCTTTGGCGGCAAGGACGGACACCTGCTGTTCATCACTGCCTCCAAGGCGGTGTATGGGCTGAAAATGCGCGTGAGGGGCGTCGGCAGCCAATGAGGACGGCGCCGGCAGCACAGCTATTTAGCGACGCGAGAGGGCGGCAAAGCCACGTAGCCACGCCATACGTGAGAAGACCATGAAACGCATGTTTCACCCGTGGCCGATCTGGGCAGCAGCAGTTTGCATCTCGCTTGCGCAACTGGCCGCTGCCGGCGAGCCGGCCGATCGGGTCATCCGGCTGCCAGACGGTTCGGTGCGCGTGCGGCCCTTGCCGGTACCCGAGGAATTGCGCAACCCATGGCCAGCGCAATGGGAAGAAGAGTTTTGGCGGCGGGCCAATCATGCCATCAGGCATTTCGACACCGGCGGCAAAGGCCGTTACGGAAACACCTTCTTCGAAAACGAAAAGGCTTCTTATCCCAAGGCGATGTTCGATTTTCTGGCCGGACATCGCCAACCGGCGCTGAAGTATCTTCAGGAGGAAGACGTACAGGCCGGCAGTTGGCACAAGCACACCGCAGGCATCGACTACTACGCCTGTTTCACGCTGAAAGGACAGATGCGCAAGTATTTTTTCTTCGGGCAGTATCTCGACCCGAATTATCGGCGACGCATGTACGATGGTGCAAAAGCCTGGACCGCCACCGATCCGCTGGAGCAGCCGCATCCTGTCTTCGGCAAGGGCAAAGGCGGCGCCGGCTGGGGACCGGACGTCAAAGGCGCGTGCGTAGACGTGCGCAGCACCGACAACCTGCGGGCGATGCGGGAAACGTCGGTGTATCTGATGGCCGAGGAAACCGGCAACGAGCCTACCCGGCTCTTGTACAAACAGCGACTTGCCGATTACGTGATTTCGCTTTACCACGTGGGCATGAGCGAGTGGGACTCCGAGAACTATCACACCCACACCATCGCCCCCTATTTGAACCTGTACGACTTCGCCAAAGACCCCGAAGTCAAACGCCTGGCCAAGGCGGCGCTGGATTGGCTCTGTGCGGCCGGGGCGGTGAAATACTATCGGGGAGGTTTCGGCGGCCCCAGCATGCGCGATTACGGCAGCGGAAACGTGGTGTTCGGCGCTGGGGCGTCGCACATGTTAGCGCTGTGGTTCGGCGACACGGCGGTCGACGACCCCGAGCCGCATTACGACGACGTTCACGCCATTACCAGCGCCTACCGACCGCCGCAAGCGGTCGTGCACCTGGCGCGGAAGAACTTCGCGCGGCCCGTCGAGCTGCTCAACACCAAACCCCTCTACGCCCATTGGCGCACGGCGGAAGACAGCCGTGCCCCGCGATTCTGGGAAACGCTGTACTTCGGCCAGACCTTTCAATTGGGCAGCCTGGTTTCCCGCGGCGACGAAAGCCTGCTGGATATGTGCCGGCCAATGAGCCTGATGGCCTACAACAGCCGACGCGGGGTGGATTACTTCGTCGCAAGCACCAACAAGCCGGGCGAGCACGCGCTGAAACGCACCGGCGATCAGATCGGCCAGTATCGCAACTTGCTAATATGGCTGCGGCCGGCACGACCGGCGGAAACATTCTACTTCCAGTGGCCCCAGTCGGCAGCCGTGCAAAAACTCGATGACATCACATTCGTGAAGCTGGAAAAGACATGGCTGGCGATTTGGCCAATCCGCTTGGAGCCGCTCAACCCGTGGCAGGCGGAAGGCAAACTGGCCGAGCGCTACCACCACGAGTCGTTTTGCGCTGCGGCGACCACGGGCCACAGCTACGCAGGCTTCGCCCTTCAGGTAGGCGAAGAGCCAGCCGATGGCAGCTTCGAGCAGTTTGCGGCCCGGGTTACCGCCGGCAGCAAACTGACGCTGACGAAGCTCGACAAAGGCGAAGTCACGCTCATCAGCCACCAAGGCCATAAACTGACATTGGTCCACAACCGCCAGAACGATTTGCCGCACCTGTTCCGCCACGACCAAGATCATCAGTGGGAGAAAAACTTCGACATCTACAAACCGCTGGACGCAGACGGTCCGATCTGCCTGGGATGGCGCAGGGGGACTTTGCGCGTCACTGCGGGCGGTCAGATGTTCCAGTGCACAGTGACAGTTGAAGGAAAAGTGTCTTTCGGCACGCAGCCAAACTGACGATCGCCGCAGGTAAGGATGGCGCCGACTTGCCGCACGGCTCAGTTTCTTGCCGGCCACGCGTTGGTGGTCGCGCCGACTTGCTACCCGGCCCGACTTGTGCGCAGCACAGCCATTGCTAGCGAAAGTCGGCGCGAAGCGACAGCGAAACATAGCGCAGGGCGACAGCGAAAGTCAGCGCAGGGGGCGACAATCGCCCTCTCGCCTCCCCAGAAACAGTAACCCAACTATCACATGAGCAAACGCCAAGAGAGCACACCTAACGCATCGCGCACTGTGGGGCGTTCCTGGGTAAGCGATCCACGGGTGACTGTGGCGCTGTGCCTGTTAGTGGCGGCGGCTTCGGTACTGGCGCTGGTGGCCTTTTTCCCCAGCAGCAGCCAGGTTGGTTCCAACAACCGGCGACGAACCGACCACGCCGTTTCGGCCGGCCGGGAAGGGATGACGTCAGACAGCGGTATCGGCGGCCAACAGGAAAAGCAAGCGGACGACTCCGGCGTGCCGACAAGTAGATCGTCCGGGCAGGCCGATCCACAAGTGCTGCTGGGAGTGTGGAATCGGCCCGGTGAAACCTATTTCCTGGAGATCCGTCGCTGGCACAGCGACGGCACGCTGGAAGCCGTCTATTTCAATCCCCGCCCGATAAACGTGGCCAAAGCCACTTGGCGTCGGCAAGGCGCAGGCCTGCAAGTGACTGTGGAACTGCGCGACGTGGGCTACCCCGGCTCCACCTACAACCTTGCCTACCAGCCGGAGCACGACATTCTTGCCGGCGAGTATTTTCAAGCCGGCACTGGGGCTACCTATCGGG
This sequence comes from uncultured Pirellulales bacterium, assembly GCA_938015445.1. Classification (GTDB taxonomy): domain Bacteria; phylum Planctomycetota; class Planctomycetia; order Pirellulales; family Thermoguttaceae; genus CALLPE01. The sequence goes on from CALLPE010000041.1 coordinate 139,967, forward strand.
TGGAGTTCGTCCGAGTAAAGCGGTAAACGGCGCGCTGTGGGGAATATGCGCAAAAGCTCGCCGCCGCCAAGTCGGTCGCTGCGCCGTTTCCCAGCGATCAGCTTAGTTCCCGCAGTCGGTTCAGGCCCTCTTGTTTGCCCACCACCAGCAGCACTTGATCGCTGGTCAGCCTTGCGTCGGCGTTGGGAAGCACATCCAGCTTACCGGTCAGGGCGTCTTTGATGCCCAGCACGTGTACGCCGTAACGTTGCCGCAATTTCGCTTCGGCCAGCGTGTGGCCGGACAACGATTCCGGTACGGCAAGCTCTACCACGCTGTGCTCTGGGTCGATGGGGATGTAGTCGAGAAAATTAGGCCAGGTCATGCGATCGGCCAGTTCCCGGGCGACCTCGATTTCCGGAAACACCACACGCTCGACCCCCAAGTGCTGAAGCAGCTTGCCGTGCTCCACCGTCACTCCCTTGACCACTATTCGCCGCGCGCCCAGCTCTTTGCAATGCAGTGCGGCCAGCAGCGACCGCGCAATGTCGTTGCCCAGGCTGATGAACACTGCATCGGCTTCGTCCAGCGACAACTGGCTCAATAAGTCGCGATCGGTAGCGTCGCCGATGATGCCTTCGTACAGGTAGTCCCGCAGCAACTCCACCTGTTCTTCGTTGTCGTCCACGCCCGTAACGTGACAATGATTCTCGTGCAACCGCTGCGCCAGCGCGGTGCCGAACGTCCCCAATCCCAGAACCACAAACCTCTTTGTGGCAGCCATGATTTCACCCGATCAACGGCTTTTCCGAGACGTATTGTAAATCCCTATATCGCTCGCTTTGAGAAACAGCGGCGAAAACAGAGATCGGGCCTAGTCGGCCCAAAAACATCACCAACACGATTATCAACCGGCTGGGTGTAGACAGCCTGGTAGTAGCGCCGGTGCTGAGCCCCACAGTGCCCGCGGCCGATACCACCTCGAAGGTTGTGTCCAGAAACCGACCGCCCGCTTCCAGGTGCCCCACGAACCGCTCTTCCAGTCCCAATACGCACATCACCGCCAAGGCCACCACCACGGTATAGACCAAGACTGTGGCGGTGGCTTGACCGAAAACGACCTGCGGGATGGTGCGGCGGAAAACGCTGACCTGGGAACGCCCGCGGAACAATGCCCACACGCGCAGCACCAGCACAGCCACTGTCGATACCTTGAATCCGCCGCCGGTCGAGCACGGACATGCCCCGATCAACATCAGCAGAATCACCAGAAACAGGCTGGCGGTGGTCATGCTCGCCACCGGCACGGAATTGAAGCCGGCCGTTCGTGGCGTGACCGCCTGGAAAAATGCCGTCAGCAGGCGTTGCCACCAGGGCATTTCGGCCAGCAGGTTATCCCATTCCAGGGCAATCAGGGCCAGCGTGCCGCCGATGACCAGCACACTTGTGCCCAGTAGCGCCAGCCGGGTGTGCAGTCGCAGCCGGTCCCACATCTGCCGCCATGTGCCGTGCCAGTTGGTGTGCAAATCGGTAATGACCGGAAAGCCCAACCCGCCGGTGATAATCAGCCCGGCAATAGTCAGCAGCACTACCGGATCGGCTCCGAATTGGACGAGACTGTCGTCGAAAACCGAGAAACCGGCATTGCAAAACGCCGATACCGAGTGAAATAGCGCATACCAAGCAGCCTGGTGCGGCGGGAACTCGAACAACCACCGGACGAACAAGATGGCGAAGCCGATCGCCTCGATGGTCAAGGAAAAGCGCAGCACCTCGCGCAGCAACGCAGCCAGTTGCGGCTGCGGCGCCTCAACGCCGATGGTCTCCGCGGCAGCCGTCCGAGAACGCAAACCGCGGCCAGCACCGATGCGAAATGTGATGTACGTGGTGACGGTGATTATCCCGATGCCGCCAAGCTGTATCAGCAGCAATATCGCCACCTGTCCGATCCACGAAAAGTCGTTGCCCGTCGAGCGAACCGTCAGGCCTGTGACGCATATCGCGCTGGTGGCGGTAAACAGTGCATCTACCGGGGAGATAGGCGGACGGCCCTCGGCCCTGCACATCGGGCTGGCCAACACGGCTGCGCCCAGTAAGATTCCCAAGGCGTAGCAAAAGAACGAAGCCCTGGCAGGAAACTTTCTCAGCGAGCCTGCAAACTTAGCCATGCCCTAATCCTTCGAGCCGGCCGTGCCACCCCAATCCTGCAAGACCAAAGTGTGGGCACCTGAGTTGTACATAGATGGCTGGCACGTGGGACGGCTGGCTTGTCCAGCCAGGAGCAGCGCCAGCTCGACTATCCGCATCCTCAGCAGCGACGGTTACACACCGCCAGCACCAGCACTGCCGGAAAAGGCGGGGGCGCAACGCAAGCATCCTACCAACGCTCATTCGGTTGCAGTGCAGATCGCGCCGAAAAACGCCGACGGCGCAATCCAAGCATCCCACTGTAACGGCAGCGCGATGCAAACAATCTTCCGCTCCCGCGGTATCGATACAAACCGACTCACACGCAAAACCAAGCATTTTAACATCGGCCTAGTCCACCGAGCAGGCCAGCAATGATTAGCACGACTGGCACGATTTTTGCAGCGGCGATGAAAACGACCGGCAGCGGGAACAGCCCCGAAGGCATCGCCCTATTGCAATGGGCGGCAAAACTTCACGCAAACCGGTGCGCCCAGCTTGATCTCCACCCCAGTTGGCCTCAACGCCCCATTCGACCGGTCGATGCGAAATACCACCACATTGTGGGAATCCTGGTTGGCCGCCAGCAAGTACACGCCAATCGGGTCCAAGCCGAAGTTTCGCGGCGTGCGTCCGCCTGTCGATTGATGGCCCGTGCGGCTCAGCTTGCCGCTTTCCGGGTCGATGGCGAAGATGGCGATACTGTCGTGTCCACGGTTCGAAGCGTACAAGAAATCTCCCGACGGATGCACGTGAATATCGGCGGTCGTGTTGTCGCCGGAAAAGCCTTCCGGCAGAGTACCGATGGTCTGAATAGCCTTCAAAATGCCTCTTTCAGCGTTGTAGGCGAACACGGTCACAGTCGAGTCAAGCTCGTTTACCACGTATGCCAGACGTCCGTTGGGATGGAAGGCAAAATGCCGCGGCCCAGCGCCCGGGTGCAATTCGGCATGCGGTGGATCGTTGGCCGTTAGTTTTCCCTCCTGCGCGTCAAAACGATAGATGAATACCTTGTCGCAACCCAAATCGGGCGCAAAAGCGAATCGGTTGGCACCGTCCACGTAGATCGAGTGGGCATGCGGACCTTGCTGCCGCTTGGGATTGACGCTAGAGCCTACGTGCCGGATGACCGAAGTGGCTTCCCCAAGCGAGCCATCTGGCTTGATCGGCAGACACGCCACGCTGCCGCTGCCGTAATTGGCCACCAGCACGTATCGGCCGGTTCGATCCACCGACACGTGGCATGGGCCTGCACCGCCGGAGGACTGCTGATTAAGTAGTTTCAAATTGCCCGTCCGGTCGATGGTAAAAGCGCTGACGGCCCCGCCCTTGCCGCCCGCACCGTACAGCTCGCCCACTGCGTAAAGCCACGGCCTGGCTGGATGTATGTCTAGAAACGAAGGGTTCGATGTCTCGGCAACGAGTACCGGCTCGGCCAGCTTGCCGGTGGCCATGTCCAGCTCGCTGCGGTAGATTCCCTTGCTTGCGCCCCGGGTATAGGTGCCCAAATACACCCAGTATTTCGCTGGAGGCTGCGCTTGTGGCTGAGCAGCTTGCGATTGGCAGACCGGCGGCAACAACGTCGGCAACAACCACGACAGCGCAGCCACACAGCAAAACAGCGTTTTCCACAAAGCACTCATGTCCGTCTCTCCGACAAAAGGCGATTACAATAAGGTTGCGCCATTACGCAGTAGCTCCACGTCGATCGACTGCGCCAAGCATTGTCGGTCACGGACACTACCGATTTCAATAGGCGAAGCCCAAAACCAGCTCAACTGGCAAACTGCAAGCACTACAAGCCGCCGGTGACCTTCCCAAGGCAGTGGCCAAGCGCTATGGAACTCTGGGATTTAAATAAGCATTGCCATGTTTTAGCTCTTCCCGGTTTCAGCCATTCCGGCGGTCGTGCAACGCCAGCTCGGTCGCACCGGTTCGGCAAACGACGCCAATTGGCCCCTCGGGCAATCGCTAGGCTTGCTGCAATGCTTGGTAATTGTTCACCGCCAGCCAACCGAAGAGCAAACCCAGAAACAATCCGTTGCCAAATCCCAGTTTCACCACGGCAGTCACAGCTACCACCACAGCCACGACTACCGAGATGACCAGGGCCTTTCGCAGACCGTCCCTGGGGTCGAACCTCGTCAGCAGCGCCCGAGCGATTTGACCACCGTCCAACGGTAATACCGGCAAAAGATTGAGGAACCCATAAGCGACGGTCACGAATAGCATGTCGTAGAGGAACTTGGCGAACAACGGGGACATACCACCGGGGTCGAATACGGGAAACACCAGCGGCCAAAAGGGCACGTGGAGGATCACCGCCCGCCCAGAGGCCAGAATAGCCGCCACGATAACTCCGGCTGCCAGGAAGCCAGCCGCCGGGCCAGCCGCCGAAACCATGATCTGCTGAATCCACTGCGGCCCCAAACGTCGGTATGCCGTCCTTGGGCCGTGGCCGGTCAGCCCACCGAAGCCGTACAACACTATCCAAGGCTGGTGTCCCAGGCCGCGCAGGAGTGCCGCATGGCCCAGCTCATGTATCAGAATGCCTATAAAGAATGCAGTGATCCAAGCTAAGTTTTCGCGCAGCCCGGCGGTGGTCAGCGGTCCGAGTACCAGACCGATCAGCCAAAAAAACGGATGAACCCGAACTGGTATGCCAAAAAGCCAGAATTTCAATTCGCCCGGAGTGGGGGCCGGCTCATAAAACATGTTTGCTTCTTGATGCGCGCAACAGCTTCGATGTTTGCGAGAAACGTTATTCCACCGTTTAGGCGATTGTCGGCGTGCAAGTGTTTCTCAATGTTCGGGTAATTTTCAGTTTGTGGCGCTTTTCAGTGTTTGGATGTCACCTGGGCCGCACTAAGCTGTAGCTGCTGTTTTTGGCTGGGGTCCGATGGCAGCAGTTGCTCGGTGAAGCGCGTCACATAATGCACACTGCTGGCTGGGCCGCGAAAGCCCACCACTTGTTTGTCCAGTTCCAACTGCTGACTGAGAATCCGGCCGGCATCCACATCGAATCGCACTGTACCGGTAGTCGCCAATTGAAGCAGTTGCGACTCCAATGCCGGATCAGTAACCGGGGTAAGCACTTGTGTCGAAACCTCAATAGTGGCCACGCCCGTCTTCACTCCCAGCAGTTTGAAGCGTTGGATTGTCTTTATCCGGCTGATGACGCCGTTGTTTCCTACCACTTCCACTTCGTGAGGGAAAGACCAAGTGTGGCCTACCGCGATAGGCTCTTCAGGCATGGGAATAGTAATGTCGCCTTCGTTTGGAGCCAGGGCCTTCAGCGGTTTGCGATCGCGCGAGAGCACCTTTCCCCGGCTGTCCAGCGTTACGCGCGATAACGGCACGCCCACAGCCTTCGCTACGTCCTCGAAGCCTAGTGGAGCTTGTTTGTCGGTGCGGCTGTTGTAGCGCACCTCCTGGCAACCGCTGAGTTGATGACGCATGTCCACGTCTTCGACGATGTGCAAGAACGTGGCAGCACCATCGGGCTGGACTTCCAAAACCCGCCAAGCCTTCGTGGATGTGGTGACGGTTTCCACCGTCTGCGTAGTGCCCGACACCGAAGTGCGCACCCGCGCACGGTGCGTTACTTCCCAACGGATTGTTTCGCCGGGCTGAAATTTGTATCGCAACAGCACCCTTTCCGGCTGTTCACCTGTCGCGCACCGAGGCGTGTACCAAACGCAGATCGCTGCTGTGACCGCCAAAAAAGCAATCGATTTGACCAACACGACTTTGTTTATCATGCTCGCCTCCTTTCGAGCGACTGCCCGACACACGGCGGCCTGTCTATGGCGGACGCACGCACGGGCAAAGACGACGTGCTACTTTCGCCTTTTCGACTCCGCCTTTGAGCGACACGTTTGCTAAAGCGTCGCCATCGGCCGACCCGGCCGAGCTTTGCCAGTGCAGCTCAATCCTGCTTCAGCTCCCTGCGTCCACCCCAGCCCAGCTTCTCTCGCAACGTGCGGTAGTAGCTATGGCCCGGTGCCGCCACCAGCTTGAAATTGGTTTGCGCTTTCTGCACCCTTACTCTGTCACCCGGCTGAAGCGTACACAATACCCGGCCATCGACCACTACGGCCGTACCGGGGTTTGGCTGGGGGAGCAGCATCTCGTACACCCGGTCCGCCGAGTCCACAACTGGGCGGTTGGTCAGGGTGTGCGGGCTGATAGGCAAAACCACAAAGGCCTGAAGTTCCTGCCGCAGTATCGGCCCGCCCGCCGAAAGGCAATGGGCAGTCGAACCGACCGGCGTGCTTACGATCAGGCCGTCGCAACTATAAGTAGTTACCAGTTCCGCGTCAACGTAAAGATTGACTTCTAGGATGGTAAATGGCGGCCCGGCGTGGATGGCCGTCTCGTTGAGCCCAATCTGACGGTAAGTGCAGCGTCCGCCGTGCCAAACGGTACACTCGAACATCAAGTGCTCTATGATGAGCAGCTTACCGGCACAGAAGCTTTCCAGCACGTACGGCAATTCGGCGGGCGAAATGTCCGCCAGAAACCCCAGTTTGCCCAAATTGACAGCAATGACTGGCAGTTGCCTGTTTCCCATTTGCCGGGCAGCGCGGAGCACAGACCCGTCGCCACCTAACACGATCGCTACCTCGGCCTCCACAGCACTGAGGTCCTCGGCACCAGTAAAGTCGGCCAAAACCACGTCTACAAAGCGTTCCACTGCTGGGCGCAGCCGGTCGGCTTCGGCGGGAACATGCGGCCGATGGCTCGCTCCTAGCAATATCGCCCGCGGGCGACGCACCGGACAATCGACTGCATTTTGCAATTGGGTCATGTCCCGATAATACATATCCAGCCGATGCGAAGGAAGGCGGTTCCAGTCGCTCGCCGGCCAACGCAGCGGTCAGATGTTCCCGTTGAGCCACCAGGCGACGCCACAGATGGGTGGTCAAGCCCGTAGAAAACTGGTGACCAACAAGCTCCGCTCAGCTCAGCAACCTACTATCCAGAATCAACGTGACGGGGCCGTCATTGACCAGTTCCACTTGCATATAAGCCCTGAACTGCCCGGTGGCCACCGGTATCCCCTGCCCAGCAACGGCGTTGACAAAAACCTGATATAGCGACTCGGCCAATTCCGGGCCGGCCGCGTCGGTAAAGCTAGGGCGTCGGCCTTTCCGGCAGTCACCCAACAGGGTGAACTGGCTTACTACCAGCATCTGACCGCCCACATCGCTGAGCGAAAGGTTCATTTTCTGCTGGGCGTCTTCGAATATGCGCAGGCCGGCGATTTTTCGGGCCAGTTTTTCGGCCTCTGCTGGGGTGTCGTCCGCAGCTATGCCCAGCAAGACTAGCATTCCTTTGCCGATCTGGCCGCAAAGCTCCCCGTCGACGCTCACCTGTGCACGAGTGACCCGCTGCACTACCGCTCGCATGTTTTCCACCGTTCTGGTTGGCGTCTGACTTCCACGACCAGTCCACGCAGACTCAATCGGACTGGAGCGCGACCTACTGCGCGATCGAGCTGAGCATGCGCGCTGATTGTAGGCCAAAAACGCTCCGGCTGCCACACCCCGCTTCACCACCACCTCCCCCAAGCGAACTGGCCAATCCTTGCACTATATCGCCACAAGGCAAGCAGCTCTCCCACAGCCACCCTCACTATGCTCAACGCGCCCGGCTGCAAGGCAACCGACTCGGCTCACAGGCTCTCGGCGACGCTAACCGAGCGGCGCTAACCAGCTCGGAAAACGACGCCTTGAGGCCGCGGAGTCGCCGTAGTGCCGCTGGCCCAGCGCTGGTAGCCAAACCGCCCCCTTTTTCAGTCGGCAGCAGTCTGGCATAATTCATAGCGTTAAACACGTAGAGTGCGGTACGAAGCTTCAGATTGCGCGCCGTACCCGGGTGTCCGATTTCGACTGTTTTCCGCAGGAGCATAGTGGATGTTCAAGAATCTCAACCCGTGGGCGTTGGGGATTGCCGGCCACCAGAGCGAGATCATCGAATTGGCCCTGACCCACGGCTTTACGTCGATGGACTTGGACGTAAGCGGTTTCGCCTCGCGGGTGCGGCTGCGTGGCATGGCCTTCGCCAGAAGGCTGATCGACAGCGCGCGGATTCGCATCGGTTCGTTCGCCCTGCCGTTTCCGCTGGATGCCGACGAAGAGGAGTTTCAGCGCGGGATAGCCAAGCTGCCAGAATACGCGCAAGTGGCCGCCGAGGTCGGCTGCACCCGGTGCACGGCCCTGCTTGCCCCGGCCAGCGACAAACGGCCATACCACGAGAATTTCGAGTTCCACCGCAAGCGGCTGGGCGAAATCTGCGCTGCATTGCAAACCGCAGGTGTCAATCTGGGGATCGGCTTTCAGGCGGCCGAGTATCTGCGCAAGGGGCAGCCGTTCCAGTTCGTCCACGATCTGGAAGCGCTTACTTTGCTGATCAGCATGGTCGGCGCGCCGAATCTGGGGATACTGTTAGATACCTGGGAATTGACGGCCGCCGGCGGGTCCGCCGATACCATCAGCAAGCTATCGGCCAGCCAAGTGGTGGCAGTCCGGGTGGCGAATATGCCGGCCGACGTCCCCTTGCCGGAACTCAGCGAAAGCTGCCGGCTGCTTCCCGACGCAGACAATGGACGAATCGACATCGTGGCAATGCTGACCGCGCTGGCCGCACTCGGTTTCGCAGGGCCGGTCACGCCTTGGCCATCGCGATCGGTGTTTTCTACCAAGCGGCGCGAGGCGATTGTCCGCCAAACAGCCGAGGCGCTCGATAAGGTCTGGCGGGCGGCTGGTCTGCCGGTGGAAAGAAGGTTCGCCACTTTCGCACGCGCGTAAAAGCCAGTCGATGGCCTCGATACTCGGCCAAACAACGCAGGCCACCGATCGGCCAGTGCCGTGCCAGCCGTACAGCTATCGCAGAGTACACCAAACCCAGCGTTACAGCGGACATAAACGTTACACCTGCCGCAGCCAAAACCAGCGCGCAAGCCAACGTAATGCCGGCGCGCAAGCGAATCGTTTTCCCAGGCGCACAACGATGTTCCATTGGGACAATGGCCTGAAGCTGACCAAGGCCGATCTGGCCGTGGACATCGGTCGTCGGCAGCCGCGCGCCTTCATATCCCACGCCCACAGCGATCACATCGCCCGGCATCAGTTCGCGCTGTGTACGCCGCAGACGGCGGCGCTGTACCATTTGCGGCTGGGACGCAGACCAACACTGGAAATGCCCTATCGTCAAACGGTTCAGTGGAGCGACTTGCGGCTGACCACTTATCCGGCAGGCCACTGCCTTGGCTCGGCGATGCTGCTGGCGGAGGACGAAGGCCAATCGCTGCTGTACACCGGCGACTTCAAGCTGAGCGAGTCGGCCACCGCCCAGCGCGCCGAACTGCCACATGCCGACATCTTGATCATCGAAAGCACATACGGCCACCCGAAGTACCGCTTGCCGCCCCGCGATGAGGTAGTCGGGCAATTGATCGACACGGTGAAGGAAATTCTCGAGGGTGATTGCGTTCCGGTGATCACCGCCTACGCATTAGGCAAGGCGCAGGAGGTCACCAAGCTGCTCACCGCAGCCGGCATCCCCGTGCTGCAACATCCGAAGGTGTTCGAGGTCAGCCAAGTTTATCGGCAGTGCGGCGTAGATCTGGGACGATTCGAGCTATTGAACCGGCAGGTAGAATCCGGTTGGGCGGTGGTGGTTCCGCCCCGCAGCCCGCCCCTGCAATCCAACAGACGCCAAATCCGTCTGGCCGTTACCGGGTGGGCGATTAGCGGCCGTGCTAAGTATTGGCTGGACGTAGATTATGCCATCGCCCTGTCGGACCACGCCGATTACGACGAGCTGTTGGAGGCGGTCGAACGGGTCGCGCCGCGCGAGGTCTATTGCACGCACGGTCCCCACGAGTTCGTCGATTGTTTGCGCCAAGCCGGTTACAACGCTCATCCCCTGGGCCGACCTAGACAAGGCCTGCTATGGTAAACGCCCGGTGAAGTTGGGCGTGTCGAAGTTGTCGGCCTGCACGTCACGCCACCAAGCGTTGAGGCGCTTAAATCCGCTTGACGAGGCGGTCAAATCCATCTGGTGGCTGGTATGGCAACCGTTGCCATCACAATTGGCTGACCTGGCGCACCGCCTTCTGGAGCCACTGCGGATCGACGGCCACACCCCAGCCTGGGGCGTCGGGAATAGTCACTACCCCGTCGCGCACTTGAGGCAACGGGTCGTACAGCCCGGCGGCCATTCCGGTACCTTCGATGGTGAATTCCACGTGCGGCCCGGCGTTGGGAATCGCCCCCATCAAGTGCAAGGTGAAGATGAGCACCAGCGACAGGTTCGCCGAGTGCGGCACACAGGCCATGCCGGCCCGACAAGCCATATCGGCCACCCGCAACGCCCGCGTCAAACCGCCCACATAGCAAACGTCCGGCTGGACGATGTCCACGGCGCGCATGGCGATCATCCGCCGCCACTGCGCTAGGTCGTTATCTTGCTCGCCGCCGGCGACCGGTATTTTTTCCAGAGCCTGGGCCACCTCGGCGGTCCATTCCAGTTCCCAGTACGGGCAGGGCTCCTCGAAGTGGCTGTAAGCGTGGTCTTCCAGCAGGCGTCCGACTTCAATCGCCTTTGGAGGCCGGTAGCAACTGTTGGCGTCGGCTTTCAGCGAAACGTCGTCGCCCAAGGCCTTTCGCACCGCGGGAATCAACGCCGGAGTGCGCCCTGGCGCGGCGTCCTCGTCGCGCCCGCAAACCTTCCCCACCCGAATCTTGAAGGCTTTGAAGCCGTGTTGGTCGCGCAGTTTTTTTAGTCGGACGGCCTCATCGGCCGGTGAAATGTCGCGCCTCATGCTGGAGCCATAGACGGCCAGCGGCCTCGGCTGGCCGCCCAGCAAAGCACAGACACTCTTCCCTGCCCGTTTGCCCAGCAGGTCCCAAATGGCCGTGTCGATCCCTGCTAGCGCCCGGCACACGAACGACCAAGGAAACTTGTAGTTGGCCTCGATGCACCGGTCGGAGATTTCCTCGAACTGCCCCACATCGGCGCCCAGCACCAGCCGCGCCAATTTGCGATGCAACACCGTAGCGGTAATATCGGCATCGAACGGCGCGGTCTGTCCGTAGCCCTGCATCCCATCGTCAGTCGTTATGCGGACCACGCACAACTGTGTGCCCTGGCAAAAAGTCTCGATGCTCTTGATCGTCACGCCCGTCTTGGCACGCAGCGCCGCAAGGCACTCACCGATCTGCGTACCAGCGAACCGGGCAGGGGCGTGAATGCCTTCGTACCGTGGGGCGTCCGACAATCGGCCAGGCTCGGGCGAAACGCCTCCGGCCCAACAGTGCTCGAAAAAGCCTTCGTTTGCACAATACTCGTCGGCTACGGTGTGCACCGCGGAAGGCAACATCCCGCCGACCATTGCCCCGCCAAGCGTGGTACGGAAAAACTTGCGGCGATCAAGATTCATCGTTTCGCCCTGTCGCACAGACGGTTAACCCGCCACAGGAGCGTCGCCCAACTGCCCACCCGCCGTGCGGTGGACGTCCTGGAGCGACCCGCCATTGTCGCCGGCGGCATTCTGAACGTCGGCGCTCGTTGTTGGCCGTCCGCCGTCGTCGCACGCGGCAGCCTGAACATCATGAACATCATCGGGCGCCGATGCTGGGTTTTCGGCCATCGCCGCCTTTGAAATATCGGGCGTCGCCACTGCTGGAGTTTCCGATGCGGAGTCGGCGGGCCTTTGTTGCTCAAGCTGATCCTGCGAACCGCCGGGCATGGATCGACTCGGCTGTTGCGGCTGCTTGCCCTCAGCGGACTGTTGCTGTTGCCTTTCGGCATAGAATTGCAGCAACTCGCCGAAGGTGCGCATCGGCTCTTTGCCGGCGCGCATGGCCTCGGTGATCCGAACCACAGGTTTGGGCTTCGGCTTGGGCTTATAACCGCTGCGCTCGGAACTGCGCCGCGGCGGCGGTTTTGTGTCGCGGTCGCGACTTCGCCCGCCTTGCCGGCCAGAAGGTTGCTTGCCCTCGGCCGGTGTAGCAGCGCTTCGCCCGACCGGCGCGCCACGCTGGAGATCGTTTTGCGAGCGGGCATCTTTGGCGGCCGGCTGCTGTTCATCGGCAACTGGCTGCCCGGTAGGCGTTGCCGGCGCCGCCTGGGCCGCGACACCCTGTTGGCCTACGCTGCGCGCCGGGGTCGACTTTGCGTCTGACTGTTTCCCCTCGGCAGGCTGCGCTTGCTGTGCTCGCCGCTGGCGCTCCGTGCCCGGCTTAACCATTGCCAGCGACACGCGGCGGCGTTCCTTGTCTACGTTCAGCACCCAAACGCGCACTACGTCGCCGACTACCACCACTTCGTGCGGATCGCGCACAAACCGATCGGACAGATGGCTGACGTGCACCAAACCGCTGTCATGCATCCCGATGTCCACAAACGCGCCGAAGTCCACCACGTTCGACACGGTGCCGCTCAGCTCCATGCCCGGCACAAGGTCTTCCAGCTTCATCGGGCCGTGCTTGAAGACTGGCTGCGGGAAATCTTCGCGCGGGTCTCGCCCCGGCCTGACAAGCTGCGACAGGATGTCCTCCAGCGTGTGTGCACCCACGCCCAATTGCCGGGCTAGCACCGCTCGGTCAACCGCCGCCGCACGCTCGGCCAGTTGGGCTGCCCGATGCTTATCGTTCAAATCGCTGGCCGTGAACCCCAAATGGGCCAGGAGCTGAGCCGTGACTTCGTAGCTCTCTGGATGGATCCATGTGGCATCCAGCGGATTGGTACCGCCGGTGATGCGCAGGAATCCGGCCGCTTGTACGAATGTGGCTTCGCCAATGCCCGGCACCTCGCGCAATTGCTCCCTGCTTTGGAACGGTCCGTGTTCGCGGCGATACTCGTACAGGCGTCGGGCGGTCAATTGATTCAAGCCCGAAACGTACCGCAGCAGCGCCGGGCTGGCCGTGTTGGCGTCCACGCCGACGAAGTTGACGCACGAGGCCACCACTTCGTCGAGCGAGGCGCGTAGGTGCTTCGCCTTCACATCGTGCTGATACATCCCCACCCCGATGTTCGCCGGATCGATCTTCACCAGCTCACTGAGAGGGTCCAGCAGACGGCGGCCAATCGACACCGCACCCCGCACGCTAGCGTCGTATTGCGGCAGCTCTTCGCGGCCCACCTGACTAGTGGAATAAGCGCTGGCGCCCGCCTCGTTGACAATTACGTAAGCGATGCCCCGCCCTTTCAGCTCGGCATCAAGCAACCGGGCAACGAAATCCTCAGTATGCCGGCAAGCGGTGCCGTTACCGATGGCGATCAAAGTCAATTGGTGGCGGTCGATCAGATCGATCAATTTTTCCTTGGCCTGCTGGCAGCGTTCGGCCTTTCCCACCAGATAAATCACCCCGTGTTCCAGCACGTTGCCAAACTGGTCCAAGGCCACAACCTTGCAGCCGCTCTTAAAGCCCGGATCGATCGCCAACACCCGGTGGTCGCGCACCGGTGGCTGAAGCAGCAGATTCCGCAAATTCTTAGCGAACACCTCGACCGCGTGCGCCTCGGCCTTGTCGGTCAGTTCGCGGCGCACTTCTCGCTCCAGGCTGGGCAAGATCAGCCGACTCAACGCGTCCCGAGCACAACCGCGCAGATAATCAGCATGGGGATGCTCCGGAGGAATCAGCATTTCCTCCAGCACTTGGTGCATTGCCGGAAGATCGTATTCCAGCTTGACCTTCAATATTCCCGCTCGCTCTCCCCGGTTTATCGCCAGCAAACGATGGGGAGGAATCTTGTGCATTTCCTCCTGGTAGTCGAAGTAATCGCGGAAGGCCTTGATTCGCCGCTCTTCCAGCCGCTTCTTCCTCAGCTCTTGTCTCTTGCTCAGCCGCTCTTGTTTCCTGCTCGGCCGCGCCGCTGCCACAGCCGTTTGCCGCGCCACAACAGGCGCCGCAACGGCAGGTTGACCGCTCCGCGGCGCCGCTGCGGCTGCTGGCTCGGGCCCAGTCTGCGGCTCAACAACCTGATCTGACTGCCAAGGACGGTCGGACCGGCCCTCCTGACTCGACTGACCCGGTCGATCGGCCTGCCCAGTCGTTGCGCCTGCTTGGTCGGACCGCAGCTCCTCGAAAAGAACCGGCGCCACCTCGACAGGCTT
>CALLPE010000042.1 GCA_938015445.1 uncultured Pirellulales bacterium
GTCACGCCACTGCCCGAGGTCAGCGACGTGGACATGATGTCGAACACAGCCCCGGCGGTGGTGGTCACTGTTGTTCCTGGGGCAAAGCTTAGAGTTGCATTGGCCTGAGCGCCAGCAGTAAAGCCGGTGTTGGTAATTACCGCCTGGGTGGCCGCGCTACTGATATCGACGTTTACGGCCAGCCGACCGGTCGAACCGAGGTTGGCAGCGTCGATCTGGAGGTCGCGGACGGTGCTCATGCCTGAAACATCGGTGCGGATGAAGGCCAGACTGCCGTCCAACAGGCGTTTGCCTTGGAAGGTGGTCGTTTGCGCGATTCGGTTCAAGGCAGCCAGCGAGGAGTCGATCTGAAGCTGGTTGGCGGCGATTTGGTCTGGGCTCATTGCGCCCTTGTTGGCAGCCTCGACGATCAGCGAGCGAATGTCCTGTAGCAGCGACGAGACCTGCCCCAGCGCGCTGTCGGCTGTGGCGATCATCTGGTTGGCGCGAACGCCGTTGCTGATCGCCTTCTGCGTGCTGAGGATGTCGCTGCGCAGCGCCTCGGCGGCGATCAAGCCTGCCGGGTCGTCTTTGCCCGAGTTGATCCGCAAGCCGGTGCTCAACCGGGTCAAAGCTTGTTGCAACTGCACGTTGGACTGCGCCAGCGTTTTCTGGGCGGTGAAGGAACTAACGTTTGTGTTGATACGGGTCATGCTGGAAACCCCTCCTCAGGTGATTCTGCCTCGAAGCCGTGCCGGAAAGCGCTGTCGGCATCCACGGTGTGTTGTTGTTTTCAAGTGGGACGCAACTTTGCGCGCCTTGCGGAGGCTTGCCGTGCTTTGGCCGGCTCCTGTTTCGTGTCGGCTATGCCAGGCGAGTCCATCGCGCCACAGGCGTCCGTGCGGGACGACCGGGCCACCAATCACGCCGCTGGGTTTGTCTGCGTGATCGCCGCCTGTAGCGGTTCATTACTCACCAATCGACCTGGCAAGATAGTCACTTTAGGCAATTTGTCGTTATGCTCTTTTTGCCGTCTGGGAGCTTATACTTTGTAGTCGGCGGCTTTGCCAAACTGCAAAGCGAAAAAATGGACGTTCGCGCCGCTTAACGGGTGCCCGGCGTCGAAATGATCGATACAGCCGTTATAACCATTCGCCCAAATGCGTCCTGGCGAAAAGACAAAAGATTTAGAGGCGGGCTTGTCCAGCGGCTAGCCCCGCTAGATGTCGCCCGCTTGCCGGACAGGGATGTGCGTCAGCTATTGGCCGGGCAGTGCAGATTAGCGCGGGGCGGTCAGGACTGGGAGATGCCGTCGCGGTTGCCTTCTGCGGGCTTGGGATTCGGCGAGTCGGTAGCCTGCTGAGCGGCAGATTCCTCGGCCTTGCGGCGATCGCGCATTATCGCCTCGTACACCTCCCGGCGATGAACTGGAATCTCGCTAGGCGCCTCGATGCCCAAGCGCACCTTGTCGCCACGGATGTCCACCACCGTGATGACGATGTTGTCGCCGATGATGATGCTTTGGTCGCGTTGTCGGGATAGGACCAGCATCGCCGGTTCCTTTGCCGCAGCTACCGTTCCGGGAATATTGCAGCCCTTTCCAGTAAATACATAGCGTCAAGCAATTCCTTCGCGCTGCAGTAGGCTGCCACAGACTTCCGGAAGTCCAGATGTTATATCGGAGTTACCGAATGTCTTTACCAAGTAAAAATAACCAAACCAGGTTGTTTGGGAAACTTTACTAACCACATGCTACGCCAATTCGGTACCCTCGGCAATCTTTGCACCTATCAATCGGCGGTCATTGCGCCTTCAGCGGATGTAGTTGCTTCTCGCCGTGGGTGGACGATCGGCTATCGGCCCAAAACACGGCGAACGTATCTTATTTTGCAACAAACGATAGCGGCAAAGCAAGCGCGGATCGGCGCCGCCTGGCTTCGGTTCGGCGCGCCGGTTGCAGGGCCAACGCCCCGTCGTCTTCATTATTCCACTGCCTTTGGCGGCCGACAAGCCATAAAACAAACTTTTAGACCGAAAATACCTTGTCTTCGACCGGCAGCACCCTACGACGTGTAGCCTAGGGCTTATCTATGCCATACGGCATGTACATTTCTGCCGAAGGCGCATCGGTACAAAGCCGCCGTCTGGAAGTGATCGCCAACAATTTGGCCAACGTCGATACGGTAGGCTTCAAACGCGAACTGGCGATCTGCCAGGCCCGATACGCCGAAGCGATACAGATGGGCCTTCAACCGCCTGGTTTGGGTACGATCGAGGATGTTGGCGGCGGTGTAGAGCTGCAACAGACCAAGACCGATTTCTCTCCCGGCACCCTGCGGCGCACTGAGGTACCCACCGATCTGGCAATCGAGGGAGAAGGCTTTTTCTTGGTACAGAAAGGCGACCAACAGTATTTGACCCGGGCAGGCAATTTCCGCCTTACGGCCGACGGCCAGCTCGTCACCCAACAAGGCTACAACGTGCTGAGCGATGCCCGCACGCCAGTGGTCATCAATCCCGCTGCTGGCCCGTGGCAGATTACCCCAGAGGGCCTCGTCAGCCAAGCTGGCGGTGCGGCGCAGGCTTTGGCCATCGTCCGTCCGCCAGCCAGTGCTGGCTTGACCAAGGTAGGCGAGAACTTGTTTCGCCTGGAGGGCGAGCCGGAGCCGGTGGCCGCGGAGAAACGTCGGGTGGCAGCCGGCTATTTGGAGGCAGCGGCCGTACGTCCCACGCTGGAAATGACTGCTCTTATCGAAGCTGCCCGACTTTTCGAGGCCAATATCAACTTGCTCCGCACACAGGACCAGATGCTGGGCGGACTGATAAATCGGGTTTTGCGCGTTTGATCGTCCGATGCGGTGTGTGCCGCTGCTGACTCGCTCAGCAAGATGCCTGACTAGAACTAACCGTGCCTGACTAGAACTAATCGTTTTCCCTTATCTGTTGCGTGGAACGGTATGTTGCCATGAGCGTGCAAACACTATTCACTGCTGCCACGGGCATGATCGCCCTGGAAACCAAGCTGGACGTGATCGCCAACAACCTGGCGAACATGGAGACAGTCAGTTTCAAGCGCGACCGGGCGAACTTCGAGGACTTGTTCTACCGCGTGGAAAAAATGCCCGGCGCACAAGATACCGCCGGCGAGTACACCCCGATCGGCGTGACCATTGGCTTGGGTTCCCGGGTCTCCGGCATACAAAGCGAGTTCGTGCAAGGCTCGTTCAAGCAGACGGGCGGACAATTAGACGTAGCCATCGAAGGACCGGGGTTTTTCCAGGTGATGGACCCCACCGGAACGATCTATTACACCCGGGCAGGCAATTTCTCTAAGAACGCCAACGGAAATCTGGTTTTGGGATCGGCCAACATGGGTCGGTTGTTGCAGCCGCCGATCACCATCCCGCCCGATGCTATCGAAATCTCTATCAGCCCGGAAGGCATGGTCTCTGTGCGGCAGCCCGGCAGCCAGACGATGTCGCAGATCGGGCAAATCGAGCTGGCCACCTTCGTCAATCCGCAGGGGCTGCTGAAGTTGGGGGAGAACCTTTACGCCGAGACGGACGCATCCGGCGCGCCCACGCTGGGCAATCCCGGCCAAGACGGCCTGGGGCTGCTGCGGCAAAACTCGCTGGAGGCCTCCAACGTCGAGCCGGTAAACGAGCTGATCGACCTGATAACCACACAACGGGCATTCGAGCTTAATGCCCAGGCCGTCAAGACCGGCGACGAAATGATGCAAACCGTGGCCAATTTGCGGAGGTACTGATGCTCATGCCCAGGAAATTACGGGCGGTAACGTGGGCCACGGCACTGTGGGCGGTGGCGGCCGGTTCAAGGGGTCTGCCTGAAGCGTGGGCGGCCGAAATTCGCCTCCGCCCGCAGTGCCAACCCAGCGCAGCGGTAGTCACGCTGGGCGATGTGGCCGAGATATTGACTGCCGATGGCCGGCAGGCCGAAGCACTGGCGGCAATCGAGCTGTTCCCAGCCCCGGCCGTCGGCACGCAGCGGTACGTGCGGCTGCGCGAGATTCAAGACCTGTTGGTGCTCAAAGGTGTGAGTCTGGCCGAGCACACGTTCTCCGGCGCAAGTCAGACGGTGGTCGGCAATAGCGCGGGGGGACGCAACCCGGTCGATTCCCTTTCGCCTCAGGCTGCGCGGCGAGCACAGCAGCGACTGCGCGAGGCAATAGCACAGTACTTGTCGCGGCGGGCGTCTGGGGCGGGTTCGTGGAGCATCGAATTGGAATTGGACGCCGCGCAACTGCACGCACTGGCCGGCGCGGCCCAGTCGGTGGCCAACTCGGCGCAGTCGATCTCGGTTTCTGGCGGTGCGCCGCCTTGGTACGGCAGGCAAACTTTCCAGGTGACGCTGCCCGGAGCCGGCCCGGCGGGGAGTTTCTCCGTACAAGCCGTGGTTACTCCGCCGCCGCAGGTGGTCGTCACCGCCAGGTCGCTCCCACGGGGTGCAGTATTACGCCCGGAGGACGTGGAGCTGCAAGCGGTCAACTTGCGCGAGGGGACAAACGAGTACAGTAGTACGGTCGAGGAGGTGATCGGCCGGCAGACGACTCGGGCCTTGCCGGCCGGGGCGCCGGTGCCCCGCGATGCCATTCGTCAGCCCCTGCTGGTGCGCCGCGGCGACGTAGTGACGGTACACGCTCGTGGTCCGGGCATCCATGTGCGCATCACGGCGCGGGCCCGTGAAGACGGGAGCTTGGGCGAGTTGGTGTCGGTCGAGTCGATTTACGACCGAAAGACTTTTTTGGCACGGGTGTGCGACAGTCGCGAAGTAGAAGTGTTTGCCGGCGCCGTCAAGGTGCAAGATTCTGCGGTGCCGTCGGGCACGGAGTCTGCGGTACGTCACATGGGGGAAAGAGCCGAGCAAATTCTGCCGGCCGGCGCTATCGCTAACTGACCCCGAACTGCATCTGGCGCGGCGCGAATGTAACACTTGGCCGCTTTTTTCGCGAAAGGCCTGGAAAATGGAAAACTTGACGTGCTGGAAACTGGCAGCGGTAGCGGTTGCCACTTTGTGGCTGCTGAGTTGGCCGGCAATTACCGCCGGTCAAGATTCGAGTCTGCTGCGATTGTCGGCCGGCAATCGTCCGCCCACGCTCGATCGTTACTCTTGGACTTATCAAAAGCCGGTGGAGCCGGCACCGCTGGGGATGCACGATTTGGTCACCGTGGTGATCAACGAGCACTCGGTGGTGGTCAGCGAAGGTCAGATGGACCGCAAAAAGAAAGCACACCAAGACCTGATCCTGAAGAACTGGGTGTTGCTCAAAGGGCTGCGGTTTGTTTCCGACCCGCAAACCGGCGGAGCGCCACACGTCCGCGGCGAAGTCGATAACAAGATGCGCAGCGAGTCGCAATTGGAAACCCGCGACTCGATGAAATTCCGTATCGCCTGCACTGTGGTTGACGTGCGGCCCAACGGCAACCTGGTCATCGAGGGACGGCGCGTCATCCGCAACAACGAAGATGTATGGGAATACTACGTGGCCGGGGAAATCCGCGCCAAGGACGTATTGCCCAATAACACCATCCTCAGCGAGAACGTGGCCGATCTGCGCATTCACAAACGCGAGCTGGGGCATGTGCGCGACGGTTATCGCCGCGGGTGGATGATGCAGTGGCTCGACCAGATACAGCCCTTCTGAGACGCCCCGCGCTGTGATGGATTTTACAGGAACAATTTTTGTACGTGCTGAGCAATTGCAGGCTTTGCGCGAAAAATCGGGCGTTTGCACGCAAACTCGGGCATCTGCACGAAAACTCGGGGAGTTGGTACGGGACTGGAAGATTTGCAAGGGAAGTCTGCGGGGAACGGGGCATGAAACACGCCACTACCGCCGCTGTATTTCGTCGCCTGCTGCCGCTATTGGCTTCGCTGGTGGGTTTGCTGCTGGCCGTGCCAGCCGGTGGGCCGGCGCTGGCCCAGGTTACGCTGAAGAACATCTGCCGCGTCAAGGGGCAGGAAGAGAACACGCTTCAGGGGCTGGGAATAGTGGTGGGACTTAAAGGAACCGGCGACGGCGGCAACTTTTTGCCGGCCATCCGCAGCCTTTCCAAGGTGATGATGGTGCTGGGCGAGCAGCCGGGCAAGAAGGGCATCGACGAGTTGAAAGACGCCAAAAACGTCGCCCTCGTGATGGTAACCGCCACCATCCCGGCTTCTGGCGCACGGCAAGGCGACAAGATCGACTGCACGGTAAGCTCGATCGGGGCGGCCAAATCGCTTGCCGGCGGAAGGCTGTTTCTGACTGCACTGGTCGGACCAGACCGCAATAACCCGCGGGTGTATGCACTGGCCGAAGGGCCCATCACGATCGAAGACCCCAGCATTCCCACCACCGGCAAGATATTCCGCGGTTGCCGGCTGGAAGAGGATTTCTACACCGCCTTTACCCGCAACGGAAAGATCACGCTGGTGCTCGACCGCAACCATGCCGATTTCCAAGTCGCCCAGGAAATCGCCGATCTGATCAACAGCCAATTGGCCTTTCAGACCAGCGGGGTGACGCTGGCCAAGGCCATCAACCAGGCGAACATCGAGGTGCTCATTCCGCCGCAATACCGGGAAGACCCGGTGATGTTCGTCTCGCAGGTGTTGGCTTTGCCGATGCCGCACCCGCCCACCGGCGCGCGGGTGGTAATCAACGAACGCACCGGCAGCATCGTCATCAGCGGAGAAGTGGAGATCGGCCCGGTGGTCGTCACGCACAAGAATATAGTCATCGAGACCGGTGCCCCGGTGGCGCGCGGTTTTGTGGCTTTGGACCCAACCGACGGGTCCAAGGCGAAACTCAAAGCACTGGTCGAAGCGCTAAATGCCGTGCGCGTGCCGCCGGCAGAGATTATCGACATCATCAAAGGATTGGACCGCAACGGCAAACTGCACGCCCAGTTGATAATCGAGTGACGCTAGCGGGTTGCCGTTGGCTTGTCGGCCAGCACGGCTGGATAAGCCGGCCGCGGCGTCCCTGGGTGCAACGCCCCAGGCGGCCACAGGCAAAACTCTGGCAAGCGGAGAACACGATGTACACATCGGCAATAAGTACGTGCAGAGACGACCGAGCGGCGTACTCGGCCGCAGCGGCCGGCGCAGCGCGGCCGCCCGGCGCCGGAGCGAGCAGCCGCCAGTTGCGTGAAGCATTCGATGCTTTCGTCGGCGAGGTGTTCTTCGGGCAGATGCTCAAGAGTATGCGCAAGACCCTGGGCAAGCCGCCTTATTTTCACGGCGGGCGGGCGGAAGAAATATTTCAACAGCAACTCGATCAGGTGCTAGCCGAAAAGCTCGCTAAGTCTTCGGCCGAGCAGTTCACCGGACCGATGTTCGAACTGTTCACCTTGCCGCGAAGCTGAGCATCGGCCTACGGTGGCAGAGGATCAAACGTGGCAGCGGATCAAATGTAGCAGCGGCTCAGACGTAGCAGCGGCCCTATCGTGGCACCGGCTTAAACGACTTTGGTAGACCGAATCGCCATGTCTATTTGCTTCGATACTCAAATCGGTTCTCTGCTGGACGAACTATTGGCGGTCCAGGACGACCTGCTGCACTCGCTGGCCGAGAAACGGCGCATGCTAGCGACGGCGGACATTGCCGGGCTGGCGGCAATCGGGCCGGTCGAGGAACAGCTTGTCGGCCGGCTGCAAGAGTGTCTTCGACGCCGCGAAGAGTTGCTCGCCTTGGCCGCACGGCAAGGGATGCCTTCAGAAAGCATCCGCGCGCTGACGGCAGCCCTGCCAAAGCCGCAGCGGGCGATGCTCGACCAGAACCTTCGCTTGGCCGAGGCCCGGCAACGCCTGCTCCGCCATCAAAGCCTCGTCAATTGGGTGCTGGTGCAGCGACATTTGATTTATCTTTCCCAACTGTTAGAGATTATTGCGACCGGAGGACGGCTCGAGCCGACCTATGAGAAAGAGGGGACAGTCTCTGCCCACGGTGGGCTGGTAGACAGCGAAGCCTAGATAAACTACATATTCTGGCGTAGCCAGCCAAGACAGGGAATGTCGCTATTCGGCTCGATTCGCATCGGCGCCAACGCTCTGCGGGCGAACGACATCGCCTTGCAGGTGGTCGGGCAAAATATCGCCAACGCCAACACGCCCAGTTATATCCGCGAGGAGGTTATCCTCAAGCCTGCGCCCACGCAGCGCGTCGGTGGATTGTTGTTGGGGCTGGGGGTGCAGGTCGAGGCGGTCATCCAGAAAATCGACCACTTCCTGGAAGAGCGGCTGCGCGGGGCCGTCAGCGACCAGGGCGAGGCAGAAACCGTAGAGCAAGTCTACGCCCAGTTGGAAGGACTGATCAACCCCCTGGCCGATACCAGCGTCGGCTCGTTGCTGACCAATTTCTTCAACAGCATCGCCGAAGTACTCAACCAGCCGGCTGACCGGTCGATACGAAACCTGGTCGTATTGCAAGGACAGCGCCTGGCGCAAGACATCCAGCGTCTTGCCGACCGGGCACAGCGGCTGCGCAGCGAGCTGAACGACCGGGTGAAAAACATGGCCGAGGACATCAACCGCCTGTTGGAGGAAATCCGCGTGCTGAACGTGCGGATTTCGAACACCGAGGGCGGGCAGGTGTCTAAAAGCGACGCCGTCGGACTACGCGATCAGCGCCTGGCCGCTTTGGAAAATCTGGCCCGATTGATCGACATCCGCGTAATCGAACAGCCCAGCAGCGGAGTGGTGGTCTATCGGGGCGGCGATTACCTGATCTACGAAGGCGCAGCCCGAAAAGTCGAAGTTGTGCTGGAAGCGGAGCATGGGTTCACCAAGGCCAACATCCATTTGAGCGATACCGATGCGCCGCTCAATCCCAATTCCGGCCAATTGCGCGGTCTACTAGATGCGCGCGATCAAGTGCTGGGCGATTTTCTGGACCGGCTCGATCAGTTCGCCAAGACGTTGATCTTCGAGTTCAACAAAATCCACAGCAGCGGGCAAGGCCTGAACGGATACACGCGCCTGACCAGCCAATACCGCGTGAACGATTTAGACGCGCCGCTGAACGATGCCGGGCTACCGTTCACGCCCGTCAACGGTTCGTTTCAGGTGATGGTGTACAACCGGCGCACCGGGCTGACGAAGACCACCGACATCAAGGTGAACCTGGGCGGGCTGGGGCGGCCCACCACGCTCAGCAGTTTGGTCGAGGCGATCAACGCGCAGGTCGAAGGGGTTCGGGCGGAGATAAATTACGAAAAGGGGGTGACGCTGCGAACGCTTTCGGCAGATGACGAGCTGGCCTTTGCCAACGACACCAGCGGCGTGCTGGCCGCCTTGGGCCTGAATGTATTTTTCACCGGCATCGGCGCACGCGATATTTCCATCAGCGCAGAGATCACCCGAGATCCCGCCAAGTTCGCCGCCAGCCGGGGAGGCGTCGGCACCGACACCCTCAACGCTATCCAGCTCAGCCAGTTGATCGACACTCCTCTGGCCAGCCGCGACGGGGCCTCCATCGCTGTGCTGTACAACTGGATGGTCAGCGAAGCCACCCAAGGCTCGGCCATCGCCAAGTCGGTAGCCGACGGGGCACGGGTATTCGAGATCTCTCTGCGCGGCCAGAAGCTATCGACCAGCGGCGTCAACCTGGACGAAGAGGCCGTGCGGATGATCGCCCATCAGCGGGCGTATCAGGCCGCGGCCAAGTACATCGCTGCCCTGGCGGAATTGTTCGAGCTGTTGGTCAACTTGTAGCCGGACACAGACCGGCCTCGCTTACAGAGACGCAACAAACAGGGGCAACAAACAACCGACCGACAACCTCGTTGCAGGAATACTGCACAGCGCAATCCCGCAACGAAGCTCATAGAAGTTTTCCCCAGCAGACCCCATGGCTACGCCCATCATCGGCATACCCACGACCCGCATCAGCGAAGCCTTCATCCGCGAGCGGATGCTCAACCAGGTCATGTACGACCAGGAGCAACTGTTCCGCGTGCAGCAGCAGCTCAGCACCGGGCGACGGTTCGAGGCCCCCAGCAGCGATCCGGTGGCTGCCATGCGAGTAGTGGTCTTGCAGCAGTTGTTGGCGCGCAAGACCCAGATGAGGACTAACCTCAGCACGAATCTTTCCTTCCTCAGCGCCACCGACAACGCGCTATCGAGCGTTTCGGGCTTGCTGGCCGAGGCCCGCGCCACGGCCATCTCTGCACTGGGGACCACTTCCACCGACGTGCAGCGCCGCGCTGCCGCCCAGCAAATCGACCAGGTCATCGGTCAACTACTGGACACCGGCAACCGCCAGTTTCGCGGCCGGTACCTGTTTGCCGGTTCGCAGGACGGCGTGCGTCCGTTCAGCCCCGTGGGCGCTAATTCCATCGAGTACTTGGGAAACGAGTCGCGGTTGTCGAGCTTTGGCGACATCGGACTGCTGTTCGACACCAATATCACCGGGGCCGAGGTATTCGGCGCAATTTCGGCCGAGGTACGCGGCAGCGGCACCCTTACGCCGGTGCTGACCTACGACACGAAACTGACCGACTTGTTCGGCGGAGCAGGCGTATCGCTGGGAAGCATCGAAATTTCCGACGGCACGAGAAAAAGCATCGTCGATCTTAGCGGCGCGGTCACCTTGGGCGATCTGGCGGCGAAGATCAAGGCCAATCCGCCCGCAGGCCGACAGCTTAACGTCCACATTACCGACAAGAGGCTATACATCGCCTTTGCCCAGCCGGAAGGTACGAATCTGTCGATCCGCGACGTGGGCGGAGGGACCACCGCGTATCAGTTGGGCATTTTGCGCGACACAGGCGTGGGCGAGGGATACATCGAAAGCCGAGACCTCCAGCCCGCCCTTATGCCAACCACTTTGTTGGAAAATATCCTAGGTGCTAAAGCCACCGCTTTTC
This sequence comes from uncultured Pirellulales bacterium, assembly GCA_938015445.1. Lineage (GTDB taxonomy): Bacteria > Planctomycetota > Planctomycetia > Pirellulales > Thermoguttaceae > CALLPE01. The sequence continues at coordinate 10,850 of CALLPE010000042.1, forward strand.
TGCACAGCCGCGGACGCGATAACGACTTGGTGATCCGCGCCGCCGTGCCGGGCGAGCGTACCGCCGCGGGCGTGGCGCTCAATGGCGTGCAGATATCGCTCATCCACGACAACAGCATTTCCGTAGGCGCCGAGTTCGTGGAGTACACCCCTGGCGTGTCGCTAGTGATACACATAGTGCAGGATTACAGCCGGGCGTACCATGTGCGCGACGCCATCAATCGCGCCTACGAAGCTGGCCAAATTCCCTTCTACGCCGAGCTGGACCCGTTGGAGGCGCTTAACCACGGCGAGGGCGTGATCGACGCCCGGGCCACAGCAGTCACCGCCAACGGCTGGGGCGAAGCGCTGGACAAAGACGCCGGCTTACAGATCGTCAACCGCGAGAGAACTACCACCATCAGCTTCTCGCGCGCGCAGACGGTGGAAGACCTGCTCAACTTGCTCAACGGTGCGGGGGCGGGGTTGACCGCCTCGATAAACGATGACCGCAACGGCATCAATGTACGATCGCGCACCAGTGGTTGCGATTTCATGATCGGCGAAAACGGCGGCACGACCGCCAGTCAATTGGGATTGCGCACTTTCACCGAAGCCCTGCGTCTGGAACAGCTAAACCACGGCAACGGCGTGCATACTTTGCCGGCTTACAACCCGCAGTACGCCATGGCGCTGCTCGAAAATCCCGGCGTGCCGAACAGCCGCATCCGGTTCCGCGCTACCTCGCTGGGGGCCGACTGGAACGACTTTCAGATCGAGCTGGTCGATACCGCCGACCCGCCCTCGTTGATTTACGACCCGCTCAGCAAAAAAATGACCTTTTACATCAACGAGGGTTCAACTACGGCCAATGACGTGTTGGCGCTTTTCGCCACTCAGGCCCCGCCGGAAGCTCAGGCCGCTTGGGAGCTGACGTTGCCTAACAACCCGGACGGCTCGCCCAACGACGGCACCGGGTTGGTGGCCGCCGGCTTGGCTTTAACCGCCGGCGGGGACGACGCAGGCGTGGAGTTCTACATTTATCGCACCGATGGGGTGCGGCTGGGAATCGACATCTCCGCTGCTGTGACCATTGGCGATGTCATCCAGCAGATCAACAACCACATCAATAATGCCGACGGCAGGCTGACCGCTTCCTTGTCGCGTTATGGCAATGGCATCGAGCTGACCGACGGCAGCCTCGGCACTCAGCCGCTGCGGGTGGTCCGCAACCCGCTGAGCACGGCGGCCATCGATCTGGGGCTTGTGTCGGTGGGCGAGGATTCGGCGAGCGTGCCGGCGATACCGGGCGTGCCGGTGCAGTTGACCGGCCGCGACGTCAACCCGCTGGAGACCCAAAGCGTCTTTACCGCCTTGCTGCGCATCAAGGAGGGATTGCTGGCCGACGACATGCGGTTGGTCCAGCGCGGCGTGGAAATGTTAGACGCTACACGCATCGACATGGACTTCGCCCGCGCCGAGCTGGGGGCAAGGCAGCAGGGGTTGTCCGCCATTCAGGACTCCCAGGAGTCTGAATACATCAATCTGCGCAAGGCCATGTCGGACGACTACGACGCCAACATGGAAGAAGTGATTTCGGAACTCATGGCCCGGCAGGCCGCATACCAAGCCTCGCTGATTGCTATGGGAAAAATTTTCCAGATGTCCTTGCTGAATTACCTTTGAGTGATGCTAGGAGGCGATGATCGGTCCGCATTGCCCAAGTGTGGCGAAATCTTTGGCAGGAAAATAGCAAACATCGATCTTCAACTCTGATTGCGTCAAATACCCCTCCGACAATAACTTGGCCAGTTGCGTGTTGAGTGCGAGCACTGGTACCCTCTGTAGCAACGCTACTATTGCACAGCTTGATAAGCCAGCCCCGCACCCCGCGCGAAAGCAATATGCCAAAGCACTTTCACAAGATGCCAAAGCACTTCAAGAAGATATTAGGGCTATACTAGTCAAGCCCTTTCAGTAGCACTTCGCCCAGCGGTGGCAAGTCGGCCACGCGGCCGGCAGGCAACGTCTGCTCGAACTGGGCCAGCGCGTCCAGCAAGCATTCGACTACTTCCGGGCAACGGGGGGCGACGTTGTTAGCGTCCCAGCGGTCGTCGGGTTTGACAAACAGCTCTTCGCCTTCGGCCGAGCGCAGCAGCCACGCCGGGGTGCGGATCGCTCGTTCGGGGTGTCCCGCCGCCGTGTGGCTCATCACTGCCAAGCGATCTCGCCAGATGCCCGGCTCGCCCCGGACTACCGGCAGCAGACTTAACCCGCTGGGAGACAATGGGACTGGAGTGCCCCACCAATCCAGAAGCGTGGCCCAAATGTCGCTCGGCTCCACCAGGTTCTGTGCCCTGGCAGCGGCTCCCAAGCCATCGGGAAAGCGCAGCACCAGCGGCACTTGGACAAGCTCGCTATACAGTGCTTCGTCGCACGGGCCGATACGCCGATGTTCACCCAACGGGAATCCTCGCGCCGCAGTGACGATCAACAGCGTATCGTGCGATAACCGACTGCTGCGGAAGTACTCCAGCAGCCCGCCCATACAAGCGTCCAATAGTGCCACCTGAGCGGCATACGCCTGCACGACGCTCCACAGCTCGTCGGGGTCGTAGTCGGTGGGCAGCAGGCGGTTAGGGGGTTCGGCGTCCGCGAAGGGTTCCGGGTCGTCTTCCTCGCGGTATCGCAGGCGGAACTCCGCTGGAGAGTCCCACACTGTACCCAGCGCAGATAGGTGACACCATAGCAACGTCGGCCCGCTCAGCTCCTCCAGATAGTCGATAATCTGGGCGAAGCAACCGGCCAGGTGTGTTTGCTCGATGTCGGCTGCTGCCGCCGGTTGCCAGCAAGGGTCTATGGCCACCAGCTCGTCGAAATGGCCGGCCAGCGGATGGTCGCGCACCAGTTTCTCGTCGGTCATCAGCAGCGAAGCAACGCCGGCCTGCCGCAACAGTTCGGGCAGCGATGGCCAATCGTCCTGTTGTGGGCAAAGCGCGTGCCGCCCGCACCAATATGACCGATAAAGCAACTCCAACTGCGGCGTATCGACTAGCACTTGGTCCAGTACGAAGGCCTCGGCGGCCAGCCGGTCGAGCGCCGGGGTCCCAACCCAACTGTTGCCGTACGGTCCCAGAAAACCCACATGCAGTCGGTCCACCACTATACAGATGGCATTCATGCCGCGATTGTAGCCCGCACCGGCTGGAAATCAATCGCTTCTGCCCCAACCGAACTGTCCGACCTTTGCACTTCATCGCTACACCGCAAGCGGCTCCCCGCTGGTGAATCCCCATCCGCCGATGCCGCAACCAATTCAGCAGCCGCTCAAGCCGATATTGGCTCAGGGCTTCGTGCCTTTGTGCCTTCGTGATGTTTTAGATACGTGTCGGACATAAACACCGCCGATGCTGCGGCCCACCCAGCAAGACTACCGGCGTTGCTGCAACCGCCAAAGCCAACGGTCTGCCAGCTCCCAGGCGTCCAATCCACCGGCGACTATCGCACGGAACATGTTCATTCCTTCGCCCGATTCGATCTTGATCCGCGGCAATGCGAGCGGATTGTTCCCAAGGCTTATCGCCCCGTGCTGCGAAGTAAACGCGATGGTATAACCGGCCCGCGCCAGGGCGTTGGCCGTGGTAGGGCTGAAGTCCGCCCGCGTTCCGTACGGATAAGCAAAGGCCGTGATCTTGCAGCCCAACCGCGCTTGCAAGATGTCGCGCGACTGACAGACTTCGATGGCAAGCTCCTGCGGCGTCACTGCTCCCAGCGAGCGATGCGTCAGACCGTGCGAACCGACGGCCACTCCGCAGCGCTGCAAACGGGTCAGTTCCTCCCAGGTCAGATATGGTTCCGCGGCCCACGGTTCGGCGTCGTCGGTTGGCTCGGGCTTCGGCTGGCGCGGAACGGGATTTTGCTCGGCCACCAGCGCCGGCGAAACGAACACCACGGCCGGGATGCGGTAATGCTGCCAGATGGGCAGCATCTGGGTAAGCACGCTGCGAAATCCATCGTCGGCACTTACGAGCACTGCCCCGTCGCGCAGCGGCTTGCGCCCGGCGAGCATGTCCTCCAATTCCTCCAGCGAAATGGCCAGATGGTTCTCGGCCAGAAAGCGCATTTGCCTGGCAAACAGGTCCGGGCTGACGCAAAACGGATCGCGCCGCGCAAAACCGCAGCGGTGATAGGTGAGGACCCGTACTTTTGCCGAAAACGTTGCCACGGAGCGTCGGGGCAGTCGGAGCGCAGCGCTTGAAAGCACGGTCATGCGACGGGCCAGCTTCTTGCTTGTCCAGCGCAGCAGACCAACACGAGCCGGCCGGCGGAAGTGTTCCCGACAGATACGCCACAAAAACAGTGGATTGCCCAGCAGGTACCGCCGCGCCTTGTGCGGTTGCTGGCAGAGGATGCCCAACCACTCGGCCCCTAGCCGGCGGAGCCAGCGGGGACTGCGCGTCAGCTCGCCCGACCAATAACTGAACAGTCCGCCCACGGCCATGCACAGCGGCACTTGCAACTGTCGGCGGTGCTGGGCGCACCATTGCTCTTGGAGCGGATTTCCCATCCCCACCAGCAGAAGGTGTGGCCGAGCTTGGTTGATTTGGCGGATGACTGCTGCGGAAAGCTCGGGCTGGTGGATGTATCCGTGGTGATAACCGGCCAGCGTCCATCCCTGGAAAGTCGCAGCCGCGTACTCAGCCGCCCGACGAATCGTGCTTTCTGTGCCGCCGAGCAGGAAATAGCGGTAGCCGTTGCCGGCCAGACTGCGCAGCACAAGCGGGGTCAGATCGGTGCCGGCCAGATTGTCGCGTACGCGGATGCCTTGCAGTCGGGCGGCCCAGCGCACGCCGGTTCCATCGCCGAAGACGTAGTCGGCCGAATTGAGCACTTCTCGATACTGCTCATTGGCCGCCGCAAGATTGAGCGTGTGTGCATTGACGAAGAATACTGCCCGTGTCACCCCGTCGGCGGCTGCCAGCATGCGGCCGATCAGTTGCACTGCCCGACCGCCAGTGACGTCGGTAATGCGCACCCCTAATACAGTAAACGTACGGTCTGGTGTTGGCGGGGCTTCCGGTCTTTCGGCGGCCAAGTGTGGCGCGATTGGCAAGACAGGGGACGTGTCGGGCGGTTTCAGAGTGCCGGTATCAGTATCCAGCGATTCGACCGGGTGCATGAAAGCGGCTCCACAATCGCCCCTTTTGTGGCCAGCGGGCAGAAACTTGGCCGAGCTTAGAGCTGCACGGCAGGCACTGCTTGTCGGCAGCCCGGGCTATAGTGCGCTAGTGTGCCTCGACGCCGTAAATATCGGTTAATAGGCGTTACCAGCCGTTAAAATGGTGTTGACGCCCCCTAACGTCCCTTGACGTCCCCTAACGCCCCTTGACGTCCCCTAACGTCCCTTGACGCCCCTTGACGTCCCTTGACGCCCCTTGACGCCCCTTGACGCCCCTTAACGTCCCTTAACGCGCATTAACCCGCATTAACCCGCATTGAATCGCAGTAACAAGTATCAATGCGTTAGGTTGCGCTAATATGCGCCGCGCGCACTGAGCACACTGTAAGGGGTAAGCAATAATAGCTTGCAGTCGACGAGCAGATTCTGGCGACGGATGTACCAGATGTCCATTCTGGCCCAATCCGAGAAGCTCACCTCGCTGCGTCCGCTTACCTGCCACAGGCAGGTCAGGCCCGGTTTGACCGCCAGCCGGCGCCGCTGCCAGGGTTGCAGCTCGGCGGTCTCGGAGATCACCAGCGGACGCGGCCCGACCAGCGACATCTGCCCCAGCAGCACGTTGAACAACTGCGGCGTTTCGTCCAGGCTAGTTTTGCGGAGCCAGCGCCCTAAACGCGTGACGCGCGGATCATGTCGATTCTTGAATACCGGTCCGCTGGCCTCGTTTTTCACAGTTTGCTTGAGTTGCTCGGCGTCGGGCCGCATGGTGCGGAACTTTACCATCGTAAACGGCTTGCCCAGGTAGCCAGCCCGCCGTTGGAAGAACAACGGTTTGCCACCGGTGGTTATAGTCAGCACGATCAGTATGGCGAGCATCACCGGCGCAAGGAGCACCAGCAGCACCGTGGCACCGACTATATCTATAAGCCGCTTTGCGAACCGGTAGCCGAGCGAGAGGTTTCCGGCTGGTTCGACCGCCGCTCGACCGGCTGAGAGATTAAGCCGGTACAAAGATATATTCTGCCGACCGATCCCTCTTGTCTTCTTCTTAGCCATCGGCGTTTCTCGTGCCTTCGCCCACTCGCCACTGGGCGAGCCAGCAGCGATTTCAGAAAGACACGTGCAGGCGCATGATTCGATTCTTTGGAGATCTGCTTCAGTACTTGCCGTTGGTCTGAAGGTTAATGTAGCCATAAGGTTGTCGATAGCTTAGTGGTCGGAATAGGCAGTTTTCACTGCGAGCCTTGCCACACTCATCCCGCCGCGGCGCTGTCGGCTCATTCTGGGTTGCCGCGACGATTGATCCTGTCTGTGTTGCCGTACCGACAGTTCTGTTGCCGCCGCAACCGATTTTCGTATCGGTTAAACTAATTCCCGTGGCGACCAAACTGATTCTCGTGCCCCTCAAACTGATTCTCGTGCCGCTTCAACTGATTCTGGTGCCCGGCCAACTCATACAGCCCATGGATGCTGCGCCGGCAATAACAGTGAGTGCTGCAAAGCGCGCGCCGGATCGAGAATATCTGTCACCTCGTGCTGACAAAAACATCGAGGCCGACAAATGGCCCTCGACTACTGAGCGCCCCAGTTCAGTTTGTAACGAGTAAACGGGTCATATCGGGGACGGCCACTCCGTTATTGTCAGTCGGTCTTGTCCTGTTCGTGGCCACCGTGTTCCCTCTGGCTTCAGTTCGGCCTGGACCGTGCGCCGAAACAGGCGCTGTTGGCAGCGATCGCACCGGGCAGCAGCGCGGCGATCAGGCAGCGCGGTTGCAAAACCGCAACGTTGGGTTGTTTGTCGGCAACAGTTTGGCGGCTGTCGGTTCCCCAAGGATTGCGGAAGATTTGCGCCGCCCGATGTGGGCGTCGCCGAGAGCAGGCCGTACGGCGCCTTCGCTGGCGCCGCGGCGCGTATAGCGCCTTATTGTTGAGCAGACCCAGTTTGCACAGGTGAGTTATGGACGTGGTAGCAGCCATCGGAGCGCTAATTGCGCTGGTCTGGGGATTGGTGATACTCCGCTATGGCGGACTGCTGGCAGGGTGTCTGGCGGTATTGCTGGCGGTAAGCTGCTTCGGGGTGGATTACTTTTCCGTCCGCGTCGGTGGGATTCCGCTTAGCATCGACCGGTTGCTGTGGCTGGTGCTGTGCGGCCAGTACTTGGTATTTCGGCGTTGGGGCCGGACTGAGCCGCAGCCAATGACCGTCGCCGACTGGACGCTGCTGGCCTTCGTCGGCACGATGGTCTTTAGCACCTTCACCGCCGACTGGCAGGCAGCCAACCATCAACCCGTTGCGTGGCTTATCATTTACTACCTGATGCCCTTGGGCGTGTATTGGGCGGCTCGCCAAACCCAGTGGACCGAGCGCTCGGCGGCGGTATTGTTCTGGTGTTTGGCGGCCTTTGGGGTGTACTTGGGCGTGACCGCGCTGGCCGAGTACTGGCAAGTGTGGTGGCTGGTCTATCCGCAATATATCGCCCGAACCGCAGCCGAAGCTCGGCTGGAGTTCATCGGCCGCGCCCGTGGGCCGGTACTCAATCCCATTGGCAACGGCATTTTGCTCGCCACCTGCCTGGCAGGCACGCTGATGCTATGGCCGCGGCTGGGCCGACCAAGACAAGCGATACTGATACCGGCCGCAGCCTTGATGCTGGCCGGATTGCTGTTGACCCTGACCCGCAGCGTATGGATGTCAGGTGCGCTGGTATTGGCGCTGATCGTTGGAGTAGCTTTGCCGCGAAATTGGCGCGTCCCGCTGCTGGCTGCCGGAACGCTTACGGTGTTGATAGCCATCGGCGCGCACTGGGAGCGGCTGGTGAGCTTCAAACGCGATCGTTATCTGACCGCCGAGCAGACCGCCGAATCGGTGCAATTGCGCCCCATCTTGGCGGCCGTGGCCTGGCGGATGTTCCTCGATCGGCCGGTGTTCGGCTGCGGCTATAACCAGTTCTTGCGCGAGGCACCGAAGTATCTGAACGACCGCGATAGCCATCTCCCCCTGGAAAAGGCGCGCGGCTACATCAACCACAACGTGCTGCTGGCCTTGCTGACCGAGACCGGCCTGGTGGGGATGCTCTTATTCGTGGCAGTAGTGGCGCTATGGGCGCGCCGCGCCTGGCTGTTGTGGAGCGACAGCAGCCTGCCACTGCACTTGCGCCAGACCGGACTGTTGATGCTGTCTTACCTGACAGCCTATTTCGCCAACGGCACTTTCCACGACGTGTCAGCCATTCCGATGGCCAATATGATGCTGTTTTTCCTGGGCGGGATCAGCGTCGCCGCATACGCCCGAAGCACTCTGCACGGCAGCCACGTTCACGCGGCGCCGCGCGGCCAGTTCAGCGAGCGTGCCCCTGCGTTGAAGGTGAGCTGGGCCAGTGCTTCCCGTTGAGCTTGGCCAGCGCTTCTTTGAGCGTTAGATGCTTGGTGGTTTGCAAAGCTGCGACGGTGCTGCGCAGTTTATTCTCGATGTTCGCGCGCGCATCGAAGGGTTCCGGTGCCGAGGTTTGCGGGCCGGCCGCCGGAGCCGTCAAGTACGTCGGAACCGTCAAGTAAACTACGCCCAAGCCGACAACCAATCCGCCTAACACCCCCAGCAGAACGATGGTCACACGGCCTGGTCCTTGCGGTCGCTGGGGCGCAGTTGGGGCTTCCAGCGGAGCGACTAGATTGACGGCATTGGCGCTGGCCAGGGCGGCCTTGGCGTCGGCCAGATTCTGCTCGGCCCGCTCCAGCACCGCCAGGCGATTGCGGTTCTCGGCCGCCAGGGCGGTGTAAGTAGCTCGCAGGGCGGCCACGCGGTGGAGTCGGGCGTTGAGCTGGGCTAGCCGCTCTTCAAGCTGCGCCTGGCGCTGCCGATTGACCCGCAACTCCAGCTCCAGCCCTGCTATGGCCACCGGCAGTTCCGCCCGCAGATGCTCTGCGGCCCGGGCAACAGCCTCGTGGGCGCTGCGGACCAACGGATGCTCGGCAGTCATCTTGCCTTCCATTCGGGCGGCGGTCAGTTGCGCTTCGATCAACCCCTCTTTGAGTTTCTGTAGCGCCGGCTGCGAGGCGCTCAGCCGCGAAGGCATGGCCAGCAACTGCTGCGGATCGCTTTGAGCCGCCTTGAGCACCTCCAAAAGCTGCTGATCGGATTGAATGGCCGCCTCCACCCCGCGCAACTCGGCGGTGATTTCTGTCAGTGTCCGCCGCAACGGGCTATCGCCGTAGCTGGGGTCCTGCAACGAGCGGACCTCGGCCAAATCGGCACCGAGTTGCCCTTCGATTTCCGACAATCGGGCGGTAGAAGCATCTAAGTCGGCCCGGGCCAACTGGGTGGCTTTGGCCAACTCGTCGATCAAACTCTTAGCCCGCAAATCGCGCAACTGCTGGTAACGGGCCTGAAGCCGGCTGCTTATCGCCGCGCACAACGCCACTGCCCGCTGCCGCTCTCGGTCTTGTACTTCAAGGTAAAAGACCTCGGTCTTACCGAACTCGGCACCCTTGGGCGGGATCAGGCGAACACGTTTGCGAAGCCTTTCCACCTGGTCGTGGTCGGGATACTCGGCTGGGGCCTTATTATACCCGGCCGGCGCACCTACCTCTGCCAACGCGGCGGCCAGCACAGTGCGGCTGCGCAACAGCTCCAACAGCGTCTCCTGGGCTGTTTTCATGTCTTCGATTTGGCGGAACTTGCCCAGCGGGGCGTCTTTGCCGATGGCTTCGCTGCGGATGACCAGCGGCTGGCTGGCCGTCCAGACGTCGGGCTTCACGACTGCGTACACGCACACGGCAGCAGCCACGATTATCGCCGGAACAAGCCACGTTTTGCGGTAGCGATTGAGCATCCGCAGGCAGTCGATTGCAGCCGAGCCATTTTCGCCGCCAAAAGCTGTGTGGTTCATTGTCGTCTCTCGCAAGTTGCAGGATCGATGGGTTGCCCAGACCGTTTCGCAAAGGCGATGCCAAGCCTTTAGCGCCCGAAGGCAAACTCCGCACCGATGACGTAACCCTCGATTTAGATGCGGGTTGCGTGCAGGATGAATCGTTCCCGGGGTGCGAACGGGCGGCAGGGTTCAGGTCGCTAACCGAAAACCTATTGTTGAAAGAACTCAACGTTGTTGTGCGGCTGCCACTGGCGCTGGCATCCGGCCGCCGGCCCATACCCAGGTGCCTTCCCACCGACAGAACCATTTGCTTTTTCCTCACCATGACAAACATTTGTGTGACGGCAACGAGCGGCTCGAGCTGCTGAGTTGCCGCCGCATCGCTGTTGGAAATACCGGGGCCTGGTCAGACGCAGCCAGCGCCACTCCCCGTTTGCCCGACACAGGGTACCTTTTGCCATGCCCCTTGCAGCGCGCCGCGGGAGGCTCCCCTAGAGGCCCGGCAAAAATCGCTTCACGACAAGCACAACCCCAAGCAAAATCCGAGGACGACTTGATGCGTATCGTTCTGGTCCGCCGGCTGGAAGACTTAGTGCCTTACGCCCAGCAGTGGGACCGCATGTCGGCCGAGGTGCCTACGCGATGCTGGGGGTGGCTAGCGAATTGGTGGCGGGCGTTCGGCCTGCGCGACTACGGCGATTGTATGGCGCGTACGGCGGGAAAGTTCCAACCGGCGAGCCTGCGCGCCGAGTTGTTCGTCCCCTGCGCGCTGGACGCGCGCGGGAAACTGCTCGGCCTGGCCCCGTGGTACATCGAGCGGCATCGGGTTTTCGGCCGGGTGATCCGCTGGCTGGGAAGCGGGCTGGCGTGCTCCGATTATCTGAGTTTGCTGTGCGAGCCGGGCCGGGAAGAAGATGTCGCTACGGCTGTGGCCGAGTATCTGTCCCGGACAATCGGCGGCGCACCTCCGAATGGCCGCGAAGTTGCACCCCCTTGGGATTTGCTGGAACTCGAGGCCGTGGCCCAAGACGATCAGCCGGTCGCATGCTTGATGCACAAGCTACTTCAGCGCGGTTGTGCAGTCAATCCGCTCTCGGGGCCAAATTGCTGGCGCATCGCTTTGCCCGAAACCTGGGAACAGTACCTGAGTTGCTTTTCCCGCAAACGACGCAACCACGTGCGCAAAATGATGACCGCTTACGTGCAAAGCGGCCGGGCGGTGCTGCACTGGGCCGACAGCCCCCCGACGCTCTCGCGGACGCTCGACATCCTCATCGACTTGCACCAACGCCGTCGTCGCCAGTTGGGCGAGCCAGGTTGCTTCGCTTGGCCGGCCATGACTGCCTTTGTGCGCCGGGCGGCCGAGTCGTTGGCCCCGGCCGGACGGCTAGCAGCTTGCTGGCTAGAGTTGGACGGGCACCCTGCGGCGGCAGAGTTTTTGCTGCTGGGCGAGCAGACGGTCTATTCCTATCAATCGGGAATGGCCCCGGAGGCCATCGAGCATGAACCCGGCAAGCTGATGAACCTGTTGATGATCCGCTGGGCCATTCAGCGGGGTTATAAAGCCTACGATCTGATGCGCGGCGACGAACCGTATAAACAGGCCCTTCGTGCCGAGCCGGTGGCAACGGTGAACTTTCGCGTGGTGCCGCCGCGGTGGGCGCCGCGATTACGCGACATGCTATGGAGGTCGGGCAGAAGTATCAAACGTTGGCTGGCTGCCAGACTCAGCCCGCCGTCAAACCCGCGCGGCCAGCACAACCAGGAGGAGGCGAAGACACACAGCGCGAATCCTCAGTTAGCGGATGCCCGAACCGTTTCGCAGAGCAAACAGCCAGACTACGCAGAATCTTCCGCCACATTCCAATGAATTGCCTGTATCGCTCACACCACCTGGCACGGCCGCTATGGAAGCGGTTGGTCCTGACCGTGTACTACCACGCTACCCGACCCGTGCGGTGGCGCAGACATCTGCGCGCGGCTGCGGCGGGGCGGGTTCCGGTGGTGATACTGTTTTACCATCGGGTGGCCGAAGCGGCCGACAATCCCTGGACCGTGTCGCAGCGCATGTTCGCCAGGCAGGTGACATGGCTGCGGAAAAACTTCGAGCTGGTGGACCTGGCCGAATCCCAGCGGCGAATTCGCCACGGCGTCAATCATCGGCCTTGTGCGTGCATCACGTTCGACGACGGCTACGCCGACAACTGCACTTACGCCCTGCCGTGGCTGTTGAGGGAGCGAATTCCATTTGCCTATTTCGTGACTTTGCACAACGTGCTTAGTGGCGAGCCGTTCGCCCACGATTTGTTGTGGGGAAAACCTCACGCCCCGAATACGTTGGAGCAGATTTGTGCCTTGGCCGACGCCGGGGTGGAGATCGGCTCGCATGGCTTTTCACATGCCGACCTCGGGGCGATCGACAACCGGCAAGTGCTGGACTGCGAACTCGCCGGTTCGCGCGATACGCTCCAGCGGCTGATCCGCCGAACGGTTCGCTACTTCGCCTTTCCGTTCGGACAGCCCAGCAACATCACGCCGTTGGCTTTGCGGCTGGCCTGGGAGGCCGGCTACGAAGCGGTGTGTTCTGCATACGGTGGGTTGAATCTTCCCGGCGACGACGGCTTCCACCTGCTGCGCATCGGTGTCGACGATGACCTGATAGGGCTGGTAAACGCGGCCACCGGCGACCCGCGCCATTTGAGCAAGCAGCGGCAGATGCCAAGAATCGTCCTTGCTGAAACACCACCGCATCCCGACGATGGCCAAGCGAAGTGCTATCCACCGGCTACCTGCCCGGCGGCAGTTGAATCGCAGCACTGACGGCCCAGCCCATCGGCAGCGTCGAAGCGACAGCGTTGATGCTCGCGTAGCCACCGAAACGCACGGCGGGACAAGCCACCGTGGCGTCATCCCCTGGCATGCGCCACCCGGGCCGAGCTGCCGAGTCGGAGTTACTTTGCTTCGACTCCTTCCCGTTTCAGCCGCTCGAACTCGTCCAGCACGGTAGGCTGTGCGTTTTCGGGGTCTTGGTGGTCCGTTTCGTCCTTGGGCGGCTCTTTTTTCTTGATGAAGTCGGCGCGGCTGAGTCGGATTTTCTGGTATGTGCTGTCGGGAATGATGTAATACCAGTCGGCGAAACGCTCGTTGAGTTCCTGTACGCGCTGTTTGCCTTTTTTGATTTGCTCTTCGTACCGCTCCTGTTCCCGCTTGTTCTCGCGCTCGATTCGCTCGCGCTCTGCTGCGAGGTCTTTTTCTTTGTCCTGTTTTTTGTCTTTATCATCAGCTTCTTGCTTGTTGATTTGGTTGTCGCCGGCCGGAGATTGCTGTTTGGCTTCGTCCGGCTGCGTGTCTTCGGTGCGCTGGGCCGGTTGCGCGGGGGCTTCTTCCTGGTCCGATTTTTTGCCTTCTGCCCCTGCGGCCGACTTCTTGCCTTCTTCCGGCAGCGGTTGCAGTTTGGGCTTTTCGATGACCTCTGGATTGAACTGGCAGGTGACCAGCAGGAAGCGGTTCAGTTCCGTCTTCGACTCGGCGTCTTTTTTCTCGTCTTCGGGCGATTTGTCTTGTTTCTTGTCCTCGTCTTTCTTTCCGGGGCTTCCCGCTCCTAGAACCACGCCTCCAAAACGCAAGATGTACTCCACGCCGTCCTTCATCAATACCCGCAATTCGCCCTCGTTAGAGAAGATCTCGTACTGATCGCCCCACTGGGCTACGTGGAAGCCGTGGTCGGAAAGCTCCTCGATGGCCTCCTGGTTGTTGAAGATGTCCTCGCCGGCCTTCAGATCGGCGCTCAGTCCGGCCGGCTTGCGCGAGACATCGATGATCTTCAGATCGGCCAGGGCGTTTTTCATGTCATCCAGCCGAGTGATGTTCAGTTCTTCATCCTCGGCGAGCTTTCGAGGAACTGGATTGCCGCGGCGGTCGAAACCGTGGTCATCCAGTAGCTTCCATCGCGGGTCGCCGATGTCGTTATGCTCCAGCAGTGTTTCCCCGCGCAATATCAGCCGAGGACCCTGCGGCGTGATGTCCACGATATGATCGCGGATCAGCACCTTCTTGATGTCCCAGGTGCTCAACTTGAGCAAGTCTTTTTCGATCCATTTATCGAACTGGGCGGTGACGCTGTCCAACCGGGCGTTGACCAAGTACACTGCGTCTTCACCCAGGCGGCGTACATAGCGCAGGTTGGAGTTCTCGGGGTCTGTCTTGCCGATTACCACTGCGGCCAGGTCCTTGTTATCGCTGCCCTTGATTACCACCCGCGTACCGACCCCTTTGTCTCCTGGTTTGCGCTCTTCCGGATCGATCACCTCATACAATCCGTGGTCGCGCATGTCGGTGCTTACCACGTCGACGACCTTCAAGGCCGACAGCGGCACCACCACTTCGGCGAGCTGGTCTTGGTTATCGGTGGGGTAATTCTCGTGCGAGGGGATGACGTAAACCGTCTTCCCGTCCTTGGTTTGCTTGACGATGCGGAAAGGCGATGCCTGACCGGTCTTCTCGTCGAACTCCACGATGTCTAGTTGCGCCACGTCCTTCCAGTCGAACTGCGGAAAGAGCAACTGGCCGCGCAGGTCGTCTTGTTCCGACCGCGGCGCACGTGGAGCAGTTACCAACGCCACCACCAGCAGCAGCAAAGCAGTCCCGCAAAAAGCAAGCGTCTTCTGGCCTTCGGTCATTTTTTCACCTCGCGTGCTTTTTTGGCGTTACAGCGCCGTGATTTTAAGCCCTGTTCATGCCCTGGAAAGACCGACTGCCCAACCGCTGCGCACAACAGCCGTGTTGCTTCGCGGCAATGCGCAGCCAGCGCACCGCGCATTGCAGCCGGCGCAAAGCATTATCACAGTCGGCGGCCGCCACCGTCGCGCTGCGCACAGGCCACTATCGCCGCCGGCAGAGCAAACCATGGCAGTCAACAAAGGCCACTATCGCAGCCGCCGAGGCAGCCAGCGCAGCCGCGGAGGCAGCTATCGCAACCGCGAAAGCGCCACGCCCTCCTTTTCGCCCGCCCGGCGCACAAAGAACACGCACAAACCTACGCTTACCGGAACCACCAGCGGCAGCACAACCGCCCAGAACTTGTACTGCCGCTCGATTGCGCGGCGTTCCAGTTCCAATTTGGTTTCGATCAGTTCCCGCTGGCGGTCGCGCTGCTGCTGCAACTGTTTGATGGCCTCCTCACGGCGAAGGCTGGCTTCGCGGCGGGCGGTGGCCACGATGGCCGCTCGGTGCAACAGGGGAATGTCTTGGCGCTCTTCGGCCTCTTTTACCCTTTTTTCGTATTCTTCCTGAAGCTCTCTTTCTTTACTTTCGAAATCCTCGAACAGTTTGTTGATTTGCCGGTTGGCTTCCGTCTTGGCTCCTTCGATGCGCTTTTCGATGGCCGTGAGCGTGCGGTGCTTCGGCCGCCGGCTGCGCAACTCGATGAACCGATCGTCGCCGGCAAGTTGATCGAGGATGTTCAGTACGAAGGTCACGTTGTCGAAGTCCAGGTCCACTCCCAGCTCCGGTATCTCGCGCAGTTCCCGGAACTCGAAGAACTGGCGCGTGAGCATGTCGATGTCGGGGACCAAAATCACGTTCAGTAGCGCCTGGCGCGGCTGGGCGGACTTATTTTCCTTTTTCTGCTGGTCCTGGTTGTTGCCGCCTTTGTCGGGCTTGTTGTGGCCGGGATTATCCTCGTGCTCGCCGGGATTGTGAGCATGATCGTGGTCTTCGTTCTTGTTGTTTTCCGGCGACGGCGACACCTGGACCATGCCGGTAATGTGCGCCGCTAGCACATACCGTTCCGCAGTGTTGCGTCGCTGCACCAAGTTCAGGCCGCCGCGTGGCGCGCCCATCAGGTCGCTGACCCGTACCGTACCCGTCTGCACCCCGGTGCGCACCAGCGGCACGAACTTCAGCTCCGAGGTAAGTCGCCGCTTGATGGCGCCCGGGAAGGGGTACAGCACGTGCTGCAAACCGGCGCTGGCGGGCGAATCGGAGGCGAATTCCGCCCCGGCCCCTTCGTCGATGAACACCAACTCGTTGGGCAGGATGCGGCGGAACTTCTGGAGCGGATTGTAGTTCTGCCAAATTACTTCATCGGCGGTGAACTCCACGCCCAGCAAACGCCACAGTTTGTGGATGTCGCCTTTTTCGCGCGGGCCGCGGTCGAACATCATCATCATGGGGTTCATGCCCGGCGGACGGCGCGGCATGCCGGTGCCGGGTACGTTCACCCAGGCCGGCAACGGGTCTTCGAATATGGCTGCCGGTATGCCGCTTTCCACCGCCCGGACGAAGTTGTCCATCGCCTCGGGACTCATGGCCGAAGGCTGCACCGCCAGCAGCACGTCGTATTTGCCCTGTTCGATGGGCTGCGAGGCGTCGACCTGCACCACTTCGTACTGTTTTTTCAGCTCGTCGACGATGGGCCAATTACCACTGCCGGGACTAAAGGGAAAGCTGAAGCTCGGCCCCATCAGCTCCGCATCGGTGTTGATCACCCCCACGCGCTTGCGCTGTTGCTGGCTGACGGTGCATATCGAGCGCACCAACTCGTACTCAGCCGAAATGCCGCGGTCGATAAACGGCACTTTCACCGTCTGTAAGCCGCACTTGAACACCAAGCCCATGAAAATGTGGTCCTGGGTGCGCGCGCCGCCGCGTTGGCGGTCTTCGACCAGTCGGGCAGCGATGCCGAAGGCGTTTTCTGCCCGGTCGGCTTCCGGCGTGAAGCGCTCGGTGGGATTGACGCGCACTTTGATCTTGCCCGCCCCCAGCTTCTGAAGCTCGTCGAGCAGATTCAGTAGCGTCAGCCGTTGCTGCACGTAAGCCTGGGGAACTTTGGGACTGATGAAGGCTTCGACGTAAATCGGCCGTTCCGGGTCAAGTTCGCGGAGCAGGTTGCGGGTTTGCGGGGCCAGCTTGTTGATCTTTTCGGCGGTCAGGTCGAGCCGGGCCCGGCTGGCCACGTGCTGCAAAGTGGCTACCAGTCCCACAGCGGCCACCACCAGAGCCAGCACCCGCGCAGTATAGTGCAAGGGCATGATGGCCTTGGGCTGCCCGGTGCTCCAGTGGCGGCGCCCGATGAGCACCATGCTCAAGTACAACATGATGGCCACCATCGACAGGAAGTAGGCCAAGCCGGCCAGCGTCACCACCCCGCGCCCGAAGTCGCGGAACTGTTCGCTGATGCACCAGTTGGCCAGCGTTTCGGACCAAGCGGCGCCGCGCTCCAGCAGTCGTGTGGCAGCGTCGTGCAGGCTGGTGCCGGGCGGGTAGAACAGTGCGTACACCCATGCCAGGCCCTGAACAACTTTGCCGGGGATGGCTGTTATGATAGTCCACCAGGTGAAGATCAGCGGGGCGTTGAACACTGCACCGAGTATCCAGGCCACGGTGATGTTGGCCGTCAAGAAGGAGGCCACCATGCCGATGGCTAGCATCGCCAATCCGATCAGCCAGTAGCCCAAATACGTCGAGCAGAACAAGCCGAAGTCAGGACTACCCAGCGAGCGAAGCACCAGGAAGTTGCACAATCCTGAAAACAGCAGCGAGACGGTGAACACCGCCACAGCCCCCAGGTATTTGCCCAGCACGATGTCCACGTCCGCGGCGGGAATGGTAAGCAGCAATTCATCGGTGCCCTGGCGGCGTTCCTCGGCCCAGATTCCCATGGTGATTGCCGGTATGAACAACAGCATGATCAGCGGGAACCCGGTGCGCACGCCCAAGAAGTTGATGCCCCAACTGAGCTGGTCCAGGTTGGCCAGGTTGGCGTTGAAGAACTCGTCGGAGCAGAAGGCCGTGAAGGTGGTCAGCAAGAAAAAAACGCAAACGAACACGTAGCCGGTCGGATTGGCGAAATAGCTGATGAAGTTCCGCTTGAAAACTGCCCACAGTACGTGCGTTCTCATGGTATCGACCATTCCTTATGCAATGCGGCTATTGGGCAGCCGCCGGTTGATGCTGGGCTACAACCATCGGCAGCCAATAGCTGTTTGGTTTTCCGCAGTTTCCATCGCAGTCCGACAACCGTAGCAGTGCGGCGGGCTGCCTTCGAGCAGCGCCGGCAAAGGCTCGCAATGGCGGCCAAAGCTGCACCGGTCAGGCTGCCGCGCCGGAACTGAGACGGCGAAAGTGGTGGTCCAGCGGTTTTCCGTCGGCGGTCAACTGGCCGATCGGCCCGTCGAAGACCAAGCGACCTTCGTCGATGAACAACACTCGGCCGGCCATCGCCTCGACCTCCTGCAAGATGTGAGTCGATAGCAAAATGGTCTTGCTCTGGCCAAGCTTGCGGATGGTTTCGCGCACCTCGTGGATTTGATTGGGGTCCAGCCCGGCCGTCGGCTCGTCGAGTATCAACACGTCAGGCTCGTGCAGCAGCACTTGGGCCATTCCTACACGCTGGCGATACCCCCGAGAGAGCTTCCCGATCGGCTTGCCGATCACCGCTCCCAGGTCGCAAAGTTCGACGACAGCCTCAATGCGTTGGCGGGCTTTCTGTGGCGGCAGACCGCGGGCCTCGGCAAAGAACTTCAACAGCCCGCGCGGCGTCATGTCGGGATACAGCGGGCCGTTTTCGGGCAGATAGCCAAGTCGGGCCGCGCCGGCCAGCCGATCGGTGGACATGTCGTGGCCGGCAATCTTCGCCACCCCCGCCGAAGGTGCCAGATAACCGGTCAGCAACTTCATCGTAGTACTTTTCCCCGCCCCGTTCGGACCCAAAAAGGCCACCACCTCGCCCTGGTACACCTTGAAAGAAACGTCCCGGACGGCAGCGAACGGGCCGTAGTACTTCGACAGCCCAATAGCCTCGATCATCGCCGGGCGTTGGTTACCGCTCATGGTCAAATTTCTCCACTGTGCTAATTCTCAGGATGCACATTTCCCGCAGAATTGCAACACTTGAACTTTCTATTATAGCCCACCGCAAACGTCTGAAAATACCATTCTGCCGCGATGCAACCGACAACGCACAGACCGACACCAACCCAACCAAGTCTACCATCCCGCCCGTCGCTGGCCCGCGCGTGCAGCTAGCATCGCATAGCCAACACCATGCTTTTTGCACCTAGGGGCCGCCGTGTTCAGCCGCGAACTGTTGCAGCGGACGGTTCCTCCCCTATATTGAGTGCAGCATCGACTCCGATCGCAGCATCGACTGCGATTGCACCATCAACTTGGATTGCAGTATCGATGGCAGTGCGGCGCTTTGTGCGCCGAAAGCGGATTGCGGGTTGCCAAATGTTGTAGCCGTTCACGGGGTGACACGGGACCACCACGGAGGCACGGAGATTACGGAGAAAGAGGGATCAGGAGAAGGCCGTCAGGGGTTTGACGGCAATAACGAGGGGGGGTGGAACGCCGCAGAGATGAGCTTGCACCGAATCGAGCAAGAACTGAAAGACCGCTCGACCCTGCTGGGCGCAGGTGGCGATCACCGTCCAGATGCGTTCGCACCACCGGCGGCCTTTCTCGCTCCGCGTCCCTTGCGTGATGTGCCGGTCGATCACCACAAAGCGAATCGCCTGCTCCGCCAGATTGTTCGTCGGGTCGATGCCCGGCGTCGTTATGAAGCGGAAGTACGCTTCCCCGTTCTCACGGAACCGTTTAGCAAGGTTCCCGGCGCGCTTGGCGTCCGGCACGCGGGTGGTGGCCACCTGCATCACCTGCTCCCGCGCCGCATCCAGGGCGAGCGCGTCCTCGACGTAGGGCAGGTAGAACGAGGCCACGTCGCCCACGATGGCCGCCTGGCGAGTGCGTCGCCACCGGGCAAACCGCTCGCGGATTACATTACTGCCTGGTTCCCGCTGCCAGGGCAAAAGCGGCGGGGCCTCGTGCGAAAACATCACCCCCGGCTGCCGGCTGAGCACCTGCGCCAACGAGAGCGTCCCACAGCGCCCGCTGCCCATGCCCAAGACAATCGCTTGCTGCATAACGCTCTCGTCCCGCATGAAACGCCCGAGCCCAGGAACGCTCCGATGCGTGCGTTTTTACCCGGCTCCGGTGGCCCTTGGGAGAGGTGATCGCCCACCTGGTGCTTGGGCACCAGCTCTCGCTGCGGGTCGCGCGGCTGTGGGCAGGTTCCGGCACATGGCTC
>CALLPE010000043.1 GCA_938015445.1 uncultured Pirellulales bacterium
GCCGGGTAATGGCCGTCGCGCTGGCCCAGTTCTGACCACCGCCTGTATTGGCGAAACTCATCGAATCGGTCAGATTCGTTCCCGGATACGGCCCCAGCTCCACTCGGATGGCCTGCGGACCGGCCGCCGCTGAGGCTACCCTGGCAGTGACCAGATAGTAGTTATTGACCGGCAAAGTGGGATCGGTCAGCCAGGTGCCAGGATCGACCGTCAAACGGATCCATTCGTCAGCGGCAGTCCAGCCGACGTTGTATCCGCCGCCCTCATCGCTACAGACTTCTTCGCCAGGGCCTTCGGCTCGATATGCGCGGCCGTCGCCAGTGGTGGTGTTGTTCCACCCGATGCCCTGGCCCCCGGCGTGAAAGTCTTCGGCCTGAAGCCGGATCACCCCGGCACGAAGCTCTCCAACGGCCTGAAAAGACAGAATCGCCCCCAGCAGGGCACAACCAACAACGGGCAGGCGAGGCATGAACATACATCCGCCCCTTTGTCAGCAGAAGAAGCAGCCAACGGTCAAACACCACGACCGCGTGCCTCGACCCGCTCCGGCAATGTTCCATTATCCGAATAATGCGATTTATTGCAAGCGTTTTAAAAACGCGACTATGGCGGTTTTGGGCCAGTTGGCAGATTCGGCCCAGAGGCCAGATTTGGGGTATACCGCCGTATCACGGACCGTCACTTAACTGGCCAAACGCTCCATACCAGAGACATACATACCTGGGTAAGACGGCCACGCAACCTCAATGCACACAGCAGCATGTCCCCGCACCTTATTACTGGCATCCGCCACCTGGCAACGGAAGAAGTGTCCCTCCTGCTGTAGTCAACTGAAGAGTCGACTGAAGAAATAACGCGCACTGGAGGATCACGACAGTTCAGTGGAGCACCCTGGTCGACCGACGCTTCATACTCAACCGAAGCGCTATCGTTGATTGAAATGCGGTGGTTGACCGACGGATGACCGGCAAGGTTCACACCAGGACGAGCCACAGTCCGTCGAGTTTGCCGGCCGGTTCACGTGCTCCACATGCTCTTCGATTGCTCCGGCTGTAAGTGCCCGGCCTGACCCACATGACAACTTTATCATCATATGTAAATAGGTCTTCGCCAGCGCGCATTCCCTGATAACCGGGCGGTCATTCACGTCGGACGGTGAAGTGGACTCCCAGGCGGATAGTCACCTGACACGGTGGGCGGCCACGATGCTTTGCAAGTGCTGTTTCATCGCTTGCAAACGCTGCTGCTGTGCGGCTTTTACGGCCTCCAGGCGGTCGCGACCTGCCGGCGGATCGTAGGCGAAAAAGTAGAACTTGATCTTCGGCTCAGTGCCCGACGGCCGAACGGCTACATAGTTGCCTTCAGGCGACAGATCGAATATCAACATGTCGCCCTTTGGGCCGCGAAGTTCTTTGCGGCTGCCGTCCCAGGCCGTCAAGGTCCCGTCGAGATAGTCGCGCACGGCCACAACCTGTAGTCCGCCAATTTGTTGCGGCGGCCGCTCGCGCAGCTCATTCATCAGGGCAGCCATGTTTTCCATTCCTTTTTCGCCGGGCATCTGCTCGGACAACTGGCTTTCGCTATGGCACCCATGGCGCACCATCAGCGCATCGAGTTGTTGATGCAGCGTACGGCCCTCGGCCTTCAGTCGGGCGGTAAGTTCGGCCAACAACATGGCAGCCACTGCGCCGTCTTTGTCGCGCACATGGTCGCCGGCCAAGAAACCGTAGGACTCTTCGGCGCCGAAAACGAAGTACTCCGGACCACGGGCATCCATCTGGCCGGCTATGTACTTGAATCCGACCATCAGGTCGCCGACAGTTTGCACGCCGTAAGAGTCGGCTATACGACGGATAAGCTCGGTGGTGACCAGAGTTTTGACTACGTAGTGTCGCGGCGTGAGTACGCCGGCCGCTTTGCGTTGGCTGAGAAGGAAATCGGCCAGCAAGCTGCCGATTTGGTTGCCGGTGAGAATGCCCCACTGACTGTCTGGCGATAGCGTCTTCGGCGCCGCGCAGCCAAGCCGGTCGGCATCCGGATCGGTTGCGAGCACCAACTCGGCCCGGACCTGTTTGGCACGCTCTATTATAATGTCGAACACTGCCGGGTTTTCCGGATTGGCCGAATTGCCCGGTACGTTGGGAAACTCCGGGTTCGGATCGGCATGGGGGCCGAACAGTTCTACGTCGGTAAACCCGTCCCGTTCTAACACCGGACAGACCGCCGAAGCCCCAACCCCATGCAGCGGCGAGTAAATGATCTTCAGATTCCGCGGGCCAGCTATGCGCTGCCGCAAGACTGCATCGGCAAAAGCCGAGTCCACCTCGTCCTGGCAAAATACGACTTTTCCCATGTGGCAAGCCTCTGAAAACGGCATCCGCCGAATCCAAGTCACTCGTTGCATGTAGTCGATCGATTCGGCGTCGTGCGGGGGGAGAAGTTGTCCGCCCGTGGGGCCGTACACCTTCACAGCGTTATCGGTAGGCGGATTATGGCTGGCGGTGATGATTATCCCACAATCGCACTGCTTATATCGCACCGCGAAGGATAACTCAGGCGTGCTCCGGTAGCCATCCAGAAAATAGACCTTAAACCCGGCGGCCGCCATGATTTCGGCGCACAACTGGGCGAACTCGCGCGAGCGATGCCGTGTATCGTAGGCGATCGCGCAGCTCAGCGGCTTGTTCCCGCTGGTTGCTTTCACATAGTCGGCCAGCCCTTGGGCGCTTTCGCCGATCGTCCGATCATTGATAGCATTGCACCCGATCGGATACAGCCTTCCCCGACGACCTCCAGTGCCGAAGGGTATCACAGTCCAAAACACATTGTTAAGCTCTTCCCACTTGCCGGCAACGATATGCTCCAGCACTTGCGGCCGATACTCGGCCAAATAAGGTTCGACCAGCCACACGCGGATATTACCGGCCGCGGCTGGCGATAGCTTTCCTTCGGATACTGCCGATTGCACGTCCTGTAGGGCTTGGTCAACACTTACCATAAGGGAATTACGCTCCTGTTGTCTTTTTTCTTCTCAAAGCGCACAGTTGCTGCGGAATTAGAATGCAAAATCGTTTAGCAGGCAGTAGCTGCCGTCGGTGCACGTCTGCAACTGGCTACTTTCAGCTAAACTACAATACGAAATCCGGCTTGCTGGGCAACCCCGCCAGCAAAATCTAATGGGCCGCAAAGCATGGTGAAGTCGCGCATTGGCTTTTTTGTCACTTGCGTGGCGGATGCCAATTGTTGCGGAGGACGAGCAAAAGCGGACTTCGAGCCGCCAGTTGCCATTGACTTCGATCGACACAAAGGCCGCCAGCTCCAATTGACTTCGATAGACACAAAGACAAACACACAGTGAAATATGGGCACGATGACAGAGCCAATAATCAGCGTGTCGGGGCTTCGGGGCGTGGTTGGCGAGTCGTTGACCCCGCTGACGGCCGTGCGATACGTGGCCGCCTTCTCCGCCGTTATGCCGCCGGGGCAGTTCCTGGTTGCCCGCGACACCCGCTCGACCGGTCCGATGCTGGCCGATGCCGTGCACGCCGCGCTGAACGCCGTGGGACGCACCACGATCGATGCGGGCGTGCTGCCCACCCCAACTGCCGGTGTGCTCACCTCCAGCCTTGGTTGCGCCGGAGCAGTGCAAATCACCGCCAGCCACAATCCGATACCTTACAACGGTTTGAAGCTGTTCGCAGACTCAGGGCGCGTCATTCCCAACACGCTCGGGGCGAAGGTCGCCGGAGCCTATCATGACGGGCTAGCCAACTGGGTTTCCCATTGCCAAGTGGGCCAGCGCAAACCGTGCGAAGAGAAACTCCAGGCGCACTTGACAGCCGTGCTTGGGCGAGTCAATCAGCAGCCGATCCGTCAGCGTCGCTATCGCGTGCTGCTCGACTCCAATCACGGTGCCGGAGCCGAATTGGGATTACGGCTGCTCGAGGCGCTGGGCTGCGAAGTGATCGTCTTGGGCCAGGAACCGGACGGACTTTTCGACCATCCGCCGGAACCATTGGCCGAAAACGTCATATCCGTCTGCCAAGCCGTACTGCAACACAAGGCCGACGTCGGTTTCTGTCAGGACCCAGATGCCGATCGGCTGGCGCTGATCGACGAAACGGGTCGCTACGTGGGCGAAGAATACACGGTAGCTATTTGCATTAATCACATATTGCAGCGCCGGCTGGGGCCGATTGTGGTCAATTGCGCAAGCAGCCGGATGAACGAAGACATCGCCCGGCGCTATGGCGTGCCCTTCTTCCGGTCCGCGGTGGGCGAACCCAACGTGGTCGATTGCATGCTCGAGCACGGGGCGATCTTCGGCGGCGAAGGCAACGGCGGGCCGATAGACCCGGAGGTGGGACTGGTCCGCGACAGTTTCCTCGGCATGGCACTGGTGTTAGAGGCCATGGCCGCCCGGAACATGAAGCTCAGCCAATTGGCCGACGAACTGCCCCGATACCACATGATAAAAACAAAGATCACCCTGCCGCCCGACAGCGTGCCCTCGGCACTGAACGCCTTGGAAAACCACTTCGCCGATGCTACCGCCGATCGCCTGGACGGCCTGCGGCTCGATTGGCCCGACCGCTGGCTGCTTGTCCGCCCCAGCAATACCGAGCCTATCGTCCGGGCGATTGCCGAAGCGCCCGAACCGGAGCAAGCCTTATCGCTCACCGAAGCCGCCGCAGCGCTGCTGAGCCGCTATCGGTAATTTTGGCAACCTACGCCAGGCAGCCCGAGGGCTCCGAAGTATCGACAACCGAGCCGCACCGTGTCACCCCGGCAACTGTTACTTCGCACCGCGGACACTCTCACACCGAAAACACGCTCTGTTCACACCGACGAGCCTTTCACACCGATGCTTTTTGCAATGCGTATTTTTCGATCACTTCTATATTCGGCTCCACACCGATGCCCGGCGTGTCCCATAACTCGATTTGTAATTTTGCGGTGACCGGATCTTTGCGCGGCAGCAGCGGTTCAGCGACATCGGCGGCCAGGTATTCTGCCTCGGGAAAGTAATCGGCTGGATAGGTGAAGTTGACTTTGGAGGCCAGCGCGTACCCGGCCCGCGCGCCGACAGTGGTCTGCGGCATCGCTCCCAGGAAGCATTCTACTTGGTTCTCTTGGCACATATCGTGGATGGTCAAAGCGGTGGTCAGTCCGCCCACTCTTCCTGGCTTGAGGCTGACGTACCGGCAGCTTTTCAGGTCCAAAGCCATCTCGGCCTGGCCGACCGTGGCAACGCTTTCATCCAGGGCAACAGGGGTGCGAATGGTCTCTTGAAGCATGGCGTGGGCCACAAGGTCGTCTTCAGCCAGCGGCTGTTCGATCATCGCCAACATGAAGTCATCCAATCGGCAGAGCATTTCCATGTGAGAGAGATTCAGCGCTCCTTCCACGTCGATATGGATGGTTTGATCCGGATAGTCTTTGCGCACGGCATCGACCATGCGAACGTCCCAGCCGGGGCGGAACTTCAGTTTCACACGCGAAAACCCCTCGGCGAACGCTTGCCCGATGGCCGCTAGAAACTCCTCATGCGACTCCATCTGATCGAACGTCACGCCCAAGGGAATCTGCGGTTGCTTCCCGCCGATCAGTTCGTGCAGCGGTCGGCCTTGCATACGTGCGCTCAGGTCCCACCAAGCCGCGTCCAGCGCCCCTTTTGCGTAGCGGTTACCGCGAAACCTGCACAGATGTTGGTCGATCTCCTCTCCGCGATCGATCGCCTTGCCAGATAGTGCCGGAGCCAGCCAATCGCGCAGGGCGATCATCACCCCGGCAGCCCACTCCGAGCTGGCACAGGGCGCGTTGCCCGGACTGGCCTCCCCCCAGCCGCAAACTCCTTCGCTCCGCATGCGCACCAAAACCGTTTCCAACGTGCTAAAGGTACGCAGCGGAGTCTGCCACGGCCGCTTCAGCGGAAGGCAAACATGATACAAATCGATCGCTTCGATCAACATGGGGAAAAACCTCTCCGGTTGGATCGCCTTGCGGCTTTGTGTCAAAATTGTCTTGCGGGAAAATTGTCTTGCGGCCTATTGCACATCGGGACGCGCTGTTATGAGGCCCGGAAAGTCTGCCAGCAGTCAAGGCGAGCGTCGCAGGCCGTATTATGCATCAGTTGGCTGCGCCGTCCAACAAGCCTACAGAATTTTCTTTTCTTGAAGCCATCAATATCGGCTTTCTGTCCTTAAATCGGTCACAATCGGCGCAGCCAGCTCCGCAGTGCATACCTACGATACTTTTTTGCTGCGGCGGGAGCTGCACAATCAACGGCTCTCACCTTCGGGCGGCTGGCTCAGCCAGCGGCTTGTGCCGTCGGTCAAGTGTTCCTGCTTCCAGATCGGCACGCGAACTTTCAACTGGTCGATAAGCCAACGGTTGGCCGAGTACGCATCGTCGCGGTGCGCAGCGCTGACGGCAATAGCTACTGTCGTTTCGCCCGCAGGAACTCGTCCCAAGCGGTGAACTATGGCACAGCTAACCCCTGGCCACCGGCTGGCGGCTTCGGATTGCAGCTTTTCCAGCTCCGCTTCCGCCATTTGACGGTAACACTCGTACTCCAGGGCCGCAGTCTTAGCCGTTTGCCCGTCCTCACGCACCACACCCAGGAACACGACCACAGCTCCCGCGGTGGGCCGGCACACCCGCTGAATTACACGACCTACGTCTATAGGTTGTTCAGTCAATTCGATCATGCGAATCGCTCTTAGCTGAGGACCAAATACACAAAAAAACTCGAACGCCGCATCGAGCGTGCTTGCCGTGCGGCGTCGACAGTTGAAACCCAACACAAAAAAGGCGTATTTCGCACCAATGTTGTTGCAGACTTGACTGCGGATCGCTGGCGCATCGCCACGGCTTCAGCCGCCGCTTACCGGCGGAATACACGCCACCTCGCTGTCAGAGGGAATTGTCTGTTCGTCGCGCGCGTAGTTGCCGTTAATGGCAAAAAGGCACGTAGGCAGCAGTGGCGATAGGGCCGGGTAGTCTTCGGCCAGCTTGGAGCGCAACTGGGCCACGGTAGCCCCATCGGGCAATTCAAGCTCCACGTGGCTTCGTCCTAAGGTGGTGCGCATCACGGCAAACAAACGCAGCCTGACGTTCATTCGATCGCAGTCCCTTGGGCATTCGGCATGCGGCTAGCCGCTTGGATTGACATCTCCGGCACGCAATTGACACTTCATACCGCACTGCCACGGTCGGCCGCCCCGCCAACCTCCTGTGCCCGCCGCCGCGCTATGCGCTACCGTTTCAGCTTTCCGGTGGCCTTTTGCCGCGGCCAGCAAATAGGGCGGCCAACTCGGGCATGATTCCATAGGATAGCGCCAGTAACTTCACGGGATGAACGGTAGGTTTGTCCGTCCCTTGTTCCATTTGCAGTTTACATGCGCTACATTCGGTTACGCCGGCTTGGATGTCGGCATCGCGGATGCGCGAGATCAGCCGCCATCCGGCCCTCAGGCTATTGCGATAATTGCTGTGCAACAACCCCCAAGTACCGGCCATTCCCGAACAGCCTTCCTCGATGTGCACCACTCGCAGTCCTGGGATCAACGCCAACAGGTCCTCCCCCGGCGAACCGACTTGCAAAGCACGCAGGTGGCAAGGCATGTGGTAGCCGACGGTCGCTCGCACCGGGCGGAAATCCAAGTGCAACTGCCCAAAATTGTGCATCCGCCACAGAAATGTGCAAGCCTCGCTGGCGTTAGCAGCCACAAGCCGGCCGTCTTCCTCTTCGAGCAGCAAAGGGTACTCGTGCTTCAGACACAAACATGCCGCCGGCTCCGTAGCGACGATCTGGTAACCCAATCGCACGGCATCGGCCAGTAGCGCTACGTTCCGTCTGGCGAGCCGTCGGGCGTAATCCAAATCGCCGGCAGCCACAGCCGCCATGCCCGACTGCACTTGGCCCGACGGTACATACACACCGACACCGTTGTGTTCCAGGATGGCCACAAAGGCCTGTGCCAGTTGGGGATCGAAGTAATTGGCGTACAAGTCGACAAAATAGGCAACTTTGGGGCCGGGATTGCGTGTCGGTCGGGTCAACTTTCGTTTTGTCGCCCAACGCATAAAACTCGTGGCCGCCAACTGCGGGAACTTGCGTTGGTGCTCCACACCCAACAGCTTCTCCATCACCCAGCGGACAAAGCGGTTGCTGAGCGCCCAGTTGGCTGCCGGCCGGCACAGGGTGGCCAATCCCACCAACAGCTCGGCGCGGGTCATTACCCACTGGCTCCAACTCAGCCCGTTGACGGTCACGTAAGACGACTTGCACTGGCTGGCCAGCCGGGGGATGTCGACCCGCGCCGGGCATTCCAGCCGGCAGGCGTGGCAGTGCACGCACAAGTCCAGCACCTGTTTTAGCGGTTCGCTGCTCAGACGCGTCAGCGGCACTTCGCCGGTCAGCAATCCGCGGACCAGATTCGCCTTTGCGCGCGGAGAAGATTCTTCGGCCGGGGCAAAGCGAAATATCGGACACATTCGTTCCGGACCTGCCTGGGTGCGGCATTCTCCGCAGCGATTGCAATCGGCCACCACATCGACCAGCCGCTCTGGATGCCAATTCAATTGCAGTTCCACCAGACTGCGCAGCTGGCCCGGCCGATCGGAAGGCTCTTCTGCTGGCCGCGGCGATTCGGACTGTACCGAGGCCGGCTGGGCATCGGTTGCCGTTGAGTCAATCGCCCCCGGCGCTGTTTGGGCTGCATTGGCCGAGGCTGTTTCCACCGTTTTGGCCAGCGCTGGCAAAGGCGCCCGCAAGTTGCCAAAGGGGTCTGCCAGCTCATCGGCAACAATTTTGCCGGGATTAAGCAGGTTCTGCGGGTCCAACAGTCGTTTGACGCCCACGAACACCTCGTACAGCGGCCCGACCTGCCGACGCAAAAACGGCGTCCGACTCAGCCCGCAGGCGTGCTCCCCGCAGATCGCCCCACCGCACTCCAGCACTTGGCCGTACAGTTCGTCGGCCAAGCCGCGGAGGCGCTCCACCTGGCCGGCGCCATCGATGTCCGAAAAAGGCCTGACCCGCAATTGACCCAAAGCCACGTGGACGGTTATCGAAGCAGTGACCTGCCAACGCTTGAGCACGTTTTGCAATCGCGGCAGAAACTCCGGCAGCAGTTGTGGGGCCACCGACACGTCCCCCAGCACAGGCGCCGGGCGACTGGGGCCACGCAGCCGATACATCGCTGCCGGCCAGCGCGAAACCAAACCCCAGTACAGCTCCACATCCCGCTGGTCGATGGCTTGTCGGGCGGAAAAAGCCGACCGTTGCTGCGCAACCTTCTGGACGACCATTTCCATCCATTGGCCGACTTGCGATTCATCGTCGCCCTGGTACTCAACGAGCAACAGCGCCTCGGCTTGGGGCGGAACAAGCGATTCGTACTCCGGCTGGCTTTCGCGGGCCAGCGTCAACCAGCGGCGATCGACCAACTGGCAGGCAGTCGCCCCCAGCGCCACAACATCCAGCCCCGCCCGAACCGCCCTCTCCAACCCGTCGAACAGCAAGATTGCCACTCTACGGCACAGGGGCAGCGGCTGGGTGGCCAGCGTGGCCTCAGTGACAATTCCCAAAGTGCCTTCCGAGCCGACCAGCAGCCGCGCCAAATCTACCGCATCCTGGCCCAGCAGACCATCCAAATCGTAACCGCCGCGATACACCGGCGTGTTCGGCCGTCGCTGGCAAATCAACTGCCGATGGTCTGAGAGAATTTGCGTCAGCCCGGCCACGATTTGCCGTTTGCGCGGGTGGAGATGGGAATTCTCCGCCGGCTGGATCGGTTCGCGTGAGAACTCGTGGACTGTCCCATCGGCCAGAACCACCTCCAGGCTAAGTACGTGGTCCCGTGTGGCGCCGTATTTCGCCCAAGAGGTGCCGGCGTCGTTGCGGCCGATCATGCCGCCGATGGTGGACACGGTGCCGCGGTGCGGTTCGGGCCCGAACAGCCGCCGCTGGCGGTGCAACTGGCGATTGAGTCGTTCGTGGACGATCCCCGGCTGTACCCGCACCCGATCGGCATCCACGCGCACCACACGCCGCATGTAGGGCGAAAAATCGATCACCAATCCCGGCCCGATCGACTCGCCGGCCGCGCCCGTCCCAGCCCCACGCGGATGAAGCGGAATGCCCACGTCGGCCGCATATTGCACGCAAGCGACCACATCGGCAGTGTTACGCGGCCGCACAACGCCCAGCGGACGAATCTGAAACACGCTGGCATCGCTGGCGTACAACTGAAGGAAGAGGTCGTCGCAACGTACGTCGCCGGAAACGATCCCCCGCAGGTCTTCCGCCACGCGGCTGCGCTGCTGCTCGGTCGGCTCCATACGGGCATTATCGCCGATTGCCGTAGATCAAGGTCATCAATTCAGCCCGGGTCGAAGAACGGTTGCGGAAATAGCCCCGCATGGCTGAAGTAACGCACAGCGAATCAGGCTTGCGCACTCCGCGGATGGTCATACAAGTGTGTACCGCCTCGATCACCACCGCCACGCCTCTGGCCCCAAGCTCCTGTTCCAAAATGTCGGCGATTTGCTCGGTCATCCGCTCCTGAACTTGGGGGCGCCGGGCGACCGCTTCCACTACTCGGGCCAGTTTGCTCAATCCCACCACGCGCTCCCGCGGCAGGTAGGCCACGTGCGCCTTTCCCATGAATGGCATCATGTGGTGCTCGCACATGCTGTTGAAGGTGATGTCGCGCACCAGGATCACCTCGTCGCATTTTTCGGTGAAGAACTTACGCAAGTGGACGCGCGGGTCTTCGTGCAGACCGCCGAATAGCTCATCGTACATCCGCGCCACGCGGGCCGGAGTTTCGCGCAGCCCCTCGCGGTCCGGGTCTTCACCGATGGCGATCAGAATCTCGCGCACCGCACGTTCAATCCGCTGCCGATCCACCCGGAAAACGCGGTTTCCCTGGCCGACATCGGCCTGCTGGTCCTCCAGGCTGCCGCCGGACTGACTTGCCAATACCTCGACTCGTGCGACAGGATTCACGGAAGCTCTCACAATAGGTTATCGATAACTGGCAAACGAATCGTAAGACTGCCGCTAGTTCGCGTCAAGACGCTTGGCGGTCGACTCATCCCCAGTTTCCGCACGCGGCGCAACAAAACCCGGCCGGTTGGCACGACCGGCTTTTTGCAGCCGTGCATCTGGTTGGCCCCTAGTAACCTGGAAGGCAACGCTAGGACCTAAATGAACGTGTCCGAGAATCAAAGGCCACCGTTCTGCCCAATTCCCAGCCCGCGTGCATCGTTAGCACCGCGCAGTCCAACAACAGAAGAATATTGAAAACAGGCAGTTAGTAGCCTTCGATTCCCGAACACCCTACTGCTAAGTCGCAACAGCACTTCTGCTCAAGTCGGCAGCGACGGCCCACCGGGAAATATGTAATTATGTAATTATGTTAAGGCTGTAACATCAAACCAAACGCAAAAGGTCCCCTAGTCGCTTTCCTAGGCACAGAGTACCAGGAAAGGTTATTTCGCTAAACTATCCGCTTTCAGCTAACTCATGCCAAATAGCTTGCGGACGAACTGGGCGTTGCGTCGGGCGTCGGCCACGCGGTCTTTCGACGGGCTAGAGGTCTCCAGCACGATCCAACCCTGGTAACCGATCTCTCGAATCGCCGCCGCCACCGGCCTCCAGTCGATCTTGCCTTCGCCCAGGTAATTCGGTCCCTCCTTGAAGTGGAACATGGCAATGCGGTCTTTGAGGAAACGAATTTCCGCCGGCGGCTCGTATCCCTGGCCTACCAGGTTGTAGATATCGTAATAGATGCGGACCGCCGGGCTGTCGATACGCTGGAGAATCTCCACGTTCTGCTCTGCCGAAAGGGTATTCTCGATAGCCAGAATCACCCCTGCATCTTTGGCCTTGGGAGCCGCGGCCTTCAGGCGCTGCACCACCACGTCCACGTCGGCCTTCTTGACCTGTTTGCCTTCCAGTAGGCTGCCCTTGCCGAAGAAAGCCACCAGAATTACTTTCGCCCCTAGGTCTTTGGCAGCTTCGATCGACTGTTCCAACCAGGCCGGTGCGCGCGGGTCAGAGGCCAACGGATAAGAGTTCAGCAAGCCCATCATCAACGAGGAGATCACCAGTCCGGTTTCCTGCATCTTCTCTTTCAGTTGTTGACGGACTTGGGGATCGGCGATGTGCAACCGCTCGGCGGCGCCGCCCACGCCTACCTCCACCCCGTCCAGGCCGGCCTTCTTGGCCTCGTCCAGATTGAGCGTACATGAGCCGACTAGCAGCTTTGGCGGGTCTTCAGCGCCCAGCAGCGACTGCACAATCCCGGCGGTGGATAGACAGCCGGCAGTGCCTGCTGCCAGGGAACCGGCCAACAGGCTGCGGCGCGAAACTGTCGGCTGGGTGACTGGTCGGACACGGTCGTGGAACATGGTTTAATCTCCCTATTATGAAAACTGAAACAATACCCCTCTGGGCGGAAGAATCACCCCCGGCCCGAAGAGCAACTTCTGCCCGAAAAACAAATGGTTCACTTCTGCCAGCGTAGTGCGCGGCGCACTTCGGCTACGCTGACGCCATCAACAAGTTCTACGTGACCGAGCCGCGTCGGCAAAACGAATCGCAGTTTGCCGTGTTGGGCTTTCTTGTCGGTTCGCATGGCAGCCAGCACTTGTTCGGTGTCCAACTTGGGCGGCGTAGTGGGCAATCCCAGAGCATCCAGCAGCCGCTGCTGACGGTCGACGAACTGTTGGTCGATGCGTCCAAGCTGGAGTGCCAGCCGGGCGGCGCACATCATGCCCATGGCCACTGCCTCGCCGTGGAGCAACTCGGCGTAGCCGGTCAACGTCTCGAAAGCGTGTGCGAATGTGTGTCCGTAGTTCAGCACCGCCCGAAAACCGCTCAGCTCCAATTCGTCCTGTTCGACGACGTCGGCCTTCAGGCGGCAGCATCGGGCGATGACGGGAACAAGCACGCCTGGAACGCGCTGGCGCAGAGCGTCGGCGTTTCGTTCCAGATAGGCGAAAAACTCCGCATCCAGGATCACGCCGTACTTGACCACTTCTCCCAGTCCGGACACATACTCCCTGGCCGGCAGGGTTTGAAGCATTTGCACGTCGATCAGCACGCCGCGGGGCTGAAAAAAAGCCCCGACCATGTTCTTGCCGCCTTCGAGGTTCACGCCCACCTTGCCGCCGACCGAACTATCGACCTGGGCCAACAAAGTGGTGGGAATCTGGAAAAACGCCAAGCCCCGCGCGTAGGTGGCGGCCACGAATCCGGCCAGATCGCCCACCACCCCGCCGCCAACGGCCACAATGAGCGTTTTGCGGTCGGCGCCGAGTTCCAGCAAGCCGTTCCACAGCCCAGCCGCTAGGTCGACCGACTTGCTTTGCTCGCCCGGCGGGATGGAAATCACATCGACGCGGATGTCCCTCTCGGCCAACCGCCGGGCAACTTCCACGGCGTGCGGCTGGCGGACGTTGTCGTCGGTAATCACTATCGCATGGGTAACTTTGCCCCGCTTGCCAATCAGCTCGGCTACTTCCGCTAAATTGCCAGCGCCGACTTGTATGTCGTAGCTGCGCGGGCCGAGGTCTACGTGAATCACTTCCGAAATAGACACTAAACCACCCTTGGCCGAGGTTCAGCGGACCGCATTCCGCTGTTCATTTTGACCTTCGCCCCAACACAAGCAGCCTCAAAGGCCTCGATACACTATCGCCCCTGGTCGCCAGAGCCTTCGCAGATCGATTCCCCTTCGCCTTGCTTCCCTTCACCCTGGACGACCCCCAAACGCCTCAAGTCCTCGATGGTAACAGTTATTCGTCGGCAAAAGCCGGTGTACAGCCGCAAGTAATGCAACATGGCCGCCTGCGCTGGCTCGGCGTGCAAGCGCTGTTCGATCTCGGACCGAGCCGACAGGTCGGGAACTAGGTGCGCGACTTCTTCCGGCCACAGCGTGTCGTACTCGACCACCAGGGCCTCGCGGTACAAGTCGAACTTGTCGCCAGGGGCAGGCATGTTCTCTGAAGCGGGGCGTGACCGCCACCCACGAAACTATGACCAAACGCCCTACAACCTACCGCTAGCCGGTCTGTGCCGCGGCTTCAACGCTGCGGCAGCAGCGGAGGATTGTTTCAGCAGCACACATGCGTCAATTGCACATCCACCGCTTTGTCTCGCACCGGTTTGTCTCACACCGGTTTGTGCTTCTTATGCTTAGACAAACTGCGATTCACTGTAGTTTCATAGCGCCGGGCCGTCAAGGATAGAGATTTTTGCCACACGCGCACGGGCAAAGGCACATCTGAAAGACGCAGCGTGGTACGATACAGGTTTCCCAACATCTGGTCATAGCGGTCGATCCGGCGTATCGCAGGAAACGGCGTGGTACGATACAACTTCGCCAACCTGGCGGGCGGCTACCTCAGGGCGATATGATTTGTGCTGGATGGCGACCAAACGCTCGCAACAGCGGTAATCGGTTTGACAGAGGCCATCGCGCTGACAGCGGTACACCACTTGACAGCGGTACACCACTTGACAGCGGTGCACCACTTGACAGCGCTGCGCCGGTTGACAGCGGTAATCTGTTTGACAAGCGCCGCAACCGCCGGATACTGGCACTGCACCGGCAGAGTACGCCGGTTGAGAGCGGTAATCGGTCTGACAAGGGCAAGCGTTCTCGGAGGCATGATCGCCGTGGCCGCTGAGGCACACGAATCCGACGATGTGGCTCGTCCTGCTAAGGCCGCACACTCTGGCGGCCGAATAGCCGCCATCGACTATGGCACGAAACGGATCGGCATCGCGCTGAGCGACCCCGAGCGCAAGATCGCCAGTCCGTGGGAAAGCTATACCCGTGGCACCCCCGAGCAGGATGCCCAGCGCATGAAGCGCCTGGTTGCCGAAGAAGACGTGCGGCTGTTCGTGGTTGGCTTGCCGCTGAGTCTGGATGGTGCCGAGACGGCCAAGTCCAAGCAAGCAAGGGCCTTCGGGCGTTGGCTGGCCAAAGTCACCGGCGTGCCGGTGGAGTTCTTCGACGAACGGTTTACAAGCGTGGAAGCAGAAGCCCTTCTGGCCGATGCCGAACTTACCCACCGGCGGCGCAAAAAGCGCGTGGATAAAGTGGCGGCCCAGATTCTGTTGGCGGGTTATCTGGACTACCTTCGCCACAAATCGGCCTAGTTCCGACGATTAGCCCGGGCCGACGCTTGCCGTCGACAGGTCAAGCGCGCAATTGGGGTAAACTTTTCCGGTTCGGTATGCTCCGTTTGTGCCGGCTGTACCGGATATTCCCTCAATACCGGCTTTAGCAATTGCCGATGCAGTAAACTGACGACCCAGCAGCCCCGGTCGGAGCTGTATCCTCGGCCGGATGGCCACTGCTGCATATTCCCGCTTTCTGCTTGCTAACTGCACAGGAGGGTTCATCTCATGCTGCGTCGATTGGTGGTGGTGTTATTGTGCGTGTTTGTGCTGGCAGCGGTGTTGGCGGCCTCGGCCGAGGCCCAACAGGCCTTCAACCGGCAATGGGGCCGAACCTATAGCACCCAAGACTGGAATCGGATGTACCATTATCCGTATGTTTACTATCCACAGAACTTTTGGGGGCCGGACTACTACCGTAGCTCCGAAGACCTGTACTTCCGCTATCCGCCGGAAATGCGTATCCCGGTGTACAACCTGCGGTGGCACAATTACTATCCCGAGTTGCGCCGCTATCATCGGGGACACCATTTCATAATGGACGTGTTCTGATTCGGCGACGCTTGCTCGTGCCACAAAACTGGCATTGCAGGCAAGCCCAAACACCCGACTGCGCAACGCCAAGGCGTATCACCGAATTAGTGGGCCGAAGCGCTAGCGACCACCTAGCGAGCGAGCTGGAGTTCTGAGCGAGGGCAAAGTTCTTGGCAGGCACTTGTCGGCGTAAATCCTGTGGTGCCTAGTGCCGCTCGTGCTGCTACTATGTCGTGTGCGCTGGCACTTGTTGCCCTGAATCGGGTGCTGCCTGTTTAGCAAAAACCACGCCAGGCCTTCGCAAAACTCATGTGAGGCGGAAGCGGTAACACTCACGTGCGGCAAAAGCGGTAGTAGATTTCTACTGCGGCTTTTAACTGGTCGATGGCGATCCACTCGTCGGCCGTGTGCGCCTGATCGACCGAGCCTGGACCGAACACCACGGTGGGAACGCCTGCTTCGGCCAGAAAACCAGCGTTGGTGGCGTACGGCACGCCTCTGAGCTGGCAGGGGCGGTCGACTCGGCGCACGATCTCGGCGAGCCGTTGGGCAATCGGCGCATTGTCTTGCTCGTCAAGCGGGGGCGCCGGCGGAGACGGCTCGTGATGTTCAAGCCACTCACTGGCGGCAAGCTCTGGTTGTCGGCCAAGGTACTCGATAAGGTCCTCTCGCTGCGACTGCGGGCTTGAGCCAGGCGGCACGCGGCACTCGATCGAAATGGTACACCTATCGGGAACAGTGTTGACGCTGGCGCCGCCGCTTATCAGGCTGACGCACGCCGTCGGCGGCCCGCACAGCCGGTGCGCAGCTTTTTGCATCAATATCTCCTCGCAGTAGCGCTCCACGGCACTGACCACCCGTGCCATGCGGTAGATAGCGTTCTGACCAGACTGCGGTTGCGAACTGTGAGCGGCGCGGCCCCGGGCGGTGCATTGCCAGCGTATGACCCCTTTGTGAGCCACCACTGGCTGCAAGTCTGTCGGCTCCGCCACTATGGCGGCATCAGGCCGACGCGGCAACACCGACGCTGACCCCTGCCGCCAACAGCCGACCAGAGCTTTCACCCCGTCGAAGCCGTGCTCCTCGTTTACGGTAAAACTC
Organism: uncultured Pirellulales bacterium; assembly: GCA_938015445.1. Classification (GTDB taxonomy): domain Bacteria; phylum Planctomycetota; class Planctomycetia; order Pirellulales; family Thermoguttaceae; genus CALLPE01. The sequence continues at coordinate 16,838 of CALLPE010000043.1, forward strand.
AGCACCACTGTAGGACGAGGCACAGGTTTCTCTTCGGCCAGCCTAGCCACGGCAGCCAGTATAGCAGCCATGGGGCCTTTATCGTCGCAGGCTCCTCGGCCATATAAACGTCCGCCGCACAGCAGTGCCCGAAACGGTTCGATGCTCATCCCTTCTACCGCCACGGTGTCCTGGTGGGCATCCAACAGCAGTATGGTGCCGCCTTGTTCGGGAGGGGGATCGCCGTCCAGTCGGGCCAGGACGTTGTATTGTCCCTCGCCGGCGGGCTGGCGCTCGGTGTTCAAGCCGAGGCGGCTGCACAACTGCTCTAACAATTCGCTCAGACGCAGCGTGCCGCACACATCGCTTTGAACGCCGCCGGCGACGGGGTTGACGCTCGGAATGGCCACCAATTGCGATAGCAACTCCACTACATCGAGCATCTTTATTTCCTTTACTGCATAGGCAGTTCACACAAGCCGACGATTGGCATTGTCCCACGCGGAGCTTCTCTTGGCAGCGTGACTATCACACTGGCCGACGACGCTGAGCCGACTGTGCTCCGCCGCCCATCCCAATCGGTCGGCTTCCAATCGACCGGCCCAAGCGGCACTAGGCAGGATTGACGGTCTTTTGCCGGGGAATACAATGCCAATAAAGTTACCGACGGTGCTTAAGCAGGCAATGGGGCTATTGCGACCTGCCAGCCCAAAAGGTGTTGCCGGCGCATTGTAGCAGGAACGCTCCAGCGACGGAGTATCTGCCAGCCAGAAACGCTCCGGCGACGGAGTATCTGCCAGCAGAGGCAGCAGCGGGAGAGGGGCTCATGGAAGTTCCGGCGGCCGTTTGGCCGGTACTGTTGTTCGTGGTTTGTGCCTCGGCCACGGCCGCGGCGCTGCTGTTGATTTCGGCGGTGGCCAATCCGGCGCGAACCAATCCGGTCAAGCAAATGCCGTACGAAAGCGGCATGGACCCGATCCACGACACCCGCCGCCAATTCCATGTTCGCTTCCATCTGTTGGCGATCGCTTTTCTGGTTTTCGATGTCGAGCTGTTGTTTTTGTATCCTTGGGCGGTAGCCACGCGGCCGGCCGCCGCGGTTAACGTGCCGCCAGTAGTTGGGTCTGATTCTTTAGCAGGGAGCACACCCGGAACACCATTGGCGTCAGTACCAGAAAACTCGGGAACAAGCCGAGGTACTAAAGACGCCTCACCCAGACGGCTCGCACAAGCAGCCAATGTTCAGGCGGCAGATGTTCAAGTCGTAGGCATCGACGCGGCAGTCGCCGCCGGCACTTTGCCGAGCCGCGACTATGCCTTCTGGGGAGCGATGCTGTTCATCGGACTGTTGGGGCTGGGGCTTGTGTACGATTGGCGCAAAGGGATTTTCCAGTGGCGATAGTCGAGTTGCCCGACAACGTGGTCGTCACCAAACTCGACGCCTTGGTAAGCTGGTGTCGCAAGAACAGCTTGTGGCCGATGCCTTTTGCTACGGCCTGCTGCGGGATCGAACTGATGGCCACCGGCGCAAGCCGACACGACGTGGCCCGCTTCGGCGCAGAAGTGTTCCGCTTCAGTCCCCGGCAGTGCGACTTGATGATCGTCGCCGGCCGGGTGGTAATGAAAATGTTGCCTGTGCTCCAGCGCATCTGGTTGCAGATGCTCGATCCGAAATGGTGCATTTCGATGGGAGCGTGCGCATCCACCGGTGGGGTATTCGATACCTACTCGGTCGTGCAGGGCATAGATCGGTTCATCCCGGTCGACATGTATGTGCCGGGCTGTCCGCCCCGCCCGGAACAATTGCTTCAGGCGATCATCGACCTTCAGGCGAAGATTCAGGCCGAGGGCACCATCCGTGGCAAGGAATTCCTCGCCCCGTCGCGCCAGCAACCCAAGCCGGCCTTGCAGCCGTAGTGGTTGTGCAGATGTAATGGACTCGCATCGGGAAACAACTTGCAGGGACAGTAACAGCAAGCAAGGCGGGGTAGTCGTTCAAGCAAGTTGTGGCAGTCGTCCAGGCAAGACGGCCTGATGGGAAGTCGCCCGCCGGGCCACCGACTGGCCAGCGCGGTGGAACGGCCAGCGCTGCGGTTGACACTCGATTGACAAGCGTCTTTCAAAGCAGGACAAGAATGATCTCTGCGGCGAAACTCGACCGGCTAAAAGCGGCTTTTCCTGCCATCTCGCATAGCGAGTTCCGCTTGCAGGTCCGCGTAGTGGTCCCCGTCGAGCAAGTCCACCAACTGCTGCGTTTCGCCAAGGAGCAGTTGGGCTTCGATATGCTGGCCGACGTGACCTGCGTGGACTACCTGCATTACCGTGGGGCTAGGGATCGCTACGGGTTGGTGTACGTGCTTACGAACACCCAGACCAACGAGCGGCTGATAGTGCGCACGTTCGTCAACGATCCGGAACCGACGGTACCCACGGTGGTCGATTTGTGGGAAGCCGCCAACTGGCTGGAGCGCGAGGTTTGGGATTTGTTCGGAATACGCTTTGCTGGGCACCCGGACTTGCGCCGCATAGTTTTGCCGCCCGAGTTTACGGCGCATCCGCTGCGCAAAGACTATCCCCTGCAAGGTCGTGGCGAACGGCACAACTTCCCGGTGATAACCCGATCCGAAGGATAAAACCAAGCGCCAAAGGAGTTTCTGCCTGTCCGGCAAAGCGAAGTCGAGCCAATCCGAACGATAAAATCGGCCGGCAAGGCAGTCGATGCTACTGGTCCGGTAGCGGGTCGCCAGCAGCCGGGGCGACTTTGCCGCCTGCTGTTGCGTACGGCGACGGAGCACAATCTGGCATTAGCCAGCAAAAGACACAACGAGCCTCTGACAAAACGACTTTTGGTGGCGTTGTAGCCATAGCACGTTGTTAGCCAGCCCTATTTGAGGTTCTATTTTGTTAGGGCCTCAACGTTATTAGGCAGAAGAAGGCACAGCAAAGATGCCGTTACATCGGATAGAAACGGGCGGCGATCTGGCTCACGACGAGCCGCAGCCATACTTGTGGACTTTGAACTTCGGGCCGCAGCATCCGGCCACCCACACTACTTTGCGACTGGTGTTGAAGCTCGACGGCGAACGGGTCGTGGACGCCATGCCGGACATCGGCTATCTGCACTCGGGCTTCGAGAAGATCGCCGAACATCTGGACTACAACCAGTACGTGGTGGTCACCGACCGGATGAATTACGTTTCGCCCATGGCCAACAATGTAGCTTGGCATTTGGCCGTGGAGAAACTGCTAGGAATCGAAACGCCCCCGCGCTGCCAATATCTTCGGGTGATCGTGGCTGAGCTGGCCCGTATCAGCGACCACCTGTTGTGCGTGGCTGCCATGGGCCTTGATACCGGCGCGTTCACCTATTTCATGTACGCCTTCAATCCGCGCGAGCTGATCAACGACATTTTCGAGGGCCTCTGCGGGGCGCGGTTCACCAACAGTTATACGCGGGTCGGAGGGCTGATGAACGATGCCTCGCCGCAAGTCGTCCAGATGATCCGCGATTTCCTCCGCCAAATGCCCCGTGCTGTGGCCGACATGGAAGCCCTGCTCCACCGCAACCGCATCTTCATCGAGCGCACCAAAGGGATCGGTGTGCTCAGCCGCCAGGAGGCTATAAACCGCGGGTGCAGTGGCCCGGTAGCGCGGGCAAGCGGAGTCACCCGCGATCTACGCAAAGACGAACCCTACTTGTGCTACCGCGACTTCGATTTTAACGTCGTCTGCTGCCAGGAGGGCGATACGCTGGCCCGGTATATGGTGCGGGTGGAAGAAATCAAAGAGAGCTTGAAGATCGTCCATCAGGCCGTGGAAAACCTGCCTTCCGGGCCGGTAAGCGTAGGGCCGGACCTGCGCGCCGCCTTGCCCGACAAAGGCGTAGTATTCACCACCATCGAAGGGCTGATTTCGCACTTCGAGCTGGTGATGACCAACCGCGGCTTCAAAGTGCCGTGCGAAGAAGTGTACTCGGCCATCGAGGCACCCAACGGGGAATTGGGGTTTTACATCGTCGGCGACGGCAGCCCGCGAGCGTATCGGGCACGTTGCCGGCCCCCGTCGTTTATCCATTTCGCCTTGTTTCCGCACTTGATTCGTGGACATAACCTTAGCGACGTGGTGGCAGTGCTGGGCAGCCTGAATATCATTGCCGCCGAACTTGACCGATAGGAAAGCGCCGCCAGCCGCGCCGCACAACGTCAGCCACTTGGCCAACAACCATGTGCACAGCCTCTCGTTTGCTCAGCGACCAAACCATTGCGGCCATCGAAGAGCTTTTTCCCTGCTACCCCACGCGCCAGGCTGTGGTGTTGCCGGCGCTGCACATCATCAACCAGCAGTTAGGACACGTTCCGCCCCAGGCGGTCGAAGAGTTGGCCACGCTGCTGGGCCTCGCCCCGGCGCAAATCCAAGACACCCTTTCGTTCTATGGCTTTTTCAAACAAGACAAGCCGCAGGGGAAAGTACGCATCTGGTTCTGCCATTCACTCAGTTGCGCCGCCCGCGGAGCCGAAGAATTGCTGGAGCATCTCTGTGCGACTTTGGGCATCCGACCGGGCCAGACTACCCCCGACGGCATGTTCACCCTGGAAGCAGCCGAATGCCTAGGACTGTGCGACGGGGCGCCGGCCATGCTGGCCAACGACACCGTTTACACCGACCTGACGCGCGAAAAGCTGGACCAAATCGTTCAGTCGCTGCGCAGCACGGCATCGTGAGCGTAGAACAGCCGGGGGGAAGGCGATCTTTGTCGATAGCTGACCGGCAATCCGCCACTGAGCGCCGCCTTGCTACCTCAGCTCAGCTTGCCCACTACCAAGCAGCCGTTGTGCCCGCCAAAACCAAAACTGTTGGAAATGGCAGCTTGGATTTGGCGTTGTCGGGCGACGTTGGGCGTGTAATCCAAGTCGCAAGCCGGGTCGGGCTGATGCAGATTTATCGTCGGCGGTATCAGATCGTCTCGCACCGCCAACACGGTCAGCACCAACTCGATTCCACCGCTGGCCCCCAGCGAATGTCCCAGGCTGCTCTTGGTACTCGAGATGCTGACCTTTCGGGCGTGCTCGCCGAAGACGTTCTTGATCGCCACAGTTTCTGCCACATCGCCCAGCGGAGTGCCCGTTCCGTGAGCGTTTATGTACTGCACCTGGTCGGGGCTGAGCCGCGCGTCGCGCAGGGCCATGCGCATCGCTTCGGCGGCGCCCACACCGTTTTCGTCCGGTTGGGTGATATGGCCAGCGTCGGCCGTCGCCCCGTAGCCCAGTAGTTCTGCGTATATCCGCGCCCCGCGAGCTTTAGCGTGCTGGTATTCTTCCAACACCAGGCAGCCGGCGCCTTCGGCCATCACGAAGCCGTCGCGGGTAGCATCGAACGGGCGGCTGGCAGTGGCTGGGTCGTCGTTTCGTTCCGACAGCGCCCGCATCGCCGCAAAGGCCGCCAGCCCCAGCGGAGTAACCACCGCCTCGGTGCCGCCGGTGATCATCACGTCGGCCTCGTCGTATTGGAGCTTGCGGAACGCCTCGCCAATGGCGTTGGTACCGCTTGCGCAGGCGGTGGCCACCACCGCATTCGGCCCACGCAGGCCAAAGTAAATCGAAAGCTGCCCACTGACCGCGTTCGGCATGAGCTTGGGAACGGTGAAGGCGGAGACCTTCTCTGGGCCTTTTTCCAGCATGCGGCTGTGCTGAATTTCGATTTCGCGCAGGCCCCCGATGCCGCAACCGATGATCACCCCGCAGCGGAACGGGTCCAGCTTGGCGAAGTCGATACCTGCGTCGCGCACCGCATCGATGCCTGCCACCAAGCCAAGCTGAACAAAGCGGTCCAGGCGCTTGACTTCCTTGGCAGGCACATAGCCGTCGGTGTTCCAGTCTAGAACTTCGCCGGCCATCTGCGAGCGGAACGGCGAAGGATCGAAGGCCTGGATGCGTCTGATCCCGCTTTCACCACGGCAGATGCGAGTCCACAGCTCGTCTATCTTGCAGCCCAAGGGCGTAACAGCCCCCAGCCCTGTGACGACCACGCGCCGTTTCATGGAGATCCATCAAGCTTCAGAGGTTTCGTCGTCGGTTTCAATACCGAAGGGTTTGGCCGCTCTGCTTTCGCCGCTTTCCACCGCGCGTTCGATGTGCTCGATGGCCTGGCCGACGGTTTGAATCTTCTCGGCCACTTCGTCTGGGATGGTGATGTCGAACTCCTCCTCCAATTCCATGACTAGTTCGACGGTGTCCAACGAGTCGGCGCCTAGATCGTTCACGAACGACGTGTCGCGGGTGATCTTTTCCTTCTCCACGCCGAGTTGCTCGGCCACAATCTTTATCACTCGTTCTTCAACTGATGCCACCTTCATGATCCTCCTGCAAATTGTTCCGACATGCCGGGACCACCGACTGGCCCGGCGACGTTTGTCAAATGCTGCAAGGTGATGCCCGCGTTCATCGGATTGGGGACCGGCTGATGACAGGCTATCGCCAAAGGAAGCTCCGCCCGCAAGCCGACCCGCTAGCTCGACGCTATCGACCAAAGGTATAACGTCTTTTCCACAATGTGTCTATATCTCCAAAACACATTTCGACATCCTGCGCCTGCTAGGCGCCCCGCTCAGCTTTGAGCACTGCCACCAAGCGCCGGCTTGCGACCGGGCACATGCACATTCCCAGCCGCGCGTCTGGCCTGAAGCGCCCCCGCATGGCCGCTCATGCCGTCAGCCCCCCATCGACCGTAAGCACTATGCCAGTGATGAAACTGGCTGCCTCACTGGCCAGAAATAGCACGGCATCGGCCACGTCCTGGGGATCGCCCAAACGGCCCAGTGGTATCCGCTTTTTTACTTCTTGCAGTATGTCGTCCCCCAATGCAGCAGTCATCTCCGTGGCGATGAACCCCGGCGCTATGGCGTTGACCGTCACATTGCGACTAGCCAGTTCTTTGGCGGCTGTGCGGGTCAACCCGACGATGCCTGCCTTGGATGCCGAATAATTTGCTTGTCCCGGATTTCCTGTCAGCCCCGACACGCTGGCGATATTAATGATGCGGCCGAATCGGGCCTTCATCATAAACCGCGAGGCAGCCCTGGTAAACAGGAAGGTGCCTTTAAGATTCGTGTTCAGTACGGCATCCCACTGCTCGTCTTTCATGCGTACCAACACGTTGTCGCGGGTAACCCCGGCGTTATTCACCAAAATGTGGATACATTCCCATTTTCCCACAACTTCGTCAACCACCTGGTTTACCCGAGCGCTGTCGGTTACGTCGCATTCCCAGGCTTCCGCTGTACCGCCGGCCGAGCGAATAATGCCCACGGTTTCCGCCAGCACGTCCAGTTTGATGTCAACGCAAGCGACTTTAGCCCCGGCACGGGCCAAACATACGGCTATGGCTCGCCCCAGCCCCCTGGCTGCACCGGTAACCAACGCCACTCTGCCAGTCAGATCGGCCGAGATACGCGGTGTGGCTGATTGCTCGGTCATATCAACACTCGTCAAGCCAATTGCCTATTTTCACAAAACGTTTTGTTACAACCACTTCTGGCTGTTACTTGCGGTCTCCGAGCCGGCTTGTCAGTGACCTACCAGATTGCTTACCGACCGCAGGTGGTTTCACCGACCGATCCACCCCCAGGCTGTTGGACCCATCAAACCGCCACTGATTGGCAGGCAATCTTGCGATCAATCCGCCGCAGCAGCCCCAATAGGACACGCCCAGGGCCGACCTCGTAAAACTGGTCGAACCCTTGTTGGAGCAGATATCGCATCGATTCTTCCCAGCGCACCGGTTGCAATACTTGTTTGACCAGAATTTGTTTGATTTCTTCAGGGTCAAAGTGGGGCCGGGCATCGACGTTTGAGATTACCGGGATGCTTGGGCGGCGGATGGCAACCTCGGCCAGCACTTGGGCCAACTGCTGGTCGGCCGGATGCATAATCGTGGTATGAAACGCCCCCGCCACGGCCAACGGCACCGCTTTCATCGCGCCGAACGAAGGTGCAAGCTCTGCTGCCCGTTCGCACGCCGCATTAGTCCCCGAAATTACGATGTTCCCCGGACATAATAAATTGGCAATTTCCAGTATTTCGCCCTGTCGGGCCTTTGCACACAGGGCCTCGACTTCTACGCGCTCCAAGCCTAGGATGCTCACCATACCGCCAGGCGTGGCGTCGGCGGCCTGCTGCATTGCAGCGCCGCGCTTTTGCACTAGCATCAAGCCATCCTCGAAGTCTATCGCCCCGGCAAACACCAAGGCTGTGTACTCGCCCAGGCTCAGCCCGGCAGCGGCCTCGCAGGCCAGTACCACCTCTGGCGTTTCGGCCCGCAGCCACTCCAGCGCCGCCAGGCTGGTTACGAAGATAGCCGGTTGACTGACGACCGTCGAGTCGAGCTGCTCTGCGGGCCCTTCGAAGCATATCTTGGCCAAGTCGTATCCCAACACCTCGGCTGCGCGGTCGTACAACCGGCGTGCGGCAGGCAGCGACTCGGCCAACCGCCGGCCCATCCCTACAAACTGTGCTCCCTGTCCGGGAAATAAGAAGGCGATGCGACTCAACTGGCCGATTCCGTTACTTTGCGCCCCATATAATGCCCGCACTTCGGACACACAGTGTGAGACGGCACCGCCGTGCTACACTGCGGACAGTAAACGAGTTGCTTAGGTTTTTTTGCGTCGTGCGCCCGCCGCTTACCGGTTCGGGCGTTGCTTTGCCGGCGTTTTGGAACTGCCATCGTCCACCCCGCTTTTCCCACGCAGCCAAGCCCGTCGAGCCGCAACCGCCAGACTTGCCGCAACCTGTTGTCGGAACAGCCTTTATTGCATCTGGTCTGCCTCGACCGCAAAACACCTGCGCAGACAAACCCACGTCGATAGCTGTTAAAAGCTGCCATAGTAAGAAAAGCCGAGCGAGCTGTCAACCCATCGGGTGCGACGCGCGGATGCAGGCGGCGTGCAGGCAGGGAGGGAGATTTATACGATTTCGGAGATTTATACGATCTATCGGTCTGGCTTTTCGTAAGCGCCCACGTCAACGGCCCGGCCCTGCGGCCGTTTGACGCCCAAGATGTCGGCTATCGGCGCTGCCTCGCTTGTTCCGGCGTCGATGGCAGGGCTGTCGGTCCGCAAACGGAAATCGTACTTGGCCGCGTCGACGAAAAAGGCTTGGCGGTCGGCGACTATCAGGTTGTGGTCGCTAGTCATGGTCTCGCCGCGCACATCGAGGGCCGAAACAAGATTGTTCCGGATGACACAATCGCGCGAGGGCGTCTTGTTCTTGTGGGGCCCGACGCGAATAGCGGCCGGTCCGGGGCGCTGGTCGTTCGGGTCGATCACCGTGTTATTGACGATCTTGCACCCCCGCGCACCAGCCAGCGAGATGCCGTGGTAGTGATCGACGATCACCACGTTGTTTTCGATCACCCAATCGACGAACATCCCGTCGAAGCAGCCGATGCCCTGCAACGGGCCGCGGTGGGGTTGGTTGGGGTCTTCGTAATTGATGATGATGTTTCCGCGCAGCACCACGCCTTTTACTTCGCCCGTCCCGACCCCGCCCGGGCCCCGCGACCAGCTTTGGAAGCCGTCGTCGTGGTTGTCGTTGACATCGTAGCAGTTCTTCACCACGTTGTACTGGAATACGCCGTAATCGCCCAGGCCGCGCAGCCCATCGCCCGCGAAGTTCTCCACCGTGTTGCGTTCGACCAGGGCGTGCGGGCCGCTGATTGAAATGCCGAAGTTTACGTTCTTCAAGCGATTGCGGCGGATGGTGATTCGCGCGCCGTTGCTGAGGATGCCGTCGCGGGCCAGGCGATTCCAGTCCTCGGCCGACCAACGCGAGCTATCTTCAGCCGATAGCAGCGTGCAGTCTTCCACCACAATGTCATGCACAGGCCCCTGCCATCCGTGCGAGTCGAGGTGAACCAGCGGCTGCCGCCGATCGTCGGTGCGAGCCTCGGCCGAGACCACCAAGCCCCGGAACACCCAATGCGACGCTCCACGCACATATACCCTACCGAAGCGTGGCTTTTCGCCGGGTAGGGCCGCGATGGTAATCGGGCGCTCGTTGTAGTAGCCGCTGATGAATAGCTCACCGTAATCGCCCGATTTTAGCCAAATGGTGTCGCCAGCCCGCACCGGTGCCCCGGGGTTCCTGGCCTTCAGCCGAGTCTCGGGCCGATAGGGTAACGATTCCCACTGGCGACTTTCAATCAACCCGCGCTCGAATAGTTCGTTAAGACTCGGCCACGGGCGATCCCGGCTGCCGTCGCCCTGCGCGTCGCCGCGCTGCGGGTCGACGTAGAAGTCGGCCGCTGGCGCGTCAAACATCGCGGCCGAAAGCAACCAAACCACACATGCCAACACTGCGGCAAGACATGCACGATAGACCATTTAACGATTCCTTCAGCAGGAAACTCAAGTCCTTGAGCAGTAAACTCAAGACGGTAATAAAGTGTACGGCGCCCGGATGGCACGGCTGCCTTGTCAGACGGTGAGACTGACCGGCTGGGTAATTTGTGTTTGTGTCCTCGGCAGGTCACAAACAGGCTCACAGACTGTTTCTCACTATAACAATAACAATTCTGTTTCGGTATCACAGTGCCTGGCGTGTGCAGTCCATCTGATAGGTGACATGATACCACAACACAGCCGTAAAATTTGGACTTGCGCACTTGACCACGCCCGATCGTCTGATACAATCGGGCGTTAGAAAGCGGCACCATGGTCGGTATGGGGCTTTCCGGCCGAGCAGCAGTGTTGGGCTGCGGTGTTGCACTTTCCGTCAGCCGCCGTGCCTGCCCGGTCGTTAGTCTGGTTGACCTTTCCAGCCAATACCGCGTAAACACGCCAATTTTTACCGTCCTTTGAGTTGCTTCCGGCTCGTTCGAGGGGGGCCGAGTTTGGATTGGCAACACCGCCGCCAGTCAGCCGCTGCGGCGCGCTGAACTGCGAACCAACACAGGACCGACTAATGGCGGTTGGCTCGTGCGATCCACGCCATTGCCAACCAGCCCAGCCCACGGGCGCTGGGCAGACGATGTCCCACGGTAGGTCGCAGGGCAATCCGCGTCAGGCGGGCAAAAGCATGTTGTTTACCGAGAAGCCAAAGCCGCGGACCACCTTGGATGCGCGCCGCATGGCCATCGCCCGGCAAGCGCTGGCCTGCGACGGTCGTCTGAATGGGGTGTGCGCCGCGTTGGGCTTCGACAGCGAAGAGCAGGCCCTGCGTGCCGTGGCCGAATCGTTGGGGTTGGCCTATGTCGATTTGTCCACAGTGAAGATCGACCGTTCGTTGCTTAAAACCTTCCCAGTCAGATTGATCCACCGTTACGTCATCTTCCCCCTCTACCAAGAAGCCGAACGATTGACACTAGCGGTTTCCAACCCGTTCGATCTGCACGCCGTCGATGCCGTGGCAGCCGCCACCGGATTGTGCGTCGAGCCAGTGGTAGCCCCACGCGAAGAGCTGGCAGCGGTAATCAAGATGCACTTGGGTGTAGGGGCGGAGACGATCGACGGGCTGCTGGCCCAGCAAGATGAAGAGCCGGGCGTGGAAGTCGTGGGAGAAGTAGATTGGGACGCCGCCGAAGGCGACTCGTCGGTCCAGGAGCCCTCGGTGGTCCGGCTGGTAAACGAAATCTTGGTCGAAGCGGTGCAGGCCCGCGCCAGCGACATCCATCTGGAATCACAGGCCGACGGCATCCGTATCCGCTATCGCATCGACGGCGTGTTGCAAACTCAACCTACACCGCCAGAAATCAACCGCTTTCATGCAGCCATCATTAGCCGCCTGAAGATTATGGCCCGGCTGAACATCGCCGAAAAACGTGTGCCACAGGATGGGCGCATTAAACTAAAGGTCTCCGGGCGCGAAGTGGACGTGCGCGTATCGATCATCCCCATGCTGCACGGCGAGGGCATTGTGCTGCGGATACTGGATCGGGCCAGTATGCAGTTCTCGTTGCGTGGGCTGGGCATGGATGCAGATGTGTACGAGAAGTTCTGCCGCCTGATAACACTGCCCCACGGCATCTTGCTGGTGACCGGTCCGACCGGTTCGGGCAAGACCACTACGCTGTATAGCGCGCTGAACGAAATCAAAAGCGACGACACCAAGATCATCACCACCGAAGACCCCATCGAGTACCATTTGGAAGGCATCAACCAGATTCAGGTCCACCCGAAGGTTGGCTTGACCTTCGCCTCCAGCCTCCGCAGCATCCTGCGGCACGACCCGGATGTGATACTGGTAGGCGAAATCCGCGATCTGGAAACTGCCGAGAACGCCATCCAAGCGGCACTGACCGGGCATTTGGTGTTCAGCACCCTGCATACCAACGACGCCGCCAGCGCATTTTTGCGAATGGTCGATATGGGCGTGGAACCGTATTTGGTCTGTAGCACCGTCGAAGGCGTAATGGCCCAGCGGCTGGTTCGCGTGTTGTGCCGCGACTGCCGCCAACCCTACACCCCCCAACGCGACGAACTGCCCGATGACTTCCTGGCCGAATGCAATGGTCAGTTTGAGGGCAGTCTGACGCTTTACCGGGCAGTGGGTTGTCGGCGCTGCCGGGGTACAGGGTTCAGCGGCCGGATGGGTATCTTCGAGCTGCTGGAAACCAACGACGAGGTGCGCAAGCTGGCTTCGGAACGGGCGCCGACGAACTTCGTCAAGCAGGCGGCCATCCGGGCGGGAATGCGCACCCTGCGCCAAGACGGGTGGAGTAAAGTGCTCAGGGGAATCACCACCATCGAAGAAGTGTTGCGAGTGACGAAAGTAGATTGACGCGTTGAGGCCGTCGCGGCAGCCGACGCGCACCCAATGGAGAAAACACAACAGCAGAAGGTTCCTCCACACGTTTTGCTGAATCGTTTGCTGAATCGCTTGCTGAATCGTTTGCTGATTTGCAACGGCCCGACGCTCGCCGAGTAACCATGCCCGAGTTCGCTTACCTAGCACGAACCCCCGACGGCCAGGACGTGGCCGGCACGCTGGCAGCGGCCACGAAGCGCGAAGCCCTCTGCGCGCTGGCAGAGCGGTCACTGGTGGCGCTGCGTGTGGAGGTTCAGCGACCGTCCATCCCGCTGCTATTGTGGGGAAGAGGCCGCATCCGACCGCGATTGCTGGCAACCACCCTGTCGCAACTGGCCGATCTGCTACAAAACGGCGTGCCGCTGCTAGAAGCGCTGGCTCTATTGGCCGATCAGGCCCCCGCCCGCGCGCTGGCCGAAGTGCTCCGCGACGTGCGCGACCATGTGGCCGACGGGATGTCGTTCGACCAGGCGCTGGCCCGGCACCCTAAGGTTTTCGGGGAACTAACGGTCAGCATCGTGCGGGCAGGGGTGGAAGGTGCCTTCCTGGAAGACGCCCTGCGGCGCACCGCCAACTTCCTGGAATTGCAGGAAGAATTGAAATCGCGCTTGGTCGGCGCGATGATCTATCCGGCCTTCCTGGCAGCCGTCGGCCTAGTGGTCACCACCGTGTTGATCGTGTTTTTCGTGCCCCGATTCTCCGGATTGTTCGCCCGCCTGGAACGCTCCGGCCAAGGACTACCGCTGCCCACCACGGTGTTGCTGGGCTTGAGCTACACGATAAGCAACTACGGGCTGGCGATCCTCGGAGGGTTGGTCGGTCTGGCGGTGGCACTGCGTAGGCTGGCTCGCACCGGCTACGGCCGCACGCTGGTCGATCGCTGGAAGCTGCGGTTGCCCGTGGCAGGCAAGATATTTCACGGCTACGCCATCTCGCGTTTTTGCCGGGTGCTGGGCACGCTTTTGCACAACGGCGTGCCGCTGCTAAAGGCACTGGACATCAGCAGTCAATCGGCCGGCAACAGCGTACTGTCGGAGGCCATCCGCCGCTCGGCCGAGAATGTTTCGGCCGGCAACAGCCTTTCGCGCCCCTTGGCCAACTGCGGATTGATTCCCAAACCCATCATGGCCATGATTGCCATCGCCGAGCAATCCAACAGCCTCGATCGGGTATTGGTACAGATAGCCGACACCATCGACCGCCAAAACGCCCGACAACTGGAAGTGATGGTACGCCTCGTCGAACCGGTGCTGTTGATAGTCATGGGCGGAGCAGTGATGTTCGTCATCACCGCCCTGCTACTGCCGGTGTTCGACATCGGAGCCGCGTTGGGATGATCAAACACCATATTGGCACGATTTCAAACACCATATTGGCACGATTAAAGTCCGGTTTGCAATGATGAAAAAAGTCCGCTTCGGAACGATGAAATGAAGTTGCTGCTGCTAGCAGCACTGCTTGTGCGCGTGGCTGGTAGGCGGAACGCGAATTAGCGCCACGACTGCCTTGCCCAAACGGGAGCGTGCCCAGTGTATACACGGCTGCTGTGGGTAATGACTCTTGCACATGGGAAGTTTCCGATTGATTTGGATTGCGCCCTTGCCCGTTGCGAAATCCCGAAAAAACCTTTGCCTCGGCCAGACCGCCTAGGCAACGCCACCGGGACAACGGCAACAGCGGAAATATAGAGAACTTCGGCGGAATAGACAAATCGGCGAAATTGCCGTGAAGGAGGAAAGATATGAAAACGTTACAAGACCGGTCATTGCGCCGCGGCGGTTTCACGCTGATGGAAATGCTGGTGGTACTGGGAATCATCGTGCTGCTGGTGGCGATTGTAACCCCACGGATGCTCGGCCAGCAAAAGAAAGCCGACATCAAGGCCGCACAAACGCAAATCAAAATGTTGCAAAAGGCATTGCAGCTCTACAGTTTGGATATGAAGGAGTTCCCGACCACCGAGCAGGGACTGGCCGCGCTGGTCAGTTGCCCAGCCGATATATCTGAGGCTGCTGCCGCCCGCTGGGACGGCCCTTACGTCGAAGGCGGCGAACTACCTAAAGACCCTTGGGGAAACGACTACCAGTACGAGTACCCGCCCGTCAACGGCACCAGCGGCTTTCCGGACATTTGGTCTTACGGGCCGGACGGAATCGACGGCACCGAGGACGACATCTGTAGCTGGACCGGAAGCAGCTCAACAGACGGTGCCGCTCCGCCCGAGTAATAATGTACAGATTTGTCAACCTTACATATCCGTCAACTGTGCAGCCAGGTTTTGAAATCGGAGATTACATCAGTCGTGGTAAAAGCGCTGCAATTGCGGTCCGTTCTTTGCGGCGATTGGCCAAGGGTTTGCGTTGCTCTGGACCATGTACCTTGCTTTTAGACCACTTAAGCTTGCTTTAGACGATTTAGCTCGCTTTGCACTGTCATGCCATGCAGTAAATAGTTGCGCTAAACAGTTGCAGGCCCTGCCGTAGCAGGCGGCGATGTTGCGAGCCGCCGCGGGCACTAACAGCTTCAGGGAAGAGCAACCACTACACCATCGAGGAAGGATTCGCACCATGACCAGAAAAGCAAACTGCGTGCGCGGCTTCAGCGTTTTGGAGATGATCGTCGTCTTGGCCGTGGTGGCCACTGCTTTGGCGATGGTACTACCTACCGTGTTGAAGTCTTTGTCGAGGACTGAGTTGGACCAGGCGGCCAAGCAGGTGCGCGACGGCTTGCAACAGGCCCGCGCCGCAGCGATCGGCTCGGGCGTATCACACGAGTTCCGCTATCAGCCCGGAGGCCGCCGCTGGGAAGTGCGTCCCCAAGCCAATCAACAGCACGCACCGCAGGAGGTTCCGCCGAGTGCAACCCCTACCTTCGCCAACAGCGAGTCTGTTCCCGAAACCACGCCAGACCCCAACATGCAGCCAGTGGTCATCGAAGACCAGTTGCCCGGCGGGGTGGTGTTCGCTGATCCCTGGGACCAGGAACCGAAATTTACTCCCGAGGAAGTTGCCAACTGGGGAAATACTGCCGAATCGCTACCGGACGATTGGTCGCTGGCGATAGTCTTCTATCCCAACGGCCGCAGCTCGGACGAACGCATCCGACTGGTTAGTACAAACCAAACTTATGTCGATGTCACTCTTCGCGGACTGACCGGCATGGCCTTCATTGGCGAAGTGAGCCGACTGAGCACCCGCGCCGAAACCGCCAGCCCGGTCGTGGTCACCGAAGAATTAGTGCCATGACTTTCCCGCACGCCGACCACCTGTGGCAATTGGTTGCGGCTCGTTCGGCTTCCGAGCAACCGACGTTTTTCCTCCCACAATTCGCCAATCGCTACCGTGTTGGCCAACTGCACGATGGCGATCGCCAGTATAAAGTTGCTACAGGCCGTATGCGGCGATCCGGGTTATCTTTAGTGGAAATGTTAGTGGCGGCGGCGATTCTGCTTGCCTCAGTGGTGCTGCTGTCGCAATTGGCCGATGTAGGGACGCGTCATGCCAGACAAGCCGAATCGCTGGCCAACGCCCAGCGTATTTGTCAGAACGTGCTCAACGAGATTCTGTCCGGGGCTGCTCCGCTGGAGCCGCTCGAAGACATGCCTTTGCTAGACGAGCCGGGCTGGAGCTACTCGGTGGCCTTCGAGCCGCTGCCCTTGCCGCTGGAAAATCCCCAGCTTGGGATTCTCCGAGTTACCGTCACAGAGCAAAGCAGCAGTGGTCCGCATCTGCCGGTGCAATTCACACTGTGGCGGTTCGTGCGGATCCCCGCCAGGCTGGAGTCGCAAAGCGAGTACCTTCAATCGCAAACCTGGTACCTTCAATCGCAAAGCGAGTACGTTCAATCGCAAACCGGGTACCTTCTGAGCCAACGATGAACACCCATTCCGGCGCAGCAGGCAGAACCGACAACACCTGCGCTGGCTGCCACGGCGGCGCCCGGCGGCCCGCTGCGCTGGCCGTGGTGCCTTTCGTCTGGCGGATGTGCTGCAAGCACCCTCTCACGAGGTCCACGCAGTCAACACGTTCAGGCCCAGCCGCCCTTGGGCGCGAAATAAGCGCTTTCACGCTTGTGGAGGTGCTGTTGGCCTTGGGCCTGATGGCTCTGGTGCTGGCAGTGCTGTGGAGCGTGTTTGGCGTATTCAACCGCTTCTTCGAGGTCGCTCCGGTGCAAGCCGCCCAAGCACAATTGGTTGTGGCGCTGGCCCAGCAATTGGCAGATGACCTCAACTGCGCCATCGAGGACAGTCCTTCCCAAGACCCTAATCGTCCCAGCGCCGCAGGGCGTGCCAATGCCGGCCCGGTCCGCCGGTTTGGCTTGTTGGGGACTTCCGACTCGTTGCGGATCGACGTGTTGCAGCGCGTGCCACCAACCAGAGCAGCCACCAGCCCAGCAGGACCAGCGGCGCTGGCCTACGGCCAAGCGACCGGGCCGCGTGTGCCCGAGCTGCGCACAGTCTTCTACCGCCTGGTATCTGCTCCCGCCGAAGACCACGCCGAACAGCCCGACGCTACTTCGGGCAGTAACTATTACCTTGCTGTGGCTGAAAGAAATAGTGCGCCTGGAGGAAGCGGTCTGGTTCGATGGGAGTTGGACTTTGAAACGCCTGTCGATCCGGACACATTGGCCCTGGTCGAGGAATTGGGGCTTGATCCGCAAATGCTTTACGAGCCAGGCACGATGTTTCCCCCGCAGCAGCGGGCCACATGGGTCACCGAGGTTGTCGGCCTGCGGTTTCGATACTTCGACGGCAAGTCGTGGAGCAGCTCCTGGAACAGCTTGCAGCGCAAGTCGCTGCCAGTAGCCGTAGAGGTGACCTTCCAGCTTCAGCCGCCGCAGCGTCGCTTCGTGCCGCGCCCCATCCAGCCGCAGTCGGACGACTTCGCCCCGTCGTACATGCTCGAAGAGGAGCAATGGGCTGAGCTGGCTGCGGGCGGCACCGCACCTGCTCCGTCGTACCGCTTTGTGATACATCTGGCCGGCGCCCGCACACGGCCAGAGATTATCTTGCCCGAATACATGTTCGCCTGGGACGATTCGCGGTGGGAAAACTGGCTGCACACCCCTGAGGAGCCGGTGGAAACAAGCCAGTTCGAACCGGAAGCCGAAGCGCCCCAGCCGGTGGTCCCCCGATATGTGCCGCCGCCGCAACCGGGCGTTCGGCCGGCACAACCGCGGCCCGACCAATGGATGAGGAGCGCGCCATGACCGTCCCGGCGACATGGCACAGTGCAACATTTGTCCGGCCAGTCGGCAGAGGTCGCATCGCCCGACGTTTCACATCCAGTCCTGGCAAGCGCGGCGGCATCATACTAGTGCTGGTAGCAGCGGTGATCGTGATGCTCAGCCTGCTGGGGATGAGTTTTCTGGTACACGTATCGACGGAGAATCGGGCGGTTCACGTAAACGCCGATCAGTTGCAGCGTGCCGAGTTGCTGGCCTCGGGCGTCGAGCTGCTGGGAGTGTTGGTCGAGCAGCCTCCTGCGCTGCGAGAGGCGGCCGGCGGTTGCTGGGACAATCCGGCCCTGTTGCGCGGCGTGCTGGTTTATCACGACCAAGGGGCAAAACGACACGGCCGCGTGAGCATAGTGGCCCCGAAGCTGGAAGGCGAAACCGTCGTCGGCACTCGCTTCGGCGCGGAGAACGAATCAGCCAAGCTCAGCCTAGCGGCGCTGGTACAATGGGAAGTACAAGAGCCGGGCCGGGGCGAACAAGCCCTGATGAGCCTTCCCGGCATGACCCAGCCGTTGGCCGCCGCCATCATGGACTGGCTCGACGCCGACGCCGAGCCGCGCTTCAACGGGGCCGAGGCCGACTACTACGCCAGTCAGTATCTTTCCTACGGGCCGCGCAACGGCATACCAGTTAATCTGGAAGAACTGCTGCTGGTGCGCGACATGGTGCGAGAATCATTGCTGGGCGCCGATACGGACGCCAATTACCAACCCGATCGCGGCCACACCGGCAGTGAGCCGATGCTCATCGGGGGGCCGACCGGTGCTGCGCTGCCGTGGAGCTACCTACTGACGGTGTATAGTGCCGAACGGAACGTGAACTTCCGCGGGCAGCCGCGAATCGACCTTAACCATCCCGACTTGTTGCAGTTGTACAGCCAGTTGGCCCGCCGGCTCGATCCTGAACTGGCTGCTTTCGTTGTCCTTTACCGGCGGTACGGTCCGTGGCAGGGCGACGCGGAGATTGAAGCCGAGCCTATTTCGCCGCCCCCCCAAGAAACGTCCGCCGCAGGGCAATCGCACAGCTCCGCCGGTGGGCCGATTTCCGCCAGCGGCCCGCAAAGCCAGTCAGCACAGTTGCTGCTTGAAAAACAAGACCAAGCATGGCCGCCGATCACCTTCCGGCCAGACCGTGATCCACTGCGCGCACCGGCGTGGCCCGGCCAGCCCGAAATGCCGCCTGCGGAACCGATCGGACCGAAGGCACTTTCGCCCGGTCGGTATGCCGAGGGACTGTTCGGCGAGCTTGAGGGCATCCCCGGCCCATGGTCAGACCAGCCGCCTAGTTGGTTGTTGTCGCTACTCCGACAGGGCCCTGGCGGCAGCGGTCGGGCGAAAGGCATCGGCTCAGGCGCCGGCGCCCGCTCGGCGCTTGGGACAGCCTCGGCCGGCACAGGCTTGGCTGCCCAGGCCGCTTCGGGTGCCCAGGGCGATTCAGGTGGCGAGGCCGGTTCGGGTGCCAGCGCCGGGCAGACGGCCGCGCTACAGCGTTTAGAATCGGTCTTGGATCTGGTCGGGGCACAGGTGAGAGTGCCGCATCCAGGCGGCGGACCCGCATGGATCATCCACAGCCCCATCCAAGACAACTCCGCTTCTTTAAGACAATATCTGCCCCAGTTGCTGGCTGAGACGACCGTCGACCCGGAACCGGTCATTCACGGGCGAGTGAACATCAATTTGGCGCCGCTGGCGGTGCTGCGGGCGGTCCCGGGGATGGACTCGTATGTGGCCGCTCAGATCGTCGCGGCGCGCCAGCAAGCGTCGGACGCCCCGGACCGGCAACATCCAGCTTGGCCACTGCTGGAGGGAATAGTCGATCTGCCGACCATGCGAGCACTACTGCCTTACCTGACGACCGGCGGCGACGTGTACCGCGCTCAGGTTATCGGTTATTACGACGAAGGCGGCCCCCAAGTGCGGTCAGAAGTGGTTATCGACGCTACCGTTGCCCCTGCCCGGCTTGTATATTTCAAACAGTTGGGCATTTCGGCATCGGCCCGGTAGCCGCGCGAACCTGCTCCGCCAATCGCCATGCCAATGCATTACCTGCCGGCGGATCGCATGCTAAGGCAGGGGCGGCCGACAAGTGGGGTTTCCGAAGGCGTGGTGCGGTCCGGCGGCGATACCGAAAGTTTGCCTTCCCCGTAGGCGTCGTAGCCCGCTCGGCGCAATAGGCCGACGGCCCCGCCAACTGCGATTCTGCTTGGTGCAATATGTCTCGCCTGATCGCCATCGACTGGGATCGTACCGAGCTGCGCTTCGTGGCTGCTTCTGCGCGCGCCGGCCGGTTGATCGTCGGTCAAGCGGGATGCGTATGGGCAGATGATGCCGAATCGGGCTGGTCGTCGCCCGAGCAGCTCGGTGCCGCGCTCCGACAGGCGCTAAGAAGTCGAGGAATCGGCCGGGGAGAATTGGTGGTGGTGCTGGACCGAGCCAGCGTGGAGTTGTTGGAGCTAAAGCTGCCGCCGGCCACCGACGCCGAGTTACCCCAATTAGTCGCCAACGAAGTGCTGCGCGAGTCGGCCTTCGCCGGCGAAGAGGCGGTCGTGGATTTCGTGGCCGACGCTGAGCAATCGGGCCAGGCTCGCCGAGTGACCGCCGCCGTGCTTCCCACCGCCCGACTGCGGCAAGTCCAACAGCTTTGCGCCGCCGCCGGGCTGAAACCCGGTCACATCGTGCTGCGCTCGTTCGCCGCCGCCTCGCTTTATGCCCATCTGACGGCGCCATCGCAGGAGAATTGCCTGCTGGTGAATGTGGCTTCCGAAGAGGTGGACTTGATAACGTTACAGGCCGGGCAAGTGGCGTACTGGCGCACAGCGCGGTTGCCCCGTCAGGCCCATCCTGAACAACTGGCCGACGTGCTGCTGGCCGAAGTTCGCCGCACCGCGGCCGTAGCCGCTGCGGAGCGTCCGGAGGCCGCAATCGAACGAGTCTGCTTCTTGGCCCAGAAAGACGAGCATCCCCACCTGCGCCAACGCATCGAGGAAGAACTGAACACCCCGGCCATGTGCTTGGACCCGTTCGAGACGCTCGGCGTGGGCGAAGAGCAGATTCCGGCCAATCGGGGGCGGATGGCGGCTTTGCTGGGTGCGCTATTGGACCGAGTGCATGGTCGCCGCCATGCCATAGATTTCCTGCATCCGCGGCGTCCGCGACGACAAATCAGCCGCGCACGAATGGCGGCCATCGGCGGCGCAGTGTTGTTGGTTGGCGCGATGCTCATCGGCAGCTTGGCCTGGCACGAAATCCGTACCTTGGATGGGCAGAACGCCGAATTGGCCGAGGAGTTGCGGGAATTGACCGAACGCGTCAACCAATACAGCAAGAAGTACGCCGCCGCCAAGCCCATCACCCAGTGGCAAGCCCGCGAAATCGTATGGCTCGACGAGCTGCACCGACTGTCGGAGCGGTTTCCGCAGTCCGATGCGCTGATTACCCGGCTCTCGATGAGTCTGCAAAGCAACGGCGGACGAATGGTCTTCCAGGGGATGGTGCGCGACCCGGTGCTAGTCACAGCCGTCGAGCAGGCGCTGCGCGACGACCGGCATCAGGTTACCGCGCGGCGCATCCAGCGCGGCGTGCGCACCGAAGGCGAGCCGATGCACCTGTTCGATGCGGAGATCATCATCAAGCCGTCGGGCCAGCCCGCCAGTGCGCCGTCGCAGAGAAAGGGCCGTCCGTGAGCCAGTACCGCAAATACATCTTGGCCGGCGTCTTTGTGTTGCTGCTGGTCGGGTACGGCGGCGACTGGTTATTGCAGCGTGCGGTGCGCGCACCGGTGGAGACTCGCCGTGCTACTGCCGCTCGACTGCAACAGCGAATCCGCACCAAACAAGCCGAATGGCAGGCCATCCTGGCGGACGCGAAACGGCTGGAACTGTGGCAGGCGCAGTCGCTGCCTTCCGACCCACAGTTGGCCCGTTCGCTGTACCAGGGCTGGCTGGTGCAGTTGGCACAGCACGTGGGGCTGACCGACGCCACGTTCGACTCTTCGGCCGCCCAGCAGCGCAAAGATTTGTACCATGTGTTCGGCTTCACGCTGCACGCCACCGGCACGCTGGAGCAACTTACCGCCCTGTTGTACGAGTTCTACCGCGCCGGCCATCTGCACCAGATCCGCTCGCTGGAACTGTCGCCGCAGCGCGGCGGCCGCCTAGGCATTTTCATGCAGATCGAGGCTTTGGCCATCGCCGGCGTCAAGGGGAGCAACCGCTTGAGCACTCTGACGGCCAACAAGCTGGCTTACGGCGATTTCGAGCGTTACCGGCTCATCGTCCAGCGGAACATCTTCGGCCACGGCATGGCCCCGGCCGACGCCGGGCTGCGACTGACGGCCATCACCTTTAGCGACGGCATGCCCCAGGCTTGGTTCAACATCGACAGCTTGGCCCAGACCGTGCGACTAACTGTAGGCGAAACGCTAGAAGTCGGCCACCTGCTGATCAAGCTGGCCGAAGTGTACGAGCTGGACGCGGTGCTGGAGGTTGACGGCCAGCGCTGGCTGCTAAGCGTAGGCGAGGCGCTCAGCCAAGCCACGGCGCTGCCGCCAGGGTTCTGATTGCAGGCGCGCAATCACGCCACCGGCAAAACAGCTCTTGCCGCCGACCACTATGCGGTGCCGGCACGGATCGCACGCACGAGTGTTACTGATTACTGGATTTTGAGCGTCACGGCCATGCCGTCGTTCTTTTCGTCCGAGGCGCGGATAATCACCGTGCGGTACTTCGGGTCGTTCTGCACCGCGTCCAGAAAATCCTGCATGTCCTTGGCCGAACGGATGGCGTTGTCGGCGATGATCAGGGCACCGGGTTTGAGCTTCGGTTCGATCGCCCGGAGGTACTTCAGATAATCGCTCTTGACCGCGTCGAGGAAAACGAAGTCGAACTCGCCTTCCAGTTGTGGCAAAACTTTCAGGGCGTCGCCCTCGATGAGCTTGACGGTCTTTTCCAACTGCATGGCTTGGAAATTCTTTCGCGCGGCGGCGGCCATTTTCGGATCGATCTCGATGGTGATCAGCTCGCCGCCGGTGCGCTCGAAACCTAAACCCATCAGCATAGCGCCGTAGCCGGTGGCCGTTCCCACCTCTACGCCCCGCTTGGCCTGTCGCAACTCGACCATCAGTCGCAAGAAAGCGGCATCGCCCGGTGTAGTGTTCAGACCGATACGCTTGAAGTTCTTGATGAACTGTGCGCGGGCCTGTTCCAACTCGGCCGACGGCTCGGCGGCTTGCCCCGAATCGTTAACCACGAACTGAGCCGCCAACGACACGCAGCACACCAGTAGCCCGATCGAAAGTGCATGAATCATTTCCGCCGCTCCTGGACATCAGTGGTGACGATGGGTTTGCAATAGCAAGGCAGGCCAAAGTGGACACACTCAGCGCAGCCGAGCCGCAGAAGTCTGCCAGCGCAGACACGCACAGGCAGTCTACGCGGCGCAATATGCCGATTCAAAGGCACCGCAAGTGTAATCGCCTCTGCCCGGCAAAGCAACTGTTTTGCCGCCGGGCCTCCCTCGCCTGCTTCCACCTGCAACGCAACCGGCTCCGCCGGGCCTTCGTTCATCTACTATCCCCGTATCTTCCGGCCGTACGCGATCCGTACTTCGCAGCTCGCGCCGTACCGACTTCGAGCTTGGTCCATTTTTAGCGGCACGAAGCAACTGGCAGCGGTTCATCCGCGGGGATACTGTCGGCAATACTCGTACATGGCCAGCGCAGCGGCCGTGGCCACGTTGTGGGCGAAGGGCCGGCCGTAAACCGGTATTTCTACGGTGTGATGCAACAGCTTGAGCACTTCCGCTTCGATCCCCAAACGCTCGTTGCCCACCACCAGCACGGTGTTGCGCGGGAAGGTGAATTCGAACAGCCAGTGGGAATTGGTCGTCTGCTCCAGGCCCACCAGTACGTGTCCTTCTTCGCGTAGCCGGCGCAACACCGGCGGCAAAGTACGGTGGACTTCCAGCTCGACGAAGTGGCGGCTGTCGCGGGCGATTTTGCCTATCAGCTTTGCGTTGCCGCAGCAGATCACCCGCCGCACACCGAAACACCCCGCTGCACGCACGATGCGCGACAGGTTTATGTTGCTCCGCATGGGCGGGCAGGCGATCACCAGCTCCCGCGGACGGTCAAGCTCTGCCGGCGGCTTGTGCCGAAGCTGTATGAATTGCTCATCCATGGCCAGTAGTAAACACGGCTTACGTTGTTGCAGAAAGGCCATATTCGCTGCCGAAAGGCCGTATTCCCTATAAAGTCTATCAGACTGGGGCCACCACAGCGCGGCATTGCCGCCCCGGCAATCGTCTTGTAGCATCAATCGCGGGGCCGATTGCACCCGTGGTCGGTCGGGCATGGTTTGTCGCGGCTGGTGTATCGTGTTGAGCTTTTGCAGTCCGGGCACCCTGGTATGCACGAAAAACAAACGTACTTGGAAGAAGACTATCGTCGCACGGTCGACGTAGCAGCGGCGGGCGAGTTTTTGCCGGGTACGAGCATCGAGATTATCCGCCCGCCCAAAAGCCGCCAACCGCCGCAGCACGTTTTGTTCGACTTCGACGGCACGCTGAGCCTGATCCGCGAAGGCTGGCCACAAGTCATGGTGCCGATGATGGTCGAGATTCTCCAAGCCACCGGCACCGACGAGTCGCCCCAACAGCTCGAGCGGCTGGTCTTCGAGTTCGTGATGCAACTGAACGGAAAGCAAACCATCTACCAGATGATCCGACTGGCCGAAGAGGTCTACCGTCGCGGCGGCACACCGCTGGACCCATTGGTTTACAAGCAAATGTATCATCAGCGGCTCATGCAGCGGATCGCCCAGCGTCGCCAAGCCTTGCTAACTGGCGCCTTGCAACCAGCAGATATGCTAGTGCCGTACAGTCTCGAGCTGTTAGAACAGTTGCAGCGTCTTGGAGTGCGGATGTACCTGGCCAGCGGCACCGACCAGTGCTACGTGCGCGAAGAAGCCCAACTGCTCAAGCTGGACCGATACTTCGGACCGCACATCTACGGTGCTATAGACGACTACCAGAACTATTCCAAAGCGATGGTCATCGATCGCATACTGCGCGAGAACGGCATTTCGGGCGAGTTGCTGCTGGGCTTTGGCGACGGATACGTGGAAATCCAGAACATCAAAGCCGTCGGCGGCACGGCTGTGGCCGTGGCCAGCGACGAGGCCGGCCGCAGCGGCAAGCCCGATCCCTGGAAACGCGATCGCCTGATAGGCGTCGGCGCCGACATAGTGATTCCCGACTATCGCCATTGGCATGCACTGCTGGAGTATCTGTGGCCTCGGGGCGGTTAGGTTCTCACAGCGTTTTCATCTTCTCGGCCAAGTTGAACAATCCAGGTGCATTGCCAGTAGAACGAGCCACTGCGTTGCGCCCCCGCCGCTGAGGCTGCACATGCCCCGTGTTCGCGCGGCGCCGGCAGGTGTTCGGCTTGCGTCGAACACCAACAGCGGGGTCGTCATACTGCCTACCATCGGCGTAGGCGTTGTTACCGATTCATTTAGACCTGGCTGGCAGTAGACGTACGCTTGCGCGGCAGTACCCGTGAACCTGGCTGGCAGCGCCATGCCGGTCAACCGCACTATCGCTTACTGCTGGCCTTGGCCTACGTGGTCTAATCTCCACTGAATGGCATTTAACAGCCGCCACCCTGCGCGCCGGAAAGCTACAGTTACAAGGCTATTGTGGGAATGTCAGACGCTATTCCAAACTAAGTCGGTCTTCCGAGCAGAGACGCCATTCCAGGCTAACACGGTATTGCGGGCTAACAGGCTATTGCAAGCCAGTACTTTTTTTCGAGCGCAGAGGACGTTTAAGCGAAGACGTTATTCCGAGCAACAGGAGGAGCCGCTAATGCCCAGCAGTGCATGCCCAGCCGCGCCGGTACTGACAGAGGTCGTGCGGCGCGTGCAAGAGATATCCACGCTGCCGCACGTGGCGTTGCGGGTGATGGAGGTGGCGAACAATCCATCGGCAGGTGCGACCGATCTGAAGGTCGTGCTGGAGCAAGACCCGGCGCTGAGCGCCCGCGTGCTGCGGTGTGTCAATTCGTCGGCTTTCGCCCTGCGGCAAAAAATCACTAATTTGCAGCACGCCATAGGTTATCTGGGCGTGAAGCAGGTAAGAAACTTGGCGATGACCGCGGCTGTCAGCGACTTGTTCCGCCAGGAGGAAAGCTGCGGCACCTATCGCCGCAGCGAGCTGTGGCGGCACTTGGTCTCGGTAGGGATAGGCGCGCGGATGATCGCCCTGCGGATGAACTTCCTCAACTTCGAGGATATGTTCCTGGCCGGCCTGCTGCACGACATCGGCATCATCCTCGAAGACCAATACCTGCACGAGCACTTCGTACAGGCCATCGGCCGACTGGCCGACGGCAAGACGCTCATCGAGGCTGAGCGGGAGAGCCTCGGTTTCGATCACACCGTTTTGGGCGAGCGGGTAGCTGAGAAATGGGGATTTCCGGAAACCGTCCGGGCGGCCATCCGCTACCATCATGGCTCGGAAAAGTACCGCGGCGAGCACGCTTCGCTGGTGCAATGCGTGGAAGTGGCCAACGTGATCTGCACACTGAAGGGCATCTGCTCGGTAGGCGTGAAAAGCGCTAGCTTCTGCCGCGCGGCCATCGACGGACTGTCGCTTACCCGCGAAGACATCCTAGCCCTGGCCGAGGGCTTGGACGAGGAACTTACCAACAGCGCCGCATTGCTGGCGATTTGAGCGACACCTATGTCCCACAGCTTACATGTTCTTGACCAACGCTTACATGTTCTTGACCAACTGCTGCAACTGGTCGAAGCTCCCTACGATCACAACGGCTGCTTGGCAAGCGTGGCCGAGCTGCTCTTCCCGTTGCGCCCTTGCCTGCTTTTTCTGGCCGACTCCGAAGGGCGACTGATCGCCGCCGATTCGCTGGGCAGCGGCCACACCCTGGAAACGGCGGCCCAGGCCGCCAAAGCACTCGCCGCCGCTCTGGAAAATCGGCAGTGGCACACCTTCTACCTGAAGCAGCCGGAACAGCCACTGCTGGCCTTCGGGGTGCGCGTGCCCAGTGGCGACGCTTGGCAAATGCTGGGCGGATGCATCGCCCGATCGTTCGGGGCCTCGCGGCGGTTGCGCAAACTGCGCGACACGCTGGCCATCTGCGGAAAGCTGGTAAGCACGGCCGTGGCCGTCCGCAGCGAAAAAAGAAAGCTCTGCACCGAAATCAGGCATCTGAAAGCCGAGCACACTACACTTCGCGCAGCTCATACCGAAGCCGTGCTGGCGGCAATCAAAGAGCGGGAAGAAAAGGCCGCCCTCGACGCGCAGCGGCTAATGGTCGAGCAATT
This sequence comes from uncultured Pirellulales bacterium, assembly GCA_938015445.1. GTDB lineage: Bacteria > Planctomycetota > Planctomycetia > Pirellulales > Thermoguttaceae > CALLPE01. The sequence continues at coordinate 44,192 of CALLPE010000043.1, forward strand.
CCTGCACGCCGCCGAGCAGGCCAGCCGTTCTAAAAGCGAATTCCTGGCCAGCATGAGCCACGAGATTCGCAACCCGCTGACGGCCATCCTGGGCTTCGCCGACCTGCTGCTCCAGCAGCTTTCAGACGCGAAATACCTGGAGCTGGTGCAGATCATCAAGCGCAACGGCCAGATCGTGTTGGAAATCGTCAACGACATCCTGGACATCTCCAAAATCGAAGCCGGCAAATTGGAAGTCAACCGCAGCGAATGCTCCCCGTTCGAAATCGTCTGGGAAGTTTACCGTCTGCTGGGTCCCCGCGCCAGAAGCAAAGGGCTGACGTTGGAAGCGCTATTCGATGGGCCCTTGCCCGAGCGGGTGCGTACCGACCCACTGCGGGCAAGACAGATATTGCTCAATCTGGTGGGCAACGCCATTAAGTTCACCGAGCGTGGCGGCGTGCGTGTGGTGGCCAGGTATTTGCCCGACCAGCAGCCGGTCCCACGCTTGCAAGTGCAAGTGATCGACACTGGGGTGGGAATAAGCGCCGAGCAAATGGAAAAGCTGTTTCGGCCCTTCGTTCAGGCCGCGCCAGAGACCAGCCGGAAATACGGCGGTACCGGGCTGGGACTGGCCATCAGCAAGCGATTGGCGGAAATGCTCGGCGGCGACATCAGCGTGGAAAGCCAGCCGGGCAAAGGAAGCACGTTCACCGTCAGCATCGAGGCCCAAGCTGCCCCTGGCAGCAAGATGCTCGACCAACCGCCGCCAGAGATGCGATTCGCCTCCCAAGATGTTGCCGCGGCGACGCAGCCGGCGCGGCTGCAAGGCAGGATATTGCTGGCCGAAGACAGCCCCGACAACCGCCGGCTTGTCGCGCACATCCTGCGCCAGGCTGGGGCCGAAGTCGAGTGCGTCGAAGACGGAAAGCAGGCGCTGGAGAAAGTGCTCGGCCCCGAAGCTGGTGCCCAGCACATCCAACAGCGGTTCGATGTGATCCTGATGGACCTGGACATGCCGCTGCTCGACGGTGTGACAGCTACTCGCCGATTGCGCGAGGCCGGGTACCGGGGACCAATCCTGGCGCTGACGGCCCACGTCATGGCCCACGAAATCGAGCGTTCCCTGTCCGCCGGTTGCGACGCGCATTTGAGCAAGCCGATCGACCGCCGCAAGCTGCTGGCCGTGCTGCAACAATGGCTTCCCCCGCAGACGATGGCTTGCTCCGCAGACGACCGTCGCCCGCGACGCCCATCAATAAATCAATAAGCCGCACCGGTCGATAAACGGTGTCTGCACATAGGTCGCCGCCCGCACACCGCTTGCCGGTTACAGATAGACGGCCGGTTGCAGATAGACCGCTTGCCGCCAGGCGCTCTGCCGCTGCATATCAAGACTCTGGGCAAGTTAGCTCTCCGTGGCCAGCTAATCTGCGACTGTGCTACGGTGGGTGTCACCGCGCAAACCACAGCATCATCAAGCTAGTCGCGTTGAGCAAGGCATGCGCCGTGACCGGTGGCGCCAGTCGCTTGGTGGTGGTATACAGCCATCCGAGCACCAGGGAAAAGAGGAATAAAGTGATTGGGTCCGGGGCCACGTACTTCGGCAGCATCGCCGCCAGCAGCACTTGCAGAGCGTAAATCGGGCCGACCACCGCCGCGAACACAATCGCCCCAAGCCGAATATCGCCTGGTAGTCGGCGGATGTTCCAGCCCAGCTCCGCCGGCGTGGCCTTGCTTACCAGCCGCAAGAAAACTATCGCTGTCGCAACGGTAAGAATGTTAGTTGCAGTGGTGGCCAGCAGCATCGCGCGGTAATGGGCCGCCGGCCACACCTCGCCGGCCACACGAAAATGCAGTAAAGCGAACAACAAGGAAGTCAGCACAATCGGCCCCCGTGCGCCTGGCATTATTCGATTGATGTTCGGCAGCAGATGGCGCCAGCGCTGCGTTTGGGACTCCAGCCAACCTTGCAGTAGCAGGCGGAATAGGAACTCTTCGGCCAGCGGGGCCACTATCACCACAGCGAACATGCAGCCCAGCCACACCATAGGGCCTGCCCCCTCTAGCAGAATTACAACCGGGTGTTGGGCAGCGAGGGTTTCCGGGCTGACTATTTGCTCCTGCTGGGCAGCCGACTCGTCCACTAGCCCACTGACCGCTGTTTGCATAGCTAACAGAAAACAAACATAGGCCAACCCGGCGTAGAGCAAGTCGGTCAGCTTCCACGGAGGGAGCTTCGGCGACCGCCGGGGAAGCAACCGCTTTCCGCTTAACAGGCGAACTGCCGCCCACAGCCACACGCTCAGCGTGCAAACAGCGATCAGCCCTATTAGCCACAGGGGGATGGTGATCTGGTTGGTGTGTGCAGCAAAGATCATGCAATCGGCCGAAACTCAGTTGTTACTCACCGGTGGCCATGTGCTGGCATGGGTGTCGGTCGAGGAGCGAATCGGTTGCGCCAGCCATGGCCAACGACCGGGGGCAGTAAAACGTGGCCCTGTGCCCAGCTCGATCTACTGGGAACGCAGCAACCTGACTGCCGCCGCCACGTACACCACCCCGGAGTAAACGGTCACTAGCAGTGCAATCCAGACGGCTGCCGCCACCACCCAGCCGAGCCACGGAATGACAATCGGGAATGCATTGCGGGCTAAGTAGAACAGGCACACTCCTGCCGCTATGCATTGCAGCACCATCTTCACCTTGCCCGACGCCCGAGCCGAAAAATCCATCCCCTGCCGTTCGATGAAGCTGCGCAGCGTAGTGACCAGCAATTCCCGAGCCACTATCACCACCACCATCCACGGCCGCAGTCCCCAGGGTATGGCGGTCATTTCGGGATTAGCGGACAGCAAAATAAATGTGCCGCAAATGATGAGTTTGTCGGCCATGGGGTCTAGGATGCGCCCCAGGGTGGTGACTTGGCCGTATTTACGAGCGTACCAGCCGTCGATCCAATCGGTCGTGGCCGCCAGGATGAAGAACAGCAAGGCCCAAACATACTGCTGCCAAACTATAAACACGAAAAGCACCAGAGACAGCACCAACCTGCCGGCGGTAAGTTGGTTGGGGAAGTTGAACGCCGTGTGGCTGGTCCGCTCGGTAGTTCTGATGCCAGTTGTCATGACGACGCTTCCATCGGTTGGCCATCGGTCGGCTTGTCCCGATTGTCATCGCCCAGCACCTGCCCGGCGACTGCGATCAAGTCGTACCCGCGCGCGGCCACGATTTCGGCCTTTACGATTTGTCCGACCTGTAGTCCCCGCCCCGTAACATAAGCAGCCGCGTCGATCTCTGGGGCATCAGCCCACGTCCTGCCGACGTAAGCGTCCTCGGCTTCAGGCAAGGCGGCGTCTATGATCACCTCCAGGCGCTTGCCGATCTGACTTCGACTGAAGGCGAAGGCGGCTTGCTGCTGGACGGCCATCAACTGCTGCCGTCGGCGGAGGATCGTCTGCGGCGGCAATTTCCCCTCCAGTGCCGCCGCGCGAGTGCCCGGTTCATCAGAGTAGCAGAATACGCCCAAACGTTCAAACCGTGCCGCGCGGACGAAGTTCGACAAAGCGTTGAATTGCTGCTTGGTCTCCCCCGGAAATCCCACGATGAAGGTGGTACGCAAGGCCAGCCCAGGTATGGATTCCCGCACCTGGTCGAGCAGTTTTTCGATCTGCTGGCGCGTCACCGCCCGACGCATGCGACGCAGCACCGCATCGTCGATGTGTTGCAGCGGCAAATCCAAATACGGAAGTACTTTAGGCAATCCGGCAACGGCCGCGATCAGGTCTTGATTGACGTGGGTCGGATACAAGTACATCAGCCGCAGCCAGGCAAGCCCAGATAGCGCGTCCAAGCGGGCCAAGAGGTCGGCGAGAAGTGGTTTTCCATAAATATCCACGCCGTAATAACTTGTGTCTTGGGCTACTATGACCAGCTCTTTTGCGCCGGAATCTATCAGCCGTTGAGCTTCGATTATCACTTTATCGACCGGTTTACTGCGGTATGGTCCCCGAATGGCCGGAATCGTGCAGAAGCTGCACGTTCGGTCGCAACCCTCGGCAATCCGCAGGTAAGCCACGTGCGGCGGAGTGACCCGGAGCCGCAATCCGTCGTCCGGCAGCGGTCCACCAGATTCGCAAAAGCTTAACTGCTCATTGTCCCGCCGGCCCAAAAGACTATCGGCTGCCTCGACAATGCGATTTCGGGCGAAGACCCCAAGTACGCGGTCAATCTGCGGGAAGCGTTCCAGCAGCCCCGCCCCGTCGCGCTGCGGCAGGCAGCCTGCCACGATGATCCCCCCCAGGCGTCGGCGGGTCTTCAACCGGAGCATCTCGGCAATCACTTGTTCGGATTCTTTTTGGGCCGCGGCGATGAAGGCACATGTGTTGATAAGTACGAAATCGGCCCCGTCCGGACCATCGACCATCCGATAACCGGCGCTGGCCAACTGCCCGGCCATGCACTCGCTGTCGATGAGGTTCTTCGGGCAGCCGAGGCTGATCAAATTAAACGTACCGCGGCAGGCTGCGGCAGAGGATGTTTTCGCACAAGCCGAAGTGCCGGCGTCCCGAGAATCGCGGCTCGCTGTGTCGGTTCGATGCCCCGTGGGGTGAGGATCGTCGGCGTGCACGCTTCCGCGGCGGTCTAGGCCGCCGTCCTGGAGGAACGGAAAAAGACAGAACCCATCTCGGCCTGTCAAATCTTACACCATGCGCCGCTCAGCGATAAGTCCCTGCGTGGCCGCCCATTTCAGCCGTTGATTGTACAGGCCGTGTAGGCGGACACATTTGCCCACCGCATCGCCACCTCCAACAGGGCAATTCATGCCTCGGCGCACCTAATCCGGCGTAGCAATTCTATCCGTCAAGGCGACTGCCTGCGGTTTTATCGGATGGACCAGCGATTTGCTTGCAATACTCGCAGTGCGCTGTATACTGTACTTCAGTACAGTATAGTCCTGCCTAGATCGTGGTACGCGAGTTCTGATATCCACGTGCTGTCTGTTATACCACCTCTGATATGTCTGATATGCACGTTCTTATATGCAAGGGACCGCCGATGTGGGACGAAACATATCAGCAGTACTCGGCTGCGCTGGACCAATTAGCAACCGAGTTGCTCCAAACCGCTCGTATTCGCCGACCGCCGGTAGATGCCTTCGCGGTTGCCAAGGCGTTGGGAATGATTGTGGCGATCGACTCTAACCAGCAGGCCAGGGCGCGTTATGTCCGCCTTCAAGGAAGTCGCGGCCAGCCTGATCGGCCGACTATTCTGCTGCGGCCCGACCCACGCTTCGAACGCCGACAGTGGGCTGTGGCTCACGAAATCGGCGAGCACGTAGCGCATCGGGCGCTGCGGCTAATGGGCGTCGATACGGAAGAAGCCTCTCCGCGCCTTCGCGAGCGAGTGGCCTGCCAGTTGGCTGGCCGGCTACTGGTGCCAGAGCGTTGGCTGCGAAGCGACGGGCCGCGATGCCGTTGGAATCTGTTGCGGCTTAAGGCGCTGTATCGGACTGCCAGCCACGAGCTTATCGCCCGGCGGATGCTCGAGTGCCCGCTACCGGTAATCATCACCGTGTTCGATCACGGGCAAATATCGTGGCGGAAGGCGAACGTGCCAGGTCGTGTGCCGCGGCTTTCGGCACTGGAAGCGCGGGTATGGCGACGTGTACACCACAACAACCGGCCTGTCCGAAAATCACACGCTCACTTGCACGTCCAGTGTTGGCCGGTGCATGAAGACGGCTGGCGGCGCGAGGTACTGCGCACCGAAGTGGAATTCGACGACGGGTGGCACCAATGACCAGAACTGGTTGCGCCCCGCGAACCGGTTACACGGTCGAACCGGTCAACGGATTTTTTCGGCCGGTTCGGGCACTTCGCCGGTAGTGGGAGGGACGATCGGCCGGTCTTCGACCAGAAGTTGCAGCAGGGCGTACAGCACTTCGTATCGCGTACGGACTTCGCCTTTGACGTCCAGCATCCAATGGCCGCCCAGATTCGGATCGTTGAAAAGTCGCGCAAAGCCCAGCGCCATTACCCGACCTTCGCCGAAATCGGTCATTGCCCCAACCGGGCGCTGCCCGAAGCGGGCAACGGTCGTTCCGCCCGAAACCTCCCAGCCTTCTTCCACCGTCAGCGAGGGCCAGGCGGGGGTTAGCGAGAGTATTCCCCTCCAGGCTTGGGTGTGCAGAATCTTCAGCCCGAACGGAGCAAGCAAGTCGTTAGCCGTCGAGGCGGTGACAGCCGGAGTGTCCAACACTAGCAGTTTTCCGCCGCTGCGGACGAACTCCACCAAGCCGCGGCGGAACTGCTCCGACACGGGCTGTTGCGGGCAGATGACCACCAACACGTCGCCGGTCAGCGCATCTGCTCCCGATCGCCGGGTCGTGAAATATCCCAGGCGTGGAATCGCCTGCTCTAACAGCCCGAAGCCGGCAGCTTCACCTTGGGGATACATACCTCGGGCAAGGGGAACGCGGGAAGCCGTTCGGTCGATCACCACTAGCGGTTTGGTTTGACCTTCGCGGGGTTGCGGCGGTGGAAGTGCCTTGCGATTGATAGCCGACACAGCCGCTAGCGTACACGTCCAAGCGCACACGCACACGGCCAGCATGGGCAGCCACGCTCCGCGCCGCCGGCCTCCCAGCCAGAGGGCGGCCACGGCGACCAGCAATCCTGCCGTCACCAGCCACGGTCCGGGATCGCCCCGGTTGCTATGATTGAGCCAATGCAGCATTCCCAGGAACAGCTCGGCCTTGCCTGGCTGGAACAGGCAGGCGCTGGAAAAGATCGTAGAATCGGTAAACGCCAGCACCCGACCCCGACCGTAACGTGTAGCCCAAAGCTGGATGAATGGGCCGAATCGCATCTGGGGACAGTGATTCGGCACCGGATGGAAGTTGCTGTGGTGGTATTCGGGCGGCATGTTCCACAGTGCGCCGCTGACGATAACGCCCCGACCCCAGCTCAGCCCCGGCGCGATCGAGCATCCCACGGCGAAGTCCATCGGCGGCATCCATTGGACGACCGGATGGGGAAACTTTGCCGGCACATAGTGCTGCTGGTAGGGATCGCCGCCCATGCCGAAAAGTAGATCGGGACGGAAGACGAAGCCGAGCTGTCGGGCGATGTCGTTCATCACCGTGCCGGAGCGCGCGAAGTTCGTGTGGTCGCCGATCATCAGCAGCCCGCCACCCCGGTGCACGAAGCGCAGCACGGCCTCGATCTCCTCCGGCTTGTAGCGAGCCGTGGGAGTCTTGATCACTAATACGTCGCACTGCGACAGGGTTTGGTCGTCGATGCGCTGGAAGTTCAGCTCGGCCACCTCTGCCGGATCGTCCAGCTCGTCCACGTCCTCCTTGCCCATCAGCCGCGACATCTGGAAATACTGTCGGCAATAGTCGTACAACAGTCGGTAGTTGTAGCCGGTCACTTCGCCGTAAGTCAGGGTATCGTATGTTCGGGAGGTGGCCTCCCACTTGTAACGCAGCCCTTTTTCGTCGTCGTAATACATCGAGTGCCGCTCGACGAACATCACCCGACCCTGCTTGGGCAAACCAACCGGGTCCCAAGATAATCCCGCTGCCAACAAAATCGTTGCTCCAGCCGTCAGAACCACGGGCAGGGCCAAGCCGAGCTTGCCGCCAAGGGGTGAGGGGATAGCGACGGTTTCGGTCCTTCCGCGGGGCGGTTCCTCTTTGCCGGACGCAGTCGAGGGCGGTCGCTGGCCCTGCTGGTCTTTCCGGGGCAATCGCTCATCGAGCGCCACTTGTGTTTTATCCGTTCGCGTAAACCACCAAATCGCCAGCGCCGGTACGACCAATGCTAACAACAGCACCCAAGGCGAGAAAAAGTGGTTCATGGCGTGCAAAGGCTGCTCGGCCGGAGTGCGCATTACCCGCTGGAGATATATGGCCATCATCCCCCCGGCCCGAAGCGGCAACCAACAGCCCAGCACCACCGCTAACAGCACCAACCGCTGACGCCACAGCGGCCAAGGAGGCTGGGTCGGCTTGCGGGCGGCGATTTGCAGCCCGAAAACCACCAACACCCCCACAGCCAAGCACAGCGTGGCCGGGTCGAGCAGCAAGTCCCACGTGGCCCCCAGACGATGCACTTGACGCACGTTGTGCAGCACCACGGCGTCGGACTGGGCGGCTGCCTCCATGCCGAACAGTTTCGCCACCAGTGCCAACACATTCGGCAGCGGCCAGGGCAGATCATGAGATCGGGCGGTCAACTGCCAGTAAACAGCGATGGCCGCCGCTTGCACGTGCAGCACTACGCCGGCAACAAATGCCCCGTGAGACAGCCGCTGCAACCACCGCCGCGGCAACCGGATAAGCGTTCCAGCCAGGCCAACCGCCGTCAGCAACGGCGCTATCTGGTACGGCCAGGGCAGCCATACAACCGCCGGCAACAGAATCGCCGCCAGTGCAGCCCGGCCCCACAACGTTGACGGCAAGACGCTTCGAAGCTCGACCGCCTGCTGAAAGTCGCTATGCTCGAGCGCCTCGTGAAAGTCGCTATGGTCATCGCTGGACGGCAAAGATTGCCACTGTTCGGCCACCGGCGCAGTCTGGGCTGCGTCACCGAGGTCGCCTGGGTTCTGCCCGCTTGCAACACCGCGCCCCGGGAGACACACAGAGAACAATATCACCCCGGCAGTTATCAAGCCGACGTAGCTCAGCAGGCTTGCCGGATAGTAGTAGTCCAGCCCGAAAAGCCATGAACCAGCCAGCAACGCGATGGCTATCCAGCAACAGATCATCTGTGGTAACGTGTGGGGTGTTTCAGTCCCGAAAAAATCATTCCATTCACGGCAAATCACTCAGGCTCCAACGGTTTTTCTGGCGGCGCCGGCTCGGCCGCGGATGGTACTTTCGGCTCAGCAGCAGGTTTTGGCGGAAACCATTCAGGCACGTGCGTCACACGGCTTATGAACCAGCGCCAAAAGTTGACGTTCGTCGCCGGATCAACGGTAGTTCGTTCGAAGTTCTCGTTGACGGCGAAGTAAGTATCGCCCATGACCGCCACATAGCCCAGGCCGACTTCGCGGGCGACGACCGTCGGTACGCTGAGGTCTTTTTCGCCTTCTTGCTGCTGTACAAGGCCGTACTTCAAGACCGTGGCCTTTGGATCGTCGCACTCCACCGGCCAAGCGGCGTAGAAGCGCATCACCGGCTGATAGTCATCGAGCGTCAGGTAGATCGACTGTTGCGCTCCGAGGGGATCAGGCTCCCGCTGGCGGCTAGTGGCCGGCAATGGCGAAGGAACGATGCGGAAGCGGAAATCGGCTAGCAATTGTCGGCTGCCTTGGGAGTGTTCTGCCCCGGCCATTACGATCAAGGTGCCTCCGCCCTCGACGAACCGGCGGATTATCTCGCGCTCGGCCACGGTAAAAGGCTTTGCCGGGCCAATGGAGATCAGCAGCCCAGCCCGCTGCAATCGTTGCTGGTCGATGTCGTAAGCCAGGAGCGGCAAATACCCCTGCTTGGCTAGTATCCGCGCTAGCCGGCCCATGCCGTGCAGGCTCCAGGTATCGCTGCTATAGGCTTCCAGATGCGATGCGTCGATATAGGCCAGACTGTTAGGTGTGCGCGAGCTACCGTCGGGCAAGAGTACATACGCTTGCAAGGCAGCGTACCGACACGCTAACAACGTAGCGCACAGCACCGCCGCCGATATTGCCATGTGTTGCCAGTGCATCCGCCACAGCCACAGCACGGCCAATCCCACGGCACATAACACAGCGATGGCCTGCCGCCAAAGCGACTGCGTATTGGCGCCACCGCTGGCCAAGTAGGCGAGCAATCGGCCGGTCAGTGGCCATGCCGGGGGAATGCCATCGTCGGTCAGCGGCCCCACATCGCCCAGTACCACCACCCGGCCCTTGCCAACCCGCTGCTCAGCCGCCAACACCAAGTCGCCTAACTGTTTGCCGGCGCTATACGCGGCGGTGGCCGCCACGGCCGTCTGGCTCCCCGGCTCGGCCCAGGCATGGCGCGCGATCACAATCGGCCGCGCCAGAAAACCCGTTTCGATCGAGGAGCAGTATTGTACTGCCAAGCGGTTGCGCCGCAATTGCGTCCCGAATACGGCCGGATGAGAGCTGATGGCAAAGCAATGCTCCCAGCCCTCGGCGGCGGGCACGGCGGTGTCGAAGCGCACGCGCATCGCAGTCGGCTGAAGCAAGTGGTTGACGGCCAACTCGGCGCCTTCTGCCGGGTAGGCCAGCAAAGGACTGGCCACGACCAACAACGAGCCGCCGCCGCGCACGTACCGCCAGATTCTTTCCACAGCCGTTTGGTCTAGCGCACCGTCCGGTGCCGCCACCAGCAGCAGGCTGGCCTTGTCCAGCTCCGTCGCAGACAGCTCGCCCGAAACCACCAGCCGGCCGCCCAAACTCTGTACCAAGCGCGCTAACAGCCCGAACATCTGCTCGGATGGCGGTTCCGGGCGATCGAAGCTCGGCGTTTCCCAATCCAGCGCCGGGCTGCGATAGGCCAGTATGCTTTTCTCTGCTAGCTCGAACTGACCGCCCACCAATGCACAAGCCACCGGCAATAGCAGCGACAGCGCGACGGCGGCAAATGTTTCCAGCGAGGCACTGTCGGGTGCTGATGCTCGGCGCTTGCCAACGCCCGAGCCGGGACCGCGCGGCGGATTGCGAACCTGTGCGGCTGCCTCTCGGCGTGGTGCCCGCGGCGCATCGGCGGGAGAAGCGCCTGCCTCAGCATCCTCGCTGACCGCTACCGGCGGGGCCCAGCGGAACATCAGCACAGCCACGGCAGTATGCAGCGCCGCTGCCGCCAACGGAAGGTTCCAGGGGAGAAAAGTCCGCACGAAGTCGCCCCAAGCCCAGATCCCTACGCGATTGTTATCGGTATTGGGCTGCTCGACCGGATCGGGCAAGGCGGCGGCCAACTGGTCGCAAGACGCCAGCAGCATCAAATAGGCCAGATGTGCCGCCAAGATTGCCACTGCGGCTACAGCCGCGCGGACCAAACGCGGTCGCGGCCCTGTCACTAGCCAAGCGACATAGTATGCCCCCATCAACACCAGAAAATCGATCCCCCCGTAGCTGCGCCCCACAGCAAGCGGGTGCCCAGCCACTGTACCGGCCAGCCAGCCCAGCGTTTGGCCGGCTCGATTTGCCAGGTGAAACACCGCGGGGATACACTCGTTGGCCAGGGCGAATAGGCCCAGTACGCTGACGGCGGCGGCGGCGATCAAAGCAGCGCGGGAGCCAATTCCCTGGCCCACTCGGGCCAGCGCAGCCAAGACAATCGCCGCGGCAAAGACCAGTGCAGCAGGCGTCCATAGCAGGCCCACCAGCACAGCCACGCCGATCAGGCCGGCAAGCAAAAGGCGATCGTTCGAGGTGCGGCACGCTGCGGGAAGCGCGGCCACGACCGCGGCGCACAATGCGTACCACGTTACGGCGCGCTGGAGCGGGTAGGCCATCATGCCGCACGAGCCGGCCGCTAGCCATCCAGCGCTCAACCCTGCCGCCAGGATAAACGAGGCTCGTCCCATGCCGGAAAGTACCCTTCCGTGAAAGCTTCTGCGACCGAAGCGTTAGTATGCCCAGAACCGCCGCGGCGAACAAGTGCAGCTTCGTCAGGAGTTGCACGATCGCACGATCGCACGATCGCACGATCGCACGATTGGACGATTGGACGATTGGACGATTGAACGATTGGACGATTGAACGATCGCACGATTCAATCGCCGCTTCGCCGAACCTTGCGCGGTTAGGCGACTGCGGGGGATTGGAGCCAGCTAGCGCCGGGCGACGGGATTGCCCCTGGGTTCCTGCAATCCCAGTCGTTTCATCTTCTTGTAAAGCGTGGTGCGGTTTATTCCCAACGCTTCGGCGGTCGCCTGTCGGTTCCAGCGATTGGCTTCCAGCACTTCGAGGATGATCTGCCGCTCGGGCATCGCCAAGGCGTCTTTGAGCGTGCGACCGCTGATTTGTTCCAGCGGCACCGGCGCACCGGCCAATATGCTCGGCGGCAAGTCCTCCACGCCGATGAACTGGCCTTTGCCCAACAACACCGACCGCTCGACCACGTTCTGCAATTCGCGTACGTTACCAGGCCAGTGATAGCGCTGAAGGGCCGTAAGGGCATCCTGGGTGAAGCCGCGCACCGATTTGCCGCATTCGGCGCAAATGCGGGTGAGAAAATGCTCGGCCAGCAGCGGTATGTCGCCGATGCGGTCCCGCAGCGGTGGCAACTCGATGTTTATCACGTTGATGCGGAAATACAGGTCCTGCCGGAAGCGTCCCTCGGCCACCGCTTTGGCCAGGTCTTCGTTGGTGGCCAAGATGACGCGGGTATCGACAGTGTATGTCTTGGTGCCGCCGACCGGCTCGAACTCGAAGTCCTGAAGCACGCGCAATAGCTTTACCTGCATGCCGGGGCTGGCCGTGGAGATTTCGTCCAGAAAGATTGTGCCCTTGTCGGCCTGCATGAACTTGCCGATCTTCTCGCCCAGCGCCCCGGTAAATGCCCCCGCCACGTGACCAAACAGCTCGCTTTCCAGCAGTGTTTCGGGCAGTGCGCCGCAAGCCACCTCGACGAACGGTTTATCGCGCCGACTGCTGCGGCGATGAATTGCCCGGGCGACCAGCGACTTGCCTGTGCCGCTCTCGCCGGTAATGAGCACAGTGGCTTTTGTATCGGCCACAGAGTCGATCATGTCGAAGACCTTCAACATCCGCGGGTCGTGGCCGATGATGTTCTCCAGCCCGAAGCGCAGGTCCAGTTGCGCCTTGAGATTCCGATTCTCCTCGATCACCCTGCGCTGATTCAGCGCCCGTTCCAGGGCCATCAGCAGCTCGTCGTCAATCAGCGGCTTGGTCAGAAAGTCGAAGGCACCTTGGCGGATGGCCTCTACGGCCGATTCCACCGTGCCATAGCCGGTAATCATTATGACGGTGGTATTGGGATGGTTCCGCCGACAGTGGGCCAGCAGTTCGAAGCCGTCCTCTGCCCCCAGGCGGATGTCAACCAGCACTAGATCATAGTTTTTGCGATCGACCGCGGCTATAGCATCGGCCAAGGTGGCAGCGGTGTCTGTCGCGTAGCCCTGCTCGCGCAACCAATCGGCCATCGAACACAGCAAGTGGCGATCGTCGTCGACCAGTAGCAGCGTGGCCAAAGACTTTGCGGGCATGATCGAATGGACTCTCCCGGCTGTTGCTGACTGCGCAGGACTCGCCCGGTTGCGAACCTATCTGCGTGAAGAAACCTCTTCCCGTGGCGAAACGTCCTGTCGCCAATTATCTACGTTACGCAGCCGCATCAGTCAAAAAATGCAACGGACCACGCCCGGGTCGGCCCAGACTGTTCCAACACTTGCCGAAGGTGCCGCGGCTAGCAACTTGAAAAGACGCTACCGCGGCAGGTGTTCCCCTTGCACGATCGCATATTCCAGACACAATTCCTACAAAAGGCACGAAAAGGACTTTGCTGCTAGTCTTGGCAGCAGGTAATGTTCGACGCTGCCCAAAGGGGCAGACGGTCGGTAATGTGGGCGATGTAATTGAGGGGTGTCCGAAAATTAAATCCCGCAGTTTTCATATGTTCTGATGTTCTGAGTCGGCCTACGTGGCAGGTAGAAGCGTACAGACCAACCCCAGAGTTCCCTCGAAAACAAGCAGTTACCGCGCTGCGATTTCGGGCCACTCTCATATAAATCGTTAGGTTAATTGTCAGGTAGTGAATGCCGCGACGGACTGCACCGACGGAAAAACCGCTGTAAAGGCTAGACAGCGCTGCCTCCCCGCTTTAGCGGTCCACCCATAAGAGTATAATACCCCTCGGCTTGCGCAAGAAAACCCCTTTTTCCCCGCTTAATCGGGGGGATATATTGGTTACTTTAGGCTATTTAATCCGGCCCCAAAGTGGACTAGGATATGCTGTAACTTTTTAAGCAAGCCCATTACCAGGTGGTGTTCCTGTGTCAAACACCGAGTGGGACGCGATCGGTGGTCGAACGCTTCCGAGCTGAAGTGGTGGGCGAAACACTTAGTTTCCCGGAGATGCGTAGATGCCTATCAGATTATTGATTTGTGACGACCATGAGGTCATCCGAACCGGGCTGGCCACTCTGTTGGCAGGCACGGACATCGAGGTTGTCGGCGAGGCTGCCACCGGCAAAGAAGCGGTCAAGCAAGCAGCAAAGCTCAAGCCGGATGTGATTCTGCTAGATATCCGTATGCCGGACGGCGACGGGCTGTCGGCCCTGGAGAAGCTTCGCGCTAAAGCGCCCAACAGCAAAGTGGTAATGCTTTCCACATACGACAACCCCACTTACATTGCTCGCGCTGTCGCCTTGGGAGCGTGCGACTACGTGCTGAAAGGCTCTTCGCAGGAAACCCTGGTGGCTACCATCACTGCGGCCGCCAAGGGCGAATCGCCGTATCACGCCGCCGAACTGCGGCGCATCGCTGCGGCGATGAAAGTCCGCCAGGTGATCGAAGACGACGACATGCCGCTGACGCAACGCGAAACGCAGGTGCTCAAGCACATTGCGCTGGGCCTTAGCAACAAGGAAATTGCCCGCTCGCTGGAAATCAGCGTGGAGACGGTCAAAGAACACGTCCAGAACATCTTGCGCAAACTGGCAGTGACCGATCGCACGCAGGCGGCCGTCTGGGCGGTGCGCAAAGGATTGGTGTAGCAAGTTCCGCGCTGATAAGTGCCATACGGTAAGCAGCCGGTTGCCGGGGGCCATCGGTTGCCGGCGGCCATCGGTCCCCGCGGGCAGTGGGTTGCTGTGGGCAGTTGGTGACTGGGGGCAGTTGGTTACTGTGGGCAGTCCGTCACGGCACGCAGCCGGTTGCCGAAGGTATTCGGCTAGCTCAGGAAGCCAGATTATTCAAGCAGTCGGTTATTCGGCACGGGGATGGGCTTTGCGGTACGCCTCGCGCAACGCCGCAGTGCTAACGTGGGTGTAAATCTGCGTGGTCACCAGACTCTTGTGACCGAGCATCTCTTGCACGCTGCGGATGTCTGCGCCTGCGTCCAGCAAATGCGTAGCGAAACTGTGCCGCAACGAGTGCGGAGTGGTACGCGGGTCGAGACCGGCCAGCTTCAGATACTTTTCCAACATTCTGGCTACGCTTCTGGTCGTCATCCGACGCCCGAAGCGATTGACGAACAACGGTGCTGCCGCGCCGGTCGGCTCGCGGTGATGAACCCTGCGCACCGCCAACCACCGTTGTAAGGCGCGCAGCGCGCAAGAGCCGATGGGCGCCAGGCGCTCGCGGCGGCCTTTTCCGCGCACGCGCAGCACCCCGGCGGCAAAATCTACGTCGCCCTCGCTGAGCGTTACCAACTCGCTGATCCGCAGGCCGGCCGAATACATGGTTTCCAGGATTGCCCGATCGCGCAGCCCCTGCGGGCTGTCGGCCGGCGGCGTCTCGAGCAACTGAGCTACCTGCTCGGCCGATAATAAGTGCGGTAAGGAGCGCCCTTTGCGCGGATTGCGGAGCGGCTTGGCCGGGTTAGTATCGGCCCAGCCCTCGCGCTGACCAAAGCGGAAGAAGCTGCGCAAACTGGCCAGACGCCGCGCAATTGTGGCCGCCGCATAACCGGCGTGGTGCAACGCCGCCACATAACCGCGCAGGTCTGCCACCGTAATCGCGCCTGGCTGGGGAGGCTCGCCGCCAGCAGCTTCGGTCAAATACGCCGCCAGTGCTGTCAGATCTTCCCGATAGCTCTTGACCGTGTGCTCCGACGCATTCCGCTCTACGCGGAGATATTGCAGAAATCGCTCGATCGCATCGTGGATTGTACTGGACATGCCGATTTGCGAAGCCGTGTTCGGCCCCCGCCCCCTGCCACACAACCGGCTGGCGGCAACCGCCCGCTATCGAGGCGCAATGCCGAAAAGAAATCGCTGTCACTTGCAACCTGCGCTGCGCAACGCCAACGGCGCAACGAAGCGTGATATGGCGGAGCCGATCCGGTTTGATACGGTGGACCTAGCGGGCGATTTGCTGCCACTTTGCAACGGCGGTTTAGCGCCGCTTGGATTTATGTATCAGATCGTATCGCCTGGAGTGGAAATATCGTCCCCGTTGGGCACCGACAGATCGAAGCGGCGCGTGCGGCAGTGCTGGCTTTCCTGTCGAATTTTTTGACTGAGCACGGCAGCGTCGTACCAAGTAAAGCTCAGCTCCGGATTGGATGCGAAACGGCCCAGCGTCCGCAACACTTCGCAACGGCTGGCGTCGTCGTACAGAAACACGTACCGCTCGCTGCCTTTGATCAACGCCAGCACGTTTATCTCTTGCCCCACGGCGCCATCCTCCGTCAATACTGCTCGCACAGGCTGTGTGTTTCCGGATGAAGCTGCCCAACGTCGGGCACCAGCATTCTTGTTATCGGATTGTGGGCCAGCGCCACACGATTCTGCTTTCTCCCGCCCCGCCCCGGGCGGTGAGCATTTCGGCCAAGTGCATGTGGCAACAAAAACGGATAAAGTCTTCGCTTCGCTGGAGATACGCCTGCCAGCCGCCAAACCGCGCGTCGCTGCGGAAGGAGTAATAGCTACTAAGCGCAGTTGCGAAATCACCGTCATGACCGTTATACGTCCTCGTATGACGAAGCACCGGCTGCCCACTGGGCCGACACTTCGGCGGCGCGACACGCGGCGGCGGGGGAACAAAACCGCGCGGATCGGGCCAGTCCGGCGGAAAGCCCAGCGGCGGTTCCTCCCACTGCTCCCCCGCAGCGCCAGGTACGCCGTTGCTCGCCGGTACCTGTCGATAGGCCAGCGGCTCCACCGCGCCAGGCCCGGAGGACTGCGACCAGTGTTTGGGCGGCTGCGGGCCGGGAACCTCCGGCTGGCTCAAGGGCGAGCGGTCGCCTGAGGCCATACCGGGCTGTTCTTCGGCCCCACCCGATTGCCCAGGCGCCTGCGGCACAACAACCGGCATGGGTGTGAATGTCGGCGTTTGGGTGGCTAGTTGCTCCCGGGCCAAGGCCATTTCGGCCTCGAAGACCAACGGCCCGGGGATTTCCTGCTCTTCGGGCGTCCCCCACGGCAGGCCGTAGCCGGGCGGAATGGGATGATAACACGGATTAGCGGCATACCATTCGACTTGAAGAGCTAATCGCGGTGGGTAGTAAGGACTGTAGTCGGTTACAGCGCCAATGACGACCGCATCGACGTTCAGCAGTTGAGCCAGCCGCCGGGCATCGTCTGGCCCGCGCAACGATATCCCGTGCTGTCGCATGGCCGCTTCCACCACCCCGACAGGCACGCACTCGAAGCCCGGAATAGATTGCAGCTCGTTGTAATAAGCTATCGCCACCCTGCGGCCGTCCAGAGTTGGCTCGTTGCTCAAGTTAAAGAAAGGAGCCACGGCAACTTTGGAAAGTTGGGGAAAAGGATTGTGCAGCGTCGGCTGGTGCGCAATTTGGGGCATAACGTGGCAACCAGCCACGCAAACGCACATTATCGCCAAATACAGCCGCCACATGCTGGCTAATCTTTCAAACTTAAAAGTCTCGGCTCGACGGAATAACACAAGTTTCACGCGGGCAACAACTTGCGGCGCGCAGGTGCCCGGCTGGCTATCCGTGTTATCCACAGTTGCCGAAACTCCTTTTTTCCGATTCCAGCACTTAGTCTTTTACAGACAAGCAGTTGCGAAATCGCGCACACCGGCGAAAGCGGTTGCACAAACTATGTCGACTGTGCCAGGCACGTCGGCCTAGTCCGCACTACCGGCGCACGACTCGCTGTCGGAACATCCTTCTTTATCGGCAAAGCTTGTGGCTTTTCTCCAGATTTAACCGCGGACGGCACCGGCATCCCCAGGCGAGACTCGAACAGGTTATTTCTTTTACCTCCACGGGGAAAATTTCTCGCCGCATGCCGAAAAGCGCACGCCCGAATCTCCTCCGGCTGATCTGCTCGGGGCTGGTCCAGGGTGGTTACCGACCTGTGCCGCTGCCCAGGCCGGGCTTGCAATCGACCGGCCTCAAGATCTTGTAATCGACCGGCCCAAAGATAACGTTTTCGAGTCCCAAGCCACGGCCCCGGGCAGCCAGCGGTTTGCGCTTTGGTAGAATTACTGTTGGCGGTCGTAATCGATGTCCGTCTGCCGACTGCCGTAAAGGGTACTCCGAGGTTGCACGATGAGCCTTTCGACGACAACTGCTATCAAACGTAATCCAACCCGTACTGTGCAGATCGGCTCGATTCGCATTGGGGGCGAACACCCCATCGCCTTGCAAAGCATGTGCGCCACTAAGACGACCGATGTGCAGGCGACAGTGTCCCAGGTCAACCACTTGGCCGCCGCTGGGGCCGATGTGGTGCGCATAGCGGTCGATACCAAAGCCGATGCCGCGGCGCTGGCGGAAATACGCCGTCAAACCACTGCCAATCTTTCGGTGGATATACAAGAGAACTATCGTTTGGCGGCAATGGTCGCGCCGGTGGTGGACAAGATTCGTTACAATCCGGGCCACCTATACCACCACGAACGGAACCGAACTTGGCAGGATAAGGTGCGGTTTTTGGTGGATGTGGCCGGCGAGCACGGTTGCGCGATTCGGGTGGGCATCAACTGCGGTTCGGTGGATCCGGCCAAGCGCGACAAGTACCCGCCGCACGATACCGTACACCCGATGCTCGACAGCGCTCTGGAACATGCCGAGCTACTGGACAGCCTCGGCTGGACGCAGTACTGCGTGTCGCTGAAAGACTCGGACCCGCAAAAAGTCATCCAAGTCAACCGGATGTTTGCCCAGCGTCGGCCCGAAGTGCCCATACACCTAGGTGTTACTGAGGCAGGGATACCGCCGCAAGCCATTGTCAAAACGCGACTTGCGCTGGAACCACTGCTGCGGGAAGGAATCGGCGATACGATTCGCGTTTCCTTGACAGTTCCGGCCGAACAAAAGCACCTAGAGCTTGAGGCCGCGCGCCAAATATTGGACGACCTGTCCGCAGGCCGCACGCTTGATCCGGCAGTAGCAAACCAAAAGGGGCTAAACATCATCAGTTGCCCGGGCTGCTCGCGTGTAGAGAATAAAGTGTTCATCGAGCTTGCCCGGCAAGTTCAACAGGCGACGGCCGACTTCGCCGCGTATCCGATCAGTATTGCGGTAATGGGATGCCGCGTAAACGGCCCAGGCGAGACAGACCAAGCCGATTTGGGTTTGTGGTGTGGGCCGAGTTTCGTGAACCTCAAACGCGGCCACGAGCTGCTCGGCGCTATCGCTTACGAAGAAATCATCCCCAGGCTTCGGCACGAAATATCTGTTCTCATTTCCCAGCGCTTCGCACAACGCCGGCCATAATGGCACGCCTCAACAGGAATAGCACGCTCCAACAGGCCGATTCGGGCCAGTTTAGCTCGGTCTGATCCGGGCCGAGTTGGTTCGGTCTGATTGAGGCCAGCTTTGCTCGGTCGGTACCCAGCGTGGTTTGGCACTGCCAGCCGGCCAGTACGATGTGATGCGAATGCCTGTCTGAATAACCGGGGCATTCTGTCCGCTTAACCGGGCTATCCGGGATAAAGCTCATCGTCGGCGTAATTTCACATGCGAGGGCGTAATCGGCACAGGCGGGTTACCTACGATAAAGCTTAGTCACCGAGTATGTAAAGTTAACAATCACAAGGAGTTGTTGACAGAATTGACCTTCTTGCGGTTGGCCCGCCTGTGTAAGATGCCCGCTCTTTTCTCCGCTGCTGCTGGTGGCTAAAGCACCTTTGGATTCTCGGCGATGTCACTTGTTTGCTGCGCACCTGTTTCGACCGGCAACAACTTTATCATTATGTCCAAAGGTTATTACAGGGTGAAACAGTTTCCTTGTTCGCAGACGAGGTTGGACTTCCGCATAGCTGCCGACCGCAACGAGTTGGCCGCCGCCTACGAACTGGTGTACCAGTGCTACTTGCGGCGCGGGCTGATCGCTCCCAACCAAGGAAAGCTGGTATACCGGCAGGCTTTTGGCTGGCCGAAAAGCCGAACTTTCGTCGGCCTGAACGACTACGGCCACCTTCTGGGCACGCTGACGCTGGTAGCCGACAATCCTCACGGATTTCAACTGGATCAAACCTTTGGCGAAGAAATATCGGGTTTACGAGCCGCGCAGCGGCGACTGGCGGAAATCACCTGTTTGGCGATCAGGCCGATGTGCGAAAGCACCGCCATGGCAGTGTTCTTTGGACTTACCAGGCTAATGATCCACTACGCCCTGGCCGAGCGATTCGACGATCTGTTGATTGCCGTTCATCCCCGCCACCGCCGCTTCTACGCCCGGCGCTTCCTGGCTTACCCTATCGGCCAGCCGCGGAGCCATCATGCCGTCAACGGCAAGCCTGCCGTGTGCTGCCGGATAGAACTGGCCCGGCTGCACCAACAGGGCGATCGGAAGCTATGGGAACAGTATTTCGGTAAACCTGTCCCTGAATCGCTGCTGGCTGGGGGATCGATAAAAATTGCTGATCATATCTATTTTTGCCGCCGGGCGGGAATTACCGACTTTACAGTTGAAGACCACCCGGAATGCGCCACGCAATCGGAAACGACCTCCGCACGGCTTGCTTCCTAAGGCAGCCGCGGCGACCGGGTGAAGTAGAGTTGTAATGCACCCATGTGGGCGATAGCCATCAAAACCCTGGTCGCCGATCGCGGCAAGCTGCTCACAGCCTTGGTGGGGGTAGTGTTCTCCATCGTGCTGGTAAACGTGCAGGGAGGGTTGTTCGTCGGCTTGATCCGCAAGGCCGGAATGCTGGTGGATTGCGGGGAGGCCGACATCTGGGTAGGCCACCGCAACATCCACAACGCCGACCTGCCGCGCGACATCCCCTATCGCTGGATCCATCGCGTCCGCGCCGTCCCCGGCGTACGTCGCGCAGAACCATATCTGATCGGCGTGACCGACATGACATTGCCCAGCGGGGCTTTCGAGTGGGTGGTGGTAGTGGGCGTCGAACAAAGCAGCCTGATGGGCAACGCCTGGAACCTAGTCGAAGGCCGCCCTGAAGACATCCTCCAAACCGACGGCATCATCGTCGACGTGTGCGAAAACCGCAAGCTGGAGTATCCTCGAATCGGTTCCCTGCTGGAATTGGGGGGGCGTCGTGCCCGCGTGGTAGCCAAGAGCGAAGGAATCATGGGCTTTTTGATTATGCCTTACGTGTTCACCACGCGCCAACGCGCAGCCGCTTACCTGCGCCGGCCGCCCGACGCGTGCTCCTACTTTCTCGTGGAACTCGAACCAGGATATTCCGCCGAAACTGTGTGCGCCGAAATCCGCCACCGCGTCCCCGAACTGGCCGCCTATACCCGCCAGCAATACAGCCGCATCACCATCGACTACTGGATGAAGCGCACCGGGTTGGGCATCTCGTTCGGCGCCGCCACGTTGCTCGGTTTGCTGGTGGGCCTGATCATGGTCGCCCAAACCCTGTATGCTTCAGTGCTCGATCGGCTAGCAGAGTTCGGCACATTAAAGGCCATCGGCGCCAGCGAGCGCCAGGTGTACGTAATCGTCTTCGCACAAGCCATCAGCATGGCGTTGGCCGGGGCGATAATCGGTTTGCTGCTGGCCGGGGCCATCCAGCGGTTGTTCAGTACTCCTTATGCCCCGATTATCATCCCCGCGTGGGTTTCGCTGGGCAGTTGCGCGCTGGTGCTGGGCATTTGTCTGCTGGCCTCGCTGTTGCCCTATTGGCGCATTCGCAAAGTCGACCCGCTTATGGTGCTTCAAGGATGACAACTACCGCCGCCCAACACGACGCTCGCCAGCCCTCGACCGTGATTCGCGCTTGGGGAGTCCGCAAGGCATATCGCAACGGAGCGACCGTCACCCCGGTGCTCGACGGCGTGGACCTGCAAGTGCGCGTGGGCGAGTGCGTGTATTTGGCTGGCCCATCGGGCAGCGGAAAGACCACCCTGCTGTCGATCCTGGGCTGCATTCTTACGGCCGACGACGGTCGAGTAGAGATACTCGGACGCGACGTTTCCCGCCTTTCTGCCCTTGGGCGCAGCCGTCTGCGACTGGAAAAGCTGGGGTTCGTCTTTCAACGTTTCCACCTGATAAAAGGACTGACGGTGCTGGAAAACGTCTGTGTGCCGCTGGTGCTGCGCGGCGTCCCGACGGCGGTCGCCCGGCGGCGAGCTGCCGAGATGCTGGAAATCGTCGGGTTGGCCCAGCAGGCACGTGCCAGTGTGCAGAACCTTAGCGCGGGTCAATCGCAACGGGTGGCGATCGCCCGGGCGTTGGTCGGCGATCCACAGATCATTCTGGCCGACGAGCCGACGGCTTCGCTTGACGGACCAAACGGCCAGCAAGTGATGACACTGCTGCGCCGGCTGGTCATACAGCAGCAACGCACTGCGGTAGTGGTAACGCACGATCCCCGCATCTTCCGCTTCGCCGACCGGATTCTGCATCTGGAAAACGGCCGGATCGCCCGCTGCGAAGTTCCCCAAAAGCCCGACTCGGTTCCCCAAGCCGATACATATCGGCCGCCAGCGACTTTGGAGCAAGAGGGCACCGGGCAAGCCGTCGCCGCGCTAGCGGGCGCCGCGCAACTGGCTGCTGCGCAAGAGAACGCCGCGCAACTGGCCGCTGCGCAAGATAAAACCGAACGACTTGAGGCCGCGCAGGTAGGTTCCACGCAGGTGGCTGCCGCGCAACTCGCCGCCGCGCAAGTTGACGGCGAGCCAGACGGTTCCGGTCAGCCGGCAATGCTCACAGCAGGAGTGTGACGCCATGCTGAAGTATCTGGTAATGTTGCTAAGCGTGGTGTTGATAGTGATGCTGGCAGTGACTATCGACGCCCGTTCGCGCCCACCCGTCCACCACGAACCTCCCGCGGCGGTTCGCAACGTGATCTACGCCCCGGGGCGCATCGAAGGGGCCACTGCGGAAATCGAACTCCGTCCGCAGATTGCCGGTCGCGTGGCCGAAGTTTTCGTGGAAGAAGGCCAACAGGTCGAGCCAGGCGAAGCCTTGTTGCGTTTGGAAGACGATCAGTATCGGCACGAAGTAGCTCTGGCTGCTGCCGAAGTAGCAACGGCGCGCGGTGAGTTGGCACGGCTGCGCAACGGCGCGCACGCCAAGCAACGCCTAGAGGCCGCTGCGCTGTATAAGGCCAAGCTAGCCGAGTTCGAGCGCGCAGAGCTGTCGTGGCGGCGGATCAGCGAGTTGCACCAGTCGCGGGCCGTCGCCCAGCAAGAGGCCGACAACCAGCGCACGCTGGTCGACGCCCTTCGCGCCGAGGTGGAAGCTTACAAGGCCCGCCTGGACCTGCTTGAATCTCCGCCCCGCGAAGACGAGCTGGCCATCGCCCAGGCCAAACTGCGCGCCGCCGAGGCCCGACTAGAACTGGCCAAGGTACAGTTGGAGCGGACGGTGCTGCGAGCGCCGATGCGTGGGCAAATACTGCGCCGCGATGCTGACTGCGGCGAGCTGACCGGTCCCACCGCCGCAGAGCCGGCCGTCATCATGGCCGACACCAGCCGCTTGCTGGTCCGCACGTTCGTCGAAGAACTCGACGCTCCCCGCGTGACAACGGGCCTGAAAGCTACGATCACGGCCGACGGTCTGCCGGGCAAACAACTCTCGGGCCGCGTGGTGCGTCTCAGCCCTAGAATGAGCCGCAAGCAACTGTTTACCGACGACCCCGCCGAACGTCACGACACTAAGGCCCGCGAGGTATGGGTCGAACTGCACGACCAGCGAGACCCGCTAGTAATCGGGTTGCGAGTGGATGTGACAATCTACCTGCACGAGACCGACGCTATGCACCAAGAGACCGGCACACTCCAGGAACCGACAAATCCAACCTCCGACGTTCCACAGTAATCACGCCCCGCAGTGACGCCCCACAGTTATCACGACCCACAGTAATCACAGCCCACAGTTATCACTTTCTCCGAACTGCGGCAATCGCTCAGCCTGGCGTCAGACGTTTTCTGGCCCTGCTTACTGAAGCAGCCGCATGTCGGCCGACTTCGGTTCCAAGCGTAAAGCAAATACCCGACTGTCGGTATCAACTGCCCAGAATAACCCGCGCCGCTGGTCGTACATCAGCCCCAGGGAAACGTTACGGCCTTGGGGCCCGCTGGGGTCCTGCCCGGTGATCCGCAACGATACCCACCGGTTAGCGGCACAATCGTAAGCCGGCGTGCGGCGCAAACCGTCTTCACCCGGCGGCAGTGTAGCTCCCACTAGCAACAGATCACTGGCCGAATCGTACCGAATCTGGCACAGATAGGGGATCGCGCTGGCTGCGGCGCTGCCTTCGGGCGTCAAACGCGATACCTCCAGCGTTTTCAGGTCCACCGTGTGCAGGCAGCCGTCGTAACGGTGTTTGTCGCCGTATTGCTTTACGAAAAACAGCAGCCGGTCGCGCCGCGAGTCGTAAACAAGCGTGGAGTTGTCCACTACCGCCCCCGGCAGCTTCCCGCGCAGCACCAGTTCCTGCCACTGTTGGGTCTGAGCGACGTAGCGGAACAACAACCCGTCCTTGGTCCAACAAAATGTCCCACGCGGAGTGCTGCACAGCGTGAGCGTGTAGAAGCAACTATCGTAGCTCATGCCTTCCGGTTTAGCCGCGCGTGCCACCCAATCGCCAATGGTCGGATCGTACAGATACGTGTGCGCGCGCTGCCCGACGAACAGCATCCGCCGCGACTCCAGCTCGTAAGCATAGCTTTGATAAGTGTGTCCGGTCACCCACGGACGGCGGTTGAAGTTGAACCCTTCGGGATACGAGGTGTTCGAGTACAACTGTCCCAACGGAAACTCCACCGGAAAGCACAGTTCCCAGCGATTGGTCGAGCAGTGGTAGTGCAGTACGTCGGTGCCACCGTGGGCGGAATGTCCGCCGCTGAAACGCAGTATCACGTCGTGGTCCGGATCGTAGACGGCGGTACCCCAATCGCGGTTGAGCTTGGGCAGCCGGGGCGGCTCCAGATACACCCAGGTGTTCACCGGCAACCGACGCAGCCGTTCCGCTTGCGCCGCGGCATCCGGCGGGGGTCCTTCCAAGAAATATTCGGGAATAAACGGGGCGCGGCGATACACGCGCAAGTTCGGTGCAACCGACTCGCCCACGCCGCTCCACGTGTTGCTGGCAACGTCATAAGTCCACGGCCCGTCGTCGATGTCGCGGTACTGCCCGCCGCAGTAGTCGGTGCTAGAAGTGTAAGTGTATCCGCCGACGAGCGTGATCGTCCCGTCGCCGTTGGCCTTTAGCTGATGGTTGGCGCGTGGCTGCGGGGCGCGGGCCGGATGTCTCTGCATCCACATCCGCTTGGCCGGGTCGAATACCCAGGTGTCGTTCATCAAGTAGTCGCAATGATCGCCGCCGAAAAGCACGTACAGTCTCGTCTTCGGGTCGTAAACGATCGGGCTTAAAGCGCGCGGGGGCGGCTCGGCGTCCAGCATCTCGGCCGCCTGCTCGAGCAGCCGACCGGCCTCGTGCATCGCGGCGATCGTCTGCGAAGCAACAGCCTGTCGCTGCGCCGACTGCTTGGCCTGTCGCAACGCGCCGGTGAGGGAATCGGTCAACAACAGTTGCCGGGCCTTTTGGGCCTGCGCGGCGAAATAGCCTGCGCCTTCGGATAGTTCCTGCAACTGCTTGGCAGCGGCCGACAGGTCGCCTTCGAGCTGCTCCAGCGCGCTTTGGATGGAGGCGAAATCCTGCCGAAACCGCTGCGCTTCGCTATCGCGTTCTCCGGCTGGCGCCCTCGCGGCCTGCGTGGGCGAGATTCCCGGCGACACTACTCCTTCCCCAGAAACCGCAGTTCCCTCCGTTGCCCCGAAGCCTTTGAACCACCATGCCCGCAATCGGGAGGTAATTGCTTTCTGGTCCGCGGCAAGCTTGAGCAAAGCGTCGTGGACCGACTGGAGAGTATTGTTCCCGCGCAACTGGTCGATTATGGGAATCCACCGCCCGTCATGCTTGACCTGGGTGTGAGCCACACCATCGTCGGCCTGCTGGTCTTGGCCGCCGAAGCTCAGGCCGCCGCCTTCAGGTTCCTCGCACACCGCCCCCCAAATCACCTTTTGCTTGATGTCCACTGCCGGCAGTCGGTAGGCGCGCTGCGCTGCCAAGGTTACTGCGGCCGACAGAAGCAAACAAACCGCACCTGCCATAAACACCGAGCGATTCATGGCTGGCTCCGCATTGCAAGGCATGGAATGTTTGGTGGAAGGGTTCGACGCGCCGCCGTAGGACGCCCACACGGCGGGCACCCGACAGCTCTCGCTGGGAAACGCTCCCGCCAAAACCGCCGTCCTGCGCCGCGCTTGCCAACACGGGAGCTGCGGGCTACAGGAAGCTTTCCAGCACTTCGGGCGGGGCGGGGCCGTAGGAGTGCGGTTCCATTGTGCAGGTGGCACGCCCCTGCGTCAATCCCCGCATAGCGTTCGAATAGCCGAACAGATTGGCCAGCGGAGCATGTGCCTCGATAACCGTGTTTCGCCCGCGATGATGGGTGCGCACGATCACCGCCCGCCGCTGCTGCAAGTCGCCGACGATCTCGCCCAGGTTCTCTTCGGGCACGGTGACTTCTAGACGCATGATGGGTTCCAGCAGTACGATTCCCGCCTCGCGCAGGCCGCGATCGAAGGCGTCGGCGGCCGCGAACCGAAAGGCTAGTTCGCTCGACTCGGTCTCGTGCGTCTCGCCGCCCAGCACGGTCGTTTTCACGTGCATCAGCGGGAACCCCAGCGAGCCGCCTCCCTCGCTGTGCTCGCGCAGCACTTCTAACGCCGCGGCCAAAAAGTTTTCCGGCAACTCGACGTTCGGACCTACCAGCACCATCGGCTTGGGAACATCCGGCATCGGCTCCATGCGGATGGTCAATCGGGCGAACAGGTTCTGGCCTGCCAGGTGACGGCGACATTCGCCGGTCACTTCCACAGCGTGTTGAATTGTTTCGCGGTAGGTGACGCGCGGCTTGTGTACCCGGACGTTCAGCCGATAATCCCGCAACAACATGTTCTTGATGATTTCCAGGTGCAGCTCGCCCATGCCGCTAATAAGCGTTTGCCCGGTCTCCTCGTTTTCCCGGGCCTTGAAAGTGGGATCCTGCCGCTTGAGCATTTCCAGGACTTCGGCCAGTTTTTTGCGTTCCAGCGCCGATTCAGGCTCGATGGCCATGGAGATCACCGTTTCCGGGAAAGTGATCGACTCCAGCAGAATCGGCTCCTGGGCGCTACAGAGCGTATCGCCGGTGACCGAATGCCGCAGACCGACTATCCCTACGATGTCGCCGGCCGAAACGCGCTCGACCTGCTCGCGGCGGTCCGCCTGGATGCGCCAAAGCTGCGGCACGTTCTCCTTTTTGTCTTTACCGGGATTGTACACCCTGCTGTTCTGCTTCAACTCGCCCGAATACACCCGCACAAAACACAAATCCCCGTGCCGATCTGCTTGAATTTTGAATACCAGCCCACAAAACGGTTCACTGGGGTCGGGCTTACGGAAGATTTTGGTTTTTTTCTTGGGGTCGATGCCTTCGACCGGCGGGATGTCGGCCGGACTGGGCAGATAGTGGGCCACTGCGTCCAGCACCGGTTGCACCCCGATGCAGTCGAGCGCCGAACCGCACAGCACCGGCACAATGGCACTGTGCAATGTGGCCTGCCGGATCGCGCGGCGGATCACTTCCTCCGCAGGCGTCTGGCCGGTCAGCAATTGCTCGGTCAATTCGTCGCTACACAGCGACACCTGATCGAACATCTGCGACCGCCACAATTCGGCCTCTTCCCGCAAAGCGTCGGGAATCTCTACCGCGACAACCTCCGTCCCTTCCCGCGGCGGCCGAAACTCTAGCATCCGCATCGTCACCAAGTCGATCACGCCGCGGAAAGCGTCTTTTTGGTGGGGCGGACCACAACCGACCGGCAAATTTAACGGGACCGGCGTACACTGCAAACGATCGCGAATCTCCTCCAGCGTGCGATAGAAGTCGGCCCCCTCACGATCCATCTTGTTGATGAACGCCAGCCGGGGCACGCGGTACTTGTCGGCCTGACGCCACACGGTCTCGCTCTGGGCCTCCACGCCTTCGCGCGCGCTGAACACCACCACCGCCCCGTCCAAAACCCGAAGGCTGCGCTCCACCTCGGCCGTGAAATCGACGTGGCCAGGAGTATCGATGAGATTGATTTGCACATCGCGCCAAGGAAAAGTCACGCAAGCGGCGACGATCGTAATGCCCCGCTGCTGCTCCTCCTCCAGATAGTCGGTAACGGTGGTGCCCTT
>CALLPE010000044.1 GCA_938015445.1 uncultured Pirellulales bacterium
GGAGCAAAAAATGCTAATAATGATACTGAACAGCGGCTCCTGGCAACACCGGGTCGCGTAATCGTAAGCATTCGCGAGCCAAGTGGGCCGGCCGTCGGCGCCCAGCCCCGCCAGAAGGCGAACAATGGCTTGTCTGGCTGAAATCGGCTTTAGGCCGGCCCGCCCACAAGGCGTGTAGTTGGCCGTCACCCTTCCAGCCCCGGTTCGAGTAGCACGGTCATGACATCCGTTCTCCTTCGTTCCGCCCGCCACTAACAGCCACTAACACCAGTGTCCGCCTCACCATCAGCCTTTTCGTCACCGAGTGCGCCGGATTCTGTGCCACCAGCGTGGGCAGTGTTCTCGCGAGTTACGTTGGTAACTTCATTTGCGGAATGTGGTTCGATTTCCGCTGCCTCCATTAAATTCTTACGCAGCAAGGAGTTGCGAAAAGCGTAGCACTGCACAAAGTGGCACATTGTGTGGGGTTGCATCGACGATTTAGTGTCTGCGCAAGTTTGTGCCGTGTCCTTCCGCAGCGCTTCTTAAAGCGCTTGTGCAGCGCATTTTGCAGCGCTTTCTGGGGGTACTGTTGACATCATATCCGCCGTTGTTCCGTACCCAATTTGCCGCCCTTTCGCATGCAGCGTCGGTAGGGCCAACGTAGTGCCGCAGGGCACTCGCCGGCGTGCCGCCACGCCACTTGGCTACCACCGCCAGCGCTGGAGGGTGCGGTGGTCGCGTTCCACGAACTGAACATCCCGGCCAGAAACCTGGCAGTCTTTACGGTCGAAACGATATTCAACTTAGCGGTCGAAGGAATGTCTAGCTAAGGCCTCGGACAACTGACTTACTGGAGGAGCAGGTGGCGAATGTCAGTCGCCCTCGACCTGACCGCGGACTACCCACACCGAATTCGTCCCCTTGGAATCTTTCGGAATCGGCGACCAGCCGTTGGCCAACCGGTCGTAGATCACCAGGAAGTGCCGATCGTCCAACCAACGGACTTCTGTGTAAGAAGTCGAGTTAGACTTGCCGCTGGCCACCGCAAGCAGAATCGGTTCCTCCTTGACCCATTTGTTATGGTGCGCTTGCAGATCGATTCTGTGCCAGCGCACGGCGTCGCCTTGGCTATTGAGCCAGACGTACAGACCAGGTCGGCCGCCGGATAGCAGCAACATTCCCTTGGCTGAGAGCGATAAGCTCGGCTGGACCGAGAGCGGCCCATCGAGGTTTTTCGGCTCGGTCCAGGTGTTGCCATCGTCGCTGCTGAAGCTGTGACCGTAGGGCACTTCGCTATCGAGCCGATAAACACAGAGCAGGCGGCTGTCTTTCAACCGGACCAGAGCCGACTCGCAAGGCCCCTCGCGGCCCCGCAGTTTGCAGGTTTCATCGGCAATGACCGAGCGAATCTTCCACTTTAGCCCATCAGGGGATTCGGCCAGCACCACGCTATAGCGGCTAGCGCCGGCAAAGCGGCCATACAGCGTAGCCAAATAGGTTTTGCCGTCTTGAGCTAAAACTGACTGTCCGTTGAAAACGAAGCCGGCCAGTTTCCATTCGGCCTTGGGATTGCCCAGGTCGGCGTCGAGTAGCCCGATCTTCCGCGGCCAACCGCTGACTTCTACCGGTTCGTCAATTTCTTCGATCGCTTGGACATCTTTGGCAAGCCGAAGAGCCTTTCCCGTGGCAAGTGTGTCCGACTTCAACCGGAGATAGTACGGTAACAACAAGGTGGTGCCGTCGGTGCGGAAGATGGCCATCTCGCCATAGCTGACGGCAACCGGTTTGGACCAGTTCAGACCGCCGTCGTGGGAGAAAGTGATTACCCCCGGGGTCACATCTTGTGCCTGGTCGGCATAAGTGGAGAGAATCGCAAACCAGCGGTTGTCGGCCCGATGATACATCGACGGGAACCACAGGAACCCCTGGCTGCGTAGTACCAAACGCGGCCGCGACAGGGAGACCTTCAGCCCGTCGGCTTCCACGGTGCCACCGTCTTCCCATGGTGGCGTTTGCTGCGCTGCCACAGGCAGCGCAACCGGCCAGGCGAAGGCGACGGCGGCCCACGACATCAACCGAATCACGACATATCGGAGATGCATGGCTTTTCCCCGCGACTACTCAGGGTTTGACCTCGATGACATCGTCGAAGACGCGGAACTCGTCCAGCTCGCCGCGGAAGGCGGGGCGTTTCTCGCCGGCCAGCGACGCGCCCAACGACCAGTAGCCGTGCGGGTAATGGCCGATCGACGGGCCTTCCGCCTCCGGCCGGCCGTTCAGATACAGCCGCATGGCGTTTTTCTGGGTATCGATGGTCAGACTGACGCGGGTCCACTCGTTCAGCGGCAGCGGGGCCTTGCTCCGCACAGTCTTCCAGGGCGGATGGATGGCCGTGAACTGGAAGTGTCCCTGAGCATCCAGCTCGCCCCGGAACGAGCGGTTATTGGTGAACACCTGCCCAGCTTCGCGAGCTGTCGGGCGGAGCCAGAAATCAATGCTGAATCGCGGCGGGATGCGCCCGTACAGGTCCTGCCGCGCCTCGAACTCGGCGAAGCTGGTCGGGTCGGAGAAGCGCAGCGCCGGGCCGAACTTGCCGTGGGGGAACTCAACCTGACCATGGACTACCATGTCGCTGCCGCAGCCGGAATGGTCGAACAGCCGCCGCGCGTCCTTCTCGTCGAACGACAGATGGATGTAAGCGTCGGCGGCGACCGGCGGGGCTTGGCTCCCGGGACGGTACAGGTCGATCGCCACGCCTAGATTGGTTAGCAGTATCGCCGCGTAGCGCCGCAGCCGCTTCTGGGCGTATGGCTTGGCCGAGTTGGCCTGGTCCCAGCGGACTTGGTTGATGACCAGCCGACCGTTACCAAGCGGCACCTCCAGCAGCACGCAAGGCTCCGAATAATGAACCGCGCCGGGAGCGTCGGTCGTGACCGAGTGTGGCATGTGGGACGAGTAGCCGAACCACAGGTCGTTGCTACTTTGCCCGAAGGCCAGGCCCGACCGCACCTTCCAGCGCGCCGTGAAGATCGGAGCCGGCTCGGCCACCAGCGGGTTGGCCTCGCGCTTCTTCGGGTCGGCCTCCCAGCCATTGTAGCGCGGGTAGGGGAATTTATCGGCCACCGTGAAGGTGTAACCGGTGGCCTTGCCCAGGGCCTGAGCCGCGGCCGGGTCGAGGTGGTGCAGGTACAGTGTGCCTCCCTCGCGCACCGCCGGCAGGGCCTCGGCCAGATGCCCGGCGAACTGCGAGTTGCCGGCTGCCAACAGCAGGAGCACGCCGGAGCGGCCCTCGCCCGGTCCAGACGTTACCCCCGGCAGCCGCAGCGGCTCGGGAATCGGACCCACGACTGGCCGCCACGCCGGCATTTGCGGCTCATGCAGGTAGAGCAGCAGATTTCGCAAAACCGTGGCCGCGCAGGGGTCATTGTCGGCCTCGGTAACCAGCGCCTGACAGATCACAGCCAGCCCCTTGCCACTGAACACCTCCGCCAGAGGCGTTCCGGCAAGCCCCACATCGACCATGCTGAAAAAGCGATCTACGGTGCGGCCGCTGGACAGAATCGGGCGGAAGTTGCCAGCATCCGGTTTGATCAGGCAGACCGGCGCGAGCAGATCGTCGGCCCGCCAAAAACGGAAGTCCTCGACGCCAGTACCGCGGAGCACTGGGTGGTCGGGGCTGGTCGGATGGGCAATCGTCGCCGCGTAGGGCCGGACAGCATCCCAGGCAGTGGCATACTTCAGCCCGCGGGTGAACCAAACGCCTCCCAGCGACAACATCGGTCGCGTCTGCGGCAACACCAGCAGACGCCCGCCGTCACGCACCCACTGGCTGAGGCGGTCCTGGTCGGCCGTCGTCAAGCCAGCGGCGGCCTCTGCGCCGAAAACCAGCGGTTTATTCGTGTCGGTCAGGCCGTCTTGCCATTTCTCAATAGGGACGAAGCGCACGCCGAGCCGCTTGAACAGGTCTGCTGTCGTTCCGTTCGGGTCAAACAGCCGCACCGCCGGCACGCGGTCGAACCCTGTCACCGGCGGATAGACGGCCGCGGTCCACTGCTCGGCATACAGGACGCGGTCGGCTTGGCGCAGCTCGGTAACGGCGTCGAGGTCGAGCCGCTCGGCGATCGGCGGGAAGTTCAGGTCGACCGACACGTCGTCGCGTGTGCCGCGGTCCAACTTGACCGGCCGGGAGGCGACGACGAACGGCTCGGACTGTCCCTTGCGGCGGAAGGTCAGGCGGACCTCGCCGTCCAGCGGCACGAAGGCGTCGTTGATGACCAGCAGGCCGAAGCGCGTCGGCCGGCCGGCGACGAAGTTCCGGCCGTAGCGGTGATTGAACGTCACCTGAAAGCCGCACGCGTTGAACGAAAGCCGGGCGTTGGCCTCGTTATCCGCCGGCATGTTGACCAGCGGGTGATCGCCTGCGCCGGCGAAGCTCAAGATGATCGGAATCCCTACCCGCCGCATCTCCTTGATGCCCCAGAAGCTGTGCCGGGCGGCCGTGCGAAGCCGCTCGGTGTTCAGGCACCAACTGCCCGACCCATCCTCGCCGCGGTTGAAGAACCACAGCGGACCCTCGAATAGGGCTTCGCCGGCGATGGAAGCGTGTGCGTCGAAGCAGTTGGGATTCTCGCCCCATTCGGTCAGGATGGCCGGTTTACCCTGCCGCCGCCCGCGGAGGCCGTCGAACATCTCGGTCACCAGTCGGTACTCGTTGGGCAGGGCGGAATAGGTGTTGATGTGCGGCCCGCCGCCCACGGCGTGGACGTCGAGGTTGGGGATGGCATCATAGTCGTTACTGGCCGTGACCGGGCGGGTCGGGTCCAGGGCGTGGTACTGGTCGCACAGCTTCGTTAGCCATGGCATCGAGGCGACGTGCGGGTTCGGCAGGCCGGCGTGGCAAGCCTCGTTGTCCAAGCTCCACATCACGATGCTGGGGTGGTTCCGCTTCGAAATGACCCACTTGGCGTACTGGTGGAAAACCGTCCGCCACGTCTGCTCCCGCCAGAAGGGAGCCTCTTGCAATAGCCCCGTCTCGCAGACAACCAGAAAGCCAGCCTCGTCGCACGCCTCGAAAAAGCTTTCCGGCGCTTCCATCGCGTGCGTACGGCAGCCAGTGAAGTGACGCCACGGCCCATGACGAATCCGTTCCAGCCAGTATTCTTTCGGGTGCCCCCAGTTGGGCCACAGGCCATAGCCATAGAAGCGCAGCGGTTGGCCGTTCATCATGATTTCCGGCGCCCCCGGCTTCTGTTTGTCGATCCACACCTCCCGGAAGCCGAACCGCTGGCGGGTGCGGTCAACGACCTTCCCATCGGCGTCCAACAGCTCGACCTCCAGGTGATACAAATGCGGGTCCTGCGGCGTCCACATGCGGAAGTCGGCCCAGTCGACCAGCAACTCCACCGGGGCCGACGTCAGCGCCGCGACGCCCGCCTCGACTATCGGGAACTCCCGGCACAGCTTCTGGCCATCTACGACGCGCGCCCGAATACGCCCCTGCCAGCCGAACGGCGAGCTGTTCGTCAGGGTGACGGTTGCCGAGAGGTTCTTTTTGCGGTAGCTCGGCCGAACAAACACGTCGGTCGTGCGAACCTCGGGAACAATCCGCAGCTCGACGCGGTCCCAGATTCCCAGCGGCGTCTGGTAGCCGCGCGTGCCTATCTCGCGGGTGTGCCAGGCCGCCTGGGGATCAACCGACAGGTCGATGTTCGGCGCACACGACACAACGATCTGGTTGTCGCCAGGCTTCAACGCGGCCGTAATGTCCAGTTCGAATGCAGCGCCGTGAAAGTCGTGGCTGCCGACAAAACGACCGTTGACCCACGCCCGTGTGATGTAGCTCGCCCCGCGAAAATGCAACAAGACACGCTTCCCGGACGGGACCTGCTGGAGGCTCAGGGTGCGGCGATACCAGCCGCCGTTCTCCTCGGGATGGGCGTATATCTTGAAGTGGCCTTTGCCATCGCCGCGGTTGGGGATTGCCACAGGCCGCCAACCTTCTTTGGGAATGGCAGAAAGGTCATTCAAGGTGCGAATCCCCTCCAAGCCATTGACACAAGCCAGTTCCCAGCCATTGCACAAATCGATTTCTTGGCGGATTTGCTGAGTTGGCGCGTCGCCTTGCGCCGTTAACAAAGCCAGAAAAACGATTGTCGATTTCATGCTGTCCTTGCCTTGTGACCGCTGACAGGATTATCGCGCCCAGAGGGCCAGCCGAACCCAAATCTGCCGGCCGCCAAACGGCAGATTTAACAGTGGGATTTGGCTCGTACATCACCTTTACATGAGTGCTCCAGATTTGTTTACTTGCCTGGGTGAACCTTAGCCGTTCGGGCTGGCCCTTACCAGTGCTAACCTGCCAAAAATAATAGTTATTGCTAAACGTGCGTTCGCTTCATGTGATCGCTTTGAAGCTGCTGGCGGTGAAAACACCGTTGGGTCTTTACCTTCGGCCGAAACGCCAACACTTGCCCCGAGCACGCTATGAACTGTTGCAAAATCCAACGCCGTTGTACGTCCCGGCAAAATCAACAGTGGGTAAGCACCGGACTGCACAGGGGCGCAACAACCAACGGGTTCGGGCCTGTTAGGCAGTTGCTCAATCTGGAAGTTCGGTAGTAGCACTGATAACCAAAGTACCGGTTGTGGTGCCGGTTATGTACTGGATAGCCATTGCACCGTTTCGGGTAAAGACCGCAGGCGATGGTGCCCGACCAGCTCGGCAAGGCACAAGCAGCCGACTTTAAAAAAAGCCGACAATCCTGCGGCGCACAGAACCCTGCGCCGCACACAAGACCGCGCCGCACACAAAACCGCGCCACACACAGAACCGCGCCACACACAGAACCGCACAGCACACAAAGTTGCACTGCACGCAATGCTGCGCCGCATACAATCCTGCGCCACACAGTATCCTGCCCGCACCGAATACTGCTCCACACGCGGCAGGCGGCTTATGGCAGTTTGCGCTGGTCGAGCCGCTCGCCGGTAGGGATGCGAATGGGCAGATCGAGTCCGCCACGGGCCTGGAAGTCGGCGAACATCTTGTCGCGCAGTTCCTTTATTTTCGCCTGGTAGGCGGGCACTTCGATCAGGTTGTGCCGCTCAGCCGGGTCGCTGGCCAGATCGTGGAACGAGTCGATGTCCCACACGCCGTGGTAATAGACGTACTTGTACTGCTGCGTGCGGATGGCGAGCATCGTAGGCGTGGCTGGGAAATTCCATTCCCAGTAGTATTCGTACAGCACGTAGTCGCGCCAGGGGACTTTTCGGCCGTGCAGCAAAGGCACCAGCGACTGACCGGCCCAATCGGCCCGTTCGGGCTTGGGGACGTTCATCAACTCCAGCACGGTCGGGGCGATGTCGATGTTGAGAACCATTTCCTCGATGCGTGTGCCCGGCTTGACTAGCCCCGGTGCCCAGACCAGCAACGGCACCCGGATCGACGGCTCGAAAGCGCAGCGTTTGTCGTAGAAGCCGTGCTCGCCCATGTGGAAGCCCCCGTCGCTCATGTAGATCAGCACAGTGCTTTCGGCCAGCCCGTGCTTGTTCAGGTACTCGATTACCCGGCCCAGGTTCTCGTCGATGCTGTGGATCGCTTCGCAATAGCTGTAGTACCACTGTTCGAAGCTGGGCACGGGGTCCTGGTCGAAGCGGCCGGTTTCCATGTGATCGATGCCGTGGATCGAGTAGCGACGCTCGCGCACCCAGCGAGGTTGCGTGCGGTAGTTGCCTTCGGTACGGGCCATGGTATCGGGGTAGGGAATCGGTTTGCCAGCATATCGTCCTTTGTGGCGCGCGGCAGGTTCGAACGGAAAGTGCGGCGCTTTGAAGGCCAAGTGCAGATAGAAGGGCCGGTCTTTGGGGCGATCTTCGCTCAACCAGCGCAACGCTTCGGTGGTCAGCACGTCGGCGTCGTAGCCCTGGAACTGCCGCCGCTTGCCGTTGACGTTGAGCACAGGATCGAAGTACTGGCCCTGACCAGGGAAACTGACCCAGTGGTCGAAACCTGGCCGAGGGCTGTCGTCGTCGTGGCCCATGTGCCACTTGCCGACCATGGCAGTGGCGACGCCAGCCCGCTGCAAGTACTGCGGGAAGAAGACCGTGCCGGGCGGTTCCGGCCGCTGGTTGTCCACGATCTTATGCCGGTGCATGTACTGGCCAGTGAGGATCGATGCCCGCACCGGCGAGCACAGCGCGGTAGTGACAAAACTATTGGCGAAGTAGGCGCCATGCTTGGCCATGTAATCCATGGCGGGCGTTTCCAGCCATCGCGGCGCGTTGGGATGAAAACCCATGAAGTCGTAACGATGATCGTCCGACAGTACCAGGATCACGTTGCGTGCGGTTGGTGCGCCGCCGAGGGCCGCCGCCGATAGAAAGCCCGGGGCGAAAACTGCAACAACCATCAGCCAAGCAAAGGTACGCTGCGTCATTGGACAAACCTTTCATGGCGAACGTGCAAACAAGGTTTCCACAAACCGGAACGAGCAGCCGCGGTCGGTTCAGCAGCCGGCGCACGGGAGTTTAGCACAGATCGGTGCGCATCGTCCAGAAAAGCGTTCGGGCAGCCGGCGTGCCGGGGCTAATCGATTTCGGCACCGTAGGCTCTGGCGAACTCAACAGTCTATAACAAGCCGTAGGTGCTGAGGGTCTTACGCAGTTTCGCTTCCTCATTGGCAGCCAGCGGCACCAGCGGCATGCGCAGCTCGCCCGTGTCGCGTCCCAGCAGTTTCATGGCCGCTTTGATGGGAATAGGATTGGTGGCCAGTCCGAGCATGTCGCGGCACAGCGGGAATAGTTTGTAGTGCCAGCGGCGGGCTTCTTCGATGTTGCCAGCCTCGAAAGCGGCAATCATGGCTATCATATCTTGAGGCACGATATTGGCCACCACCGAAATCACACCGCGGCCTCCGATAGCCAGCAGGGGCAGCGTCAAGCTGTCGTCGCCGCTGAGTACGGTCAAGTCGGTGTTGGCCAGGATTTGTGAAGCCTGGTCCATCGAGCCGGTGGCCTCCTTGACCATGGTAATGTTGGGCAGCTCGGCCAAGCGGATAATCGTTTCCGGTTCGATGTTCTTGCCAGTCCGGCCGGGAATGTTGTAGATGCAGATGGGAATATCGACTGCCTCGGCCAGCGCTTTGTAATGCTGGTAGAAGCCTTCCTGAGTGGGCTTGTTGTAGTACGGGCCGACGACTAGCGCGGCGTCGGCACCGCGTTTGGCTGCCCAGCGGGTCAAGCGCAGCGCCTCTTCGGTGCTGTTGGAACCCGTGCCCGGCATGACTTTGATTCGTCCGGCGGCGGCCTCCACCGCGGCGGCGATCACCCGTTCGTGTTCGGCGTGGGAGAGTGTGGGCGATTCGCCGGTGGTGCCCACTGGGCATACGCAGGTCACACCGGCGTCGATTTGGAATTGGACCTGTTGCTGAAGGGTTTCGATGTCCACCTGTCCGTTGCGGAACGGCGTAATGATGGCTGTCGAAACACCGGCGAATTGTTCGCTTCGAGTAGGCATACGCGACTCGATGGTCAAAGACTTATCTATACGCGACTGTAAAGCAAATTACTGCAAATTGCTACTGTAAAGCAAATTACTGATGTACATGAGGCTGTAAAGCTAACTGAATGGATACGCTGCGGTATGGCAAATAGCCGATGCAACGCTAACGACAAAGGGAAAATGTTCCAGCTTGGCGTCGCGGCCTCGGCCGTTCCACGACCGAGGGGCCCTGCGGGGCAGTGCCGGGCCTGCCCGTCTGGCGGGCGGGTAGGATAAAGCGGGAACACAGACCAGCCAGCACGCTTCGTCAGTGCCCGCGCCGCGCAACCGCGCAGCGAACCGCATAATGATACGTTGACCGGCACAGTTTAACAAGCATCAACTCACCAGCAGCTTCATCTCCCGAACGGCCTGCTGAAACCCCACCATCACCGCCCGGGCCACAATGCTGTGACCGATGTTCAGCTCGTGCATCCCTTCGATGTCGGCTACCGGGCGGACATTGCGATAGGTCAGCCCGTGCCCAGCGTGCAGCGCTAGTCCCATCTGGCGGACCAGCTTTCCAGCCTTGATTAGTATATCAAGTTGTTGTTGCTGGTGGGGGCCCGGCGGCGCCAGCGCGTACTGCCCGGTGTGCAGTTCCACAGCATCGGCCCCCAGGGCGGCGGCCGTTTCCAATTGCTTATCGTCAGGGTCGAGAAACAGGCTTATCGAGATGCCGGCGCTGCGGAGCGCGTCGATAGTTCTGGCGACCTGGTCGCGGTGGCGGACCACATCTAGACCGCCTTCGGTGGTGATCTCTTCGCGGCGTTCCGGGACGAGGGTGGCCTGATCAGGCTTCACCTGACAAGCGATGGCAACGATTTCTTCGCTGCACGCCATTTCTAGATTGAGCTTGACGGTCACTGTTTCGCGCAACAATCGCAGATCGCGGTCTTGGATGTGACGGCGGTCCTCGCGCAAATGCAAGGTAATGCAGTCGGCCCCACCCAATTCCGCCAACACGGCCGCCCAAACCGGGTCTGGCTCGTATGTCCGCCGCGCCTGACGAATAGTGGCAACGTGGTCGATGTTCACTCCCAGATTAGCCATCGCTAGACCTATCGTACCGCAAATCGTTCCAGCGGGGGTTGGACGAAAAACTACCTGGGTCTGCATCGGGCGCCGCCCACAGGGCCATACGCCCAATACAGTGTTTCACAAGTTCGTCGGTTTTGGAAGGCAGGTGGGATACGGCCGCAAATGACTTTTCCCCAACGTCTGGGCGTACGGTGCCCTGGAAGGGCTGCCGCCATAGATCGTACAACCTAAGCGCTGCTGCCGACGTGTCGCGAAAGCCGCGCATACTTGGGCGGAGATCATCGGAGGTATTTGGGCGTCGATTATCGGAGGGGGAACACCTGCTTGACCAGCAGCGGCTCAATCGACCGCGGGGGATGGGCAGCGCCAACAGCAACCAAAGAGCCGACAAGCGTCGCAGCCGACAGGCGAGCTTTCAATCGCCCTGGATTTCTTCTGCCACGTCGCGGCAGATGCGGCGCAACTCGCCGATAGAAACGTCTTCCAACCGTTTGCCACGCTTGTCCAAATGCTCGTTAATCTTGACGGCGGTCTGTTGCAGCAGGGCGTGCGTCTCGTGGCTGCCGCCGAGCAATAGGAAGTTGTCGCCGCGGGTAACGCGCGTGTGACCGTCCTCGGCATCAAAGGCCAGACCCAACAAGGCGGCCGTTTTCTTTCTGGAGTCGCGCACCGAACTTTCCCCTGAAGTGATGCAGTAGTTTGCGCTTCCTGGCCCAACGCCGGCCGAGCCGGACGCGATTACTGCAAGCCCGGTTGCCCGAAACAAACCGGCGCGTGTGGCCGGATAGTCGGACGAACGCCCAGCTTATTTCGTATGGTGGAAGAACTTCTTCAACACTTCGGCAGCCGCCTCCCGGCTGCTGGCTGCCTTTGGCTTGTCGTCCTCCTTGCCGCCGAAGTATTTTGCAGCAAGCGCGGGGTCGATTTGCGGTCGGGGCGTGGGCTGCTGAGGCATAGCCACGGTCGTCCCGGAACCTGCGCCCACAGAAGTTTCGCCACCGGCTACCTCCTCCGGCTGGGAGTCTTCAAGCCAATCGCTAATGTCGTCTTCTTCCGGCCCACTGCCTTCCTTGGCGGCTCTGGCCGCCGCTTCCTGAATACTCTGTACCTTGGGTTTCTTCTTGCCGCCGATGGGCACATCCAGGCGGACCTCGAATTCCAGCGGACCGATCTTCAGCCGGTCGCCCCCGTGGAGTTTGCGCGTCCCTTGCACCCGCTGATCATTGACGAATGTGCCGTTGCGGCTACCGAGATCGCGGACCGATACCGACCCTTCCTCGATGACGATGGCGCAATGCTCGCGGCTGACCATGTCGCTTTGCGGACGCAACTGGCACTTCTCGCCGCGGCCGATCAGAAACTGCGGCCCCGTCACAGGGATTTCCTTCCCTGCGTGTCGCCCACCGACAACTACCAGCTTGACCTCCATCGTTTCACCGCCTCTGGAAGCCTATGTGCTTCAGGCCAACCTTCCACTCAATGATACCAGTATTCCCCGCGACAGTCAAAGACTTGGTGAAGCAGTGCCGGACGGGTTTTCGTGGCGACGCAAAGGCAGATTTTGAGGCGCTGTTACGGATTTTGAGGCGCTGTTACGCCGAGTTTTATGTCGCGGTGAAATCGGCGCCAGGGCAGTGTTTTGGCATTATCCATCCTAAGCAGTACTGTCGCGCAAAGCCGCCAGAGGTGGCGCTGTCACGGTTGCCGGTCGCGCTTTGCGACACATGGCCTGTCGCGCATTGCGGCCGATGCGATGTTTTGGACATCCACTAGCGCTGGCTAGCTGGCGCGCAAGCCCCGTTCATTCAACCGGTTAACCGACCGCTGAGGGTATAGCGGCTTTTTGGCACGGTATTTGAATGTCCCAGCACGCGGAACTTGCTGCCGAGGGAAGGAGTAGCCAGACAGAAGAGGCTTGATACTGGGGAACAGCGCGAGGTTTGTTGTGACAAAGTTCCCGACCAGCCCGGAGATAATACGCATGGCAGCGTTCTACCCGGGGAAATTGCTCAGTGAACAACTTAAGGCCTGGAAGCGGCTTTGCCCGTTGTGCGCCTTGCATGTGTCGTGCGACTCGGAACCGTCAGCCATACGAATGACCTTGCTGGGCACAGACGTGGCGCTGATCGACGCCACGTGCCGGCCGAGCGACGCAGAGGCAGTTCTTCGGGAAGCGACCGAGCAGCCAGGAGGATACTGTACAGCGGTTTACAGCGAAGTGGCTAACCATCGGCTCGAGTCGATAGTTCGGCAGAAGGGGGCGTGGTTTCTGCTGGCACCATTGACCTTGGCCGAATGGGAAGATTTGTTGCAGGTTCTGTTCGGGTCCGTCAGGCGGTTGCGCAATCGGCCGGCTGCTACCGCGCGACCCGGTCGGTTGGCTGCCTGAGTGTCGGGCACGAGCGGCAGCGAGCCAGGAAAAGCGGTCCACCTGAAAAATTGCACAAAGCATCTAGGCAATCAGTTTTGGTCAAACCTGTGTTGACATGAGGCAGCGACGGTTGCTACATCCACGCTGGCAATTGCCGGTCGTGAAAGGGAGCGAAGCATGAACGCCATCATTAAACGTTTGCGGCAGATGGCCGACGATGAGCTACTGGCCATATCCGAGGCGATCGACGCCGAACTGGAACGGCGAATGGCACTGGCGGCCGACGAAGTTCCCGAATCGGCGCGCCGCCGCGCAATCGAGCGCCAAAAAAGCTATCGGCGCCGGTTGGGGTCCTCGGCACCGCCGGTGTATGCGGTCGGCCTGGGCAAGCAGCGCGAGCAGCGAAGAGCCGCTTAAGGGGGACGTCAGAGGGGGCGCCGCGCAACACGCTGCTGCGTGTCTGCCCGGCGCAAACGAGTTATCGGAGGAACAATATATGGAAACGCCGGACCAATCGGGCATCGGGCCGGGGAGCGGAGTGGTGTATCTGCGAATTTATAAGCACGACGAAACGGCCGAAGAAAACGAACTCGCCGAGGCTGCTGGGCAGCCCGAAACCGCCGGGCAGCAGCCGCCAAAAAGTCCAACCGACGAAGACTACTGGGCGGGACGCAACCACGCCATGCGAAAATCGGCCCGAATTGCTGCTTGAAGCACCTCGAAGCAGCTCTCTGAAACAGTGTGGTACTGCTTGTTGTCGCTAACTTGGATACGCACCCATGAGAAGACTTGCAGCACTGTGGATGGGGTGTTTGTGTAGTGTAGCCGCCTTGGTCACTAACGCCGCAGGAAGCGAACGTTTTTCAGTCGCGGCGCAGGGCATGTTAGCATCGGCTGGAGTGGGCGCCGCGGAAACTGCCCCGCAACACGATGTGTTGACCAGCTCCCAATTAGCACCGCCGCGGTTAGATGAGGTTCGCCACCAGCAAACCGCAACCGACGACATTGAGCGCTACCTCAGAGCACCGCGGATAGCGGCGGCGCCGTCTACAGCAGCCGAGCTGGAGAATGATAGTATGTCCCAGGATCGAGCAGCACTCCCTCGGCAGCCCGAGAAGTTTGCCGGGCACGCTACCGCCGAAGCTGCCACAGAAGAAGACGATGCGTTATTGAATCCTTGGATGTTGGGCGCTGCGGCGTTGGCCGCAACGGGCGGTGTTGGCTCTTTGGGCCTTCTGTGGCAGAAGCGGCGCCGCCGGCGGCGGTTGCAAGCGGCCGGGCAAGCAGCAGCGGAGTGGAGCCGAGCGAACGACCCAGCAGCAGATTCTTTGTACGTCGCCGGGCAACAGATTGGCGCACACCGGTCGCGGCTCGCAGCGTAGCAGGTGCCGTGTTTGCGCTAAAACTGGTGCCCGCGCCCGATTGATGTTCGCGCCGGATCGTCAGTGGCATGGAACTGCGGGCATGGCGGGTTTAGCGTAGAAGGGCGGCTGTGCTTAACCCAGCAGCACCCCAGCATAGCCTACCACCCGCTGGCGATCGCCCGATACGTCGCCGCTTGTGGCGTAGCCTACCTGCTCGCAACGGTTCAGACAGCCGAGCTGTCGTAACGCTTCCATGACCACTACCGCGGCTAGCACGCCGCACATGCTGATCTGGTGCTCGCGCACCGTGTGGTACAGCGCAGCCGGATCCAGGCTGGC
This sequence comes from uncultured Pirellulales bacterium, assembly GCA_938015445.1. Taxonomy (GTDB): domain Bacteria; phylum Planctomycetota; class Planctomycetia; order Pirellulales; family Thermoguttaceae; genus CALLPE01. The sequence goes on from CALLPE010000044.1 coordinate 14,636, forward strand.
CATGGCATCCAGTGCTAGGCGGTCGAGCAATCGGGTTTGGGCGTCGTCGTCGAAGTGGTTCATGTCGCTAGAGATCAGCAGCAGCGGTCTGGGGTTCAAGTCGGCGATAGCCTTGGCCAACTGTCCACCGAACCGCAACAACTCCGACAGACTGCCGCCGCCTACGGTGATTCCCACCACGCGCACCTCCGGCGATAGTCTTGCCAGTAGAGGCAACTGTACTTCGATAGCGTGCTCGTGGCGATGGGGAACCGCGTCCAGGCGCAACCCATCGACCGACTCGACCAGTCGGGAAGCCAATTGCCGATCGCTGGCAACCTGGCAGCCAGGCAGCAGCCAAATATCGTGTGGAGCAACTGCCCAGCGCGAACCGCCGGCCCGATGTTGCGGACACAGAACGATTACCTGCGGCGGTATAAGCACCCGGCTCAGGGTAGCCGCCGCCAGCCGCCCGGAATACACCCAGCCGGCATGAGGCACCATCGCTCCGGGCCATGGTTCCGGCTGGAGCGGCCCAGAGAACATTTCGTCTAGCGCAGTGCGGATTTCCGCGCTGCTGGCCGGATAAAACGCCCCGGCCACCGCAGGCGGCCGAACAACAGCAGAATTGCTCCGAACGGATTCTTCCGCAGCAGATTGCCGGTCGGCCCGGCTGTGTTCATTAGCGCTGAGATTGGTTCCCTGTCCATCGGCGCTAAGATCGGCTTCCCGCCGCTGTGCCCCTGGGTTGGTTGCGCCCTCGGCTGGTACCGCCGGGTCTTCGCCAGCCGCTTGCCGAGGGATGCTCGTAGAACTGACGTTACGGCCTGTATCTGATTGGGGTTGATTTGGGGTGTCTTGCAAGGCGTCGGCCAGCCGACCGTGGATTGCCATCCCCTCAAACGTCAGCAGAACCGCATCGTCGTTTTTCCACTGGTCGGGTGGAAGACCTGCTTTCAGACACACCTGGCGGAGGAAGTTCAAGGCATCGAGCTGGTGTTCCACGGCCACCGCAGGCAACAGCAGCCCCCGGGCCGATCCGTAGCTGATTTGCAAACCGTGGCGGCCGATTTCCACTTCCTTGACCCGATCCTGTCCGCGGGCAGTCACCCTTCGCACACCCCAAAGCAGCCAGACCTCCATGTTGAGCTGATCGAGTTCGTCGGGCGTAATGGGTGGGAAGCGGGGATCGTCTTTGGCCGCTCGGATAGCGGCCTGATCGACCGCCTCGCCGAGCATCATATCGGGCCCGATGTACCCACAACACGAGCGCAACTGCCCGGCCCGCTTCAGACTGACAAACGCCCCATACACCGGCGATCGGGCCAGTGGTCCGATCGCCCGCGACACGCTGTGGAGCGTTCGACCGCACACCGCAGCGGCCACCCGACGCCCCGTGGCGCGAAACAGTTCGCGCTGATCCGCCTCGGATAGTTGCGGTTTGGGAATCGCTGGCTCCGGCGAAGAACTCTCGGTACGGTCGGCGTTATCGGCTTTGCGCTGGCCAGTCGAACCAGACTGCGGTCGACAGCCAGCCGCGGCAAACGACTCGATACGCACCGGTTGCCGCTTGGCACCCCAATCGCCAGGGGAGTCGTCGAAATGTCCTGCGATGGTATGCCCACAAAACTGGCAGCAGCCGTTGCGGATGTGAAACTGGCTGATGTGGTAACCGGCGCGCCCAATCACCAGCCGACCGCACCCGGAACAGCAAGTGCTCTGATGCCGCGAGTCGGCGACGTTGCCGATGTACACGTATTGCAGTCCGGCTTGGCGGGCGATGTCGTAGGCGGCCCAGAGGGTTTCGATGGGCGTGGGCCGATGGTCCAGCAGCTTGAAGTCAGGGTGGAAGGCCGTAAAGTGCAGCGGAATCTCCGGCCCTAGCTCGGCGACGATCCAATCGCACATTTGTCGCAACTCGTCGGGCGAGTCGTTCTCGCCCGGGATCAGCAGGGTGGTGATCTCCAGCCAAGTCTGACTTTGGTGGGCGATCCACCGCAGCGTATCTAGTACCGGCTGCAACTGCCCGCTGCACAGCCGAGCATAAAAATCCTCCGAAAATGCTTTCAAATCGACATTTGCCGCGTCGATGTGCTCGTAAAAGGCGGCGCGGGGCGCCGCCGACATGTAGCCGGAGGTCACCGCCACCGTCTTGATGCCCAACTGGCGACAGGCCTTGGCGGTGTCGATGGCGTATTCGACGAAGACGATCGGGTCGTTGTACGTGAAAGCCACGCTGCGGCAGCCGAGCGATTTTGCGGCCTGGGCAATTGCTTCCGGCCAGGCCCGCTGGCTGGTGGCGTCCACGTCGCGGCAGCGCGACATCTCCCAATTCTGGCAGAACTTGCAGCCCAGGTTGCAACCGGCGGTGCCGAACGACAATACGGCAGTGCCGGGATAAAAGTGATTGAGCGGCTTTTTTTCGATCGGGTCGATGCAAAAACCGGTGCTGCGACCGTAGGTAGTGGAAACCATCCGCCCGTCGAGGTTCTGGCGGACGAAACAAAAGCCGCGGTCGCCGGGGCGCAATTTGCACGCTCGCGGGCAGACGTCGCAGACGATCCGCCCGTCGTCGGACCGGTGCCACCAACCGGCCGGCTTTATTCCGTCGGCTGTGGCAGGCTCATCCGGTGGCAGCAAAACGACATCCGACATTGCGATATGCGATGGCGTCGACGAGCTAAGCGCAACACTTAGTCTCCAGCGGCAATAACCGCTGCGAACTTGGCTCGATTAAGACCTAGGAAAAATCGATATGAGCCACATGCACATGCAACCGCCGTGCACCAGGCTACAGCAGTCTTTCGTTCCGGTGTCTGAGGCGCACTCCGCTGTAGAAGATCCGAAATAAACATACCAGTTAAGCCGCGCGATGGGGATACCACTTTTGGAGCAT
>CALLPE010000045.1 GCA_938015445.1 uncultured Pirellulales bacterium
TGCCGGCGATATTTCGGCGATGTACAAGGGCGAAGTCAACGAGGCGATGCCAATCCCCAGCCCGCCGAGAATGCGGTAGATGATGAACTCCAGGAATGTTCTGGGCAGCGCCGTTCCCAAGGCCGACACAAAGAAACACACGGCGGCCAACAGCAGCGCGCGTTTGCGGCCTAGGCGGTCGCTGAGTATTCCGGCGGTGGCCGCACCCAAGGCGCAACCCAGCAACGCCGAGGCCGTGGCCCAGCCCTCCTCTTGTTCGTTCAAGTCGAAGTGCTGTTGCAAGAAGCCGATGGCGCCGTTGATTACGGCCGTATCGTATCCGAACAGCAGGCCACCCAGGGCCGCTACCAATGCCAGCACGGTTACATACCGCAAGCTGCCGGTGCGCTGCATTTGCTTTGTCCTCGAGTTTGAAGCACAAAAACGGCTGTGTGATAAGCGATAACGACTCGCCCTGTCGTAGGCGACCGGCGCAGCGGCTATTGCTTGATCGCTTTACGTCCCCACACCAAGTTCCACTAGTGCCGGTTGCCGCGCTACCCGGGTGACTTTGCGCTTCGCCACAACGCTGCGCCAAGCCCCCAGCCGAGCCGCGTCGATGGGGCCAATGCTATCGCAGGCTTCTGCCGCTTGACAAGTAGCGTGCTAGCAAATCCAATCAAGTTGCCGCCGAGCCGTAGGCGGCAATGGGAAATCGGCGCACTGGTGCCACGGTTTGCGATAACTGTGTCGTCATCTGCAAAAACAAGGGTGGGCAAAATGAACTCTCGCCAGCGTGTAGCCACGACTTTGGAGCACCGTCAGCCCGACATGGTGCCGTTGGACCTTGGGGGTAGCGCCGTGACGGGGATGCACGTCAGCAGCGTTTACAAGCTGCGGCAAGCGTTGGGGCTGGACAAGCCCGGCACGCCGGTCAAAGTGGTCGAACCATATCAAATGTTGGGCGAGATCGCCCCCGACTTGATGGAAGTGCTAGGGGTGGATGTTGTCGGTCTGCGCGGTCGGCGAACGATGTTCGGCTTTGAGAATCGCAATTGGCGCCAATGGCAGCTTTTCGACGGCACCCCAGTGCTGGTGCCCGAAGGCTTCAACACCATCCCCGAACCCAACGGCGACATCCTTCAGTATCCCGAAGGCGACCGCTCCGCTCCGCCCAGTGGCCGGATGCCTAAAGGGGGATATTACTTCGACGCCATCATCCGCCAGGAGCCGATCGACGACGCGAAACTGGATGTGGAGGACAACTTGCAGGAGTTCGGCCCGATAAGCGACGACGACTTGAATTACTTCGCTGCCGAAGCCGACCGGCTTTACAGCCAGACCGACAAGGCGATCCTGGCCAATTTCGGTGGCACTGCCTTCGGCGACATCGCCCTGGTGCCCGCCCCATGGCTGAAACATCCCCGCGGCATACGCGATGTGGCCGAATGGTACATGAGCACCGTTACCCGATTCGATTACGTGTATGCGGTATTCCAGCGACAGTGCGAAATCGCCTTGAAAAACTTGGAGAAAATCCACGCCGTAGTGGGCGACAAGGTGACGGCTATTTACGTCACCGGCACCGATTTCGGTGCTCAGCGCGGGCCGTTCATCAGTCCCGAAACCTACCGCAGACTTTTCAAGCCGTTCCACCAGCAAGTCAATAACTGGGTTCACGAAAACACCAAGTGGAAGACGTTCATCCACACCTGCGGTTCCGTGGCGGCGCTGCTGCCGGACATCATCGACGCCGGGTTCGACATTCTTAATCCGGTGCAATGCTCAGCGGCGGGCATGGACCCGAAAATGTTGAAAGAACGCTTCGGCGATAGGGTTTGTTTTTGGGGGGGTGGAGTGGATACCCAACGCACTCTGCCCTTCGGCACCCCGGCGGAGGTACGCGAAGAAGTGAAGCAACGCATCGAGATTTTCGCACGCGGCGGAGGATACGTCTTCAATACCATACACAACGTGCAAGCCAACGTACCAGTGGAAAATCTTGTGGCGCTGTACGAGGCAGTACGCGACTTCCGCCGGTTGGCCTGATTCCCGCCGGCGCTCCGCAGTGGGGAAGCGGGGTCCCCGGCAACGAAACGCTGGATGAGAACTTCGTGGGCGTGGGAATGCACGTCTGGGTGGACCCGACTGGCGCAGTTTTAGGCCATGGCGACTGACTTTTCAGACGACTGCCGAACGACGCGGGCGCGAAAGTCCAATTTCCAAAGACAAAAGGGGGTCTGCAATGCACTTATTGGTAAGCCGGTTTCGAGCCTTCGGACAATGGCCGTGGCTGGCACTGGTAGTAGCAGCGGCGGGAACGGTTTTCTATTGGGCGGCTGGGCCTGCCTATCAGGCAGGTGCGCCGGCCGCGATAGCTTATGGCAACGGTGAGGCGGCGGCCGGCAGCTTGGATGCCCAGGCGGCCCGACAGACCGACCCCCGCAGCAAGCTGTTTGGCGTTTGGAAATTGGTTTGCATCGAAGAACGCGACGACCAAGGACGACTGGTGGAACCGCTTGATTATGGCTCAAATCCTATCGGAATGCTGATCTATTATCCTAGCGGGCACATGTCGGTACACGCGATGCGGCGCGGTCGGGCGAAGTTGCCCTCGGACGACCTCCACTCAGCACCGGCCGAGGCGGCCAAGGCGGCCCTCGTGGGGTACAACGCCTACTTCGGCACCTTCGAAGTTGACGCCCAGAAAGGTGTGGTCATCCACCACGTCGAAGGCGCTATGATTCCGAACTGGGAAGGCAGCAAGCAGGTGCGGCGCTTCACGCTGCAAGATGACAAGCTGGTCTTGGAACCCCCGCAATTTCAGGCCGCTGGCCAACAGCGCACCCGGCGCTTGACATGGCAGCGGATTGCACCGGCCGCGCCAGATGCAAAATAAACTCTGACCATCAATGGGCCGCTTGAATCGGGGGCTTGCGCTTCTGGCTCGGATACTGGGCTATCATCGGATATTGGCCAATCAGCTTGTCCGGTTTGCATACTAGCCGAACCCGAATGCTGGCTAATTTGTGTTTTTTGTAACCGGAACGCGCTTCTGCGCATCGGTAGTAGTAGATTATCACAAATACAATAGTACTCAGCGGCGGCACGCGGCCGTAGCCGCCAACGTCAAATCCGGCCAGGAAATGTCGCAGCGCCGCAATCCATCGGACAACCGGCCAGTTCTACAGCGTCGAGGAGGCAAGATATGACCTGGAAAGAAGCATCGCTAATCCTAGGCTTTTTGGTGTTCTGGTTTGTGCTGAACCGTTGGGTGCTGCCGTTGTTCGGCATAAGCACCTGCATGTCGGGATCTTGTGGACTGCCCAGCACTCCGCCTGCGCATCATCACACACAGCAATTAGAACAGCCCTATGAGGACGAAACAAAAACTACCCTACCAGGCGATCAGTCGCCCAGTCGGTAAACGGGCGGCAGTCAAAACATTAACCCGCAGAAAAACCGACACTGCGCGGGTGAAACCACTGCACGGTATTGCCGAGTTGTGATCCAGCCGCAAATGGTTGTGCAGGGCAGAACCGTGACTTTCGGTTTCCTATTGCGTGTCGCTAAACAGGCTTGCCGGAGAGTGAATAAGCCGGGAGCGGTATCGGCGGTACGCTTGGCGGCGGCAGATGCGCGCCGTCGAAATGCCTCCGAGCTTAAAGCGCAAGCGATAAATCACCGGCGATTTGGCTCTGCCAGCCCAGTGGCGTCGGTGGCCGTTTGGCAAAGTTCGTCTCGCGGGATGGGAAACTGCTGACAAAGCTCCTGAACCCCGCCGCGGATGCGATGGTGCAACTGCTGGTCGTCGCTGTGGCGCAGCGCATCAACAATCCAACGGCCGATCGAGCGCATCTCGTCTACTCCCATGCCGCGCGTGGTCAAGGCCGGCGTTCCCAGGCGGATGCCCGACGGATCGGCCGCTTTCCGCCGGTCGAACGGGATGAGGTTCTTGTTCACCGTGATGCCGCAGCGTTCTAGCACGCTCTCGGCCAACTGGCCTGTCAGTCCCAATGAAGTGACATCGGCCAGGATCAAGTGGTTATCGGTTCCGCCGGTGACCAAGCGCAGGCCGCCGGACAGCAGCACCTCGGCAAGCGCCTTGGCGTTGTCGAGCATCTGCTGTGCGTAGCGGCGGAAGGCAGGAGTCAGCGCTTCGCCGAAGCACACCGCCTTGCCGGCGATGACGTGCATCAGCGGGCCGCCTTGCGTGCCGGGAAACACCGCTCGATCCACCTCCTTAGCGTACCGGGCCTGGCACAGTATCAGCCCGCCGCGAGGACCGCGCAGCGTCTTATGGGTGGTGCTGGTGACGTAATCGGCCACAGGCACGGGATCGTCGTGCAGTCTGGCGGCCACTAGCCCAGCATAATGGGCCATATCGACCAACAGTCGGGCGCCGCAACTGTGTGCGATGTCGGCGAACCGGCTGTGGGGGATTTCGCGCGGATAGGCGCTCGCCCCGGCGATAATCAGTTTGGGCTTGTGCTCTTTGGCAAGCCGAGCGATCTGATCGAAGTCGAGCTGCTCGTCGCCCGCTCGGACCCCATAGCTGACAAATCGATACAATCGCCCGGAACTGTGTAGCGGCGCCCCGTGCGTCAAGTGCCCGCCGTGGGCCAGGTCCATCGCCAGCACTGTGTCGCCCAGCTCCAGCGCCGAAAAGCACACTGCGGTATTGGCCTGCGCGCCCGAGTGCGGTTGTACGTTAGCGTGCTCGGCGGAGAAGAGTTTTTGGGCCCTTTGCCGCGCTAGGGACTCAGCCTCATCTACGAACTGGCACCCGCCGTAATATCGCTTGCCAGGATAGCCTTCGGCGTACTTGTTCGTCAGTACGCTGCCGACGGCTTGCATTACCGCCGGCGAGGTGTAATTCTCGCTCGCGATCATCTCCAGGCCAGAGTGCTGACGTTGCATCTCGCCGACTATGGCCGCCCAAACTTCCGGGTCCTGTTGCTGTAGAGTTTTCATCGTGCAGTATATTTGACCGGCCCCACAAAGCAGTCTGTTCCACCAACACAACAAAAAGCGCCCGCCGCACCGACGGGCGCCGACACATTCCACCATACTGGCGCAGCGCCGCACGCCTGCAAACCCACAGCGGTGCCAAACGGCCGCGCCGTGCGCCTGCGCCCCTGGGAAATCTAGCTTACCGGGCCAACACCAGCGGGTGGGCAGTCTAGCGAAGCTTCCCAGCGCCTGCAAGCTGCCCCCCGCCAAGGCAGCTAATTCTGTATGCTGCGGCGGTTGGTGTCAACGGGCGGCTACAGGGTTATCGTAGCCCCTGCGGGGGTAGTAACAGGTTGCCGCCACAGGGTTTCCGTCGGGAATCGCCCCGCACACTGATCCTTTGAACGCGGCTTCGACAATAGCCGGCTCACTGTCGGCGTACTTCGACTTGCAGTTGTCCAGCGTTGTCGTGCAGTTCCGCAGGAGAATCGTTGATCTTCAGAAACAACGTGCCGGACTGTTCGGGACGAACGACGTACTGCAAGCCGATGGCCACCGGCTCCAGCAGCGCCGAGGTGCCGTCGGGTGGGAGTTTGTCCGGGCGGACAGCGGCCAACAGTACGCCCAGCGGCCGCCCTTGATAATAGCGGATCGACACGCCGTTGGGTTCGCTCCACCAGATGCCGCCGCGCTGGGCAACCTGATAGCGGCCCCACGCCCGCAGGCGATAGCTGCCGCCTGCCTCCAGCCGCAAGCCAGTGTTCTGCCAACCCCGGTCGGCGGCCACAGTCACGACGGCTCCTTCGGTCGGCAGCGGCTTACCAGGCGAAAAGTCGAAGGCGTTTCGCTGGATGTCGTACCCGTACTCGATGCCGACAGTAAACAACTGCCACTGTTCTTCCAGCGCGTCCCACTCGGCCCCGAAAAGTTTTAGCAGCAGGGCGGACAGGTCTTCCTCGGCCAGGTATTTGTACAGCGTTCGGAACCGCGGCTGATACGCCGGATGCTGATCCAGCAAGTACGCTGCCGCCCAGGACCATGCGTAAGAGATGTTGTCCAAATACATTGCGGCGGGAAAATCGACCACCTCGCGTAGTCGCTTGGCGCGGCCCGACGCAACCGCCTCCTTGATGAGCTTGATCCGTCCCCACTGGGGAACCTCGTCGCGGTCGGTGGGCATCCAGCCCAAGGTTAATTTGCCTTCGCGCCACAAATGGGTGGAAAGCAACTCGGCGACGCCTTCCATGTACCAGGGAGGGCCGCAGCTACCCAGCCGCGTGTTCATGAAAACGTGCGTTCCCTCGTGCAGCAGCAGATGGCGGCGGTAATAATCGCTCGGCTGGTCGTACAGCCAGATTTCATAGTTCCGCGCGTAGCCGTGGGCGAAGTCGGGCAAATCCGGCGGCAATAAGCCGGCCTGCGTAAAGGGTTGTTTTTGCCGCATGATGAAGGCCGTGGTATGCCACGCGGCCAGCTTTTCCGGCTGTTGCCCGAAATACGCACACCATTGCGGAACCGCCTGGTCGAACACGGCCGGCAATTGGTCCACTTCGGCCACCGAGGGGATGTCGGTATAGATGGTGATGTGCTTGCCCGATAGCTTGCGGATGCCCTCGGCGGCCGCTCTTGCCTCGTCGATCTCGACCGGGCGGACATGCTTGAGAAAACCAGAGGCCGAGTCGGTGGACTGCTCCAGCAAATCGCCAAGCAGTCGCGGCGGCCCTTGTTGCTGGGCCTGTTGCTTGCGTCGCCAGGCCTCGAGGTCCAGCGAGGGGGGGGCCTGGTGAGACCGTTTGGCAGTTGAGTTTCCTCGGTTACTCGCGGCCTTTTTCGACGCCGAACCGCCCGACGATTTCTTCGACCGGTTCCCCGACTGAACACCGTCGGATTGGTTGCTTGCTTGATCGTTTGCCGGTTTGCTGGCCTTATGGGCCGATCGACTCTCGCCAGAACAGCCGCCCATCTGTGCTACTGCGAGAATCAATCCCCAAGCGCAAAGCAACCACCCGGCGGTTCGGCGCCGGGCGCGTGGGCCGATGACCGCCGCCACGTGGCTCGTGTCGGCAGGCGACTGCTGCTTCATGTGGCGCTGGCTGCCTTCAGCGCGCCGGTCCGCGCTACAGCGACAATGCACACTACAGCCACAAAACAACGCTTGGCACTACGACTATAGATAGAACGACAATTCGCGCTACAGCCACAAGCGGCAATTCCCGTCTCAAGCACAATTCGCGGTAGAGTAGCACTTCGTGCTATAGCGACAAAATGAACTCCACCAGATCGTTGATCTGCTCGTCGGTCAACTGCACGCCGTTCAACCCATGCTTGCCCTTGGTGAACACCTCTTTCATGGTGACGTAACGGCCATCGTGCATGTAAGGCGCGGTGCGCCACGATTCGATGAGCGTGGGCGTGTCGAAATCGTCGCGCCGGTCCAGTTCGCCGCGCGAACCGACGTTGTACATCTTCATATCGGTGTACAGCGGCTCCGGATGACACTTGGCACAGCCCACCTTTTCGTCGAAGAATAACTTGCGGCCCCGCTCGGCGGCAGGGCTGAGTTTTCCATCGACCAGATAAGGGCTAGGCACGGGCTTGAGCGACTTCAGGTATTCGTCCATCGCCTCGGCCTCTTCTTCCGGACGCACCGCGAACAATATGTGCGTGATGCCCGACCGCACCGCTTCCTCCGCGCCGCCACGAACTGCCTCGGTCATCGCCGGAGGTGTTTGGTGGGCTAGCACCATGCTGCGGTTATTCTTGGGGTTGCCCATGCCGTCGTTCAGCAAGTCCCAATTCAAGCCGTCTACCCGCGCGTCCGGATGACAGCTTGCGCAACTCTGCCACTGCTGGAAACAGATCGTAGCGTCGTTGAACAGCAGCTCGCCGCGGCGCTGGACGGTCAACCGCGGTTTGGGGCCCAGCGGGATTTCGCGGACAGCCCGGGCGGGACTGACCTCCGCCGACAGATCGACCGCCGCCAGCGAGTCGGCGAAATACTGGCTGACGTAAGCCGTGCCGCCGACGACCGCCACCCCGCGCGGCCCGTCGCCCGGAAGCCTGATCCGCCGGCGCAAATCCACCAGGAAAGCCAGATCGTTGGGTACGTCCAAAGCCGTAAACGAGCCGGAGTACATGATCCCCGGTTGCACCTCCTTGATCCCGCCGGACTCGATGGCCGCCAATTTCTTCAGCACGCCGGGCAAGTCGATTACACTGATTTCCCGCGTGCCAGCATGGGCGACGACCAGCGTAGTCCCGTCAGCGGTAGCCAGCCCCCACGGGTTGGCCGCACCCAGGTCCACGTTGTCCAGCAACACCGTGTTGACCAGTTTCTTGGCCGCCGCGTCAATGATGCTCAGTGCGTTGGTGTTCATCCAGCCGCGCTCTAGTTGCGTGGTCGGCAGTTGGTAGCGTGCCAATAGGTGGGTGGCTAAGACGTGTTTGCCATCGGGTGTGATGCACACCCCGCGCAAACCCGTGCTTCCGTTCGGTAGCCGGATGTGGGAGACCCTCAGGCTCTGGGTATCCAGCACCGAAACGACCGCCGCCACGTCGTAGGAATTGCTGGGATCGTTAGGCAAGTGATTGATTACGAACACCGTCTTGTCGTCGGGCGTGATCACTGCGCCGACCGGTTCGCGGACCACCGGCACGCGCGCCACTTCTTTCCTCCCGGCGACGTCCAACACCGACACATCGTTGTTAAACCGGTTGCACACGTACAGTCGCTTGCCATCGGCCGCAACGGCCACACCCGTGGCAGTATGGCCTGCCGGCAGGGTGAAGCTGATCTTGCCCGAGGCCGTATCTACCGCACAGACGATGCTCTTGGGCGCTGCGGCAGTGACGTACAGCGTTGCGCCGTCGGCGCTAAGCGCCATGCTCGTCGGTTCGCCTGGCAAAGCAATCCGCTGCAAAACCTTGCCCCCTGGCAACTCAACCACCGCGACCTGATGGGCGTCGCGCGCGGCCACAAAGAGCCTTTTGCCGTCTTTGTGGGCCACGATAGCTTCCGGTCCCAAATAAGCCGACGACTTCTCTTCGGCAGGCTGTCCCACTTTGTCTTCGGCAGGCTGTCCCACTGCCGACAGACATCCCAGCAGCAAGCAAGCGGCGCAGTACATAGCAGGCTTGTTCATCGTGCGAATCCCCTAACAAACAACCGTGGGGGCTGCCAGTTTGCATCGTTTGTAGTTACTGCGGCCGTCGGCCGTGTGCAGCTTGGCTGCGCGCCCCCCAATAAGCCACGAAGCTGGCGACTCGAAAAAAGGCGAAGGACCCTCGCTGATAACCGGCGGCCGAGGTGTTGTCGGGGTAAGGCAAGTTCGGGCAGGCCGTCCGGCAGCACGCACCAAATCCAGCCGATTCGCCCATGACCCCGAAAAACACCGCGGCGCACCGACGTTGGCAAGTTGAATTACGCTGTTTTTGCAGTTAAGCTAACCAGCAGTTACCGTAGAACCTTCAGCAATTGGTAATATAGCATAGCTTGCTTGCGCGCCCAATGAAAGTCGCGCGGCTTGACGTGCTGGGTACTGGCCGCTTATCTTCCCGCCGCAGACTGCCGCCGGGCAACGGCCACATCCGGCATTCAAGTGCCGTGTTTCTTTCCCTCCCCGGAAAAAGCCTGAACATCTCGCGATGTGTGACCTGCCGATTCGCAGCAGCACGACAAGCGTATTCGCCGCCACGGCAGCGCTGACCGCCACCCTCGCTATTTGCTTGATCCTCGCTATTTGCGTGATACAAACTGGGTGTCTCCGTAGCGGGCACAGTGCGGCCAGCGCTTCCAACGAGCAGCCCGACCCGGCGGCGATAAACGTGCAAGTGGCGCCGATAACGCTCCGACCCATCCAGCGTAGCGTGCAAGTGGTGGGAACCTTCCAGGGTTTCGAGGAACTTACCATCACGCCCAAGGTGGAAGGCCGCGTGGTCAAAATTTATCACGACGTCAGCGATGCGACGATGCTTCAGCCGGGCGATCTGCTCATGGAGATCGAGCCGACCGACTACCAACTAGCCGTCGAAGAACGCGCGCGCGACCTGAAGGCGGAACTTGCCAAGCTGGACATCCGCGACCCAGGCGACGACGAGGCAGCAGTGGAGCGTTTGCTGGCTACGTTGGCAGTGGAGAATCTTCCCACTGTTCGCCGCGCAGCCATGCTGGAGAAGTACACGGCCGACAGGCTAAACCGCTCACGCCAGCTTTTCAGCAAGAATGTAGTTTCTAAGGACGACTTGGAACAGTTGGAAGCCGACTACGAGGTAGCTCGGGCCAATTACGATCAGGCCGTGCTCGATGCCCGAACGACCATCGCGGTGGCGCGCTACAAGGCTTCGCTGTTGGCTACCGCACGGCAACGGCTGGGCGACACGAAAGTCGTTGTTCCCGAACCAACACGCGCGGCCCGCAATCAGTGGGAAAAGCAAGCCCTCTCCAAGGTGCAACAGCCGGGCTTCGTGGTAGCCAAGCAGATGGTGTCTGAGGGAGAGATCGTCCGGCAGTCCTCGGCCACCCCTTTGTTCACGCTGGTAATGGACAATCCCATCATACTGGTAGCCAGTCTGCCCGAGCGATACGCTGGTCAAGTCACCGAAGGTCAACCGGTCCGGATCACGGTAGAGTCGAGCAGCGAATTGTTCCAGGGGACGGTTTCGCGGGTCAGCCCGACGGTGGATACCGCCAGCCGCACCTTCACAATCGAAGCGGTAGTCCCCAATCCCAAGCGCATATTGAAGGCCGGAGGATTCGCCCGAGCAGCCATCCTGACCAAAGTCGATCCGCAGGCGAAAACCGTTCCTCTTGTGGCGGTGGTGACGTCGGCGGGCGTCAGCCGGGTGTTCGTTGTCGAAGGCAACCATGCACGCGCCATCCTTGTGACCCCGGCACTGGTGAACCGCGAGGAAGGTTGGGTGGAGGTAGAAGGAAAACTCGACCCCACGATGATGGTGGTTACCCGGGGTAACAACGTGTTGGCCGATGGTATGCCGATCCGCGTACTTTCCCCGCAACAGTAGCGATTGCTCAGCCCGCGATTGAAAATGTCTCCGTGCGTGGTGGAGGTAGCGAGTATAGCCGTTACCCCACATCCACCGTAATGGTATCTCGCAACGGTCACAGCCAGGCATGAACATTTGGGACCTTTGCATTCGCCGACCCGTGTTCACAGTAATGCTGGTATCGGCGCCGCTGGCTCTGGGGCTGATGTCCTACCGCCGCTTAGGAGTGGACCTGTTTCCGAATGTCGAGCTGCCCATCGTCACCGTGACCACCACGCTAAGAGGCGCCAGCGTGGAGGAAATGGAAACCAGCGTCACCAAGCCACTAGAGGAAATCATCAACACCATTTCCCTGATCGACGAGCTTCGCTCTACTACCCGCGAAGGCTTCTCCCAGATCCGCGTCCAGTTCTTCCTCGAAAAAGACAGAGAGGTGGCCGCCCAAGAAGTGCGGGACAAGGTCTCCACGATCGTCTCTCGGCTGCCGGTTGGCACCGACATGCCGATCATCGATAAATTCGACCTGGACGCCGTACCGGTGGTGACCATCGCTGTAGCAGGGAATCGTCCCTTGCAGGAAATCACCGAAATCGCCCGTAAACGCATCAAAGAGCAACTAGAAAGCCTCAACGGTGTTGGGGCGGTGATCATTGTGGGCGGACGGCAGCGGGCGATCAACGTGATCGTCGACACCGACCTGCTTACGGCCTACAACCTTTCCATCGAAGAAGTCCGCCAGGCGCTGATGCGGCAGAACATCGAATTGCCCGGCGGCAGAGTCGATCAGGGAACACAAGAATTGGTGCTCCGTACCATGGCCCGCATGGAAACTGCGGCCGAGTTCGCAAAGTTGATAGTGGCCGACCGCAACGGCTATCCGGTCCGCATCAGCGACATCGGCCGCGTAGAGGATTCTTCTGAGGAGCCGCGGGGAGTTAGCCGGCTGGATGGGCGAAACGCCGTCAGCCTGGTGGTGCAGAAGCAATCGGGCGTCAATACTGTAGCGGTGGTCGATGCGGTCAAGCGGCGGCTGGAAGAATTGCTGCCCACGCTGCCGCCCGACTTGCGCACATTCATCGTCCGTGATCAGTCCCGTTTCATCAAGCGCTCTATGCAGGAAGTGCAGTTCCACCTGGTGATAGCGGCGGTTCTGGTCGGGGGAACCATTGTGCTGTTCATCCGCGATTGGCGGACTACTATCATCGCCACGCTTTCCATACCCGCCTCGATCATCGCCACGTTCGCTTACATGGAATACATGGGTTTTACGCTCAACAATTTCACGATGCTGGGGCTGATCATGGCCGTGGGCATCGTCATCGACGATGCCGTGGTCATCCACGAAAACATCTTCCGCCACATGGAGGAACACGGCCGCCCGGCGCGGGAAGCCGCCAGCACTGCCACCAAGGAAATCGCCCTGGCGGTGATGGCTACCACCATGTCGCTGCTGGTGATTTTTATTCCCATCATTTTCATGCAGGGGCGAGTAGGACGGTTTTTCAGTTGCTTCGGGTCAACGGTGGCTTTTGCCATCTTCATGAGCCTGTGCGTGTCGTTCACCATGACGCCCATGCTCTGCTCGCGCTTCCTGGTGCTGCGCCCGGGACACAAGGCCAGCAAATCCGGACCGGCATGGCGGGCAATCGAGGGCTTCTATGGTGCATGTTTGCGATGGTCGTTGAGGCACCGTTGGGCTATAGTGGTAATCAGCGTGGCCACACTGTCATCCACGTTTCCCCTATGGAGGAGCATTGGGCGCGATTTCATCCCGCGCGACGACCAAAGTGAATTCGAGGTGGCCATTACCCTGCCCGAGGGCTACTCGCTCGAGCGCGCCGACCAGACGTTCCAGGAAGTGGAGGCCGAGCTGCGCAAACTGCCCGGCGTGCTCAACCTATTCACAGTAATCGGCGACACTTCTGGGCGGATGGTGCGGGGGCAAGGCGACGTTACGACCGGGTCGGTATATGTGCGGCTAGTGGATCTAGAGGAGCGGCAGCCCGGCTGGTTCGATTTGGGATACTGGTGGGCGGTGCTGACGGGCAGGAAGCACACGCTGTCGGAGCGCTACTACAGCCAGTTCGACGTGATGCGGCAGGCGCGGGAGATGATCCGCCGCCAATTCCCTGATTTTCAACGCATCTCCGTGCAAGACGTATCGTCTTTCGGCGGCGGCGGTGGGCGAAACGTCGCCTTGGAGATGAACGTGCGTGGTCCAGACCTGCAAAAACTGGAAAACTATTCCCGTCGGATCACCGCCTGGATGCGCGGCGACTTGATCCAGATGGCGATGGCCATCGAGCGCGATCGCAATCCTCTTCTTTCCCCCGAGGAACTCACACAATTAGTGACCCGCAACCTGCAAGCCAATCCCCAATACTACGGCCAGTTTCCCCAGGAAAGCCCCTTTTTGGACGTGGATACCAGCCTATCGCTGCGCAAGCCGGAATTACGGGTACACATCGACCGCGAGAGGGCGTCGGATGTGGGGATTCCTGCCCAGACCATTGCCGCCACGCTCAACGTTTTGGTCGGTGGCGAACCTGTATCGACCTATAAAGAGGGCGACGAGCAGTACGACGTGTGGCTGCGGGCCGACGTGCCTTTCCGCGATCGGCCCGAAAGTATCTCGCGCCTGATGGTTCCCTCGCAGAAAGCCGGCCTGGTGCAACTGGGCGGCTTGGCCAGTCTGCAATCGGCCGAAGGCCCCAACACCATTAACCGCTTCGGTATGCAGCGTCAAGTCGTCATTTCCTCAAATCTGGAGGTCAACTACCCGTTGCAGAAAGCGGTGGAACAACTCCGCCAATATGTAATCTCGATGGGCCTGCCCCCGGAATATCGCTTCGAGTTCCTTGGCAGGGCGAAATCGCTTGCCGAGGCCGACCGCAACTTCCTTATCGCTTTCCTGCTCAGTGCACTGTTCATGTACATGATCTTGGCGGCCCAGTTCGAGAGCTTCATCCACCCTGTTACTATTCTGCTGGCCCTCCCCCTGACGGTCCCGTTCGCGTTGGCCTCGCTGCTGCTGATGGGTACAAACCTGAACAACTATGCCATGATAGGCATGTTCATGCTCTTCGGCATTGTAAAGAAAAACGGCATCCTCCAGGTGGATTACACCAATGTACTGCGGGCAAAAGGGGTGCCCAGGGAAGAAGCCATCATTGCTGCCAACCACGTCCGCCTGCGCCCCATTCTGATGACCACGGTCATGCTCATCGCGGCCATGATCCCCATTGCCACCGGTACCGGCCCCGGTTCTGGCTCCCGGGCAAGTTTGGCCAAGGTGATCCTTGGTGGGCAAACTCTGTCGCTGCTGCTGACGCTGCTGGTCACCCCGGTTGCTTATTCGTTGTGGGACGACCTGGGGGCGGTCGTCGGACGACTGATCGCCCGCTGGCGCTGGCGGCCTAGAAGCATCGACCTGGCCGGTGCCGCAGCCGAAAAGCGGCCGGTCTAATCGGCTACCGAAGCCTGATGAGTCAACCGCGCAGCGTGCCCCGAATTAACGTGACTCCCCGGGGAACGGAACTAGGGATTGTTTTCAGGTAGCTCGGTTACGCGGACAGTAGTGCACTGAAGAGTATTTTTTCGGCCCTCTAAGAGCATCTAAGAAAACGACCTTTCGTGGCACTATGCCCCTAGCACGGTAGTTAGCCAAACCTGTTTGGGGTTATGTTTTGTTAGAGCCTCTAAACATGCAGACCCCACAAAGTCCGACGCACCAGCGGTGCCAAACACGCCATCGCCCGGGGCGAAAGTCGTAGACCTGGCTGCACCAACTGGTCGCGACGCGCAGCTACTTAAGGCGGTTCCGAAGGGGGGCTTTATTGTCCGCGAGGTTTTTCTTCTCCGGATTGCTCAGGCTTCTTCTCTTGTTTGGCTTTTTCACTTTGGCCGTTTTCACTTTCGGCTTTTTGTGGCTCTGGTTTTTCGCGCTCTAACTTTTCGCGCTCTGCCTTTTCGCTTTCTGCCTTTTCGCGGGCCGCTTTTTCTTCGGCCAGTTTTTGTTCCAGGGCTTGTAGCCGCTCCTGAAGCGACTTGATATCGGCTTCGGCCTTTTGCCGGGAGGCTTGTTCTTGGGCGGCTCGGCGCTCTGCGTCTGCCTTCTCGCGGGTCAGCTTGTCTTTATCTTGGGCGAATTTGTTGTTCTCTTGCGCCAATCTATCCTTTTGTTGCGCCAGCTCTTGTTTTTCCTGGGCCAGTTTGTCTTTCTCTTGCGCCAATCTGGTGTTCTCTTGCGCCAGCTTGTCTTTTTCTTGCGCAAGTTTCTGTTTTTCCTGCAACAGTGATTCCTTTTCTTGAGCGAGTTTCTCGGCCGCAGCGGCCTTTTGTTGGGCGGCGCTGGCGTCGGCCTCGGCTTTCTGGCGTGACGCTTTCTCGGCGGCAAGCTGTTGCTCCAGGGATTTCATGTCGGCTTCGATCTTGTCGCGGGCCGCCTTCTCCTGGGCGAGTTGCTGTTGCAAGGACTTGATTTCCGCCTCGATCTTTTCCCGGGCCGACTTTTCCTGCGAGAGCTGCTGTTGCAGGGACTGTTTATCGGTTTCGGCTTGTTGGCGGGCGGTTTTTTCTTCTTCGGCTTTCTTTTGGGCCTCGGCGGCTTTACGTTCGGCCTCGGCTTTTTCTTGGGCCAGTTTGTCCATGGCCGCCTTCTGCTCGGCGGCTTTTCGCTCAGCTTCGGCTTTTTCGCGGGCGGCTTTTTCCTCGGCGGCCTTCCGCTCGGCGGCCAACTTCTCGGGATCAACAGGCGGAGCCAGCCGGCCGGACATCAACTCGTACATCAGCCCCAGCAGCACGTCGGTGGGAATGCAATAAGTCTCGGTGCGGCCGCCGCGGGCGATGTTCACACCTACGACCTTGCCGCTCAAATCGACCACCGGCCCACCGCAGTCCGACGGACGCACCACCGCATCGTGCTGAAGCACGGCGGGGAAGTCGTCGTGTCGGTTGCTGATGCCCACGCCCATGCGATTCTGCATCTCGCGCTTCTGCGTTCCGGGAGTCTCGATCACACCCAGTTTGACGGCGATGGCCAGCACCGACTGGCCCCGCTTTACGTTCAGCCGCACCACATCGCCGATGCGCCGTTGCCGGATGGCGGCTACCAACTCCGAGCCGTTGTTGATGGGCTTACCATCCAGGTGGGTGATGATATCGCCGTCTTTGAGTCCGGCCTTTTCCGCCGGGCTATTGGGAAGAACTTTTTCGATCTGCGCCGGTCCTTGCTCGCCCGGCTTGAGATTCACCCCCAACACGCCGCTAACCGGCGGGATGCGGCGCTGGGGGACGCTCATCACGCCCAGTGCCAATGGGTCTTCGCTCGGGCCGGCGGCTGCCAGCCACTGTCCCACCGAAGGCTTATTGGTGCTCCAGGGAATCGCCGGTAATCCGCTGGTGGCAATCTTGAGCATTGCCAGATCGTGTTGTTTGTTGATGCCCACGATGGTGGCTGGCAGTTCGCGGCCGTCTTGCAGTCGGCAGACCACATTGCCTTGCAGTTCGCTGGCTTTGGTCAGGATCCAGCCGTCTGGGCCAACGATCGTGCCCAGCGCTACTTCCCGGCCGTCGCATTTGATGCGGACGGTGCAGCGGGCAGCTTCGGCGACCAGCGAGCGGAAGGCGCTTTTTACCGGTGCGCTGTCGCGGCCGTAGGGTTCCTCTTGCCACGAATCGCCTTTGACCAGCCGGTCCCAGTTATCGCGGAAAATGTCCACCGGGACGTGGAGGTTGACGTCGGTTGGGCCGGCGATGCGGCTGTGTATACCGATGACACGTCCTTGCAGATTGAACAACGGTCCGCCCGAGTCGCCTCCGACCAGGGTGCAATCGCTCTGAATGACGCCTTCGCGGACGCGCAACACCCGACCCACGCGCACCACCGGCGGACGCCCCGCTTGGTAGCCCAGCGGATGTCCCAAGGCCACGCACCAGGTGCCCGGCTTCAACTCGGCCGAGGTTCCCAGTTCTACGAAGGGATACTTGCCGGGGTCGGTTATTTTCATCATCCCCGCGTCGGCGCCGACGAACATGCCCAGCGTTTTTCCTTTGGCGGTCTTGCCGTCGTGGAAGAAGAAGGTCACGTCCTGGCCGGGCTTGCCCACCACGTGACCGGCGGTCATCACCAAGCCATCTTCGCTGACGATCACCCCACTACCGGCCGAGGTGCCGATCCGCACGCCCACGGTGGCAGGCAACACCTTGGCGATGACCTTTTGAACCTTCTCTTCGAGGGCTTTCACCTCGTCGAGCGAGCGAGGCGCGCTTTGTTCAAGTGGCGGCTGTGGGGCGACTGCTTGCGACTGCGGTGCCGATTGCGGTGCGGTTTGTGGTGCGGTTTGTGGTGCGGGGGCGGCCTCGGCCTTTGGGCCGGGTGCGGCCTGCGGCGTCGCCTCCGGTTTAGGAGCTGGTTTAGCTTCCGGCGCCGCCTGAGCTTTCGGTGGCAGCGACTCAGCTTGCGGCGCCGGCTGAGCCTGCGGCGCCGGGCCGGCCTGAGCGGGTGCCTGAGGCGCGGCGGGCGCTTGGTCTGCCGCAGGCGCTAAACCGCCCAGTACCGACAACACTATTCCTAGCAGCAAGACGTGCAACATCAGGAGCCGGTCGAATCGCCACTTGCCAGACATGGCAATCACCTTTACGGCCTACGGAGCGCAAAGTTCGGTGGGACAAACGGTTCGAGGCTTCTATTATGTTCCGCCCCCTTCTGCCAAGCAAGTTGCATACCGACAAGCCTTTGAGCCAGCATATTCAGCCCCGCTCAGCTCACTGCGCTACCATCAGCCCAAACGTATTGCGTGCGCTACCAATCCGTAGAGAGCCTTTAGAATGTCCAGGGGATTGATTGATATTGTCGCGCGCGTCAGAATCCTCTACCCGGAGCGGCCGATTTTGGCCTAAGTCCCGAAGCGCAACCAGGGCAGCAGCGCTGAATCGCCAAGACCGCACCCGCTGAGCCAGGCGCGCCGCCACGTTACCCGACCAGCCACAACTACGTCCCCAATAACGATTCCTCTACCGGCAGCCGGCTGCGCTATAGGGGCTGGTGCCGGGCGAGGCGAGCAAGGTCGCAACACCGCAATCTGCGCAGCACGCGAACCGCCGGGCAGATCCGGCGGAGCAAATCCCACCTTTTTATTTTGTGGATCAAGCGGAGGTAACCGCCATGAGCGAACGTCATACTCGCCGCAGTTTCTTGCGCTCGGCCGCCTTGGCTGGCGTCGGCTGCACCATTCTCCGTCACAACAGTTCGGCTTACGGCTACGCGGCCAACGAGAAGTTGAACATCGCGGTAATTGGGCTGGGCAGTCGGGGCATGTACCACTTCAACACAGTTCCGCGGCTGGAGAACCTCGTGGCCGTCTGCGACGCCAACCGCAATCGGCTCGCCGAGGCCCTGAAACAACGGCCCACCGTTGGTCACTACCAAGACTATCGCAAGCTGCTCGACGAGCTTCAGCAGCAAGTTGACGCAGTGGTGATCGCAACCCCGGAACACACGCACGCGATAATCTCTACGGCCGCCATGAAGCGCGGCAAGCACGTATACTGCGAGAAGCCCATCGCCCACGACGTGTTCGAGGCCCGCACGCTCCGCCAAGTCGCTGCACAGTGCAAGGTGGCTACGCAAATGGGAAACCAGGGCATGGCGACCGATTCATTCCGGCGCAGCTTGGAACTGGTGTGGGACGGGGCGGTAGGCGAAATCCGCGAGGCACACGTGTGGTTTGTCGTCGGCGGCTCGGGACCCATGCGGCGCCCCACAGAAACGCCGCCTGTACCCGACTACATTGATTGGGACCTGTGGTTGGGGCCTGCACCATATCGCCCGTTCCATCCTTCTTACTTGACCGGTTGGGGGGCGTGGCGCGACTTCGGCACTGGGTGTCTGGGCGGTGGAGGTTCGCACTCGATCAACATGGCGTTCAAGGGGCTGCGGCTGGGAGAGTTATGGGAGGCCAAGCAAAGCAAAGGGCGAATTCGCGTAGAGACGGAGACCTCCGGCCCCTGCCCGGAGAACTTTCCCCGCTGGCAGATCATCCGCTACGACATCCCGGCGCGCGGCCCGTTGCCTCCCGTGCGCATCAACTGGTACAACGCGGCCGAAGAAGAACTGAAACGTCAGGGCATTTTGGAGCGGCTGGAGAAGATCGCCGGCCGGTCGCTGGAGTGGAAGGACAGTTGGACGCCGCGCTCCGGCTCGTTACTGGTGGGCAGCAAAGGCATCGTGCACACCAACGCCCACAATTCCATTTGCGAACTGTTGCCCAAGGGCGATTTTCCCAATGCTGGCGGTCCGCCGCAGAAACTGCCGCGCGCCGGCAGTCACGAGCGCGACTGGCTTTCGGCCTGCCGCGGGGGGACTCCGGCCATGTCGAACTTCGGCCACTCCGGACCGGCGATGGAACTGCTGCTACTGGGCAACATCGCTTCGCTGGTGGGCAAGCCGTTCCAATACGATCCGCTCACGGGCCGCGTCACCGACAACCCAGAAGCCGACCGCGCCCTGCGCTGCCCGTACCGAGAAGGCTGGACGCTGTGAGGTCCAATTTTGCCAATTCCGCGGCCACCCGCGCACGCAATATCCCAACTCGTGGTAAACATTCGAGTTGGGCGCTTGCACAAATGTGCCGCTCTGCGTAACTATTGGAAGCGAAATCAGCCAGAAAGCGGCAAACGGACGCGAAATCAGCCACAAAATGGCAAACGGAAGCGAAATCAGCCAGAAAAACGTAAACGAAATCAGCCAGAAAATGGCAAAAGTCAAAATAAAGTCTTGCTGACCAACGACTTAACGGAGAGGACAGGATTCGAACCTGCGGAGGACTTATCACCCTCACGGGTTTAGCAAACCCGCGCCTTAAACCACTCGGCCAC
>CALLPE010000046.1 GCA_938015445.1 uncultured Pirellulales bacterium
CTGACTTATCCCCAGTTTTTGGCTTCGTCTAAAATCGCATGCAGTAAGGCAGTAACTGCTTGGAAGGCCGTCAGCCGCAGTCGTCGAACCATTTTCCGGCCAATGAAAAATAGCGCACAGGCCGTAGGGCGATGGTTGCGCCATCCCATGTTGCGCAGGTAATACTTCACAGGAGGTGATTGTTGCTCCACCCCAGGCCGGGCCGGTAATGCTTCCTGGAGGGCGATGGTTGCTGCATCTCATCTTAGCCGGGTAATAGTTCATAGAAGGTAATTGGCGCTCCCCCCATCGTCGGCGGGTACTGCTTCCTGGCCGTCAGCCCAATCCCCAAAAGCAGCCAGTACGCCAAGCTCATGATGAGCAACACCCGGTCGAAACGCTCCGGATGTCTTAAAGCATGATCTTGCTGATAACCATCTTTAATTGCGGCAAGATGAGTACCAAGCGGTCGAACCGCTCCGGATGCCGGATCAGCCCGGTGCGCAACGCCCAGCCGTGCCGACGGTTCTTTTCGTCGCATAAGACTTTCTCGATCCCACGATTGTCATCCGACGCCGCTGTCAGGCTGTGAACGCAGCGGAGCTTGGTCAATCGAATCTCGCCGCCAAGGGGCGGTTCTTCCAGCTACTGCGACGAGCGAAGCTCATCGGACGGTTGTTTTAATGGCTGCGAGGGCTGAACAACCAACGCAGCGGCCCTTGCATGGCATCGCCGATATGCACGCCCGGGTTGCTGGTGAACCGCCAGGCCCGCCTTGGTTTCCCATCTGCAACGCAACCGGTTCCGTCGCGTCTGCACATGGCACGTAATGCACAAAGTTTTCCAAGAAGGATTGCCGTGCCTCTAGTGCTGCCATGTCTGGCAGTCGCGGGGCCGCCGAAATGCACAAAGTCTACTAAAAGAGATTGCCGTAGCTAGCAAATCGCCTAAGCATTGTCGGTGGTGCGCTTTTCTCGGCGCTCAAGCGCCGAGTCAATGCCCCGTAAACCGCACGATGTCCCCTAGATGGATGTTGCATACCGACTGCAACTGGTACGTCCCTTGTCCGCTTGATGTGCGCAGGCCACACCAGCACTGCTGCAAAAGGTAGCACAGTTGCCAATAAATCCCATCGTATTGCACCGCTATTGCAACAAAGTTCTGCTGCTAAAAAAGAAACGAAGCTTCCGCGCGCATCAAAAGTGCCGGTAGCTGCACATCAGCAGCGCCCGTAGCTCAAAGGACAGAGCAGCGGATTTCTAATCCACCGGTTGCAGGTTCGAGTCCTGCCGGGTCGTACCTTTTCAGACGACCCGCAGACTTCGTTGTTTGGCGGTGGCGGCTCGGAATTGTTGCAAACTTCGGGGACGGAGTTGGCGGTAAAACGAGAAAGGTAAAGTGCGCGCTGCGAGTTCGGTTGAGTTTGCTCTGCTCGCCTTGGAGAAGGCGGAACGATCTGCGCGGGACGTCGGGGGGATCTAACCCGGCTTCCCGACTGCCGAGTCTCCCAAGCCCGCCACGACGCCAAGAAGCTTACCGGTTCGGGGCCGCACTGTGCGCCGGTTGCTGGCTTGTTGGCCGCGCCTCCCATTGGTCCACCGTGACTTCATCGTGGACGCCGCAGGTGAACTTCAGGGGAGCCTGGGGACCGACCGGCCGATCAGCCGGCGCGTTGCCCAACTTTTCGACGTCCGACACATTAATCAACCGATTGTTCTCCACCCGGGCCGAGTAGCTCTCCGCGTTGCGAAACAAGGGGCGCGGCAACTCGCGACACTCGATGATGTTGTCGCGGATAGAGATGGTTTTCATGTCGCTTTTGGCGTTGAAGCCGAACAGCCCGTCGCGGCGCGGCGTGGCCGTCGGCCGCGCGATGATATGATTGTTGCGGACAACGAGGTTGTTGTACGGCTCGTTGAGCCAAATCACGCCGCGCCCGGGATTGCTTACGAGGTTGTTGTGGAACTCGGCCGGCCCGGGGGCCGCGGCGTTACCGAAGCCGGAGATCAGATTGCCGTGATCCTTGCGCGGATCGAAGTCGAACAGGTTGTGGCTGATTTCGACGCCATTGCGGACGAACTCGATCGAGTAGCTGTCGCGAAACCAGTTATGATGGATGCGGAACGTCCGGCCGCTTGGGGGCACCGGGCCGCCGGCGTGCTTGGGAATCGAAACGGTTCCGAAGAGCACGTTGTGGTCGATCTCGACGTCCTCATCGTTCTCGAAGGGCATCTCGATCGAGAAGTTCACTTCGATCGTGTTGTGGTGAAGGCGGCACCGTTTGGCTTGTCGGATTTTCAGGCCATAGAACTCGTACTGCCGTTCCTGTCGAGTGCGCACGAAGCGGTTGTGCGCGATTTCCGTGTCGGCCATCCACACGGCGAAGATCGCGCCGCCGGTGATGCCCCCCTGGACGCCAGGTTTTCCGCGTTCCCAGCGGCCGCCCGCGTCGATGAATTGGCAATCGTGGATGCGGCCCTGCTTGAGCAGGAACGTGCGGATGCCGCTCCACAGGGTCTCGCGCACGCACACGTGGTGGACGTGCAAACCCTGGTTTTCCCAGCCGTAGATCGCTCCGTGCAACTGCGGGGCGCGCAGGGTCAGGTGGCAAATGGTGATGTTGGCGGCCTTATCTGGCAGACGGATCAAGTAAGCTCGGGTATCCATCCCTTGCGTTTTTATCTCTGGGTCGGGCAGTGTGTCGGTCGATGGCTTCCACGAGTCGGCATGGGTGATAACGGTTTTATCCATGCCGGCGCCCTGGAGCGTCTGGCCGGCCTTGGGTTCCAGGGGAGCCTCGAGCCGATACTGGCCGGCGGCGATGTGGATGACCGCGCCCTCCGGCTGATCCCGCACGGCAGCCACCAAGGCGGCGGCATCCGACACCACTACCGGCGACGGCATCGCGCCCGCCTCGCTCGCCGCGGCACCAGTGGGCGAAACACCGACGGCGACAAGCAACAACACGTTTACGCAGACCAATCGTTGCATAAAGCTCCTCTCAAGTGGAAATATCCAAACGGTCGTTTCGAGCGATTCGCGGCTGCCGCCACAAAATCGCCTTGCAAGGCATCCTAAGCTCGGCCAGTCGAAGGTCATCGTTGCGGCACAAACTCGCGTCGAATGCGGTGGGCCCACATTCGCAGTATGACAGCAGCGGCGCGGCACGGCACTGATGGGCTGCCAAGCTGGCTTGGTGCGCTGGGGCGACCAGCCTGCGGCCTGCCCGAAGCCAGCATGGCCGCCAAAACTAGGGCAAGGCCCAGCTTCGATTGAGTTTGCGCCGTTTCTCGCGCGATTGCAAGCGCCGCACGCCACCTCGTTTCCCATCAAGGTTAGACGTGCTGGAGTTTACCCAGTGTCGATTTCGCCAGAATTTGTTAATGGCTTTTTCGCCAGGATTTGTTAATGGCTTTGGATTTGCGGCACTTTACGGTGCGCCGAGCGACTGGTCGAGGTATTTAAGCTTATAGCCAAAACGCAACGGTGCTATCAAAGCTTGCAGTGCTCACCGAAGTACACGGAGTCGAAGCACTTTCAGCAGTAACACTTATTCGTGGTAGCGCGACACTGGGTAAACTCCAGGGTAACGTACTTGTTCGACTGGCTGTATGCGCAAACTGGCCGATTATTGCATCCAAAACCCACAATCTCGGCCCCTGGCTACTTCGACACGGGGTAAACTCCAGAGGCAACTGGCGATGGGGCTGTTCTCGGAAGGCTGCGAAGCAGTAAATTGCTCGTAGGAACCTCACAGGGTGTTATGGAGTTTTGATACCCGACACACGAAGATCATAACATCCTGTTTTAACTCTGTTCCCCTATGGCGCAACCCCATTTCAGCCGCTTACTCCTGTTTCCACTGCTCACAAGTCGGGAAAGTCGAGCTTGGCGTGTGTGGGGGGAAGGCTATATGGTTTTGCTTACTGGGGCTAATGCGCAAAACAGCCGCCTTGCAGTTGTTTGGTTTTAGGCAGTTGGGCAGTTTTTTTCTCGATAAAGAATTCTTGCCAGTATCGAGCCGCCAAGTTGATCGGCGTGCCGGCAAGTTGCAACAAGGTCGGGTTGGTCATCGCGAGTGACGCACGCGGCGCAACCTATTTAAGGCTGCCGGCACAGCGATGTCATCGGGCAGTGGCTTCTCGCAAAGCAACCACTGGGCTATAATCCTGCCAGTTTGTATCGACTGATAGTGGCGTGTCCGATATTGACGCAGGAGCGGTACATCATGGCACTGGGGTTTGGAATCATCGGTTGCGGGATGATCTCGCAGTTTCATGCTCGGGCGATCGGCGATATTCGTGGGGCGAAGCTGGTAGCCTGCTACGACACCGTGCCGGCAGCGGCCGACCGGCTGGCGGAGTCGACCGGCTGCAAGGCTTATCACAATCTGGACGACATGCTGGCCGATCCCGACGTGCATGTAGTCACTATTGGCACGCCCAGCGGAGCGCACATGGAACCGGCCGTGGCGGCAGCAAAAGCCGGCAAGCATGTTATCGTGGAAAAACCGCTGGAGATCACCCTGCGACGTTGCGACCAAATCATTAAGGCCTGCCAGGACGCCGGGGTAGTGCTCTCGACGATCTTTCCTTCGCGGTTTCATGACTCAGCGGTGGAGTTGAAGCGGGCGGTGGAACAGGGGCGTTTCGGGCGGCTGACACTCGGCGACGCCATTGTAAAATGGTGGCGCACCCAACAGT
Source organism: uncultured Pirellulales bacterium (assembly GCA_938015445.1). Taxonomy (GTDB): domain Bacteria; phylum Planctomycetota; class Planctomycetia; order Pirellulales; family Thermoguttaceae; genus CALLPE01. The sequence goes on from CALLPE010000046.1 coordinate 4,683, forward strand.
ACTACGACAGCGGCGCATGGCGTGGCACCTGGGAGCTAGACGGCGGCGGGGCGCTGATGAACCAAGCTATCCACAGCGTCGATTTGCTGTTGTGGCTGATGGGTCCGGTGGCCGAAGTCCAGGCCCGTACCGCCTTGCTGGCCCACCAGCGGATCGCTGTCGAGGATGTGGCCGTGGCGGTGCTGCGCTTCGCCAATGGCGCGCTGGGGGTGATCGAGGCAAGCACGGCCGTGTATCCGGGATACCTTAAACGGATTGAAATCCACGGCGACCAAGGGTCGGCCGTGATGGAAGAGGAAGACATTGTGAAGTGGGACTTCGCGCGCAAGCTCAAGCGCGACGAGCAGATCCTGGCTCAAATGTCGCAGCGAAAGAGTACTGGAGGCGGGGCGGCCGATCCGAAAGCCATCGGGCACCACGGCCACGCCCGGCAGTTCCAGGATGTACTTAACGCCATTCGCAAGAATACCCGCCCGCTCATCGACGGCCACGAAGGCCGCCGCTCGGTAGAAGTGATACTGGCGATCTACAAGTCGGCGGAGACGGGCCGAGCGGTTTCGCTACCACTGGCCGGCGACCCGCCGCTCAAGGCCAGAAAGCAAGGCAAGTCGTAAGGCATCCACGACGCAGGTACGGCTGTGCAATCGCGGCCAAGTCGTTTCGCACCGACTCCGATCACTCGAAGAGGTGACGCACGTCGCTGGCGATGATTAGTTACCGGACGTTCCGCAATACTGATCCGCCGGCGATCGCGGCGATTTGGCAGAGCCGCGCCGGACAGCGGGGGCTGGTGCAGCCTGTTTCCTGCGATCTGCTGGAACAGCTTGTGTTCGCTAAGCTGTACTTCGATTATCGCGGTTTGATCATCGCTTGGGAGGAAGGACGCCCGGTGGGCTTCGCTCACGCCGGTTTCGCCCCGAACGAAACCCGCAGCGGCTTGTGCATCTCCCAGGGCATCATCTGCCTTGTTTTGGTGCGGCCGGACTGCGCGGAGATGGAAATCGCTTGCGGGCTGCTCCAACGATGCGAACAGTATCTGCTCAGCAAAGGCGCGGCGGAACTGTGGGGCGGCAGCTCGGGCATTAGAAGCCCATTCTACCTGGGGCTGTACGGCGGAAGCAGCGTGCCGGGTGTGCTCGACACAGACGTGGTAGCCCGCCGCGCCTTCGCCGCTCGAGGATACGTGGAGAAGGAGCGAACTGTCATCCTGGAGCGCGATTTGGCCAGCTTCGAGCCGGCCGTCGATCGCCGGCAAATGGCCATCCGCCGTCAAATGCTGGTCGAAGTGACTTCCGACGCACCCACTAGCTCCTGGTGGGAAGCATCGCTGTACGGCAACTTCGAGCTGAAGCGGTTCGAGGCCGTCACGCGCAACAGCCGCGCAACAGCGGGGTGGGCCGTGTTTCGCAGCATGGAAGCGGTAGGCACAAGCGGTGTCGCCCGCGGCGCCGGCCTGCTGGAGCTGTACGTCAATGAGCAATACCGGCGTCGCGGAGTAGCCGTGTTCTTGCTGACCGAGGCCTTTCGCCAGTTCTACCGTGAAGGCGTGGCGGTCATCGAAACCCAAACCTCGCAGGAGAACCTGGCAGGGCTGGCGCTGCTGAACAAACTGGGATTCCGGCAGATAGGCGTGGGAAGTGTATTTCGCAAGTAGTCGCCGGAGCCGGCAGCCAGTGGCCGATTCGTCACGCTGGCACCGCGGTTGCCCCGATTGTGCTACCGCTTGAAAGCCGAAAGCTCAGGCCGCCTGTTGTCGTTCCGGTCGGCGTTGCCGGGTGTCCTTCCAGCGGCGATGTAGCCACCAGTACTGCTCGGGCGTTTGGCGGATCAGCTCCTCCAGCCGGGCGGTATACCATTGGGTTACGTATCTGACCGGGTCCACGCCTGACGGACAATCGCGCGGATCGGCCACGGCATGTACGAGCAGCTCGATTTGCATGGGCTGGCCGCTGCGCCGGGCAACGCACACGGCGAGCGGTGCGTCGTTTTCGAGCGACAACAGCGCGATGGCTTTGTGAGCCGACGCCGGCCTGCCGAAGAACTCTACCCAACATCCCTTCGGCCCGGCGTATTGATCGGCCAAGAACGTCATTGTTTGCCCGTTGGCCAACACCGACAAGATTTGGTCATATCCACCCTTCTTCGGTATTATGTACTGACCGGTGGCCGCCCGAAATCGATTGACGAAGCGGTCCAGGAATGGATTGTCCAGGGTTCGGGCGACGGTGAAAGTGGGAAAACCGAGGATTCCCAGCAGGTAGCCACCCAACTCGAAGTTGCCTAAATGGCCCGTCACTACGATGACCGGCCGGTCGGAAAGAAGCATCCGCACTAATACATCTTCGTTGCGCAAAATAGCATAGTCGCGCCAATTGGTGTGGTGAATCTTTCGTGCCGCCTGAGCCACTTCCAGAACCAGCAGAAACAAGTGCTCCCACATGCCAAAAGCCAACAGGTCTCTTTCTTGGTCCGACAGTGTCGGGAAGGCATGTTTCAAGTTGTCCTCCACTACTGCGGCCCTGACCCGGAGCACCTTGCAAAACAACCATGCCAGCCATCGGGCAAGCCTACAGCCGAAAGGCACCGACATTGCCTGCACGATGCAAATCAATACTCGAACCACCAAGTAAACGGCATAATCGACAACCAGCCTGACACGCATTGTGCTCGTACCTCGTGGAAGACGGTTGCATTTTGACGCCAATCGTGGCCGCTGAGAAGGTCAATTCGCGCTCGATGTTTCGCGCTGTTTCGACATCCCTGGGGGCCCGGTTCGCCCTCAAAGCCCATGCCGTACAACTCCGTATTGGCCGTCCTACAGTCGCACAATGCCATCCGACAAGCTGGGAGCCCAAAAGTGATGGCGACAAAAAAAGCCGTATAGACTGTCGCAGCCATGCCAACGGCGGGCACCGACACCGCTTTGCGGGTGTTCGGCACCTGGCCAAAACGGTAAACCGGCCGGTTGCTCTGGCGTGGTCGCCGTACTGGCGATTGTCGCGCAGTATAATCGACATAGTGAAGTCTGTGCTCCGCCGCCGAGAGGCGAAAGCAGCCGGTGGTAGCGCGTGACTAGTACATTTCCGCGCTGGGCGTTTACAGGCTTCGGCGCAAGAGTATCGCCCAGGCAAAGCTGCTGACCGGAGGCTTACCATCGACAAGAAAATTGCTTTGATATTCGGCACGCGGCCGGAGGCCATCAAACTGTGCCCGCTGGTGCTTGCCCTGCGCCGGCATGGCCGATTCGCTCCGCAGGTGTGTGTGACCGCCCAGCACAGGGAGCTTCTCGATCAAGTGCTTCAGGTTTTTGGGGTGGAGCCTGACGTGGACCTGGACTTGATGCGTCCCAACCAGACGCTGCCCGAACTAACTGCGCGGGTAGTGACCCGACTGGACGAGTACCTGGCTGCCCATCGGCCCGACCTAGTGATTATCCAAGGCGATACTACCACAGTCTTCTGCGCTGCACTGGCTGCTTATTACCGGAAGATACCGGTAGCCCACGTCGAGGCGGGGCTTCGCACCGGCAACAAGTACGCGCCGTTCCCGGAGGAGATCAACCGCGTGCTGGCCTCTCGCTTGGCCGACCTGCACTTCGCGCCGACCGTCACGGCGCGCGATAATCTGCTGCGCGAGGGCGTCCCGGCCGAGCAAATTCATGTTACCGGTAACACGGTGATCGACGCCCTGCTGATTGCCGTAGAGAAAGTGCGCGCTGCGCCGCCGACGGTTCCGGGGCTGCCCGACGCGCTTCAGCCGGCCGCACGCGGTTCCGACGTACCACGCGTGGTTCTGATCACCGGGCATCGCCGCGAAAACTTCGGCCATGGGTTCGAGAACATCTGTCGAGCTATCGCGCGGCTGGCCCAGTTGTTTCCCGATGTTCACTTCGTTTATCCAGTGCATATGAACCCCAACGTTCGCCAGCCGGTAGGCCGCATCTTGGGCGCAGTTCCCAGCAAAAACGTCTGGCTGTTGGAGCCCCTGGACTACTTGCCCTTCGTGGCCATGATGGACCGAGCCGCGTTGCTGCTGACAGACTCGGGCGGCGTGCAGGAGGAAGCACCCAGTCTGGGCAAACCCGTGCTGGTGATGCGCGATGTGACCGAGCGGCCCGAGGCAGTCCAGTTGGGCGCCGTCAAACTGGTGGGGACCGACGAGCAAGCGATCGTCGATAATGTTTCGCGGCTATTGACCGACCCAGTGGCTTACCAGGCGATGGCCAAGAAAATCAATCCTTACGGCGACGGCCGGGCGTGCCAGCGGATCGTGGCTATTCTGGAGCAATACTTTACTGACAGATGATGATGTCCTCGAGGACATCCGACGGCGTGCCGGGTCTGATCGGGCCGGTACACAGCTTTGGCGAATACGGATGAGAGCCTTCAGCGTTCGCAACTTGCTGTACACCTGCTGTCCGGCAGCGCTGCGCCCGCTGTGGCAGCGGATCGAGGCCTCGGACGTCGGCTACCGACTGGCCCGAGGCACCTTTTGGGCGCTGACCGGAACGGTCGTCGCCCGCGGCCTTACGCTGGTCGCAGGAGTGCTTACGGCGCGCATCCTTGGGGACACGACCCGCTTTGGCGAACTAGGTATTATTCGTTCTACAATAGAAATGCTTGGGGTATTTGCTGGCTTCGGACTGGGCTTGACCAGCACCAAACATATCGCCGAACTACGCAAGACAAATCCCGCACGGGCAGGTCGCGTCCTTGGTTTGACAGGAGTTATTTCAGCATTGGTGGCAGGGGCTGCGAGCTTCTTTTTGGCGATTGCAGCTACATGGTTGGCGGAAACGCAACTCAACGCGCCGCACTTGGCCAATTCGTTGCGGCTCTGTTGCCCGCTGCTTTTCTTCACAGTGCTAAACGGTGCCCAGATTGGCGCTCTGACCGG
>CALLPE010000047.1 GCA_938015445.1 uncultured Pirellulales bacterium
CCTGCCGTCCGAAGGTTTGCTGCGAGCCGGTGACCGCTGCGCCGAAGACCTGCGAGCCGGCCACCGCTGCCCCGCAGACTTGCGAGCCGGTGACCTGCGAGCCGAAGACCTGCCGTCCGAAGCGTCACCTGCGGACCTGCCGTCCGAAGACCTGCTGCGTAGCGTGATGGTAGGCAGCGTTTGGCTGACATCACCAAGATCGCACAGAGCAACAACTTCCCGTCGATAGATTTGGCAACCAGTCGCTTGGCTTTAGAGCAGCTCCCCGCAACCTGAAGCCAGCCTGTCAACTCCGCACCAGGCGGCCCGCCTCCCCTCGGTTGGCCGCCTTTGGTTTTTTCTTGGGACGGCCGAGGCACATCGGGCACAACACCACGGTCCGCTTTGCGTATGATTCGGTTGCGGCAGCCGACACACATCGCCGCGTGCGAAGGCTGCTAGTCTGTCGATAAGTTCAGCAATCAAGTAGATTGCCAAGTGTTGGCGCTCGTTTGACAGACGGTATAAACAGTTAGCTTGCCGGTGTGACAAGGGCGGAGCATAAGGTAGGCAATCTCGTCGGGAGCACGCGATGACCGTTCGGCTGCGACTGACGATCGCCATCGTAGCGGTAATTGTTGTAGCTAATTGCGCGCTGTCGCTGGTAACGGTAATTTACTTGGGTGAGATGTGGCTTGACGAGGTGCAAACACGGGTGAGTCTGAATCTGGGCGCTGCCCGTACCGTATACGACGATCGACTGCGCGAAATCGCCATGTTTCTTAGCGGTCTTTCGTTCAACAACCAGTTGGCCAGCGGCTTGGAAAGCGCGCAGTCCGATGACAAGCAAACTCTTTTGGACAGGGCATATCAAGCCAGTGAGCTGGACTTTCTCACCTTGGTGGACGCGCAAGGTCGGGTAGTACTGCGTGCGCACAACCCAACGGTCCGCGGGGACGACCTTTCGTCGAACCCGCTGATATTGCAGGCTTTACGACAGGGCGCACCGGTTAAGGGTACCGTAATAGTGCAGCGGGAACTGCTGGCGCGCGATGGACAGCAGTTTCTGGCCCGCGCCAGGTTCGATGTGCCAGACGACGCCCACACCCTGCCCGATGCTCCGCAAACCCGCGAAGACGGAATGGTGATGGGAGCGACCAACCCCGTTCTGGACGACCACGGAAAACTGGTTGGCGTGTTGTTCGGCGGGTGTTTGCTGAACCGCCGTTACGAACTGGTGGATACGATTCGTCACCAGGTGTTCGGCAATCAGTTCTTCAACGGATTGCCGGTAGGAACGGTTACCATCTTCCAAGACGATCTGCGGATATCGACCAATGTACTACGTTCCGACGGTACGCGGGCCGTGGGCACGCGGCTGCGCCCCGAAGTTTACGAGCAAGTCGTACACAGAGGCTACACTTGGACGGGTCCGACAAAAGTGCTCGACCATTGGTACATCACCGCCTATGAACCGCTGCGCGACCCGGAGAACCGCATCATCGGCGCGCTATATGTGGGGTTGTTGCAGGAGCCTTTCACGCATCGCCGTAATCTGCTGACCGTTTTTTTCCTGGGCGCTATCGGTAGCGCCACAGTAGCCAGCCTAGTGCTGTTGCTGGTAATTGTCCGCCGCATGTTGCGTCCGATCGGACAGATCATCTCCATGTGCCGCCGGGTGATGGAGGGCGACATTTCGGCGCGGGTGGGCATCCGTCCACCGGGCGAGATGGGCGCGCTGTGCCAGCACATCGACGCCATGGCCGAGGCCATTGCCCAGCGTCAGCAACAGCTACAGGAGGCCACCCGCGAACAGATCGGACGCAGCGAAAAGCTGGCGGCCATCGGTCGGCTGGCGGCTGGAGTGGCCCACGAAATAAACAACCCGCTTACCGGCGTGCTTACCTTCGCACACCTGATGCGCAATAAGCCCCATTTGCAGCAATCCGACCGAGAAGACCTCGACGTGATCATCCGCGAGACCACACGCGCGGCCAGCATTGTGCGGGGACTGTTGGATTTCTCTCGGGTCCGCCCTGGGCCGAAACAGCTACTCGACATCAACGATGTGGTTCGCTCTACCATCGGCCTGCTGGGCAGTCAGCACCTGCTGCACAATATCATGGTTGTCGAAGACTTCGAGGAGAACCTCCCCCCGGTGTTGGGCGATGGGAACCAATTGCAGCAAGTGCTAGTCAACCTAGCGCTGAACGCTTGCGAAGCTATGCCCAAGGGAGGCACCCTGATGCTCACCACTACCACTGCCGCTGGCAAAGTAATCGTCAAGCTAAGCGACACAGGGCACGGCATATCGCGGGAAAACATGGAACGCATCTTCGAGCCGTTCTTCACCACCAAGCCGCCGGGCAAGGGAACCGGTTTGGGGCTGAGCGTCAGCTACAGCATCGTTCAGCAGCACGGCGGTACGATGGAGGTGGAAAGCATAGAGGGCAAGGGTACCACTTTTTCGGTGATCTTGCCGGCAGCCGATACGGCCTAGGCTTACCGCGACGGCTCCGTGCAAAGCCGCGCCGCACCCGGTTAAAACACGGCCGACGGCTTGGCCGTGCCGCTTGCTGCTGCCGTTCAGGTGGTTGCGTTGGGTCTGAACAACGGCAGCAAGTAACGCGCCGCCAAACCGCAGAGGATACAGGCGGCCCCGACCATTGTCCACCAAGCGGGCTGTTCGCCCCAGGCCAGATAGACCCACACAGGCTGCAACACCGGCTCCAGCAGGCCGATAGCCACCGCTTCGTGGCTGCTGATGCGTTGCAGCGCGCGGGCCATCAACAGATACGGGACGGCCATTTGCAGCATCCCGAAGCAGGCCAGCACCAGGAACTGGAAGGAGCTTGGGACTACGCCAGAGACAACTGCCCAGGGCGCCAACAGCAGCACTGCTCCCAGGTGGCAGATGGCCACCAGCCAGGCTTGATTTTCGTTGTTCATCCGCCGCAGCAGCAGTACCACCCAGCCATACGCCACTCCGGCCAGCAGGCCCATCACCACGCCCAGGATGTGCTTTCCGCCGGCCTCGTAACAGACTATCAGCCCCACGCCTGCCAGGGCCGCTGTCAGTGGAATCAGATCGCGGCGCAGCACCCGTTCGCCCAACAGCAGCCCGAACACCAAAACCCAAAATGGTGCAGTCATTTGCAGCCAGATAGCATTGGCGGCGGTGGTAAGCGTCATGGAGGTAAGAAAGGTACCCGACATCGCCGCGAAGCTTACCATCAGCGGTACCAGCCCGGGGCGCCAGCGCGGCGCGCGCACCAACGGCAGAAGCAGTATGATCGCAAACGCCGCCCGCCAAAACGCCAACAGCACGCCGCGAGTTTCGGGCGGCCAATCCAAGAACACTGGCGACTTTACGAAAAAGCCGCTGGCGCTCCACATCACCGCAGCCGCCAAGGCGCACAAGCGCCCGGACAGCTTGCCGGAAGCCGATGTATGTTCATGGTGGCAGTTGTTCATGCTGGCAGTTCGTTGCCGCAGTATGGTAAAGCGAATAAGCAGACTATGGAAGCCCCATTGGCGGCCGCAACGGGCCGCGAGCTTGTCAGCGACAATACGCACCGGCCTTTAACACGGACTGGCTCACTAACATCCGTTTGACACCAATAGCTGTCGTGTGTGCGCCGAAGGCCACGGCTAGCCTGTTCAGTTTTGCGCAATGTGAGTTCCGCCCGTTGCTCACCAGCGATAGTTACCAAGCAACGACCAACCGGAATATTCTGGACTGCTAGACAAGCCAGCATTGCCACCAATGCCGCTTACAGTCAACCTTTGTGCCGAACAATAGTGGAGCAAGCCACCAGTGCCAGCAATTTTTGGAACTTCTGGCGCGGCAAAATCTGCCAACTGGTCTTGCCAATAAAGCCAATTTGGCTATCGTACACGGTTAGAAGCCGCCGACGGCACAACTACATGAGGGAGCGCTTGCCCGGGCAGGAAAAATTACCGCTATGAACTGCTTCCGCAGACATCCATCTAGCTTGTGCAGCAACCGGCGCGAGGTACGCCCAACATGGAGCGAAAAGTGCGAATTATAGGGGAGCATCCGCTGGCCCGGGATGAGCACGGGAGGCTCAAGTCGCAAATCGGGACGGTGTTTCCCGAACATCGGGCAGTGGTTACTATCCCCGGCGTCCACGCTACCCAGCGGCAAGCGTTTCTGGACCTGTTGAGCCGGGAACTTCAGCAGCAGGGGCAGCCGCCGCTGGGGGCCGAAGAGGCACACCGCGTGTGGCAGAGCGCGGTCGATTTGGTGATTGAAGACCAGGGTGTGCTGATTCGACCCGACCCAGAGAACATGTCGCTGGCCTTCGCGGCCGACGAACTGTTGCAAGAGTTGGTATCGAAACAGCGGATCCGTTTTTTGTATTTGCGTGATCGGCGGGTGCGCGAGGCCATCAAGCGGCGGGGCGAATGCTGGCGGATCAATCCCCTGCCACGCTGGCCGGCGGAAATGAAGCAATTGATCCTCGATTCGCGCATGGGAATCGCGGAGCAGGAAATCTACTACTACAATCGCATCACCGGTGTGCGGCTGCTAACCTACCAGCAGTTCGCCTCGGTGGGCTGCCTGGGCGAAAGCGCGCTGCGCCGACAGTTGGCCGAGGTGCAGCGCTTCTCCGGCCAGTTGAATCCTCAAGGGTATCCGGAGATCGAGTTCTTTTTGGCCGGCGAGGGCTTCTCGCACGCTGATCTGGCCCGTTACGACTTCTCCACCATGACCGGTGCGCAGTTGTTGGCGGTTTATCGGCAGTTGCGGGACAAGTTCGAGCAAGCGGTTCCCGCTGAACTGCGCAGCGACGACCCAGACGACCCGTTATGGCGCAATCGGATGTTCGCGGCACTGGTAGGTAGCGAGGACGATCCGGTCTCGGAAGAAGAAATGCTGGGTCTTAGCCACGAGTTCTTCATGCAGATCGAATGGCTGCCCGGCGGACGCATTGAAGAAGGCGAGTTGATCTTCGACCCCTTGTTCGACGAGGCGGCTCAGCATCCCGACGACCCCGAACTGGCCCGACTGTGCGACGAAAAAAGCAAAAAATTGATCTACAACTTTGTGCGCGAATACGGCGACTTGGAGTATGTGAACATTGGCCGGGTGATGGGGTCGCTGTCGCATCGCCAAGCATCGCTGGGCCGTCGCGACGTGTACATCGCCGAAATGAAGCAGCGCGGTCGGGCCGAGGAAATCATCAACATCATCCGTATGCAGAAGTGGGGAGTACGCGAACGCCTCGACGAAGGCAAGAGCCTCCTTCAGGCGATAATCGAATCGGAAGAGTACACCGAGTACACGCTCGACCGCCGCCTAGGATGTCGGCAGTTGGGAATGAACCTGCCGCCGCGGGTGACTGCCCATCGCATCAGCGAACGCTATATGGGCAACCGTAAGGACCTGCACGGAATTCTGGTGTGGTCGCCATACTTCCAGCGCGATTACATCCGCGGCATCGCCACCGACAAGATTCCCCGACACCGATACCAAAATCCTGAGTTCTGCCGCCGACTGGCCGTATTGCTGGGCAAGGCTGCCGCACCGAACATGGTCGTCGGACGGTGCGATCTTTGGGGAAACGTGTTGTTCGACGATGGCGACGAAGTGATCGTCGAGGACCATCAGGGTATGCCGGTGGATATCATCGTCGCCGACCTTACGGGAACTTTTGCCGACTATCGCCGGGAACTTGTCTGCTTTGCTGCCGCCTATGCCGAGCCGGTCAATTTCCGCGTGCGCGAGAAGCTCTTGCCAGATCCAGCAGAGTTCGCCCAATTGTACCTGGATAGCTTTCGCGAGCGGTTCGTGGCCATTCAGCGCGAATATCGACAGCGGCAGCGCGCGTTCGACACTCTGTTCAAGCACTGCCGCCGCGACGAGGCGGGCAGTTTCGCTTACCGCTGGGAATGCGTGTTGGCGCGGCTGAATCGCACCGACCCGGATGAGCTGGTCCGCCAAATCTCAGCCCACATCGACACCGCCGCGCAGACCGCCAATCGATCGCCCACGACACAGACTGACTAAGCGGCGCTCACCAACCGACCTTTTCGGATGCTCTGTGTCCACAAAAACGGCTACTTCGACCTTTTGGGCTTTGCTTGGTATCGGAGACTGCTGTAGATTTGTCGCTTGGGCCGCCCTACCGGTTCCTCCGGCAGCGGATTTATGATTTGGTTACTGCTTACCACGGGCCACCGAACTGCGCGGCGGGGCAAGCCGGCTGTGCCATGCTGTCTGCCACTGAAGATGCACGCTGGACAAGCCGGCCGTGAAACCTTGTCAGCCTATTCGACTTTTCCCGAGATAACCAGCTTTTCCCAAACTAGGCGCCTTTTCCCTGGCTTCTCCATTGTTGGTTTATTCCGCTTTTTCGACTTCGATGCCCAATTGGCCGGCGACGCGCAGCACGGGCAGGAAGGGGGCGTAGTCGCTGGGGCCAGCCAGGCTCGTGTGGTCGATCTTCAGGTGTGCTGCGCCGATTCCACCCCGACCCAGCATCGCATCCAGCGGTACCCACATCCGGTCGATATACGCCTCAGTCCACATGTGGTAGCCGAACGCCTGGCGGTCTTGCATGTAAATCAGCCCGATAACGGCCCGGGCCGGGATACCGTTGGCCCGTAGCAACGCGCAGAGCAGCACGGCGTGTTCGGTGCAATCGCCTTCAGGGGTGCGCGCCACTTCGGCGGCACTGGCGAAAGCCCGGGTAAAATCCTTTTTCCGGATGTACCGGTGGACGTACTGTTCTAGCGCTGTGCAAAGCTTCCAGGGGTCTTTTTCATGGCCGGCAGCGCGGCGGGCCAACAACTGAACCAGCTCGTCGTCGCTCTGCACGAAGACGCTGGGCGAGCGGTCGGCTTCGGTGGGAGGATCGTTGGGCGGGGCAACAAGCTCGGTCGGCTCCCCCGACCCAATAGCGCGGACTACAATGCGGGCCGAGTTTTCGTCCAGCTTTTCTACCTGCTGCGTGCCTCCGCTGCGAAACACTTCGGCCGGCGAACCGTCCCTTAGCCACACGCGATAGTAAACCTGCCGGGTAAGGTGAGCGTTTGTGGCAAAAAGTGCCGGCACAGGTTCTTTGGGGCGGACGGCGATGTCGATGCCCAAGTCGATGGCCGCCGGTCCGATTTCTTTCAGCGCTTCCTCACGGGGAACGCGGTACGACTCCAGCCGCAGCGCGCCTTCTAGTTGCGTTTTGAGCACTTGCCCACGGTCGTCGCACCACAGAACCATTTTGGCCAGGGTCTTGCCGTCGGCGCGGGTTTCAGACTCTATGCGCAGCAGCGATTTCTGCTGGCCGCCCAGCAACCCGGTCACTTCCTGTCCAACGGCTTTCAATTGGTCGACGGCCACAGTTGACGCGGCCAAATTGAAGCCTGTCACAGTGCGTTGTTCGCCGGGACGCATGGGCCGCAGCAGCAGGGAATCTTCTACAGCCGCCAGTCCGCCTGCCTCGGCAGGCCAGTCGATTTGTTTTGATTGCCTGCGGCCTGCGGCCCGCAGCTCGACGTGCAACCGCCCGTTAATGACTTCGCCGCTGATGACTTGTGGGGCCTCGGACTGGTGCATCCGGATTTGGAACTGCCGCAACTTGCCGTCGGGTGTCTGTAAGCTGGAAGACTCTACCCGCACCTGCGTTGGGGTATCGAAGCGCTTTACGGCCAGATAATGCCGAGACTCGACCCGCAAAAGCCGCTGGCCGTCCACGGTGGCATATTCGGTTCGCGTGTATCCGTGGCCGACGCGCTGACCGGCCAACACCGCCACTTCCCAGGTTTCGCGCTGCGGCAACTCGGCGGCGGCGGACTGCGGCGCGGGATCAGAGGCAAGCGGTTCAGGGCTGGGAGCGTCGGGCCGGGAACAACCGCCCCCACCGATAAAGTGCAATAACGCCCACAAGCCCCATGCTCCGAAGATCAACGCTCTGTTGTTCATGGCATCGTTGTTCATCGTATCGACTCGTCTTTGCCGCATCGACACGCGCCCAAGCGCATCTTATTGCGCTGTGATGCCCGCGCCTGAGGTAGTCGGTGTACGAGGACTGCATTTCCGATGTATTTTGTGGCCGACTATTTGTGCTGTCCTGATGCTGGTGTATTGTCCGCGGGTATTGTTCTGTCGTCCGCGCTGGTGCTCCAACTCACAGGCTGCCCGGCTAGCGTCAGCCACCCAGCCATTGCCCTATTGTACGCGGTGGCGTTCCCCCCAAGATTGCGATGGGCGCAGGCTGCGGCGCGAATTCATTTCTGGCCTGATGTCCCTTGGGCGTCAAGCTGGCGCGAGAGCCGCCACAGGTCGCGGACGATCCGCGGCAAATCGCCGACCAAACTGAGATGTCCGCCAGGCACTTCGCGCCACGGTACAGGCACTTCCACCACACGGCAACCGGCCCGCTGAGCCAAGGCTAAAACCTCCAAGTCGAACATGTAACCGGTCTGGGTAACTTGAGCAAACAGGTGGCGGGCCAGATCGCCGCGGAAGAGTTTAAAGCCACACTGCGTGTCGCGGATGGGCAGCTTGACCACGCGGCGCGCCATGGCGGCAAACAACCGTCCTGCCAGCCCGCGATGCCACGCCCGCCGCCGCTCCGTACCGGGGGCTTCCAACAAGCGCGAGCCGATCGCCACATCCGCTCCAGCGGCCAAGGCCTCGATCAGACGATCGGCGGCTGCAATGGGTGTGGCGCCGTCGGCGTCGGCAAACAGGGCCATGCGTCCGCGGCTGGCGAGCATCCCGGTGCGTACCGCCGCCCCTTTGCCCAAGTTGCGCTCGTGCCGGAGCATCCGCAATTCGCTCCAAGTTCGTGCCTGCTCGGCCAGGAACAGACCCAATCCGTCGCTGCTGCCGTCATCAACTACAATCACTTCGTACGACCGGGGATACTTGGCTTCCAGATAGTCCTTCACCGAAGCCAAGTAAGGCGGCAGCCGGATGGCTTCGTTATATGCGGGCAGGACGACCGTCAGTTCGACTGCCTGGTGCAATTGTCAACCCCTGTTGGCTCGGAACGCCAGCATATAGTCTCGCCCCAGTTGGTCACCGATCATTCATCGGTGCATCCCGATTGTTTTGGAACCTGGTAAAAAGCACCTTTTCTGGCAGTGTCTCGCGAGTACCTGGCTATGCAAAGCTTTTGAGGCTTCCGATTTGCGAAAGGCTTTCGGCACGTCAGGGCAAGGCGAATCAATACGGCCCGCGAATGTGCTGTACCACTTCGTCGTGATAGAAGCGTTTTAATCGCTCGTGCAGTGTGGTCGGCAGGGGTGGCAACTCGGAGGCCAAGGCGTTATCGCGCACCTGTTCGGGACGCTTGGCACCAGGAATGACCGTCGTTACGGCCTCGAAATCCAAACACCAGCGGATGGCCATCTGGGCCATCGTCATGCCATTGGGAACAAGGGGTTTCAGGGCGTTGGCCAGTTCCACGCCCTTGTCGAACGGTAGCCCGGCGAACGTCTCGCCCACGTTGAACCGCTCGCCGTTGCGATTGAACGAGCGGTGATCGGTTTCGGCGAACACCGTATCGCGCGTCAATTTTCCGGATAGCAATCCGCTGGCCAGCGGGAGCCGCACGATGATTGCCACGCCCTGTTGTTTGGCGCGGTCGAAGAGGACTTCGGCGGGTTTCTGGCGGAAGATGTTGAAGATGATCTGAAGCGAGGACAGCCCTTCCTGCTCTAGACAAATGAAGGCCTCTTCCATCGACTCTACACTCGCCCCGAAGTTCTTGATCTTCCCCTGCTGCTTCAGTTGGCGCAAATGTTCGAACACCTCGCCGCGGCGCATTACTTCGGCGGGAATGCAGTGGGTTTGGGTCAAATCTAGCGCCTCGACGCCCAGGCGGCGCAACGAGTCTTCGGTATGTTTGAAGATGGCCTGGCGGGAAAAGTTCTCCGGCCAGCCCGGCTGCGGATGCCGTCCCAGCTTGGTGGCGATGAAAAAGCTCTCGCGGTCCAACCGCCCGGAGAGAAATCGTCCGATGAGCGTTTCGCTACGGCCTAGGCCGTAGATGTCGGCGGTGTCGATGAAGGTGATCCCGGCTTCGGCAGCCGCCGAAAGCGTTTCCATCGCTTGTTGCTCGGGCACTTCACCCCATTCGGTGCCTCCCAGTTGCCAGGTGCCCAATCCGACTTCCGATACCGCCGTGTCAGTGCGGTTGAACAATCTCATGCGCATTGCGTTTCTCCTACCACGACAAGCCTGCTGGGGAACCCACGGCAACCGCCGTGTGCTCAGTTAAGATACCACCCCCCAAAGCTTTGGAAAAGCGATTCGGTCGGCCACCGACATTTCAATGAGATTGCAGCCAGTCCAGCCGACCGAAAGCGCACACGACATTTTGGGCGGTCACCGATCGAATGCCGACTCAGGCCTTGTCGCCTGCTAGATGCGCGCTATGCGGCGGACGATTCAAGGTGGGCCAACGGCGGCCGCTCAGAGCATTTCTATACAAGAGGCTGCTCAGAGCATTTCCACGTAAGCATCGAAAACCCGTAGCCGCCGCCAATTTTTCTGCTGCTGTTCGATGAACTGTTGATGGCCGGGGCTGTCCTGATAGGCGTCGTGGGCGGCTTTGTCTTGAAAGACCATTTGCACGGCCACGTCGAAGTCGGTGTCGCTGACAGGCCAGGCGATGTCCTCGGCCTTGCAACCGACGGCAAAGAACACCATGCCCGCATGACCGGCCAGTTGCTCTTTGCAGGCCTCGATAAACCGCCGCCTACCTTCCGCCGAGTTGTCAACCAGATTGAAAAACACCGTATGCGCCAGCTTGGTTGCAGCGGCCATCAGCGTTCCTCCTCTTCCTCGTCATCCAAGGCGAGGATAGCGTCGTAAGCTTCTTCATAAGTTTTGTAAGGTCCCGGATCGACCACCACGCCCCGATGCCGGCTGGCGATATCCGCGGGCCGCATCTTCGGATCGTGTGGTACGATCATATAACCGGATTCGGTTTCCACGATCTGATAGTAGGTCATGGCTCAGCCCTCCGCTGCAATCGGCCCGAGCGAACGCCAAACTGGCGAAGCCC
This sequence comes from uncultured Pirellulales bacterium, assembly GCA_938015445.1. Lineage (GTDB taxonomy): Bacteria > Planctomycetota > Planctomycetia > Pirellulales > Thermoguttaceae > CALLPE01. The sequence goes on from CALLPE010000047.1 coordinate 11,019, forward strand.
GGCGGCGAGTACACCGGCCAACGAAGGCGGACACTCCGCCTCACCGCAAAACATTATAGCACGCTGTAGACTAAACGCCTTGCGGTGGCGGTTTGCCGGCAAGAAAAAAACAGGCGATGTGCCGCTCTAGCATAGCGGCACATCTCTCCTACCGGAGGAATAGACGTTATCAGCAAGCCTTGACCAAAAACAGCAAGACTTTTCTGCAAGCGGTGCTACGGCCGCACGGATGCCTTCTCGGCAGTGGGGAAGTCGTCGGGCACTTTTTGGGTCACTTGGCCCGTGGCCGCCCATTCGACCCCACGCTGAAAAGTGACGATGAACGCCACGCTCTTCAGCTCCTTGGCTGTGTGCCCCAAAGCGTTGAAGAACACGCGCCCTTTGCCGTAATCGACGGTAAACAGTATCGGTTCGTGTTCATCCGAGCCGCCCTTGGCTTTCGGCGCAAACGCCGTGGCCAGCACGGTCAGATTCTTGGCCGGGCCGCGCAACCAGCCGTACAGTTCGTCCTCGACGTGCATGAATGCCGGCGGCAGTCCCTTGGTGATCGGATGGTCGAAATTGCGCACCTCGATCTTGAAGGCCTGCATCGGGCCGTGTCCGCCGGTCGGGCCTGGCACTTGCTCCAACACGAATTTGCCGTCGCGCCACCGCACGTACGGACCGGCCTTCTCAGTCCGGCCTCCCCAACCGCCCAAACCGATCATCTCGTTGTACTCAGGCCACTTGGGAAAGGCGGCGCAAGCAAAGTGATAAATCACCAACCCGCCACCGCCTTTAACGTAATCGACCAGGGCTTTTTTGGTCTCTTCGGGCCATTCGTCGCCCTGATAGTTGCTGATCACCACGTGGTAATCCGCGAACTTCGGCCGGAAATTGCTCATGTCCTTGCCGCGGGGCGGCGAGGTAGCCACATCGACCGTAAACAGCCCAGTGTCTTCCACGATCTTCTTCAACACCGGAGTGGTGCTCTTCCAGTCGTGGCCATTCTGGCCATCGACAATTAGTGCCTTATAAGGCGGCGCGGCCAGAACGTGCAGTGCAAGCAACAACCAGGCGCATAGCGCAGTCAGCAGATGTCTGTGGCACATGTTCCACTTCCTCCTTCGGCAGGTGTAAAGTACGGTGTGCTTTCGACGACGCGCAGATTCTAGCACACCCCGAGCCGGATGCAACTCAGCTGACCTTGAAGCGGCTGATCAAGTCCTTCAAAGCTGCTGCCTGTGCGCCGAGCTGTTGGCTGCTGGAAGCCATCTGCTCGGCGCCAGCGGCGGATTGCTCCGTCACTTGTGCCACGCTTTGGATGGCCCTGGAGACCTCCTGCGCATTGGCCGCCTGCTCCACGGTGGCGCTGGCGATGCCGGCGATCTTGCTGGCCGTGGCCTCCACGCCGGCGATGATATCGCGCAGTGCCTTCCCCGTTTCGTCGCTAAGCTGCACGCCCTCTTCTACGCGCTGCGCCGATTCCTTGATCAGCGTAGAGATTTCGCGGGCAGCCTGGTTGCTCCGCTCGGCCAGCTTGCGGACTTCGTCGGCCACTACGGCGAACCCCAAGCCGTGTTCGCCTGCGCGAGCGGCTTCGATTGCCGCGTTCAGCGCCAGCAGGTTGGTCTGGCTGGCGATTTCGGAAATGACCTGAATGATCTCGCTGATCTGCTGCGAGCTGGTACGGATGAGATTCATTGCCTCGATGGACTTTTGCACCGCTGAACCGCCCTTTTCCGCCAAGTGACTGGTCTGCTTGGCGAACTTGTCGGCCTCCAGCGAGTTGCCCTTGACAGCTTCGATCGAGCGGGCCAGCTCTTCGATCGAGGCACTCATCTCCTCCACACTGGAACTTTGCACCTGAGCGCCTTGAGCCAGCGACTGCGAGCTTTCGGCTACCACGCGGGCGCCTTCGGTAAACTGATTGGCGCTTTCGGCCACTTGGCTGATCACGCTGGACAGATCGTTGAGCATCTTGGCGATGCCTGCTGCCAGCTCGTCGATGGCTTCGTTGCCTTCGACTTCGACCTTTTTGGTCAGATCGCCCTTGGCGGCGGCGGTGACCACTTCCAGCAGTTTGTCCACTTTGCGCCGCAAAGTCTCAGCCTTCCGACGTTCTTCTTCGGCCTTCGCGCGCTCCAGTGCCGCTGCTTCCTCCTGCCGCTTGCGTTCTTCTTCCATGCGTTTGCGTTCCAGCTCGGCCACCTCTTCGCGACGCCGCTGCTCGGCTTCGGCAAGCGCCCGCTCCTTCTCGCGCCGTTCGGCCTCAAGCTGTTTTTCGCGCTCGGCCGCCTGTTTTACGTCGTCCATCGCTTTACCGGCTGCTTCCACTGCGGCATTGATGGCGGCGGCCATCCGGCCAAACTCGTCCTTGCTGGCGATCGACAGGCGCTGCGAATAATCGCCCGCAGCCACCTTTTCCATTACTGTCACGGTTTGCTTCAGCGGGCGCATTGCCCTGGCGACGGCGAACTGCGAGAACCCTCCGCACACCACCAAAGCCAACACAGCCCCTAAAACAGCCCAATAAACGGCGCTATCCAGCGCCGCGCCCAGCACTGCTGCGCTTTCGTGGTAGTCGTCCTCATAAGCCCCCGCGCCGATTACCCAATCCCACGGTTCGAAGTACGTCACTGCGGCCACTTTCCAGCGAGGCTGCGACTCGCCCTTGTTTTGCCACGGGTAGCGTTCGAAATCGACTTCGCCGTTTTTCGTGGCCAGCGCTTTGCGGACGACCGATTGAATGAACAAATTGCCGGCTGCGTCCTTGGCGTTCCAAATATCTTCGCCATCGCGCTGTCCTTTGTAGGAAATTATGTACTTGCCGCGCTGGTCCCCTGTACCGCCCAGCACGTATACGTAGCCAGTTTTGCCGACTACCACATCCATGATTCCCTTGCGCAATTCTGCCGAATCTTCTTGTTTCACCCCCACGTATAAAGCGCCGATTACCCGGTTGTTGGCATCGCGTATCGGTTCATAGACGGTTTGATACCATTCGTTGACAACCATCGCTCGTCCGCGATACGTCTGGCCCTTCAGCAAAGCGGCCACCACGGGATTGGCTTTGCCGTCCGGCTCGACGGCGGGAATGTAGGTGCCGATCGCCCGCTTGCCGTCCGCTGTACGCACACTGGTAGCCACCCGCAACATATCGCCGCGCTCGTTGATACGCTGGAATATCGTGCATGTGCCCCCGACCAGCTTTTGAACGGTATCGACCACTGGCGTGGGGGTATCGAACTCGCGGTTCTGACCAAGCCATTTTTCGCCCACGAACACTTTGGGCAGTTCTAAACGCTCGGTTTGTTTGGTGAATTGGTTTACGGCCTCCCAGGCGACTGTTTCCGTGCCGATCCGAAACCCACCGGCCTCAATGAGATTTTGCCTCGCTACGTTCAGATTGTTTTGCAATTGCTTCTGAAGGTTCTCATGATAAACGCGAAGCATCACGTAAACGCTTTTTGCGATTTTGCTGCATTCCTGACGCCCAAGATTGTCCATCTCCTGAACTACTTTCGCCTGCTGGCCGCCACGCTGCAAAACAATGGCGCTGATGACTATCAAGGCTGTGATCGCAATCCCGGCGACATTCAGAGCAAGCATTTTCAGTTTGAAACTCACATCAACCTCCTTTTGCACAGACAACTCTATTCAGCAGAAGCAACCCTTACTTGCAAGCGCAATCAGAGACTGTGACGACATACAAACGAGCACTACGGCGAATTGCCATCACGACTTGTTCCGGCTACCGGGCTTAACGCCCGCGAAGTGCAGTACAGCTTCAATCCTTTTGCTTTTAAGCAAACCATTTATCCTATCCTCCGCGCGCTGTTGGCAGCCGGCTGAAGTACGGGAAGGCGGCTGAACCAATTGCCGCTCGGCAATTCGATTGGCAAACGATATTGAGTTCAAGCAATAATAGAACATGTTTTTCGCCAAGCAAACTTCTTTAATTTTTAACTTTTGCCTATAGAACCACATAACTTGCCAATGTGTGAGCCTTTGGTTTGCCGCAATACTTATATTTGTTGGCGCCCTGCTATTAGTTCTGTCTGCCCCGGCGCGGCGACATGTGCTGGTATCGGACCGACGAAATACAGGTATTCTGGTCTGCCACGACCTATGTCCCTGGTTGTCGGAGGGTTTTCCTACCGATACGATAACACCTCCCGTGGCCAACACCGGTCGCTGCGATTTGGCTGATGCTCCTGAATACATCCACAGATGCGCAATCCGAAGATCGGGAGTCTGCCGCAATGTCGCACCATCAGGAGTTTTTCGAAGGCTTTAAGGGGCTGCGTCTTTATCAGCAGTGTTGGTTGCCCGGTGGTTCCCCGCGGGCAGTAGTCGCTGTGCAGCACGGGCTTTCCGAACACAGCGGACGGTATGCAGCGCTGGCCCGCATATTGAACCAACACGGATATGCGGTGTACGCAATGGACCTGCGTGGTCACGGGCGCTCGGCCGGCGCCAGGTTATGGGTACGCAACTTCGATCACTTCTTGGCCGATCTAGACGTGTTTCTCGCCCGCGTCCATTCGGCTCAACCAAACAAAAGCCTATTCCTGTTCGGCCACAGCATGGGGGCGATTATTTCCGCACGCTATTGCGCCACTCAGCAGCCGCAGCTACAAGGGCTGATACTCAGCGGACCGTCACTGGTGGTGGGTAAATCGATTTATCCGCGATTGCGGCTCGTGGCGGAGGTAATGAGCTTTGTTATACCCTGGCTGCGCACTGTCCGCCTGGGCTTCCGTTTCGCATCGCGCGATCCACAGGCCGTTGCCGCCTTCGAAAACGACCCGCTGAGCTTCCATGGCCGTCTGCCGATAAGAACTGCCGCCGAAATCTTCCGCGCTGCCAGGTTGTTGCGAACTGAGGTTCGCCGGCTCACCGCGCCGCTGCTGATACTGCACGGTACGGGCGACATCGTCGCCGACTACCGCGGCAGCAAACTGCTTTGCCGAAGGGCACGCTCAGCGGATAAGACACTCAAGTTATACGAGGGCTTATATCACGGCGTGCTCAGCGAGCCAGAAAAAGACCGGGTGCTGAGTGATTTGCTTGACTGGCTAGATGCGAGAGCAGAGCCAACTCACGTGTTGCCAGGGGCATTGGCTGAGGCGTCCAAATACAGAAGTCGAAACGCTACCCCCAGCGCAATAGATTCCGCCAGCCAACAGTAAAGAGAGCTGCCAAAGACCCACAGTTCGCCGTGTGCTGCCCGAACAACAACCGGTGGCAATTGCCTACCGGAACGCCGGATAGAACTGCTGGTGGTTCATGAAGAACTCGGGCACCATGGTGCCGCCCATCGTCTCCGGACGCTTGCCCAGGCGCTGCAAAACGGCGCTTTGCAGCCGTGTGGCGCTTTGCAAGCCCCGAATTTGTCCGCCGATTATCTGCGTCGCTTGTTGGGCTTCCAACTGTGGACGGACATAGGTGTAGTACGAATCGACGCCGTAATCGCGGCGGAATAGGCTCAAATACGGACTGACGCCTGGCGGAGGCGTATAGCCAGCAAATGGCTTGGTAGGCTGTAATGCCGCATTAGCGCGAGCTGCCGCCTCTAACCGCGAAGCCTGAAGCTGAGCTGCCGCCAGCTCGGAAGCCGACCGCGCCGGGGTAGTCCGCTGCGGGGCGCGGCCGCGGTACGAAGCGGCAGTCGGCGCGCGCCTATAGTACCCGCCCGCGCTTTGACGCGGACCCATATATGGCCTGGCCCCAAACCCCGGCACCGTGGTGGCGTCGCTTTCGGTCGGCGGCGCCCAAGGCGAGTCTGCCCCGCCCAACGACGGGTCAGTAGGCATCATGGGCACATAAGGCTCTCGGTAGGCGTCTTGTTGCCCACGCGACTGCTTGTAAAGCTGCGCTCGATAAGGCGCCGCCACATCGGTCGAACCCATTCCGCGCGGGCGACTCGGCTGGGCTTGAACACCCGGAAGAGGCAGCTCGCCGGCTGGTCCGCCGAACGGGATCACAGGCTGATCGACCGGCTGGTTCGGAGTCGGCAATACCCAGCCGGTCAACATCAAAGTACCCAAAGCCACAGCGAGGTTCATGACTGCTCTCCTCGTTGGTCAGGATACAATTACGCCCCACCCAACGGTCGGCTACCCACACTATTAAATTGTACGCTTGTTGCTACCCGCGGCAAGCGTTTGGTCTATCAACCTGCTCACAGCACCATTCGTCCCCGCATCGAGTGCCACATTATTATTTGCTCAGCATTCAGCAGATTGATATGTGCTCAGCATTTGCCGGTGCGCAGCAGGCCCTTAGAAGCTGCGGAAGCGGTTGTAGTCGCGGCCCATGACTTGGCTGGCGCGCACCGTGTTGATTCCCAACGAGCTGATACCCAGCAAGCGCTCCACCGGCCCCAGCAGTTTCGACAGCGTGGTGTTGACCGCGATCA
>CALLPE010000048.1 GCA_938015445.1 uncultured Pirellulales bacterium
TACGCACCAGAAAATCCTTACACGCCGAAACGCCGCTTCACCCCGCGCGTCACGTCCTCCGCTTCACACCGCCGCACCCCACCGCTTACGGTAACCCTTCGCAAACCACTGCGGCTATATCGTCGCGGCCGGATCGCGTGCAATTCTGGTCAGATGCACATTAGTGGCCACGACCAGCCTGACGCTCATTTGCCAGATGAAGCGTTGTCGGCGCCGCTACCCTGCCGCCTTGCGCAGTTGCGTCTTGAAGGCGGGCTGCCAAGCGGGTTACACTGTAGCGCGCAGTGCGAAGTTGCACTGTAGCGCGTGGCACAAAACTGTCCTGGGGAGGCCGCCGATGAAGCGGTGCGTATCGTGCTGCATGTTGGGGATTGGGGCGGTTTGGCTGCTGGCTAGCCAGGCAGCAGTTTCGGCAGCGGCACAGCCGGTGATAAGCCGCGCCCAGATCGAAGCCGACTGGCTCCGGCAAGACCAGGTACGCGGTGCGCCCGCCTCGCCTGCTGGCGGCAAGGGCGTCAAGCCCGAACAGGACGCCGCCGGCGGCGTGGATGGCGTGATAACTGGCAAGTGGGGCTTCCACACCGAAAACGAGGATAACCCTTGGTGGCAGGTGGACCTGGTCCAAGAGACGGCCATCGGCCAAATTGTAGTTTACAACCGCTGCGACAGCGGCTGCGCAGGGCGGACAGCCAGGATGCAAGTGTTGCTATCGACCGACGGAAAGAACTTTCGCCAGGTTTATCAGCACGACGGCACCGTTTTTCTCGGCAAGGTGGACGGCAAACCGCTACGCATCGCGCTTGACGGCCAGCGCGGTCGATACGTGCGGCTGCAATTGCCGGGCAGAAGTTACTTTCACTTGGACGAAGTGGAGATTTATGGGCTGACGGAGCCGGATAAGAACATCGCCTTGGGCAAGCCCGCCACTCAGAGCAGCGTTAGCGCTTGGTCGGCGGTACATCCGCTAACCCCCAAACCCGGTGTTCGCAATTACCCGATCAGCTTGGCGATCGAGCGTGGGCTGAAACTCGCCGACGACCTTCGCCGCCAGGGGATGGAGGTAGAAGCACACGTCGGCGCGCTGCGACAGGCGGCCGAACGACTCGGGCAACTTCCCCCCGAGGCCCCTGAACCTCTGTTGCGCCAGTTGTACTTCGATGTCCGCTGGGCGGTGCGGACGATGGCCCTGAGGAACCCGCTGTTGGACTTCGACAGCATTCTGTTCGTCAAGCGAGCGCCGGGCAGTTTTCCGCATGTGTCGGACCAGCACTACGGTTGGTGGTCGCGGCCCGGGGGCGGAATATACGTCCTGGAAAATTGGAAGACCGATCAGCCCACGTTGCGATGCCTGACCGAGGGCTTTCCGCCGGGAAGCTTCGCTGGGCCGGATTTGTCGTACGATGGCCGTCGGGTGGTGTTCGCTTATTGCCGATACTATCCGCACGTGGCCAAGATCCGCGACAAGGTCCGCAAAGAGAACCTCCCGGAAGACGCCTTTTACCACATCTTCGAGATGAACATCGACGGCACGGGCCTCCGTCGGCTGACGCGCGGCAAGTACGACGATTTCGATCCCCGCTATTTGCCCAGCGGTGAGATTGTTTTTCTTTCCACGCGCAAAGGGATTTTTCTGCAAACCCACAAGAACAACACGCAGCAGACCACAGAGGCCGATTTGCCGGATAGCTACGTGCGCTGCGGCGGGGATAACTATCGGCCAGTGCCGGTGTTCACTTTGCATGTGATGGACAGCGACGGCGGAAACTTGCGCCCCATCTCGGCCTTTGAAAACTTCGAGTGGACACCCAGCGTGGCCCACGACGGCCGGATTCTTTACGCCCGCTGGGATTACATCGACCGCTTCAATGGGCACTTTTTCAGTCTGTGGTCGACTAATCCGGACGGAAGCAACGCCCAGTTGGTTTTCAAGAACTACACACCCAGTCCGCAGTGCGTGTTCGAGGCTCGGGCGATACCCAACTCGCATAAGCTGATTTTCACTGCCACTGCGCATCATTCGATCACCGGCGGTTCGCTGGTGTTGTTGGATCGCACGCGCGGCACCGAAGGTCAGGAGCCGATGACCCGATTGACCCCCGAAGTCCGCTTCCCCGAAGCCGAAGGTTGGGACGAGTGCTACTACGCAAGTCCGTGGCCGCTTTCGGAGAGTCATTATCTGGTGGCCTGGGCAGATCGCCGTTTGCCGCCGCACAGCGAAATCAACGACGAGCGGAATCCGCCTAACGCGCAAGGCATCTACCTGTACGACGCATACGGCAACCTGAATCTGATCTACCGCGATGCGGAAATCTCCAGCCTTTGCCCGATCCCCCTGCGCAGCCGTCCACGTCCGCCTGTGATTCCCGCAGCCGTAGATTGGTCTGCTCAGGAGGGTCGCTTTTTGCTGCAAGATGTGTACGCAGGTCTGGCGGGCGTACACCGCGGCACGATCAAGTGGTTGCGCATTGTAGCAGTGCCACCGAAAGTGCAGCCCCACATGAACTCGCCATCGCTGGGGGTTTCCAAGGAAGACCCGGGCAAGGTCGTATTGGGGACAGTGCCAGTGGAGGAAGACGGGTCGGCATATTTTCGCGTGCCTGCGGGAATGCCGGTCTTCTTCCAGGCTATCGACGAAGAAGGCTTCGCCATGCAAACCATGCGCAGCCTGACCTACGTAATGCCTGGCCAAAGCCTGGCGTGCATCGGCTGCCATGAGTCGCGCGAGGCATCGCCGCCGCTGGGCAAGCCGCCGCTGGCGGCGCTGCGCGAGCCGTCGCGGTTAAAACTCGGTCCCGAAGGTTCCTGGCCGCTGCGCTTCGATCGGCTGGTACAACCGGTGTTGGATAAGCATTGCGTGAAGTGCCACGGCCCGGACGGGAAAGACCCGGCGGCCCGGCAGTTCGATCTGACCGCTGCTCGCTCGTATGATAACCTGTTGTCGTATGCCGACAAAGACTTGGAAAAGCTGGTCTTCGAGCGCGACCGGTCGATCGTCGGCCAAATGCCGGCCCGCAACAGCAAACTCTTGCGACTGCTGCTTTCGGCCGAGGGCCATTACAGCGTGCGGCTAGAGGCCGAGGATCTCCAGCGGCTCATCACGTGGATGGACACCTACGCTCAACGGCTGGGACATTTCAGCGATCAGCAAGAGGCCGAGCTGACTGGGTTGCGCCAGCAGCTTGCGTCAATGCTAGAGCAGTGAATTGCCGTTGCAACGGATTGACAAGTAAATTGCCGGTGCGACGGGTTTACTTGCAAATTGCTGTAGCGACGGTTTTACCAGGACTGGCTAGATGGTTCATAGTCACTGGCCCGCTTAGTTAGCACTTCCGGCAAACCCACCGCAAACCGCTCATCTTGCCGGGCGTCTTTGAGATTTTCTGACGGTTGGTCGGAAAAAGACTGCCCGCGAGTGTGCCCGTAGATGCTGTTGCTCTCGAGATAAACGGCATTGCTGCGCTGCGCCGATAATGACACAGGGATGTTGTTTTCTGTCTTTGTCATAGGAAATTGCCATGACTGCCCGATTGGTGCGATCTGGCCTGATAGTCATTTTGGCACTGTTTTGCGCCACACCGGCGCGAGCCAATTGGGTTGCGGAGTTCGTCAACGGCGTCGTCCGCGACACCAAGCGGCGGCAATGCTGGCCCAAGCCCTTCGATTGCCCCGACCGCCAAGCCGTCCGCGCCCCGTTTGCCCAGATGATAGAAAATGGCTGGATGGCGCAGAACACGCTCGGTCAGCACCACTTCGAGCAAGGCACTGGGCGGCTGACCGAGTCGGGCCGACTGAAAGTCCGCTGGATCGCTACCCAGGTTCCCCAGCACCGGCGCTGCGTACTGGTGGAGGAGGGAGCCTCAGAGGAAGAAACTGCCGCTCGTCTGCAAGCGGTCCAAGAAGTGTTGTCGCGACTTGCTGGCAGCGATCAGTTGCCGGTGATGACCACCCAACGTCCCGCTCCGGTGTTCCCCGCCTATCACGTCGATCTGATAGGCCGCAAGTACATCGATACCATGCCGCCCCCCAAGCTGCCTTCGGGCGAGAAAAACTCCGGCAGTGGACAGACGCAGTCTTCAGGCGGTAACAGGTCCGGCCAGTGATTAGAGTTCACAGAATGTGACGGAAAAAGCTGCCGCGCTCTGGCAGTACCAGGTCCAGCCGGCGATAAGGCCAATGGCGAATCTTGGGACTTTAGGCGCCAGGGTCATTTGTCTAACATTCTGCTGTGGGGATGGCTGGCTTCTTATCCGCCGCCGGGAAGCGACGGCACCATCCACGGCATGGCGTACGCTTGGGCCAGAGTAAGCAAGCCGATGGAGAACGCCAGCACCAAGCTGTGCAGGAAGACGAAGCGGAGTATCTGTCCTTCGCTGCCTGTTTGCCCCGTGGCCACGGCCGCTACTACGATGCTCTGAGCATCGATCATTTTGCCCATTACACCGCCGGTGCTATTGCTGGCGACGATCAGCACCGCCACATCTTTCAGGCCCAGTTGTTCGGCGGTTATACGCTGTAGGCTGCCGAACAAGGCGTTAGAGGACGTGTCGGAGCCGGTCAGCGCCACTCCTAACCAACCCAGCATGGGTGCAAACAGCGGATAGAGCCAGCCGGTGCGGGTAAAGGCCAGACCGAGCGTGGCGTCGGTTCCACTGTAGCGGGTGGTAAAGGCGATGGCCAACATGCAAGCGATCGTCAGCACTGCCCAGCGCACCCGATACGCCGTGCGCAACAGCTCCTCGAAAAATACCCTGGGGGTAAGCCGTAGCCACATCGCCGCCAAGACCGCTGCCAGCAGTATGCCGGTGCCGGTTGCCCCCAGCCAGTTGAACTCGTAAACAGCCGGCTCCGGCTCGGCGGCCTGCTGCGGATCGACCACTGGCTGGCTACGCAACACCACCTTGTGCAAGCGGGGGACGGGGACCGTTATTCGACTGATGCCCGAAAGGAAGTTCGGCGCATCGGGCGTGCCACCGGCCAGGAAAGTCTTGCAGGATGGCCACCCCCAAAAAAATATCACCAGCGAAAGTACGAGCCACGGCATCCAAGCGTAGATTACCGAGCCGGCCGACAGCGGCGGATCATTTCCGGGCGGCGCCACGGGCCGGCCTATGTCCGGCGAAGCGGTATTTATTGCCGATCCGTTGGCTTCGCTGAACGGTTTGGTGGGGGAAAGGTAGCGTTGCTGGTCGGCGTCGCTCTCTCCGGGGAATAGCCAAATTTGTTTGGGCTGCCAGAAGCGCAGCAGCACGGTGGTGGCCATCAGCGAGCCGATGCCGCCCAGCACATCGACCAACGTGGGGCCGTGGAAGTTCGCCGCTACGAACTGAATGGCGGCGAAGCTCCCTCCGCAGACCAACACCGCCGGCCAGCAGCCTTTCAGACCCTTCCAACCCGACATTACCCACACGATCCACGCCGGAATAATCAGCGAAAACAAAGGCAACTGTCGGCCGGCCATTTGGCTGAGCAGCATTTCGGCGGTATGGCTATCGGTGGGATCGACTCCTGGCAGCCCGGCCACTTTGGCCAGCGTGATTATTGGCGTGCCCAGCGCACCGAAGGCCACCGGCGAGGTGTTGGCAATCAGGGCCAAGCCGGCAGCATACAAAGGATGAAATCGCAGGCCGATCAGCAGCGCGGCGGAAATAGCCACCGGTGTGCCGAATCCCGCGGCGCCTTCCAGGAAGGCGCCGAAACTGAAGGCGATCAGCAGGGCTTGCACTCGGCGGTCGGGCGAGATGGCTGCAACCGATCGCTTTACCACTTCGAACTGCCCGCTGCGCACCGTCAGATGGTACAAGAACACCGCCGAGAACACGATCCACCCGATCGGCAGCAGACCGAAGCAGGCCCCGTAACCGGCAGCGGCCAGCGCTGCGTCCGTCGGCATACCGAACACGCAGATGGAAACCAGCAGTGCAGTCGCCAATCCTGCCATTGCCGCCCGCGGAGCACTAAAGCCGCATAGCAACAAGCCTAGCAGCACTGCTATCGGCGCGCCGCCCGTCAAAGCCGAGAGAGCGAAATTGCCCAGCGGATCGTAGTTCTGTGTCCATTGCATGAGCAGACGCCCTAGCACCAACAGGCCATCCACCGCCGGTTTTTTTCAGCGGGGATGCAAAACAGCCGGGCGGTGGAAACTTATCTTACCCGGCAAATCATGCACTTCAGATATTCGGTTTCGCGGCAGGTAATGGCCACGGGATGGTCCGGCGCAGCCCCGCGCTGCTCGAGAACCTGGATGTCCCGTCCGGTCTGCTGCGACACCCCCAAAAGCATCTCCAGGAACTGCTCCCGGCCTACATGTCCCGAACAACTGCACGTGGCCAGTATTCCGTCTTCCTCGAGCAGCTCGCAAGCCAACCGGTTGAGCCAATGGTATGCGCGGAGGGCCTCGGGTATGTTGCGCCGGCTGCGGGCGAAGCGGGGCGGATCGAGGATCACCACGCCGAAGCGCTGCCCGGCGTCGATCAGCCCCTGCATTGTCTGAAAGCAGTCGCCGCAGCGGAAACTTACTTGCGATAACCGGTTCAGTGCGGCGTTCTCGGCGGCCAGCGCTATCGCAGTTTGGCTGGAATCGACACCCAACACCTCGACCGCACCGGCCTGGGCAGCCGCCAGGGAAAAGCCACCCGTGTAGCAGAACATGTCCAGCACGCGGCGTCCCCGGCAGTATCGTGACGCCGCTTGTCGATTGTCGCGCTGATCCAGATAAAACCCGGTCTTCTGGCCGGCGGTCAAGTCCACGCGGAACTGCAATCCATATTCTTCGATGGTGACTGGTTCCGGCGGCGGCTCGCCCTGGTAGAAACCGTCGTGCAGCTCCAACCCCTCGGCCTTGACGGTGGCAGGGTCGGTTCGCACCAAGATTGCCTTCGGCTGCGTGATTTGTTGCAGTATGGCCACGATGGTTTCCAGTCGCCTGGCGATAGCCAGAGCTGTAGGATGTACGACCAGATAATCGCCGTATCGATCGGCGATCAGGCCGCTCAGCCCGTCGCCCTCGCTGTACACCAAACGGACGGCGCCCCGCGGCTGGTCCAGCCCCAGTTGCCTCCGCAAGTCGATTGCCGACTGGATGCGCCGTCGCCAGAACGACTCGTCTAGCGGCTCGGCGTCGTACCAGGTGTACAAGCGCACGCGGATGCGGCTGTGGGAGTTGTAAACTCCCCGCGCGATGAAACGTCCCTGATGGGAACACACGTCGACCGCGTCGCCGTCGGCCGGTTCGCCCACCACCCGCTCCACAGCCGAACACAGCACCCACGGATGCCGCCCGTAAAACGGACGCGCTTTGCCCGACTTCACGATCACCTGCGGAAGCATGGTTTGGCAGTGTACGGTATTATGCGCCGCCGAGCAAGCACCGCTCGAATGGCATTGCGGGCGACGGCTGGGAGAAAATTGGTGGCGCTTTTGCCACGGGGGTATTGCCCCCGCGGGCATGGCCACCCGGCTCGTCACCCCCACCTGCACCGCAACCGGCTCGTCAGCCAGCAAGGTTCCAAGCAGCAGGCAGTCTTCAGCGTAGACAGAAAAGTGCCTGGAAAGTGCCTGGCAGGATTTTGTGGCGGCGTTAACGGGGCCGCTAGACCACCACATGTCGTCAGACAACGGCGTGCCACCTGGTCTTGTCGGACCGCGACTTGGCGACGACAATAAGTGCTTTGTGTGACGTCCCTCCGATGAACGACCAATCCGCTTCCGACGTCTCCGAGCATCCGACACCCGATGTCGCCCCCTATGCCGCCTGGCGCAGCCGCGATTACCGACTTCTGGCCACCAGTTGGTTCTTGCTGGTGCTTTCAAAAGAAGTGGAGCGCGTGGCGGTGCTGGTGTACATATATGCAGCCACAGGCACTCCGCTGGCGCTGGGTTGGGTGGGACTGGTGCAGGCCGTGCCGGTCATCCTGCTGGCCATTGCCGGCGGACAGCTCGCCGACCGCTACGACCGCCGCAAGATACTGGCGGCCACGCTCGCGCTGAGCACGCTGACCACTTCGGGCTTGCTACTGCTGTCGGCCCAGCCGCAACTGCTGCCAACCGATCGAACCGATTACACCCTGCCAGCCATTTACGCCTTGTTGGGTTTGGCAGCGGTCGCTCAAGCGCTGGGCAGTCCAGCCCGAGCTGCTTTGATGCCGCTGCTGGTACCGCCGCAGTCGCTTAGCAACGCAGTGGCATGGAACAGCACCGTGTTCCGGGTAGCAAGCATGGTAGGTCCCGCATTGGGCGGGCTTTTGCTCGGCACCCAGCGCAACACCGCCGCCGCCTTGACCGTAGCTTGTGTGTGCCGGGCGGTGTCGGTGCTGGCTGTGCTGGCCATCCGTGGCCGACCGCAGCAACGCCAAGCCGAGGCTGTAACCTGGGCCAGCATGCTTGCCGGTTTGCAGTTCGTCCTCAGAACCAAAACCATGCTGGCGGCGATCACTCTGGACTTGTTTGCTGTGCTGTTGGGCGGCGCGGCGTATCTGATGCCCATCTTCGCAAACGACATCCTGGGCGTGGGCGATTGGGGCGTAGGTGTGTTGCTTTCCTGCGAAGCGCTGGGTGCGGTGTGCATGACGCTACTGATCGCCCACCTGCCGCCCTTCCGCCGCGCCGGCAAAGCACTGGTGTGGTCGGTCAGCGCTTTCGGAGCCGCTACCATCGTCTTTGGCTTTTCTCGCAGTTTCTGGCTTTCGGCGGCGATGATGTTCCTGATCGGCGCCTTCGATAACATCAGCGTCATCGTCAGGCACACCTTGGTACAGATGCTTACGCCCGATCACATGCGCGGCCGGGTATCCGCCGTGCACAATGTTTTCATCGTGGCCTCGAACGACTTGGGGGGATTGGAGTCGGGGGTTACCGCAAGGCTGTTCGGGCCAGTGGCCTCGGTGGTCGGGGGCGGAATCGGCACCATCTTAGTGGTGCTGGCCGTGGCCCGACGCTGGCCCCACCTGCTCCGCGTCGGCCGCCTGCAAGACATCCGCCCTGCCGACGACGCCCGCTTGCCAGAGCCGGTCGGCCTGAGCCAGCAGAGCACTTGAACCCGGCTGCCGCAGTTGAAGCCGGCTGATGCGGTTGGCAAAAGACAAACTTTCTGTCCGCCCCAGCGCCCGTAGCCCACCGCACCCCGCTCGGCTACGGCCGAAGTCGGCTTCATTTTGTCGGCGGAGTTGCGCTGGACTTCGGCGGCACGTCCAGTTCCGGCTCTTCTATCGGCTCGCTGCTTCTAATGTCCGGAAGATCGCCGGGAAGCTGCTTCGGCTCGTCGCCCGGCTGTTGGCCAGGCTTTTTCGCGGGTTGCTGTGGCTGCTGTGCCTGGGCGGATGGCTCCTTGGCTGGCGGCTCCTTCATAGGCGAATCTGGGGAAGACCCGTTAGTCGCAGGTGGCCCTTTCGTCAGAGGCTCGGTAGCGGGCAGCTTTTTCGGCGCGCTATCGCCTACTTCTTTGCCCGGTGGCGGCGCTGCCGGCTCCTGGGTAGTCGGGGCGGGCTTTTGCTCGGCCGGCAGCTCACCGCCCTGCGGCTCCTGCCCTTGCGGCTGCTGCGGCTTGGACCGGTTTCGGCCTGCGCCGGCGCTTGCGCCGTCCTCCGAAACGGCGCCGTTGTTCACTGTTTTCGCGTCGCTTGGCTCGCCGTGGCCCCCGCCCCAGTGTTTGTAAGTGTGACGCACAAAAGGCAGCGGAATGCGCAGAAAATCCATCCTCGGCCCGAACAGCAGGTTGCTGAAGTAATAACCCAAACCTAGTCCCACCACGCCGAATACGATCATTCCGCCTATGTGCACAAGCGGATTAACTTCGCGGCTGCGCGACGGTCGGGCCTTGATGGCAAACGGCAGCGCAGCCTCGCCCGTACCGCCGGTGTCGATCAATGCGAAGGCCTCTTCGGCTGACTTGGCTGGCTGGTCCGACTGGCTTTCGGCGGTAGCTTGGCCAAGCTGCTCGGTTGGCTGACCCTCGGTTTGCCCAAGCTCTGCCGCCGCTTGCTCGGAAGATTCACTCGCCGCCAGTGTTGTTGGCGCCATCGCCAGAGCTGAACCGTCGATTCCAGCCGCCGCTGCGGTCTCGGCCTCGGTCGACGGCTGGCCCACTGCCACGGCCTGCTGGTCCAGCACGATCGGGTCGATCGCCACCACCTCCGTTTCTACGGCATCGGCCAACAGGTTGCCCCACACTTGTTGTTCGCCCGTCGCCTGTGGTTGGCCTGTTGCCTGATGCTGCCCTGTCGCCAGCGCGAAATCCGTCAGGGCAGAAACGCCGGCGACCTCCTGTGCGGTTTGGCTGTCGGGTTCGACGACGGCACCAACGCCAGCTTCCCGAAGCCCCGCCGAGCCGTCCGCCGTCAGACCCAAAACTTGCAAGCCTAACGGCACCAGCATCGGCGGCAGCAAAGCCAGGGCGTCGGCCAGCGGATACTCGGCGTTGCACAAGGGGCAGCGGACGGTGATTTCGCCAGGGACCCCGGGGGGAATCGAGACCGACTGTTCACACTGCGGACATTTGGAAATACTCGGCATTGCCTTCTCCGGTAAACGTGCAACCTAACGCTCAAGTTTAACTTGCACTGAGCGAACTCGCCACCGACCCTGCCATTGCGGCGACTGGTCCACACGCTATCTTTTCAGGCTCGTGCGCGCGTCGCCGACACCCTCGGCCGCGTAATGCCGGGCCGGCCGCCGTCGGCTTGGCCAGCAAAGTTATCAGCGATTCCGGCGCCACCGCCACTAACGCTCGCAAGCAAGTGCCCGCCAGGCCAGGGCGACGCCAGCGCGCTTGGGCTGCACCGTCGCGCCACGGTCGTCGCAGGTTAGTTCGCAGCGATTTTCAGCAAAACGACAGCCCAATGCCGTTCGGCGCAGCAGCATTTCCTGACTCACCTTGAGCATAAAATCTTTGAACCGGTGTGCGCAGACAGTTTGCAAGCCTTCTAGCAGCGCTGTACATTGCAGCCAGCGCTAAAGGCTATCAGGCGGGCACGCGATTGAAATCTTCATGAGAATCACAAAATCATTGGGAAGGCGCGGTCATGTGGCGAACTATCGGATATGTGGCAGCGGCGATGTGTTTGCTGGCTTGCTGTGGTTGTGGGCGGAAATCGCATACCATCGTCACGCCGGAAGGGGAAAAGGTGACCATCACCGAACAGGGCAGCAAAGGCCAGCTTACCGTCGAGGGGCCGCAGGGGGAGAAAGTTCAATTCGCTGGCGACAAAGGCAGCTTGAAACTGCCCGAAGGCTTTCCCACCGATGTGCCCGTCTATCCCAAATCCAGGGTTGTAGCCACTGCCACCGAAAAGCAAGCCGTGACGGTGTCGCTGGAAACCAGCGATACCGTAGATGAAGTAGCGAAGTTCTACGCCGATAAGCTCAAGGCGGCTGGTTGGCAGATAGCAACCACATTCAACACCGAGGAAAACAGCGTGGTCAGCGCAACCAAGCAGAAGCGCACGTGCACAGTGGCAGCGGGGAAGCGCGACAAGGGAACTATGCTGACGCTCATGGTCTCCAGCGACAAAGACTGAGCCTGGGCCGACCGCCGACCGCCGCGTGCCAAGGTGGCTTCCGTCGTCAACGGCCGAATGCCCGCAGCCGAGCCTGCCGGTCAAGGCGAAATAGGCCGCACTTCCATCTTCAGAATGCGGAAAATGCCGCTATGAGTACCGACGAAGATTCGCTTCGGGTCCGGCATTGCCCACGGACGCGGCACGCCCAGCTTCTTCAAGTCGCCCGAGTACGAAATGATTGATGCCCCGTTGACCGAGACGCTCACCCCAGACGGTCGCACCGTAGCCACAATGGTGTTTTCCCGATCGGAATCTAGCGCCCGCGCATGCTCGTTTCGGTTCACAAGGGTCAGGCCGTCTTCGCTGGGGCTAGCCAGTCCGCTGGCGCGCAGTTGGAGGAAGTTTCGGGCGAATTCTCTAAGCATATCGTCGCCTCGTTGGCGTCCTGGTCGCCGGCCACCTCCCGGCGGCGAAGGCGGCGCACCCGGCGAACCCGAATCACCCGCCGGCACGTCTATCAAGGCCACCAATTGCCCGGCTGTATTAGGCAACCCGATTGCGAAAACCGATCGCGGTCGCAATCCCAGAAGCCGAGGATTGCTTACCCGCTCGACGATGATAGTCAGCTCGTATGATTCCGGCGGGCTATAGGGAAACTGCACGCGGGCAAAGGCTTCCGGCGGCGAAATCAGTACTTTACCATCGTATTGCCAGTTGCCCACATATGCCGCCCTCTTGGGCTGAAAGACAGCCAGCAGATCGACTACCGCTCCGGCCTCGCGCAGACGCCGTTCGGCCCTGGTCTTGGCAAGTCCCTGCAAGTGGGGTTCTGCCAACACATACCAATGTGTTGCGCGGGCGCGCGCGGCGGCGTGCGCCGCGCCGGATTGCCCATCGGCATACTCCCACCACAGGTCGCCCAGTTTCGCTTGTTCCTCGGCCGAGGTGGGATTGGCTATATCGGCTTGGGCGATGGTTTTCAGCCGGGCTTCGCTCCCTTTAGCCAGCAGCGGCAATCCTCCTGCCCAGTCGCGACGCACAAACGCCCGATAACGCCCGACGATCAAGTTCGCCTCCGGGTCGTTAGGATCGCTGGCAAGTTTTTGCGCCGCTGGCTGGACTTCCTCCCAGGCCTTCGTCGCTACCCGAACGGCTTCCCTTTGCTCGATGGCCAGCTTTCGCAGCGACAAGTCGCTTCCCTTCGAAGCCGCAGCCACGGCAATCGAGGCCAGCTTTTCGGCCGCCTCGTGATTGTCTGCCCGCAGCGCCACGTCCACAAGCTGCAACGCGCCGTTGACCACTGCGGCGCGGTCGTCGGCACTGCGCACCGATCGGCTCAGTTCGGACAGCGTTTCGATTCGCAACGGCCACGGATCGCCGGACGACAGCGACTCGATCTTCAACACTGCCTCGCGGCACACCAAATAGTCGCCCGCCTCGGCTGCTAGTTGAGCGGCTTGCCGCAACATCACATACTGCACTGTGGCGTCGCCGGTAGTATGCTCGGCTTCGACCAGCAACAGCTTGGCAAGCGACAGCTTTCCTTCAGGCGTTGTGGCTTTGGCGTACTCCGTGGCGAAGGTCGACTTCAATTCTGCAAGCGCTTGTTCGATCAATTCTTGCTTCGGCGTAGCAGACTTCTGGCCCGGCAGGCTCTCGCCAACCACAGGCGATGCTGATGATTCTGACTTCTGCGCTCCGCCATTTGAGGACATGGTCTCGCCAGGGGTTTCCGTTGCCGGCGTCGATGGTTCTGTGCCCGGCGCAGCTTCCGAAGGCTGGATTGG
The DNA here is from genome assembly GCA_938015445.1 of uncultured Pirellulales bacterium. Lineage (GTDB taxonomy): Bacteria > Planctomycetota > Planctomycetia > Pirellulales > Thermoguttaceae > CALLPE01. The sequence goes on from CALLPE010000048.1 coordinate 13,280, forward strand.
CTGTTCCGCCGGTTGGCCGGCCTGGTCCATTTTGTCCGTTTGGGCCCCTGGGAGCGACGAATCAGCCGGTGCGCCTGGCGTAGCTTCGGCGTCTTGAGACGGAGACTTCGCGTCTTGGGGGTCTGACCCGCCGGTTGGGCTTTGCTCCGGCTGCTGTGGCGCCGTGGGGTTGTTTTCTGCCGTTTTGGATGCAGCGGAGCTGGGCCGAGTATCCTGGCTCTTGGATTTCGGCGACGCTGCTTCGCCAGACTGCTTTGCGTTTGCCTTGGCAACCGCCGCCGGCTCGTTGGCCGAACCGAGCGATTGCTCGCCGTTTCCACCCCCGCTGATGGCCGCCACATACAAGATCGCCGCTATCAATACTGCACCGGCCAATAGCGAAACGGCAGCCATCGCCCCGGATGTGCGCGAGCGGCCCCGGTACACCGCCCGACGGCTCGACGAAATGGGAACAGCTATCGCTTGACCAGAAAATTGGGCGTTTTCAGAGCCATAACTGCAAACGGCGCTATGGGTTGCGCTATCGACACTTGTACTGCCGAGTGCCGAGTCACCCGGTAACGCTTGTCCGACCAGCCCCGTACCGGTACTACTAGGCGCACGAGTTGAAGGAGCAAGCTGGGGATGCGTTTGCCCATACTCACCAATTTCTGCATTTTTGCCAGTTGGGTGTGTTCCCATCCCCGTAGCGGAAAGCTTGGCCCGCAGGAAACTATCGTAAGCTGCTTTCTTTTCAGGATTTAAGAGAGTTACCTTGGCCGCCGCAATTTCGTTCAGGATCCGCTGTGAGAGTACGGAATACTGTCCCGACTGGAAAGACCGCACGTGGGCCATCTGCCGGTCGGCGGCCGACTCGATCACCGCCGGATCGCTTTCGAAAAGCTCTAGCCCCAACAATCGGTAGTGGTTTGGCGGCTGGTCCTTTGGTGGAATACCAAGCCATCGGTGGTACGGATCGAAGGCTGTCGGCATGATCTTTTCTCCCGATCACAGCCGCGTCACAATTCCTTCATACCTTCATACTTAGACGCCGCCGCCGCAGTACATGGTCCCAAAAATATTTCTGCTTACGTAGAAATATGTTGCATCGCCTCGGGCGAGGCAATCCCCACGATGTAGGGGACATTTGACGTCGTTTGCGCACTATGGTACTCTGGCGGATAATTCCACCACCCAAAACTTAAACACAAGGTTCCACAATATGTTTCGCCAAAAAACACTCTTTCTTGTGTCCGCGATGATGATTAGCGGCATGTTTGTATCCGGTGTATCCGGCTGCCGTCGTGGGGCGCCGCCGCGCGTCGAACCGCCTAAACTCGATCCGTCCGCGGCGGCTGCCGCTGCCATGGCCGAGTACGACACCAATAAAGACGGAAAGTTGTCGCCCGACGAATTGCGCCGCTGTCCGGCACTGTGGTCTTCCCGGGAACACCTCGACCCGAATAACCAGGGAATCACCCGGGAAATGCTCGAAAAACACATGCGGCAGTGGGTCGATAGCGCGGCAGGGAGCATCACGCAGTTGGTGCGGGTTACTCGCCGTGGGCAACCTCTGGAAGGAGCCACCGTGACTTTTGAGCCGGAGAAGTTCTTGGGCCCCAGCTACGAGTCGGGCACGGGAACAACCGACAAGAACGGCGTGGCAGGCAATATCACCACACCCTCGGCTTCGAAAGTCAACGCCCCCGGACTTCCGCCCGGATTCTACAAAATCAAAATCACCAAGCCTGGCGAAAACATCCCGGCCAAGTACAACGAGAAAACAGAATTGGGCGCCGAAGTATCGTACCAGGCGATGGGCGTTTCGGCCGGATTGAACTTCGACTTGGATTACTGACCAGCTGTTGCGCTCCATCGCCGCTTTGCGCTGCATCGGACTGGCTGGCCCGAGGGCTGGCTAGGTCAGCACGTTGCGGCCGGCGCAGGCTGTGTCGGGCCGAAGTTTCCTAGCAACGCCCGGCCCTGTTCGATCTGCTGGGCAAGGGAAAAATCGTTCCATGCCAACGCTTTCTTGGCAGGCGTCGTGGACTATACTGGTAGCTCCTGTTCCCAAGGCTTCGCGCCGTAAGCCAATTGACGGCTAGGTTGACTGCCACGGCCCGGAGCGACTGGCAAGGCCATGCTCCCCCAGCAAAGCAGCTTTCGAGACCTGGACGAAGTGTTCCAACAGTTGCAGCAAAGCCCGTTTCGTCGCAGTCGGCGGCTAGGACCTCGCGAGCGCGCGTATTTGACCGCTAAAACTCTGCCGGTGATAATGGCCCACGCCCGCGATTTCGTGGTCGAACGCCTGGCCCCGGCAAGGCCGAAAAACGAAGGCCGGCAGACGCCCTTGCACGGCCACCCGGTCTTCGTGGCGCAACATGCCACCGCCACTTGTTGCCGTCACTGTTTATGGCGGTGGCATTGGATTCCCCTGGGCAAGCCATTGACCGACGAACAAGTGGCCTACGTGTTGCGAGTCATCGAGCGCTGGCTGACCGAATACTCAGACCAAGGCTAAACTCCCTGGGCCGCCAGCGCAGTGCAGCTTCTGGCAGCATGACAGGCACACTGTGCTGGCCGCCGAGAATACTTCTCGCAGAGCGTACGATGCATCCGACACAGTCTTTGCGAGTGCTGTTCTCCTGGTGTGCAATCTGGGCCAGTGCCGCAGTGGGCCAAGCGGCGAAACCGCAGCTGACCTTCTTCGGCTGGTCCGATCAACATGTGCAGGCCAACGCAGAGGCAAGGCATCCGGAAGTGGTCATCGAGGCCATGAACGCTCTGCCGGGCGCGAAGTATTCGGAAGGCATCGGCGGCGCGGTCGATCGGCCGGCGTTTGTTTTCGGCGCGGGCCAAGTGGGAAACTGCTCGGAGATGCCCCCGGTCCGCTGGGGGTGTTAGCCTTTGCTACTGGTCGCGCAATACGACCGCCGGATCTTGCAACAAAGCGAAGACGGTGGGCAAATAACTTGCTGCGGCGGAAAGCACTGGAGCGCCGGCTACAGTGGCGGCCAGCATGGCTGCCGAGAGCCTCAGCTCCTCACTGGAGAGGCCGAGCACCGCTCCGGCCGTCCAACGTGCCGCCACGATGCCCAAACCCACTCCCACGATTGCGCCCACCAGGCCGACCAAAATCGCCTTTCCCATAAACAACGCGGCAATCATCGTGGAGCTTTTTCCCAGTGCGCGGAGCAAGCCGATTTCGGTGCGTCGTTCGCGCACGTTGACCATCGCCAGCAAGCCGACCCACACCCCGGCGGCCAGCAGCACCAACGGCGTTAGCACCAGGGCCAGCATTTCCATAATTTGCTGAGTTCGCGCCCGCGAGGCCTCCATCTGGGCCAGTATGGCTCTGCGCTCGTCCAGCAGTTTTTGGCGCTGGGCGATGTTCTGCTGCATGCTTGCGGCGATCAGCTTGCGTTTTCGTTCCACCGCGGTGCGCTGTTCGGCCCGCGCCAAGGCGATCGATTGGAACTCGGTGACGTGGGTATCGGGCAGCACCTCTTCGAGCTGTTTGCGGATTACCGGCAGGCGTTCCCCTTCGCAGACGCATCCCAAGGCCAGGATTTGATTGATCCGCGGCGGATCGCGTTTGCCTAACAACTCTTGCGCGTCATGGAGGTGCATGGCGATGGTGATGTCGTCCTTGCTGCCGCGTTCCGGCCAGATTTCGGCAACGATGAATTGCCTGCCCAGCACTTCCACGGTGTCGCCCGGCTTGTACTGACCACGCAATTCATGCCCCAACAGCACCGTACCCGGTTTGATGTTGTAGCCCATGGCCGATTTTTGTCGCATATGCGGTTGTGGCACTTCAGGCAGGTAGCCGACTAGCAGCACTTTGCGGCCCTGCCAGTCGATTTTCTTCTGCAAGGTGGCGACCAAATGTGCAATGAGCGTCAGCCGTCGGTCGTTGGCCAAGCGGTGGACGTATTCTTCTGGGATGTCGTGCAGCGCGAAATCGGCCGCCCAGAAGTCCGCCATATTGGTATTTTTGTGGACGATCATCAGGTTGAAGCCCATGTCGCGCATCAATCGCCGTGTTTGATCTTCCAATTTGCGCAGCTCCTCCTCGGTGCCGCGTTCGAAGGCCTCCATCTCGGCCTTTATTTTTGCCACGGCGGCTTCCTCCTGTTGAACGAGTTCGGCCGACGTGCTGAGTTCGGCGGCCGTTTGCCGCTGGTAAGCGTCCACCACGCTCGGCGCAGCAATCAACAACGCAGAAGCGATGGTCACCGCCGATACGCTAAGCAGGAAGCCGATCTTGCGATAGCGGATTTCAGCCAACATCATCCTTAGGGCACCCATGTGCTCATCTCCTCCAAGTGAAAAGCACTAGCCTGCCGCCCCAGGGCGTGCCAGCAGCAGTTCCAAGTAACTCCGACGCTCCGAACGGCGCAAACCCAAACGCTCGGCCAGCGATGCCACCGATGCCTTAGCCGCTTCCAGCTCGGCAGGCTCGACGACCAACTCCAGCTCGACGAACGCGCCCAGATGCGCGACGCAATCGAGCGACACTTCTATTTGCCTATTGTCCCATCTTACCCATGCCTTGCGGCGCGACTTGCGCACCTCGGCCAGGCGGGCAAACCCCAAAGCCTCGAGCAATTCTACCCAGTGGGCAGCCGCTTGTTCGTCGCCAAGCGGTATTTCGATCTCATGCCGAGTTTTGGTGGTCTGATCAATCTTTGGCCCCTTGTAGGTGATATAATACCCACTATTCTTGCGACGGATGCGCAAGGCCTCGTCGGTCTGGGCGAAGTCGCGCGCCGGATGGGAGAAATAGTAATCGTATTCTTCCTGTGGAGGAGAAATCCCCGCCCCCAACTCGGCCAGGCGAGACTGCACATCCGACAAATCGGCCACGGGAAACTTTTGTTCTACTTCGTATTTCACGATTGTACGCTCGCTTCTATACAGTCGAGGCCCCATTTACGCCGGGAAGCTGTTCGGCAACGTCGCCGCGGCCGGTTCGACGGCTGATGGTGGCTTCGGCCACGTAATACCGCGCCGGGCCAACACCGCGCGACCAACGCTTGTCAGACACAGTCTCCAGTACAGCGGCCAGCAGCTCTGCCACATGGCAGTCGAATGCAGTGCCTGTGACCTCTGCGAGCCGAATACACCGGCTCTGGCATTTCCAACCCAAATACAGTATAGTTGCTGCATGAGGGTGCCCGTCAATCGCAGGTTCGCCTGCCATTGGCCTTATTGAAGCTCACCGACCATGCTGATGAAAAAGCCGCTGACCTCGCCTCTCGGAACAGCGCCGCTGCTGCGACGAGCGCTGCGCGCCAACGTGAAAACGCCCTTGATCCCGCCGCTCGGAACTGCTGATGCGACTTATACGATATAGTCGGCCTAGTCCCTCGGGCGATAAAACCCAGCGGGTTTTCAATTCTCCCCGATGGTTGCGCAATCCGTGGCTGATCTTGCTGGCAGCCATCGGCTGTGTATTGGTCGCAGTCCAGTTTCGTGGTTTTGCATTTCCGGGACGGCAGCCGGCGCCTGGTCCCCGGCTGAGCGCCTTACGTCTGCAAGGACTGACTGGGGGACCCGCGGCGGTCAGCCTCAGCGACCTAAAGGGGCGAGTCGCCGTGCTGCATCTGTGGAGTCCAAACAATGCGCTGTGCCGCATGCAGCTTTCGTATATCGCCGACTTGCAGCACCAGTTACGCAGCAATAGCGACGTGACGATCCTGCCGGTCTGTTACGGCAAACATCCTGGGGAAGACCTCGCAGTGCTGTATTATGAGACGCGACTGTTCTTGCAGCAGGCGAACATCAACATGCTTTGTTACGTCGACCCGGACGGCACGACGCGCAAAGCGGCCACGCAGGCAGTCGGCACCGAAGAGCTTCCGCTGACGCTAGTTCTGGACCGCCAGGGCTTTGTCCGCCGCTACTTTATTGGGTTCCGGCCGGGCGACCATGAACAACTCAGGCAATTGCTCCTCCAGCTTGCCAGTCAGTAGCCAGGCGAGCCATACCATAGCCGAATCAGTAACCTAGTCGGATCACTAGCCAAGCCGAACCTCCAGCCCAAAAATCGAAGTTAACAAATGCTTTAGGAAAGCGATGGGGGCTAGCTTCTGCCGCTTCGCTGGCGGACTGCTCATGAACCACTCGCCTACAAACCGTTGCCGCAGCAGAAGTGCCACACCTAGGCCTGCTGGTTGCCATTTCAGAAGTTCCACAGCCGGGCCAGCTCGCCGCAATTATTGTCTTACCCGACGAATCGCCGCTTCAGGCCACGCTTATGGTTCTGCTCCGGCCTGAGGTCATGCCTGCCACCTGCGGGGCATAGCCAGCAGCGCGCAACAGCCCGGCACAGTGCAGAGCGATTGCGAACAGAACGGCACAGAGCAAACGACGCAGCGCATCGTCTAGGACGATGGTTAGCCTTGCGGGACACTAGATGCGCGCGTCGGCACCCCCGGGTTACGCTCGGAGCATTTCCAATTGCCGCAGCCGGGCAGCGATTTGCTTGTCGTCGGGGATCAGCCCTTGGCGGCGTTGACCGGCAAACTCCAACTCCAATTCGGCCAGCTCTTGCTTTATCGACAGCAGTGCGCCGGGCGACATACGATCGATGAACAGCACGCCGTCGAGGTGGTCGTATTCGTGCTGGACAGCGCGGGCCGTCAGACCCTGAAATTCGCAAGTGACCTCATTGCCCTCCAGATTGTATGCCACCACCGTCACCTGGTTTGGCCTACGAACCGGCGCAAAAATATCGGGGAAGCTTAAGCAGCCCTCTTCGTCCTCTTGGCTGCCGCTGCGTCGCAGGATCACCGGATTTATGAAGACCATCTGCTGGTCTGTGGCGGCCGGGTCGCCTGATGGGTTGAGAACGAACAGCCGGTACGGCAAATCTACCTGATTGGCCGACAGCCCGATGCCCTTATGCGCGTACATCAGCTCGAACATCCGCTGGACGATCGACCTCAGCTCGGCATCTACCCGCGCGAGCGGCTTGCACTTGTAGCGCAATGCGGGATGTGGGTACTTGACGATTCGCACGTGACGCTCCGCGACAATTCACCACACTTCAGCATCTGCCAGCGATGCAATAAATGTGCCTGAAACGCAAAAACAAGCTTCAATCCGATTATAAAATACTACGATTTTCTGCCAGGCGAGAAAAGCGCACTTGTGCCACGCGGTCAGAACGCGATTGTGCGAGGAACGAAACACACACTTCCCCCAGGCGAAAAATCGCAGTGGCGCGGACAACCAGTGCGGCGCGGGCAGACGCGACAGAAACCATGAGAAACGCGCTGTCCCCTCCTACGTAGCGCACCCGACTCGTACATTGGTGTAGCTAAAGCAACAATCCTCCCGATTTTTCGGGAAGCGGCCGCCGCTTTTAACCCTAACTCCACACACCGCCCGAGACGGCAGGGCACGATGTTAACCTTTTTCGGGCTGCTCAAGTGCTTCGTTTGGGCCAGCGGGGGCTTCGGCTTCAGATGCGCTCGGCGCGCGATGGCCGTACTTGTGGCTGATCAAATCAGCTTGTTCCCGCGAGTGATGCTCTTCATCGAAACGCTTGCCGGCGCCGGGCCGGATGGAAACGTCGAGCATGTCGTCCGGTTGTGCGGCGGCCGGAGCACTGCCTTTGCCGCTGGACTTATTGTGCTTGGCGCGGGAAGCGACATGCGCTCTGCCGGCGAGGCTTGCTTCGTCGGCAGTGGTCGGTTTGTCGCTGGTGTCGGCTTGCTCAGCGATGCTCGCCCTGCTGCTGCCCGCCGGTTCAGCCACTCCGGCGACGTATGGGGGCGCATCGTCGTCGCCTTCTTGCTGGTCATCGTGGGGATGACGATCCGGCCGTAAGCTGCGGATGGTAATAGCACTGTTGCCGGCGGCTCGGTCGGCCATGTCGTCGAAAAGCGCCGAACCGTGGAATGCCTGGAGGGAAGTTCCCGATTTCGGCACCGCCAGCACCGGAAGCCGCTGAGCCGAAAAACCGCCCGACCCGGCCGGACGCGACTGGTTGCGCTGAAGTTGCGGAATCGGCTCGTGTTGTCGGTCGGCTGTGCGGCGCCGCTGCCGCCATTGCTCCAGCGTGAGCAGGACTTCACGGGCCTGCGAACCGTTGTACGGACCGACGATGCCATCTTCGGCCATGTAGTCGATCAGCCGGGCGGCCCTGCCGTAGCCGATTCCCAGCGCGCGCTGCAAAAGCGATACGCTGCCGCGTCCTTCGCGGATCACGATCTCCACGGCGTCTTCGTACAGTTCGTCGCGAATGGTACTGGCCTGCGTTTCGCCGTCCGGCTGGTTGACTTCGAGTTGTACCAGTTCGCTGACGAACTGCGGCTGGCTGGTGGCCACCGCGGCGATGACGCGGTTGATCTCCTCGTCGGCCAGATATGTGCCCTGGCCGCGGATCAGCGTGCTGGTGCCTGGCCAGAGGAAAAGCATATCGCCGTTGCCCAGCAGACGTTCTGCTCCCATCTCGTCGAGCACCACTCGGCTATCGGTGCGGCTGGCCACCTGAAAGCAGATGCGAGCCGGCAAATTGGACTTGATTAGACCGGTGATCACATCCACGGTGGGTTTCTGCGTGGCTAATACCAGGTGGATACCCACTGCCCGGCTCTTCTGCGCCAAACGGATGATGTGCCCTTCGACCTCCTTAGCAGCGGTCATCATCAGATCGGCCAGCTCGTCGGCCACGATGACTACGTATGGCAAATGGGTGGGAATTTGGCTGCGTTCTTCCTCGGTGGTAGGTTGGAGCCGCTCCATCAGCTCCTCCTCGCCCAACTGGTTGTAAACGCTGATGTGTCGCACGCCAGCCCGGGCCAAAAGCTGATAACGCTCTTCCATCTGCTCCACCGCCCAAGCCAGAATGGCCTCCGCCTTGCGCATGTCGGTTACCACCGGATGCATCAGATGCGGCAGCGAGCGGTACGGGCTGAGTTCGACCATTTTCGGGTCGATCAGTAGCAGGCGGACTTCATCCGGGCGGCGGGTCATGATTATCGATACGATGATGGAGTTCAAGCACACGCTCTTTCCCGTGCCCGTCCGACCGGCGATCAGCAAGTGCGGTAATCCCGACAAATCCACCACCAGCGGCGCGCCGGCCACATCCTTTCCCAGGAATAAGGGGATGCGCATTTTCGCCGCCCGCTGAGCCCCTTCTTCCATTACTTCGCGTAGCCGCACGAGCTGGCGCTGGTTGTTCGGCACCTCGATGCCCACGGTGTTCTTGCCCGGTATCGGGGCAACGATTCGCACGCTGGGAACGCGCAGGCTGATAGCCAGATCGTCGGCCAGGGCGGTGATCTTGCTCAGACGCAGGCCGGCCTCCAGTTCCACTTCGAATTGTGCGATCACCGGGCCGGTCTGAATCTCCACCACGCGGACATGGTAGCCGAAATCGGCGAAGGTCTTTTCCAAGATCATCGCCTTGCGGCGCACTTCTTTCTCGTGCTCCTCGAAAGCAATCGAAGTACCGGGCTGGAGCAGCTCGATGCTGGGTAGCTCGTACTCGGCTGGTTCGGCGGCGTCAAGGGAACTGTCCAGTTGGACGGCAGGCGGGGAAGTTTTTTCGCTGGCTGGGTCTGGCTCGGCAACTCGCGGAGCAACGACCTTCGGCCTGCCGTTGCCGCCCCGCGGTTTGCCTCGGGGAGCAGTTTCCCGTTGGGCATCTTGTTCGGTCGGCAGCCGCCTGGCCGCCTGAGGCTCCGAGTTGGGGGGCACTACCCGCACGGCAGCAACGGTGGAAACGTTCGGCTCGGCGGTGTGGTCGGTCGGCGACTCGGCCGCGGAAAGTTTGTACGAGTAAGCGCCGAGGACTTGCAAAACCGCTCGGCCCAGGCCGACCAACGGTTTAGCAATCGTCCAGTTCAACACCCGCAACATCAAATAGTCGGTACACAGCAGCAGTCCGCCCAGCAACACGGCGCTGGCGATGATGTACGCGCCGACGCTGGCGAAGTGCAATTCCAGCAGCCCCCGACCGGCAGCGCCCAGATAGCCTCCTGCCCCGATCACCGGCCCGGGCGAAAGCCACGGCACGGCCAGCGCAGCCAGCGTGGTGAAACCCCACAGCGAAAGCAGCCAACCGCTCAGGCGAAGCAGCGGATGGCTTATCGGACGTCGAGCAAGGAGCATTACGTCCAGCGCGGCCAGCCACACCACCAGATAGTACGCTCCAAGCCCCAGACCTTCCAGCAATTGCCTCGCGGCCACTGCGCCGGCCCGCCCACAAAGGTTTGTAACGGTATCGCGGGGTGGATAAACGAGATTGCTGGGTGGATCGGCCGGATCGTAGCTGGCTAGCGATGCGCCTAAAAAGACCACCAGCGCAAGCAGCCCCAGCGCTACCAGATCCAATTTCAGATTGGCTTGGAATTGCATTAGACGCCTGCGGCGTGGGCGGCCGGCCACTCGATGCACCGGTGTTCGATCGATGTACTGGGCGCGTCCGTGCCCGGCAAACCGTGCGTCCTCGTTTTAGCTATCGGCGCAGGCCTCGGTCGCACATCAACCCCATGCTGACCCGTGCACATTGTTTGCCTGCTGCGTACGCCGCGCACGATCGGCGCTGGTGATGCGACCGGCAAAGCGCATCGGGTTTGGGTGATGCAGCCGTTATAGAACTATCAACCGAAACATCCCTGTTTGCCTTACCGGAAAAGCCTTTGCCAAATGTCCAAGAGCGGACGTGATATTTGGGCTCTTGCCGGCCATCGCGGGGTTTTCGCTTAGTACCACATGCCATTGGCAAGACCTGAATAGCGCAAATGCACTACCTCTTGGCACGTGCTTTGCGAGCCAGTGGTGTAACGATTGCACTCTTGGCAATCGCCCCGCGCGTTTGCGCCGTACTTGTTTCACCACTTACCGCCCACGACCAGCAGCAGTTCATCGGCCCGACGCGGCGGGAAAAGTTGCCGGGCCCGATCGACCTCGCCTTGCAGCAAGACGGTCTTGGTCTCCAAGTCGTACAGCCGAAACGGCAGCTTGCCCGGCGGAAAGTTTTCCAGGTGGATCACAAACGGCGGCGGAGGTCCCGGCCGGACCACTGGGGCGCGCTGCGGCTTCGGGCCGGTCAGGAAAAATACATCATCAGCATGGATGTACGCCAACAGCAGGCGGCGGTCTTCGCTCCAAGAATAATTGGCCGAGTAGCCCATCGGCAGCCGCATAGGCATTTCCGCCTTCAGCTTCTCCGGCAGCGGGCCGCTCTGCAAAGCGAACTTCAATTCGCCCGGCCATTTGTCTGCGTCCAAAACCAGCACCGCGTCCGTTGGGGCTGGTTCATCCTTCAGCAGCAGGGCGTACTCCAGCGGCAGACGGCTTAGCTCGCGCTGCCAATGGTGAAGCACTTCCCAGTCTTGGCCTACGCGCAACAGTAGTTTGGGTTGGGCGAACCGCTTGTTCCAGTCCACCGCTTTACGCACTGCTTCGAACACCGTTCGCTCGTCCTCGACCACGCGCTCTTCCCAACTGAACAGAATCGGGCAGCGATAGACCAGCCCCGTGTACACCGTCTGCCGCACGCGGCGGCGGTAGCGCTCAATGTCGGTCGGCGCGCCCATAAACCCCCAAAACAACCCCTCGGCTAGAAAAATATCTCCCTTGGCGCCGACCTTGAATTGCACGGCAATGTGTTCCGGCTCCAGCAGGTCGATCGGATACGTGCGCATCCCGCCAAGCACCGGCTTCCATCCGGCACGCCGATAGTAGTTGGGGTCTTTGGGATACGGCTTGGGAATATGATGGGGTTCGCACACGAAAAGCTGGCCTGGGGCGTGTTTGGCCATCACCTCGGCGACGTGATTGACGAACTGCATTCCACAATCGGGGTCGCCTTCGCCAGCGGCACTCAGGCTGGCCAGCGCAGTATCTTCGCCAAACAGGGTTGCGAAGTCGCGCAAGTAGCCCCCGAAGAGTTTGTAGAAATTCGAGTCGGGCTTGGTGTAATCCTCGCGCTGATAGCCAGCCTCCAAGTACTGCGCATACGGCATGCTCTGCTTGCCGAGCGGATAGTGGCTTAAGGCGAAGTGGACCCACAGCCCGTTGCGGCGAGCGGCCGAGAGCACTTCGGCAAGCTGCTCGGCGCCGTGAGGTGCTATCCGTCCGCCGGCGTCCAACCGCTCCCAGATCCACCAGCCCTGGCAAAGATGCACCAGCGACCAGCCGCATCGTTTCAGATAAGCAAAATCGGCCGCCAGTTCAGCCGGCGTAAGCGATTCCCAGGCATGATACCCGTACTGCGGCCCGCCGTGGTTGAAATACTGCCCCTCGTGCTGCTGGCCGCAAACGGCCTCCCATTGCGACTGACCGTGTACAAGGCTTTCGCGCGGCGTGCCGATCCACTTGAACATCGGGTAGCCGCGGTACGAGCCGGTCAGCGGGCCGACGGGGCGTCCTTGGCGAGTAAGCAGTTTAAGCTGCGGATCGTAGCCGAAAAACTCGCCGTCGGTCACACAAAGCCGTACCTGGACGGCAAGCGGCTTGCGCGTTTTGTCGCGGAACATCGCCCGCACCGTCGCCATGTGTTCTCCCACCGCTAGACCCGGTACCCGGCCTCCAAACACACCTTCGCCCACCGGCGACAAAACTGTGGTGCGGCCGCCGACGCCGACAGTCACGGCCACCGCATCGCTGCCGAGCCGAACGGCCGACTCGTCCACTACCACGGCGTAAAGCGGCACGCCTTCGCGCTGCGCCCGCGCTTGCGTGCAAACAGTCGGCAACGAAGCGACGACCGCCGCACTGCCCAGCAGACGCAACCGAAAGGTGGTGCGCGCCTGTTCGCCGGGCGCCTCGGTACGCACAGCCACGAAGAAATGCAACTCAGCAAACTGCTTCCGATAACCCTTGGAGCGATACAATTCCAACAAATTGACCGCTATTTTTCCCGGCTGCTGCTGCCACGGGCTGGAGTACATCGGCGGCCCGCTTCGCCCCTTGACCACCACCAGCAACTGCCACGGGTGAGTGCACTCGCGTACTTCTAGCTCGGCCGTGGGAAATTGCTCGATGGGAAACTGCAACGGCGGCAGGGCAACGTGATCCCAGTCGGTCGCTTTGTCGCGCTTGATGAAACCGGTGAACTCCTCGTCGGTGTCTTCCAGCAGATTGGCTTTGCTGGTGTACCAACGGGAAACTTGCTTGCTGCCGGTCAGGAGCAGCGGCGACTGGCTACAATAGCTCAACACGGCCCCTTCCAAGCCGTCGGCGGCATCTAGCCACCTCATTGCCCGATTGAACACCCACGGTTCCGACATCCCGTGATACGGATACTTCTTGCCCTGACGGACGAAGTACACGTTGCCCCCGTCGTAGTCGGAGACCGAGAAATACTCCACCGCCGGTGCTAGTTGCGGCTGGGCCAGCGTCGCCGCGGCGCACAGCATGAAGGCCACAGCTTGCATAAGGGTGTTCCTTTTGACGGTCGGGAAGTGAGAAAACGCTTCGGTTGCCTGCAAATCCGAAGAGCAAGTCCGAAGATACATCCGGTAAAGCTGCGCCTGGCAGAATCGCAAACCGACCTGCCGCCCCGCCGACATCGGACGCTCATTATATCGTATCAGCGTACGGTATATCGCTGCTTTTTTTTGAGGATTCTTTCTGTCGGCTTTTGTTAATCTTGCTGCGTAATTAGATGGCGTTCTACGCACCGGCAAAACTCTCAGCGACCGCTAAAGTTCCGCAGCGGGCGGATTACGCCGGGGGCCGCCGTTGTCAGCAAAGCGACCAAACGGCCTTGTGCGTCCAGTCCGGCAAGCTCTTCGGCCTGCGGCGCCTCAGGCTTGGCGATAGCCAGACCGTTGCGCAGCCGGGCGATCTCCTCGTCGGTCAGGGTCAACTGCGGCAACATCGACACCGCCGCCGCGGCCGGCAAGAGATGGTCGGAAATGTTGTCGGCGTTGAGCTTCTCGGGCGGCAATGCGTCTTCGATGCGGAACTGGCCGATTGCAGTCCGCACCAGTGCCGACATCACCGCTGCTGTGCCCAACGCTTCGGCCAAGTCCCTGCCCAGCGACCGCACGTACGTGCCGCTGCTGCATTGAATTTCCAAAGTCAGCTCTGGATATGCATATGAGCAAACCTTCATGCGGTAAACTTCAACCTCGCGCGGCGCCAGTTCCGGCTGATGGCCTCTGCGCGCCAAATCGTACGCTCGTCGGCCTCCAAGGCGCACCGCCGAATACACCGGCGGCCGCTGCTGAATCCGGCCCACGAACTGCTGTACTGCGGCTTCGAGCTGGGCCAGTTCCGGTATCGGCGGCGCAGGCAGTTCGCTGACCGGGCCGTCGGTATCATCGGTGGGACTGCTTCGACCTAAAAGGAACGTGCCCACGTATGTCTTCGGCAGCCGGTGCAGATAGTCGATCAGTCGCGTGGCTTGGCCAACGCACACCAGCAGCACGCCGGTAGCCAAGGGGTCCAAAGTGCCTGCATGACCGGCACGCGCTGGCCGCACCAGTCGCTCTACCACGTCAACTACTTGCCGAGAAGTCACGCCCGCAGGCTTGTTCAGATTAAGCAAACCAAACATCCCAGTGACGCAGGTTTTTCTGAGAAAAGTCGTTTTTTGAGAAACGCTCTTGCTCCGACCGACGCTTTTGTTCCGAGAGACACTCTTGTTCCAAGAAACACTCTTGTTGCAAGAAACGCTTTTGTTAGAAGAAAGGCTTTTCTTCCAAGAAACGCTTTTGCTCCGAGAAACGCTTTTGTTTTAAGAAAGCTCGTTGTTCTATGGTCAGCGGCTTGCCGGTCTAGGCGGCTTCGACCGTAGCCGCGCTGCCGGATTGGTGCTCTAGGCGAGCAACCGATCTGTGAAACCCGGCCGCCGCACGGCAGTCACTAGTCACCTACCGCCGCTGGTAATACGATGTATCGTATCGGTGACGGCTTTTCCAGTACGACCCCACCAAGGGTGCGGCATGAACATCGAGCGCCTGGGACCATACCGGCTGTTGCGGGAGCTGGGACGAGGCGGAATGGGAAAGGTATTTGCAGCCGTTCACGTGGAAACCGGCGAACCGGCAGCTATCAAACTGCTATCGGCCAGTTACAGCGCCGAGGAAGGATTCCGCAGCCGCTTCGCTGGCGAAATCGAAACTCTACGCAAACTCAATCACCCGAACATCGTCCGTCTGTTCGGCTTCGGCCAACAAGACGACATGCTCTATTACGCCATGGAACTGGTCGACGGCCGCAGCCTGGAGCAAGAGTTGCGCGCCGGTCGAGTGTTTTCGTGGCGCGAGGCGACCGACATCGCGCTAGACGTATGCCACGCCTTAAGGCACGCGCACAACCGCGGGGTGATCCACCGCGACATCAAACCCGGCAACCTGCTGCTGGCCTCCGATGGACACGTGAAGCTGGCCGACTTCGGCATCGCCCGACTGTTCGGCTATGCCCGGCTGACGCACACCGGCGGGATCGTCGGCACGGCCGAGTTCATGTCGCCCGAACAAGCCAGCGGACAACCCGTCGGGCCGCGCTCCGACCTGTATAGCCTTGGTGCGGTGCTGTATGTGCTATTGGCGCGTCGGCCGCTGTTTCGGGCCGCAGGGTTTGCCGAGATGCTTCACAAACAGCGCACCGAGCAGCCTGAGCCGCTGCGGAACTTCGCCCCGGATTGCCCTGCCGAGTTCGAGCAGATAATCGCCCAATTGCTTAGCAAGAACCCCGAGGATCGCTTCGCCGACGCCTATGTGCTGGCCCGGCGGCTGATGGCGATGCGCGACCGGCTATCGGCCACCGGCGATGCCGTACAGTCGGAGGTGACGGCGGCGGGTGTTTCGATGGGCCAATCGTTGGGGGCTACAGGCACGCCGACAGACTCTGTTGCGCCGCTATCCGAGGACGGCTCGCTGCCGCCGACCAAGCCTACCGAGATGCTTTTCCGTATCCAACAAGGCAGCCTCGAGGCGCCGCAAACCAACGGTGCCTCCCAGGACGATGCTGCCAGGCGCCGCCCGAGCGAGTCTGTCGCAGCCTTAGACGCACGCTTGCTGGCCGGCACCCCAGCGGAGCCTGCTTCCTCGGCCGGTAAACTTGCATCGGACTACTCCCAGCAAACTATCGACGCGCCCCGCCAATCCTCGCCAGGGACAGACCTGCCAAGCATCTTGACGGTTAAGGCGGGCTTGGAGTCGCACGCCGAAGATAACCCGCCCGACGAATCGAGCTCGGCCGGCCAATTCATTCCGGTACCGGCCGAAAAACTGGGCGCCGACGAGCCGCAAACTCCCCCAGGGCGACCGTTGATCTCGCCTACCACCTGGCTGTTGGTTGCCGGGCTGATGCTGGTGACGTTGGTGGCGTGGTACTTGCTTCAGCCGCCATCGGCCGACAAGCTGTATAAGCGCATCATGGCCCGATACGACGGCAGCGCCGCTTCGTTGGCATCGGCCGAAGCCGACATCGAGTCTTTCCTCGCAAACTTTGCCGATGATCCCCGCGCACGTCAGTTGCAGGCCATGCTCCGCGAATTACACCTCGACCGCCGGGAACGAAGGCTCGATCGCCGGGCCAAAGGGTACGGCGCGGGCGAGGGACTCTCGCCTGCCGAACGCGCTTACCTGGAGGCCGTCGCCTTGTCGAACAGCGATCCCGAACAGGCCCTTCAGCGGTTGGAGGCGCTGGTGGTACTATACGGACATGATGCCACCGGCTCGGGGGCGGCAGCCGAGTGCGTGGAGCTTGCCCGCCGACGCATCGAGCAACTCAGCGCAGAATTGAAAGCCGCCCGCGATGACATCCGCGCTGCTATACTGGCGCGATTGGATGAGGCCGACCGGCTGGCCGAGAAAGACCCAGCCAAAGCGGCCGCCATCTATCGGGCAGTTATCGAGCTTTATTCGCACAAACCTTGGGCGGCCGATCTGATCGAGCGAACCAGACGGAGCCAGGCCACCGCGAGCCCCTCGGCCGAAGATGCCAACCGGTGGCCATAGCACACGGCCATCACCTTAACGCACAGCCATCGCCCTAGCACACAGCGATCGCCATGAAAGAAGTTGCAGCAGCTCCAGGTGTTGTGCAAGATAAGCCGCAGTCAACTTGTCCCGAGAACTTCCTGGTGTCGAGTGTTTAAGCCGCTGTGTGATTTTTCGGCTGCTCGAGCAGCAAGCGAGGTAAGAATGAGTGTTTCCGGTTTTCCCACAGTGCGAATGCGCCGCCTGCGTTACAATCCTGCGATTCGTCAGTTGGTACGTCGCACTAGGCTGTCGCCTGCCAATCTGATACTGCCGCTGTTCGTTAGGCCGGGCGAGAAGCTGCGGCGGCCTATCGGCGCTATGCCGGGCAACTTCCAGCTTTCGCCCGACCTGCTGGCCGAAGAAGCCGCCCAGGCCGCCAGGCTGGGGTTGGGGGGGATTATGCTCTTCGGCATCCCGCAAACCAAAGACCCCCTGGGCAGCGACAGCACCAGTCCCGAAGGCATCATACCGCAGGCGATCCGCGCCGTGCGGCAGACTGCCCCCGAGCTGCTCATCGTCACCGACGTGTGTTTTTGCGAATACACCGATCACGGGCACTGCGGGCCGCTGAGCAAGATCGGCCAACGAATAGATGTAGACAACGATGCCACACTGAAGCTGCTCGGCCAGCAAGCAGTCGTTCACGCCCAAGCCGGGGCCGACATGGTAGCCCCCAGCGGCATGATCGATGGCATGGTCGGTGCTATCCGCCAGGCCCTGGATGCGGCCGGCTATCAGCACCTGCCGATCATGAGCTATGCGGCCAAATACGCCAGCGCGATGTACGGGCCGTTCCGCGAAGCTGCCGAAAGCGCCCCTCAATTCGGCGATCGCCGCAGTTACCAGATGGACCCGGCGTCATCGGCTGGGCAGGCCCTACGGGAAATCGAGCTGGACTTGGCCGAAGGAGCAGACATCGTAATGGTCAAACCCGCCCTGTGCTACCTGGATATCATCCGTGCGGCCTCCGAGCGCTGGCCGGGCGTGCCGCTGGCCGCGTACAACGTATCGGGCGAGTTCAGCATGGTCAAAGCCGCTGCGGCCAACGGCTGGCTCGACGAGCGGGCCGTGGCCCTGGAAATGCTCACCGCCATCAAGCGCGCCGGAGCAGACATCATCCTCACCTACTGGGCCAAGGACGTGGCCAATTGGCTGGCGTGATGCAAGCGCGATTCGCTGTTGGTAAGTGCTATTCGGTCTTGGCAACCGGCTGGCGGCACGGTAAGTTGCCACCACAATGCTGGCACGACTGTGGGAATTGACGGCCTTGTTCCTCCGGCTGGGGGCCACCAGCTTCGGCGGGCCGGCTGTGTATATCGCCATCATGGAGCAGGAGACCGTGCAGCGGCGGCAGTGGCTCTCCCGCGAGCAGTTCCTCGACCTGCTGGCCGTCACCAACCTGCTGCCCGGCCCTAATGCCATCGAGATGGCCAATCACATCGGTTATGTGCGCGCCGGTCCGCTCGGCTGTATATTGGCTGGTGCGGCGTTCACGCTCCCCGGCGCGCTGGTCTCCGGTGTTCTGGCCTGGGCATATTTGCACTTCGGACAAACGCCGCAAGTCGAGCCGTTTCTGGCAGGGCTGAAACCGGTGGTGGTGGGGATCGTCGCCGTGGCCCTCTGGCGGCTAGGACGCTCTGCACTGACCAAGTGGCAAACAGTTTTGATCGCCGCGGCAGTGACCGCAATCTCGCTGGCCGGCGGCGATGAAGTGCTGGCGCTGCTAGGGGCCGCCGTACTGGGAGCGGTGTTCCTGCGTCTAGCCGGGGGCGCCGGTAACGCCAAGCGCCCCACATACCGACCAGACGAGGGTAGCCGAGTCACTTTCTCCCAACTGGCCCCAGCAGCCGTGCTCGGATACTCCAGCATTCCCTTGGCGGCGGTCGGGGCCGGCGGGGCAGTGGCCGCCGGCTCTGTCTCTGTCTGGAAGCTGGCGCTGTTCTTCCTCAAAGTCGGCGCGGTTCTTTACGGCAGCGGGTATGTGCTGGTGGCGTACATTCGCGGCGGATTGGTGGAACAATACGGCTGGCTCACCGAGTCCCAACTGCTCGATGCCGTGGCTGTCGGCCAGATTACCCCCGGACCGCTCATCTCCACTGTGGCTTTCATTGGCTATCTGGTCGCCGCAACCCCCGGGGCAATCGTAGCCACTGCGGCCATCATTTTGCCTACCTTCTTTTTCGTCGGCATTGCATCGCCCTGGGTTGCCCGGCTCCGCCGACATCTGTGGACCAGCCTGTTTCTCGACGCCGTCACGGCTGCTTCATTGGGCCTGATGGCCGCAGTGACCATCCAGCTCGGCGCTGCCTCGCTGGGAAGTGTTTTGGCATGCCTGCTGGCCATGGCGGCCGTCGTACTGACGATCCGCTGGGACATCGCGGCCGGTTGGCTGCTTTTGGGCGGTGCGCTGGTCGGTGCGCTGCTGTGCGAGTGAGCGCCACAGGAAGCCTGAACGCCCCTGGGGCGTCAATCCTGCTGCGAGCACGAGTGCCCTGTAGGCGCTACTGCTGTTGAGCGCCGCTCGGCATCACAGCTTACCCAGCGGCGACTCACCGTTGAATCACCACCCGCGAGCCGATCGATAGGATGCCGAAGAGATCGTCGATGTCCCGATCTCCCAGACAGATCGCCCCGCGGCCGTCGTCGCGCCCTACCCAGCGAACGTCGTTGGTGCCGTGGATCCCCACTTGTTCGCCCAGGTCGAGCAGAAAGCGCCCTAACGGATTGTTCGGATCGCCGCCGTTGGCCCGGAAACCGTCCGGACCGTAGTAAACCGGATTCACCAGCTTGTCGCGTACTGTGTAAGTGCCTTCCAATCGCGGGGAGTCGCGGCCTATGCCGATGGGAAACCGACCGGCGTAACGCTCTCCTAGTTTCAGCGTCAGCTCATAGCGGTCGAGATTGACCACCGCGCTGAACGGGCCGCGCACCACTTTGAGCGTTTGGCCTGGCACAAGCGGCTGCTGCTCGTCGATGCCGTTGATCCGCGCCAGCAACTGCCAGGGGACGTTGTACTGCTGGGCGATGCAGTGGAGCGTGTCGCCCTGCTGCACAAGGTACGGTGCCTCCAGCAAATGTTGCCTGGAGTAGATCACGGTGCCGGCGAGGCTGTCGAGCATGGGGGTAAGTTGTCGGGCCAAAGCGGGTGGCAAGGCCGGATTATCGTAAATGCGGCTTAGCGCGACTAGCGCTTCGTCCAACCGCCCCGACTGGATCATTTGTTGCACCGGTTGCAGAAACAGTTGGAACTGTTGCAGCACATCAGGGTCGATTTGCTCATCGGTCGCACCAGCGCCGGCCGGCGCCGTGCGCGAAGCTCTCCCGTCGGCCGGTCGATCGGCAGGCTGTCGGGAGGAATCGGTGATGGCGGGGAACCCCGGCGGCGGCTGTGCCGGGGTTGGTGAAGGTGGGACACGATCCGGCGGCGGTGCCAGCACCACCGGGCCGCGCGACTGCTCTCCGCTTTGCCCACGATTCGCCAGTGCATCAGCCGGGGTAGCAATGTCGCTCGCTGCTGGCCAGGCCGTGCCAAACTCCGGCATCGACCCGCGAGTCGACGCCCCAGAACCAGCCGCACTATGAGTTTGCCCGGCAACTGGTTCCCGCGAACTTCTACCAGACTGGCTCGCCCCTATCCCACCCGACGCGAAAGGAAGAGTACCAACTCCGGAAAATGGTCCACCAGCCGATGGCTGGTTGGGGGCCGCCGGCCCGGCCGAACCGCCAGGCAGTTGCACCACCGGGCCGGTGTTGCCAGGCGGTGGCCCTTGCGGTGTCCAAACCGGAGCCACTCCGCCGTCGCTGTGGGCAGACTCGCGCGGACTGCGCGTAAGCGAAACATACACCCCGTATGCCACCGCGGCCAACAACACTATAATGACCACGGTTTTGAGCGTGTTCATTGCCGTCCTCCTTGACGGGCGACAAGCGATTTGCCGTGTTGCCTCAAGCAGGTCTTCCGCGCGGCTGGTCTGGGTGCCGCCTAAGACTTCAGTCATCTGAGGCTGTGCGCTAGACTAATGCGCCGCATACGCACCGCTGGCAGCCGTTATCATACCCAGTCACGGCACGGAATGCTACGCCAAAAACCGAACCGCGGTGCATGGCGAAAAGCAACCGTATTTATGCCGTAACGTGTTTTTATATAACATCTTGCAACGGTTTCGACGGAGAACCTATGGTCGACCGCCCATCAGTCGAAGTCCATTGGCACAACCACGCCGTTTCCCGCCAACAGCGCGAACAGCAAAGAGGACATGCCGGCTGCGTCGTTTGGCTGACCGGACTGAGCGCCTGCGGCAAGAGCACCGTCGCAAATCTGGTGGACCACAAACTGCACTCAATGGGGGTCAGCAGCTACGTGCTCGATGGCGATAACATTCGCCACGGGCTAAACGCCAGCCCCGAGATGCTCCGCCAGACCCACGGCGAAGAGTTCGCTAAACGTTTTGGGCTGGGCTTCTCGGCCCAGGACCGCGAGGAAAACATTCGCCGGATCGGCGCGGTAGCAAAGTTGTTTTGCGACGCGGGCCTAATTGCCATCACCGCCTTCATCAGCCCGTACCGAATCGACCGCGATAGGGTGCGGGCCACGTTGGCACCAGGAGATTTCGTCGAGGTGTTCGTCGACGCACCATTGGAAGTGTGCGAAAGTCGTGACCCGAAAGGACTTTATAAAAAGGCTCGGGCAGGACAGTTGAAAGGTTTTACCGGTATTGACGACCCATACGAGCCTCCACTGAACCCGGAACTAGTACTGGATGCGGCCAATAACCCACCTGAAGTGCTGGCAGACCAGGTCATCCAATACCTGCGCCAGGTTGGCAAACTGGGCACAAAGTAGGTTTAGGGAAAAGTGGAATCGCGCACCTTACGAATACATCCGCAGGGAGGACAAACCGTTAAGCCGTAAATCGCCCCGCCTATTAACCTCGATACTATATGTTGAGTCCTGGTTTTTCGCCAGCACAACATGTGGCGGTCAGTTCGATGTTGTTGTATAATGGGCACCAGCTCGCCGCTGATTGGCCGCTAATGGTCCGATGCGCCAAACGGTTACAGAGCCATGGGCGCAACAGTTCAAACAGGGGGGGCGAACTGGACATTTGCCGGAGGTGTGTTCTGCGATAAATGGGTGGGCAACGAAAAATTTGCAGAATCTTCAGAAAATTGGGATTGACATCTTCGGGCACTTGTCAATAAACTGGAACGCTGCCGGGTTGTCGGCTCGTCAAACGCCGTTGTGCGGACAATTAAAACAAGTCCTTTTTTGCCGAACCAGGCTAGGCAGATATTCGTAACGGGTGAAGACGCCAATTCGCCTGCGAGAGTACAGGAAGCTGCGATGTTCTCTCCCTTGTCGAGGCGGGTTGATGCGCCCTATCGCAATTCTGCAAGGCGAAAGCAAGGGTAAGGGGCAAGCGGCGCGATAAAGCGAGGGGGAATTCGACAGTCTAGGCAATTCGGGGCTAAAGGACAGCTCCGGTGGAGGCCGCAGTGAGTGTCGCCAGGCCAAATCAGATTCAGCCGCAGGTGCAGGCTGCGCTTGCCGCTAGTGCGCAGCTCGAATTGCGCCAGGTGGTGGTCGAGCAGCGCGGCAAGGCGTTGGTGCTGCGCGGCACTGTGTCCAGCTTCTATCACAAGCAGCTAGCGCAGGAAGTTGTCAAGTCCGTCTGCAAAGAGACCGAGTTGATAAACGCGATTCGCGTTCGTTAAGTGCAGGGAGCCGCTTCGATTGAGTGTAAGCCGGCGCGATTTGCGGAGAACAGCCCAGTTGAGCATGGAGGGACATGGAAGTTTCTCCACGGGATTTTTTGCGGCTGGCGTCAAAGGACCTAGGCCGGTTGCATCCGAGGAGGAACCCATGGAAGAGCTCTTGGCGACGGAAGCGCTAACCTGTCAACCCGAGTCCGACCTGCGTCAAGCTTCCGAAGAGATCAGAAAGCTGGCGGCCATGATCGAGCGAGCCGTCGATCGCCACACCAACCGTGGAGTGCGCGATCTGAAGGTGGAGGTAAGCCGCCACGGAATTGTGCTTCGCGGGCGCTGTCATAGTTACTACGTGAAGCAGTTGGCTCAGCACGCGGCCATGTTAGTGCGAAGCGGATGCCGCCTGGTCAATTGCATCGAGGTCTGCTGATGGTCTGCCCCGGGCAGGGCACTACTGCTATCGGGAAAAGCTCTTCTGCGGTGGTGAAGCTCGGCCCTTCGGCGGCAACTCCACTTCTCTGTGCCTGTAATGTGCGCCGCGATAGCGACGCCGCCCGAACCGATTCAGCGCCCTGCGAACCCTGCCAAACTACGCCTCCTCTAATTTCTCGTACAGGTCAATCGGGCTGACCGGGTTAATTCCCGCCCGGGCCAAGGCGTTGATGGCAGCGTCCAGATTGTCGAAGCGAAAGATCATCACCGCCTTGGCGCCCAATCGTGCGGTAAAAGCATACATGTATTCCACGTTGATACCGGCTTGGGCAAATATCTCCAGCAATTCTGCCAATCCGCCTGGCCGGTCGGCTACCTCCACCGCCAGCACCTCGGTCACCGCTACTACCATGCCGGCCGCTTCCAGCACTTCTTTGGCCCGCTGCCACTGCCGCACAATCAGCCGCAAGATGCCGAAATGCTGAGTATCCGATAGCGCCAAAGTCACAATATTTATTCCCGCCTGCGCCAACAGCCGGCAGGGTACCGCTAGGCGTCCGGGCTTATTCTCGATAAATAACGACAGTTGCGGTATCCGCATAGCACCTTCCGTCAAAAGTTAGCCGCCTGCCAAAGACCTCCACGAAGCAGGGCATCGGATTGCGAAGGAGCGATTGAACAACGGACACGAGTGTCGGTTCACAATCTAGTCATCATTCATGGCTTCCTTATTGCCACCGTCAACTGCGCTGGCGCCCGACAGTATGCGGTTCCACAAGCCTTACCGACCAGGCAACTCCTATTGCGCTTTCCAACTGCTCGCACAGTTTTGCGTGTAGGGTTTCCAAGGCCGCCACTTGATCGCGTATTATCTGCGGGGTGACTTCCACTTGCAGCTCTACCTGTCCCCAGCCGTCTGCGGTCGCTGGCACGATGCGATACGGCGGCACCGCGCCGACCACCGCTTGCAACACAGCCTCGATCTGCGACGCCCAAACAGAAACTCCCTGGACGCTCAGCAACTGTTGGCCCTGTTGGGCTATTGGCCGAATGCAGCGCAGCGTGCGTCCACAAACGCACGGTTCCGGCACCAGCGCCGTCTGCACTCCGGTGCGATAGCGAACCAAGGGCATGGCCTCGCGGCCAAGAGTGGTAAGCACCAATTCGCCGCTCTGGCCGTCCGGAAGCGGAGCGCCGCTGGTCGGGTCGATGATTTCCGCCAGGCAGTGGTCCTCCAAGACGTGCAGGCCGCCTACCGGGCACTGGCCCGCCAGCCCGGGATTGAACAGCTCGTCCAGCCCGAAAAACTCGAAAACCTTGACCTCTGCGGCTTGCTCGATGCGCTGTGTAGTCTGCTGGCTGGTCGGCTCGCCAAACAGCAGCGCCATACGCAGGGCGAGTCCGCGCAGCTCTGCCCCATGGCGCTGGCATTGTTCGACCATTGCTAACATGTAGCTCGCCGGCGTGCAAATGGCCGATACGCCCAGCCGTTTGATAGTCGGGAGTAGTTGGTCGGGATGAGTGGCCGGGGACAACACCACGGCAGCCCCCAGCGCTTCCAGAGCCGAGCTTAACATCGCAGCCTGTGAGAACAGGTATCGCCCGCCGGGCAGCAATACCACGTCAGAACGCTCCAGCCCGCAAGCAGCCAGACATCGCACGAGCAACTGGTGCCACAATCGCAGATCAGCCACTGTAAACGGAACCGTGAACACTTTGCCGGGCAGAAGCGCAACTGTCTGGTAGCGGACGATCTTCTCTTTCGGCGCGGCCAGCCAGTCGTCGGGATCGCCATCGGTCAAGTCGGTCTTGGTGATGAAGGGCAACTTCACCAGGTCGTCGATGGTGCGAATGTCTTCTGGGGCGATTCTTTGCTTATGCATCCGCTGGCGCAATAGCGGAAAATGCTGATATGCCGCAGCGACCGTTTGCCGCAAGCGCATCGATTGCAGGTGTCGCAAGAGCTGTCGGGGCAAGTAATCGACGCTGTTTACCGGGTGGAAGGCCTCTGGCAAATCAGCGGCCACACGCTGGCAGGTCATAGCGAGTCCTCCTGTGGCGCGCGGATGTCGTAGGCCATCAGTTCCTGGTCGCAGCGGATGTACATCCGGCCGCCGCAAATCACCGGATGCGCCAAGTAGGAATTGGCCGGTTTACGCTTCAGTTGGAATTGGCTGACGATCTTGAACCCCCCCGGCTTTACCGCCAGCAACGACATCGTTCCCTGGTGGTTCAGACAATACATCATCCCATCGGCAAACGTTAGGGCCACTTTTCCCAAGGTGTTATCCAATTGGATGGTCTTGCCGGTGAGATAATCCACGCAATAGAAATGCCTGCCACCTTGTCGGCAGGCAGAGCCGAACAGCATGCCATCGACCAGCAGCGATCCGCCGTGGCAGTTGTCCAGGTCTTCGCGGTGCCAGACGATGCTGGCCGAACGGTTCTCCTGTTCGATCTTGAACAGCGTCCCGCCCGAGCGATGCCCGCAAGCCACAAATACGTAGCCTTCGTGATACAAAGGGGTGAGCGCATTTTGCGGCGAACGCGGCACGAACGGTGCCGACCACAACAGCTTGCCGGTCTGTACGTCGATGCCAATCAGAGTTCTTTGCAACAGGGTCAGTAACTGGCGGACTCCCTGGTGGGTAACCACCACCGGCGAGCAATACGCCGCCGTGTCGTCGATCTCGGTATTGACCCACAGAGTCTTGCCGGTCAGTTTGTCCAGTGCCACTACCCGGCCTTTCGGTCCACCCGGCACACACAGCACGCGATCGCCATCGACTACTAGGTTTTCGGCCAGTCCCCAAATGCCCCACTGGGCGTCGAAGTCTGCCTTCAGATCGACGGCCCACAACTGTTTTCCACTGCGAGCATCGAAACAGGCCAGCCGGCCGGTGGGATTCATGTGGTACAATCGTCCCTCGTTGTAAGTGGGGGTAGTGCGCGAGCCGGGACTGGCTCGGCGCCATGCTGCGCCGTTGGGCGAGCGCCACAGCAGTTTGCCTTGCAGGTCCAGGGCGATTACGTACTGCTGATCGTCGAAATCGCCGGCGGTGAAAATCATCCCGTCGGCAATCGACACCCCTGAATAGCCCTCCCCGCATCCAGAATACTTCCACAATAGCGGCGGTCCGCCCGCAGGCCATATCTTCAGCAAACCCTTTTCCGGCGCGATATTGGTCCGCCCAGGACCATGAAACTCCGGCCAGAACGGAGCGCTGTTTGATTGGAGTTGTGTTGAGCCGGCAGCCGCTGACTGAACTGCGCCCAACCTAAAGGCGCTTCCAGCGTTGTTCAGGCCGTCGGCCTCCGCCGAGCGCCGGCTGCCCCAGCGGAAAACATTCATCCCCAATGCTGCTGCCACCGCCGTCAGCAACAAGCAAACCAGCAGAGCATGGTTCCGCAGGTAGCGCATGGTCACCCCCGGGCATAATAGATTGAAAAATCGTCGCAGTCGGCAATCATCCGACAACAAGTCGGTTTGGCCGCCAGCAGCAGCCGCCGACAACAGCCGGCATCCTGCGTGGAATGGACCTGTACCATCTGTGGAACGGAACTATTCGACGGTCGCCAGCTCCCGCGTGTAACGTGTATTCACTTTGATCTGATCGAATCGGCGCGGATACATGCCGACGATGACCGCGTCTGTCGGCTTGATATTCTCGAAAGCGAAACGAAACGCTTGGCGGACCATTTCTTGATCGGCGCACAGTCTGCCGGCACCGAGAATCTTGAAGGCCAGGCAGGGCTGTTTTACCTGGCGGATCACCCGACACATAGCGGCCGGATCGCCCTTGAAAAACCGATAGCCCACATCCGGCCCTTCCAAGGCTTCGGCGCCGGTTGGCGCCGGCTGGTCTTTGGGTCGCGTGATATAGTAGAAACACGTCATGAAAAAATCCACCTCCCAGCCTTCGTCAGCCACGCGCTTTATGCAATCCGGGTTGTGGGCCGATACACCGGCAAGCAGTCCTTGGTCCTTGACCGCCTTGACAAAGTCGCGGACTACCGAGGCTCGGCCTTCCATGAACAGCCGGTCGGTAATGCCGCCATGATGCGCCAGGGCAATCGGTGCTAGCCGCTGCGCCAGCGGTTTTATCTGGTCGCGGTCTCTTAGCAGTCCGATAAGCTGCATCTGTGCCCCGCTTTCGCGCAACCTGTCGTATGCTTCTTCCGCCTTGGAAGCCACCGAAAACTGATGGGCGTTAATGCCCTCGCGCTGGCACCGCAGCAAAAATTCCAGCGTGTTCACCGTGTTGAAATACTCTCGCATTTCCTGATCCATATCCCGGCCCAGATACGAAAAGCCGCAGATCGGATTGGAACCGGCAATTAGCCGGGTGATACGGTACTGCCCTAGCGCCACGGTGGGCAAGGGCGCTTGGGGCTGCTGCCGTTCTGGCTCGGCCCCCTCACCCAAGTCCCACACCGACAAACCCGCCGCGGCCACGGCCGAACAACGCAGCAAAAACCTCCGGCGACAATGACGTACACCACCCGCTTCGTAGCCGCCCATAAGCTGACCTCCACATCACTGGCAGACGATAGTTGCCGAATACCCACTGGTAGCGGCCTCTGGCGAGCCGCACCAACATGCAATTCAATCGGCAGCCCGCTTCCGATAAACAAAAAACCGGCCGAAAACGCTGCGCAATCTTGGTTCGTCAGATTGGGATAACGATCAATCGGCCACCGCACACCGGGTATTGAAAGCCATCGACCAATTCCAGTCAAGCGCACTGGTGCAAATCGCAATCATCGGCTGGGCGTCGAGGGCATCCGCTTTGCATCGAAAGACACCGGTTTCCAAGGCTTGGCCACCCCAAGGGGCCGAAAAACTGCGGCTTTCCGCGCCGCCTTATTCACGCACTTGCACACTGTATGCTGCTCAGTATGCATTGGTGGGGCGAGGGGATTACTCCAGCGCCGGTCCGGCGATGCGCTGGCCGCGCTGCTGGCGGACCTGATCGGCACGGTCGAACGTGCCGTAGAATAAGGCGTTGGCGTCCATCCAGGTGGCCAGTCGCTCGATGTCCTCGGCCGTAAGCTTTACGCCCTCGTGGCCGGCAAGCAACATCCTCATCAGGCGGCTGCCGCGGGCGCCAAAGAAGTCGGGCATGGTCATCGGCTCGCTGTTGGTGCGGCGAAAATCGCCGTTTCGCCACGCCGAGTGCGGCACCAGCGGCGCCAGCGCATTGTACGAAACGGTGTATCGACCCGCCGGCTCGCCAGTGAGAATCACGCCGCCTTCAGCCTTTTCGGGCCGATGGCACGCCACGCAGTGCCGGTCCAGCACTGGTTGCACGAGCAGCGGGTAGCTAAACGGCTTGGAGCCGTCTGGCCCAGGCCGAATGACCGATGGCTCCCGCCTTGCCGCCAGCGGCAAGCGCGTGCTCGCCGGGGGCGCATTGGTGCGCGGTTCGTGGCATCCCACACAAGCGCTTGTTTCGCCAGGCTGCAAGTAGGTGACGCTCCGCATGATCTGCACCGCTTGAGCCGACTGGTCTAAAGCCTGGAAACAGAGCGCAATGCCGGCCGGCGCACGGAAATAGGCCGACCCATCCGCCTCTACCGGCACTGTCCCCAGCACCTGTTTGCCCGGCGACGCATTGGCCAAGCCTACGGTCGGGTCGTTGATGTGCGGAGTGGTTTTCGGCAACACCTGAACGATTCGCAAGGCAGTAATCTTTTCCGCGGGCAACCGAGGCCAGCTTTCATACACGTTGACCAGTAGGAACCGGCCTTCCTTGGTCGATCCCGCACCTTCGGCCGCTTGGGCAAGCGAGAAAACCTCTGCCGGACGCTGTCGCGCGCGGGCTGGCACCGGCCACAAGCTAGAAATGTTCACATCCCGATACAGCAGCTCCTTGTTGCCAAACCGGTCGACCAGATAAATGCCGAACATATTGGCCGGGTTGTGCGTCGGCTCGCCGATAAGAGCATCGAAACTGTACGCCGCAAGAAAATACTTTTCCGAGAGAGGAAAAGCACTGCGATAGCAATGCCCCGGCCAACGCAAGGCCTCCACCGGCGCCGGACGCGGCTGGGCAACGCCCACCGGCGCGTACCAAGCGCCGCCCGACTTACGGGCCACGGGCATCTCGCTTTCGGGAAAGGGCACGTCGGGGGTCAGCCGCTCGATCGGCTCCAAGCCGTCAACCCCTCGCGATACGTCGATCAAAATGATCGACCCGGCAGTCATTGCATGATGGGCAGCCGCAGTCGCCATAACGCGGCTGGACCCCGGCACCGGCTGCGCCTCCCATACACCGACCGGATTGAGCGTGTTGTTGCCGTAGTACGCCCGCACATCTGTCCCGTCCGGGCGCACCGTCCACAATTGTTGGTAATGCACAGCGTGACGGTCGACGTAATCCCAGCGGGTGTAGATTATCCGACCGTCCCAGAGCACAGCCGGGTCCCATTCGTGCGTTTCGTGGTATGAAATCACGCGCGGAAAGGAACCGTCTGCCTCGACCAACGCCAGCGTGTACACCGGACACGGCCCTGCACCACAACGGTGATACCCGCCCCGACGTGTCGATATGAAAACGATCTTGCCGTTGGGTAAATAGCGCGGAGCGAAGTCGTCGTACGGGCCGTCGGTCAGTTGGCGAAGTCCCCTGCCGTCGATTCCCACTTCGTACAAATGATAGTAGCGGTCCAAGTGCTGCGTTCTGCTTGCCGGAGAGGTCTCAGCGCGGCAAAAACTGAATAAGACTCGGCTGCCGTCGGGCGAGACGTCCAAGTGCTGGCAACTGCCCTGCGGCAAACCAGTTGCAAGCTGTCGGCAACGCATCGACCGCCCAGGTGTCTCCAGCACGAAAACGCCTCCCCCAGGCCGGGCGCAGGCACCGTAGTATTGCGTCAACTGATGGCTGAACAGGCTGGGCACTTGCTTGATGAAAGCGATTGGGCCCGTGTGGGCCAACCGGTTGGCCAGCACTATCTGCCGCCGCACCCTATGCACTTGCCGCCACAAGTCTTCCCAATGGTCTTCAAGCGGCTGTGCCGATCCGGCCATCTTTTCATACTGCGCGTGCAGCAAATTCCACTGGTCTAGCAATTCTTTCCAGCGGCCCCTGGCAAGACTCTGCTGGTCGACCAGCCCCTCTTGCTCCAAATCTGCGATAAGGGCGTTGCCCCGGGCAAAGATTTGCTTGAGGGCCTCCGCATAACTCACCGAATGGCGCGGCGTGTGGATACCGTCCTGCATCCGCCAGTCCCACTCGATCAGCGCTTGCTCGATACCGGCGCGCAGCGGCGGGAGCACCGGTGGGGGACAGGCGTCCGGGTCTGCTGCCTCCACTGCCAATCGCATTTCCACCGCGCGGACGCCAACTTCAATAGCCAGTCGCTCTATCCGCACCCACGCGTCTCCCTTGGAACATCGAACAATCAACCGCAGCCACAGTTCTGGCGCCGAGCTTGTATTTGCCTCAGTGGCTACTGCAAGCTCGACGTTTCGTCCTTGCGTTAGCGTCGCCTTTTTCCTGACCGTTGCGGTGTTGGCTCCTTCGGCTATCGGACCACCGACGATACCCAACTCCACATCGGCGGTCTCGCCCTGTACCATCCGTACGGCAGCCGAGGCCTTCAACGCGGCAGCCGGCGGCAGGTCGTCAACCGACAGCAAAACCTCTGCATCTTCGCCAGCTTTCAAGTCGAAAAGCAGCGACGCCGGACGCTCGGTCATGGCCACCTGTGGACCTTCAGAGCGCGCCACCAATCGGAAACCGCAGAAACTCAGGCTGGCCGGCGGTGCTTTCTGGCCGCAAAGTTTCACCTGCGCGCTAGTAACCCGGGCGCTAATAGCGCTGCTAGTCTGTCGTGCATCCGACGGGTGATGTTCCTTCGACTGGGTTGCCGCGCCGGCTGCGCCGTGGCAGATGGCCGACACGCCGACACAGACCGCCGAAAATACCCAGAAGAATTCCCACCCGAACACCCAAGCCGGACTCTGCTTGCGCGGTGACATATTGGCCTCCAAAATGTCTTGCGGTACTGGCACCGGGACAACTCTGGCAGCTACCCGACAGCCCGGACTGGCAGCATCGTCGAAAGGCAAACAGCGTTGGTTCGGAACGATAGGCCCTGTTGGCCAACGTCATAAGTTTTGCGCCATCAAGGATTTCAGTCAAGCGTTCTGCAAGAGCAATTTTCCTGCCTGGCCGGAATTTTCGTGCACGCCTTGCACAATCGGCACTTAAAGCGTATGATTTATAAGTGCGATTGAAAACCATGTTTCAATTGGAGAGTCAAATGGCTGGCGATGCCGGATTTGCCGAAACGCGCGGGCGTTTGCTGTCTGCGGCGCTCGAGGTTTTCGCCGAGCGCGGTTACCGAGCGGCGACTTTTAAGGAGATATGCGGTCGGGCGGGTACGAATCCGGCTGCTATCAATTATCACTTCCGCGACAAGCTCCACCTGTATTTAGCCGTGATCGAACAAGGGCTTGCCGAGCTGCAACGTCGCAGCGACATCCTCGACGACGACCCGACAGCCCCGCCCAGGCAGCGCCTGCGGCATTTCATCGGCGCCGTGTTCCGCCGTCTGATCGGCCAAGAAAGCCCCAGCGCCTTGTTGCGTCTAATGGCCTGCGAGATGGTCGAACCGACCGCCGGGCTAGATGTGATCATCCAGCGCGCCTTTCTGCCGGCCTTCGAGCATCTGTGCGGCATCATAGCCGATCTGTCGGGCAGACGGCCAGACGATCCGATAACCAAAGACTGTGCGTTGAGCGTCTTCGGCCAGTGCGTGTTTTTTCATCACGCGCGACCGATCATTTCCAAGATAAAATATCCCAAATATGATTTGCCCGTTCTAGAGCACCTGATCGAGCACACCTTTCGGTTCGTAGAGGCTGGCATTCGTGCCGTCGCCGGCCAAGAGGCAGTTCGTTTCGGCACGGCTCAAATAGAATGCACATCGTAGGGTGGCTGGTGAGGAGGGCAAGCTGTGCCACGTTTCTTCTTTAGACGTTCGTTTTGGCTTCCCGCGCTGCTGCTGGTGGTGATTGCCGCTATCGTGGCTATATCGCTGGCCCAAGCACGGTCTAACAACGGTTCGGACGTAACCGGCCAGCCGATACAGCCTCGCTCCAACAAGGCGCAACTGGCATTTACAGTCGACGAGCACCAAGCGGTCAGCGGCGGCCGTTCGGACGCCATCAAGGTCGCCACCATCCGCGTGACCGTGAAACGTCAGCCTGAGTATCTTCTGGTCAACGGCTCACTGTTGGCCGACAAGCGTGCCGCGGTGGCCAGCAACGTAAGCGGGCTGGTTTCCCAGGTAAAAGTCGAGAAAGGCGACGTCGTCCGCGCCGGCGATGTGTTGGTCCAGCTAGACCCCACCGACGCAAAGAACCGTTTGGCCGAAGGCTTAGCTGTGCTGGAGGAATTGAAAGCTCGGCTGGACCTGACCGACGAGTCGAACTTCGATCCGCACCAACTGCCGGAGGTATCGTTGGCGCGGGTATCCAAAGAGCTAGCCGAAGCCAGCTTCAACCGCGTCAGCAAGCTTTACGAGCGCAAAGTGGTGTCGGTGGAAAGCTTCGATCAGGCGCGCACCGAATACGAACTGGCTTTGCACCGCTATCGCCAGGCTTTGCTGCAAATAAATCAACTGTACCAAAGCGTACAGACAGCCAAAGCGCGGCTGGCGATCCTGGAGAAGGCCGTGCGCGATACCACCATTACCGCCCCGTTCGACGGCCTGGTGGCCGACAAACATGTGGAGGTGGGCGAGTATGTCGCCGCTGGGCCGCAAGCCAGCAAAGTGGTCACGCTGGTAAAAATCGACGTGCTGCGATTGGCATTGACCATACCACAGCAGGATGTGGCGAAAATCAAGCAGGGGCAGAAAGTATTGTTCCGAGTGGACAGCTTCGCGGATCGGGAGTTTACGGCCACCATCCGTTATATCCCCCCGGTAGTTTACAGCGATACGCGCTCGCTGGTTGTCGAAGCCGAGGCTCCCAACCCAGACCTGCTGCTGCGCCCCGGAATGTTCGCCACCGCGCGACTCGAGTTGCAGAAACAACACCATGCCCTGTACGTGCCCGGCACAGCCGTGCTCTGGGACGGCGAGTCGGCCCGGGTATTCGTGGTCCGCGATGGCGTCGCCCGTCAGCAGGTCGTGGGGCTGGGAGAGGTTTCCGGTCCGCTCATTCGGGTGATTTCGGGTCTTAAAGGCGACGAGTTGCTGATAGCGGCACCGGCCTTGGTGCACGACGGGATGCGGATAAGCGAGGACAAGTAATGCACGTTCTGGCGGCAATATGCGTTCGGCGGCCGGTTTTCGCCACCGTACTGATCATGGTATTGGTGGTATTCGGCGTTCTGGGGTACCTGACACTCGGTCTTGACCGTTTCCCCAAAATCGAATTTCCCATCGTCACTGTGATGACTGTGCTGCCGGGAGCAGCTCCCGAGGAAATCGAAACTGAGGTAACCGACAAAATCGAGGCCGCCGTAAACACCATCGCCGGAATCGACGAGTTGCGGTCTGTGTCGGCCGAAGGAATTTCGCTGGTCTACATCACCTTTGTGCTTGAAAAAGACCCCGACGTGGCCGCCCAGGAAGTGCGCGACAAAGTAAACCGCATCATTCCCGACTTGCCCAAAGACATCGAGCAGCCGGTAGTGGAGAAGTTCGAGACCGACGCCATCCCCGTGCTGGGCATCGCCGTCTCTGCCCCTCCGCCGGCCACCCTGCGCGACATCACCGAGTATTGCGACAAGGTGTTGCGCCGCCAGCTCGAGCGGATTTCAGGCGTTGGCCAAGTAAGCATCATCGGAGGACAAAAGCGGCAAATCAACGTCAATCTCAACCCAGATCTGCTCCGCGCTTACCGCCTCACCGTAACCGACGTCGCGCGCGCCTTGGCTTCCCAGAACCTTCAAATTCCCGGCGGAAGCATGAAACGTGGACAAGAGGAATACACCATCCGCACACTGGGGCGAGCGCAGTCGGTCGAGGAAATTAGCTGGATAGCAGTGGCCAATCGCGAGGGCAGGACTATCACCGTTGGCGATCTGGGCAACGTCGAGGATTCGACCGAGGAAGCCACCAGCGTCGCCCTGTACAACGATTCCCCTTGCGTGCTGTTGAATGTGCGGAAGCAATCGGGTACCAACACCGTGGAGGTGGTACGCGCGGTCAAGGAGCGGCTGGCAGCTTTGGAGGAGCTGGCAAGGGATAAGAAATATAAGATCGAAGTGGTGCGCGATCAATCGGTGTTCATCGAGGCTTCTGTGCATACAGTGCAGGAACATTTGGTGCTCGGCGGCATATTGGCTGCGGTGGTAGTGGTGTTCTTTCTGGCCAATGTGCGGGCTACGATCATCGCCGGCTTGGCTATCCCTACTTCGATCATCAGCACGTTCGCCATCATCAAGTACATGGGATTCACGCTCAATAGCGTGACATTGCTCGCCCTCACTCTTTCGGTGGGAATCGTCATCGACGACGCCATAGTGGTGATGGAAAACATCTTCCGCTTCATCGAGGAAAAACGGATGCGGCCCTTCGACGCCGCCATTGCTGCCACCAAGGAAATCGGCTTGGCGGTGCTGGCGATCACCTTGTCGCTGGTAGCCGTGTTCCTGCCTATCGCCTTTATGGGCGGCATCGTGGGACGTTTCCTGGAATCGTTCGGCATCACCATGTCGGCCACCGTGCTGGTGAGCATGCTGGTGAGCTTCACGCTTACGCCCATGCTGGCCGCCCGCTGGTTCAGGGGCCACTTGGCTGCTGGGCGCGACGAGCAGTCGCCATCCGACAGCGTCCGCCACGCCGAGGATGGTCAGGCTGCGGCGTCTTCCCCTTCGCTTAGCGCTGCTGCCGACATCTTGCAGCGATCGGTGGGCACTTCCAAGAGCCGTGGGGTGTACCGCATGATCGAGGTTCCCTATCTGTGGTTGCTAAAGCTGTCCTTGGCCCACCGATGGGTGGTAGTTGCGGCGGCAGTTGCTTCCCTAGGCTGCGTGATACCTCTTCTGCGGATAGTTCCCAAGACTTTTCTTCCCGACGATGACCAATCAGAGTTCCAAGTGAACATAGAAACCCCTGTGGGCACTACGTTGGAAGCGACGCAACTGATTGCTGCCCGCATGGCGCGCGACATCCGCCGCATCGACGGCGTACGGTACACCATTACTAGTGTGGCCGACAACGAGCAGCGCGACCCGCATAAAGCCACCGTGTATGTAAGGCTGGTCGACATCAACCAACGTCGCTACAGTCAATTCGAAATGATGGCCTTTGTGCGCGAGAACATCGTCGAGAACTACCGGCAACAGTGGAAGCGGCAATACGGCAGCGGTACAGGGCAGGAGCTGCGCGTTAATGTGTCGTTGTCCAGCGGGTTTTCAGGCGGAGGGATGGCGGCCACCGACCTGCAATACGTCATTGGCGGCCCGGACATCAACAAGTTGGAACAGTACGCAGGGGCAGTGGTAGCCAACTTGCAGGCGACTCCCGGGGCGGTAGATGTGGACAGTTCGCTCAGGCCCGGCAAACCACAATATGGGGTGAAAATCGACCGGCCCAAGGCTGCGGAACTGGGGGTATCGGTCGCGGACATCGCCAATACCCTGCGGCTGATGGTGGCCGGCGACAAGGTGTCGGACTACAATGAGGCCGGAGAACAGTACGAGGTACATGTCCGCGCTCCGCCCGAATACCGAAACAACATCGATAAACTCAGGAACGTCCCAGTTCCATCTATTAAGTTCGGAACGGTTCCACTGGCCGATGTGGTCAAGTTCGAGCCGGGGACCGGCCCGGCTCAAATCGACCGGCTCAATCGCACCCGGCAGGTCACCATCACCGCCAACATGTTGCCGGGAACATCGCAACAGGCACTAGTGGATGTGATCGAGAAGACGATCACGGGATTGAACATGGGCCCGGAGTATTCCCACACCGCTTTGGGGCGCACGAAGGAAATGGCCCGCACCTTCCGCAGTTTTACCTTCGTGTTCATTACTGCCTTCATATTCGTTTACCTGGTGCTGGCGGCGCAGTTCGAATCGTGGCTGCACCCGATCACCATTCTGTTGTCGCTGCCGCTGAGCTTCCCCTTTGCACTGCTATCGCTGGTATTGTTTGGACAGTCGCTGAACATCTTCTCGTTGTTGGGAACGCTAGTGCTGTTCGCGGTGATAAAGAAGAACGCGATCTTGCAAATCGACCATACCAACCAACTGCGCGCAATGGGAATGCCGCGCTACGAGGCGATGATAGCCGCCAATCTGGACCGGTTGCGGCCGATCCTCATGACAACAGTGGCATTCGTCGCGGGGATGATTCCTCTGATCGTTTCCAACGCCGCCGGCGCAGGCGTGAACAAGGCCATAAGCGGGGTAATCATCGGCGGACAGTCGCTCTCGTTACTGCTGACCCTGCTGGCGACTCCGGTGGCTTACTCTTTGTTCGACGATTTGTCGCAGTGGCTTGCCTGGGCGTGGAGGGAAATTGCGGGGAGGCTGCGCTATACGCCAGCCGAGCCAGCGCCGACGCAGCCCGCGCCAGAAGGCGCATGAACTTTTCAACACTGGACGGACTGCCCGCATTGCCACAGGCTCAGGCCGACGTTTGGGGGAACTCCATGATTCGGCTCGCGCGGCGGTATGCGATTGGCTGCACGCCACCCGTACGACAGCACAGGCTGCGGCGTATACAGCGTTAGCCGCGCGACGGTCAGCCTGCGAGCATTTGTTGTGGTACCGAACTAAGGCTGCCCCCCGCCTCCACCCATTCCACCTGTCCCCCCGCCCTGGTTTGGCCCGAACAAGCCGCCGTAGCCCTGCCCGCCGGTGCCGGCTTGGTAGCGGCCCACGTCGCCACTGGCCGTGTTGAAGGTGTGTACCTCGGCAATGCCGGAAAACAGCGGCACGCAGGTAATCCGTACATAACGACGATCGGCCGAGATCACCGCCGTGGCCGCCAGATTGGCCCCCTCAGGCAAAGTGATGATCACCGGTTGGTAACCCACCGCTCCACGGGGAACCCATGGGAACGGCCAGTAACGCTGGTTGTTGTTGGTCTGGCGGGAGTAAGCCAGCGATTGAGCTACTCCCGGGTCCGCAGCCGCGGCAAGCTGTTGGGCCAGGATGTGTCGGGCAACACCCTGTCGAACCGCCGCCTGCGCAATCGCTGCGTTGGCCGCCTGATGCTCCTGGAGGTTCTCCTTCCGCCGACCGCCTTGCAGGTCGAACACCACCAACGCCTCGTCCCGCTCTAGCGACAGCTTCTTGCCCACGTGACG
>CALLPE010000049.1 GCA_938015445.1 uncultured Pirellulales bacterium
GCGGTTACTGGGGGTCGGCTTGGCAGTCTTGCTCAACGGGTCCCACGTCCAGTCGCGATTAGCGGGGGTCGGCTTGGCAGTCTTGTTGAAGGAACTCAAAGTCCCATTGCGGCTGTCGATTGTGGGCTTACCCGTCTGGCCGTTACAAGCATCTTGGCTAGGCGCCACCAACAGTCCAACCACGGCCAGCAAACAACAAACGGCAATTGCGCGGAAAGTGCAGCGGATCATATTAAAGGCTCCGCACTAAAAAAGACCATTCGCACCCCGACATGCAAGGACCTTACCAGCAAGGTACCACCGCGGCTATCGCGGCGTCAATCCCCCTATATGTGTAGCCGAAAAACCGCCGGCATTATGTGCGGGGTGCAGCGAGCGGTCTGCCAAGAACCTAAAACAGTAATTGCGCGGGGCAAATCTTGCCCGAATGCGGCCCAGAGCATTGATACATCCGAAACGCTCGACTGTTTTGGGCAACTCGTTGCCCCAGGACAGCCTGATGCACCTTTGCCGGGCGGCGGTTGCTACGCGCGCGCAGCCGCACGGAGTTTGGCGCTGCGGGCGCGGGGATTAAGCTCGATTTCTTCCGGGCTGGGTGTGATCGGCCGCGGCGTGAGCAGCTTCAGCCTGTGGTCGGTGCGGAACGCTTGTTTGACCTCCCGGTCCTCAAGGGAATGAAAGCTGATGATTACCAGCCGGGCCTGACTGCGCATACACTCGGGGATGCGCTTCAAGGCGATTTGCAGCGATTTTAGCTCGTCGTTCACGGCGATGCGTAGCGCCTGAAACGTCTTGGTGGCCGGGTCGATCCGCTGCCGCCCACGCACCGACGGCACAGCGCTGCGCACCACCTCGGCAAGCTCCAAAGCGGTTTCGATGGGTTTTCGGCGGCGCTGCTGGGCTATCGCGCGGGCGATCTGCCGACTGTAGCGTTCCTGGCCGTAACGGTAGATCAGGTCGGCCAGGCGCTCGGGGCTAAGTTTGTTGACTAACCTGCGGGCAGGTTCACCGCAA
Source organism: uncultured Pirellulales bacterium (assembly GCA_938015445.1). Lineage (GTDB taxonomy): Bacteria > Planctomycetota > Planctomycetia > Pirellulales > Thermoguttaceae > CALLPE01. The sequence continues at coordinate 1,015 of CALLPE010000049.1, forward strand.
AGCGGGTCGAAGCGCATGTCCAGCGGGCCGTCGCAGGCGAAGCTGAAGCCGCGGTGGGGATCGGCCAACTGATCGCTAGAGACACCCAAGTCGAGCAGCACCCCGTCGACCGCGGCAATTTGCAGTTGGGCAAGAATTTCCGGCAAGTCGCAGAAGTTGCCATGAATGGGCAGGATGGGCAAGCCGGAGAAGCGTTGCTGTGCCGCCTGGATGGCGTGCGGGTCCCGATCGATACCGATCACCAGTCCGCGCGGCCCGACCTGCTCGGCCAGAGCCCGGGCGTGTCCACCCCCGCCCAAAGTTCCGTCGACCAATACTGACCCCGGACTCGGCGCAAGCCATTGGAGGACTTCCCGGAGCATGACGGGCTTGTGTGCGCTGGGCGGAAGTGTCATACAGTCGGGGAGTATAATTGGAGAGCCCATTGCCCAACGCCAGAAAAACGCGTCACCTCTGGGGCATCCGTGCCCCATAAGAGGTGACGTGTTCGCGGCAACTTGCCCTTGGCATCCGCAGGTGCTGCCGCGAAAGCGGCGGAGTATCCTCCCTCCGTATCCGCGAAAGGGGGCTGATTACATCGCTGCGTTTAACCCTGTGGCTGATAAGCCGAACATCCTGGAACGCCTGGCACACGGCAATTTTCACACTGGCTGGCTGGCGCCGCCGGCGCCGCCGGCGCCGAGCACTGGTTCGCTCATCAGTTTTGCTCGCCCTGTTGTTGTTACGATCGATCCGTTTACAGGCCTTCCGAGTTCGTGTCGAAGGCCGTTTCTGCCACCCGGTCGTATTGGGCCTGTTGGGCTGCCAGATACTGTCGCCAGTTTTCGGCCGCCCACAATTCCATATGGTCGTCCACGCCGATCAGCACTGCTTCTTTTTGCGCATCCAGACCGCACAGCGTGGCCAGTTCCGCCGGCACGCGGACGCGCCCTTGCCGGTCTATCTCCGTCCGCTGCGCCTGAGCGTAGAACAACCGGCGGAAGGCGCGAACGTCGCGACGATTGGGCGAAGCGGCCGCGAGGCGTTGGCCCAACTGCACAAATGCTTGCTGGCTGTAAATGGCCAGACACCCGTCCGTCCCCGGCGCGATGTACAGCACTTCTCCTGGCCCGCAGCTTAGCGCGTCGCGCAACCGTTTGGGAATAGCCACGCGGAGCTTTTCGTCGATGGCGCGAATGTACGTGCCGGTTAGTGTCATCTGGCGCCACCCCGAAAGCCCGCTTGGTTTTTACCACTTCTCCCCACTTCGCACCAGATAGCCCCAAAGATACGCAAAGCGGAAAACTCGTCAAGACAGAATTATGGGTGTTATCTATTCTTCGATAGCGGTATGCGCACACGTACACTATCATCGCAGGGCTGGCACCGGCAACACGTCGAGTCTGTTCCCCAAGGGGCGTTATTCACCGCGGAGCAAACTTTCCCATAGCTGTTGGTAGCGCTGCACCATTTTCTCGATGTTGAACTCGGCTTGTGCCCGACGCCGGTTGGCCGCGGCTAACCGCTCGGCCAGGTCCGGTTGTGCCAGGATGGCCATAATTTTCTGGGCGAATTGCTCGGGGTCGTCTGGTGGGGCGGTTTGCCAGTCGGCGGTCGGGCCGAGTAACTCTCGAACCCCTTCCACGTCGGTGGCCACTACCGGCACCCCGGCGGCCATGGCTTCCAACACCACGTTGGGCATTCCCTCCCAGCGCGAGCTAAGCACCAAAAGCGAAGAGGCGGCCAGTATTTCGGGCACGTCCGCGCGCCAACCGGCCAGGTGGACTCGTCGGCCAAGATCGCCCAGTCCGCAAATCACTCGTTGTAGCGCAGGCCGCAAAGGCCCCTCGCCGACGATCAGCAAATGGCAATCATCCACCGCAGCCAGCCATCGCCGGGCGTGCGTCAAGAGCCATGGGAAGCCCTTTTGCGGCTCCAGCCGGCCGATTGCCACCACCGCGCGGCAGGCCGGCGGAATGCCAAAGGCCGTCAGATCGGCCGGTCGGGCAGCGGCAAGCCGGGCGCAGTCCACTCCGTTGGGAATCACAACCAGCTTATGCTGCGGCAGACGCGCCGTGTGGGCCGAGAACTGTGCCACTGCCTGGCTGACGCACACGTGCCGGTCGACCAATCGATCGGTCAGCCGGTCCAGCCATAAGTGCCACCGATGCTCGCGCTCGGCCACGCGGATCGAGCAGACCACGTGCGGCACACCGGCCAGTCGGGCGGCGATGCGTCCCAAAAAATTGGCGTGGAACAGAAAACATTGGAGTAACTGCGGCATCTGTTGCTTCAGCCAGCCGGTCAGTCGCCATAGTGCGGCCGGAAATTGCCAGTTGCTCCGTCCGCCCAAAAAATAGGTCGTCACGCCGGCGCTTTGCAATCGCGGCACCAGCGAGCGTGCCGAGTCCTGCGGCCAGCCAGCCAGACAATACACCATCGGAGCAAAACGCTGCCGGTCCACTCGGATGGCCAGTTCCATCAATGCCCGTTCTGCGCCGCCGCAGTCCAAGTCGGTGATACACAAGGCGATCTGCCGTGGTTTCATGTTCGGCGCACCCCTGCCGGGCAATTCCGGCAGCGTTTATACTCGGTTATATGAACGGCCGATGTTTTGGCAACTTATACAGACGCTCGATGTTTTCACAAGACCATGGCGGCTTAAAGCTCGAGATGGCACGAACCGTGAAAAGTCTTGCGCCGGTGCGGCCGAGGATGCCACACGACCGAAAGATTGGTTTGTAGAACTGGCCTTGTGGGTGAGCAGCGCACCACGGCCCACAGCGGCACACATGCTGCCATGACAGACCTTCAGCAATACGATTACCATCTTCCGCCCGAGCTGATCGCCCAACACCCGCTGGCCAACCGGGAAGATGCGCGCCTGATGGTAATCCGCCGGGAGAGCCAGTCGATAGAGCACATGCATGTGCGCGACTTGCCGGAGATACTCCGCGAAGGCGATTGTTTGGTGATCAACGACTCGCGGGTGATTCCGGCGCGGCTAGTAGGCTATCGGCAAAGCACGGGCGGGCGGTGGAAAGGCCTGTTCCTTCAGGCCGACGAGCACGGTCTGTGGCGCTTGTTAGGAAAAGCCCGCACCAAAGTTTATCCCGGCGAAAAGGTAACGCTTATCAACCGTTTCGGACGTGATGACATCACGCTGGAACTGGCTGCCCGGCAAAGCGATGGAACTTGGGTAGGCCGCCCGTTATCGAACGAAGACGCTTTGAGTTTGCTGGAGCGGGTCGGTCGGGTGCCGTTGCCGCCGTACATCCGCAAAGGCGAGATGCTGGAGTCGGACCGCGAGTATTATCAGACCGTTTACGCCCGGCACCCAGGTTCGGTCGCCGCCCCGACTGCCGGCCTGCACTTCACCGAACGGCTGCTGGAGCGTCTGATCGATGCCGGAATCACCATCACCCGGCTGACGCTTCACATCGGCCCGGGAACCTTCCGCCCCATCAAAACGCCCACCGTCGAAGACCACCGCATGGAGCCAGAATGGGGCAGCCTGGAGCAGACCGCCGTGGACACGATTGCTGCCTGCCGTGCCCGGGGCGGCCGCGTAGTGGCTGTGGGCACCACCTGTACGCGGCTGCTGGAGACGGCCTCGGCCAATGGGGTGTTGCGGCCATATCGGGGAATGACCGACTTGTTCATCCGACCGCCCTATCGCTTCCGCACCGTCGATGGGCTGATGACCAATTTCCACCTGCCGCGCACCACCCTGCTGGTGTTGGTACGGACCTTCGGCGGTGACGAGTTGATCCGCCGCGCCTACCAGCAGGCGATCGAACTGCGCTACCGCTTCTACAGCTATGGAGATGCAATGCTGATCCTGTAGCGCCGGCGGTATGGGGACGCCTGAGATTTGATGGCGGGCGAAATTGGGGCTTTTCAGTAAGCTTCGCTGCGGTTGGGTAGGCTGTTGTGCGTGGGGAATGCAGGTATGATAACGGCGCACTTGTGAGTGCGGGCCGTAGTCTCCAATAACCGCGGCACGTGCCGACAATGCCAGCGATCATCACACTGACGACCGATTTCGGCGTAGGTAGCCATTACGTGGCCGCCATCAAAGGGGTGATCCTGTCGATCAATCCCGCCGCGGTCATTGTAGACATCACCCACAGCATACCACCCCAGGACATCCGTCAAGCCGCACTGGTGCTCGACGACGTATGCGAGCGCTTCCCCATCGGGACCATTCATGTGGCGGTGGTCGATCCCGGCGTGGGCACATCTCGGGCGATAGTGTACGCCCAGATAAACCAGCGGCACTACATCGCTCCGGACAACGGGCTGCTGAGTCGCCTGGCGGCACGCAGCCGGCCAAGCCGACTGATCAAATTGGAAAACCAAGAGTACTGGCTGCGGCCGGTGTCGACGACTTTTCACGGACGGGACATCATCGCCCCGGTGGCGGCGCACTTGAGTTTAGGGCTTGACCCGGCCCAGCTCGGACCGTCGGTCGAGCACTTGGCCACGCTTCAGTGGCCCCAGCCGCGCCTGGGCGAAAACCGCCTCGAAGGAACTGTCGTGGCCGTCGACAGCTTCGGCAACTTGGAAACGAATATCACTGCCGAGATGCTTGCCGGTCGGCCCACCGACGAGCGGGTATGCATCGTGTGCGGCATCTACGAGACTTTCGGCATATACCGCACTTATGCCGAACAGCCCAACGGGATGCTGGTGGCTTTGATCAACTCCGTCGGCCGGCTGGAGTTGGCTTTGGTGGGCGACAACGCCGCCCGGCGACTGGGCGTCGGCCCAGGCACGCCCGTGGTGGTAGCGTGGGAGTGAATCACCCCGCCGCAATTTCGCAGTAAGCACGATTCGACTGTGAAGGAATCGTGGGCTGCCTGACAGCTCGCGTTTGTGCACTGATGAACCCGAACCGTCAACCAACAGCCGAACAACTCTGCCAGTGGGACCGCCGCTACTACTGGCACGCCTTCACGCAGATGGCCGAGTACGAGCCGCTAGTGTTCGACCGCGCCGAAGGCTGCGTGCTGGTGGACATCCACGGTCGGCGGTTTATCGATGGCGTCAGCAGCCTGTGGTGCAACCTCCACGGACATCGCCATCCGGCCATCGACGCCGCGGTGCGCGGGCAACTACAGCGCGTCGCCCATGTCACCTCGCTGGGAGCTTCCAATCCCACGACCATCATGCTGGCCAAGCGGCTGGTGGAGATCACGCCACCGGGGCTGGAGCACGTGTTCTTCTCCGACGACGGCGCAACTGCCGTGGAAGTGGCCTTGAAAATGGCCTTTCAGTACTGGCGGCAACGGCCCGAACCTCGCCCGGAAAAATCGCTCTTCGTCGCCCTGGAGCAAGCATATCACGGCGATACGCTGGGAGCGGTGAGCGTCGGCGGGGTGGAACGGTTCCACGCCATGTTCGGGCCGCTGCTGTTCCGCACGTTGCGCGTGCCCGCTCCAGACACATACCGCACCCCGCCAGGAGTTCCTTCAGAGAGGCTGCTAGAACATCACCTGCGCCAGATGGAAACCGTGCTGGCCGAACATCATCAGCAGATCGCCGCGGTGATCCTCGAACCGCTGGTACAGGCCGCCGCCGGAATGATCATGCATCCGCCGGGCTACCTGCGCGGAGTGCGCGAGCTTACGCGCCGCTACGACGTGCTGCTGATCGCCGACGAGGTGGCGGTGGGCTTCGGACGCACCGGAAAGATGTTCGCCTGCCAGCACGAGTCGGTCACGCCCGATCTGCTGTGCCTGGCCAAGGGCATCACCGGCGGGTATCTGCCGCTGGCGGCCACCTTGGCTACCGAGGAGATTTACAACGCTTTTCTGGGGCACTACGCCGAGAGCAAGACGTTCTTCCACGGACACACTTACGGAGGCAATCCGTTGGCCGCGGCCGCTGCGCTGGCCTGCCTAGACGTGTTTGAGCAGGAGAAGACCTTAGAACAGCTCCCAGCGAAGATCGCCCGGCTGCAAGAGCATCTGGAACGACTTTCCCGGCTGCCGCACGTGGGAGATGCGCGACAATGCGGGCTGATAGGCGCAGTGGAACTGGTGCGCGACAAGCAGACCAAAGAGCCTTTTGCGTGGGAAGAAAAACGCGGCATTCGGGTATGCGCAGCGGCGATGTCGCGCGGCGTGTGGCTGCGGCCGCTGGGCAACGTGATCGTCATCATGCCCCCGCTGGCCATCAGCCTGGAACAGCTCGACCAGATAGCCGAAGCGGTGGAATACGGAATCAGTCAACAGTTTGGCAATTGATGGACGAAACAGCCGAATGAAGTATCGCCAGCCCTGCCCAGCCTGCCAAAGCGACAGCTCGCACGTATGGGCCAGGGCTACTCCACTTTTGCCCGCGGCAAGGAAGAGTCTGGACCAACGTCAGGGCCGACCTGAATCGCGCGATTGGGGTCGCCCAGCAATCTCCGCAAGTCCTCGGGCCGATAAGTTCCAGTGCGATTATAGTGGTCGATCATCTCCCTGACCCACTCGGCCGGAGGCAACGCTTCCAGCATCGCCCGGATTCTTGGTCGCAAATCGTCGCGCGGGCCAGACATTCTACGGGCCTCCCTCGCCAATAGCGGCGTCGAATTGTTTGTGACGGACCCAGCGAAAGTTTCGATCGGTCGTAACTACAGCAATCTCGATCGGCCCTCCGCAAACAGGAGCCAATTGCGAAAACTTCATCATTTTGATGGTAGCGTAGATTGATGCATGCACCCAGTCAATCGCTTCCCGGATAGGCAGCACCGACGGTTGAGTGAGGCGATGGGGCAATAACATGTTGATAAGGTCTTCCTCGGTGCCCGTCCACTTACCCGACCGTAGTATGGCGTCCAAGACAGGCGCATCAATGCCAAAGACCAGCCGCTCAATAAGGTTTGGGCAACCCCAGAATCGCGTCCTTCCCAGGGGCAGTGGATGCACCCGCCCGGCCTCGGTCATGCTGGGGTCGAAGAGAATCTCGAAAGCACAAGGGGTTCGGTCGCTGGCCAGGTAACCGCCTAAGCAAAATCCAACTGAGTATGCTTGGAGCAGATAAAGCAACTCGCGCTGCTCATCGGTAGTTCTCAGCGGGCGACTCGATAGGTGTCTAGCGCGTTCCAGCACCTGTGAAAGGTTCAGATGAATAAGCGGACCAGAAGAACTGACTCCACCGGCGGGCAACGTCTTCAACGGATCCGGCCGCTTCTGCCGCCAACAAATCTGCAAAACGAGCTATCAGGGTTCGATAACTGAGGTTGTGCAGGCTTCCCAGCCCCCACATCGTGATTGCTAGCGTACTGCTCTCGCCAACCTGGAAGATCTTCTGGGCGAAGTTGTAGTAATGTTCTGACGCTGATGCAGTCGGGTCAAGGCCAGAAACATGCATGGTTGTAGTACTGTCCGCCCCGAAGACAACACCTTCGGGCGAGAGATAGCAAGCCGCGATGGTCATTGCGGGCTCCTGCTCAGCGAATCCACAAATGGCAGCGTTGTCGCCCAGCCGGCTTGTCGTGACAGGCTGTAAGTCGATTCGTCCGGTCACCCGCTCTTATCGAACTGCGGTACCACAAGCTGCTCGCCATCCTTGAGCGCCGACTGATGGGCCACGATGCCCGGCGCAGTCATCGCCAACGCCTCGTAAACGTCGATGGCCGGCTGACGGTCTTCCACCAGGGCGCAGATGAACTCGTGTACCAGGGGGCCGTGCGAGCCGCCGTGGCCGCCGGGTTCGATGCCGGCGGGCAAGGCCACCGAGTCGGGCACTTGGGCCTTCGGTGCGCTTTCCCAAATCCAGGAGCCGGTTTCGCCGTCGGCCGCTCCCCACCAGAACACATTGATGCGGCAGAAGGTATCTTCGCTGGTGCGGAACAGTGCCGACTGGCAAGCGAACGGATTGTTGTACTGGTTGTTGGTCCATTCTTCACCCTGCCCGCGCCACCCCAAACACGACACTTTCGTCAGCCGCTTGCCGGTCACGCCCACGTAGTAGGCCGTCGAATGCGTGGGATAGAGCATCGGAGGCAACGCCCGCCGCCAATTCTTCCAACTGCCGATCCGCGTGACCGCGTGGTGATAATACTGTCCTTCGGTGTACAGGATGCGACAGCCTTGCCGGTAGAGGTTGCGGGCGCGAATCACCTCGCGGTGATAGTAGCTCGTCTCGGCCATCATGTACTTCAGGCCGGTCTTCTCCACAGCCTCGCGTAAAGCCTGACACTCTTCCAGCGTCATGGCCGCCGGCACAGCGCAGATGACATGTTTGTCGTGCTTGAGCACGTGGATCGAGTGCCGAGCATGGCTGGGCGCATCGGTGAACACAGCCACCGCCTCGACCTGCTTGTCCAGCACCAATTTCTCCAGCGACTCGTAGGCTCGCTCGCACTGATATACCTGCTGAAGCCTCTTGAGCCGCTCTGGCTGCAAGTCGCTGACGGCCACCACCTGGCAGTTGGGGTGCTTGTGCCACTGAAACGCTGCCCCGAAGCCGCCGCCCACCACGCCCAACCGGACCTTGCGGTCAGACTTCGGCTGCCACAGCTCGGGCGCAGCCGCCGCGGCCGGTGCGGCTAGCGATCCGAAAGCACCGGCGGCCCCCGCAGCTAGCCAGCCGGTGCCCATGTGTACAAGCATGTCTCGACGCGAGCAAGCGTTTGCTATGCGTGCCATTGCGAGTCCTCCCCGGAACGACCGCCACCTGAAAACGATGCCTGGGCGACCTGGCTGCCCAGCGGACTTTCTTTCCCGGTTGTAACGATACCCGTCGCACGACGCCTCTGCAAGTTTCTGGCTGCACGCCGTCGATTCAAGGTACCGGCTCATCAGCTATCACCGGCGGCGTTAGGCGTCAGGCCTCCGACGCGGCGTGCCGTTTCTTCCAACAGCGCCGTCCGTTGGTCGTAAAGCCGGCGCAGGGGCCGCGGTTTGTGGTGGGCCAGCGCATAATGTGTCAGTAGCGGCAGGGCGATGGTGCTATCGGCGTAGCAGACCACGGCGTCGGGCAGTCTTGACGGATCGACCTTCCCCCAGCTTACGGCTTCGCTGGGGGTGGCACCGGACAGTCCGCCGGTGTCGGGCCGGGCGTCGGTCACTTGGAAGAAATAGTCGTGGCCCTTGTCTTCGAGGCGGAGAATCTCCTGGATGTGCGGCTCGGTCTGAAGGACGAAGTTTTTCGGGCTGCCGCCGCCGATGAGCACCACCGCGCTTTTTCCCCCGTTGCCTTTGGCGCCCAGAACGATGCCGGCGGTTTCGTTGACGTCTATCAGCGGATCGATGCGCAACCGGTTGCCCTTCAAGGCCAGCCCGGCGATGATCATCCCAATGCCAGAATCGCCCGGCGACGAAGTATATATCGGCACGCCGCACCGATAGGCGGCCGCAAGGATCGATACATCCTTCAGGCCGTTGCGGCGTTCCCATTGGGCTGCGTATTTGCCGATCAAGTGATGCAGCTTGGCAGTGCCCATTGTTTGCTGAAACTCTTCTTTCACTAGTATCTGTTCAAGCGCTTCATCGGTGGCCAGCAGGCAATCGGAGTGTCCTAGCAGTACATCGTAGATGCGCACCAAGTCGTTGGCGTACAGGTCGACGTCGTCGAAGACGTGCCGACCGGCGTGAAGCGGAAAGTTCAAAGCGAAGTGCAGATCGTGGTATAAGTTCGCTCCGGTAGCAACGATCCAATCTACGAAGCCAGCCTTAATCAGCGGCACGACGCACGAGCATCCCAGTCCGGCGGGCGTCAGTGCCCCGGCCAGGCTCATGGCCACCGTCACATCGGGCTGGAGCATGCGTTGCACCAGCAGTTCGCAACCTTCGCGCAGCCGGGCGGAGTTATAGGCCAAAAAGGCATTGTCGATCAGTTGACTGGCTTTTTCCCGGCCGGTGATCGGCTTGGGCAGAATCCTCCGCCCGGAAAGATATCGTTGTTTATGTGGACATTCCTTCTTTAACCCCCGCTTACGCAGCCGAGGGTTTTGCTGCTGCAACTGGGAATGCTGCCGCTGGGAATGTGTTGTCATTTGCTACCTCCTTTTGGTTCGTGCCGGCCTTGGTTCTTGCCGACCCGCTGAGCAGCCGCACTTTCCGCGCAAACACTGGGCACGCCGTCCGCAAAGACATAATGGGCACCCATTTTCAAAAAATTAACCCACTTTGCCAAGCCACACCTTGTTTCCCTCGAAGGGTTTGGCACAATTTTTCTTTCTCTGTTTGGCGGTGTTTGGGCCTGGTGTGTGGCCGTCTTCAGGACCGGGGAAAACAATTGGCGCCCCCTTGGCGCGCTGTGCGGCGCGCCCGGCGGCTTTTGCAAGCAAGCGTGCTGTGCGGCGCGCCCAGCAGCTTTTGCAAGCAAGCAGGCATCAGCACACTGCACTGCGTAGCAGGTGTAAAATCCAATGACCGACAAGCCACATCACACATCCGATTACCTACTGCCCGCCGAATGGGAACCCCACGAAGCCACCTGGCTGGCCTGGCCGCACAAGGCGAGCGATTGGCCGGGAAAGCTGCCAGCGATCCGCTGGGTGTACGGCGAGATTGTGCGCAAATTGGCCGTAGGCGAAAAGGTGCGCATTTTGGTCGAGGGGGTGTCGGCAGAGCGCCGGGCACGAAGCGTGCTAACCGCTGCTCGGGCGGACATGGCCCAGGTCGAGTTCTTCCATATTCCGACCGACCGCGGCTGGACGCGCGACTCGGGGCCGATTTTTCTCCGGCAAATGCCCTCGTCCCTCCAGTGCCAACCAACGCAATCCGTCCGTCGGCGAGCAAACAGCCAAGCACGATCGCAGCCGGCCGACGCCACCACTGCCACAGCGCCGCTGGTCATAGCCGACTTCCACTTCAACGGTTGGGCGAAGTATCCCGACTTCAAGCTCGACCGCGGCGTGGCGCAGCGCGTGGCCCGTAAACTGGGACTGCACCTGATTCATGCCGAGCATCGTGGCCGGAAGGTCGTGCTGGAAGGGGGCGGGATCGACGTCAACGGCCGCGGCACTGTGCTCAGCACCGAGGAATGCTATCTCGATCAGCAGGTGCAGGTTCGCAATCCCGGCTTTACGCGCCAGGACTATCAAGAAGTCTTCCGCCGTTACCTGGGAGCTGGCAACGTGCTGTGGCTGGGACGCGGGATTGGTGGAGACGACACTCACGGGCACGTGGACGACGTGTGCCGCTTCGTCGGCCCGCGCACCGTGGTTCTCTGCCAATGTAGCAAACCTGAAGACCCGGACTACCGAGCGCTGGCAGAAAACTTCGAGCGCCTTCAAGACTACCGCCTGGAAGACGGCAGCCACCTGGAAATCATCCGCTTGCCGATGCCCGAACCGCTTTACTGGCGCAAGGAGCGATTGCCGGCAAGCTATGCCAATTTCTACATCGGCAACGCGGTGGTGCTGGTGCCGACGTTCAACGACCCGGCCGACCGGCAAGCGCTGGGCATCTTGGCCGACTTGTTCCCCGGCCGGACTGTGGTGGGCATCCATGCCGTGGACCTGGTGCTGGGATTGGGCACACTGCACTGCTTGACGCAGCAACAACCGCGATGTTTGCAATCCTGATGTGCCTTACGACAGGTGCGTTACGGTCGGTCAGGGGTTTTCAGCCGGATTGCGGAACTTAGCCTGGTTTGGGCGCTGCTTAACCTAGTTTGGGCGCTACCCATTGCGTTCACTGCTGCGCACACAGGGCCGCCAGCCGGTTTCGCAACCGCTGGCATAGTTCGTCCAGGTCGTCTACCGATTGACCGCTTGGCGGTATGCGGCGGCAAGCCTGGCCGTCGTGATAGTAACCGCAGTTGCGTCCGTTGCGCTTGGCGCAATACAGCGCTTGGTCGGCGCGGCGGATGAGGGTAACCGATTCATCGTCGGGCTGCGCTGTGGCCAGCCCGACGCTGACGCTCAGCGGCAGCGTCTGCCCGCCAAACTGATACTGCGACTCGCAAACCGCCTTGCGTACCACCTCGGCCAGTTGGCAGCCGGCGCCGAGATCGCAGTTGGCAGCGACGATGGCGAACTCTTCGCCGCCGACGCGGGCGACCAGATCGGCGTCGCCGACGGTCGCTCTCAGTGCGTCGGCAATGTGGCGCAATGCTTGATCGCCGGCCAGATGTCCGTACCGGTCGTTGAGTTGCTTGAAGTGATCTACATCGATCATCAGCAGGGAGAACGATTGTTGCCGCCCGCGCCGCTGACCGAGCAAGCGCAGTAGGTGGTCGTCCAATGCGCGGCGATTGGGCAGGCGGGTCAAGGGGTCGGTGCGGGCTTCGGCCATGTGTAGCTCGATTTGCGCCGCCTGGCGTTGCAAGGCGCTATCGGCTTCGGCCAGCCGCGACTGAAGCTGCCGATTCAGCTTGAGCACTTGCGAGACAGTCAACAGCGCTAAGTCCGCCAGTTCCTCGGCGCTCTGCCGACCAGCCGACGAAAGTTCCCGGTTGGCCTGCCCTATTTTGTTGTGGTGCGTTCCCACCTCGCGGGAAAGCCGGGCGACGACCTGTCGCAATCGGGCGGCCAATTCTTCCAACGAAGCCGAGTGTTGCCGATCGTCGGCCGGCCGACTCGTCCCGCTGCCCAACGGCAGACAGCGACCGAAAACCACGCCCACGGCCAACTGGACTACGCCTAGCAGCAGCACCGTGATGAAAATCGGCCAGGAGAAACTCATAGCCGCCAGCCCTGAAAACGCCCCGCGGAATTGGAAGCCGGACTGCCCGCCCTAGCAATCGCTGGAATGGCTCCTACCGATCGAAGCGGTCGCACGAGCCGCCTCGGTCGAATGGCTTGCCGCGGCCGAATTGGTCGCCTCGGTTCAAGCACACGCATCGGTCGAAGGGTTACCTTGCTGGAATCGGTTGCGCTTGCCTTGTCGCGTCGCTACACAAGCTTACGTTACCGGCAGCACAGGGCAAATCCCTCTGCGCGCCACTTGCCCCGGGGTAACATGTAGGTTTAAGTTAGCAGTTCTTGGTCGCCGGTTTTCGCGGCGGGGGTTATCGGCGCCCTGGGTGGGCGGAACAACGTCGATCAATGGGTCGAAATTGCCATGTCGCTTGCAGCAAGAACTTTCTCGCCTGTGGAACAAAAGGCCTTGGCCGATTCTCCGCTAGGCGGTTCACCAATCGCTTCAGAGAAAATACCCGTAATAGTCGTCAACAATTTTCCGGCCCTCGGCCGTTTGGCAGCCATGCGGTTCCTGGAGTGGGTACAGGATAACCCTGAAGGTGTAATCGCCCTACCGACGGGCAAAACGCCGGAACACTTCATCTGGTGGGTAATCAGGCTACTGGAAACCTGGGAGGCGCCGGCCACCAAGGCGCTGCTGGAACAACACGGGGTGGATGCATCGCGTCGGCCCGAGATGCGCGGGCTGCGTTTCGTGCAAATCGACGAGTTCTATCCCATCGACCCAGTGCAGCGCAACAGCTTCTTCTACTACGTGAATCGGTTCTATATCAAGGGATTCGGACTGGACCGCACTCGGGCACTGCTGATCAATTGTCAGCAGATCGGCTTGACCGACGGACAAACCCTGGAAGACGTATGGCCCGACTGGAAAGTCGATCTCTCCCTACGTACCCGGCACCCCAACAACGATTGGGAGCGCCTTCAGCAGCGGGTGCTATATCGGATCGACCAATGGTGCCAGGAGTACGAGGATCGGATCAGGGCGCTGGGAGGGATAGGATTTTTTCTGGGGGGCATCGGGCCGGACGGGCACATCGGCTTCAACGTCCGCGGCTCCGACCACCACTCCACCACCCGACTGACCGCCACCAATTACGAAACCCAGGCCGCAGCGGCCACCGACCTGGGCGGAATCGAAGTCGCCCGGAACCGGCTGGTGATCACCATCGGGCTGGGAACGATCACTTACAACCCGCAGTGTACGGCCATCGTGCTGGCAGCCGGCGAAGCCAAAGCGGCCGTAGTGGCCGACGCCGTGCAAGGGCCGACCAGCGTGTTGATTCCGGCCAGTGCACTGCGCTGCTTGCCTAACGCCCGCTTCTACATCACCGCCGGCGCTGCCGTGCGGCTAATGGAACGCCGGGTGCGGTTGATGGAGCTTCAGCCGCAGATCTCCGACCAGCAAGTAGAAGAAGCGCTGGTCGATCTGGCCATCGCTCGGCGAAAACGCCTCACCGATCTAACCCCCGAAGACGTGCGCGGCGACCCGCGCGCGGCGCTGGTGCTCGCCCGGCGCGGGGGAAATTTGACCGACCTGACCGCCATGGTCCGCGGTCGGTTGGTGGCCAAAATCGAAGCCGGCAGCACGGCGCTGGAAAACACCCGCTTCCTGCACACCGAACCGCATCACGACGACCTGATGCTGGGCTGTTTGGCGCAGATCGTTCGCCACATCCGGCGCAGCAGCAATGTGCACCATTTTGTTACGCTGACCAGCGGTTTTACGGCCGTGAGCAACCAGTACATGGTGCGGCAATTGGTGTGCCTGGAAAAGTTCATCGCCAGTCCGGCCTTCGCCCAGTTGCATGCCGAAGGATACTTCGAGCCGCGCGATGAGCATGCCCGCAATCGCGACGTGTGGCAGTACCTCGACGGCATCGCTGCCCGCGATCCCCAAATGCGCGACGAAGGCGCCGCTCGCCGCTTGCTGCGGAACCTCATCGAGGTCCACGAAGAGACGGACCTTCGGGCGATACTGGATCGCGTGCAGGAGATCAAGCACTACCTGCGGACAGTGTATCCGGGCAAGAAGGACCCGGAGCAAATCCAACGTCTTAAAGGGATGTGCCGGGAATGGGAAGCAGAGTGTCTATGGGGTTACTTCGGTTGGCAGTCCTCTCACATCCATCATCTGCGGCTGGGTTTTTACACCGGCGACATCTTCACGCCCACGCCCACGCTCCAGCGCGACATCATGCCCATCCTGCGCCTGCTGGAGCGCGTCCAGCCGGACGTGATCTCCGTGGCCTTGGACCCGGAGGCCTCCGGTCCGGACACCCACTATAAAGTGCTCCAGGCGATAAACGAGGCGGCCAACCGATACGCCGAGCGCACGGGGAGGAAGGACTTGAAGTTTTGGGGTTATCGCAACGTGTGGTACCGGTTCCATCCGGCCGAGGCCAACGTGTACGTGCCCGTCTCGCTCAATATGTTCTCGGTTATGGAAAGCGCTTTCTTGAACACCTTCGTGTCGCAGCGCGATGCGTCGTTTCCTAGCCCGGAACACGACGGGCCGTTCTGCGAACTGGCGCAGAAGATCCAGGTAGAACAGTACCAGATGATAAAGACCTGTCTGGGGCGGGAGTGGTTTGCCGAACACCCCAGCGCGCTGATCCGCGCTACCCGCGGGCTAGTTTTCCTGCGAGAAATGAATCAGGACGAGTTTAGCCACACGGCCCGCCGCCTGCGCGACATCGCCGAAGCGGCCGCCGAATAGCGCGACTGGAGTCGCTCCGGGCCGCGCTGCGGGGGCGCCCGGCAACGCCCCGGCCGTCCTCGGCCTGGGGCGCCCCGGTGGCAGCCGCCGAACGTCCTAAGCCCAACGTCCTAAATGGCGCATCGTGACAGCAGCGTGGCAGCAGCGGGACAGCAGCGTGGCAGCAGGGGGACAGCAGGGCGGCAGCAGCGTGGCAGCAGCGTGGCAGCGAAAACAATTTGCACTGTGTGGATGGCGCGGGCAAAATGGGGGCGCTCGGTAAAGCCGAAAACGCAAGGGTGATGATATGTCCGCCACAAGAAGCATCAGACGACGCACTTTCGTGCAAGCAGCCGCGGCAGCCGCAGTCGCCGCGCCGTGGGTGGTCTCATCGACGGCTTTGGGCAAGGCCGGAGCCATGCCCGCCAGCGAGCGCATTGGGCTGGCGTTTATCGGGCCTGGCGGACGGGGCACAGAGCTGGTCCGCGAGTTTTGCGCCCGCGGCGACGTACAGCCGCTGGCCGTGGCCGATGTGCGCGTGGAAGTGCGGCAGCGCGTCGGCAAGATCATCGAGGAGCTGATGGCCGCCCGTGCAAACCGTCCCGGCTATCGCGGCGTGGACACGTACATCGACTTCCGCGATGTGCTCCAGCGGAGCGATGTGGACGGCGTGGTGCTGGCCGCGCCGGAACACTGGCGCCCGCTGATGTGCATCATGGCCGCCAAGGCCGGCAAAGACGTGTTCAGCGAAAAGCCGTTCGCCCTGACCATCGGCGAGGCCAAAGCGATGGTGGAAGCCATTCGGCGATACGGGCGCATCTTCCAGCACGGCACGCAGCGCCGCAGCAATAACGAATGGCGGCTGCGGGATTCGTGCGAAATGGTGCGTAACGGGCGGATCGGCAAGGTGACGCACGCGGTGGTGAGCGTCGGCCCGTCGCCGCGTCCGGATGTGCCCGAGTACTCCTTCCAACACAATCCCCCGCCCCGCGAAGTGTTCGACTGGGACCTTTGGCTGGGGCCGGCCCCGTGGCGTCCGTGCGTGCATCGCGGGCCGGTGCCCGGCTGGCAACAGTTCCGCGACTTCGGCCTGGCCTCGGTCGGCAACTGGGGCGCGCACGTGCTGGACATGGCCCAGTGGGCGTTGGGTAAAGACGCCGAAGGCCCGGTGGAAATCCTGCCGCCCGGCGCAGACGGCGAGCATCTGACGATCCGTTATGCCGACGGGGTGAAGATCGTCTGCCCTCGCACCCCCGGCGATTCGGCCGAAACGGTCGTCTATGGCACGGCGGGGCAGAAGATCATCTTCGGCGTCTCGCCCGAGAAAGTCAAAGAAAAGTTCGATCCCACGCCCATCGGCCCGAACGAAATCAGGCTCTACCGGCCGAAAAACAACGATCACAACGGCAATTGGCTAGAGTGCATGCGCACCCGCAAGCCCACAATCTGCAACGAAGAAGTAGCTTATCGCAGTGGCTCATTGTGCATTTTGATAACGATTATGGACCGCCTCCAGCGGCCGCTGAAATACGACCCGGTCAAAGCCGAGTTCCCCGGCGACGAGGAGGCCAACCGGTTGTTGGATACTCCGAAGCGCGCGCCGTGGACGCTATATTGAACCGCGATTAAATGCCGGAAAGGGTTTGCTTATGCCACCGTTCGCCCAGAGTTCGCAAACCGCCGCCGCAGTATCGGGCCAGCAGCAAGCCGATCGCGCCGAGCCGCAGGGCCAGAGGCTGAACCAGATCGAGCGGGCCGCCGGTGCCGCGGAAGTCACTGATGAGCAGTTTCAGCAACTGTGCGCCCAGGCGCTGGCCGAGTTCCTCTCGCCTGCACCCGACGACAGACCGCCGCAGCCTACCCGCGAAGGCGCAGCGGCAATCGACCGCCTGGTGCACCTGATGCTCCATCCGGCGCGAAAAAACCGCCGCGCTGCGCTTAGTCGGGCAATGCTCGAACAATTGGACAAAACCAAGCGGCTCAACGACCGCGTGTTCCTGCTGCGGCAACTGGCGCTGGTGGGCCAAGGGGAAAGCGTTGCGCGACTGGCGGCACTGCTGGCCTCGGATGACGAGCTGCTGCGGCAATACGCGTTGCGGGCGCTGGAATGCAATCCGGCCCCTCAGGCCGCCGAAACCATTTCCGCGGCATCGCAGAAAGCCTCGGCCCCGGATTGGCAGGTGGCGCTGATCAACGCCTTGGGTGCGCGACGGGAGAAGTCGGCCGTACCGATTCTTGCCAAACACTTGGATGCCAAACAAGTCGAAGTAGCGCGCGCAGCAGCCATGGCGCTGGGCAATATCGGCACGCTGGAAGCAGCCAGCGCTCTGGAAGCGGCTGCCGGTAAGGCATCGTCGGAACACAGCGCGGCGCTGGCCGAAGCCAGACTGCTGGCGGCTGAACGGCTGCGGACCGCCGGTCAAGTGGAAGCGGCCGATAAGATGTTCGCTGCCGTCGCCCAAGCCGTCGCCCAGCGGCACTTGAAGATCGCCGCGTTGCGCGGTCGGGTGCTTTGCCGGCCGCAGCAGGCGCTGTCGCTGTTGCTCGAAGCCATGCGGGGCGACGATCCTCAGCTCCAGGCCGCTGCCGCACGGCTGACGCTCGAAGTGCCTGGCGAGGCAGCCGGCAAAAAGCTGTTGGAGGCCCTCCCGCAGCTTCCCCCTGCTGCACAGGCTTTTTTGCTCGAGGCGCTGGCCGAGCGCCAATCGCGCTAAACACCACTGAGCAAGCCAGCCGGGGCATGCTGTCGGCCGCCGCGCAACAAGGTTTGAAAAGCCCGCCGTATCACCCACCGTTATTGCAAGGCTGGGCAAGCTAGCCAGGGCACACGGCACTGGCTCAGCGGCAATCGGGCCACAGGACACTTGGGCCAAGCAGTACACACACTTGGGCCAGGTAGTGGCGGCACACGGCGTGTCAATTCACTGCAACCACCCGGAGCACGCGCGCCGGTCGCACCAGCAATGCCACGCGGCGCTATAAATCAGTTTTGTGACGGTTCGGGTACGGCTGGGCCTTCGGTGGAGTGTTTTCGCGACTCGAAGCGCAGCGGAAAGTCGCTCTGCGGATCGCCCACGTAAACCGACGTTTGTCCGCTGAGCAGTTTGTCGAACAATTGTCCGACCACTGCGGCGCGCCATCCGCGGGCTAGTTTGGGCGGCGGGCGTTCTTGGTCGGGCGCTGCCCGATAGGCCAGCAATTCGCGGATGTCGTTCGGTCCGCCGACCAACCCCGGTGCCAACTGCGCTTCGCGGCACACGTTGCCCAACGCAGCGAAAAGGAATTGCCCCAACACCGAAAGTTGCGGCGTGGGCTCGCGTTTTTTCTTTTCAGGCGTGGGCGCCTCGGGCGCGGCCAGTCCGCGACGAATGCACGCCGCGATGTCATCCAACCGGCGGCGCAGATCGGGCCGTTCCATGCCCCGTAAGGCGGAAATCTGCTTCGGGTCGGCCGTTTGCCGTCGGGCAAGCTCGAAGAGCAAATCGTCGCGCAGCACGCGGCGGACGGGCTGATTTCGCCGTCGGGCCTCGGTTTCCCGCCAGTAATACAGCTCGCGCACGATCGCTTGTCCCTGGGCATTCAAACTGTTGAATCCAGAAATGCTGCGCCAGTGCTCGCCCGCGCCCGCCCGGATAATCTCCTCCTGCCACGACTCCATCTCCTCGCGCAGCCAATCGAGCCGCCCCAGCTCGCTCAAGCGCCGGCCGAGCAGCTCGCGCAGGGCGTGCAAATGGAGCACGTCTTCCAGCGCGTAGTCGATCTGCCGTTGCGATAGCGGCCGACGCCGCCAATCGGTGCGCGTCTCCTGCTTCTTCGACTGAATGCCCAGCAGGCGGAACACCAAGTTGCTGTAACCGGCCGGATATTCGATGCCCACCAGCCCGGCGGCCACCTGCACGTCGAACAGGCCGGCCGGGAAGCGTCCTACCGCCTCCAGACAGAACGCCGCATCGCGCCGGCCAGCATGGACGATCGTTTCGTGTCCGGGATTGGCCAGCACTTCCCAAAACGGCTTCAGGTCCTTGATAGCCAGCGGGTCGATGAGCGCCAACTGCTGGCCGGCGGCCACTTGCACCAGGCATAGCACCGGGCGGTACGTGTGCTCGGCGACGAACTCAGTATCGATGGCGATTGTCGGGCAGTCGGCCAACTCGCGGCACAACTGCCGCAATTGCCGATCGGTGGTTATGCTGCGGTAACTTCCGCTGCTTATGCCTGACATACTGAACCGCGTCCCTTATCACAGGCAATCTGCGACTGGCAGACGCCCGCTGCCAGTAAATGCCCGAAACCGACGCCACGCTTGCTCGGGCTTCACCCCTGAGGCAGGAAAGCACAATGGTAGCAACTGTGCGGGCGATTGGCAAATCAGCCGGCTGGGTACTCGCCTACATCGCGTTTTTCTTTTTCGCCCCCCCGAAGAACCCGACACGAAAAGCTTCCGCTGAGCGGCAAGTGCGTGGTTGGCGACGCCTGGGGGAGTATAATAGCCAGCGGCATTCCACTGTTTACCTAGCGAGGAGCACACATCATGTCAACCAACGTGCGCATCGGCAGCGGCAAGGTGAAACGACGGGACGTTCTCAAGACAGTCGGCGCACTGGGTTTGCCAATGCTGGTGCCGGCCGGCGCTTTGGGCCTGGCAGAGCAAGCGCCGCCGAGCGAGTCGGTAAAAGTGGGCGTGATCGGCTGCGGCGGTCGAGCGCGGTTCGTCCGCGAAGGGGCCGACGTTAAGGGTTTTCAAGTGGTGGCGGCAGCCGATTGCGAGCCGGGCCGGGCGGAAAAGTATGTGCAGGAGATGTCCGGCGGCCAGTGGCGCGCATACACCGACTTCCGCGCTATGATCGAACAAGAAAAGCTCGACGCCGTAATGGTCGAAACGCCCACCCATCCGCGCGCCTGGATCACCATCCATGCAATGCTGATGGGCATGGATGTGTACATCGAGAAGCCCATGTGCTTGACGATCGCCGAGGGGCGCGCGCTGGTCAACGCCGCGCGGAAACTGGGCCGTGTGACTCAGGTCGGTACCCAGCAACGCTCCATGCCGATAAACAACTGGGCTAGCGATCTGGTGAAAAACGGGGTGCTGGGCAAGTGCTTGACGGTGCTGGCGCCGAACTTCGTCGGCCCGTTCCGCTGGACGAAGACATCCAGCAAAGACGTTAAAGGACCGGTCGAGCCGTGGTGGGACTTGTGGACCAACCAGGCCGAACTGCGCCCTTACGACGTGGCCTTGCATCGCGGCTGGGCACGCTGGTGGGATTACGATGGGGGTGGGCTGTGCTTCGGGGTGACCGGCTGGGGCACGCACTCCTACGACCAGATCAACCGCGCCTTGGGCACCGACGACACCGGCCCGGTGGAAATCGTCCTCGAAGAACCCCTGGCCGACCGCGATACCGGACGGTTCGCCCCACGCGAAACCGTCGGCGGCGTGGTTATCGGCGAAACCGGCGATCAAGATACCGGAACGGAGTATCACGGCATGGCAAAGCTGCACGGTCCGCGGGCGAAAGTGACCATGCGCTTCGCCACCGGAACCGAGTTGAAGCTGCACTTGGACGGCGATCGCGGCCCGGGACTAGGAGCCATCTTCACCTGCGAAAAAGGCAAGATCGAAATCAACCGCAACAAACTGGCCAGCAATCCCAAGGAGATCATCCGCTCGCCGGACAATCCCGGACCGAACAAGCGACCCGAGTCGGCCTATCACATCGAGAACTGGATCGAGTGCATCAAGTCGCGCAAGCGCTGCACGGCCGATGTGGAGATCGGCCAGCGGGCCACCACGCTGTGCTACCTGGTGAACATAGTCCGCGACGTGGGCTTGGTCGGCCAAGTGCTCCACTGGGACCCGCAGGCGGAACGCTTCACCAATTGCGACGAGGCGAACCGACATCTGGACCGTCCGCGCCGCAAAGGGTACGAGTTGCCTGCGGTAGGATAGTGCGCCGGCACGCGACCCCGGCGGTTCCAGCCGCCGAGGCCCGGCCGGCTCACTGCCCGTCTAGCGGCAGCAGCCAAATGTTGCGGTACTCGACCGGGTTGCCGTGGTCCTGGAAGAAGATGCCGCCGACTTTCGCCGCGTGGTTTACCTCGACGTCGTCGTGAATCTTGATGCCGTTGTGCCAGACGGTGACGCGCGGTTTGCCCATCGGCTTGCCGTCCTTCTGCTGCACGCGGTACTCGATGTCGAAGGTCTGCCACTGTAGCGGTGGGGCGGAAGCCAGCGAGAACTCGTCGAAGGCGTCCGGGTCTTTGTAGGCGTACAGGCCGCCGCACCCGCCGCCTTTGTAGGTGGTCATGCCAAACGAGTCGAGTACCTGGATTTCGTCGCCATTGGGAAGATACACGCCGCTGTTGCCGCGGCCCTGGCCTCTGGCCTCCGGCCGCAAGGGACACTTGAACTCCACGTGCAGTTTGAAGCTGCCGGCGAACTGGGCCTTGGTACGCATTCCGCCTCGAGGGATCAGCACGCCGCCATCTTCGCCCACTTGCCACTGTTGCTCGCTGCCATCGCGCAGCCGGCCCTTGGTCAGGGCGTCGAAGTTCTTGCCGTCCAATAGCACGATCGCTCCCTGTGGAGGTGCGGCGCCCAAGGTGGGCGATGTGCGCACCACGCGGCGCAGCTCGAATTTGCCCGGCTTGCCAGAAGCGTCTATCGTCCCCGTGCCGCTGAGCAGGCCCTGGCGGTAAACGGCGCTCCACGGTCCGGCGGAAGTGTTACCGGTCAAGTTGATCGCCTGGCCTTCGGCCTTGCCATCCAATTGAGCCTTGATGCGCTGCTGCTTGGCCTCCAACGGCTGGCGGATGAAGAGCTTGTAGGTTCCTTTTCCACAGGCTACCAGCCGGGCTTCGATTCTTTCGGTGTTGCCGTTTTCGCTGAAGCTGCCTTCGTACAAGCCCTGAACTGTCGCTTCGTCCAGCGCAGCCGCCGCCGGCTGCGGCACTGCGGCTGATACGCTTTGTTCGGCTGTTACAGTGTAGCCGGCTGTTGTGGTCGCAACAGCTACAAGGAACAATGCAAGACACTGCACTACTGTGATAATGCTATTCATGGCGATAGCTCCAAGAGGCGGGTTTACATTTGGGGGGATAACAGTCGTGGGTCGCGCTTCCGGTTCGGCGGCGGAAAGGCGTATGTCACGCTCAGCCGCTGCAAAGAGTATTTCAGCCCTCGGCAGCAGCGCCGTAAAAACCTTCTACCGGCAAACCGGTTTCCCGGCGGATCAACTCGACCAATCTATCAATTTCCGCATCGGGTAGTGGGGTGACGCAGCTTTCGGCCGGCGGCCGGGCGATGGTATGCACCTGCACCAGTTTAATCCGACCTCCGTCGGAAGCAACCGTCCGCAACAGCAGGCAATACGTGCCCATTTCTTCGTCCGATGGACCCACGCCGTCGATGCGCATCAGCAGCGTCTGGATGACGATCGGCCTGGCCCGAGCGGCCTCGATCAGGTTTGCAAGAATTCTCCACCGCGGCACGGCAGACCTGGCTACTTGGTAGTAGAAGTGCTGCGAACCGGCATCGAGCTTGAACCATATTTCGCCATTGTTGGCGTCTAGCGTTTTCAGTGCCACCGCCACCTCCGGCTTATGCAGCAGGCTGCCGTTGGTCAGCAGCACCAGCTTCAGGTCATCCAGTCCGCTGCGGCGGCGGACTTCCGCGCAGATGTCCACCACCTGTGGCAACTCGGGGCGCAAGGTCGGTTCGCCGTCGCCGCTGATGGCGATGTCGCGCAGCCGTCGCAGCTCCGCGGGGGCCGAGGCGAACTGCGGCCCTTCGAATATCCGCCCGCTGGCCGCCAGCTCGACCATCTGCTCCAATTCCGCGCGCAACGCCTCCAAATCGATCGGTCCGACGGTTCCTGGCGTACTGCGATCCACCTGGCAATAGATGCAGTTGAAATTGCAGCTTTTGTCGGGATTGATGTTCACGCCGATGGACAACCCTTTCGCCCGCCGGCTGAGCACCGGATATACATATTTGTTGTGGGAGTAGCTGCGCGGATGGGACTGGAACAGCGCGTGGGCGTCGGTAGTCATGAGGATTTCTCGGCAGAAGCGATAGCCGGAGCGGTGCGGCGGATGACCGTGAACTCGTCGAGGGTGACAGTAGTCAGTTCGCCGTCCGCTCTGCGCAGGACAATGCAGTTGCTGAACACCCTATCGTCGAAGTTCCGCCGGAAGTGCAGCCCGTGCCGCCGCCGCTCGGTGCGTACCACCTCGCCCGTCACGACCGCCTTCCACCGCTTTTGGCCCACGGTGACCGTGTGTTCAACTTCTACCCAATCGCCGGGGTTTAATTGGCGCAATAGCTCACGGTTATCCTGGCTGGTGACGATCATCGCGGCTTTCCTGCTGCCATATTTATATGGCATCTACCAGTTTATATACCATCTACCAGATTGGCTGTCTGCGGTTTTCGTGTCCCCATCGGCTGATGGAATTTTACCTGTTCGCTTGCCGGCATCCAATCCAGCCGGAGAGCCGTTCCAGTATCGCGCTGCCGATGCGCTTCGCTGCCGGTCGTTTCGGTCGCTGCGTTGCGATCCAGCCGGCCAAGCTTCTGATCTGCTCTTCCACAGCCGACGATTCGCTTTCGTCAATAGCCAGGTACCCGAAGCGTACCCGGTAGTACAGCTCGACGACGTGAACGGGTATCTCGGCCGCATCGGGCCGTCCTATCGACTGGCGTAGTTTTTCCCCCGCGGCGACAGCGAATTCCAACGGCGTTTGGCCGGGTGCGCGCCTCAGCCCCGCTTGGGCGAGCAACTGCTCCAAACGGCGGTAGAACTCGACTTGCCGCCCGGCTTTGCTGCGGGCGCGGCGAGTTACTCTTCGCGCTGCGGCGAAGCGGAACCAACGGCGTCGCACCAGCACGACTATCGCGGCACAACAGATTACCACTGCTGCGAAGCCGAGCGGAGCCGCCAACCTTCCCAAAAGCCCCTCAGCGGCTACGCCCAGCCGCGCGCCGGTATTGCGCAGCAAGTCGGCCCACCAGCCCGGGTCGCTGATGCACCGCCAAACTTCTTTGCCCACCGCCAGCACCGGCCCGTAAATCGCTTCCCATTGTCGCTGGCGATTCATGTCGAGCACGTAGTCGGACCACAACGACTGCAAGTAGTCCAGCGGGGCGGTGACTTTATCCAACAGCGAGCTACTGCTGTCGGCGGCGGCCGGGGTGGCCTCCAATCGCAGCCACGCGCCGTCGGCCCAGCGGCGGTCTTCGGAATCCAACATGTGCTTGGGCAAGTACTGTGGGGCGATGTAGGCCTCGACCCAGGCGTGGGCGTGCAGTTGGCGCACCTGATAGTACTTTCCCAGGTCGTTCCATTGGTCGGTGCGATAGCCGAGGATCACGCGCGAGGGTATGCCGCGGCTGCGGAGCATCAGCGCCAGGGCCGTGGCGAAGTACTCGCAATGTCCGGCGCGGTTCTCGGTAAGGAAGTCTTCGATCGGGTCAAGGTCCAGTCGTCGCGGCTGTCCGACCAGACTGTAGGTAAACATGCCCGAACTACGCAAGCGGCTGGCCAGCGCCTTGGCCCGCCCGATGTGGTTCTCTGGCGGCAGGGCGCTTTGCCGCTCCCACTGCCGGGCGAGCTGGGCCAGGCTGGGTAAGTTGGGCGTTTGCAGCAGGTGGCTGATTGCCCAATCGGACGGTTTCTCCAGGCCCCACGGCCCGCAGGGAACCAACTCCGCCTGTCGCCCCTCTGCTATGCCTGTAGTGCCCAGGACGAATACGAACACCCGACGGCGGTTGGTTTCATCGCGCAGCAGGCGTTGGGTGCCGGGGTCGAACTGTACCTCGGCGGTTGTTTCCAGGGGGCGGAAAGGATAGATGCAGAACAGTTCGGGGCGATCGAGCGGTTGGATTTCGATGCGTTGCAGCAGCAGATTTGATTGCGGGTCTAACGGGGGTTCCAGAGGACGCGGTCTGGAAGCCGCCGAACTGGCGCCGCTCCATTGGCCCCGGCCCCTCAGCCCGTAGTGCAACAGCACTGCCCCGCGCAAGTACAGTTCGTCGCCGGCCTTGATGGGCTTTTCGGTTTGCGGGTCGAGCAGTTGCAGCCGCAATACCTCCTCGCGGCTTTCGATGATCGTGCCCAGCTCGCCCAGCGATACCGTGTCGCTGAAGCCAACGGTTTGCCGCTGTCCGACCACGGCGCCGCGCCACGCGGTGTGTCCTAATCGAGGGACAGTGGCGAATAGCACCAGCGTCAGCGCGACGGTGCCCAAGCCCATCCAACAAACCCGGCCGAACAGCTCCCAGGCGGCACCGCTCAGTTTGCCCACCGCTGGAGTGCTGGAGAACGCCGGCGCCAGCTCGCCCAGCGGCCAGCGCCGGGCAGTGGTGGCGGTGCGTTTCGCGGCCGAGCGCGCGGCAGCGCGTGGGCCGAAAGTAGACTGGCGCAAAGCGGTGCCCACCGCAGCCGATGTGGCTTCTGCGGGCCGGAAAAGCTGCATCTGCTTAACCACGCATAGCAGTGCCAGCGCCAGCAGCCCGGCCAGCAGGTCCGCTACCAACAACACGCCGAACCACACTCCCTGGTTGAACAACGCCGCCACCACTACCTGTGAAAGACCGAGCATTATCAACTGCCAGTAGATGCGGGCATCTTTCTCCTGAAACAACAGGGTAAGTTGCAAGAACACCAACAATTTGGGGATGACAGCCAATTGGGCGTCGGCCTCGAAGCGCAGCGTCTCGCGCAGCGACACCGCCACGATCGCCAACCCCAACAGGTTGGCCGCCGTCCGGTTCAGCCGAAACCAACGCTTCACGTCGGTGATTATTACCGACGCGGGCGCCGCCAGTAGCATCAGCAGGGGCATCAGGGCGTCGCGCTCGCCCATGCCCATCAGCAGCGTACCCAGCGCCGCCAACAGCGCCATGTTGATTTGCAGCAAACGTTCCAGGTACATGAGTTGTATGGGCCAATCGGCCGACACATCGCCGGATGGCACACCAAGCGGCTCGCACATCCGAGGTTGCAACAGTTATTTCCGCTACGGACTATTGGGATTGCCTATGTGGCCTCGAATAACTGGCTGAATTGGCTGCTGGATGTATCCACGTAGCGCACCCGGCGCAGCAGGGCCGGCCAAGCCGGATCGGCACGCAGCTCGTCCAACCCCGGCTGGTGCTCCAGGTCTATCGGCCTGGTCGACACCAGTATCACTTGGCAGCCGCGGCCGACGTGCGGCATGGCCTTTTGCAGCAATTCCGCCACACGCTGCTGGCTGTATGCCTGCGCACCGGCCAAGGCGACCAGCATTTCTTCCAGCAATAGCGAAGAGGCCGCTCCGCTGAGCACCACCGGATGCGAATCGCACAGCGCCAAGTGCAAAACGGCCCCGCCCTTGCGGCACAAATCGGCCAGCACCGTCGCTACGAAGCTGACGGCCAGTTCCACATTGTCCAGGTGTGCTGGCGTAGGCTGGTTGGGCTGCCACAGGTCCAGCAGGATGAGCACTTCGCGGTTTCGGGGTTGCTCGAACTGGCGGACCAGCAAAACCCCTTTCCGCGCCGAACTGCGCCAGTGTATCAGGCGCAGACTGTCACCTTCGTGCCACTGTCGCAGCCCGTAAAAGTCGCCTTCGGTACCATGGCGCCGCTCGCGCCGTTCGGCACCGGCGAATGCTTCCTGCTGGCGGCGATGCCAAGCTTGCGTCAGACGGCCGGGGCGCGGCAACACGGTCAGCATGGCGTAATCTTCTACGACCACGGTGCGGTTAATCAGGCCGAAGGGAAACCGCGTAGATATCCGCAATGGTCCCAGCCGATACCGCCCACGCCGCACCAGCCGACCGCGATAATCGGCCTTGCAGGTCTGTCCCGCCGGAGCACGCACCAGTAGCACACCGGGCTGGAGTGGCTTGTCGCGGTTGCCCGTCCCTTGGAGCTCAATACGGTCTTCCACGACGATTGCCCAGCCGCCCAGCCGGCGCCGGGTATTGGTCAGGCTGAGGTTGACCACCAGCAGATCGCCGGCGCAGATCGAGTGCGGTGCTTTTCGCTCCACCCGTAGCCCGCGCAACGTTACCACCACCGCCCGCCAGTTGAACACCAACGGCCCCAGCAGCAATCCGGCCACCACCAACAGCAGGTTGATGTCGCGGATCATGGCCCCGCCGAACACCAACCCCAGCACCAACATATAATAGAATCCTTCCCGGCAGATGCTGGTGTGCGCTACGCAATACGGTCTGGCTTGGCGGTTCATGGCAGAAAAAGGGCCGTTTCCAGCAGCAGGGCGACTCATTCGGGCACAGGCACCTCATCGACCAGCCGGCTGATGAGTGCCTCGACGGCCTCGCGCTGATTGCCGTGCAAGTATCCTTTGGGGACGACGCGATGGGCCAGCACTGGCACGGCCAGCGACTTGACATCGTCGGGCGTCACGTAGTTGCGGCCAGCCACCATCGCCGCCGCCTGCGCCGCACGATACAGCGCCAACGCCCCGCGCGTGCTGATGCCCACATGCAACTCGTCGCAGCGGCGGGTGGCCTCCACGA
This sequence comes from uncultured Pirellulales bacterium, assembly GCA_938015445.1. Lineage (GTDB taxonomy): Bacteria > Planctomycetota > Planctomycetia > Pirellulales > Thermoguttaceae > CALLPE01. Next base: position 28,866 of record CALLPE010000049.1, read on the forward strand.
TGTCCAGCACATAGGCGTTGATCGACTCGTCGGCCACCACCCGGCGAACCGCCTCTTGCAGCGCCACTACTTGCGCGCAACTCAGCACCGGTTGCAGGTTATCCACCGGTTCGCCCTGGCGGTGGCTGACCAACACATCCATCTCCGACGCCCGGTCGGGATACCCCACCGATATCCGCATCAGAAAGCGGTCCAACTGGCTTTCAGGCAACGGATACGTGCCCTCGAACTCCACCGGGTTCTGGGTGGCGATGACCATAAACGGCCGGGGCAACGGATGCGTCTGGCCATCGACCGATACCTGACGCTCGCTCATCGCCTCTAACAGCGCGCTTTGCGTACGCGGCGTGGCCCGATTGATCTCGTCGGCCAGCACAATGTTGGCAAAAATCGGCCCCGGCTGAAAACTGAGCTGGTGCGTCTGCGGCGACAGCACACTGCTGCCAGTAATGTCGCTGGGCAGCAAATCGGGGGTGAACTGGATGCGACGGAACTCGGCCGACAGGCTGCGGGCCAACGCCTTGCCGACCAGCGTCTTGCCGACCCCGGGCACGTCTTCCAGCAGTATGTGTTCCCCGGCCAACAGCGCCACCGCCGCCAGCCGAATGACCTCTCGCTTGCCCAGCACCACCGTGGCGACGTTCGCACACAAGTCTTCGAGCAACCGTTGCGGCTCGGCGCAAGAGGCAGTCGTTTCAGCCGCTTGTTGTCCGTCGATTGTTTGCCGATCACTGTCTATTAGTTCCATGCGCTTAGTATCGGCTCCGCTCCGCACAAGGGCAAGACCCATTGGCGGGTGGCAGCATCTTATGGCCGCAGCAAATCGGCTGTGCGGCGGCGATTTTCGCCGGTTTTGCTCCGACAGACGGTGGCCGGTGGCACAACTGGCTTGCCCAACCGTGCCTCTCCCGTGGCTGATGATCGGCTATCGCCAACATCGCCGCGGCAGTTCCCGGTAAGCCACCATTGCCCTGAGCCGCTGCACCGCCGGTCGGAGTTTGCCTCGGCCAACGTTGCAGCGCTACGGCGTGCAGTTATATTGTTCTTGCCGCGAAAACTGGGGATTGGCTGTCGCCGCCCCCGATTACTGTGCGGCGCGCGGCGTCTGTCGGCTACCTTCTGACATTGGAGAACATCGCCATGGCGTCGGTTTTCATTGCTCCGCGGAAGTACATTCAGGGGCCAGGCGTGCTGGCCGACTGCGGCAAGTATCTGAAGATGCTGGGCCACAGGCCGTTGCTGCTGTGGGATCAATGCGTCAGGGAAATCTGCGCCGAGACGGTGCTCCAGAGCATCCACGGCGTGGGACTGGAGCCGGTCGAAGCCATGTTCCAGGGCGAAGCCACCCAGGCCGAGCGCGCCCGAGTGACCGAAATCGCTCGCCAGCATCGGGCCGATATTTCCGTTGGCATAGGCGGCGGGAAGATACTCGATGTGGCCAAAGCGGTAGCCGTGGACGCCGGGCTGAAGATGGTCACTTGCCCGACGATCGCCTCCAACGACTCGCCTACCAGTGCAGCTTCAGTGTGGTATGACGAAGACCACAACTTCATCGGCTTCGACTGCTGGCCATTCAATCCCGACATCGTGCTGGTCGACAGCCGCATCATCGCCAACGCGCCGGTGCGGACATTCCTAGCAGGCATGGCAGACGCCATGGCCACCTGGATCGAAGCTCATGCCGCCTACAAAACCCGCGCCGTGAACATCGCCGGCGGCACTCCCACCATGGCCGCTCTGGCCCTGGCGCGGCTGTGCTACGAAACTCTGCTGGAACACGGCGCAGAGGCCAAACGTTGTGTCGAACACAAGGCCCTGACCCCAGCGGTGGAAAAGGTGATCGAAGCCAACGTACTGCTTTCAGGTCTGGGGTTCGAAAGCGGCGGGCTGGCCACCGCGCACATGGTAGCCAACCTGCTGTCCAACGTGCCCGAGTGCAAACATCTGATGCACGGCGAGAAGGTCAGCTTCGGTATCGTCACCCAGCTTTGCCTGGACGACGAAGGCGACTGGGACGAAAAACTGATGGTTGTCGATTGGCTAATCGAAGTCGGCCTGCCGGTAACCCTGGCCGAGCTGAACCTGGACGGAGCAACACGCGAAAAACTGGCTCCCATCGGCGAGGGGTGCGCTGCCCCGGGTTCGCTGAGCCACAATCACCCCTTCAAAGTAACGGCTATGGCGGTAGTCGATGCCATGATCGCCGCCGACGCCCTGGGCCGTTGGCGAAAAGAATCTTAGCACCGAAAACCGCTACCGAGTCTTCTGTTGGGAAACGAGACTTTCAGGGGTCTGGTTCAATCCAGCCGATTTGCGATTGGGGCGTAAATTGCTGGCCTTGGGGCATCCGTCGCTTCGTATTAACAGATTGTAGTGGTTCTCTGCCGGCAAACTTGTCCACAGATTAAAGGACTCGAACACCCTCGTCTGCTCCCTGAAAAGCAACCCAGCTATTAACAAGCCCAACAGATACCGACACGGGTTAGCACAACTAGCGACGACACGACGATCAAGGCGACACAGTTAGGAGCCGACCATCCGCAAGCTCCGTAAAGCGAAGCTTATCTTAGCCTTGGCATAGAACCATCGGTGGCCGCATATTGCGTTAGCGTAATAGCTTCCAAACATGGTTCGGGCTAGCATAGGAAAGTACTTGCTCGGCTAATTCTCCAAGAGGCCCCTGTGATATCGCTTTTCACAAGAGCCAGCAGCAGGCCGAGGAAAAACAGCGGCTGGCTGGCGTTGCCAAAGAAGCGAGTGTATGGGGAATTACAGTGGTAGCGATTGCAGCAAGCGAGTTTGTGGCGGAGGCCTGGTATCTTGCCTCATAATGCGACTCAGTTTTGAACGCTTTAAGTAGGATAGAAAAAGATGGCCAGCGAAATGAGTGAACTGCGATGGGGAGGTCCCACGCCTTTAACCGATAAACCGCTCGCGCAGTGTTGTTCGGCGGGGCGCCCAATTCCGTATGTGATTACTGTCGACACGGAGGAAGAGTGGGACTGGACAGCACCGTGGCCTGTCCACGACGGCTATACCGTAACGAATGCTCAAAGTCTTCCGCGGTTTCAAGCACTGTGCGAGCGATACGGCGCCAAAGTCACATATTTTGTTAATCATGCTGTTTTGGCCGACCGCCGCGCGCGGGAAGTCATCTTGGATTTGGCGGGCAACCCGAACGTCGAGATCGGCATGCACATTCACCCGTGGAACACGCCGCCACTGTCGGATGAACCTGTGACGACCTACTCCACGTTCCTGCACAATCTGCCTGAAGAGCTTGCTCGTTCGAAGCTCGAGAACACGTACTTGCAATTTCGGGAAGCCGGGCTGGTTGCGACCAGTTTTCGTGGCGGGCGGTACTCCTGCGGGGATGTTGGACAGCGGTTCCTGGCCGAAAGAAGGTTCGTTGTGGACGCGTCGGTCTGTCCGTTCAGCACGTGGCCTGACGAAGGGGCACCGGATTATCGCCGCCGCGACTTGCAGCCGCGCCGCGTTTTTTGTGCGAATGTTCCTTCGTACCCGCTGTGGGAAATTCCCCTTACGCTGGCTTTTACCCGCAGGCCGTGGCAGTTCTGGCGCTGGTGGTATCACCTGGTGGAACGCTCATTATTGCGATATTTTCGCATAATTGGCTTTTTCGAGCGGGTAGGCGTGGTTCGGCGGGTTTGGTTGAACTTCGAGTGCGAGTCGTATGCTAATATGTTGTTACTACTAAAACGGCTAGCGCGCTGGGGTGTATCGCATGTGTGCTTCACGGTGCACAGTTCGTCGCTGGCTGTTGGCCCGAACCCGTATGCAAGAACACAAGAAAGTGTGGAGCGGATTTATCGAACGGTGGAAGCGGTATTGCAATACTTGAGTCACTCCTGCGACTTCACGCCCCTTACTGTGACTCATCTTGGTCTATATCTGGAAGAGGCATTTCATGAGAGTGCTGGGAATTAGCCCCCTGGACAAAGACGCCACGGTGTCGTTCGTGGAAGACGGGCACGTGGTGTTCGCATGTGCCGAGGAACGGCTGTCGCGGGTTAAGCTTCAGGACGGATTTCCCGAACGAGCGTTTCAGTTAGGTCTTGATCGGACGGGATGGACCATCGATTCGATCGACGTGGTCGCTTATGCTTTCTTCGCTGGCCGTGAGGAAGAGCGGCTGATGTGGGAAGCGTATAATAAGGACGGGCGAGCACATAGGTTAGGAGATACGCGGGAATCTTTGCGCCAGTTATGGCGCGCTGCGCAAGCAGGTTATCATGTCGACACAACAATTCCTGTGCCCGGCTTCACCAGTGAAGCGTCGGAGTTCATGCCGCGCAAGTCATGGTATAAGCGAGCGGTGTATCGCCTTCTTGCCTCGCATCCCTGGGCCGATTGGTGGGCCCACCGCCGTGCTTTTCGCGAGTGGATTCGGGAAGCGGCGGCCGACCATCGTCGGCGCACCGAGCAACTGGAAGGACGCCTTGCTGAGTTGGGGCTGTTGGGAAAACTGCGCCGTTTTCATCATCATCACTGCCACGCTGCCAACGCTTACTATGCCTCCGGGTTCGACAAAGCGCTTATCATTACGCTGGACGGGTATGGATCGGGCGACTGCGGCGCGGTTTTCGTCGGCGACAGCGGCCGCCTGAAACTGCTGCGCGAATTCCGTTTTCCCAATTCGCTAGGGCAGTATTATGAATACGTGACCAGTGGGTTGGGGTTCAAGCCAGGACGACACGAAGGAAAGATTGTTGGCTTGGCAGCTTACGGCAATCCAGAGGTCCTGGCTCCAGCGCTGCGCGCACGTTTCGTTGACAATGAAGACGGCGAAATCTTAATGCGCGCAGCGTTGAATTACTTTTTCACCCGATTGGCAGCGCAGTTGTTCGCCAAGCGGGACGTTGCCGCCGCCTACCAGCGAGTGCTCGAAGAAGTTGTCCACAAAACGGTGTCCTACTGGGTAAAAAAAACGGGGCTGACCCAGATCGCCCTCTCCGGCGGAGTAAATGCCAACGTCAAGCTCAATCAGCGTATCCGCGAAGTCCCTGGAGTCACAAGCGTCTTCGTGTATCCGAACATGGGCGACGGAGGCTGTGCCACCGGGGCGGCACTATTAGTCTTCGGCAAACAAGCCTACACAGGCAGAGCGATCGACAACGTGTATTGGGGACCAGAATACTCCGAATCCGAATTGGTTGCGGCAATGCGGCAAGCTGGTTTGCAGTTCGAGCGCCTTGAATGCGTGGAAAAAGTAATCGCCGAACTGCTGGTGCAGAACCGCATTGTTGGTCGGTTCGATGGCCGTATGGAGTACGGCCCGCGTGCGCTTGGCAACCGGTCGATCTTGTATCCGGCTCAGGACCCCAAAGTCAATCAATGGCTGAATCATCAGCTTGGACGGACCGAGTTCATGCCTTTTGCGCCGGCCGCTCTACCGGAACACGGACACCGGCTTTTCCGCAATCTTTCCGGGTGTGAAAAAACCGCCGAGTTTATGACCATCACCTTCGATTGCACCGAGGAGATGATTAGGCTTTGTCCCGCGGCTGTACATGTCGATAAGACCGCTCGTCCCCAATTGGTCAATCCACGCGAGAACCCAAGCTTCTATAAGGTGCTAAGTTTCTATTTCGAGCTAACGCGAATACCGGCCATAATCAACACTAGCTTCAATATGCACGAGGAGCCGATCGTGTGCTCACCTGAGGATGCCATTCGGGCCTTCTTACTGGGACGAGTGGATTACTTGGCAATGGGCCCCTTCTTGGCTGGACATCCGAAACTGGCCGATATTTCCCAGGAACGATGCCGACTGACTGCGGGTTCATGCTGAGCTGATTCCGTTTTCTTGTCCCCAGGGTTGCCACAGCTCGATTTGATAATCAGCCGATCAGGTTCGTGCCAAGATTGCAGCAAACTCCATTTACGTCTGTTGTTTCCAAGCGTCAGGCAGTCCACGATGGCTGTGATCCAGCCACCGCGCCGGCTGGTCCTTGCGCCTCGTCGGAGTCAGGACGGTGCTTCTGGCCTGAAGTTCACTCAGTGTCGATTTGACCAGGATTTGTTAATGGCTTCGGATTTGCGCCAATTTACGGTGCGCCGAGCGACTGGTC
>CALLPE010000050.1 GCA_938015445.1 uncultured Pirellulales bacterium
CCGGCTCGCCCAGCAGGGCATCGACAACTGCGGCCGGCGGTTGGTCGCCGGGCGAGGCTAGCGCGCCCTGCCCACTGCCGAAGAACCTTAGGTCGATCAGTTGCAGGGCTTCGGGGCCGACGCGGGGGTTGTTGCGGGCGATCATCTCGTCGGTGCTGTTGACCCGGCGATCGCGGTTGAAATCGTAAGGATTGGTCACCGCCGCCGGAGCAATGCCCGTCCGGTTGGCACGCACCGCGGCGGCGTCGGCCAGCGTCACCTCGGCGCTTTGCGGATCATCGCCTGTGTCGCCAATCGAGTTACCGTAATAAAAAACTTCATCCCCATACAACCCGGTGTTTGCGGTGGCCTTCAGCGTCACTTCTAGCCACTGGTTGCAGATTCGACCATCCTCCCAGATGAGAGTGATGCGGTCGGCGCCGCCGGGCGCTCCGCCGGGAGTTACAACCACCGATGACGGCGACGGCGCGGCCTGCCAGCTCTGCAAATCACCGGTGTTGCCCACACGCAACCGAAGGTCGGTTTCCGCCGAGAAGCCTGCCGGGTTGGCTAGGTAGGCCACGTCGATAATGATGCCATTTATTCCGTGGACATAGCTCGTGTAGTTGCTGAAAGAAGCCCGCTGCCCGCGTCGGAGCGGCGCCTTGTCGGCGGCGATGGCGTACTGGTCCAGCGGGTCGGCGCCGGCAGTTCGGCCATCAAGAGCCGAATTGTTGTAGAACACGTACTGGCCGACGACCATCGCTTCGATCCTTCCCGGCGATGGAGCGGCGGCTACCCACGACTCCCGCTCGTCGCCCCAAAGATTGCTTGCCAGTCGGTGCAGCGACTCGCCGGTGGCGTAACCGCCCCAGGCAGATCGGTAGCGGATTTCGTCGTGTGTCAGCGGGGGGTAATAGCCGGGTTGGTTGGCTTGCGGATTGTCGGGACTTTGCAGGCGCACAAGCTCGCCGCTGTCGGAAAAATGCCCTGTATAGCCGCCCACAAAACCCGTCGGTTCCGCAGCCGCAATCCCGTAGGCAGTACGGAAGCGTTGCCACCGCTCGGCGTTAGCAGAATCCCAGGGATCAAAGGAAAGCACTACCAGCGTCTGGCCAGGCAGGATAGTCCGCCGCTGAGCGCTCAGCGTGCTGAAGTCGAACACCACGTTCTCCCAGGGACGTTCTGCGGTGCCAAGGCTCCAGTGGTTCAGGTCTATCGGCGAAGCAGTGGGATTGTACAGCTCGATGTATTCCAGATCGTCGGCGGCGCGGGTCAACTGGCGGCAGTACATCAGCTCGGTGATCACCACCTGCTGAACGGCCCGCGGAGCGGCGTTGGCGCTACCCAACGTGCGCGCCGCTGTGGGGTAAACGTACCAGCGTCCTTCGCTGCTGACGAATCGCCCGACGCTCTGGCCGTTGGCCGTCGGCCCGAACTCCACATAATCTGCCACAGCGGTGATGTTCCCCTCGCCATCGGCCGCCGCCAGCCATACTTGGTCCCCGTACGCGCTGTTGAAGCTGAAATCGTTCGGCCCAGGATTGCTCGGATTGGGATTGAAATCGGCCTCGGTAAAGACCACGTATCCGCCGGCTGGAATCAGTCCCCTTTCGGCCGGGATGCGGTATTTCCTCAGATTACCGAACGAGTCGCTCAGATACCATCCGGTGATGTCGACTGGCTGAGCGGTCGGGTTGTGCAGTTCCACAGCGTCGGTCAGCGGCGGATCGGTGTGGGCCAGCACTTCGGTGATAATCACCTGCGCAATTATCGACTGGCCCTCCGCAGTGCCCGGCGAACCACCGTTCAAGACCCCGGGCTGCCAACTTTCCGGCAGGCTCCATGCGCTACGCGGCGTGGTGGGATCGGCGATCAGCAGTGCTCGGCCCTGACCAGCGGTTTCAGGGTACCACAGGTTACTGTATTGGAATCGCAGTATGGCGGCTTCGTACGGAGAAGGTAGTTGGAGGACAATCTGCTCGCCGGCGTTGTCCAAGTTGCCGGAATACTGGCCCGCCACGTTGGCACCGGGTCCGTAGCGATGATAGAACGCCCCCAGGTCGCGCACCACAAGCACATACTGACCGGGCGCGAGAATCATCTGTGGGAACGTGAACTCGACACCGCCGCTCAGCCGCACACCGCCCAGCTCCAGCGGAGCCGCCCCGATGTTCGTCAGTTCGATGTACTCGTAGTCGGCATCCTCGGCCGGGTAGTACATCATTTCGGTAATCCGCAGCCCGGCGTCAAGCGCGCTGATCGGCTCCGGCACAACATTGCTGACGCCTGGCGTAGGCAAGGCGAAGAATGCGTAGGGATACGAGGCCCCGTCGGGACTGCGGCCTTGCGAGTAATCGGTTGTTTGGCTAAAGTGCAACAACTTGTCGATCTGTTGCAACTGGCTATCATACAGAGCCAACCATTCTTGATTGGCCGACACACGAAAACCCAAGTGGTGGAAACCTTTTTCGGTTTGACCGTCGGCCTTGAAAGCCACATATCCGCCGCCGGCAACATAAGACAACTGGCCAATGCGATGCTTGGTCGGCTGCGTTTGCGGATTGTCGGTCAGGTACAGGCCTTCTAGCGGCACCGGCAGCGGATCGGGATTGTACAGCTCCAGGAAGTCATCCACCAAACGAGCTTTTCCGCTGGCTAGCCACTCGTTGATCCGCAACGTTGCCGGATTGCCCGTCCGGGCCGCCTGGTTGGGACCGCCCAGCGTGGGAACCGTGAGCGTCCACTGCGCATCGTGACCGACCCGGCCGATCGACAAATCGGGAACTTGCGGACCGAAGCGGACCGAGTCCAGCACCGCCCGTCCATTGGCCGGCGCATCTAGCAACAACACCTGGTCGCTGTCGCCATCCAAAGCGAATCCCAAATGTATCCCCGGCAGTTCCGCACGGGTATCGGCATACAGTACCAGGTATTCGCCCGGGCCAATGCTCACGTCGGCAGGGAAAACGAACTTTTCTGGCTCGGCCGGATCGTCGGTTAAAGCCATGCCAGCCAGACTCATGGCTGTGGCGCCGGGGTTGTACAGCTCGATCATATCGGGCCAGCGGCCGAAATGCTGTACTGCTTGTCGGTTGATGGCCAGCACTTCGTTGATCCGCACGCTGCGCCAGGTACTGTCGACGGTCCAGGTCTTGGAAGCCGTCGGCGCGCTGTGGTTCTGCCAGGAGCCGGCATAATTCTTCCCCACCACGTACACGGTGTAACTGCCATCAACCAGGCCGGACAAGATCAGCGGCTGAGAAAGCGGGAACTCGTCGCTCCACGGGCCATCGTTGAGCCGGTACTTGTAGTGCGTGATGCCCACACCGCCCACTGTAAGCGTGGCGCTGGCTGACGCAGTGAGCGCTTCCGGCTCACCAGTGATGGTTGCCCCGCCGGGCACCAGCGCGCCGCGATCAATCCCGTTAGGACCGCTGCCCAAGGCCGGAGAGCCGGGAAGCAGCGTGAACAGTCCCGCGGCCGGGTTGCACAATCGAGGATCTTCAGCGGTGTTGCCGCTGCCGTAGCTATGCCACTGCTGCGGCACTACGGAGTTGGTCACTGCCAGTTCCGGGGTTACAGCGCCGGGACGAACCGTCAGATCGAAGACCACCGGCACATTGTCGAAGATCGACGAGTCCACTACTGCCCTGCGGCCGGCAGCGGCCGAGTCGCCCACTACGTCGAAGTAAATCGCTGCTTTTCCCGCTGCTACATTGACCACCGTGTTGTTGAGGAACTCCAGCGAACTGTTGTCCTTGACCAGCACGGCGTGGTCGACGTCGTAGAAGACGTTTCGGGCGACTACGTAGTGATGTCCTTCCAGCTCGCCATCGCCGGCCGAAATTACGTTCGACTCGCCCTGCTCGCCAATGTGATAGAGCGGGTCTTTGTGGAAGCGGTAGAAGATGTTCCCTTCGATGAGGAAATCGCCTTCCAGGTCCAGTGCGTCGTCGCCACCGCCCAGAAACACGTTACCGATGATCTGGGGAACCGGCTCGCCCGCGGCCTTGCTACCACCTTTGAGGTCGATAATATCGTTGTGACCCTTGGTGGTGCCGAAGGTGTTTCCCTCAATCAGCATGTAGCCACCAATCGGTGCATTGGTCCCCCAGATCTGCTCGCTGTGGTTATTCGTCAGCGGTGCTTCGGCAGGGCCGAACATGTCGGTGAACACGCAATTGCGCACCACAAGCGAGGAGTTGACAGTGCGCAGCCGGCGGTATCGGGCATGGTCTAAAGTGCTATGCTCCAACACCAGGCTGGAGTTGGTGACTGCCACCATTGCTCGGTCCAGCGGATTGCCGGCCCCGAACAGCCCTTCCCCATACTCGATGATTGCCCAGGCGATGCGGTTGTCCTCGCTCGTATCCAGCAGGTGCAGGCCGTCCCACACGCCTGCGCCGGGGACTGCCGTCAGTCGGATTGGCCTATCTGGCGTACCCACGGCCCACAGCCGCCCGTTGACCGTCAGCCGGGCGCCGGCGTCGAAGAACACCGTCGTTCCCGGCGCAATGGTCAGGGTAGCTCCGCGATCGACTATTACCTCGCCACTGACACGATATGGGCCGCCGTCGGCATACATCAGTGTATCCACAGTTATGTGTCCACCGGGGACCGTCCGCGGGGCGTATCTCCCATCGGGGTTCAGGGGACGGTAGCCCAGGTCGGCGCGAGTACCGTCCGGGTCGGGCACGCCGGCCGGATCGCCCGCGTCGATACACGGAGACTGCGGCCGCAAGCGGTAATCGCGTCCCGGGCGGTCGTTGAACAACGGGTCGGCGCTGATGTTGTCGTGGCTTCCTCCATACGTCCACGCGGTGCTAATATTCGAGAAACTGATGTGGATGTCGTTCGGATCGTAGGGAGTGTCTATCTGCACCGCCTGATAAGCTAGGATGATGGAATTGGTGACGTTATACACCGTATGTACATCAGGGTAGCCGTACTTGTTACGTCCCTGGATGCCGATGCCAGTGGGGTGGTCGTTTATGATCGTAGTGCGCTCGATATTGACCGTCACTGTGGAACCATTGGTTCCCTTAGAGGAAACTGCTGCCTGGCTACCGTCTTCGGGGGCAAGGGAGTTTTCCACTATAAGAGATCGGGTGATGGTAACCTCGCCATTGTACACACTCACGCCTTTGTCGTTGGCCCCGCGCAATATCATGTCGTCAATCAGCACGGTGGAACCAAGCGTGTCGATGCAGTCGTCGTCTACGATTGCCACGGCGCCGCCGCGGAACACCACGGTCTGCCCGGCGCGCTGATCGTGGATGTATATGCCGTCGGCGTCGTCGTTGTAATGCATGCGTTGAATGAAACTGCGGTCGAATAACAACTGGGTGCCGGTCAGTTCCGGCCCCATGACGGAGCGGGCAAGCAGTGTGCGGCGGAAGGTCACATCCGACACGGCCGAGGACTGCATGGTTTTGCCTACCGTATCGGTGATCGAGCAGTTCTCGAACACAACTGCGGAATTGTCGATGCGAAAGGCTGGCCCGGTACCAGTATGCCCTGCACCGGGCGAGCGACCGGCGAGCATCACCTCGGTGTATTGATATAGCGAGGGGGCAGCGCTGGAGTGGTGTATCTCGCCCCAGGCCAACCCCGGATTGTAGGCGGTGAAGGTCACTGGCGACTGAGGTGTGCCAAGCGATTGGATGCGGCCCAGCACGTCGATGTCAACGCCATCTGTGCCGGAGGGCACCCCATCGAGCAACACCAAAGTGCCCGGCATGACCGTCAGCGTGGTTCCGCTGGGCACGGTTAGATCGGCGGTGACGCGGACGGTGCCGCTCCAAGTCGTGTCTCCAGCAAGTGTACCGGAAACGGTGGTAATCGGCGTGCCTAGCAAGCTGGCCAGTTGCTTGCCGACCGACTGACCAGCCCAGCTTGCCGTCAGCGTGAAACTTTCCGTGCCGGAGACCGTGACCAACGCGCTGCCGATTCCGTTGTAAAGCGCCAGTTGCGTGCTGGAGAGCTGGACGTTAGGGTTGTCGGTCGAAAGCGTGACGGTGGCGTTCCAGCGGTCGCGGTCGATGCGGTCTTGGCTGTCGGTGATTTCGGCGCGGACCAGAATCGGCACGCCGGGCAGATAGCTATCGCGCACCAGCAGTTTCAGTTGCGGATCGGGACACACGCCGGGCGGATCGGCCAGCGGCGGCATTTCCGGCACATTTGCGGTTCGGTCGCACCACACGTCCACGTAACCGCGGTAAACCACATTGCCTCTGCCGTCGGGTTGATCGAACGCTTCGACCACCACCCGGTTAATGCCTGGCAGCAGCGGCACGCCCAATCCGCCGGAGCCGCCAGAACCACCGCCGCTGCCGCTTCCCCCGCCCGAGCCTCCCCCGCGGCGCACGACCACGCGCAACTCCGGCCGGTTGGCCAGCGTAGCGATTTCTCTGGAATTGAAGCGCACGCCGTCGGTGCCACCTGGCAGCAGCGCCCAACCGTAGTTGGTGGCCGGGTCGGCTTGCCATGCCCGCACCGAGGAGGTCACATCGGCTGAGCGTTTTCCGGTGCTCGAGGCGCTGAGCGTGGCGTCGGCTGTTGGAGCCGCTTCCACGCCGTCGGCCTGGATGCCGCCGACCCATGTGTTCCACGTGTCGGTGTCGTTCCACGGCTGCAACATGCGGTGCAGCGAGATGGTGTTGCCGGCATCGGTGACGTTCAAAGAAAGCGTGGCGCTGACGATTTGATCGTCCGCTCGGATCTGGTTCGGCCCATCGCCAAACAGGTTATCGAAGCGCAACAAGCCGTGAGCCGGGTAGCCGTTGTACTCTCCGTCGACGCGCAGCACCGTCGCCGTGGCGTAGTTGGTGTTGGGGTTTGCACCTTCCATGGCCGTGTCGAACGTGCCGGTGTACTCGGCGTATCCTTCCTGGAACACGATGCTAATGGTGTTGGTCTCGCCCAAGGTAACGATCAATTGCGGCCGGTTGGCAACCGTGCCCGCCTCGCTACAGTCCAGTTGCATTCCATCGCTGCCGCTGGGCAGAATCACCCAGCCGAAGTTCTTGCTGGGCTCAGCCCTCCAGGCCAGCAGCGAGGCGGTCACATCGATCGTCACTCTGCCGGTGGTTCTGGGCGTAAAGGTAGAGTCGGCGACGCTGAGGGCTTCGATGCCGTCGGCCTGGATGCCATCGCCTCCGAAGCTATTCGCCCAGGTCGCCGTTTCGCTCCACGGAACCAACAGGCGGTGCAACGACATCGTGTTTGCGCTGGCATTGGTGACGTTAAGCACCAGCGAAGCGCTGGCGATCGACGCATCCAGCGGTATCTGCCACGGCTGATCGCCGAAGATGTTGTCGAAGCGGATCAGCCCTTGTGCCGGGTCGCGCTGCCCGGATGTCATCTCGCCGTCGACCAGTACGGGCGCATTCTCGTATGAGCTGTTCGGAGTGGATTGCCGGATGTGCGTATCCACCGTGCCTACATAGCCGTTGACGCCCTCTTGAAACGTGCGCGTATCGCTCGGCGGCGTATAACCGCCGATCAGCCATTGCCCGGTGGTGGGGTCCCACTCGGCGGGCAGTCCGGCGACATACACCGAGCGGGTCTGGACTACGTCGGCGGTCCCGCTGAGCACCACTGTATCAGCGGTCGTTTTGTAGTAGCCATTTTCCACCGGCAGCGAGCAGTTGATGGTGTACTGTCGCGGAATCTGCGCCAGCACGGCATTGGCGCGGTTGACCACGAACTGCTTCATGGCGTTGCGGTTCGACTCGGGCACCCATGAGCCAAGCACCTGATCGACCAGTGGGTCCATTACCGTTGGATTGAACACCGTGTCGATCAAGTCCACAAATGCTTTGTAGTACAGGGGAAGAATATCAGGGTGGCGTAAGAACCGCTGCAAGCCTTCGATGCCGTTGCTGCTGCCATCGCGGGGCGGATAGCCGTCGACCACCGCGAATATCGGAAGATTGATCGGCGGACCGCCCAGACCGAAGGTGGTATCCAAATCGTGAGGCACAAGGATGAAGCGCGGATCGTTGGCCCCGCGATACATGAAGTAGTCGTCGCCCACTCCGGTGGTCAAAGTGGTCTCGTAGTTGATGATCAGCGAATCCAACGCCAGGTAGCGGACCCATTGCTCGACGTTTATCACTTCGCTCACGTCCTGGAAGTAGGTGGCGTCGGGGGCGTTGTTGAGCACGTAGAGCATGTGGATCAGGTCCGACCAGTCGTCTTGCTCCTCGTGGTTTTCCTTGAAGTAACGGTCGCGGTAGACGTCGGGATCTGTGCCTTGGTACCTGAGGTCGGCATCACGGTTTCCGCTGCTATTGGCACGGAAAGCGCTGTAGAGATTTCCGCCTGGGTCATCGGGAATGTGTCTTTCGAGGAAATCCCCGTTAAAAGCCTCCAACAACCCATAAGTTCCCCATTGATAGTTACCCGATACCGCCGGATTGACGTTGTTGATCCGCAATTGCACCGGGGTCAAATCAGGGACAGCGAAGCCAGCCATTTGATAAACGGCTGCGCCTAGCGCCTGGGCGTGCACCGCGCGGCAATTGAAGTTCAGTGCCACCAAGTTGTTCCAGGGACGGTCGTGGGGAATGGCGACGTGGAAGTTGTTGGGCGGCCCGACTCGGCTGCCGTGTCCCCGGTTCCTCACCCCAACGTTATAACGGACGTTCGGACCGGTGCCATCTACCACGATCAGGGTGGCGTTCATCATGGCGTTGCTGTCTTGGTCGCCGCCGCCGGCCCCGATGTCGGCCAGCTCGGCCCGCTCGGCCGCGGTCATTACCAGACGGAACACCGGTTGTGCGCCGGGCAGCCAGGGCGTATTCGGGTCGAAGCTATCGTCGACCTGGTACAGTAGCGCTGCCCGCTGACCGGTAATGGGATTCGGGGCAGGCCATGTACGAGTGTGGCCCATCGAATCGGAAGCCCACAGATAGAACTCCACGATCGTGCCATTGCTTCGCGGAGGCAGAACCGCACCGAAAATCCGGTCGCCGGCAGCACCATCGCCGTGCAGACCGTCGTCGTACATCACCGCAGCGGTGAAGTTGGGCGCACCGTCGATGCGGTAGTACACCGCCGCTGTAACGCCCGTGACCAGTTCGTCGACGATTCGCGCAGTCACCGTTACTGGGTCGGCCGAAGAGGGGATAACCGGTAGGTGCTGCACGTCGAGAATCACCGGGGCTATGTCGGCGGCGGCGATGGAGTTCGGCCTGCCGGGCGTGCCGCCGGCCGTCAGACTGACGCCCCAGTTCTGCCCGTAGTTGTTCGACACAGTGGTGCTGATCAGTTCCAGTGACATGCCACCGCCGTCGGCCGGGCAGTCCCATATCCAACCCACATGGCCGTAGTCGATCAGTTGCGCATAAATGGCCCCGGTGGCCGGCGTGACCGGCGTGCCGGAAATGGTGTAAGTGAACGTATCGCGGGTGACGTTGGCAATGGTGAACGTGCCGTTGTACTCAGCCTGGTCGGCGCCGGCGATACGCACTTGGGCACCGTTGTTGTAGCCGTGATAGGGCAGAGTGACCGTCACCATGGCGCCACTGCGGGTGACGCTCGACACGAGCTTCTCGCCCTTCGTGCGGACCGCCCAATCGCCTTGCTCGAAGTATCTGACTCGGTCAATCACGTTGCCGTCCGCATTGCGCAATACTAGTTGCTCGCCCCGGTTGCTCAGCCGGGGCGTCCACGCAGCAACGTAATTGACGACGGTGGGATATTTTTCGTGAAACGCCTTGCCGTCGCCGGCGATTACCAGGTAACCGCGCGCGGGAATCGTTACGTTGGGCATTGCCGCAGAGGCCCGCTGCACCAAGATCGTCCCGGTAGCTGGCGTCGCCGGCAGCCCCTGAAGCGTGAAGCTGAAGGTATCGGCCGTTGCGCTCTGTATGACGAAAACGCCGTTATATTCGGCCTGGTCTGCACCGCTAACGAGCACAGTATCGCCCACCGTGTACCCGTGATCGGGCACAATGGCGGTAGCGACGAGGTTTTCTCGCGTAATGCCGACCACCATCCGCACGTGGCGTTGCGCGGTAATGGCACCAGTGGCCGGCGATACTGGAGAACCAGTTATTGGGTATTGAAAGGTGTCTCCGCTGACATTGGTTATAGCGAACACGCCGTTGTACTCTGGCTGGGCAGCGCCGGTTATCAGCACCCAGTCGCCGTCGGAGTAGCCGTGGCCTGGAAGGGTGACAGTGGCCAGTCCGCCGGACCGCGTGATACCGCCGACCGCCATTACCGGCTCAGCAGCGAACCACCAGCGATCCAATTGCCAGCCGTGGAGGTTGAGGGGCGTGGATTCTTTGTTGAACAGCTCCACGAACTCCCAAGCGGTTTGTTCCGGCTCGAAGCCGACCGACCCCGGCGTTCCCCGGGCAGTATTGAACATAATCTCGTTGATGAGTACCTGCCCACGGGGCGCGGTCATCGGCTCGTCGAGGTTTCCTGTTCCCGGCGTAGGCAGCGAAAAATAACCTTGGGTGGAAAAATCCATCGACCAGCCGTAAGAAACATCGGCGACTTGCGGCGGGTACTGGGGGGCGAACGACGAGGCGATCGTCACGCCGTCGGGCCGCACAAGGGCCAAAAACTCGCCTTCGGTGGCCAAGGCGAAATTGGTGTGCAGTTTTCCGCCGGGGCCGAAGACCATCGCGCTGCCGGTGGCCCGATTCGAGGCGAACACCAACAGATACTGTCCAGGTTCTAACGTCACTGCCGGAAACTGGCACTTGCGCAAGTCCGAGGCACTGTCGGTCAAATACCAACCGTCGAGGTTGATCGCCTCCTGAGTGGGATTGTAGATCTCGATCCAATCCTGGCGCTTGGGCGGGTTCCAGTCGTCGTAGATGCCCGAGTCGTTGCGGGCCAGAAACTCGGTAATCAGCAGAGGGCCGACGTCGAGCAATGTGCGCTGTTCGAGCTGCTCGAACCGAAGAGGTTTGCGACTGGCTACGGGACGGCGGCGCATTGCCTGTCCGCGGCCAGCGCCGCCGCGGGCGTATCCATGCGGTTGCGAATCCATGGTAGGCACGTACCTCCGCAGGGCGAGCGTCGCCGCGAACCGCAGCGCGGTAGGCTGGCGACTAGTGTGGGCTAATTGTCCTATGGAAAGACATGAAAAGCGGTTTACTGACTATGCGGTCGATCGTCGGAGAAACGCTCTCGCAACGTCTGCTATCCACATGATGACCAAAACGGCGGCCACCACGCCAGACGGATGCGGCTTGTGCCGAGGCGAAAGCCTCTAACAAAAGCACCTTTCCTGACAGCCTATCCCCAGTAGAGGCTGGCTAAGCGTTTCGAGGATTTCGTTTTGTTAGAGCCTCTTAGTTTTGTTAGAGCCTCTTATTCACCGCTGCCGACGGACTGGGTAAAGGTGACGTCCAGCAGTTCGCCCGGACGACCCAGGAACCCGGCCGGCAGAGCAATGCGCACAGGCAAGCCCCATTCCGGTGTTTTCGGGTCGCGGCAATGGTGCAAAGGCACCGGCTCGATTTGCGGGCCGACGCGCTCCACGCGGCTAAGCATGGGGCGGCTTGCCGGCAACCGGGGACGCACTTCTACCTGCATATCGACCTGCGGCGCAAGACGCTGATCCTGTCGCACGTAAGCCACAATGTAACGGCCTTGCTGGGCGGCCAGGGTCAATATCGGGTCCCCACGACGCACTTGCTGTCCGGGCCAGCAATGGATCGCGCAGATGGTGCCGCGCATCGGAGCGCGGATCACCAGCGAATTGATGGTCGCTTGGACTTGCTCGATGCGTGCTTTCTGGGCCTCGATGGCTGCCTCCAACGGCGCTAGCAGCTTGGCAACGTCCGGCTCTTCCAGGGGCGGATATTCACGAAACCGCCGTTCCAGCTCTTTTTGTTGAGTCTCAGCCTCTTGGAGCGATCGGGTGGTAACTTCAATGCGTTTAGCCACTTCGTCGCGCAGCATTCGCTGGTTGACCACTTCACGTTCCGGCACCATGTTCTTGGCAAGCATCGGCTCGAGGAACTCCAAGTCGGTGTTCAGCCGCAGAAGTTCCATACTGTCGGTTTCCAACTGTGCCCGATGCTCCAAGATCGTCAGTTGCAACCGCTGCAACTCCCATAGCAGCCGAGTCGTATCTTGCAAATAGGCTCGCTGGCGGTCCGCCATCTCCATGGCGGTGCGCGCCATGTTGGCCTCCAGGTCGTTCTCCAGTCGCTTCAATTCAGCCTGAAGCGCCTTCAACTCTTCGCGCAGCACCGAATCGTCGATGCGTGCCACGACCTGGTTGGCCTCGACTTCGTCGAACAGGGTCCACGGACCGCGCGCCAGCGGGGCCAGCGTGCCATCGGTAGCCGCCGCCAAGTCTACGCGAATCGCCTCCACCTCGCCGATGGTGTTCGGCAAACGGCCCTGTCGCTGCCAAAGCCACGCCGTCAGCACGCAGCATGCGATGAAGCACAGCACAGGCAGTGTGCCCTGCCGAAATCGCCGCCAGCGGAGCGGCCAGGGAGTCGGGATTCGTTCGCCGCTGTTCATCGCCTCAGCTTTTCCCCTTGCCTTGGGCCTACAATTCCGCTTCGTCTTCCCGCAAGAATAAAGTCACCTCGCTGATGCCGGGCGTGTTTTCCAGCGCTCGACACAGTTCTGCGCCGCGGGTGGGATCGCGCAGCAACACGCGGTACGACAGCGCTGTCGCTCCCGCCCCGATCCGCTGCTGGCTGGCCAGAGTGGCACGGGCGCAATGGGAGTCGATGATCCGCGCCAATTGCAAGCGCAACGTGGGGTTATCGCCAGCCAGTTGAAGTCCCAGTACGGCGTCGTAACGGTGCCTGGTGCCGAAGCCGGTCAGCCGCAGATACAACAGCACCACGCCCACCCCTAGCGCGCCGATCAGTGCCGTCGAACATCGCAGGGTGCCGATCGCCAGCCCTTCCATGATCGCCCACAGAATGAACGACGTGTCGCGCGTGTCTTTGAGCACATTGCGAAATCGCACCACCGCAAACACCGCCAGCAGTCCAAAGGCCACGATGATGCTTCCTGACATCAGCACCATCATCAACCCTACCAACACCGGCAGAATAACCAACGAAGACACGAAGCTCCGCGAGTACGACAGCGCCTCGTGCGTGGCCATGTAAATCCAGCCGATGAACTGGCCAATCACGAACGACAGCAGGATGACGAACAGCACTGTCTCCGCGCCGCCAGGAGCCAAGCCGTAGTCGCCGCTGAACAATGTGGTGAGCAACTCGTTCATGTTGCCACCTCCATTTCCGCCCCGGAACCCCATGGAGCGCCGACCGCCCTCAAACAGTAGATGTACTTGGCTACCGAGCGCCGCCACAAGTTGAACATCTGCACCACACTGCGCATCCACTCCGGGAACCGGTCGGTGAATTTCAGTTCCAAAATGACCGGTGGGTCGAGCGTTACCGGCACAGTTTCGTACGGCACGGCAAGCGGCGCCGGCGCCATATATCGTGCCGCGCACAGATTCCGGTCGAAAGTGACCCTCACCTGATTGCTGCCCGGCGATACGTAGGCTTCGCGCACGTACGAAACATATACGCACCCCTGAGCGGCAATTTCATGCGTAAGCCTACAGAAGTTATGCAGGGCCGCCGCGGCGCGCGGGTCGCCGTTGCCGCCGATGAGGCTGCCGCGATCCAGCCACGCGCCCCGGATCAGTTGTCGCGCCGCTTCTCTGGTAACTGCTGCCCGCTCCTTCAGAATTACGTCCGACAATCGCCGTTTGATCTCCAGGTACGCAGGGTGTTGCGGGTCGTCGTCGTAGAAGCGAATGCGCAACTTGAAGCGGTTCCGTAGCCCATGCACTGTGGAATAGAACAGCATCAAAGCCGGCGAGTCCAGGTAAAGGCTATGCACTGCGTACGAGTTGCCGGCGCTGCGGTCGGCGTGCTCGTCCACGTCCAGGTATTGGCGGACGAAGCTGCGCACAGAAGCGGCCACATCCTCGCTGATGAGGTATTTCAGTTCGTAGCGGCTGCGTTGCAGGGTTTGGTGATAGACCATGCCCCCGTGCCCCTTCTCCCCCCGCACAACGCAAGTTGCTTGGCTGTACGGCACAACATGGCCGCTCTACCGTGGCAAGTGTCCTTCATCGCCTGCGGCGATTCACGGCAAGCGTGGCCCTGTTTGTGTTTCCGACGGCAATCGACGCGCTCAGATCGAATCCTGCTGCGAAACCCCTGTGCACAGCTAACACTTTACTAATAATCGATTTAGTCAAATCTGGCAACCATTTGCGCTCAAGAAACGCGACGCTATTGGGCAATCTTGTACCGGCGGCGATGGGGGCCGGCGTCCACTAAAGGTAGTGGAATGTACAAACATGTCAGGCGTTCCTGCTGACTCGCTTAGTACAGCATTACGGTTTCATACAGCGTCGATGCTGGCAGCCGCTTTGACACAGCGGGAAAGCTTCACGCCGCTAGAGATTGAAAAACTCTTGAAGCAACTCGCAGGGGCAGCCGCTTTGGCACACCAGGAAAGTTTCACGCAGCACTGACCCTTATTACTGCGCCCGGCAGCGCAGAAAGAACTTGGCTATCGGTTGGATAGTATCACCTGATCGGGCCGCGGAAGTCCTACAGCGCATCATAACGTTTCCGGATGCCTGGGTCCGCAGCAGATTCACTTGCTGGATTGCTGGGCGCTGTTGACCGCCTGCTGTTAGCGGCCCTGCTCGTGATTTGCCTCCGCTGACGACCCGTCCTAAATAAGCTTCGCTTAAACATTGAGGCGGGCGTCTACTTACTCCTTGTGCCAGTCACGCCCAGGGAATCTTGCTTGCCGTCAGAGCAGCCAACAGCAAACACAAGTAGATCAGCGAAGCTCGCAACAGCCACCGGGCAGCACGCTCGTCGGTCCGCATCGCGAACCACAGAGCGGTCGCAAAATATCCCAACCCCAGGACAAAGGAGGCGATTGCATAACCCCATCCAGCCGAAAACAACACTGCTGGGACGATGCCCAGCATCCACGTCGCCGCCGCTGCGGCGCAAGCCAGTGTGCCCGCAGAACGCCCGCCGGGATCTACCACCGGCGCCAACTTTATTCCAGCAGCAGCGAATTGCTGCCTATACAGCCAGGCGACGGCCATTGCGTGGGGCAGTTGCCAACTGTATAGGATGCCGAATAGGTTCCAAGCCAGCGGGCTTTTCAGAGTGTCAACTGCCGCCGCGCCGATGAGGACGGGAATGGCCCCGGCCGCGGCGCCGACCGGGGTTTGCCAGGGTGTGCGGGTCTTCAGGGGTGTATACGCACACAGGTAAGCTAACCAGCCGGCGCCTGCCACCGCCAGCAGCGCCGTTCCTCCATGGGCTACCGCCAAATATCCCATCCCTAAAAGCGATAGACCAAGCCCGAACCATCCGCCGCGACGGCTGCTGACTCGGCCGGCCGGCAGCGGTCGTGGGGCTGTTCGCGCCATCTGCGAGTCGCTATGGACTTCCCACCATTGATTAAGCGCCAACGCCCCCGCGGTTAAAAGGCCGGTTCCCACCACCGCGTGTAGCAATGCCCGATGCGGAAAGGGGTACTCCGCTGTGCTGAACGCCGACACCCCAACGGTCACCAGAACCAGTGCCAGGATGCGCGGCCGAACCAGCACCCAGTAGTCTCTCACGATAGTCGGCCTTAACTAATGGCGTGGATATCTGGGTAGTACTCCACGGTGTCCAAGAGCGTCAGGCAGACGAAAAGCAGCACAAACAGCAGGGCGGCCGCCAGCACCAAAGCGTAAAACGAGTGATCGTATCGCAGATGCATAAAATACAACGCCACCAATGCGGCCTTGACCGTAGCGATTCCCATCGCCAGCCATAGGTTCCACGTTCCCAAGTCTATCCACGTGGCCGCCAGACTGAGGAAAGTAAGTCCCAGTAAGGCACCGAAGACGGCCAGCAACACTATAACCGGCACGACGTGGGCGTGGAACGGCTGGTCGTTGTGGTGCGTTAGGTTCGTGCCGCTGGATGGACCGGGTTTCATGGCAATCTATCGAGGAATCTATCAATTGGTTAATGAATCCGGTAGAATGCTCAATGTATCAGGTAGAACAAGGGGAAAAGGTATATCCATATCAAGTCCACCAAGTGCCAGTAAAGACCGACGTAATCCACCGGACCGAAGTACTGTCTGTTAAAGTGCCCACGTAGCGTGCGTACCAGCACCCAGCCGATAGCCCCCATGCCGGCCAGCACATGTACAGCATGTAGTCCGGTCATAGCGAAATAGATGCTGAAGAAGATCCCGGCGTGGCGCGGCTGCTGGTCGGAAGTTCCGCTTTCATCAAGGGACGCGGCTGCTTCGGCCGGTTGGAACTGTCGCACCCACAGCAGACCCTCCTCCCATTTGTGCTTATACTCCACATATTTCACACCGAGGAACACGCATGCGCACACAAGCGTGAGAGTCAGAAAGAAGGCTGATAGCCTGCGTTGGTCCCATTGGGCGCAGCGCACTGCCAAGGCCATTGTGAAACTGCTGGTTATCAGTACAGCGGTGTTCAGCGCGCCCAACTGTTTATCGAGGAACTGGTGCGCCCAGATGAAAATCTCCGGGCGATTTGCACGGAATACCGCATAGGCGCAGAACAGCCCGCCGAATAGCAGCACCTCGGTAAGCAAAAACAGCCACATCCCCAGCTTCCCCGCCTCGTATTGCTGGCGGTGAGAGGAAAAATGATGGGCCAGGGAGGGCTGGTGCCCCTCGGCCCCAGCAACAAGATGGTGGTCGGCATTGCTCATAACGTTGCGGGGACGGCTAATTGACTGAAGTCGTAAGGATCACCCACCTGCGCTGGCGGCGGCGGATTCTCTGGCGGTGGCGGAGAGCTGCACTGCCATTCCAAACCTGGCGCGTTCCAAGGATTAGCCGGGGCAGGGCGTCCCGTCCACAAGGAACTTATCAGGCACGTTGCCATGCTTACCAACCCTGTTACTAGCAGGTATCCTCCGATAGTGGCCAGTTGATTATAAAGGGTAAACTCTGGGTTGGTTCCCAAAAAAGCGGAATAGTCGTAGTAGCGCCGCACCAATCCTCGTGCGCCCATGATAAACAAGGGGAAAAACGTCATATTGAAGGCCACGAAGATCAGCAGCGCACTGATCCGGGCCCAGGTCTGATTGTACATTCGGCCGAACATCTTGGGCCACCAATAGTGCAATCCTGCCAGGAAGGCGATTACCGCCCCGCCAATAATCACATAGTGGAAGTGGGCTACCACGAAATGGGTATTGTGGAGAGGCACATTGACCGATAGGGTTCCCAGAAATAGCCCCGTCAGCCCACCTATTCCGAACAGGAATAGGAAGATCAAGGCGTATATCATTGGGGCCGCCAGCTCAATGGAGCCTTTATACATAGTGGCCAGCCAGTTGAAGACCTTCACTGCCGAGGGGATTGCCACCAGGAAGGTCAAGGCGCTGAAGATCGTGCTGGCCAGCACGGACTGACCGGCGACGAACATGTGGTGGCCCCATACCAGAAATCCGATCAGAGCGATGGCCACGCTGCTATAGGCGATAAACCGGTACCCGAAAATCGGTTTGCGCGAGAAAACCGGGATCACCTCGCTAATGATCCCCATGCCGGGAAGGATCACTATATACACTGCCGGATGTGCATAGAACCAGAAGAAATGCTGAAACAGCACGGGGTCTCCGCCCAATGTGGAATCGAAGATTCCCAACCCTAGTATTCTTTCGATAGCCAGGAGCAGCAAAGTTATGCCGAGCACAGGGGTGGCGAGAACTTGGATCAACCCTGTGGCGTATAGTCCCCACAGGAAAAGCGGCATACGGCGCCAGGTCATGCCGGGCGGGCGAAGGGTGTGGATGCTGACAATGAAGTTCAGGGCGGTGAAAATGGAACTGAATCCCAGGATGAACACCCCAGTGACGGCAGCCAGCACGTTGGTGTTGGTACTTGTACTGTACGGGGTGTAAAAGGTCCAGCCGGTGTCCAATCCGCCAAAAGCTAGGGTCAAGAGGAGGAACAGTGCCCCGATCCACCACAGATACAAGCTGGCCAAATTGAGCCTGGGAAAAGCCACGTCTTTGGCGCCCAACATCAGGGGGAGGAAAAAATTGCCTAGCACGGCGGGAATGCCGGGGATGACGACCAAGAAGATCATCACCGCCCCATGCACGGTGAACACTCGATTATAGGTGTCTTCACCCATGATGGTTCGTCCCGGGGCGATCAGCTCGGTGCGCATCAGCAGTGCGAACAGCAGCCCCAACACCAAAGCGGCCGCCACGGAAACCAGATACATCACGCCGATCCGTTTATGGTCGAGCGTCAGGAGCCAACAGCGTAGGCCGCGTGGATATGTGAGATAGTTGATAGGCAACGATTCGGTCATCGAACTTAAACTATTGCAAGGATTTTATAAAGGCGATCAAAGCCGAGATTTCCTCGTCGCTCAGTATTCCTCGATAGGTGTTCATCACCGGCTGGTACCCGCGCACCACTTTGGCCTGTGGGTCGAGAATCGACTGGCGAATATAGTTCTCGTCCACCACTGAAGAAGTGCCATCCTGGAATTGCACTTCACGGCCGAAAAGCCCCTTAAAAGTCGGCCCGGTACCCGCAGTACCGTCGATGGAATGGCACGACCAACATCCGTTGATGCGGTACAGTTCTCTTCCTCGCTCTACCGGCGAGAGAGTCTCTCTGGCTTTGGCGGCGTCGGCAAGCCAGGTTTCGAACTCGCCGGGACGGTGAACGATCACCAGTGCGCGCATGTCGAAATGCTTGGTGCCGCAGTATTGGGAACACCACAAGTTGTACTCGCCGGGCTTGGTGGCGCGAAACCAGGCGCGCGTGTACCGGCCGGGGACGACGTCCATCTGCACGCGCATCGCCGGGATGAACAAGCCGTGGATGACATCCTCGGAGCGCATCACTAACCGAACCGGTTTATCTACCGGCACGTGCAGGTTCTCGTCCTTGTGGCCGTTAGGGTAGCTGAACAACCAGCTCCATTTTCGGGCAACTACTTCTATTTCGTAGGCCTGTCGGGGAATAGTGCGCAGTTGAAGGTAGCCGGAAAAACCATGATAAAAAATCACTCCCACGATTCCCAAGGGGATCACCAGCCAAAGCACCTCCAGCGCGGTGTTATGGCTTGGGGAAGGCAAAGGGCCCGTTTCGGGGCGGCGGCGATAGCGAATCGCAAACCATAATCCCAAAAGTACTATCAAAGCAAAGAAGAATGTGGAGATTCCCAGCAACAGCAGAAAGGCGCTGTCTACCGCTGGGGCTGTCGAGGAGGCCGGTGGCGGCAGCCAAAACGATTCCCGTTGCAGGTCCGCGCCTGCAATCACCACGCTCCCGATGGAAACCGCGTTCGACCAGCAGCCAATCACGAGAACTTCTCCTATACAGCTTCAGCCGGCTTCTTGCCTATACGGTGGCCCTCTGTACTATGCGACATCCTTTTTCCCCTATGCGACATTCGTTTTCCACTATGTGCCCTCCTTTTTCCCCTATGCAACCGCCTTTCCCTGCTATAAAGCCGGCTTTCCTTTGCGCAGTTCCCGGCGCCAGTAGTACACAAGCACTCCGCTCAGTGCCACAAGGACGCCTCCTGCCCCCCAGCGCATCAGGCGCATGGCCGCTAGGCTGTACCGATGGGACTGGGAGTCGTAGTGGAAGCAGTACATCAGCAACCGCTCCATGGGGGAACCGATTTTCCCCTCACTGGCCTCCAGCAGCGATAATTGCAGCGTTTGCCGGTCGTATTTGATGCCGGGCAAATAGCGGGCAACGCGTCCGTCGGGAGTGCAGATTATCAGCACTGCCAGATGAGCATACTGGTTTTCCTGCGGTATGTATGCGTACCCGAATCCCACGGTATCGGCCAGTCGCCGGATGTTTTCCTCACGCCCCACCAGAAAATGCCATCCTTCGCTAGTTCCCGGCCGACCGTATTGACGCAGGTACTTCTGCCTTGTCAGCCCGGCGCGCTGATGACTCTCCCGAGGGTCGATGCTCACCGTGACCACCTGAAACTTGTCGCCCAAGTCCCACGACATCTGTCGCATCGCCTCTACCAGCCCATTGAGCTGAAGACTGCACAACTGAGGGCAATTTGAGTAATTGAGGGTGAGGATGACCGGTCTGCGTCCGTCGAAATATTGGCCGAGCCGTACTTGGCGGCCTTCGGAGTCAAGGAATTGCAGTTCCAGTGGCAGCCGCGCGTCCAGATGCTCGGTGATTTCCACTTTTTCCAGTTGCGGAGGCAAAGGTTCTTTGCGCTGGCCCAATGCCGCAAGCGGCCAGCCGAGGCACATCAGGGCAGCCCAGGTGGTGGCCAGTACCCAGTTTGCCAGGAACTTGGTGCGTGTAACGGATATGTTTCCGGCCACGGGATTACTCCTTTGCCGGTTGGCTGCGCGATAGTTCGCGCAGTACCAACTGCTGCGCCAAGTCGATGGGGATAGACACAATGTTGTTTTCCGGATCAATGATACGATATTCTAACAGCCGGGCCTGTTGGTCGGCCGTCAAGCGGCTCAGCTCAGCCGGCGGCTGGAGGAGGTCTTGCTGGGCAAGCCGCTCGGCCGAGCGTACATAAAGCACTTGCAGCAGCAAGACAACTATCACCACCACAACCACGGCTATCAAGCCGATCAGGGATATTTGCCACACCTTTACTTCTTTGTCCATTGGCCGAGCTACTTCAGTAATTCTCGAAGTCCAAAGCTTCCTGTCGGCGCGGGTCTCCGAGCGGCACAAGCGAGCGTCCTCGGCACCGCCAGATTAAAGCCCCCAAGTACACTCCGCCCATGCCTACCAGGCAAAAAGCGTCGCTCAGCGCCCAAGGCGGCTGGTGCGGATCATAAGCGGGCATGACCGACCAGTAGAGGTCAATCCAATGCATCACCAACAGCCACACGGCCCAGAATGTCAAACTTAGGCGGTTCCGCTTTGGCCAGCGCGATAGCAAGCCGACCAGAGGCAGGGCCAGGTGCCCGGCGAGCAACCCCAGCGACATCCAGCCCCATGGGCCACCGTGCCGCGGCTGGTACCATGCAGTTTCCTCCGGGATGTTGGCGTACCAGATAAGCAAATATTGCGAAAATGCGACATATCCCCAAAAGGCCACACCGGCCAGCAGCAACTTGCCCAGGTCGTGATAGTGCTCGGCAGTAACTTGGTCGGTAAGCGGTCCGGCGCGCTCTAACAGCACCGTGAAGATGATAAGCAGTGCTACGAAGCCCACGGCTGCGCCGGCCAAGTAGTATACACCGAAGATCGTGCTCCACCAGTGCGGCCACAGCGACATCAGCCAATCGAACGAGGCAAAGGTGAGCGTCACCACAAGGAGGATCAGTGCCAAGGGGCTGAATCGCTCCATGGAAAGCGTCAGCGCCGCATCGTGGCTTTCATCCTGCCGGAGGGAAAGTCGCAGCAAATAACGGGCCGTCAGCCACCACACCACCAAATAGCCTACCGAGCGAACCACGAAGAATGTCGGATTGAGATAAGCTTGCTTCTGTTCGATGGCATGGTCGGCAGCCGCCGTATGCGGCGCGGCCCAAGGATATAAGGTTCCCTGGCCCGCCAGCACGGACGCTGCCAGCGGCACAAACAGCACTAACATGACGACCACGTTAGCGGCCAGCAGTTCGGCCAGCCGTCGCACGGTAACGCTCCAGCCGGCCCGGGCGACGTGTTGCAAAAGCACGAAAAACAGCGCCCCCAACGACAGGCTTGTGAAGAAACAGAAGTTCACCAGATAGCTGTGGAGGAAATATCGCCATTGATCGCCGCGGCCGTATTCCAGTGCGGCTGCGCAGGCCATGCCAGCCAGACCGACGACTAGCAGCGCCGCTGCGGCTCCGGCCGTTGTCGCTGGAAGCAATGTTTGCTTTTCGGCCCCGGTTGTATTGCTCATTTGGTCTTCTTTTTACTCGTTCATATTTTATGCCGGCGTGCCAGCAGCGATGGTTAAGGACTCACGGGGCGGAGCTGGCTGCGGATCGGCTCAGGCACGTCGTCCAGCGTGGCGTTCTGGCTGCGCTGGAGCGCGCGGACGTACAGCACAATCGCCCAGCGATCCTCGGCGGGGATTTGCGCTCCGAGTGCGGGCATAGTGCGCACGCCATGAGTGATGGTATGGAACAATTGCCCTACTGGTTGTTCGCGGACACTTTGGGTATGGAGCGACAGCGGCAGTACCCAGTTCGGCTCGCGGCGCTTGACTGCTCGGGCGGAAGTAATCCCGCTCACGCCCCCCTCACCAACTAGTCCGTGGCAGGTGGTGCAGAAGATGCCGTAACGTTCCCGGCCCCGCTCCATCATCGCCGCCGTCGGCTGCATAGGAAACGTGGTAACCCATTGTTCGGCGACTTTGCCTGTGTACAGATGTTCGTCGGCTTGCAGTCTGCCTTGAGGTATGGTTTCCGGTACGGTCGGCCGCGTGGCTCGGCCGTCGGCGAATAGCGGGCTTGCGCTCTGAGGGCGGTATTTTTCTTGGAAGTCCATGTCCTGGATCAGATGTATTCTGGGATTGGACTTTGGGCCGGTACGATACCAGGTCACCAGCACTGGCGGCAGCAGCGCGAGGACTACCGCGGTAGCAAGTATCCAGTACAGCCCGCCAGGTACACGGCCGGAGGCTTCGTCGACCTGGAGAGTTTCCACGCTCACAGCGCCGGCCGAGCGGAGCAGAGCCTGTGCCGAGATCGGCTCGAATCGTTGATCGTCTGCCGCCAGGAAAATGAAGAACCCGTCGGTGCTTGCGCGAGAAAAACGGCTGGAGAAGAACACCGGATGCCCGTAAAGCGGAAGCCCACCCAGTGCAATCGCCCCGACGAACGCCGCTATCGCCGCCAGCAGGACTCCCAATTCGAACATGATGGGAACGCTGGTGGGAAGGCTCAGCAGCGGTTTGCCGCTTATTATGAGGGGGTAGTCTATTCCGTTCATCCAGAGCTGCATCGCCAGAGCCAGCACTACGCCGACCACAGCCGCGCCCAAGACCAGCCAGGGCAGTGGACTGGGCCGGAGTCCCATCGCTCGGTCGATGCCGTGTATAGGGAAGGGACTGTGGACATCCCAGCGCGTCCAGCCGGCAGCGCGCACCGCCGCGGCCGCAGCTCGAAGGGCCTCTGGGCTGGCAAACTGGGCCAGCAGGCCAGCCACGGGCGGCGATGAATTGGGGTGTTCATGCGCGTGTGCGTCCATGGTTCACTTCCTCGCGCGGCAATACATGCTTCACTTCCCAGATGGCGACCATCGGCAGATAACGGCAAAACAACAAGAACAGGGTGAAAAACAGGCCGAAGCTACCCAGCAGCATCAGCACGTCGATAAGCGTCGGATAATACATCGCCCAGTTGGCCGGCAGGTAGTCGCGGCTGAGCGATACGACGATGATTACGAACCGTTCCAGCCACATGCCCACATTTACAGCCAAGGCGATCAGAAACATGATCCACGGCGTAGTGCGGCAGCGCTTCAGCCAGAACAACTGCGGCAGCAGGACGTTGCAGGCCACCATCAGCCAATAGGTCCAGGCGTAGGGACCGAAGGCGCGATTCAGATGCACGAATCGCTCGTGGCTGTGGCCACTGTACCAGGCGATAAAAAGTTCGATGGCGTATGAATAGGCCACTATACAGCTTGTGGCGAGCATGATTTTGTTGACGTTGTCCAGGTGTCGCAGCGTCACCAGATGCTTCAGTCCGAAATATGCCCGTGCTGGCACCATCAGCGTCACCACCATCGCAAAGCCGCTAAAGATGGCCCCGGCCACGAAGTACGGAGGGAAGATAGTCGTGTGCCAGCCGGGCAATTGAGCCACAGCAAAGTCGGTGCTGACCACCGAGTGGACGCTGACAACCAGGGGAGTGGCCAGCGCGGCCAACAGCAGATATGCCCGCTCGTACACCTGCCACTGGCGTGCCGAGCCGTTCCATCCCAGAGCCAGCAGCCCGTAGATTGAGTGGCGGAGGCGCGAGGTGGCACGGTCGCGCAGGGTGGCCAAATCGGGGATCATTCCCAGATACCAGAACATCGCCGAGACCAGAAAATAGGTGTTCACGGCGAACACGTCCCACATTAGCGGACTGCGGAAGTTGGGCCATAGGGCCATTTGATTAGGGTAAGGGGCCATCCAATAGGCCACCCAAATGCGCCCCATGTGGATGCCCGGAAAGATCAGCGCGCAGATGACCGCAAAGATGGTCATTGCTTCGGCAGAGCGATTGATGGCCGTTCGCCACTGCTGGCGAAACAAGAACAAAATCGCGGAAATCAACGTACCGGCGTGACCGATCCCGATCCAGAACACGAAGTTCACGATAGGAAAAGCCCACATTACCGGCCGGTTGTTTCCCAGCACTCCGATGCCTGTGGTGATCAAGTACCCGATCGTGCCGAAGAACACGGCCGTCAGCGCTGCGCTGACCACCAGAGCAACGAACCATGCCCGCGGCGTGCGGACTTCTTCCGTCACCCGACAAACCGAGTCCGTTACAGTCTCATCGGTCTGTGGCCCGATTACCAACGGCGCACGCCGTTGAGGATCGTTGGCAGTGTTGTCGTCGTGCATGAGCGCCAGTGTAGTCATAGCACTAGGTAGATGGCTGGTCGGCCAAAATGGGATTGGGATTGCTGACGCGTCCCAGATACGCTGTCCGCGGCCTGAGGTTCAACTCTGTCAGCAGCACGTACGCCCGGCGCGACCGCCGCGCCGCCGATACGGCACTTTGAGGATCGGAAAGGTCGCCGAAGATGATCGCCCCGCTCGGACAAACCTGCTGGCAGGCGGTCTGCACGGCGCCGTCGGGAATCATCATTTGTCCGCGGCTTTTGGCCTCGATCTTCGCCGCTTGGATACGTTGCACGCAGTAGGTGCATTTTTCCATCACCCCACGCGACCGAACAGTCACTTGCGGATTGTGCGCCATTTTGAGGACCTCGTGATCGGGGTCCTCGAAGTGTTTGTGATAGTTGAAGAAATTGAATCGCCGTACCTTGAAAGGACAGTTGTTCGAGCAGTACCGAGTTCCGACGCAGCGGTTGTAAACCATGTCGTTCAGCCCTTCGCGGCTGTGGACGGTAGCAGCCACGGGGCAAACTTGCTCGCACGGGGCCAGCTCGCAGTGCATACAAGGCACCGGTTGCACGAGGATGAGCGGATTGTTGGGCTGGCCAACGAAATACCGGTCGATGCGGAGCCAGTGCATTTCTCGGCGCCGCAACACTTGCTCCTTGCCGACGACTGGTATGTTGTTCTCCGCCTGGCAGGCGATGATGCATGCGCCACAACCGGTGCACTTATTAAGGTCGATGACCATTCCCCAGCGCGGCGTGCCAAGCTGTGGCTCTTGCCATAGCGAAGCCGCTGGCTCGTGGTCCGCTGTTGCATCGCCCGACTGCCGCGACTGGCTGTCCAAGTAATTCGCCAGCGTCGTCTGGCGGACCAGGTCCTTGGCCCATTTCTGCTGAGTCTTTGTTCCCAGCGCGTCGATAGGAAAATGGTCTTGCGTTGTGGCCAGCGGTTCCACGGCGGCAAGGGGCTGAAGCGACAAGCCGTCGTCGAAGTAGGGGGCACGGCTGGTACGCAGGAAATAGCTATTAGCACCAACCGATGGTCTGTCACATGCTTCGCAGCCGCCTACCTTACCGGCGGACGAACGCCCGTACCCCAAAGCAACGGCTACCGAGTCGTCGGCTTGTCCGGGCAGCACCATAGCCGGCAGTCCCCACTGGCGGCCTTGGTAGCTGAGCATCACCAGCGTCCCGGTCGAAACACCCAGCTTGGCGGCAGTGGCCGGACTTATCAGTGCAGCGCTACCCCAAGTGAGTTTAGTAATCGGGTCAGGCAGTTCTTGCAGCCAGGCATTATTGGCGAAACGGCCGTCGAAGAGGCGATAATCGGGGCGAAAGACTATTTCCAGCCCCGGGCGGTCAAAGGAGCCATCTTCGGCTTGCATTGGAGGGGGTGTGGGCCGGCGGCGAAACTCGGCGTCCTTTGGGTGCGGTTGGGTCACAACTATCAACCCATCGTGTACCGCCTGGCGCCACGAGGCTTCGCCGGCCGTGGGCTGGAAGCGGCGCTGGAACTCCGCCTTTACCAGTTCGCGGCCCGAAGCATCTGCCTCCCCCAGTATCATCGCCAGCAGTTCGATGGCCGACTTTCCTCCCCACAGCGGTTCGATGGTCGGCTGGATAATGCGGTAGATGCCATCGAAGCCCGTGGTATCGCCCCACGATTCCAGAAAGTGGCTTTGCGGCAAATGCCATGTACAGAGCCGTGAAGTTTCATCCCGATACAGGCTCAAGTGTATCGAGGTGGGCGTATTTTCCAGCGCTTTGCGAAACTCGAGGTCCACCGGTGCGTTGTACACCGGATTTCCGCCGAGAATCAGCAGCGTGCCGACCTTGCCTGAGTGCATCTCGGACACCAGCTCGCCGATGGGGCGCACCTGACCTGTCGTTTCCGCCTCCTCGGCGCGGTGGTACCAGAAGGTTTGACCGAATGTCCCGAACTGCTCGTTCAGTGCCGCTACGTACTGGCTGACGGACTGATGTCCCGGACCTACCGCTATCACGCACTTGCCGGCGTGGCTGCGCAAGTCATCTAGCACAGCGTGTAGGAATCGCTCTGTCGGGTCCTCGTGCGATTGCCATAGCGCCGAGCGGTTTTGCCCGGCGGAAGCGGCGCGCTGTGCTTCGGCGTACAGCCGACGAGCGAACTGCTGCACCAGGCCGCTGCGCAGGGGTAAGCGATGGTCAGCCACGATGCCCGTTATCGTCGGCGAACTTTCCACCGCGTACAGCCGACACATCGAGCCGCGGTCGGGGTCGCGCCGTTGGGCGAAGTCGCGGGCATACCGAAGGGCCATCGGATGCATTCCTAGCAGGTCCGCGTCGAGGCACAGCACCACGTCGGCTTTGTCCAGGCCGTAATGCACCCGCGGCGCGCTTTGCTGCCAGGCGATCGGTTCGTACTCGTGCCATGCGGCCTTAGGAAATGCTGCCAGCAGCCGACGTCGCAGCGCGGCCAGGGTGGGCGAACTGCTGGCCTCGCTCAATACCCTAAACCCTTCTCCGCCGGTCTTGCGCAGTTCGCCGAAGTGGACCTGAGCGAACTGGCCGAAATCATCCCAACTCCGCGCCAATTCCTGCAAGCCGTGCCGCCAATACACGTTTTTGCTCCGGTCGGGGTCGTAAAGCCCCAATACGGCTGCTTGGGCATATACGTGGGTCGCTCCCAGGCTGGCGGGGTCCTTGGGATTACCCTCGACTTTGATCGGGCGTCCGTCCACACACGTGACCAACAGACCCCATGCCGCACCGGCCAGCTCCATGGTGGTGGCAAAACGCTGCGGCTCGCCAGGGGGGTGATCGGTTGTCTGCTGGGCGGCTGGCAGCAGCTCCCGCTTCTGCCACCGGCAACTGGAAATTCCCGCCAGCGCCAGCGAAGCTCCCATAAGCTCTAGCCAGCGGCGGCGATTCAACTGGCTCGAGTATGGAGGCAGCATTGCAGAACCATCAGCCACGGTGAGAACATCATCCGCGGTCCAATGGGATGAAAGGGGGCTGGCGTCGTTAGCCGCGCCCAACTGCCCGTGGCTGCATAACTCGGTTTGTCGCACGGACGGATGGTTTAACGATGACATGTCGAACAATCAGTGGACGGTTGGATGTTATTCTGCTGGCGGAGCCGTCGGCCCAGAACCGCCGGCGGCTCGTTGGATATCCAATCCATGGTCGTAATGAATTGTTTGGGGCGCAAGTGCGGCTCTGGGTTGCGATGGCACTCCAAGCACCAGGCCATGCTGAGGCGCTCGACTTGCATCACTTGCTCCATGGTGTCTACTCGGCCGTGGCAGGAAACGCATCCCACGCCTCGCCCAACGTGCGCCCGGTGGTCGAAATACACGTAATCGGGCAGGTCGTGTACCTTCACCCAGCGAATCGGATCGCCGCTGGAGAAGCTCTTTTGAACCGCCAACAGTTTTTCGCTTTCGGGTGCGATTCGGGCGTGGCAATTCATGCACACTGCCGTGGACGGCACTGCGACAAACGCGGCGGTTTCCACCGTGGTATGACAGAAGCGGCAATCCAGACCCAGCTCACCAGCGTGCAGCAAGTGACTATATTCCACCGGTTGGCGGGGCGAGTAACCCACGTCGGTCGTTCGCGGCGAACCCGCATAATAGATCATTCCCACCGCGTAGAGCGGTGCCACTAGTAGCAACACCGCTGCTAACGGTCGGATACGATCTAGCCATCCGGGCAATTGCAAGCGTTTTGCTGTCATGGAAGCAAAGGCTGATCATGGATTGGGGGTTCCGTCCCCACCCGACTACCGAAAAGGGGCCGACATAACCTCATCTGCGACTTTCAGGCGCCCCAAATCATGCCAATTCTATTCGTTCGGTCAAGTATAGAGTCGGTTCTTGCCGTGTTTAAGCGGCCGAACCGCTTGCAACGTCGGCCAATGCCGCAGAGTACCTGAGCACTCCGGAGCCAGCAGCACGACCGACGGGCAACATCAACCGGCGACTGCTATTACAATTTGGAATCATGTGGCTTTATGCCGGTAAACAAACTACCCGAGGGCTCATTAAGGCTCATTAAAAATTACCCGGGGGATTCATTGGTTTAATTGAACTTCTGTTGCCTGATTTATGGGGGCCGAACTTCCGTGGCTTTGTTGTGGTAAGCGCAGTTCTGTAACTTTGTCGCGTTGATCACATTCTGTATCTGTGTGGCAGTGACCCAACTCTTCCGGCTTTGTTGCACTAACAAGGCACTTGGCGCGGTAACGCAGTAACCAAGACCATGAATTGCTATTGTTTGTGTTGCAGGAGGTTATGTAAAATACCGCCACAAAAGCAGTGTCCCCGGAATCGTGGAAAGAACCACCGGGGGGCCGTAGCTTAGGCAGCCCTACTTCCCTCACACTACAGGCCGCGGCGTCATGGAAGACGCGACCATCGTGTTGGCGGTGCACAACGGCACGGAGTTTCTGGAGCCGTTTGTTGCCAGTCTCAGGCGGCAGACGGTGCCGAGCTGGCGGTTGCTGGTCCGCGACGACGCCTCGACCGACGGCACCGGCGAGCTGGTCGCCCGGCTGGCGCGCGAGGACCGGCGAATCTGCCTATTGGAAAGCGACCGCCGCCGCTTGGGCGCCCTGGGGAGCTTCAGTTGGTTGTTACAGCGGGCGTACGACGGCGGGGCGAAATACGTCTTTCCGGCCGATTGCGACGACATCTGGCATCCGCAAAAACTGGAACTGCAACTGGCCGAGCTTCGCCGCGCCGAGCGCTCGGAGCATGGATGCCGCCCCGCGCTGGCTTACAGCGACCTGACGGTGGTGAACCGGCAGTTGCAAGTGGTTTCCGAATCGTTCTTCCGTTGTTCGCGCTTACGGCACGGACCGGCGCAGGCGTTCGAGACCTTGCTGGGCAGGTCGTTCGTGCTGGGCTGTGCCTGTGCCGTCAATCGCCGATTGCTCGAGTTCGCTTTGCCCATCCCACAATGCGTTCCCATGCATGATTGGTGGCTTGCGCTGTGCGCTGCGGCGATTGGCCAGATAGTAGAAATCTCGCAGCCGCTGGTGCAGTACCGGCGACACGGAGGGAACGATAGTGGGCCGGCCTCGTTTTGGGGCGGCTTCAATCCGCTGAGGCATTCCTGGCGTACCCGCTGGCAAAAGGGCTTCAGCAGCTTTTGTCGCGCGTTGGCGCAAGCCCATGCACTGCAACAGCGGTTAGCCGAGCGCCGGTGGCCGTGTAACCCAGGAGTAATGGAAATGCTGCAACAATACTGCGATTTGTTCGCCGATTCCCGCTCGCGGTTGCGGGCGGTTTACGAGCTTTACCGCCGCGGTATGCCGCATATCGACCTGCCGCGTCGGCTGATCTACTACCTGTGCGTGCTCAGCCTTGACCGTCGGAGAGCCGCATAAAGGTGCCCGTCCAGCTCGACCATCGGAAATCTGGATGAAGGTGCGCGTTTTGCACAACCGCCAGAAAGCTGCACTAAGACCAGCAAATGCCGTGTCAGATGAATTGCCCACAGTGGACGTACTGATGTCCACTTACAACGGCGCCGATTTTTTGCCCGCGCAACTCGATTCGATACTCGCTCAATCGGGCGCGCGGTTGCGGTTGTTGGTTCGCGACGACGGGTCGCAAGACCACACTTGCGCTCTGCTCCAACAATACGCCAAGCGACATCCGCACACGATCGAACTGCTCGCCGACGGACAGCACCTAGGCACATCCGCCAGTTTTGGCCGCTTGCTGGTTGCCGCCAGCGCACCGTACGTGATGTTTTCCGACCAAGACGACGTGTGGCTGCCCGGCAAAGTCGAACTTCTGCTCAGCCGGATGCGCCGGGCAGAAGCTGAGCACGGGCCGGACTGTCCGCTGCTAGTCCATAGCGACCTATGCGTTGTGGATCGCAATGGGCGGTTGCTAGGCGGTTCGTTTTGGAAGTACCAGAACATCGACCCCATCGGCGGCAGCTCGCTGAACCGACTGTTGGTCCAGAACGTGGCCACCGGCTGCGCGATGATGATGAACCGTTCCCTTGCCCAGCTTGCCTCGCCTGTTCCTCCACAGGCGATCGTACACGACTGGTGGTTAGCGCTGGTGGCCGCCGCATTGGGTCGAATCATCTGCATTACCGCACCAACCGTGCTGTACCGCCAGCACGGCGGAAACCAGATTGGTGCTGTTCGCTGGGATGCTGCACACCTGGTGCGCAAAGCGACAACTGCTTTCGACCGCCGGCCAGTGGCCGAAAACATGCGCCGTGCAGCGGCACAGGCGCAAGCCCTGTTGCAGCGCTATGGGCCGCAGCTTTCGCCCCAGCAGCATTCAGCGGTTGCCGCTTTCGCCGCCATACCCACTGCCGGTTTTCTCCGCCGCCGCATGCACATCGCCCGATACGGCTTTCTCCGTACCGGCTGGATACGCAATTTGGCGCTGTTGGCAAGGGTATAAGCGGCGGTACTGTTGTCAGGAGACTGAGACGATGAAGATCGGTCTGACTATTGCTGCACTACCGGGCGCCACCGACTATACCAACTCTTATACTTTGGCGGCTATTAGCGCGTGGGTAAAGCGGTCCATCCCGGGGGTCGAAGTGCTGTACTCGGTGGAGTTGGACACGCTGCTGAGCTGCGACGAAGTGTGGTGTACTGCAACAAGCGACGCCTGGGATATTGTAAACAAACTGGGCCGTGAAGTGTCGCGGGCCGGAAAACGGTTCGTCGTTGGCGGCCATCATGCTACCGCGCTACCGCAAACCCTGCGTTACGGCGAGGCCCATCGAGGACAATTAGAACAGTACGTCCATCCCGACGAGCTACCGCTTCCCGACTGGAGCATCTTCACCCAGCAAAAACGGCCGCTGGTTATCACTAGCCGCGGCTGTCCGTACAACTGCAACTTCTGTAGCAGCAGCCAATTTTGGCGGGGTTACAAGGCGCGCAGCCCGCGAAAGGTATTGGAAGAACTCTGCTTTCACGCCACCGCGGGAGCTAGCGACATCGTCATTTTCGACGACTTGTTCATAGCCGACAAACGTCGTTTGCACGCCATCGTGGAGTTGGTCGTCCGCACGGGATTGGACAAAATCGAGTACAGTTGTTTGGTGCGGGCGAATCTCATCGACCAGCATACCGTAAATCTGTTGCGGGCGATGAACGTTCGCCACTTGGCGTTCGGCGCCGAAAGCGGCAGTGATCGCGTGCTGGCGCTTATGAATAAAAGGGCTACCGTGGCCGACAACCAGCGGGCCATAGACATCTTGGCAGCCAATGGCTACCGGCCCACCATCAGTCTCATCGCCGGTTATCCGGGCGAAACGTTGGAAGACCTTCGGCTCACACAACAGTTTATCGAGCGAAACCGCTCGAAATGCAACATTATAGACGTATACCCGTGCATTCCGTTTCCTGGCACCAGGCTGTGGGATTGGTTTGTGCGTGCTCGTGGCATCGACATCCATAACTTCGACTGGCGCTCGCTCAATCTCAACCGGCAGACGATCGACTGGGACAGATATAACTTGCTGACCGATCAGTACAGCAAGAAGCACCTGGTGGAGCTGATCCAGTGGAATGAATCCGAGAAGCTGAAGGCCGCCGCGTAAAGCTCCACAGCGCTGTTCGCTGAGCGCCATCTGGCCGCGTGTGCGTCCGACCGGTCAGGCTGCCTTGCGTACGTGCTGCTGGCCGATTACCGAGCGGCAGAACTCCTCCAGCGGCTTGACCGTCTGGCTCCACCGGAATGGGGCGGCCATGGCGGCAACAGCGGCAGCAGCTTGCTTTTGGCGCGGACGGTCTTCTGCGTATTCGAGCAGGGCTTGCTCGATTTGCTTCGGGTCGTCGCTCGGCAATACTATTCCCATGTTATGATTCGCGACCAGCTCGGCAATCTCATCCCCGCGATTAATGAGTATTGGCAACCCGGCCCAAAAGTAATCCATGGCTCGGGTGCGCGCCGAAAGGGCCGTTTCTAAATTTGTCCGCTGCAAAATCACTCCCAGGTCGCACTCCAACAAGTAATCGCCGCGCTTGGCGTGCGGAATTGGCAATTCATTGAAGAACACCGACTGCTCTTCCGCGCCCAAGTGGCCGCATAGTTGCCGGGCTCGGACCGCCGCTGCGTGCGGTTGCTCGTTGGGCCTGCGATACATCGAGAAGAAAAGCTTGATGCGCCGGTTATGCTGGTGTGCTGCATGTACTGCGCGGATCAACGGCGTCGGGTCCAGCCAGTCCCAAATCCCCCCGAACCACACGAGCACAAAGTCGTCGGCGCCAATTCCGCGGCGAACCCCTTTGAGGACTTGCCGCGTTTTCTGCGGCGGTTGGTCTGGAATGCCGAAACGGACTACATCCACCAGATGGCGAAAATCCGGATCAGCAGCGGCCTGCCGTTTGTCCAGCCGGCCCATCGCCGTCAGCATCCCCAGCCAGTACAGACGCTGCCGCTCGTTGCCGCAAATGAAAAAATCGCCTCGCTGCAAGCACCGGCTCACCGCTCTCAAGCCGTGTAGATAAGGATCTTTTTCGGGAAGCGACAGGTTCTCGATGTGCAGCGGGCACACCATGTCGGCTATCAACGGTCGGTCGACATCTGCCAGCGCCGGATGGGAATCCAGCACCGTCCCTTGCACCATCACAGCGGCATGGTTGCGGGCTAAGCGAAGCTGCTCGTGCGGAGTGTCGGGCAGTTTGATGACCGGGAACTCGGCCGGTTCGCAATCTTCGGCAATCGGGCGCGTGCTGGCCAAAGTGACACGCAGCCCGGCGCGGCTCAGTGCATGGGCAATCTCCCAATGCCTCATCCCCAGCCCGACCCGCATCGCGCCCAAGCGGTCTGGAGTTACTATCAGCAAGTCTCGCATTCCGTAGCTTACCGGCTTGCTCAGCGTTCCGGCCTGAGTGTAAATAGCCTCGACGACCAACTGAGCGTCTACTACCGGCTTGCCATTGACGAACATGCCGACATGGCCGCGTGTACGCCGGCCCAAAAGCGTAACCGCTTCGGCCGGTGAAGCACCGCTGCTATGCAACCGGATGCGGTACTTCTTGCCAGCAGAGTTGGTGACCGGCTGGAAGGTAAACATATTAGTTTGCCCATCGCCCAGGTTGCACACCGGTTGTGTGCCTTCCCGTAACGTCTGGCCCGCAGCGTCTAACAACGCGAAATGTACCTGCGACTGCCCAAGCTGCTCGGCGCTGCCTAGGCTCAGCTTCACGCCCACCAAGTCGTTTTCTGGGCAGGTGAATGTCTGTTCGACGATCATCCCGTCAACGAGCTTGCTCAAGGGCAAGCACGGCTCAGCCTGCCGTGGCACAGGAGACGACAGCGCTTGGATTTGTTCGAGCCTGATTGCCGGGCTGCCAAAGCGAAGCCGTGCCCACACTTGGTGCCATGTTCTAATGGGCCACCGCACCAGGGCGGCTGGCGCGGTTGCCACGCTGCGCAGCACTCGCAGCGCCGGCTGGAGGGCTTTTATCGCCGCCGTAACGGCAGCCAGCAAATGCTCGGCTTGGTGTAAGATGCGCTTCAGCTGGCTGGCTGCCGCATCGGCTTTTTCCGTCCATTGTTCGACCTTGGGCAAAACTAGCTGCTCTGCGCGGACTACTGCGCCGGCAAGCTGATCCAGATGCGATTCGTACCGCGCAAGCTTGCTGGCGGCCTGGCCAACGCGCTTTTCCAGCATTGCCACAAGCTCGTGAATCAGCGCTTCTGCCTTAGGAGGCGGTGAAAGATAATGCCTTGCCGCCAGCTCGGCCAGAAACAGCGCTGGCGCGATACTCTGGCCCGCCGCAAGCATGGCCACAGCCTTTTCCAGCGTTGCCCGTTCG
Source organism: uncultured Pirellulales bacterium (assembly GCA_938015445.1). Classification (GTDB taxonomy): domain Bacteria; phylum Planctomycetota; class Planctomycetia; order Pirellulales; family Thermoguttaceae; genus CALLPE01. The sequence continues at coordinate 34,337 of CALLPE010000050.1, forward strand.
ACTATCTCGGGCGGTGCGGCTGGGCGTCGATTGATCAGGCTGTCGAAAACGAGCAGTGCCTCCTCGATTTTTCCCTGCCGCGCCAGTGCGATTGCTTCGTGCAACCGGGCATGCTCGGCCAGATTGCCCAAATACAAATTGCCAGGAAGGGACTCCTCCACGCCGCAGATTCGCGCTGCGACTCGGAATCGCTGCTCGGCACCCGGCAGATCGGCCTGGTGATTCATGGCGAGCATCGCCCGCAGGTACAAATAGCGTCCCAGAAAGCAGGGCGCTTGCTGCGAGTAGTCGATTAGCGACGTTGAGTGCCAGTCGCGCAAGCTCGCCAGGTCCAGATTGCGCTGGGCCAGATATCGGTCGATTTGCTCGGCCAACGGCTCGGCCGCGGAATAGTCGCCGTTGTTTATGTAGGACTCGAACAGTCGGTACACTGCCCCCCAATACACCATGTCGTCATGGCCCGAGTCGCAGCGACTGGCAATCAATGCCTCACAGTAGCGGCGGACGGCCGTATGATCGGCATGGTGCAGGTCGACCGGATAGTCATTGTATGGCACAATCCCTGGCTGCTTGGCTGCCAGCGCCACCAGGTGCTTTTTGCCCGATCTGCCGCCATGGAAAGTGATTTGAACCTCTTTCGCCCCCTGACGCTCGAGAACACTGCGCAGTCCCTTTTCAGAATACAGCGTCTTATGATGGCCGGCACTGAATACCTGCTCTACCTCGGCAGGCAGTTCTCCCTGTTGCTGGACGAAATCGGCATTGGGCGTCGTCAACAGCAGCAGTCCGTCCGGCGCCAGATAGCGTAACAGTGTTCCCAAAAAGGCGTCCGCATCGGCGACGTGCTCCAGCACTTCGGTCGATAACACGCAGTCGAAAGATTCTTCCGGCAATTGAGTGTCTTCGAGATACTGAGTCAGGATGGTCACGCCCAGCAACTCGCCGCCAATCCGCCCACGCGGTGACGGCTCGACTCCGATAGCCTCCCACCCGAAGCGCCGGGCAATGTCTACGCAAAAGCCCATCCCGGCACCCACATCGAGGAATCTTGCCGGGCGCCCGTCCTTACGAGGCGGGAGCACTGCCCGCAACGCCTCTAGTAAACCGGTCATGAAGCCGAAATTGGCTCCGAACTCCAGGTAATAATGGACCGCGGCCTCGAACTCCGGCGAGTTTTCCCCTGCTGAATAATCCAGTAGGAAATCACTCGTGTCGTTTATGCTTCCGCAGGCTTCGCATCGGTAAAAACGACAAAGGTGATTACCCACCAGCGAAGGCATTTGGCGCAAAAAACGCAACTGCCTACTGCCGCATGCCCGGCAAGCACCTGAGCCCCCCGATGAACTCATATTGACGGTCCCTCCTGAACTGCCGATAAGGTGGTTTCCCTGGATAGATTCTTCTCAGGGGCGATTGTGGGCACCTATCTGCGCCACAATCGTCCCTAAAAACATTTTGGCCTTTCCCGGCCGGTGACCCTATAACACTATGCCGCCACGCGCAGCCGCGGGGCGAGCAATTTGCGGAACGTCACAATGTTGTAGTACTCGTCCCTGCTGAAATCGCCATACTCCTCTCGGCGCGCATGCAAACTCTCCACGATGTCCTCCACATCGTGCCGGGGATGGAAGCCCAACACCGTCGCTGCCCGCCGACAACTCACCTTGTAATTGCGGAAATCATGTTGATGTTTCACATGCACTTTTACCTGGCGGCCTGTGAGCCTATGCACCGCTTGCGCTACGGTGCTTCCGAGGTCGCCCACAGTAAAATTGTCCCAAGCCACATTGAACACCCCGCTGATGCTGTAATCGGCCTGCACAGCCCGCAGAAAAGCCATCGCTGTATCCCGTACGTCGATGATCGGCCGCCAGATGGCCGGGTTGTTGACGGTTATTTGCCCATCGCACATCGCGCACTTGTACATGGTGTTGATGATCAGGTCGAAGCGCATCCGGGGACTATATCCACAAACCGTTCCCTGACGCAGGGCAATCGTGGAGAAACCCTCGTCGCACAGTTGCATCACGCCGCGCTCACCCTGGAGCTTGGATATCCCATAGGGATAGCCACACGTAACCGGGCAATTTTCGTCGTACAGCTTGCCTACGGTATATCCGTAAACCGAACACGAGGAGGCATACACGAACCGGCGCACACCTGCCTTTTTAGCCGTGTACGCCAGATACGAAGGTAACGCCCCATTGTGAATGAAGTTCATCGCCGGGCTGAACTCGGCCATGGGATCGTTGGATAGCCCCGCCAGAAAAATCACCTGCTCATAGTTTGCCAGTTGGTCAACCGTGCAGTCGAACAGGTCCTGGCAAAAGACGTTCACTTCTTCCGGCAGGTGATTACCGAACCATAGTAGGTCGTAGCAATCTACCTCGTAGCCGTGCTCCAGCAAAATGGGGATAAGCACCGAGCCGATATAACCGGCCCCTCCTGCCACTGCGATACGCATGATGGTCTTCCTCCGTGAAGAACTGTAGCGCCAGCAACGTTCCTTTACTCATTGGCTCAGGGGCGCTAGCCACTGGTTTCGTGTGCGCCGGGTTGCAGTCTCTTTCTTCCTCCCGGAAAAACGCTTGAGCATACGCCCGCTTACTCCAAAGTCGCTAGCCGCTGGCAATTCAGTGATGTATCTACGGGAACCGTGAAGGGAACATCGCGGATAGAAAGCGGTTGTATCGCCCGTGACGGGTCTAGACTGCGTGCATACTCATACACAGTGCGCCGTGGACCGCCAATGTGAATCACTCCCCGCAGGTCATGCTGGAGAACCTTGAGCAGCTTCTGCGCGAACTGGCTGACACTTTCCCGCGAGGTCCATTGGTCCACGAATGCCTTTTCGTAGGGAAACACATTGGGACCGAAGCTGGTGCGGACTATCAGCGAGTTGTCATACATCCTCACAGCGCATTCCCCACCCAGCTTAGACCAGGCATACTTGTTCACGGGATATACCGGGTCTTCCTCTGCGTAGTTTCCCTTGTCGCCGCGGAAGACGTAATCGGTGGATATGTACACCAGCTTGATGCCACGCGCGGCACACAGCCGTACCACGTTCGCCGTGCCGACGATGTTCACCTCGATTGCCCGACAGGGGTCTTTGTCGACTCTCGGGGGCGAAGTAAAGGCCGCAGCATGAACAAGCAGGGTGAAGTCTTTTCCTGCCAAGTACTGGTCCATCTGGTGGTAATTGGTCACATCGAACTGGCCGGAGGGGGGATAGTCTGCCTCGGGCAAGATGCGTCGCATCTCTGACCCTAATAGGCCGCTTCCGCCGGTAAAAAGCATCTTTGTTGGGTCGAACATACTCGGAGACTCGCCACTATCAGTAAGGTCTTCCGTTTCGGGCCATCCTGCGTGGTCCTTCCTCTAGTCAGCAGTTGCCGAACAGGAATTGCTCGGAGCGCGGATCAGAAAGCCACTGTTCCAGCGTCAGACCGCAACGGTCTTTGTCGGAGATGATCGCCTGCCCGGCGATCTGATCGAACAGTGCTTTCAAGGACGGCTCGCACAGCGACCAGTCCAGATCGGCCGCCAGGGGCGAGATGCCGGCCTCGCAACCGGGGCTGTACTGCCCGGTGCAAAAGTATTCGATCAGCGTATCGTCGGTAAAAAAGTTGCCATGTGCCAATCCCGGGGGAACCCAAATCCACTCGCTATAATCTGTCTGCGGACTGGCGGGCATGTCGTAGGCGATAACCTTCCCCAGGGTGGGCGAGCCTTTACGGATGTCCAGCACCAGATCGACCATCCGGCCGAAAAGCGTGCGGACCAGCTTGCCCATGTAGGGATTCCACTGGAAGTGCAGCCCGCGTATCACGTCTGGGCGCGAGTAACTTTCATTGGCCTGCACGAACGTGGCATCACGCAGCGAGCCTAGGTCGTCCCGGGAAACGAAATCACTTAGGCGGTAGGTTTCGGTGAAATAGCCGCGCGGATCGCAGAACCGCGCAAAGCGGATCACCTTCACGTCCGGTATTGCTAAAGACCGGACCTGGATGATTTTCATTTGCGATGCCCCCACATGATTCGCACTATATTCGGCGCCCTCTGAGGCAGGAAATGTAAAGGTTTTTGGCGGGCCGAGTCAATTGCAATTCTTGATGCCCACACAGGCAATTGAACTGATTTGGCCAAACCGGCCCGACGATCGCGCCAACTGCCACCACAAACCCAAAGACGACGTGTCAGTCAGCGGAGCGCCGGGCAAGTCCGCAAGACGCGCTGATTGGAAAGGTTGGGAAAACTGGCAAAATCCAGAAGACGGAATCAGCGGACGTATCGCTGGTCGGGTTTGCGCCGCGCAGATGCGCGCGTTCGCAACTGACGCGCGGTCGCCGGAATTCCGGGTGAAGATTGTTGCATCCCTCGCGTAAGTCCGGCACACACGCACAGCCATTGCAGCTCCAGCGCAGCAAGCCGCTTGTGCAGCACGCAGTCAAGCCTGTCGATATCGCACTAATCAGGCCCACTGCGGTGGCTAACCATTTTGTGGCGCCGGTGGAGTTTGCCCTCGGCGAGCGGGCTTGCGCAGGAGCGGCTTGCGGCGAAAGGGCTTTTGCAAAGCGGCGACGCAAATCTCGCGGCGGTTGTGCTGCAACTGTCTGGCACGGACGATGTTGTAACCCCAAGAGCGCACGCGATCCAAGTACTCCGGCACCCGCTCTGCCAATCGCCAGTCGGTCAGCTTCAAAGTCAGCAACATGCCGCGGATGTTGACTAGCGGATGGGTGACGATTGCCTCGACGGCCGTCAGCGTGTAGTTGGGCGTGACGTTCATATCCACCACCAGCCAGCGAATCTTCCGGAACTCGCGCCGCCGGACCTGAGTGCTGCGCTTTCGCAGGTGGTGGAAGTTCGGGTGCGCCAGCACCGCCGGATGCATCTCGGCCGGGTCGATGCCTGTGACATCGAACCCCCTGGCCAATAGCGCTTGGCTCGAACCCCCCGGTGCGCTGCCAATCTCTGCCACGCGCGCACCAGCAGGTATAGGCAGCTCCGACCACCGGAGGGCCTCTTCGGTCTTGAGCCACGCACGTGAAACAGCGTCCGGGGGCAGCTCCAGCGGCATCATCCCACCCGGCCACCGCGACGGTATCGACTTGGCCCGATGATAGCCCACGCACCACAGCGTCGGCTCGACCAGCACGCAGTCTAGCACCAGTTCGCCCCGCCGGGCCGGCCGTTTAAGATCGGTCGCGCCGGGTGCCAATAGCGCCGGCTGCGGGCAGTTTTGGATCAAAGCGGCATGTGCGGCCCATGCAGCCTCGTTCAGCCCAGGCTCGAAGTCCCGGTAGCCCGGCTCTGACGTGTCGCGCGGGAAGGCGTGAATCCGCCGCACCGGCAACCCGGCGGCAAGCTGCCAAACTTGCCGGGCCAGTTCTTCCGGGCTGCTGCCGCGAACGGTTCCCAGCGAAAAACCGTACGTGCGCGCGAACACCGATTGCAAGTCGAAGTCCTCCGACAGCCGGGGTTCCGCCGGACACTTGAACGTCAGAAAACCAGGCCGCGAAAACGCCAGACGCCACTGCGGGCAGGCGCGGGCAATCTCCCCTTTGACTGCCGCGCCGGCTCCCACCTGACAAGTGACAAACACGAACTGTGGCGTGACGTTCATAACACAGCAACGCGCCCCCTTTACAGCACACGATGCGCAACAGCCCGTGGCCTTCTGCACGCCACGCTAAATGCCGGTTTAGAACCGTTCCCGCAGCGTCGCACGCAGCAACAAGAGTCGCCTCGCTTTTACATCTGGCTTCGGCTTCTAGAATGTCTGCTGTGGCTGGCTGTTTTAGAAAGTGGTGCCGATTCCACCTCTTACAAGCGGCGCTACTGGTGGCTGTGCAAGGTGCTGCTACTGCTGGCTCTGCACGATTTCTACGACGAACAATTCGCTCTGGGGCATGGCGGCGATCTTCCTGGCCATGGTTTCCAACGGATCGTCGTGGTCGTCGCTGTGGTCGTCCGTTTCCTCGGAAAGGCTCTTCGGTTTAATGGACGTGAGCAAATCGATCAATTTAGCCGTCGGTCGCAACTGGGCGGTTTTTCCGGTGCGGGTATTGGTGATGCGAACGCTCAGCGCCTCGGCCTCGGCAAAGCTGATGTTGCGTTTGCCCCAAGTGGCGCCGGTGCCGACTTGCAAGCCGTCGAGAAAACAGGAGCGAGGCGGCTTGGCCAGCGGGCCAAAGGCCTGCACTTCGATGTCGAAGTAACCCTTTGCTTCTACAGCAGCCAAGCCAGCCATTCCTGCCCTGACTCCAGCCGCCGCCCATGGTCCTAGATGTCCATGAAACTGCACTGCCTGACGCAGCCACTGGGGATCGGTCGGCTCGAAGCGGTACTGCGGTTTGGGCAGGTTCGGTTCGGGTTGTCCAGCAACGAAAGCCATCGCAACACAGCCAACACCCAGTAAAGCAATCGTCCTCAGCATGTAGTGCCTCGCTTTGTGCTCCGTTTGGCCTAACCATTCCTTCAACATCAACACACGAAGCAATTATAGCAACCGATTAGGGCTTTTATAGCAACTGGCCAGGGGGTATGTGGGGAACTTACCGCCCGGCGCCGTCCCCACCCTGGCTTGTGCTACACCGCGAGCGGCTCGCTCGCAGGACCAAACTTCTGGATATAGTTTTGACGGGGAAAAATCTGGCGGCTCAGAAAAGACCGATGAAAAACTGGGCGCTGCGGCAAGGGACGCGCCCGTAGAAATCTTTTCCGACGCATGCCGGTGTAACGCAACGCCGTGCGAAGGTTTGCGAAGGTTCGCTGGGCTAAGCCATTACCCGCAAACCCGGACTACCGTGGCGGCTGGACGATCATCCGCAGCGGGTTGGCAGCGGCACCGTCGCCGCGGACGACGACCAGTTCTGCTTCGGTCGGAGCGGCCAACGGGATTTTCGGCAGGTTGATCCGCACGCCCAAGTCGAACCAGCCGAGGATCTCCGCATCCAGTTCCAATCCGGCCAGATGCACCAAGACCTGTCCGGGCACAGGGCCGAAGCCTTCACCGGCAATGATCACTTCGCTGCCGGCCGGCGCCTGCTTGATGTTCAATTCGAAAGCGGCCGGATCGACCGGCAGCACTTCGGCTCGCGCTAACCGTGCACCGTTGTTGGCCCGCGACACGTCTTCGATTTCCCGGTGGGCGTCAACCAACACGTGCAGCGTGTTGAACGGTGCGGGATTGCCTTGAGCGTCGCGGCCCATGCTGTACACCTCCATCGGCAGGCGGATGTCGACCGATTGCAAGTCGTCGGCCTCGATAGCGCGCACCCGCACTCCCGCCTGAGGCAAATCGGCATGCAGTCGTTCGTCCATCGACGCCAACAACATCACGCTGAACGGTTTGGTAATCGGTCGGTCGCTGTTGTTGCGGAACCATACCCGATAGCGTGGGCCCAGCTTCTGTTCTGGGTGTCCTGGGTCAACAAAGCGCACCGCCACCAATTGCAAGTCATAGCTTTGGGTGACGATTACTGGCCTGAGATTCACCCACGTGCCGCAAGGAACCTCGGGCAACGAGACCCAAACCGGCACTTCCCAAACCACCCAGCGCGGCGATGGGTCGTAAATCACCGGTCGGCACCATATCGGCCTGGGGTCCCACAGCGGATGGGACCTCAAGTGCCAGCACCATTCCAGCCAAGTATGCCAACGTGGGTACCAGTGTACGCCGACGAAGAAACTCGGCCCCCAATAGTGATACTTGAAGCAAGTCTGGGCGTAAGCAGGCGTGATGCGTCCGTGGTAATAACGGTAGTCCGGGCCAAATACCTGCTTTACCACGGTCACATTGGTCGTGTTGTGAATATTGGTGATCTGCGTTATGTTTTGCACGTGCTGGTAGAGTTGCAAGCGGCGTGCCACATCGCCCTCGTTCCAGTACTTGTATTGTTCCGACAGCTTCAACTTCTGCGATACTTGACCTTTGGTCAAATGCTCCAACTGTCCCGAGCGATAGCGCTCCGCGAATCGGACCTGCGTCAGCTCTTCGGGTTTTAACGGTGGTCTGGGCGGCACCGGCTTCGGCGCCCCTTCGCGGACGTTAGGCACGCCAGTGCGCGGCGAACCAACCGCGTCGCGCCAAGGCAGCTCACTGGGCTTAGCCGTTGGAGTTTTCGGACCGTCTTTTCCCGTGCGGATGTAATCGTGGTGGGCCGGGTTCGTCGGGCTAGGCAGCGACGGCGGCGCAACAGATTTCGTGCCGCGCGAACCATCGCCGACATTCGGTATTGGCCCACTGCCGCTAGTTGCTGTTTCAGCAGGGGGACCGGCAGGTTTACTCCTAGGCAGAGAATCGCCAATTCTTGGCAGCGGTGGCTTGGAAACACCGGGCGATTTGGGCGGCTCGGCCAGCCCTGCTTCTATCCGGCGCGGGGCAGGTCTGGGTTCCGCGCCCACGGTATCGGGCGCTTTCGGGGTAAATGGTAACGGCGGCGTTCGCGGAGAGGGCAGCAGACTGGGCGAGCCACCAGTGGGCGATACATTGCTGGGTGACGGATTGCTGGCTGATGCAGTGCTCGGCGCTGGAGCACTAGGCAACGCAGCATCGGGTGACGCAGCCATCGGCGGCGCGGGTGTTGACTCTGCCGGAGTTGATGCCCTCGGCGCCGGCGGCTTGCGATCCGGCAGAGTTAAAGACGGGGCCGCGAGCGGTGGCTCGGTCGTTTTTCCCGGTGGCGTTTGTCCGGGCTGCTTGGCCATCGGCTTGGCCAATGGCTGGCCGGGAGCCACGGGGCTGGGCGCTTGTGAGCCGCCCGGCACGCTGGGCAAACGGCTGGTATCAGGAACCTTTATTTGCCCAGGAGAACCGTTTACCGACGTGGCGCCCCGGCCCAATAAGCCACCGTTTCCGCCCACGGCTGCCGGCGGCAGTGGGGGCTGAGTGGGACCTGGTCTCAACGCGGGCAGGGAACGCTGCGGTGGCTCGGGGTCGGGTTTTGTCGGATGTGTCGCAGGCTGCTGCGGCTGAAGATTGAGCTTTGCCGCAGGTGATTGCGGCGGACGCGCAGGGGCTACAGACCTATGGGCATCCGGAGGGTTTTGAAGCGGCCCGATAGGCAGGCGCGGTGCCTGCGTCGCTGAAGCGCCGGTTTCGCCCGCCGGCGGTGTCACAGCCCGTTGCGAAAGACGCGGCAGCCCCGACGCCCCAGGCTCCCTTGAAGGTGACTGAGCCGATGGCAGTTTAGGAGCGGACGGCGGGGGAACAGCAGCAGATGTCGTGCCGGTCGGCTGTGCCAGCGAAGGCAGAGCCGGGCTGCGAACCCCGCCGGTTGGCCCGGACAAAGACCTGCCCGGCGAATTGGCCTCGCCACGAAGCACGCCGGGCGGCTGCCGCAGCGTTGCACGAGCTGCATGTTGGTCGTCGTCGCGCTTTGCCTTGGGCTGGTCTCCCGCCATAGTGGGAAAGCACAGCACCAAGCTTGCTAAGAATACGCAACTTGATACCGATAAAGTAGTCGTTGTGGGCCAACGCAACAGGGGGGATACGGCTTTCATGGTGTTTCCTCCCGGGGCGCCCGACTTTACGCCGGAAATATGCCATGCCGACAATCTACACTTCCGTGGCCGCTCCTTGAAATGCCACTCCACGTGTACAGCCTTTTATTGCCAAAGCTGTGCCATAGTGTGTACTAGTGAGCACCGTAGCGTCGGGTATTTCCATAAGGTTATTGTAACAATGTACTTACGTTTTTGAAGTCAAATCACCTCTAGCACTGACCCCCGAGAGCGTGAACACTCTGATGTCATCAATATGATGTCGCCCGCGCCTAACTATTGATTACATTCAGCGATTTTCGTAAACATCCTGGTTCCTCGAACACGCCTAATAATGAAAAAGCGGCTGTTTTACTCCTCGGCAGTCGGCACAGCGGTGCTGGCTCAGCATTGCACCAACCCCCCAGACGGCATCGGCAGGTCTGAGGCACAGGCGTCGGGGTTTTTATACAATCTGCTCGGATAATGGATTGCCCTGGGCCCCCGACTGGCAGGGTGCCTGTATATCGCTCTGGCATTTGTATATCGCTTTGGTGAACGGTGGCTTCGGAAACAGCGATTGACGAACTAGCGATTGCCGATGGACGAAGTAGCAAGCGGCCAACGGCGCAGTGGTAGGCGGCGATCGGCGGTGCAGTTGGCGGATGCCTCTAACGGCCTGACTTGGCGTTTCGCAACCACAACGGTTGTGCGTCCGCCCGATAGCGATGGCCATATAAATTGCTGCCGCTTGTCAGCAGATACGGAAGCAAACCGTCAGACTCGCTGTTGGCTCGGATGCTCTGATGGAAGGCGGAACGTCGCTTATTTAGGGCCTGTATGGGGCCGTTCGTCTGTGCAGCAAAAACCATTGGTGTTCCGAAAAGTTGGCCGAATCTGATGCAGCCCGAGGCATTACTCCACTTGTAGAGCAGTTGGCTCAAGCTTAAGATTAGGTTTTCGTACAGTGGTTTAGGAGGGCGAGTCGTGCCGCAACCCGCTCGGCGCAGTGGAGGTTGAGGTGTTTGATCATTCAGACGTGGAAATGGCGGAGCGGGGTTTACGGACCTGGCGGGATACCATGACACGACGTCGATTCCGCCTGGTCGGGCCGCCGCTTACCTGCTCAAGCACGATGTGTTGAAAGGGGAGTCGTACCGTGGAAGGCATCGCCCTGAGAATGGCAGTACTTCTGGCGGAAAACGGCGGCGATGCCGGCGGGCAGCCCGGCCCATCGCTGCTGAATTTGTTGTTGCCGTTTCTGGTTATCGGCTTGCTGTTCTACTTCCTACTGATCCGCCCGCAAAAAGCTGAGCAGGCGCGCCGCCAGGCGATGTTAGCGGCGGTGAAGAAGAACGACCGGGTAATCACCATTGGGGGGATCTATGGGGTGGTGACGAACGTGCAACGCGAGCAGGACGAGGTGACTATCAAAGTGGACGAAGCGACCAATACCAAGTTGCGGGTGACGCTGAGTTCCATTGCGCGGGTCATAGGCGAAGCGCCTCAATCGGAAGCTGCGTCCGGTAAATCCTAAGGATTGTAGCTTATGGCGATGACAGGGTTCCTGATCTTTGTGGTGTTGGTAATCGGCTCGTTCGTGCTGGGCAACTTTCTTGCCCGGCTGTGGCGGCTGCCGGACTACGGCTGGAAGCTGGGGGTGATCTTCTCGGTTGTGTCGGTGGCTTCGATGGTATGCATCGAGGGGTGGCCGCCGAAGCTCGGGGTGGACCTCAGCGGCGGGGTAATCCTGGTTTACGAAGTCGACCAGCAGCAAAAACAACAGCGGGGCGGCATTACCAGCGCCGAGATGGACGACGTAGTACGGGCAGTCTCCAGGCGGGTCAACCCCGGAGGGCAAAAAGAGATCGTCATCCGCAAGTACGGCGCCGAGCAGGTCGAGATCATCATACCCCACGTCGAAGCCCGCGAAGCCGCAAGGATAAAAGACATCGTCTCCCGCGCCGGGACTTTGGAGTTCCGCATCCTGGCCAACAACCGCGACCACAAGGACATCCAGGAAGCAGCCGAAGCACTGCCCCATACCCAGAACGAACTGTACGACAGCGACCGCAACCTGCTGGCCTGGTGGGTGCCGATTTACGAAGGACAAGCCCAGACCGAGGCGGAGCGCCGCGCCGAACAGCAGCGGATTGTCGGTTTGCTGAACAATCCGGAGATTTCCAAGCGGCAGGTTACCCAACGTGGCCGCGAAGTGTGGCAGATCCTGGTAGTCAAGGACGAGTGGGATGTTACCGGCGCTTATTTGGCCGGAGCCAGGGCGTCGCGCGACGAGAAGTTCCAGCCCTGCGTCACCTTCCGCTTCAACGACGAAGGGGCCAGACGCTTCGGCGAATTGACCCTGGCCAACCGTCCCGACCCCGGTCAGCGCTTCCGCCGCAAGCTGGGCATCATCCTCGATGGCAAGCTGTACTCCGCGCCGGAAATCCGTAGCCCGATCTACGCCGAAGGTCAAATCACCGGTTCCTTTACGCCCGAGGAAGTGAAATCGCTAGTCGATGTGCTCAATGCGGGCAGCCTGCCCATGGCGCTGGCCAAGGAGCCGGTGATGGAAATGCAAAGCGATCCGCTGCTAGGCGGCGATACCATCGCCAAAAGCGTCAACGCCATGATTCTTTCGTCGATACTGGTGCCACTGTTCATGGTGTGGTACTACCGCTTTTCCGGCGTGGTGGCCAACGTGGCGCTGGCGATCAACATCCTTTGCCTGGTGGCGATCATGATATTGATTCAAGCTCCGTTTACGCTAACCGGCTTTGCGGGGCTTGCGCTGACGATCGGCATGGCGGTGGACAACAACGTGCTGATCTACGAACGGTTGCGCGAAGAACTGGAACGCGGGGCCACCTTGCGCATGGCTATTCGCAACGCTTTCCAGCGCGTCACTACAGTGATCGTCGACGCGAACATCACCACTATGCTGGCTGCCACGATACTGTGGGTGGTCGGCTCGGACCAGGTGCGCGGCTTCGCCGTCACGCTGTGGATCGGCGTGTTGATGAGCATCTTCACCGCCGTGTTCGTCGCCCGGGTGATATTCGAGATCGCTGAACGGCGCCGCTGGCTGAAAAAGGCCAAGATGCTCAAGGTCATCGGAGCCACTAATTTCGACTTCATGCGGTGGTTTCCGTATGCGGCCGCCGCTTCGTTGCTGATAACGCTCGGCGGGCTGGCCGTAGCCGTCGCACGCGGTCAAGGGCTATTCGACATCGACTTTACCGGCGGCACCTCGGTGCAGGTGGTGTTCAACGAGCCGCAGGATACCGGCCAGCTCCGCCGCGCACTGCGCGAACTGCCTGACTTGTCGGTGGCAGGCGTTCGCGTGGGGGATGAGCAACCGGGACTGCGATTCAACATCAACACTTCCGAGTCCAGGGATGTCGTCGAAGAGCGACTGGCGGCTATTTTCGGCGACAAGCTGGTGCGCAACCGGATGCAATGGGAAGCCCCAAAAGCCATCGAGTCCGGCCCCAAAGCCCCCGCCGGTGCGCAGGGCGGAGTTGGTGCAGCGCTGCATGGAGCGATTGTCCGGCAAGGGGGCGAGAACAAACCAGCCTTCGCCGTTGGGAGTGCAAGCTCGCACCTTCCAGTCAATCCACGTACAGCAACAGTAGCGCTGCGCGAAGCGCTGCTGGCTGCGGCACTGCTGGGCACCACTGGGCAAGAGACCGACCCAGCGGCCGGGAATACTGACACAGCGGCCAAGCAAACCGACGCCCCCGCCGAGAAAACCAATGCACCGGCCGAGAAACAAACTCCGGATACAACCGACAAGCAGTCCACAAGTCAGGCACAGCCGGCTGAAAGACACGGTGCGAAAACCGACGCCTCTCCACCGGCCGATGCCGCGCCGGCTACCCCCGGCGGCCCGCCGGAGAAGCCCAGCGAGCCAAAGCCCAAGGATACCATAAAGGCCGAAGACCCGTTCGCCGGCGGCGCCGAGGTACAGTTGCGTTTCGAGCTGCCTGTGACCTATCAGACTGTGGACGCGCTGGTCAAGAGCGCCTTGACTCGCACAGGGCTAGGTTCGGAAAGCACGCTGTTTCAGGTCAGCAATCCTGATTGGGTGGAAGGGCAATCGACCAGGCATGAGCGGTGGGACATGAAAATCAAACTGCCGCCTGAACAGACCGCGCGGCTGCTGGCGGCGATGAAAGAAGACTTGGAAAGCAAGCCCTTCTTCCCGGCCACTAATACCATCGGCGGTGCAGTGGCTGAAAGCACCCGACAGCAAGCCTACGCCGCTTTGGTGGCCAGTTGGTTGACGATGATCGTTTATCTGTGGATACGGTTCCAGGGTGTAGCGTTCGGTATCGGCGCTGTGGTGGCCTTGATACACGACGTGTTGGTGATCCTGGGGGCGATTGCTATCAGCTATTACGTTGCGCCGGCGCTGGGATGGTTGAAAATCGAGCAATTCAAGATAAACCTGCCTATTGTGGCGGCTTTCTTGACGATCATCGGCTATTCGGTCAACGACACGATCGTGATCTTCGACCGGTTGCGCGAGGTGCGCGGCAAAGATCCGCGACTTACCCGCCAGATGATTAACATCGCCGTCAACCAAACGCTAAGCCGCACGATTTTGACGGCCTTTACTGTTCTACTGGTAGCGGGTGTGCTTTACATTTTCGGCGGTGCGGAGATTCACGGATTCGCTTTCGCGCTGATTTTGGGCACCATCACCGGAAGCTATAGCTCGATCTACATCGCCGCTCCCATTGTGCTGTACCTAACACGACAACCCAAGGTGCCCGCGATGGAACCGGTACAGGCGGCGGCCTGAACGGACTGTACAGCCGACTCGCGCTAAGCGGCGGTGCATGGCGCCGAACTACGTACTTGTTTAACGTGTTTTGCCGCATGTCGTCGGTTGCGCCAGGGCCGCCGCTCCGCGGAGGGGTAACTTCTTTTTGCCTCTGCTTTTTGCCTCTGTTGGTGCGTCGGCGAGCACAACGGGCAAACGCACACGTTCAATTAGCGTGCTAAGGTCGTGTCGGGCAATCCCGGGAACGCTGGTATAGCGGAACACCGCGGCCTGGCACCACGCGGCTACCCAGCCGACGGCTTAGCAGCCGGGGTGGCTTGTTGTCGGGCGGCAATAGCGGATAATGGCTGGTAGATAACGCCCAAAGGTTTGAATAGACACTGCCGCATCGGAGTGGTGGGTGTAGCTCGTCTGAAAAGTCAACCATTGCTCGCGGCGGCGTGTTGCGAAGAGCCGAAGCAAATTACATCCACTTACACGTACAGCGGTACGGATTTTTTTCGAGGGAGCTGTTTTTTCGAGGGAGCCGAAATGAGCAATCCAGAAAGCGAAAGCCAACCCCCGCCAAACGAGCAAGAAGTCGGTCGTGCCACCCCGCCGCAGTCGGCTGCTCCGAGCGCCGACCAACAGGGCCTGCAACAAGTGCAAATCGACGATTCCAAGGTGGTGGCTTCGTATGCCAACTTCTGCCGCGTGACCGGCACGCCCGAGGAACTTATCGTGGACTTCGGCCTGAGCAAGAATCCCATGGGTCCGCCGGGCGAGAAAATCGAGATTACCCAGCGGCTGATAATGAACTTTTACACTGCAAAGCGATTGCTGGGCGTGCTCCAGATGGCCGTCCAGCGGCACGAACAGACCTTCGGCGTGCTGGAGACCGACATCCAGCGGCGCATCCGGCCCGAGGCCTTCCGCGAAATGCGACGCTGAAGCGGTTGTATTGCTTTTCCGACAGTCGGGTCGGCTTGGAGCTTTGCCGCTGGGCGACGTGGGCGCCGAACGTGAGTTGAATCCGAGGCGGTTTGGACTTCATTTCGACCGTATCAGGTTAGGAGGCCACTGAATGGCGCCGATATGGGTCGCCTTGGTGTTGATCAGCGCTGTGGCTGCGGCGGAACCGAACCACACGGACGCAAGAAGTACGTCAACTGCAAAAACTGCTGCGGCCATCGGCAGCGAAACGAAGTCGCCTTCTCAAGGCAACCAGCCGGTATCGCCCGGACTATCGGACGCCGTCGTCCATCCTGAGAGCTGCAACCAGCGGCCCGAGGCTGGCCGGTTGGACACGTGTGAACCGGCCTTGCTGCGCCAAGCAGTGCAAGACTCGTTGCGCCGCTGGAGCCGCACCAGCGACAGGCAAGCCCCGGCTGCCGCCGCTGAGCTGCTCGAGTTGCTGGCTCGATTGCAAGCCGATGTCCAATTGCCGGCCGCCGAGCGTCAGCAGTTGCTCGGTCGTGTGCGCAACCGCTTGGCTCGCCTGGCCGACCAGATCGCCCGGCGCTTGGCCGCCGAGCAAAACGCATCGGGCGGGGGCGGGACGATTCCAGCGTCGGTCGGTAAAGCACAAACCGCTGCGGTCATGGCGCAATGGGGGAACTTCGGGCGGCTGGGGATGCCAGGTGCCAGGGGTTGGCCCGGTGCTTTCCCGCCAGGTGGCCCCAGAGCAATGCCTGCCCCAATGCCCGGTATGATGCCAGGCGCACCAGTCGGTGGCGCTGCCGCCGCCAGCGACGATCACGGCTGGCAGTTGGTGGCATTGATCCAACGGTGTATCGCCCCAGCTCATTGGGACGTAAACGGCGGTCCAGGTTCAATACAGTATTTTCGCCCGCGCAGAGCGCTGGTGGTGACCGCCTCGGGCGAAGTGCACGAGCAAGTCGAGGATGTGCTAGAGCAATTGCATCGGGCGAGCCAATAGCTGAATCCTTGGGCAGTGGCTTTCCACAAGTTTGCCGCTCGTACGGAAGCGTCTTTTGTGTATTTCGCGAAAGCCGCTTTTGCGTATTTCCCAACCGACCACTTTGCGTATCTGACTACAGCCCCGGTTTCGTCTCCGACATCAGCCCTGTTGCCAATCGGACGACGGAGGCAAATAGCAGACTTCCCATGACGGGCAATCAGCTCGTGTAACAGACGCGAATGAACATCCGACACGAACCGAACTGTCAAACAACTTCAACCATCCGTGCCGAGCTTTTTCCGGACCAGCGGACAGTGTGATGAACGTCGCTCAGCGTCTGACGGCCATGGCCTGCCGGATGCCCGATGTGCCAGCAGTGGTCGAGCCACTGGGTTATGACCGGCATGGGCATCGGCAGTATCGACAGGTGAGCTTCCGCCAGTTAGACGAGGACACCGACCGGATTTCCCGCGGTTTGCAGCACCTCGGCGTCCAGCCAGGCACGCGTTTGGCTTTGCTGGTACGCGCAGGCATCGACTTCGTGGCGTTGGTATTCGGGCTTCTCAAGTGCGGGGCAGTACCGATTCTGATCGATCCGGGCATGGGCCTGCGGCGGCTGGTCAATTGCTTGGCCGAAGTTCGTCCCGCAGGATTCATCGCCATTCCGTTGGCGCAAGCAGTGCGAACGGTTTTACGGCGAAAGTTCCCGGCCGCTCGGCTAAACGTAACCGTCGGCAGTCGCTGGTTTTGGGGAGGCCCGACGCTGGAGGATTTGCGGGCCGGCCCAGCGCAGGGCGAAGCGACGGTTCCCCGGCGGCCCGAGGACCCCGCGGCGATAATCTTTACATCGGGCGGGACAGGCCCACCCAAGGGAGTGCTGTATTGCCACGGCACGTTCGATGCTCAAGTCGAGCAGTTGCAACAACACTACGACATCCAACCGGGCGAGGTAGATTTGCCGTGCTTTCCGCTATTTGGGCTTTTCAATTGTGCGCTGGGAGCCACTGCGGTCATACCTGATATGAACCCATCTCGCCCGGCGAAGGTGAACCCGGCGAAAATCGTGGAAGCCATTACAGACTGGAAAGTGACACAAACGTTCGGCTCGCCTGCTGTGTGGGAGAGGGTGAGCCGGTACTGTCTGGAACGCGGCGTGCGGCTGGAGTCTGTCCGCCGTGTGTTTTCTGCCGGTGCGCCAGTACCGCTCGACGTGCTAAAACGCATGATAGCGTGCATCCATCCAGAAGGCGATGTCTATACCCCCTACGGCGCTACCGAAGCATTGCCGGTGGCAAGCATCGGTGCCCGGGAAGTTCTGCGCCACACAGCGGCGCAAACCCTTAACGGGGCGGGCGTGTGCGTGGGAAAGCCCTTTCCCGGCATCCGCTGGATGGTGATTCAGATCGTCGATGGACCGATAGCCGACATCCAGCAGGTCCGACCGCTGCCGCCGGGGCAGATCGGCGAACTAGTCGTCAGCGGGCCTGTGGTTACTCGGGAATACGTGACCCGCACGGAAGCGAATCGTCTGGCGAAGATTCCCGACGGCGGCCGCCTCTGGCATCGTATGGGCGACGTGGGTTATCTGGACGTCCAAGGGCGGTTTTGGATGTGCGGGCGGCTGGTGCATCGGGTGCTTACTGCAAACGGACCGCTGTTCAGCACACCCGTCGAGGAAGTCTTCAATCAACATCCTGCCGTCCGGCGATCGGCCTTGGTCGGCGTTGGGTCGGCAGGCCGCCAGCGGCCGGTGGTGATAATCGAGCCTAATCCGGGATATTGGCCCAGAACTAAAAAGCAACGCCAGTCGTTGATTGGTCAACTGCGGCAATTGGCCGCCAGCAACTCGGCCACGGCAGCAGTGGAAGATTTCCTGTTTCATCCGTCGCTGCCGGTCGACGTTCGACATAACGTCAAGATCGACCGCGAGAAATTGGCACGTTGGGCTGCCGGTAAGCTACACTGAGAAGACCCGAGACTATCAAGCGCAGTGGGCTTGCCGGCGCAGAAAACGGTGGTAAACGATAAGTTTTCGCAAGGCTGGTTGATATAATGACAAGTGGGACGGCAAGGCGGCACTGCGCGCGTCGCGTGATTGCCGGTAAAAACGGCCGGTAGCCCGACGACCCCAATCTCGTCACTATGGATCGGAAGAGCTGAACCCAAAAAGCACTCCCCGATTCGAGAGCACTAACCGATGTCTGCCCAATGGTTCTGGAATATGGCAGGGACGGAGGTCGGGCCGCTGACGGTCCAGCAACTTAGGGCCATGGCAGCCGCCGGCAAGCTCACCGCCACAGATCTGATCAAGCGCGGCCGTGATGGGGCCTGGATAAAGGCCGGGGAAGTGACATCGCTGTTTTCGAAGGTTGGTCCATGGTCGGATTCATCGGGAGGTGCTCAGCAGCAATCCGCTCCACACCCAGCGACTGGCCAGCAGGCAGTACAGCAGGCCGTTAGGCAGCAGTCTCCGGGAACGGCGGCAGTTGGGCACCACACTTCGGCGGCGGCTGCCGGGCCAGACTCCTCCGAAGCGATGGCACCCAGGCAGGAGTCCTTGGGAACGGCGGCCGCCGGCACGGCAGGTAGCGGAGCGATGCCAAAGGGCAAACCAGCCGCTGCCGCACCGGTAGGCAAGAAGCGGCCGCCACTGCGCGCCGTCCCCCTCGAGGACGAACCCATCGGCGTCAACCAACCAGTGGCGCCGGTGGCCGTTGGGCCGCAGTCGGTTCCAAGCAGTGTCGTTCCGGCCGCCGGCGTTGCTCGCCCCATTCCTTTATCAGCGGTCCGAACCGCCCCAGTGGCGGTCGCCGCGCGCACATCGCCTGGTCACTCCAGCGAAGCGCTCGGCTTGAGCGAAAAGCGCAAGCGCAGGGAACGGGCGATATTCTATGGGTCGTTGGCGGCCATTGGAGTGGCGTTGGTGGTAGGAATCGTCGTGTGGAGCTTTTCGGGCGACAGCAGCCCACCTCCAGAAGAACCAGGACAGCCCAAAATCGCCCAACAGCCGAAGACACCGTTGGAAGAAAACCTGTCTGATCCTGAGGTGCTGGAAAAGGCCAAAGCAGTCCGCGAGCCAGAGCAGCGGCCCTCAGTAGTGCTTGACCAAACCGATGGCGACCGGCCCGGCGCGATCCAATGGGTTGATGCCAGCAAGGGACAATTTGCTGCCCGGGGCGACGTGAAAGTGCGTGTCCGCGAGGTGTATGTTGGGGTGCCGACGTTGGTCACCCCAACCGGGGAGCAACACCCACGGGGCAACGACTACCTGTGGATCGTCATAGAGATCGTCAACGACAGCAAGCAGAAGTTGGATTATCCTGGATTGCGGGTGGGCATGGGCACGGCGCACACCGTTGTACTTACCGACAATCTGGGACGCCCCTGCGCGCCAGCCCGTTTTCGCACCGCGACGACGTACTCGGTCAAGGGTCAGGTGACGACCACTGCGCCGATCGGGCCGGGCGAATCCATCGAAGACGTGCTCTTGTACAAAGACCCGCGCGGCGCAGATCGAAAAGATGCCCGGGTTAAACTGTTACGGTTGCAGTTGCCCGGCGGTCCATTCGGCCAACAGGGCACCTTCAACTTCGAGATTCCCCTGAGCATGGCTCGGGAAGTGGCTGCACCATCCGGTTCAGAATCGCAGCCGCGAGAGGATGAAAGAACGTCGTCTCCTTCCGACGACTTGCCGGGGCAACCTACTTCGCCACCCCCAAAGCCCGAATCACCAAAACCAAAGGACAAGCCCGGCATTCCCGGTGTGCTCGACGCCCTGTGACGGAGCAAGCCACGTGAAAGCCCTGGTGACCGGCGGCGCAGGGTTTCTTGGAGGAAAGATCGTCGAGCAGTTGCTCCAGCGCGGCTGGTCGGTGCGGGTGCTGTGCCGCCGACGTCCCGCTTTGCTCGAAAACCTGCCGGTCGAGATAGTCTGCGGCGATGTTTCAGATTGCCAAGTGGTCACCGCAGCTTGCGCCGGCATGGACGTGGTTTTCCACGTGGCAGGAGTTGCTGGACTGGGCGGCCCATGGCGCCATTATTATCGGACCAATACGCTGGGTACACGGAATGTATTGGAAGCGTGTCAGCGCCAGCATGTCGGCCGGCTGGTGTATACTAGCAGTCCCAGCGTCACGTTCGACGGTACTGACCAGTGTGGTGTAGATGAATCGGCCCCTTACCCCAAACGCTGGCTGGCACATTATCCTCACAGCAAAGCACTGGCCGAGAAAATGGTGCTGGCCGCCAACGGGCAGCACGGGTTGCTTACCTGTGCGCTGCGCCCCCACTTGATTTGGGGCCCCGGCGACAGGCATTTGATTCCCAAACTGCTCCGACGCGCTACCAGCGGCAGGTTGCGGCGCGTGGGCGACGGCCGGAACCTGATTGATAATGTTTTTGTGGACGACGCCGCACAAGCCCATCTACTGGCCGCAGAAGCTTTGACTCCAGGATCGCCCGCAGCCGGCAGCGCTTATTTCATTTCGCAAGGTCAACCGGTGAACTGCTGGCGCTGGATCGACCAGATTCTGTCGTTGGCAGAATTGCCCCCGGTGAGGCGCAGCATGTCGCTGAGAATGGCCTGGCGTATCGGTGTGGTTTGTGAATTGCTCTACGCGGCGCTGGGCATCCATAGCGATCCGCCCATGACACGATTTCTCGCTGCCCAACTGGCCACAAGCCATTATTACGACATCAGCCGAGCACGGCGCGAATTGGGCTATCAGCCGCAAGTAACGACCGAAGACGGCATGCACCGGCTGCGCCCATGGTTGAAGGCAGGCGTAGTTCGTCGCTTCGCTTGAATCGGCTGTAGTTGCGAACCGTCAGAGCAACTGCACTGTTGTGTGTGATAATCGGCTGCCAATGTCCTATAAAATAATCGGCTTTTGCTTTGCTGTAGAACAATCGGCTGCCAATGTCCCGTCGAGCAATCGGTTCGCAGTGTACAGCAAGTCGCTCGACGGCACCCATCGATTAAGTCATTCTATTGCACCCTAATTACCCGGTGGTACAATCCAACCAAGACCGATACCGCCATCGATGCGTCTTACACTGAACTACCATTTGCCACTGAGGGATTGTCGTTGTGTGATAGATCATGTGATACATCAAGTTGATAGCCAGCCTACAGGAGTCGGGACTATGAGAAGCGGCTTACGTTGCGGCGGATGGTTCTCTAGAAACAGCGCCCCCAGGCTGTGCCTTGTCGGCTGGCGCCTGGCCATAGCTGCTGCTTGGCGGGCGGGTCGGCGTCTGCTTCCGGCTCTCGCCGCACTGGCGCTGCTCTTGGTAAGCGGCACTGCGCTGGGGCCGACGCTACTGGCGGAGAACTGGCCGGAGTTCCGCGGGCCAACCCGACAGGGTATCTCCAGCGAAAAGGGGATCCCTATCAGGTGGAGCGCTACAGAAAACATAGTCTGGAGAACTCCTATTCCCGGCGAAGGCTGGTCCACGCCTATCGTCTGGGACAATCATATTTTCCTGACGGCTGCCACCGACGACGGCACCAGTTGCCGGGTGATAGCGATAGACCGCCCCAGCGGACGCGTGCTGTGGAATCGAGAGGTATTTCAACAAGAACCAAGCAATAGGCATGGCCGCAACTCGCCGGCCACACCATCGCCGGCGACCGACGGCCGTCGGGTGTACGCCTGTTTCCAGGACGGCAGCTTCGCGGCGCTGGACTTCTCCGGACGCATCGTGTGGATCAACCGCGACTACCCTCATTACAGCCAGCACGGTTTGGCCACTTCATTGCTCTGCTACAAGGACATGCTCATCATGACCCGCGACGGCAGCAGCCAAACCGGCGACAAACGAGTAGGTTGGCAAATTCCCTGGGATAAGTCGTATATTCTTGCTCTGGATGCCGCCACCGGACGCGAGCGCTGGAAGGCCTACCGCGGCATGACACGCATCGCGCACGGTGTGCCCAACATTTGGGAACACGAGTCGGGAGTACAACTGGTCAGCGAGACGGGCGACGTGGTGCAGGGCTTCGACATTCAAACCGGCCGATTGCTATGGACCAGCACGGTGATCGGAGAAGGCAAAGTGCCGTCGGTAGTTTTGGGCGACGGGTTGGTGTTCACCGCCGGCGGATTCGGCGGCAGGGATTCGATCAAGGCCTTTCGGCTGGGCGGCAAAGGAGACTTGGGCGAGAGGAATCTCGTCTGGGAACAACGCAAGGGAATGCCCAAAATCCCCTCGATGCTCTATCTGCGACCGTACCTGTACGCCATTGCTGACAACGGAGTAGCCTCCTGCATCGACGCCGAGACCGGCCACATCGTATGGCAAGAGCGGTTGGGCGGCAATTACTCGGCTTCGCCTGTCAGCGCCGAGGGACGCATCTACTTGCTGTCCGACGAGGGCGAAACCGTGGTGATGGAGGCCGGGCCGACGCCGAAAATCCTGGCCCGAAATCCGCTGGGCGAAAAAACCCAGGCCTCGATGGCCATTTCGCAGGGGCAGATTTTCATCCGCACAGTCAGTCACCTGTATTGCATCGGCTCAACACAGGACGCTTCGCAAAGCCGCTAGCCGCGTTCCAGGGCGCACGGGCGCGAACAGCTCGCCGGATCTGGCTCTGCGTGGGGATAAGGCGGCAACGCAAGTGAACGATTCACACCTCCGAGTGATTCTCTGCCAGGTAGCATACCACGCGCTGCTCTTGGGCGTTGGCGTTCAGCCGGACGCAGTTGTAAGGCGCCGCAAGGCGCGAAGCGTCGATTACCCTGACACAATTTGACCACTGGGCGGCTTCGGGAAGCAGTTCTTCGAGCCGGTTGGGCGCCTGTTCCAAGAATTGTCGGTTCCACGTGTTCTGTTTGCGGTTGGGAAACAACGCCATATAAAGAAGGTCCATTTCTACCAATTCATTGAAGAAATGTGTGCCCAACGAGACATCCGGCACCAGATCGTCGCGCATGGCCACTATTTCGCACAGCACCGAGACGTTGGATATTTCAGCAAACGATACCGGCACGCCCAGCGATGGCGTCGTCGTGCCCCAACGGCCAGGGCCCACAAGCATTACGGTCCCCGGCCTCTGCGCCTCTTCCAAGTGCATGATTCGACCGATAAGCCTGGCTATCGCATAGCGCTGTGCGATGGGCAATTGTCCGTACACTGACGGCACCACATACACCAAGCGTTCGATCCGACAAACGCGGCTGCGGCCGATCACCGCCCCGTGCGACTCCAAAATCACTCGCTCTGGAGGGAGCTTGGGGGGCGGCTCGATGACTGTGCCGCCGCTAGCCACTTGGAGCGGCCGGCATTGCAAGAGGTTAATCTTGTATTGTTGCGGGTTGCCAGGGTCGAAGAAGTTGGCCGTAAACTCGACATCGACCGGATAGTCGTAAGCACGCCCCAAGGTTTGCAGCATCTCGCGGATGTCGGTTACAAAGGCGGTTTCACGTAGCAGCCCATCAAAAGTCAACACCCACGAAAACACCTCGCCCCGGCTGCGCTGCTGGGCCATCTCGGCAAGCTGCCGGTCTTGGGAGGCGAATACATCCAGCGGCAATTGCGGACTGCGGCGTGCCACCTCGGAAAACTCCTCGGAAACCAACTGGTTGGCTTCCAGGTCGATCACGTCCACCTTGCGCTGCGAGTATTGACGCACTTCGTCGGAGTCGGTTTCCGGACGACGATGCGGCGCACTGAGCGACACGATCCGCGTGTAATCGTCGTCGGCCCGATCGACCGCCCGGGTACCCAATCCAAATACCAGCCGTACCATGCCGGCCTGCGGGTCGATTTCCTTGTGCCAAACGTAGGGATTGAACGACAAGCCCACCCCCGCCACGTGAGGATAGAACAAAGTCCCACAGCGGGCACCGGACACACGCTGCACCAAAAGCGACATCTGCTCATCGCGGTCCAGCATCCCACGTTGCTCGCGGTAACGCAGGGCGTTTTCGCTCATGGTGCTGGCGTAGATGGTGCGCACCGCAGAGAGAAAGTCCTCTAGCCGTTGCTGGTGCGGCCCTTGATTGGCGCAAAATACACTTTCATACTTGCCAGCGAAGGCGTTGCCGAAGTTGTCTTCTAGTAGGCTGCTGCTGCGCACGATGATCGGCGATTGGCCGAAATAGTCGAGCAT
The DNA here is from genome assembly GCA_938015445.1 of uncultured Pirellulales bacterium. Classification (GTDB taxonomy): domain Bacteria; phylum Planctomycetota; class Planctomycetia; order Pirellulales; family Thermoguttaceae; genus CALLPE01. The sequence continues at coordinate 58,628 of CALLPE010000050.1, forward strand.
CTCGGCAAACTCGTCGCGAATGCCCGGCGGAAACACTCCTGTAAGGATGCGGCGCCGGACTTCCTCCAAGCCCTCCAGAAACGTGGCCGGATTGAATTGCTTTTGCCGGAGCCACCAGCAGCCGTTCTGCACCAGAAAGGTATAGAATACGTCGGAACCGACGTAGAACGAGTCGTGGGCTTCCAGCAGTTCGTTCCAGCGCGGATGCGATTTCCGCAGTATCGCCCGCCCCAGCAGCATTCCCACCGACTTACCGCCGATCAGCCCGGAGCCAATCATCCGCCGCCACACCCCTAGCACGTCGCCGAGGGTCAAATATCGTTCGGCCATCCGCAGGATGCGTGGGTCGCGGGTAATGATCATCCGCAGCAACGCGCGCAGATGCTCATCGGCGGCTTGAGGCGGAAGCTGTCCCCGGCGGATTGCCTCCCACACTTCCTCCGCCTGCAAAAACCGCCGGTTCCATACGCCCTGCCGGGCACGCACAGATTCCAGACCCGACCAAGGAAGTGCGGTAAGGATTTCGGCCGTTGTCGAGCTGTCGGCCACCGGCATGAACTCGTCGCCGCGCCAATGGTGCAGCATGTACATGGTGGGCGAATAGCGGTGCTGAACCTTGATGGGCTGGATGAACAGGTCGCCCTTGTACCGGTAAACGTCGATAAGGATTTGCGTGGTGTCGCTGATCGGGTCGGTGGCGTGCACCGAGTGATGCCTGCGCAGCAAAGCGAAATAGGCAAACGATTGCTGGTCGAATACGTACGGACAAGTGAGCATGAAAAAGTTGCCCAGCATTCGATCGCTGCACCAATCCACCGCTAGCGTCGACAAACAGTCGAACACAAAATAGGCGCATCGCCCGGCTTGCGAAATCACGCTATGTATTCGCGTGATGAACTGTTCAAAACCGTCTTGCACATCCAAGCGAACGATTTCGGCGCCGTCGGAATCGGAAACCAACGAGCGATGATCGGCGAAGCGAAAGTACACCAGCTTCCGTCCGCGGCGGCGGGCTTCCTGGCAATAGGCTTTCACCAACGGCAGGTAATCGTCGATCGACTCCACCTGCCACACCAAATTATCGCCGGGAATCAGACCCTTCAGTACGCGGTCAAGCCCGGGCAGCCCAGTACTCCACAACGGTTCGCTCATAACAGCAACGTCGGATTATTGTCGGGGAGGTACGTAGTAATTGCGGGCAACTTGGTAGGCCAGGATATCGCAAGACCTCGCTCCCCAACCGCACTGCCTAGCCCTTGCACTTCAGCTCTAAATCGCAAGCGGCCTTCGCCCAACTAGCACGGTGCGATTGGTGGCAGGAGCAGTAGTGGACATCGCTGGCTGCGCCGTTGCCCGGTCTTAGGCCGCGAATCGTCCTTGCGCTAACTGTAACGACATTTTCGCCCGCCGAAACGCTTCGCAGCCACGTGCAGACTGTTTCAACACTATAACTGTATAGCTATTGCCATCACATTTCAAACCAGCCGACGGCACTACGTCCTGCCGCATTTGCGGCGCTGCTAAGGCCTAATCGACTTTCATTGTCAGCCACGTTTGTTGGCTAGAGCACGTTAGCAGTCGGTGCTGCATGGCCAGAGCACACCAGCGGTCGGTAAACAACTTGGGCGGAAGCACTGCGGCGCGATAGGCACGTTATTGGCGGCCCAGCCATTCGAGTTAATTGGGCGGACGACGGAGGCGCAGCCAGTCGGTATGGAATGGCCCTTCGCCTGGCCGGTCTACGCGATGATACGTATGGGCACCGAAGTAATCGCGTTGCGCCTGGAGCAAATTGGCCGGCAGCCGTTCGGAGCGATAACCATCGTAGTACGCCAGGGCCGCGGCGAAGGCCGGCGTGGGAATGCCCAATTCGACGGCCGTCTTGACCACCTCGCGCCAGGCAGGCTGCGCCCGTGCGACCGCGTCGCGGAAGTAGGGGGCCAGCAGAAGGTTTTCCAGGTCGGGTTCCGCGTCGAAAGCCTCTTTGATGCGCTCCAAGAATACCGCCCGGATGATGCAACCCCCGCGCCACAGCAGGGCGATCGAGCCGAAGTTCAAAGGCCAGTTATGTTCGGCGGCCGCGTGTCGCAATTGCACGAAGCCCTGGGCGTAACTACAGATCTTCGACGCATACAAGGCCTGGCGAATTTGTTCGATGAAGGCCTTCCGGTCGCCGCTGTACTGCTTCGACGGCCCGGTGAGCACCTTGCTGGCACGCACACGCGCGTCCTTCATGGCCGATAGGCAGCGGGCGTATACGGCTTCGGTCACCAAGGTGCTCGGCACGCCCAGGTCCAGGGCCAGTTGGCTCATCCACTTGCCGGTTCCTTTCGCGCCGGCAGTGTCGAGTATCTTGTCCACCAGGTAGCCGTCGCCTTCGGGGTCTTTGACGCTGAAGATATCGCGCGTGATTTCAATGAGGTAGCTGTTTAGTTCCCCTTGATACCACTCGGCGAAAACATCATACAGTTCCTCATTAGTCAACCCCAGAGCGTTCTTGAGCATCCAGTACGATTCGCAAATAAGTTGCATATCGCCGTACTCGATGCCGTTGTGTACCATTTTCACATAATGGCCAGCGCCGCGCGGGCCGACCCAATCGCAGCACGGGATGTCGTTGTTGGGTCCCACTTTGGCAGCGATGGCTTGGAAGATGGGTTTCACCAGCGGCCAGGCTTTTTCGCTACCGCCGGGCATGATGCTAGGACCTTTCAAAGCGCCTTCCTCGCCACCAGACACCCCAGTCCCGATATACAGCAGCCCCTTTGATTCCACATAAGCTGTCCGCCGTTCGGTATCGGCAAAGTGGGTGTTACCACCGTCGATAATCACATCGCCGGTCTGGAGAAGGGGGATGAGTTTGTCGATGAATTCATCGACGGCCGGCCCGGCCTTTACCATCAGCATTACCTTCCTCGGCGGCTGGAGGCTGCTCACCAGTTCCTCTAGGCTGTGGCATCCGACAATCCGCTTCCCTTTTGCACGCCCCTGTACGAACTCATCCACTTTACTGACGGTGCGGTTGAAGACCGCCACGCTGAAGCCGCGGCTTTCTACGTTGAGGGCCAGGTTCTCGCCCATTACGGCCAAGCCTATCAGACCGAAATCGCATTTACCGTTCATTTCCATGGACTCCAATTTACGGACATCTGTGGAATCGTTATGCGGACCCTTTGCCAGACCATGCCGGAAAAACAGGTACCCCAAACTGAATTCGCTTACCTCTTGCCTTCCTCTTGTGTGCCCACGGTGCCTAAAGCCTGTACGCCCTCAGTAAACGTGGGCGGGCATACCTTGCATCGCGTCTAGTTCCCGCGGGCTTCTCTTAGTCCTCCACAGGCCATGGCGGCCGGTCGGGCAGACGCCGCTGGAACTCCTCCAGCAATGCCTGTTGATATGCGGCGTCGAATGTTCCCTCGAAAAAGCGCTGTATTGCTTCTTCGTAAAATCGCCGCCAGCTTTCTTCCTCGGCACCAGGGTTGATGGGGAAGAACAGCGCACCATTGGCCTTGGCGGCCTCGTAATCGCCTAAAGCATCGCCGATCATCAGGGAATGTCCTGGTGGATACTTGGCGGCCAAGGCCATGAAGTCCTTCTTCGTTCCCAATTCTTGACCGCAGATCATCGCCACATATTGCGCCAGGTCGTGCTCTGCCCATTCCCGCTCCAGGGCTTCTTGCGGAGTAGCAGACACCACCAGCACATCGGCCCGGCCTTGCAACCTTTGCAAGCTCTCTCTTACCAGGGGAAACGGAGGCACGCCATGCACCATTTCCTCCACGGCTTGATTGATGGCTTTGGACCATTCTAGGGTCCGTCGCAGACCGGGGTCTTGTGTGCGCTCCACCTCCTTTTCCAGCGTGGCATTGGCCAGTTTCTTCTCGCGTTTGATCCAATCACGCAGCGACTGGGGAACCTCCACGCGGACACCTCTGGCCTTGACCTCCGGGCGCTTGGCCAGCCAGTCTAGTTCCTCGACCAGCGCGGGAAACCGGTTTATACCCCGGCTGCGCGAGTAGAGATTGACGAATTCACAGGCTTCCCGGGCGTATTTGCTGACGCCTTGCAGTCCCCAAAACTTGATGGTATTCGGGGTAAAGCACTCCTTCTGCTTCAGCTCCATGGTGTCGAAGGCGCAGCCGTCGGAGTCGATACCCACAAAATACTGATGACGCGGTGTGAAGTCGATCATGGTTGCTGCAAATCGCTGTGCTACTGCAAACCGTTGTGATACTGCAAATCGTTGTGATACTGCAAATCGTTGTGATACTTGAAACTACTGTGATACTGCTGAACTACTGTGACACTGCAAATAAGTATGCTGCTGTAAAGGATTGTGCTGCTGCAAATAAATGAGCGTGCTACTACAAACGACTGTCAACTCAACATGCTGATGCTACGCTTTGTGCTCACGAAACACGGACTGCTGATACCGCACAAGCGGTTATTGCTTGCGGTCGGCCTGGGGCACGTAAGGCGGCAGTCGCTTTTCGGCATAGATCGGCCGGAAGCGCGTCATTCTCTGTCGGCCATCGATCAAGGGTAGATTGACCATCTGGTTTCCCACCAACGGGCGCGCGTAGCGGATAAACTCGTCGGTTACGTCGATACCGCTGGGTGTTATCCACTGGTCGGGAAAGCGACGTTCGCTGTTGGCCACGTCGGCCAGCGGCACTTTGTCGTAACGGACGTTGTAGATCATCCCCGGCTCGCGTAAGATGGTGGCCATGAATCCCCCCTGACCGTTGGCGGCCAGTTCTGCCGCCTTTTGGCCAACGCAATACGCCTCGTCCAAATCGACTGGCGAGGCGTAAGCCATCGAGTGTCGCTGGTCGGTTCCGGCGACGTTTCCGCGCGCGGCGCCCTTGGTGGCCAGCCCGACCTCGTTCAAATAATTGACCACCACTTGTGCTACCGTAAGGCGACTGCTGCCGAATGCGGTATGACCGAAGGCGTCGCGCATTTCGCCCAACGCTCCCACGTCGAACCCCTCGCTTATCACCACCAGGCATCGTCCGGCGCTGCGCAATTGGTCGTTGACCTGGTCGGCCAGTTTCTCCAGACTGCAAGGACGTTCGGCTAGATATATCTGAAGCGGCATTTCCCGGTGCGGATCCGCCAGTCTGGCAGCCGCCGGGATAAACCCGATCTTACGCCCCATAGCCTGCATCACCAACACCGGGTCGGCCGGTGCCGAGCCTGCATTCTCCTCGTTGGCGTTTTGCACCATGTGCATCCAGTAGCGGGCGACCGAGCCGTAACCGGGCGTGTGGTCGATAAGCTTAAATTGGCTGTCGCCCACGTCGTTGTCGATGGTCTTCGGTACACCCACGGCCACCAAGTCTAGCCCTTGACGGCGGGCAAGCTCGGCGATTTTGTGAGCGGTGTCCATCGAATCGTTGCCCCCGATGTACAGGAAGTAGCCGACATCGTGGGCTTTGAACACGTCGATTACGCGCTGAAAGTCCTCGGTTTGCCGTTCCCGGAGCTTGTAACGGCATGTGCCGATGGACCCGGCGGCGGGCGTATATCGCAGCAACGACACTTCCTCGGCCGGTTGGGCGCTCAAGTCCAGCAGCTCTTCCTTCAGAACGCCCTCGATGCCATGTTTGGCCCCGTACACCTTTCCGATGGCCCGCAAATCGCGCGCTGCCTCCAGTATCCCTTGAAGACTGCTGTTGATTACCGGGGTCGGCCCACCGCTTTGGGCGACCACCATATTCCTTGGCGTATTCATGACTTACGACGTTGTGATTGGCTGCACGTGGGCGATCAGTTGCCCGATGGTTACTAATACCCCCATCAACTACCATAAAGAGAGTCGCTATTTTACAAAAGCGCGCGTTAACCGGCAATCGCCCTGGGCAACCGGCAAACGAGCAGGTCTGAAAGCTGCCCGACCCGCTATTGCACGCCGGCCTCTTCGCCACGTTACGTCCATAATACCAGTAACGTCCATAATACCCGTAGCGGTAACGATTTAGGCCAGCGGCGCCGGGCAGCTTATGCCCCCACAACCGCCAGTATCGAGACGCACAAAACCCGACTGGGCTTTTATGGGGCAGAGAGGGTTTCTCGGGGACTACCTTGGTTGCGCAGTTTGATGTAGCTTATTGCGAGTTTCCTGTGCGGCTCGTGATGAGGGGGCGAGCTTATCGAAATCCCATGGTCAACAGCAATATGCCTATAGTTCGTGCCGTAGTGTTCGACATGGACGGCTTGATGTTCAATACCGAGGACGTTTACAGCCTGGCGGGAAGCGAGTTGCTTGGCCGGCGGGGCAAAGTGTTCACCAAACAGTTGAAGAACGCCATGATGGGCCTGCCGCCGCGCCCGTCGTTCGAGGCGATGATCGAGCACTGCAACCTTTCGGAAAGTTGGGAAGAACTGGCCGCTGAATCGAACGAGATTTATCTGCGGCTCCTCCCACAACATATCCGGCCTATGCCAGGGCTTTTCGAGTTGCTCGACGCATTGGAGCTGGCCGGAATGCCCAAGGCGATTGCCACCAGCAGCGCACGGCTGCTTACCGAAGCCACCCTGGGGCAGTTCGATCTGGCGCGTCGGTTCCAATTCGTGCTTACGGCCGAGGATATAAGCCAGGGTAAGCCACATCCGGAAGTATACCTGAAGGCGGCCGAACGATTGGGTGTTGAGCTTGCGGAAATGGCCGTGCTAGAAGACAGCAACGCTGGCTGTCGGGCCGCGGCCGCCGCCGGTGCCCTGTGCATTGCGGTGCCCGGGCCACACAGCCGCGAGCAAGATTTCAGCATGGCCTCTGCCGTGGTCCAAGGGTTAAATGACCCGCAGTTGTTGCGCTTGTTGGGATTATCGGCCGGGTAGGCGACGTCGAGCGATCGGCCGGCGCACAGTTTTCCACAGCTTCCTGGCCGCATACGATTCTCAAACCAAGGTCTCAAATCTCACTGAAGCTGAAAAACGCGACGGCCCTGGATACGATTTTCAAGCCACGGTTCCGGATCATAGTGAAGCTGGTTTCAAGCCACGGTTTCGGATCATAGTGAAGCTGGAAGGTCAGACAACAGTTAAGCTGGGAAACAAGACGACTCATAGTTAGAGTGGAAAACACGATGGCAAAATTAGACTGGAAAACACGATGGCAAAAAACGTCGTAGGAGCTAACGGAGCGATGTTCAATTCATGTCACCGCTACAAGGAAATACCGTTGATATTCGAGCTATCGAAGCCGGGACTGTGCGGCTGGCAATCGCCCCAGTGCGACGTACCCCGGCTAGCGCTGGAAGAGCTGTTGCCGGCCGAGGCGATTTCCGCTTCCCCGCCCCCGCTGCCAGAACTATCCGAGCCTGACGTGGTGCGGCATTACGTCAACCTTTCGGCGATGAACTTCTCGGTCGACACGCATTTTTATCCGCTCGGGTCGTGTACCATGAAGTACAATCCGAAGCGCAACGAGCGGCTGGCCTCTTTGCCAGGCATGTTGGCGCTGCATCCATATCAGCCGGATGAAACCGTGCAGGGGATGTTGGAGCTGCTTTACCAGTGCCAGCAGATGCTCGCGGAGATCGCCGGTTTGCCGGCCGTGTCGCTCCAGCCGGCCGCCGGAGCGCAGGGCGAGTTGACCGCTTTGCTGGTAGCGGCGGCGTACTTCCGCGACCGCGGCCAGCAGCGTTCGGTGGTGCTGATTCCCGACAGCGCCCATGGCACCAACCCTGCTAGCGCGGCGTTGGCAGGATTTCGCACTGTCACGGTGCGCAGCACGGCCCAAGGACTGGTGGACTTGGACGACCTGCGCAGCAAACTCAGCCCGGATGTGGCGCTGATGATGATTACCAATCCAAATACGCTGGGACTTTTCGAGCGGGAAATAGTGCAGATTGCGCAACTGCTACACGAGGCAGGCGCAGTGCTATATCTGGACGGAGCAAACATGAACGCCATCATGGGTATTGTCCGTCCTGGAGATTTCGGCGCAGACTTGATGCACTTCAACCCGCACAAGACCTTCAGCGGCCCGCACGGCGGCGGAGGCCCGGGCGCAGGTCCGATCGCAGTGTCCGAACGGCTGGCCCCGTATTTGCCGGTTCCCGCCATAGTCAAACAGGGCGATAAGTATCGGCTGGATTATGATCGTCCCAAGTCGATCGGCCGGATGCGCAGCTTCTTGGGCAACGTAGGTGTGCTAGTGAGGATGTTTTGCTACATTCGCACGCACGGACCCGAAGGGCTGCGCAAGGTCGCCGAACACGCTTTACTGAACGCCAACTACTTGTTGGCCCGAATCAAAAAAGTGCTCCCCGTGCCTTATGGAGAGCGCTGCATGCACGAGTTCGTTGCCTCGGCCGCCGGGCTGAAGGCCCAGCGCGACATCAGCGCTATGGACATTGCCAAACGGCTGCTGGACTACGGCTTCCACGCCCCCACGGTGTATTTTCCGCTTATCGTGCGCGAGGCCCTGATGATCGAGCCGACAGAGACGGAAAGCAAAGCCACATTGGACGGCTTTGCTGACGCCGTGGCGCAGATCGTCCAAGAACCCGTGGAGCAACTGCACCAAGCACCACACAACATGCCGATTAGCCGCCCCGACGAGGTTGCTGCGGCGCGCCGCCCAGTGCTCAAATGGACCGCGCCGGCTCCTGAAGCTCGTATTAACTGGTAGCGGCGGCGCGCGGTAAGCGGCTGCGTTGTTCCGGCTGCGGGGGAAAACCTGCGAGCGTTAGTATGTCCAGATGGCGACTGCTAGTTGATCCTCCCCAGGATGGCCCGTGGAACATGGCCGTCGATGAGCTGCTGCTGGAGCTGGCGGCCGACCAGGGACACTCGGCGCTGCGTTTCTATAGTTGGCGGCAGCCGACGCTGTCGCTCGGATACTTCCAGTGCTACCAACAGCGCCATCAGCACACCGCCAGCGCCGATTGTCCTGTGGTGCGCCGGCTCACCGGCGGCGGGGCGATTCTGCACGACCAAGAGATTACTTACAGTATGGCTCTACCGGCCAGCCATCCTTTGGCGCCGCTGCGCGACTCGTTGTATCGACTGGCTCACCACAGCCTGGTGGCCGCACTAGGGCAGTTTGGCGTAATGGCAGCGATGTGCGATCAGCCGCTGTCGACCGCGCGGGTCGGCGCAATCAAAGTAGTTTCGTCGCCGTCGAGCGACGCCCAACAGCAGAAAAAAGAGCCCTTCTTGTGTTTCGAGCGTCGCGCTCCGACGGACGTGGTTTACGGTGGGCAGAAAATCGCCGGCAGCGCCCAGCGGCGCCGACGCGGCGCAGTATTGCAACACGGAAGCTTGATACTGGGCAAGTCGCCGGCTGCCCCTACTATCGCCGGGCTGCGCGATCTATCGGGCATCCCGCTCGAACCGGAACAGCTTATCAACCGCTGGACGCACGCGCTGGCGGCTGCGCTGGGCATCTGTTGCGAGCCTGCCGTGTTGACCGCCGATGAGTCCTGTCGCGTCGCCGAATTGGTTGCCGCCCGCTACGCCAACCCGTTGTGGACTGAATTGCGCTGATGACAATGCTTCCTGTCGCGAGCCGCTCGGGCTAAAATATTGCTGGTGCGACTCAAATAAAGTTGCTGCGCGGATAACCACAACCTCGGATAACCACAACCTCGGATAACCAAAAGCTCGGATAACCAAAAGCTCAGATAACCACAAGGTCAGATAACCACGAGAATTGTATAGACATCTGAGACGAACTATGGGTGCAAATTGGTTGCGGTTTGCCTTTAACAAGCTTCGCCAAGTGCTTTTCGGCGCGGCGTCTACGCTAGTTTTGTGCGCTCCGCTGGCGGCAGCGGCGGTTGACGAGGAGTCGACCAGTTCGGGCGGCGCCAGTTGGGTCGTTTCGTACATGCTGGTGCTGTTGTGCATCGTGCTGGGGATGATCTGCGTGCTGCACCCCAGCGGCCGTCGCGAGCGTGCCCGACCGGAACAATACGGCGAGTAACAACTAATGGTTTTCCTACTGGTCCGCTCCGCTCGGCCAGCTATTCGATTCCTTGACAGCGTTACGCGCCGCGGTGGCCCCCGGTTGTCTGCTTACCCACGACTCTCGGCTGCCGATCCATGTACCGACCCTCAGCCGCCCGTAGCTAGCAGCCCGGCGCGCTAAGTTGCTCATTGCACGGTCCATCTCCAGTGCCGCTACGGTGATTGCTCTGTGGGGACGCGGCACTGCCGCGCGGTGGCACGCAGCACGGTCACGATGGCAGCGGCAAGCAACACCGTGATGGCGATGTCTAAAGCCGTGTAGGAGACGCGCGTCAGAGCATCCAGCCATGTGGCCTTTACGAGGATGATAATTCCTGACAGCACCGCTGCGCCCAAGCTGGCGGCCAGGACCAGACTGAGGATAATTCCTAGGGCAGACCGTTGCTCCCCATGGTCAGCAATCCATTGCCGCAGTTCCCAAAGCAAGGCAATGCAGCCGATGAGCATCACGCCCACCGCTACCGCGAAGTGGTTTGCATCCAGCCATAGCCTTGTGGGAAGCATGTACTCCAGCAGTTCTGGCTGGTGGAATAAAGATAGCGCCGCCAGTACGGTGCCTGCGCCGATTACCACTGGAATCAGACGCACGGCCAAGGGCGGACGCCGTTTGCCGAACACCCAATGCACTGCCGCGCCGCTTGCCAGGGCCACCATGGCGCACGGGAATAGCAGCATCAGACTATACATAGAGGGTTTCAGATACGCTTGACAGCAAGCGGTCAGCATCGCGGTGGTGTAATTTATTCCCAGTCGTTTATACTGCGGTTCGACAACGGGATTTCCCTGCTCGTCGAATAGATGGACCAGTACCGGAGCGAAGAAGAACTCGGAGCCAGGGCTGTGGCAATCGGTGCATCCGCCTGCCCCTAGCGCCCCCCTGGCAGGCAGCACATCGTGATTGTATTTGTGGACGTTTGCGAATGGGGATGCTTCCCATGGCTGTTTGGGAACAACACGGTACTCAGTCCCAGAACGATATACCCGATCGTCCATCACCCAGACTACTCGCTTGCCCTCCATGGGGTATTTCACGTCGGCCAAGCGCTGAGTCACAGCCGCGATCAAAGCGTCGATTTCCTCTGGGCGGTTGACCTCCGGCACGCCATCGTCGTTGTCGTCGGTGATGATGGACAGTTGCGGATACTTGGCGGGGTCCTTGAAATGCTCTTGCCACATGCCGACAATATCGCTCATTCGCGGCTGCATCAGGGCAGTTTGGCCCTCGACCTCGATGCCCGGCCACGCGCTGTGTACCTGGTTGACCGGGTAGATCTTTCCCTTGTAGCGGACCAATTTGGGCCGGAAGCGCTCGGTCGGTTTATCGTCGTAGCCCATCATGTGCAAATAGCCATAGTGGTTGCGGAACTTCCAATTCGGACCATAAAACGTCCATAGTCGCTTTCCCGGCTGATCGATCTTGGGAACGGTGTTGAACACGTCGGAGGCCTGCACTTCGATGGGCATCACTAAGCGTTCGGGGATGTGGCAGGTCTGGCAAGCGATAGCCTCCAGATGCAACGGGGGTAGCCACTTGTGCCGCGCGATTGGGGCCCCCATCCGACCTGTGTCGTGACAATCGTTGCACGTCACCATGGTGTCGTCCAAATCGTTGCGGACCAGTCCGCCGGGGTCATCTCCTTTGCCAATTTGATGAACCTCTTTGCCGGCGATGCGCGGATCAGTGGCCGAGCTGCCAGCCGGATGACAATCCACGCATTTTAGTCCCGCGCGCAAATGTACATCGGTACGCGGCGAAAAATTCGACCCGCGCTTTTTCCAACCGGGCTGAGCGTGACAGCTCAGGCAGGCTTCGTTGCGCGGCTGCCGGACAATGTGCGGTTCGATTGTCCCATCGGGGTTAAACAGTTCCCTCTTGTACTCTACCTGGACAGGTTCGCCTTTTTGAATCGATCCTTTGACAGCCGCGAACTTGGAACCGGCAGTCGCCGCCCAGCGGAAATTCATAGCCGTTAGCTGCTTCTTCCGCAGCTCGTAGTCGTAGCCCGGCATGTGGCACAGCAAGCAATCGGCCTCTAAAACACCGGTTTCTGTCCATCGGGCTTTGTAGTAGTCGCCGTCGAACTGGTTGTCGCCGCCGGAGGTGAAACCGCTGGCCGGGTCGGCCATCCAATGGTCGTACCGCTTGCCTTCCCGGTCGTATTCCCCAGAGCCTCCGCCAGGGTGGCAACCACCGCAAGGGGCCGTGAAAAAGCTGAAGGCGGTCATGTCCATCATCGCAGCCGAGGAGTTTTTCTTCGGCGAAAGGTACCGATACAGCGGAGCAGGCGAACACCAGTTGCCGCCGAAGTTGCCAGGCCCCAAAGCCCAGAGGTATCGCTCAACCTGTTCAGGCGTCGGCTTTTCGCCCTGGCCTTGGGTAAAATGGAATCCTTCGGTGATCTTGTCGTAATTATGACAGGCACCGCAGGTTTGCTTGGGTGAATAGGGTTTGTCGGCGTTTTCCCCTTTCACCGGGTCGATGATGTTCCCTTGTTCGTCGCGTAGATGAAACGGTGGACAGACCCCCGGCGGCGGAGACTTGGCCGCCGCTTTTTGCTCCCCGGCTGCCAACGGAGAATGGTGACATTGGAGCACGCAGAATCCTATCACAACGGCTGCCCAAAACGCTGCTGCTTCAAGCGCGACTCGATGCCGTGCCACTAGTACCATGACGGTACCTCCTGTGAAGCTGCGATCTTCAAGGTGCCGAAGACCTTGCCAATGCTTGTACACTTTTTGCACCCCAAAACAATGCACACGGACCTGGTTGCTGCACGCTGTGCCCAAATACCCACAATTCGCTAGAAACTTCGAGAAAAACAGATGTGGCGCTCAAACATTCGCCCTCATCTCGGCGTCTTCTCGAAGCATCGATTCGACGCACTCGAGAAAGCCTACAGCACACCCCATGCGCAGGCGGTAGTACACATTGGTGCCGCACTTGCGACTGGCGACTATGCCTGCACTTTTGAGGATGGACAGGTGGCGGGAAACCGTAGATGCGTCAGTACCGATCATGGCCGTCAGCTCTTGTACCGAACGCTCGCCGAATTCGGTCAACTCATCTACGATCATCAGCCGTGCGGGGCAGGCCAAGGCTTTAACAATTGCGGCCCGCGCTTCATACTTCGCATGATCTCGGGGTGGATTCATCCTCACGAAACCTTGTAAGCGACAAACAGCTCGGGTTCCGACAACCGTGTAATATTAGCCAAATGTGCAAGTATGTCAACATCAGATTGGTCGTAGTTTTTCCTGTTCCTATGTTTGTCGCCACTCAGCCGAGGCAAATGCGTTGGCAACCACGCCAAGGGACAGCTCTTCAGTAGTAGGAACCCCACCAGCCGTGTTGTGCATTTTGCACATTCAACGCAGACACAAGTAAAACAGATAGCCACCTAATTCAAAATTCAAATAGCACCAACTCAGTCGAACAGCGACGTCGATTGCCTCCGCACCCGTAAACTGCTATCCACAAAGCGTCTATTTGCTAATTGCAAATCTCCTGCAACCCTTTGCAACAGGGGGTATCGTACTTGACCGAAACTCATCCCGTTGGTAACCTTCGCTGCTCCAAGTCTTTTCTATTGCGGCTTTACTCTCTTAAGCAGCAACTGCCGCGCTGGGCAGAGGTTGAATCGCGGGGCGGTCTGCCACCGGGGAGTCGCTGAATGTCTTTCGTCGGACAATCGCAGTGCTGGATACTGCGTCGGGTGCTACTGATTATTCCGGCCGCCGCGGGGGCGTTGCAGTGCCCGGCCGCCGCGCAGGATTTCGTCCCCCGACAACCGGCAACGGAGAGCGTTTCTCAAAGCACACAATCGCCAGTGTTTACGGACTACGCCGCCACGACGGCAAGCTACAGCCTTTCGGGATCCGGGGCTTATTCGCCTGGGCAGTCGGGCGGGCCTACGGATGAAGATTTGGCTCGCCGCGTTGCCGAGCTAGAGAAGGCCCTTCAGCAGCTTCGTTCCCAGAGCCAGGCCCAGCAGAAAACCCCGCCGCAGCGGATGTCGCTGAGCGTACGAGGCCACTTCTTGTTCGATGCTGCCGTGTTCAGCCAGGATGCTGCGGACATCCAGCGCTTCGACGAGCAGAACGGGCTGGATGTGCGCGTTGCCCGCCTGTTCGTAGAAGGCTCCGGACTAGAAGTGATGAGCTACCGTGCGGAATTCGACTACGTGCGAAGGGTGCTGGGCGATCTTTGGATCGGCGTGAGCGAGTTGCCTTTGGTGAGTAACCTTCGCGTGGGCTACCTGAAAGAGCCGTTCAGCATGGAGCAGATTGCCAGCCGCAAGTATAACACCTTCTTGGAGCGTTCCTTGGCCGAAGCGATCCACATTCCACCCCGCCGGCTGGGAATCATGGCCTTCGATAACACCGAGGACCAGCGCCGCACTTGGGCAATTGGCTTGTTTGCCGATGATCCCGGCATCACTTTCGTGCAGGACGACACCTTTGGTGGAGCGGTCACCATGCGCACCACTTGGCTGGCGTGGTACGATGAAGCTACACAGGGACGCGGGCTGCTACATACCGGCATCTCCTACAGCCATCGCGAATGTTTCCGTCATACCGTCCGATACCAAGTTCGCCCCGAATCCTTTCTCGCCTCCTTTGCCATCGATACAGGGAATATCCCTGCCGAAACAGTCGATTTGCTGGGAACAGAGCTTGCTTTTGTGTACGGTCCGTTTTCTGCTCAGTCGGAATACCTTGTGGGAATAATCAACCGCATCGGAGCATCCGACGCCGTCATCCAAGGTACATACGTCATACTCAGCTATTTCCTCACTGGTGAAAACCGAAGTTATCAGCGGGACCGGGGAATTTTTGGTCAGATCAGGCCCTACGAGAATTTCTTCCGCGTACGAACGCAAGACGGCTCGATTCAAACCGGCAAAGGAGCCTGGGAAGTCCGCTACCGTTACTCTTACCTGGACGCCTTAGACGGTGGAAAACTGGCCAGCGGCGGTCGAATCGGCAACCACGGTGTAGGGGTAAATTGGTATCTCAACCCCTTCACCAAGCTAATGATCGAGTACATCTACTCGGCCATCGACCGCCCCGACCAGCCATCCACAGGTCACCTCCACATTTTCCAGATGCGCACCCAGATCGAGTTTTAACAGGCGCTGAGTTAACCTCGCCGGGCAGTTCCAACAGATCATGATGCGGCAACTCTGAGCGACCGCTAGCGGACGTGGGATGCCTTCTCGTCTGGCGCCCCATGCCAGCTATTACGACACAACCAAGCGAAGTAAGGCTTCATCACCGAGAGTCGCTTCCTTAATCCGCTTCCGTATACCATCCTACGACGTGGTATGACGGTCTCGTTTTCCCGCTTGCGTAACGCGCGGGGTTTTTTACTCGGGAAGGACGGACAGTTTGGCCCTCGGTGCGACACGTAGGCAATATGGTGGCCCTTGTGGTTTCGATATGATCCGTTTCGCCTAGCGATAGGCGTGCGATACGTTCCCCTATGGCACAAGGGCAACCGCTGCTGGGCCATAAAGTATCCACCTTGAGACATCGCGAATAGACACAGAGGTTGACTAAGCTGGCGAGATGGTGTAACAACATTTGAACCAGCGCATAACGGTCGTATCATAATGTTCCAGGTGCCGGTCATCGCAGCAGATGGAGAATCGTATGTACGTTACGACCACTTTTAATATCGAGGGCCACGAAATTGTTGAGTATCGTGGGTTGGTGCGCGGAATCGTGGTGCGGGCGCCGACCATTGCCCAGGGCATTCTGGGCGGTTTGAAGAGTGTAGTGGGCGGAAACATCGGGGCGTTCACCCAGATGTGCGAGCAAGCCCGACAACAGGCCTTCCAGCAAATGGTCGAACACGCGGTGGAACTGGGCGCCAACGCGATAGTCGGGGTGCGCTACGACGCTTCGGAGGTTCGCGACTCGGCCACCGAGGTGCTATGCTACGGCACAGCGGTGGTTGTGCGTCCTACCGAGCGCGCGGTGTCGGCCACTGTGCAGGCCCAACGATCTTTCTGAAGCGGCGGCACGTAAGTAGTCCGGCACGCGCCAACGAGTCGGGCACATACCAAGGCCGTAGGGGAGACAATTCCCATGGCAGCCCTGCTTGGTGCGGATGTGGCTGGCCGTGCAATATTGCGTCCGCTACCTTCGGTAAGGAGGAGAAGGAATGTAGGAAGAAAAAGCTCCTTGCTTTGGTGCCGACAGGGTAAATCGCGCCTTTAAAGACGAGGTGGCCGCGCAATTCGAGCATATATATTTTTCAGGGGGTTCCCATGAGCGCTTTGCTAGTCATTTGTCTGTTGGCGCCGATGGTCTGGTTGGGTGCCGAGCCGACAAATTTGATTCCCAACGGCGGTTTCGAACAGCCGCTGGACGATTTTACTCCGCTGTGGACGCGCACGCCTAGCGGCAAAGCTGTGCTGGACAGCAGCGTCCGCCGTAGCGGCCGGCAGTCGCTGAGGATCGAACACACCGGCCAGGAGGATTGGAGCTTTCACCCCAAAGGGCAACTGTCCGCAAAGCCGGGAGAAATATACGAGCTAAGCGGCTGGATAATGCTTGAAGGTGCCGGCCGAGCCGAGCTTTCGGTCGTACTGCGAGATAAGGACGGGAAGGTTCTTAGTTGGTCGCACGGGGCGGCCGAGAGCGCCGCCAGCCCGCAGTGGCGACACTTGCGCTCGCGGTTCATCGTTCCTGCTGGTGCGGTGTCGATTCAGCCGCGAATGATTGGCCGCGGCCCGGCCACAGTATGGTTCGACGATGTGCAGCTTGTACTGGTTGGCTCGGTGGATCAACGACGCAGCAAGAATTTGCCTGAGCAGCTCAAACTTTCTAACAAGCAGATGGAACTTACGCTGAAAACGGCAGAAGGTTCCTTCGTTTTGCGCGACCTGCGTTGCGGTCGGGTATGGCGGCAGACTGCAAGCCAAGCGATTGTGCTCGAAGCCGCCACACAACAGGACACTTTGCGTATGCGGCTGCTCGAGCCTGCCTTGATGTTGGAATTGGCGGTCGAAGTGCGGTTGGAACGCGACCGTCCGGAAGCAGTGGTGCAGATATCACCTGCCGACGGGAAGGTGCCAGGACCCGAGTTGGCCAAGCCGCTGGACTTTCCTGCCCCGTTCATGACCGAGAAAGGTCAGTTGCTTATCATGCCGGTCAACGAGGGAATCAACTATCCGGTGGACGATCCTTCGCTGCCCTCGATGCACTACATCCTGTATGGTGGTCACGGACTGTGCATGGCCTGGTATGGCCAGGTGCATGGCGAGGAAGGCTTGATGACACTGATCGAAACGCCCGACGACGCCTCGGTGCGCGTACCGCGCATCGACGGCCGGCTTTGTCTGGCGCCGCGCTGGGAGCCGCAAATGGGCAAGTTCGGCCCGGCCCGGCGGATGCGCTGGGTGCTTTTCGACCGCTACGGGTACGTGGCAATGTGCAAGCGCTATCGACAGTACGCCAA
>CALLPE010000051.1 GCA_938015445.1 uncultured Pirellulales bacterium
GCAGACGAAACTCACACCTATCGCCCAGGCCTTGTATGGGCGGGTGAAGGCTAAGGTTCCGCGTCCGCGTCGGAAGAAACGGCTGAGGAGGCGTGAAAAACAGCTTCGTCTGCGGTTGGTGGGCTAAACACCGCCGTGGATAAACCCACTTTGTCGCGGCGGTGGATGGGCTCCAGACCGAGTTAGGGCGTGGCGGCGAGGCCGTGGGGCAAGTCCAGCGACAGGGGGCGGCCCGCGGCCGTTGGCTGCGGCCGCAGGCCAGACGTGGGGCAATTCTGGAGGCGTGCCTGGCTCTAGAGGCACGGCCGGGGTCGTCTTACCTCCGACGGCTGGGGGAAAGTTGGTCCCTCCCTTGCTACGCAACTTCTACCCCTTTGCCTCCCTCGCCTGCTTCCACCTGCGACGCAACCGGCTCCAAGAACCAGGGCTACCAGGTTGCCGGTTTCGTCTGGTGGCAGGGACACAAGGACCAGAACCCCGCCCACGCCAGCGTCTATGAAAAGAACCTGGTCCGCTTGATCAAGGCGCTGCGCGAGGAGTTCAAGGCCCCCGATGCCCCGTTCGTGCTGGCCACCATTGCCTTCGAGGGCTGGAAGCTTTCCGGGCCTGGGCTGCAAGTGGCCAACGCCCAACTGGCCGTCAGCGGGGAAAAGGGCAAATACCCCGAATTCAAAGGCAATGTGAAAACCGTGGAAGCCCGCGATTTCTGGCGCGATGCTAGCGTCTCGCCCAGCAAACAGGGCTACCACTACAACCACAATGCGGAGACCTACATGCTCGTCGGCGAGGCCCTTGGCCGCGCCATGGTCGAATTGCTCGAGCAGAAGAAACAATAGCCGTTCAGGTGATGATGAAACAGCAAATGACAACCCGCTAACACAGGAGAGCCGTGATGAACAGCTTCAGACTTGGTTGGACCTGGACAGCGATGGCTGTGGCCTTGCTTGTCATGGCCGCCGGTTCGGCCGCCCGCGGCGCAGTGGCCCTCCCGATCATCAACGCCGGGTTTGAAGATCCGGTGTTGGGCGAGGGCAATCGGCAGTTGACTGTTCCTGGGTGGACACAGGGCAGGTACGACGTGTCAGCCCCCACAGTGTGGATCGTCGGCCCTTCTGGGGCCGGCGTGTGGAACCCGGATACCTCCGGATACGGCCACGGCTCCGCCTTCGAGGGTTCCAACATGGCGTTTACCACCTCGGCGGCCGGGTACGACACCGGTCTGAGCCAGGTCCTTCTAGGTTATTCCTGTGCGCTCCAGGCGGACGCGACATACGTTCTCAGCGTGGTGGTGGGCAACCCGTATCTGTACAACCTGGGTCCCACCGCCGACTATCGCATCGAGTTGGTGGCCGGCGGCGTGGTGCTGGCTTCGGCCACGGGGCCTCCGCCCGCCGATGATACGACGTGGGCGACCGCCAGGCTGACCTACAACTCTGGGCCCGCCCCGGTACAGCTTGGCCAGCAGTTGGAGATTCGCCTTTTGGCAAAGGACTTCGCCTCTGCTTATAAAGTCGACTTCGACGACGTCCGGCTCGATGCCACGTTCGCCCACCCCATCGCCGACCCGAACGGGCCATATAGCGTGGTGATCGGCACCGGTTCGCTCAGCCTCGACGGCAGCCGCTCGCTGCCCTCCGACGGATCAAGCCTCAGCCTGTATGAATGGGACCTGAACAACGACGGCATCTTCGGCGACGTGACGGGCCTATTGCCGGCCCCGATCGACTATGCGACTCTGATGGGCAACTGGGGGATGACAAGGGGCGCCAACACCGTCAAACTGCGCGTCACCGACGCCACCACCTTGGAAACGGCCACGCAATCCACGATTGTCAACCTGCTAATGCGGACTGTCACGTACATCGGCCCCAACACCGCCAATGCCGACAAGTGGAATCTGCCGTCGAGTTGGGATACCGGTGAGGTTCCATCCGGAGCAGTTGACGTGGTCATCCCTGCCGGCAAGCTGGCCTGTGCGTGGAGCAATAGCACCCCGACCTACACCGGCAATCTGACCATCAGGGAAAACGCGACGGTGCAGATCACGTTTACGACTCAAAGCGGCTATCAGAACAGCGTCAATGCGCTCGGCACCCCGGGGTCCACAACCATCTACATGTACGAGGGGTCGCACATCAACAACAGACAGTCCGGCACAATTATCGTCCCGGCCATCGAGCTGATGGGCAATGCCGCGATCACCCTTGCCAGCTCCACGCAGGCGCCGCCTACGATGAAGTTCGACCACGGAATTACAGGTCCTTATACGCTCACCCTTTCGTGCAATGCCGGAGGCACCGGCATCCTGTCGACAAGCAACAGTTTTTCC
This sequence comes from uncultured Pirellulales bacterium, assembly GCA_938015445.1. Classification (GTDB taxonomy): domain Bacteria; phylum Planctomycetota; class Planctomycetia; order Pirellulales; family Thermoguttaceae; genus CALLPE01. The sequence goes on from CALLPE010000051.1 coordinate 2,330, forward strand.
AAACTGATCGTGTATGCTCTTCCGGGGCGCGGCGGCAGCCAGTGGACGCTCAAAGCCGCAGCGCCCGGCTCGCTGGGAACCGGCGATGTGATCATCAACCCGAACCTCGGCGACAACAGGAGCCCCCAACTCTATGTCGATGCACCAAATGTCATGGCCGACACCGCAACGCTATATCTGTACGGCGCTGGGCCGAATGCCGACGGCCTGGGAATGCTGTACCTGAACGCCAGCGATACCATCGCTGAACTGTATTTCAACGGTATGCAGCAGCCACCCGGCACGTACGGCAAAGTGGGCAATACCAACGTGGATTATCAAATGAGATGGATCACGGGCAACGGGGTGCTCACGGTGCTTGGCATGCCCGCCTTTTACTGGGACCTCAACGGGACCGACCCCGGCGCGGGAGGCGAAACGCCCTCCGGCACCTGGGACGCGGCGGTGGCCTACTGGAACGCCGCTGCCGACGGAACCGGCGCGACCGCCGCCTGGACGCCTGGCCAAACGGCCGCCTTCGCCGCCGGCACGGACGCCACCGGAACCTACACGGTGACCGTCCACGGCACGCAGCAGTTCGGCGGCCTGACATTCGAAGAGGGGAACGTCACGCTTTCCGGCGGCGCCCTGCAAATGACCCGCGACTCGATGGTCCGAGTCGCTACAGAGCAGGTCGCGACGATCGCCGCGGAGATTTCCGACGACGGAACGCCCCGGCGACTGGCCAAAGGCGGCGACGGCACCCTCGTCCTGACCGGCAACAACACTTACACCGGCGTCACCCGGCTCGAAGCTGGCACGCTCTCGGTGGCTAGCCTCGCCAACGCCGGCACAGCCAGCCCGCTGGGCAACTATCCGGCGGCCGGTGCGGGCGGGCTGGTCCTCGTCGGTGGAACGCTCCAATACACCGGCAGTAGCACCACCATCGACCGCGGCTTTACGCTTTCCGGCAGCAGCACGATCGAACTGAGCAACCCCGGCACTGCGTTGACCCTCGGCAATTGCGCGTCTTCCACCCTGTCCGGCACGCTGACCGTCACCGGCGGCGACGGAAGCAGCCTGGCCCTCGGCGAGGTGACGATCGTCGAAGGCGCGGGCATCACCTTGAACCCCACGAACGTCACCATGACCGTCGCCTCGGTCAAGGGATATTCCAGCTACCCGCTTACGTCCAACCTCACGCTCAGCGGCACGACTACCGGCAACGCCATCACCGGCAATCTCTACGTGCAGAATCCTCCCGGATCCGGGTACACGCAACCGCTGCACGTGTTCAAGGCCGGCTCCGGCGAGTGGACCATCCGCGGCGTCTTCAGCGGCGGCGGCAACTTGACTGTCAATGGGGGAACGCTCACGCTGTTGGGCACAAACACTTACACCGGCACGACGACCGTCGCCGGCGGAACACTCATCGTCGGTACCAATGCCCCGAACAACGCCAACGGCGCGTTTGGCAAAGCCACCTCGGACGTGACGCTCGGCGTGGCGGGCGGCAACACGGATGCTACCATCCTCATCAGCGGCCCGTACACTGTCGGCCGAAACATTCGCATCGCCACAGCGAACAACACCGACACCGGCACCCGTGTGCTGACGCTCGGCGGCAACACTGCGGATGTCGCTGCGTTCTCCGGTGCCATCTACCTCGGCACGGCCAACCAAACGAGCAAGGGCGTCACGCTGACTGCGGCCTCCGGCGGAAAGGTGACCTTCTCCGGCGTGATCCAGAATCCCACGGGACAAGACGCCAACGAAGCCGCAGCAGCCGCAGCCATCAACGCGGTGACCAAGGTAGGGCTGGGCACGGTGGTCCTCTCGAACGCGAACACCTACACCGGCAAGACCCTGGTCAACGAGGGTACGTTGCTGGTCAATAACACCAGCGGCTCGGGCACAGGCACAGGGCCAGTGATCGTCTATGCCAACGGCACGCTGGGTGGCACCGGCACGATCGCCGGCGCGGTGACCGTGGCGGCCGGCGGCAACCTCGCCCCCGGCACTTCGATCGGCACGATCACGCTGGGCAACGGCCTGGATATGTCCGACCCCAGCAGCCCGGGCGCCAACATGACCTGGGAACTGGCCACGCTGACGGATTCCTCCACGGGCACGCCCGGCGTGGACTTCGACTTCGTGAAGCTCACCGGTGGCGACCTGGTGCTCGGCGGCCAGTCGACGCTGACCCTGGTCTTCGATCTGTTGCCCGAGTACCAGCGCCCCGGCTACGCCACGCCGGATCCGTTCTGGACCAGCAATCATAGCTGGAAGATCATCGACACGACCAGCAACCCCGACAACACGAACTTCGTCAACCTCGTGAATGCCAGTTTCTCGGCCGGAAGGTTCACCACCACGGTCGGCACCGATGCCGATTTGGGCCACATCTTCCTGAACTACATCGCCGGCGCGGTCGCTCCCATCGCCGGGGTGTGGATCGGCACCTCGGGCGGCATCGAAAGTTGGGCCACTGCCGGCAACTGGCAAGGCGGCAATATTCCCACGGCCCGAGGGGATACGGCTGCCTTCGGCGATTCGATCGGCAGCAACACCCTCTGGTTGCTGTTGGCCGCAGACCGCACCCTTAGCGGCCTGACGCTAAGCAACACGCTGGGCGGAAGTTACACCATTGCCCCGATGGGAAGCGAAAAGCTCAAGCTCGACAACGGCGACAACGTGGTCCCCGTGGCGGTCGAGGCCGGCAGCCACACGATCTTTGCCCCTCTTTCGCTGGCCAGCAACGTGCGGGTCGATATCAGCCAAGCAGGCGCGACACTGACAGTCTCCGGGCCGATCAGCGGCGCGGGCAAGTCGTTGACCAAGTCGGGCCCCGGCACCTTGGTCCTGGAAGCGGCGAACACGTTCACCGGCACCACCGAAGTCCAGGATGGCACGCTCGTGTACAACATCCTTGCCGGCAGCCCGACAGTGATCGACAACCAGCAGTTGATCATCACGGGCGGAACTGTCAACGCCAGCGGGCTGGTCGATCCTTTCACCGACGGGATCGACACGAATATCCACGTGGACGTGCTGAACAACGCTGCCTTCAACATCACCAGCGGCAGCAAGCAGGTCGACGAGTTGACGGGGACGGGGACGACGACCATCTCGGCCGGGGCCGAGCTGACGGCCAGCTACGTGCGCCAAAGCAGCGTGAGCCTCGGCGGCGCCTCGGGCATTCCGGCGAAGCTCGTGTTGCGGTCGAGCCACGCCAGCGGCGCTCTGCTCAGTCCGGCCGATGCCAGCACCGCCGTTCCCGAGCCGGGCACGGTCGCCTTGCTGGCAATGGCCATCCTGTCGGCTGCGGTGGCGCGGCTCAGAGCCTCGCCTCGGCCGCGGCTTGGCCGTTCCGCCCGCTAGAGTTTACCCAGTGTCGATTCGGCCAGGATTAGTTACTGGCCGTGGATTTACGGCGATTCATAGTGCGCCGAGCGACTGGTCTTGGTGTTTAAGCTCACGGACAAAACGCAACGGTGCTATCAACGCTAGCAGCGCCCACCGAAGCACAAGTAGTCGAAGCGCTTTGAGCAGTAGCACTTGTTCGTGCTAGCCCAGCACTGGGTAAACTCCAGTCTCCCGATCTGGTCGTCTGTCAGCCCGATCGACACTGCGCGCTCTACCGATGGAACTTCGATCGGCGTGGGCTTTCTTCCCAAGGTGTTGCTCGCACAGATTTCTTGTTTCTTGTACACCGCCTGTGCTGTTCTTATAATCCGTGCATAACGCCGGGCCGTTGAGGGGCCGCCGTGGGCCGCCGTCGGTTGCCTGGGGCCGTCGGGCGGGTTGTTGTCGTTGTTTTTTAGTTTCTAGTTATGGTTTACAGTTCAATGCCGGCCGTCCGCTTGGCCGATGCATCGGCGCCGGTGACTAGGAAGGCCCGCCCCCGTCGAGCAGGTAATTTTGCGACCCCCTGGCCGCGCACGGCGGGAACCCATTCCGGTCTTTGCGCGCTTTGTTTTGCCTTTGGACGCTGGACGGCTTCGCCGTAGGGAGAGCTGGCCTTGAAAACCGCGGTTTTATGGTTATTCGGCTTATCCCCTGCACTGCTGCACATGATGTGCAACATGGTGCCGGCCGCCGACCAGTTTCCCCAAGAATGCATCGTGTTCGCTGCCGGACAAGAGGGATACTTCGCCTACAGAATTCCGGCGCTGGCGGTGGCTGCCGATGGCACCTTACTGGCTTTCGCCGAAGCGCGAAAGAACAACCTTAGCGATCCGGGCGGACAAGGCCAGGAGATCCACCTTGTGCTCAGGCGCAGCCGGGATCGGGGCAGCACTTGGCTGCCGATGCAGATGATCGAAGATGCGGGCCGGTTGTGTTCGTCGGCCAACCCATCAGTGGTGCTAGACCGCAGCAACGGCCGCTTGTGGTTGTTTTACATCCGCTGTCAGCCGGGAAGAGGTTCGGGCACCGCACGCCCGGGTACCGACGACGTGCAGAACTTCGTTCGCTACAGCGACGACGCAGGCAAGACGTGGAGCGAACCGATCGACATCTCGCGCACTGCCCGCGATTACAACGACCCGCAGTGGCGAATTACCGTGCCGGGGCCAGGCGGGGCCATTCAAACGCGTTCTGGAAGATTGCTGGTGCCGTGCTGGAAGCGCGAGCCGTACCGAAACCTCGTCTTGTTCAGCGATGATCGCGGCAAGTCCTGGCAACGCAGCGAAATAATCCCCAACGAAGCCGGCAGCGACGAAGCCCAACTGCTCGAGCGCTGCGACGGAACCCTGTGGATGGACTGTCGCCAACAGGTTGGCAACCACCGCCTGCTGCTGGAAAGCCGCGATGACGGACGCACTTGGAAAACGTTGGGGGCCGGACAGCAGGCAACGCCGGTGGCGTGTGCAATCGAGCGCTTCACCTGCCGCGACAAGGGCGCTGTTCACGACCGTATCCTTTGGTCCGGTCCGCGCGGTCCGGGACGAAAAGACCTGTGCATCTGGACGCTATACAACGACGACTCCCACTTCAAGAACCCCCGGCAGCTTTGGGAAGGCTACGCCGCCTACTCCGACTTGGCGATCCTCGACGACGGTACGGTTGGCGTGTTATGGGAAAAAGGGGTGGACAAGCCGTACCAGTACATCGCCTTCAGTCGGGTTGACCTGTCGTGGCTCGAACCGCGCTAAGCAAGCCCACTAACGGCCACGAAGACTTTTCAAGGCCGGTTCCCCGTATCCTGGAAGTCGTACGCTTTGCCGAACGCCTTGCCCACGGGCATTTTGCACGTCGGAATAGGTTTCCGATTCAACAGGGCAGCGCAGAATCCAGGGAGCACAAAGTCGCTTGGCCAGGTAGTCGATGGCAGTGATGCCCGATCGAAAGCACGTCCGCCGCGCGAAGCAACAGCGCGACGGTCCTTGCGCGCCGTTTTTGCGTGCAGGCTTCCTATCACAGCCGGAAATGAGAATGCTTTGTGTAACAACTGACTGTTGTGGCAGTGCTGGGCAGCCACAGCCAATCAGGTTGCCATAGCGCGGTGCCAAATCAGTTGAAATGCTTTCCGTTTAAACTCCATACCGGAACCCAGAAGGGCATGGGAATAACGGCTTGCTTTAATATCCTTGTGATGATCCACATACTCCAGCACGGCGTTCAGCGCACCCCAGAATGTACCCCGCGCGCTGTCGAGGTCCATTCCTTTGCCCGACTCACGAAGCTCCATTATCTTATCACGGGCCGCGCGCAACTGTTGTATCCGCTTTAGGTACGCTTCCCTGACCCTGCGGTCACGATCGGCGTTGCGCGGCTTAGGCGGCTTTGGTAGGAGCGTGCGGACAATGTCTCGAAATGTGGCGTCGTCGCACGTTTTTTTTGCCAGGCAAGTGTAGGCATCTTGCACCGCCTCGAGCTGCTTCATCGTGGCTCTGTAAAACTCTTTGGCCGCCTCTCGGTGTTCGTGGATTGTGCCCTTGTGCCATCGCCGGAAAATCGTCTCGGAAAACCGCTTTTCCCCCAGCGCCATGTAGAGCGTGTTTTGGCACACCACACGGATTGTGGTCAGCCGTATCTGAAAAGCGATCGACCCGTCGTGACTGTTGGCCATCAAAGCGTAGGTGTCAACCGGGTCTTCGCTTGCCACG
>CALLPE010000052.1 GCA_938015445.1 uncultured Pirellulales bacterium
CGTGGCACTTTACTGCCAGCGGCAGCGGCTACAGCCCGGGCGACCCGGTCTATCTATCCTTCGAGGTCGGCCCGGGCCTAGCCCGCTCCGACCTGCACTTGTGGCACTACGATGGCTCGCAATGGTCGAGCTATACCGCCACCGACCTGAGTTACGCCGGGCAGTACGCCAGCTTCACGGTGACTGGCTTCAGCGGGTATGCCGTCTCGGCGGTGCCCGAGCCTGGCACTCTCGCCCTGCTGGCCTGCGGCGCGGCTGCCATGCTGTTGGTGGCGATGCGAAGAAAAAGTTAGTCTGCCTATATGGCCAACAGGCATGAATCTGGTCTATATCGTGCTGCGTGCCGGTGCGCACGGCTTGCCCGTTGTCAACAATAATCGCAGGCGGTCAAACCGCTGAATTATCCCCAATTTCCCAGACTGCTGAGCAGAGCGGCACGGTCATGAGCCACCGGCAATTTCTTTGCGCCGCGGACATAAACTGGGGATAAGTCAGAGCGGCCTACGGTTGACTTCTGCCGATGCGGCAAGGGAAAATAGCATCTTCCCACCCATTGTCCGCAGAGGGTTACTTTCCATGCCACGCCCCGCCTTTTTGTTTGCCGGCATTTGTTTTATTTGCTTCTCCACGATTCTTACGGCCGCCGAGGCCGTACTGCCGGGCCGCACTGAGTTGCCCAAGCCGCCGATGCCGGGCGCGACGCTCTATGTTGCACCGATGGGCAGCGACGCCAACCCGGGGACTAAAGACCAGCCGTTCGCCTCGTTGGAGCGGGCGCGGGAGGAAATCCGCAACATGCGCCGCGGCGGAAGATTGCCGAAGGGGGGCGTTGCCGTCGAGGTCGCCGGCGGCGAGTATAGCGTGGCGCAGACGTTCAAACTGGAGCAGCAGGACTCGGGCACGGCCGAATCGCCAATCGTCTATCGCGCGGCAGCCGGTGAAACGCCCGTTTTCAACGGCGGCCTGCGTCTGAAGGGCTTCCAGCCAGTCAGCGACGCGGCCGTGCTCGCTAGGCTGCCCGAACAGGCCCGCAGCAAGGTCTTTCAGGTCGACTTGAAGGCCAATGGCATCAAGCAGTTCAAGCCGCTGCGGCTGGGCGGCTTCGGCAGCGGCTTGGGCTTCAAGACGCATCCGACGATGGAACTGTTCTTCAACGGTCAAGCGATGCAGTGGGCCCGCTGGCCGAACGAAGGATTCCTCCGTGTTACCGACGTCTCGGTGCCGGACGGGCACAACGTCCGCGGAACCGTGGGCAGCAAGACGGGGCGCTTTACCTGCGACACCGACCGCCTGAAACGTTGGAAAGACGACAAGGACATCTTGCTTTACGGCTACTGGTTCCATGGCTGGGCCGACTCGTACGAGCGCGTGGCGTCGATCGATGTAGAGAAGCGGGAAATCACGCTCGAACCGCCGCTGCACCGCTACGGATACCGTAAGGGTCAGTGGTTCTACGCGCTCAACTTGCTCTCGGAAATCGACTCGCCGGGCGAGTGGTATTTGGACCGCACCTCGGGCATCCTCTATTTCTACCCACCGTCGGATCCGAACGGGGCGACCGTCGAAGTGTCGCTGACGGAGAAACCGTTGGTCGAACTTGCCGAGGTATCATACGTTACGTTCTGCGGTTTCCGCTGGACGCTCGGCGCGGGTGACGCGATCCACGTCCGCGGCGGCCAGCGATGTCTGTTGGCCGGGTGCACGATCGATCGCTTCGCCGGCGATGGCATCGTGATACAGGGCGGTAGCGGGCACGGCGTCCTCTCGTGCGACATCCGCTCGCTGGGCCGCGGCGGCGTGGTCGTCTCTGGCGGCGACCGCAAGACGCTCACGCCCGGCGGACACTTCGTCGAGAACTGCCACATCCACGACCTGTCGCGGATCGACCACACCTACACGCCGGCCGTGCTAATGAGCGGCGTGGGAAACCGCATCGCCCACAACCTGATGCACGACGTGCGCAGCAGCGCGATCCGGCTGAACGGCAACGACCACGTGGTGGAGTTCAACGAAGTCTTTCGCGTGGTGACCGAGTCGGACGACCAGGGCGGAGCCGACATGCACGGCAACCCCACCTTCCGCGGCAACGTATATCGCTACAACTACTGGCACCACATCGGCAACTGGCGCGAGCCGAAGAATGGCCCGCCCTGCGGACAGGCCGGCATCCGCCTGGACGACGCCATCTGCGGCGTGACCATCTTCGGCAACGTTTTCTATCGCTGCTCGACGGGCAAAATCGGCTTCGGCGGCGTGCAAATCCACGGCGGTAAAGACAACCTAATCGAGAACAACGTCTTCGCCGACTGCATGGCGGCCGTAAGCGCTACGCCTTGGAGCAACGAGCGCTGGCAGCAGTTTATCGCCGGGGCCCTCGACGCACCGCAGATCGACCGGCAGATCTATCTGGAACGCTACCCGGATCTGGCGCAGCTCAAGGAAGGTGCGAATGTCAACACGATTGCGCGGAACGTGGTTTTGCGCTGCGGGCAGTTCCTCCTTCGCATCAATCCGCAAGGGCCCAACCGCGTGGTAGATAACGTGGTGACGGCCGACGATCCGGGCTTTGTGGACGCCGCCGGCGGCAATTTTGCGCTCAAGCCGGACGCAACGGTACTGAAGCACGGTTTCAAGCCGATTCCCTTCGACCAGATCGGCCTCTACCGCGACGAATACCGCCGCAAGCTGCCCGAGCAACTCGTCCGCGAGGCCCGGACGGGAAAATAATCGGCCCGAGAAGCCGCGGAAATAACAAAGCAGAAAACGGAGAAAACGGAACCGGGAAAACAGGGAGGAAGCGGGGCGGTTGTGCGTTAGAGTCTTAGAGCCTCTAACAAAACCCTCCTTTCTGGCGCTGTATCCCTGGTAGATGGGCTAATTAAACCTGTTGAGGGTTCTATTTTGTTAAAGCTTCTTAGGTTGTAGCATCTGCGCATTGTGCGCATCTTGTACAGCGGTTTTTCGCTACTCGGTTTCGGGCGCAGCCCTCGTTACGTCGGTGTCCTGACGCCAACTGATTGTATGTTTGCGCCGTCCCAGCCGGCGGTAAGGCGTCCGTCATCGAAACCGAGCTAGACCGTGTGCTTGTTCTTCAGCAGGCTCAGCGCCATGCGCCGCAGGTGGGTGAAAGTGGTCTGGGCATGTACGCGGCGGAGGCGTTGCTGGATAGGCCAATTCCTTTGCTGCCGTCCGCGCCAACGGCCACAAGCACACGGCCACCACCGAGGCGCCAATCACAGGCACGAGCCAGCGATGGACGCGGGGAAGCCGGAAAAGCAAATCCACCGTCACCAATGCCAACCCGACAATTCCGACTCCGACTAGCCGCGGCAGGGATAACACCGCGTGTGGCGGTTTGCGGGGATGGTCAGGGCGGTTAAGATTGCGCCAGAGCGAGCCAAACTCATTCTCGAAGATTTTTTCAAAGTCACGCGGTGGGTAGGCGCGAAATTGGTGCGGAGATTTTTTCTCGGGCACGGGTGCCTCAGGCGGTTGTGATGCAGCGCGCGTCAATACCAGATAGTCGCATTGGTCCGGCAGAGGGGCTGGTTCGTAGGGGCGCACGTCGCGCAGAACGCCGCTGGTGGTCCATCGCGCGGCAACGCCGGAAATCAGCGCCGCCACCGGCGGGTCGGCAACGTGAATGACGTCGCCCACAGCCACGTATTCCCGCACGGCAGCGAGAAAGGCATCGACCCCGCGCTGATGAAGCGGGTCGAGAGGTCGGCCAACATGACCCGGAGCAAAGCCGGGCCCTCTGGAGTCGAAAAGCTGTGGTAAGGCCGCCGTCTGCACCACCAACCTCCAGCCAGAGCGTGGCTCTCGTTCGGTGACGTGGGGCGGTGCCAGTGGCGCAGTTCTGGGTGGTGGCGATGGCCTCGGTACGCCGCGTGCGCCGGGTGGTCCAGGTATTAGAAACACGGACGGAAATACTAGCAAGGTTGCCATGCTGACACACACAGCACCCATTTGGGCAAGGAATTTGAATCTCTCCCTTGACTCCAATTGCTGCAATACGTAATCCAAACCCAGTCCGCCAAGACATGCCAGCGGCCAATGTACGTCAAACATAAAGAACCGCCCGACCAGACCCATCGGCACCACCACCGCAAAACCTAGTACTGGCCCGAGCACGGTCCGAGCAGCGCCGCCTCGTCGGTACACGGCCAGTAATCCTGGCACCGCAGACGCCAGCATCAACAGTCCGAGGCTCGCTCCGTGGCTCAACCCTAGGTTGCCGTCGGCACGATTATCAGCCCAAAACACGCGGTTCGCCCACACATGCGCTAGCCACGGACTGTACAGAGCCAGCGGCACAGCGGCAGCCAGCACTCCCGCCAATATTCTTCTCCTGCGCAGAAGCGAGCTGACCACCAGCGCCGGCGGCAGAAACAGGCCGGAGGGATGCAGACTGATGACAACGAAGTTCAAGACAGCGGATACCAAGAACCGCTCGCTTTCCAAGCCCAGCATGGCCAGCGGCGCCAATATCATGACCGCGGCGTCGGCCGTGTGCGCGGCTTGGTTCCACCAGAAAGTCGTAGGGCCGCACAGTAGAACGACCGCAAAAAGTGCAGGGCGCGCACCAAGTATCGTGCGCAGCCATAGCCACGTCGTCAGCAGACACGCAGAATAGGAAAAGCCGCTGAGCAGGGTAATAAAGTTTTGGGCCGACAGCCCCATACAACTCAGTATGTACCCAGTGACGTGCAGCGCGGGTGGATAAATATGGACGCGCCCGGCCGGCGCCATCTCCCAAAAGGCATGAGTCACCAACCCTCCGGCACCCTTAAAGCCCTCGATCACCGCCATGTGGTAATACGCATCTACAAAAGCTGGGTAAAGCCACCAACTTGTCAGCGTTCCCAGGACGGTAAAGATGATCAAGCCAAGCGCATAAATCGTGTAGAGGCGAGAGGTATCTGCTGAATTAGACCGAGCCGGGCAAAAATTATCTGACTGCGATCCCCAATCGGACACCTGCGAGTGACCTGCCGCCCCGCGGACGATACAGTTTTCGAGGGCATTCGGTTGATTCATAGTGGTCCTGCGGAATTTATTAGCTGTTTATTCAGGAACCTGCTGCGGTGCAGCCATTGCTGCCGGCACAGTTCGACTCTTCACGGCATTATTCGGAGCTGTCCTTTGCAAGGCTGCTGCGGGTAAACCAATGAGGACGTTGAAAGATTTTTTTAGGCCATGGTCTAGGATTGCGATCACCAAGGCAAGCTCAAAGTCGACCCCAAACAGCAATAGCACCGCCGCGAACACACCTTCGTAGACCCCAATACCCCCAGGCGTTATCGTGGCGCTTTTCCCGACAGAAGCCACCGAAAAGGCAAATAGGGCTGCGGGAAATGAGACTTCCGCCGCTGTGGTTCGAGCAACCGTCCATGTCGTCAAACCTTCGCCCAAAGCAACGGCCAGCGAGACGCCGAGGGTAGCAAACCACAAAGGCCAGTCACGAACAATCGCGCGATATTCTATGAGAATCTCCCGCCCGGTGTGGAATGTATCGTGGATGAACCTGCTTGCCCGCTTTTGTATCTGCTTCTCTAAGTAACCGAAGAGACTCGTTCTCCCCTCTAACCACACCACCGCCCCAGGTAGCGCAACAAACAGTAGGCACAGGAGCAGGCTGCTAACGACCCAGCTCGGCGTTTTACCGGCAATCGCCAACACACAGAATGCGGGCAGCGACGACAGCGCTAACGCGGCGAAGTCCAAGACTCGCAACTGGGCCACCATCGCCACTGCTCGGCCTAGTTCCACTCCCCACATATTCAGATACAGCACATGCGCTGCGTCGCCAATGCGAGCCGGCAACACCGAATTTAGTGCGAACGCCGAGATGGAAACGCGAAACAGGACCCACACACCCAGCCGGATTCCGCGACGCGCAGTGAAGAGCCACAAGCGCAAAGTACGGCAGACCCAGGTAAGCGCGTACGCGGAGACCGCCAACCCTAGGCCGAAAAACGTTATCTGCCGTAGGGCCTCGCGCAAAGATCGCAGACCAGCAATCCACACCAGTGCGCCTAGCAGGCCCAATGCCACTAATCCTGGCAGCAAAATCTGCCGGATGAACTTGACGCGGGCTAGCATCATGGTTGGTTGCTGGGTGCCCACAGCGATTTCTCCAAAGCGAGGATGATCTCCTGGCCCTGTCGGATTACCTCGTGCATCGAAGCGTGTTGGAATCGCGCATTGCGGCCACAACATGTGAGGTTATCGAACGAGCCGAGAAAAGCTTCCAGCTTACCGACTTTGGCCTCAATACCTTTCTCCAGCACCGGATAGGCGTAGTGTAGCCGTATGACACAGCTACCCAGCATGCGCGCTGCCTGAAGCCAGCCCAAACGCCGTAAATGCACGAGCACCGTGGCGCTTAATTCTTCGTCCGCTGCCTGCCAAACTTGGCTTTGTTGGTCGCAAGGGATTTCGGCGACTAGCGAAGTTCGCCCTTGTGGTGCCATCGCCGCACTACGGTTTTTCGGCTCGTAGATGCGAGTGAACAGGAATTCAGGAGCGGGAAAATACACTGTACCGGCGTTGGTTATCTGGTTTGTGTCCAGAAAGAATGCTACCAAAACCAATTTGCGGAAACTGAGCTGCGCCGCCAGAGCAAGGATATCGTCAGGCGGGGAAGGCTCGAGGGACTGTATTAGCACGTCTAGTGGGAGCGTCGACACCACTTGGTCTACAGCAATCCGCTCGGCTCCGTTTATTTCCAAAGCCTGAATCCGTTGACCGTCGTGCAACAGCTTTGTGATCCGCGCACGCACTCTGATGTTGGCTTCCCCGCATGATTCCGCCAGCCGCTGGGCAATGCTGCCTATTCCGCGCGCCGGATACAGAAACTCGCCATCTAGGTGCCGCGTCTTGGCGTGCCAGCCCGCAAAAGCTTCGAGCAGGAAGGTACCCAAGGTTAGCCCTTTAAGACGCCTACCGGTGGCGTGCGGGGAAATTTTACTGCATTCCAGTCCCCATAACTTTTGCGAGTAGTTTAATAGAAATAACTGGGAAATGGTCTGCCCGTATGTCTGAAGCGCGAACGTCTCCAAGTCGGTCGCTGTTGGCTGGGCTTGCAGTCGCGCCGCGATGACTTCGCGCGCGGCTCGCCACGAGTCGCGCAGGCCCAGCCGGCGCAGTAGATTAAGCGGCGAGAGAGGAAAGTCGAAGAACCGGCCTTGGTGGTAGATCAAGCTCGGCACTGCCACCCGCTTCAGTTCGTCACCAAGCAGGCGCCGCACCACCTCGGTAATTGCAGGATCCTTGTCGTGAAACCGATGCGCGCCGGAGTCGAAACGAAACTCATCGCGCTGAAAAGTCCGGCAATTGCCACCAACTTGCTCGTGTGCTTCGTAGATGCGAAATGGGAAACCATGCTCGCGCGCGAAGAACCCCAATGCCAACCCAGCCAAGCCACCGCCCAAAATCGATAGGTGCCTGTGAGCCATCACGGACAGTTTCTCCAGTGCCGCCCGCTAGCATGAAGACCACTGTCTCGTTACACCGGTTACACGCACATCGCGACTTGCAAATTAAAATTCGATACCGCAGGAAAACCTGTAACCGGCAGACTAGCGGCGGGGTCATAATAGAGGGATGATGTACACGCCCGATCAATGCCATGACGCAATCGATGGAATCGACGCCTATGCTAAACGAGCACGGGCGGGCGACGAGGCAGCAGTCAACCAGTTATATGACCGGCTGTATCCAACGGTGCTTCGGATCGTACGCGCGCATCAACCGCTGCAAACGTCCGAGGAAGACCTCGTGCAGATGGTATTTATCAAAGCCTTCACCAAGCTTGAGCAGTTTTCCGGCACGGTCCCGTTTGAGCACTGGATCGCACGTATCGCGGTCAACACTTGCTTAAAGCAGCTTAACCACGAACGGGTAAGACGAGAACTACGCTGGGTGGACCTTACCGAGCAGGAAGAGCGTGTGGTGCGCACGCTGGCTGCGACGCGCGACGACCTGCCCGTCTCGGAGACGGTCGCCGCGCGCGAACTAGTCAGCAAGCTTCTCGGCCATCTCAGCCCGGCGGATCGTCTTGTTGTCACACTCCTACACCTCGAAGGCCGGAGCGTGCAAGAAGTTAGCCAGCTTACTGGGTGGAGCAGACCACTGGTCAAGGTGCGAGCCTTTCGCGCTCGGCGAAGGATGAAACATCTCCTGAACCAACTTTTATGTGATGCATCATGAAAGCAACCGACCACCATCTGGAAAGGCTGTTAAAGGCCGCGGCAGCCGCGCCCCCTCGACCGATGCTGGCACCACCATCTTCCCTTAAAGCGCGAGTGTTAGCCCATTGGCGGAGCTCTCATGCCCAGCCACAGTGGTTTGAAATGCTAGCTATGTTGAGGCGTGGCTTGCGCTGGGTATTCGTTTTGGCCCTGGTGACAGTGGGTGCCGCCGTCGTCGAAATCAAACTCAGCACCCCGCACGAATGGTCTTTCGCAAACACTTTGGTGTCCATGCCGTGGTCAACATTACGGTAACTCTATGAACTCACATCCAAAACGACGGGCCGTCATCTACTTGGCGGTGGCTTTAGTGGTCGGTTTGGTTACAGGCGCAATCATTGGTTATACGCTTGCGTGTGGGCCGCCACCCGCCCCGCCAGAGCGCATGGCCGAGTATATTCGACACCGGCTGGCCATCGAGCTGTCCCTAACAGAGATGCAGACGCGGCAGATCGCGCCTATCGTAGATGATATGGTAGTCCAGATGGACGCCGAGCACCGCCGCACCGTGGAACGCATGGTTCAGATCATTCACGAGTCACACAAGCGAATGGAGCAATTTCTTACCCCTGAGCAGTTGGAGAAGTTCCGCCAAATACAACAAGAACGCGAAGCAACCTTTCGCCGCAAAGCGCTGCGCCCAGATGAACGTCGACCGCAGGTTGCCGACCCCAGCCGCAGCTCAACTATCTGGGCGATGATCCTGAGCCAAACACTGGCCTGCAATATCAAGCAAAGCAAGGTGCAAGTAGGCGCTGAACTGGGCGAGAGGCAAATTACTGCCAGTGGCTCGCAGCCATACCATCCCAGAACCAAGGACCGGCGCAATATCCGCATCGGGTCCCCAATCCCGGCTGAAAACTATTGTGATCAGCCCTATATGGTCGTCCTGCCCGATGGCAAATGGCTATGTGTGATGACCACCGGCAAAGGCAAAGAGGGCGATAAAGGCCAGCATGTGGTTTCCACCATCAGCGCCGATCAGGGCAAAACCTGGTCCCCATTAACCGATATTGAACCGGCCGATGGACCGGAGGCCTCCTGGGCAGTGCCGCTGGTGACCCCATCCGGACGAGTTTACGTCTTTTACACCTATAACGGCGATCAAATTGCCGCTTTGGGCAACCGGAAAATTCGGGCCGACATGCTCGGCTGGTACGTGTTCAAATATTCGGACGACGGCGGACGAACTTGGTCGAAACAGCGCTACCGCCTGCCGATGCGGCTGACGGCCTGTGATCGGACCAACGATTGGCAAGGCAAGGTGCAGATCTTCTGGGGAATCGATAAACCCAACGTTGTGGGCAACGACGTGGTCTTTGCCTTTACCAAGCTTGGCCGATATATGTTGGAAATGGGCGAAGGCTGGTTGTTCCGCTCTCCGAACCTGTTGACCGAGCCGGACCCAACGAAAATCCAGTGGCAGTTGCTGCCCGAAGGGGAGCGTGGCGTTCGGGCCGACCAGTTCGGTTCGGTACAGGAGGAACATAACATCGTTCCGCTTAGCGACGGCTCGCTTTATTGTGTGTATCGGACCACCCAGGGGCATCCATGCCACACCTACAGCCGGGACGGCGGGCGCAGCTGGAGCAAGCCAGAACCGATGACCTACTGCCCTGGAGGCCGACGGATCAAGCATCCCCGGGCCTGCCCGATGGTCTGGCGGACCCAAGAGGGCAAATATCTCTTCTGGTTCCATAACCACGGCGGACGAACCTTTCTGGATCGAAATCCGGTCTGGATTGCCGGCGGCGTCGAACGCAATGGACACATTCATTGGAGCCAACCCGAAATCCTCCTCTATGATCCCGATCCGCAGGTACGCATCAGTTATCCGGACCTGATCGAACAGGACGGACGCTACTGGGTTTCAGAAACCCAAAAAACCATCGCCCGCATCCATCCGATTGATAAAACTCTTCTGGAAGGCCTCTGGGGCCAAGGGGAAGTCAAAACGGTCAGCCGAAAAGGCTTGCTCTTGGATGCAGGGGCCGAACAGATCGCCGCCGGGGAAGCCGACCTGCCCGGTCCGATCGATCTAGGACGCACAGGCGGAGTGTCGGTGGAGGTGTGGGTCCGGCTGAACCGACTGGAACCCGGACAGACTTTGGTAGATTGCCGGGAGCGCAACGGCGCAGGAATACGCCTGGCCACTACAGAACAAAAAACCGTTCGGCTTGAACTGAGCGACGGGCGCTGCTCGGCCGCTTGGGATACGGACCCCGGCGCAGTGCAACCTGGAAAACTCCACCATATTGTGGCCATCGTGGATGATGGGCCGAGGGTGATTTGTTTTGTCGTGGATGGCCGTTTGTGCGACGGGGGAGAGGAACGGCAATTCGGCTGGACTCGGTACAACAGCGATTTAGGGGATGTGAGCGGCACGCAAAAACCGCTGCTAGGGCTTTCGCTGCAAGGAGAGTTGCTTCGGGTGCGGCTCTACGATCGGGCGCTGCGAATCTCGGAAGCCGTGGCCCATTTCCACGCCGGCCCATGAGCAAGGCGCAATCGTAATCACACCATTGGGAACAAGCGGAATGCACAGGCTCTGACGAACCTGCTACTTGCCGCCTTCACCGTTGCTGCGCCACTGTATAGCCAGCTCGTTCAACGTGCGTATCTGGTTAACCATTCCCAGTTCCGGCGTCGCGCCCAAAAACTGGGGACGAGTCAGCTCATAGATTCGTTGACAAAACTGTTTGGGCGTTTGGCGGTTTTTTTCTAGCGTTTTCAGCCACCTGCTTTACGCACAGCAGTCCCTCCCATATGGTGGCTTGACCGCCAAGGGCTAACCGAAACAACCGGTCAACCCGTTCGCTGGCTGCGAGCGCAACCTATTCCACGGCAACCACCTTCGGCATTTTCCGCGATTGTTGTCCAAATTGGGTGTGGAAGAGATTATTTACATTCGTAGCCTCGTAAACGTGCCGTGCAATGCCATAACCTCCCCGCGGCGTTGACAGGCCGGAAGATTTTGCCACGCCATAAAAGCGAAAGCTTGTTGCTACCCCCGGCGCTGATAGGCCCCTAGAACTTCTTATGCCATAGCAGGAGCTGTGCTTATGCCGTACCAAACTCTGTTTCCATTAAGTGCTTTGGCCGCTTGCCTACTGGGTTTGACAACGACGATCATCGCCTCGGCTGCCGAGCCGGTCGATCGGCACTTGATCCCCGAAGCCCGACGCCTGCTGGAGTACCTGAGGTCCATTGAGGGCAAGAAGATTATCGCGGGCAAGCAACGAAGCGGCGGCGGCACAGGGCCGTTCGAACAAGTCTTCCAGATAACTGGTCGAGAACCAGCCCTCCGCGGCTGCGATATCGCAGGCTTTCATCCCCTAGGAAGCGACCTGTACCATCAGGTCCTGCGCGGCGCCGTGGCGGAAATGAAATGGTGGTGGCAGGAAAAGGGCGGCATCGTGAACGTCCTTTACCATACCGGCAACCCCATGCATCCGGAGGGGACGGCCTGGAAGAATCGGCCCAAAGAATCCACGCCCCCGGACATTGGGAAGATGGTGACCCCGGGCACGGAGGAATATAAGAAGTTTCACGAAATGCTGAAGTCCACGGCCGACTATCTCGAACAACTGGCCCAAGCACGCGTGCCGCTGCTGTTTGCCCCACTACATGAAATTGACGGCGGTTGGTTCTGGTGGACGGATCTGGAAAACCCGGAGAACACGGCAGCCCTGTATCGGCAGACGTTCAACTACCTGGTAAAAGAGCGGAAGATTCATAACCTCATCTGGGTCTACCATGCGGCGCACGTCTCCTGGGGGCCTCACCGAACGAAAATCAACAAAGAGCACAAACGAACGCCAACCCTGGAGGAAGAAGCGGAATACCGCAAACGTTTCTATCCGGGAGACGAGTACGTGGACGTCGTCAGTTTGTCCACCTACGCCAGCCGACCCTTCTACCCTGAATGGGGTTGGGGGGCAGGCTGGGAAGACGCTCGGCAGGGGGCCTACCAGTTGCTCCAGCGCATCGCTCCGGGCAAGCCTTTGGCCATCAACGAAACGCCGCATCCGATTCATCCTCTGGTGGCCCAGGAACAGAAACTGGCTTGGCTTTGGTCGCGCGTCTGGTTCACCGCTCCAAGCGACTGGCAGCGCTACACCTACAATCACGATCACATGATTACGCTCGACGAGCTGCCTGTTTTCCACCACGGCAACGTGGCGCCGAACGTGCGAATCGAATGGCCTATCGACGGACTAGAGGCCCGATCGGGCGAGATTGCCATCGCCGGTTTCGCCTCGGATCGCAATGGCAACCTGGAGAGTGTACGAGTGTATGTGTTGAGCCAGCCCTGGTTGGAGTACTCCGAGCGGGATGAGCAGGCGGTCAAAAAAGCGTTTGACGGCGCCAAGCTGCTGGGCGAAGCCCGCATGGGCGCTGCGGGGCGCTGGAGCTTCACCTGGGAGAACCCCCCGGCCGGTTTCCATCAATTGGCGGCCATGGCGCAGGATACCCAAGGCGCGGTGGCGCCCTCGAACGTCGTGCGCATCAGCGTGGGGCTGGAGAACCTGGCGCGCGGGAAGCCGGCCTCGGCCAGCATCCATCAGGAGCCGAACGCGCCGAACCAAGCAGTAGATAATGATTTATACACCGGCTGGTGGGCCGGCGTTCCCGATAAAGCAAAAGGCCCGCAGTGGCTCCAGGTGGACTTGGAAAAGGAACACGCCGTCGGCGCTGTGAGCCTGCTTTGGTGGAAAGCGTACGCCACCGACTACACGGTTCAGGTCTCTACCGACGGCCAGAGCTGGCGGGAGGTCGGACGCATGGAAGGCCGACGGAAGCCCCTGGGCGATTCGGACGTCATCCGTTTCCAGCCGGTCCCGGCCCGCTACGTGCGCCTTTACTGTACGAAACCGTCGGTAACCTGGCAGACCTACTGCCTGAACGACTTCGGCGTCTATGAGTCGATTCCCCAGTAGGAGCCAAAATCATGCCGAGGCGTAGTTGGTTTTGGTTACCACGGGGGATCGTCTTGGGGGAGTGTCTGTTTTTATTTCCCGGCGTCTGTGGGGCTGAGGTATCCCGCCCCACCGAGGCCCGACCGGGGTTTTATCCATTGCGGCCGGCCGTGTTTGCTACCGGAAATGCCCAGGCAACCTTCGAGTATTTCGCCTATCAGCCCTTAGAGGAATGAGTGGAATCATCTGCCAAGCTTTCCAGAATGTCCTCAACCGAAGAGGTATGGACCGATGGCCTTCAAGACGTTGTTTGGGGGTGTGTTGCGATGGTTAAGCGAATGGTGCTGGCCGTCAGGGAGCCTATGCGGCAAGCGGTCCACTTTGTTTCGTGTTTGGTTCTGCGGTCTCGTGGTTCTTATCATGCTCGCCGAGGCGGCGGCAGATGAACGTCCGAACATTGTAATCCTCCTGGCCGACGACCTCGGCTTTTCCGACGTGGGCTGCTACGGAGGCGAAATTCCGACGCCCCATATCGATTCCTTAGCCAGAGAGGGAGTCCGATTCACCCAGTTTTATAATTGTGGTCGGTGTTGCCCGACACGGGCCTCGCTGTTGACCGGCTTGTATCCGCACCAGGCCGGTGTGGGCTACATGGAGCCGACCAACCGATACAATCGCCCGATTGCCCATCTGCCCGCTTATCAGGGGTTTCTGAATCGTCGCTGTGCCACCTTGGCCGAGGTACTTCGCGCGGCAGGCTATCAAACCCTTATGGTGGGCAAGTGGCATGTAGGTTCCGAAAAGGGGCAGCGTCCGTTGGATCGGGGATTTGAGCGTTTCTTCGGGCTGTACGGAGGTGCATGCCACTATTTCCGGCCGCAACAGGGGCAGATCGTTCTGCAAGAAGACCCCCTGTGGCCGTTGCCTGAGGACTTTTATACGACCGACTATTTCGCTGCTTATGCGGCACGGTTTATCAAGGAAGCCCCGCCTGATCGGCCGCTATTTCTTTATCTGGCATTTACCGCGCCCCATTGGCCGCTGCACGCTTGGCCAGAGGACATTGCCCGACACCGCGGGAAGTACCGGATCGGCTGGGACGAGATTCGACGCCGGCGTTTCGCTGCCCAGAAGCAAAAAGGGCTTTTCCCTCCTGAATTGTCCCTGTCGCCTCGCCATCCCGACAGCTACGATTGGAACCAAGCCGACCAGGACGATATGGACCTCCGCATGGCGGTCTATGCGGCGATGGTGGAGCGGATGGACCGAGGCATCGGCAAGGTGCTCGAAGCGCTGCGGGCCTCCGGGCGCGAGAAGAATACGGTCGTCTTTTTCCTGAGCGACAATGGCGCCTGTGCAGAGCCGCTTGGCAAGAATCAACCCAAAGGCAAGCTGCCCGGTTTGGCAGAGTCGTTTACCGCGTACTTTCTTCCTTGGGCCAATGCTAGCAACACGCCGTTTCGGCTTTTTAAACATTGGGTGCATGAAGGGGGGATTGCCACTCCGTTCATTGTGCGTTGGCCTGCTCGGATCCGGGGCGGGGCGATCAACTGCCGACAGGTCGGGCATGTCATCGATCTGCTGCCCACCTGTATGGAAATCGCTGGGGCAACTTATCCGGCCGAGCGGGACGGCATGAAGCTTTTGCCGTTGGAAGGCCGCAGTCTGCTGCCGGCCCTGATGGACCCGAATTATGCCGAGGAGCGGACCCTGTTTTGGGAGCATGAGGGCAATCGAGCCGTCCGCCAAGGACAATGGAAACTCGTATCCTACTACAACGAAATCCACGAAGAAATCGGCCGGGTCGGCACCGGCCGCCGCACCGGCAAATGGGAATTGTACGACATGCAGACCGACCGAACCGAACTGCAC
>CALLPE010000053.1 GCA_938015445.1 uncultured Pirellulales bacterium
GACGCTCCTTCCCCCGGCTCCGGCGCCAGCGGCAGCATGTTCCACTTCGCCTATGGCGGGGAGCAACTCTTGTTTGGCCAATCGCAAGGCGGCGGCCAGCAGGGGATGTCTTCTGATGCGGGCGCTAACCGGACCGGAGCAGCACAATCCTTTCTTCCCAACGCCTCGAGCAGCTCGGCTCGGAGTTCTCGCGCTCTTCCCTTAACCAGCTCGGAGCGATCGGCACCCAAGCAGGCTCTGGGGGAAAACCTATCGGCGGCGGGGCTGGGGGGCGACGGTTCGGGCCAAGCGGCGGTGATGGCCGAAGGCAAAGGCGATAACGATCAACAAGACGGAGGTTTTCGGCTATTTGGCGAAGAATGGGTTTGGCCTTGGAGCGAAGAGGCGGCAGCTTGTGCCCCAGGACAAACCGTCCTTTTTGCTCCGCATTTGGCCCCGTTTCAAGCCCCTGGTATTGCCATCTCATCGCCCGCCCTGGCAGAAAGCCAGACGGAACTGGTCGGTTGGGACCCAGGCGTCCATGCTCCTCTGTTCCGCCGGGATCGGGCTGAGCAGGCAAGGCACACTCTCCCGGACGCCCAGACGCCTTCGCTTCCCCCCTCGCTCTGCCCCCGGGGTCGGCGTTTACCCAGCACCGGTTCCCCAGAGACCCGCTGGCCTCCGCTTTCCTTCAGCCCAGCAAACCAAACTCAGAAGTCTGCCGTCGGCTGGCTTATTGTCTATCATCGCAAAGCCGACCTGGCCGGCGTCGAACCTTTGCTAGTCAATGCTCCGGTAGCAGCCGAGTATTCCCTCAGTAATGTCTGGGTCGCCCGCCTGCTGAAACTGCCGCATCCGTAGGCTGGCTACCCCCGGTTTTCCGACTTTTTCCGGCACGAGCTTTTCAGTGCGCTCATCGTCGGTTGGCATCCCCCGGATATTTCGGCTTGTCACGGCTTGGCCAAGTGTCGGTCGCCCTAGGCCGCTTTTGTCTCCCCTGACAGGACGATCAGGGGATAGTGCGTGTTCCCTATGGCTTGGCCAGGTCGATCACAAGATCCTCTTTGCCGGTTACTTCCCGCACAATGGGCGAGCGGTCTTTATCGAATCGGCCGCCGAGTTTGTCATCCGGGTCATAATGATACACGGCGATTCGGTATTTTCCGGGTGGGATACGGTCCATCAGTTCAAAGTGGCCATCCTCATCCACCACCATCCCTTCGGGCGGATCCTGGGGTTTGCCGTCCGGGCCGAGCCGATAAAACTCAACCCGTACATAGCCGATGCCCACCTGCCGGTTTTGCGGCGAAACCGCCAACGGCTTGCCGTTCATAAGGATTCGACCTTTGGCTCGAACGGCCGGTCCGGTCGGTTTGCCGCTACAGCCGATGACCACCCCCAACACCAGTCCCAGCCCGGCCAGCAAAATTCCCATCTGCCAACCGAAACAGCCTTTTCGCATGAAGAATCTCCCGTTGAACCGGGCCTGTTGGGAAGATAGCCGTTTGGGAAAATAGCCGTTTGATTCAATCAGCAACGGCTCAGCAGCACAAAGGCCCCGCCGGCGCCCCCGTCACCGAGGTGGGCCACTATGGCAATTGCAGCGGCTGGGCGTCTTCGCGATGTCCGAGCCGCTTCCAGGTCTCCAAATCCACCGAATACCCCACAAATCGCACCGACCCGTCGCACAAAAGTACATTCAGCCCGCCCGGATGCGAAGAGCCGAAACTGTCGTCATAGTTCGATTCGTGATAAAAGTCCGGCTGGGGCACCCGATCCGTATATCGCATAGTGTCGTGGTTCCAGCCGCAGGTATAGCCCTCGTTGTCGTTGGCCTGCATGGTGCCCATTCGGGCCAGGTTCATCCGTTTTTCGCTCAGTAGGAGGGTGTTGCTGGCACCGTCGCGGATTTCCGCCCAACCGATTACCCCCTTGAACTTCCTATATCCGTCGGTGTCGTCCGGGTTATTGTAGATGACCGGTCCCACGCCGCCGGTGACCGAGATGGTCCGGCCGTCGGCAAACTGAATGGACCAATTGTAGCTTCCGGCGGCATAGTCGTTTTTGGCATGGCCGTAGCTTCGGCCCGCATTCGGATACCGGTACCAGCAGTTGGCAACGACCACTTCGGGCCGTCGTCGGCTGGGGCAGAACATGATGGAAATAGGGGTGCTGATGGCCTGGATCGATTTTTCCAGGTCGTCGGTTTTTCCGCTGCCCAGCCACAGCGCCTCGTGTTCGATGTAGGGCAGGATCTGAAAGCCCCAGCCGCCGTGTTGCTTCGGCGCTACGGCCGGCATGCCGTTGATGTAGGTCATGTGCCAGCTCCAATCCGGTCCGCCTGCGGTAGGCAAAAACCCATGGGCGGCATGATGATTATGAAAAGCCAGGCCCAATTGCTTCAGATGGTTGGTGCACTGGGTGCTTCGGGCCGCCTCCCTGGCCGACTGCACCGCCGGCAACAGCAGCGAAATCAAGATCCCTAAGATCGCAATAACCGCCAAGAGCTCCACCAGCGTGAACCCGCGCCGAGCCGGTCTGAGATACCAGCCTAGATAGCGTCCCTTCATGGCTTCCCCCCCACCACTAGTACCAGAGAACCCTACCCACA
Organism: uncultured Pirellulales bacterium; assembly: GCA_938015445.1. GTDB lineage: Bacteria > Planctomycetota > Planctomycetia > Pirellulales > Thermoguttaceae > CALLPE01. The sequence continues at coordinate 2,591 of CALLPE010000053.1, forward strand.
CCCTTCCCAAGACGGCAAATCTGCTCGGAACACTTTTTAGATTAGCGGCCCCTACAGTGTATGCGATGCCCCCCCACCAAACGAAAAAGGCGTCGGAGCAAGCCGACGCCTTGTCTTGCGGTTATCCCATCGGCGGGCTTTGTCAGCCCAACGTGCCTCGGCGGCTGCTCAGGCAGTGCGTTCACGCCCTTGCCAGGCGATTTATTCCGATAAGACCTTTTTGCGCCCCGGGCGCCGCCAACGGGCCAACGCCAACAGTCCCACGGCCAAAAGCACTCCACTGGCCGACTCCGGAATGGTCGCCTAAAAGAATTATAAAGTAACCGTTGACGAGATTCTCTTTCTTTCCAGTCCGCCGGAACCCTACGGGCGCAGGCCGGCGATCGTCATTTTTGACAGTGGCATTTGGCTTGTCAAGCACCCCGAAGAAACTGGCAGAATTCTTGTCTTTGCCGGGCGGGCGATTGATCTTGAGTAGGCGGCCAGAGATGCGTTTTTTTCCGCCTTTATGAGGCTGCGGGAATCGAGCTGCGATTCCGAGCGTGATCGGTTGGCCCAGCGCGGGGCCAAACTGGCGGGAAAGCTCTTCGGGGTGATGCAACGTAACGCGCTGTTGGAGGAGGAAAACGCCCGACTGCGTGTAAAGGTCGCCCGGCTGCGTGAAGAAAACCCGCGGTTGTGTGGAAGTCGCACGGCTGCGCACAGAATTTGCTGACCTGACGCGGCAGTTGGCCGCGGCCGGGCTTGGCTACCTCTCATCGGGGCAGTACGATCCGCCCGAATCTCTGGTCTTGGAAGCGTCCGATGTGTTCAACGGCCTGATCCGTTGGCTGCGCCGTTGAATTGCGCCTTCAGCCTAAAACCTTTAGCCTCCAGCCTCTCAAACGATTACCAGACCGCCGTGCTGGGCCTGCTGGACGAGCTTGCGGGTGCTGCGGGTTCGACGGAAAAAAACCGGTATTGACCTGTTCCACGTCGCTTTTTATCTTTCGCTACTCACGCTGCTGGCAACGCCAATGAGTGGCGCACTGCCAGATCAGTCGCCCTGTGGCGATCGGCGTGAGGCGGTCCTGCGACTGGCAGTCGGGTAACGTAGGCTGCTGCGGACCACGAAGCTCACGGCTGCCTACACGGAGGTAGGCGGCTGGCTTCGGATATACCAGCGCGCTCGCGACAGCGGGCCGACCGGCCTCCCCCGCTGACAACGCCGAGCGACCAATCGCTCCCGGAAAAGCGAATTGTCCTGCGCCCCCCTGGGACAGTGCCTTTCCGGGGGCTTTTTTCTGCGCGGCCGTTGGGTGCACGGGTGGCAATCGGCCTCCAATTGCGCTCACACCACCAGCGACTTTTCGCATATTTTTACGCGCACGGAGAAGCAAGTATAGCTTCGGTTGACGGCCGTTGCGGTTTTCTTGGCCAAAATAGTGCATGATGCGCTGCTCGGGCCTTGTGGTGGTGGGCGCGCTGACATTCACTGTCGCGGGTGCATCGGCACACAACACTCGGAGAATCACTCCCGAACTATTCGGTAGCAAAGCAACGAACTCTGGCGTAGGGATGCAAACGCGAGTATGGAAACAGCAGTGTCATCGGGAACGGTTTTCGTTTCACAATTGGTGGCACATCGGCGGCCTCAACTACCTCATTTAGTAACATCTGTCCTTATCTATTAGCCACCTCTGTCCTTATCTACCCGTATCTACATCTACCCGTATCTACCCTCACCTGCCGGCGTCTGGCTTTTGTATAACATTATCTAGGCTTGTCCTGCCCACAACTACCCTTATGTATTGTCACTTGCCGTAGTTTAGGCTTATCGATCGCTCTATAGGCTTGGTTCCCCTAAACTATCCTAAATTGTTGTGAAATGCTTGGGGCTTCGGGGTTGTTGTGTCGCATGCTGTGGGGCGAAGACGGCTACGGAGCATTCAGCCAGGCCTTCGTCGGCCACCGATTGCTCCTGCCCAAGACGCCTATCTAGTTGTGCCAGGTTCTGGCCAAGCAACCGCTCGCCGGACAGTTGAGGAAGCCCCTGTTCACCTAATACCCCAGTGTTTCCTTCGGTTGCTCGGACGTTATGTGAACTGAAGTTTGGCCAGTGTTTTACTGCGCCAAACGTTACCACTGTTTTGGTGTCTACGGCAATGGACCGTCTGCTTAGGATGTGGCCCTGGTGCTTTGGCTTATCGCATATAGATAATGTTGCTGCTAATGATAAGACTGCTTAGCTAATTATTTTAGTAGGTGCATGCGGTCTGAGCCTTTTCGTCTATTGGCAGCAGCGCCGCACGGAGCGAATTCCAGCTTGTGGGGCCATTGACCGGCCGGTTTTCATTATTTGTAATCAGGGGCGTGGCCCTTGCCTCGAAGGGCGGCCCGTAGCGATGAGGCAGGAAGCCCGTGAACGATTGCCATGACAGTCATCGTACATCGACGTGTAGTTGCCAGGGCTAGCGCTCAAGCAGTTTTCTTTCATCAATCTTTGGGAGACTATTTAATGAGTTCGGTTGGCATGGTGGTGTGGTTCGTGGTGGTCACCTTCGCGTGGCTTGGAATGTTGCCTACTTCGTGCGGCCAAGAACTGGATTTTCGGGCGGTACGTGTGGAAGTGGATTTCGGTAGAAAACTCCAGGCCTGGGACGGTTTCGGCTTCAATTATGTGGAAACATGCCAAACACGCGATTATGGGCAGGATCCCCAAGACTACGGTGGCTTTAGTATCCTGGATGCGGACAAGAAAAGACAGATCATCGAGCTCATCTTCGGAGAAGATGGGTTGAGAGTTGCTCTAGTGAAGATGTTTCTCGATCCGTTCCACCAAACGCGTCCAAATGGGCCATACGATCACGAAACATCTACCGGTAACATGAGGTTGTTTGTCCGTGAAGGCGTAAAAGCTACTCGCGCTTGGGGAGGCGACCTGACGATTCTTACCACGCTTTACGGTCCACCAGCATATATGACAAAGCAAAAAGTCGTGCGTGGTCGGGACCTCGATGCGCGGCACAAGCAAGACCTTGTGGCCTATCTGGTCGATTGGGTTCGCTACCTTCGACAGAAAGAAGGACTCCCGGTCAAGTATGTTTCTCTGCACAACGAAGGTGAAGACTGGTTCCGCTGGACTCAGGCCGGCTTAACCGACCGCGATGGCCATGACTACAACCTGTTCTGGCCACCAGAGCAAGTAGCCGAATTTGTAAAGCTCGTGGCGAAGGCTTTGAAAGACGCCGGTCTTTCAGATGTCAAAGTTACGCCGGGAGAAACGACTAACTGGTACCGGTTCGATCACTGGGGTTATGCCGATGCTTTGACCGACGATGAAGCGGCTTTACAGTCGCTAGGGTTGATCACCTCGCACGGCTTTTATAGCGGTTCCTTCGGCCGGTGGTTCGGAGAACACAGAAGTGCAGGTATCGATAAAATCCGGAGTGTTCGCCCTGAGCTGCGTGCCTGGGTCACCTCAACAAGCTGGGGACAAATGGACACCAAGAACGTCAAAGAATTCCACGGCAACATCTATACCGCAAAAGTCAACGGAATCATCCCATGGGCGGGAATTCAACGGCCGACAAAGTGGATTGGCGGTGATCCTAATCCAGGGTGTGCCGTCAGAATCAACGAAGATGGCACTTATGAGGTTCGCCGCGGTTACTGGATGTACAAACAACTCACCCGGGCTGGTCAACCGGGGATGGCAGTTGCCAGAGCCATTGCCATGGATAGTGAGATAGCCATTATCGCATTCGCGTCCAATGGAACAAACAACCCCGATGCCTTCGTAGTCATCAATCTGGGAAAAAAGAAACTCCTCCATATCCGCATTAAAACTCATCCTTCTACCAGCTTTCGTGCTTTTCGGACGACTGAAGATGGCAAAGAGCGCTATAGCCCGGTGGGAAAAATCGCTTGTAAGCAAGGAGTCCTCGTTTATGACGCACCGGAGCTTTCTGTGACGACTTTTTTCGCAGAACCGACGACTAAATCTCCATAGCGTTGTTTGCTTTCCGATGTGATTCCCGAAACGGTGGTTTCCGGACTTTCGTAGCCAGCAGGTAAACAGGCTAACTCGTAACAGACTAACTCGTAGCAGACTGTCCCCTAACAGGCCATTCCCTAACAAGCCATCCCCTAACAGGCTAACCCCTAACAGGCTAACCCCTAACAGGCTAACCCCTAACAGGCTAACCCGTAACAGGCCAACCCGTAACAGGGTGTCCCCTAACGGGCTAACCGTGCCAGGCTAACAGGCTGCTAGACTAACAGCTATCGAAAAACGTGATATTGACCCAGTTGGCGACATTTGATAAACGGCAGCCAGTGGGGAAAACATAGACATCGGTCAACTGAAAGTCTGCAAACCAATGCCAACAATTGCTTAGGTGTCTTCTGGTTTCGCCGCACCGAAGCTCACGCTGGGGTGTGGGACAACCAGCTCTGCTGTGAAGACAGGAAATAGCGGTAATTTGGGTAGTTGCTCGGCGGGGCGCTGGTCAATTTTCCCTGTATCGAAATAGCGAACAAGGAGGTCGTCTCATGCTCAGGCCGTCGCTGATTATGTGCCTATTTTTGGCGGCGGCGGGCTGTGGGCACCAGAAGCCGCCGGGCGTCGACCCGTTCTTCGGACGCACCACGGTACCCTCGCCGCCAACCGGCGCGGCCTCTCCGCAAGCGACAGACCCATACTACCGAAATCCGCCAACATTCCCCACTCCCAATGCTGGCACCGGGTCTACGATCAATCGGCCAGCAGATAACGGCGCAACTGGGCCTGCTCCAGCCTCGGCGATAAGCAACCCTGTTGGCGGCTGGGGCGCTCGGTCAATATCTGCGGGCAGCCAAGTCCGGCCTAGTGCTGAATCGAACAGTGCCGGGTCAACACCGGGCACGTTCTTTAGTGGCGGGTCGTCTTTGGGTGGCGGGGCGGCTTTAGGCAGTGGGCCCTCTTTGGGCAGTGGAGCCTCTTTGGGTGGCGGTTCAGCTCGTGTGGCTGAACCGATCGGAGCGATCAGAACGAACGACGCCTCGGCTGCCAGCAACCGCTGGCCGGGTTCCACCGGCGCAGCGGGCAGCGCCTTGGGTTTTGCGAGGGGCTCTCAGCAAGGCCCGCCTCCCACGGCCGGCAGTGTGCTGCTTTGGCAGAGTCAGCCGCGAGTGGAAAGCACCCTTCCGCCGGCACCTTCGACAGCGAGTTCCCCCAAGGGCCAAACGGTGGCACCTTCGGCTTCTGCGCCGACTAGAACATTGCAAGCCAACTCCACGGCCACAGCGGCGCAGCCTACGCAAGTAGTAAACATTAACGACTTGCCGCCGCTGGGCAGCAGCTCGGGTTCCGGCACAAGCTCAGACGGAACCAGCAACCCTTCCTCGCTTGGTGGAATCACTTTGCCGTAGTGTCCGCCGTAATATGCCACGATTTCGGCGGAATTAGGTGCCAAGCGATGACATTTGCGCCCTGGCTTGTGGCGGCGATATGGAACACGCCAAGCACATCGTAAGTCCGCAGCGCAACTAAGAGGCTGGTTCCCCAAAAAGCTTGCGTCAAAAAACCACCAGCAGAGGCTCGCCAAGAAAGCCACTTTAGTTGTGCCACCATACTGTTTTTGGGCTAACAGGCCAGTGGCACAAGCCAGTTTTTACTCTTCGACCAGTGCGCTGGTAGGACAATAAAATGCTAGCAATGCCAGCAGTGCTGTCACACAACATGTTGTCAGCCAAAGACTTATGACTATCAAAATACGGTAGGGCCGGTGACTTGTCTGCTGGTTTTTTGTTTATTTGTGCTCTTGTTGATCGCCCCAATTCTCGCCAACCGAGAGAACAAAAAAAGAGCAAAAGACCAGCGATACGGAGATCCCCGCTTTGCAGTGCGTGGCTGTGGCGCGTGAAGATAGGCGGAAAACGGTCTTCGGCCAATGGCGTCCCGGATTGACGTGCCGGCCGATTCTCGTGACGCCCGGCGGCTTTTGGCTGTCGGACCCAAGCGCTCGAGTTCCCCTCGTCTAGCCCGTCCCGGCTTTTGCTACCGCAATATTCTTGTGGCCCCGGCGATCGTTGGTCTTGGTTTTTTCCAGTATTTCGTTCAGGACCTGTCGTTAAAGGAGTTCGTCATGTCCCGAAAGCCTTTGATTGGGTTGAACGCCGATTATCGTTCGCAGCGTAAGGAGACTCCAGCGTTTCTGTTTCTGTGGGCGGGATACTTCGACGCGTTGATCAACGCCGGGGCCACCCCAATCGTAATTCCACCATTGCCGAGCGACAGCGAAATAGCACAGGTGCTCGACATGCTCGACGGAGTGGTTCTGACCGGTGGCGCAGACTTGGACCCGCGCCGCGACGGTTACGAGGTAGATCCGTCGATGATCCTGATGGAATCGCGCCGCGAGGACTTCGACCGGCGGTTGATGCGGCACATCGCCATGCGGCGGATGCCCGTTTTGGGAATTGGAGCGGGCATGCAACTGATCAACGTCGCTCAGGGTGGCACCCTGTTTTTCCACATCAAGGAGGACATTCCCAAAGCGTTGCCCCACATCGACAATTCCGATCCCAATCATCGCCATGCACTGGTGGTGGAAAAAGGAACCTTGCTTGATCGGGTATACGGAGAAGGCGAAATTCGCGTCAACAGCATGCATCACATGGCGATCGACGAGGTAGCGCCGGGATTCATGGTTTCCGCCCGCTGTCCCGACGGTGTCATCGAGGCCATCGAAAGCGTCTCCGACGACTGGCTGGCCATCGGCACGCAATTTCATCCCGAAGCACCGTCGGCCTCGATCCTCGATGGGCGGATATTCGAAGAGTTCATAGCCGGCATAACCGGCAAAGTGGCGCTGCAAGAGCGTATGGTGGCCTGAGCTGCACATGGCAGTAACGATCCCTTTCAAATCGGGCGACGCCCGGCTACCGCGCAGGTGGTTTGTGGGCCTGGAAGTGTCGCGCCACTGCACTGCGGTGTCGGCGGCGCTGGTCCAGGTTGTGGGCCGCGGTCTGGCAGCCCAGGCAGAACTGGTGGGAGCAACTTTTGCCGCAGCGCCGCGGGAACTGTCGGCAGCCTTTGCTGCATGGGATAGTCCGGCCGATTGCTCGGTGGCGGCGCTGAGCCGTTTCCGAGTACTGTTGGCCGACGCCCAAGCAGATCTGATCGCGCGACTCACCGCCGATTATGGCGTTCCGCCCGCGCGCATCCTGGCGGTGGGCGTGTCTGATCCCGGCTTGTGGACCGTGGAAAGCTGCACGTCGCGTCCTGCGCGGAGCTACGTGGGGTTGTCGGACCCGGCGCGGCTTGCTGAAGCCACTGGTTTGAACTGTATCGACGATTTCCCTGCCCGAGATGTACTACAAGGCGGTCTGGGCGGTCCTCTTACGCCGCTGCCCGAGTGGATTATCCTCCGCCAACCCAAACACTGCCGCGTGTTGCTGAAAGTTGGCCGCAGCGTAATGGCGACTTTCCTCCCGGCAAGCCACCGAAATGCCTCGCCGCAACAGGCCGTCGATCGGATTGTGTCCTTCGAAATCGGTCCTGGCACCAGCATGCTGGACGTGCTAGCTCAGAAGCTTACCGGCAATGCGTGCACCTACGATCCGGGAGGTCGGTTGGCGGTGCAGGGCAAGTGTATCCCGGAGTTGGTCGAGCACTGGCTGGCCGATCCATACTTCGATACGCCTTTGCCGCGCTGGCATCCGCGCGGAGTGCATCCGCAGCGTTTTTTGGCCGAGGCAATGCAAATGGCCGTCAGCAAAGGATGGTCCGTGCGCGACATGCTGTGCTCGGCCACGCACTTCCTAGCACAAGCCACGGTCCAGGGCATGCGCCGGCGCTTGCCCGACTTCGCACAGGCCACAGAAATCATCGTCGCCGGCGGAGGACAGCACAACGGTTTGCTGCTGCGAAAAATTGCCGAGATGAGCGGCCTGCCGATCGTCAGGTTGGCCGATTGCGGCTTTCCTCAGTCCGAAGCTTTTGAAGCAGCGTGCGTCGCCATGCTGGCAATGCTTTACGTGGACCGAGTGCCGGCTAACCTCGCGGCCGTCACCGGTGCGCAGTCGCCGCGATTGCTCGGCCGAATTACTCCCGGCGCACCGCAGCAATGGCAGCGCCTGTTGCAAATGGCCGCCGAGCAGCCGCCGGAAGCAACGACGCTACGGATGGCCATGTGAGCACGATTTGCGCGTGGTGTTTGTGCGAGAAGACCGCGCGCGATAAACTGTCAGAACATCGGCGCGCAGTAAACTATCGGCGCATCGGTCTGCTGAGTGGCCAAACCACTGGCGGATAGTGTTAGTCGTTGAAAAGCCGCTAATGTTGTCGACTGCGATTTGCCAAGGAGCACCTGATGAAAGCTTGCTTTCAGATGTTGTTTTTCGTCAATGCAATCGCTGGTTTGATGCTGCTTTCGGCTTGTGGGCCGGCGGCCGAGAGCATGGTTAAGCCCGCAGCCCCTGCTGAGAAGATTCACGTGGTGATCGTGTGGAACGGTGGTCACGACGGCAAGGGCTTCGCAGCCGTAACCAAGGAGCTGCTGGAGAGGACGGGCGATTTTGCGGTCACGGTGGCCGAAACCCAGGACGAGCTGCTGCCGGAGCGCATCGGCCAGTATCATGTGGTGCTGTTTTATGGCTCCGGGGGAGAGTTCACCGATGCTCGCCAGGAACAGGCACTGCTCGATTTCGTCCGCAACGGCGGCGGCGTGGTCGGCGTGCATGCCACCGACGCTAAGAAGAAATCCGATGTGTACTGGGAAATCCTCGGCGGGCGTTTCGCTGGGCACGGGGGTGGTCGGTTCACCGTGTACATCTACGACAAAGAGCATCCCATCACCGCTGGCCTAGAAGACTTCGAAATCCAGGACGAAACATACAGCCATCACTATCACCGCAACGCCTGCATGAGGTGTCTGACGCGGATGGACCGCGGCAACGAACGCCAGTGCATGGCCTGGGTGTCGCATGTCGGCAAGGGCCGTGTGTTCAATACCGGTCTAGGACACGACCGCAACGCCTTCGGTAACCCGCAGTTCCAGCGATTGATGGTCCGCGCCATATACTGGGCCGGCGGACGTCAGCCAAAAGACCCTTGAGCCGCGCGCAACAAGTCGCCGCTTTCCGGCACTTCGATTCAACAGACCGATCGGTGAGTAGAACGGTTTAGTAGAAGGACGGGCAGGCGCACTGCCATGATTGCTCCGCCGTCGGGCCGTAGCGGCACTGGGACCGGGATGCTCGTCTGGCCAGGGCCTGTCAGATCAAGCCGGTTGTTTCCGCGTAGCCGAACATCAGGTTGAAGTTCTGCACCGCCGCCCCGGAGGCACCCTTGACCAGATTGTCCAGGCAACTGATCGTCAGCACCCGGCCGCGCACTACGCGCGCGGTAATGTCGCAATAGTTGGTGTTCATCGAGTCCTTTGTGCCCGGCAGATGATCTACCACCCTCACAAACGGCTCGTCGGCGTAGAAATCCCGTAACGTCTGCATCAACTGGTCTTCTGTGACGTTGCCCACAGGCTGCGAGTAAGTAGTGGTCAGTATGCCGCGGTCCATGGGGATCAGATGCGGGGTGAAGACGACCTCCACTGCCTGCCCAGCCACGGTGCCGAGCACCTGCTCGATTTCGGGCGTGTGGCGGTGGCGGCCCACGTTGTACGCCGAGACGCTTTCGTTGCACTCTGGGTAATGGGTGGTGAGCTTCGGGGTACGTCCGGCGCCGGAAACGCCGCTCTTCGAGTCCACGATGATCGAGCCTGGCTGGATAAGCCCCGCTTTCAGCAGCGGCGCTAGCGGCAGAATGGCCGAGGTGGGATAACAGCCGGGGTTGGCCACCAAATTGGCCAAGCCGATCTGCTCGCGGAATAGTTCCGGCAGACCATAAGGCACTTTTCCCAGCCGGTCCGGATCGACGTGCTTTTGCCCGTACCACTCGGCATACGCGTCGGCGCTGTTGAGGCGATAGTCGGCGCTAAAGTCGATCACCCGACATCCCGCCTCCAACAAAGGCCCGATCACCGATGCACTTGCCCCGTGCGGCAAGCAACTAAAAACGCACTCGGCTCGGGCAGCCACCTCTGCCGGGCTGAGGTCTTCCAACCGGAGGTCGAGCCGCCCCGTCAGCGATGGATGGATCATGGCGATTGGCGGCTGACCCTCTTGCCGGCTGGTGACCGCCACGATTTCCACTTCAGGATGCCGTAATAGTATCTTGATCAACTCTAGCGCCGTGTAACCGGTGGCGCCGAGGATGGCAACGCGCGTCATTTTGCTGCACCCAGTTTCTATTGCTTCTTTTTATGGCTTGTGTCGGTTGAACAACTCGCACTCGACTTTCAGCAACTCAAAATATGCGGCGATATTTTGCGCTACTGGCCCGCGCACCACCCTTCTGTGCCCTGCACTACGCAAAGCCGACGCCATGCATCCTGGTTCCGTGCCTTAATCAGCCATGCGCTCAGAATAATCCAGGCCCTCGATACACTCAGACAACTTAGCCGTCCTAATATTGCGTTCGCCCGGGGCGGCGGTGCAGAACACCCACTTGTGGACTCGAACCATGTTCAGCCGAACACTACAAGCGAGGGCTTGGAAAGCGGTGCAAAAAGTGGTGCACAGGGTGGTGCACAAGTGGTGCAAAAAGCGGTGCAGCAGGTTCCCGCAACAAGCGGCAAGATAGAGAAACTTGCATCGCAACCCATTACAAACTTCCACATTATGCCGCGTGGTGCATGACGTAACTACTTGCTGCATAAGGACTTATTGACCCCGACGGGATTTGAACCCGTGCTACGGCCTTGAAAGGGCCGTGTCCTAACCTGGCTAGACGACGGGGCCACCGACTGCGCCGCTGGGTTCGGCGCCCACTTATCGCTTCGTGCTGAACTTCTGTTATATATGGTCT
>CALLPE010000054.1 GCA_938015445.1 uncultured Pirellulales bacterium
TTTTCCCAGGTTTTGTTACTGGGTTTGGATTTGCGGCAATTTACGGTGCGCCGAGCGACTGGTCGAGGTGTTTAACTGGTCGAGGTATTTAATTGGTCGAGGTGTTTAAGCTGATAGCCAAAACGCAACGGTGCTATCAACGCTTGCCGTGCCCAACCAAGTACCTTGCAGTGCCCACCGAAGTACACGGAGTCGAAGCACTTTCAGCAGTAACACTTATTCGTGGTAGCGCAACACTGGGTAAACTCCAGTTTACTACTGTCTTGAGTCTTTAGCAGAACAGCGCTCTTGAGTCTTTAGTAGAACAGCGCTGTATAGTTTAACCGGCCTTCCACCGGACGGCGACTGCGCTGCCCAGCCGTCTGTTACGCCCGCCAAATTATTGTAGCCGGATACCTCTGGCAGCCGCTATTGCCGGGGACGCCCTGGCCAGGCGGCATCCTCGGCTATTTTACAAAACTTTGGTAGTTTCTTGATTTGTAGCCTTTGGGCATTTAATATCGATTTAGTGCCCTGGAAAAATGGCGGGACTCAGATGCGGCGTATCGTGTCGCTTCTGGGTGCTTGGCGAAATGTATCGAACAAGCGCCGCAAGTTTGCGGTGTAGGCCAGGCCGTGGGGCAAAGCTTGTGGACAATCGCTGGGCCGCTCAGGCGCGCGTTGACCAGGCCGCTGTGGCCGCTATTGCTTGTCGTGACTAGTGTATCGCACTGTAATGAAGCAATCATGAGGTTGCCCATGTTCTTTCGCAAGTCCGCACTGGTTGTAGTGGCGTTGTGTGTACTAGCTGCTGGATGGGCTTTGGCCCCATCGTCGGCTTCGGCGCAAGCTCAACAAGCCGGCGTGGTGGTCGACGCCCAAGGCGTGCTAGAAGTGAAAACATTTCTCGACCCCGGTGGAGCGCTTACCCGCCAGCGTGCCGCAGCCGCCCGCGCAACGCTAGACGCCAAGGTAGCCAACTACAGCAAGTTGCGCAAGATTTCGTTGAACCGGCTGGAAGAGGCCGTCCGCGACAAACAGGGCAGTCTGACCGATGAGATGCGTTATCTGGCCGGTCTGCTCCGCGTGCGATACGTGTTCTATTACCCGGAAACCAAAGACATCGTCATCGCCGGTCCGGCCGAAGGATGGATGACCGACCTGTCGGGCCGTGTGGTGGGGATCACGACTGGCCGCCCGGTCGTCCAGTTGCAAGATTTGGTGGTGGCTTTGCGGGCCTTTCCGCCCAGCGGCCGCCGCACTCCGCTGATCGGCTGCTCGATCGACCCGACCGAAGAAGGGCTGGCCAACATGCAGCGCTTTTTGCGCAGCGTGGGAGTACACGCCACGCCTGCCGATACGGGCCATATTGTCGAGGGCCTGCGCAGCAGTTTGGGCTATCACACGGTGAGCGTCCAGGGCGTCTCGCCTAAGACGCGCTTCGCCCAGATTCTGGTGGAGGCCGATTATCGAATGAAACTTATCGGCATTGGCCTGGAGCAGCCGCCGGTAAGATTGGTCAGCTACGTGGAACGGGCCACTCCTGCGGACGTCCGCCGTAATGCGATGGAAAGATGGTACTTCGTGCCCGACTATCAGTGCGTGCGGGTATCGGAAGACCGGCTGGCTATGGAACTGGTAGGCGATGGGGTGAAACTTATCGGCGAAGGCGAGCTGGTCACGGCCGAGGGGCAGCGCGTCGGCGGCAAGTCGAACAAAGCCAGCCAGGCGTTCGTGCAGGCATTCACCAAGAGCTATCCGGAACTGGCCGAAAGATCGCCGGTCTACGCCGAGCTGCGGAACCTGATCGACATGGCCGTAGCCGCCGCTTACATTCAACAGGAAGGGCTGTACGACAAGGCCGGCTGGCGGATGGAACTATTCGGCGACGAACAGTCGTTCCCAGTGGAAATCCACAACGCCCCGCGGCAGGTAGCCACTGCCTGCAACGCCGTGTGGAAGGGTAACCAGCTAATGACCCCGGTCGGCGGCGGCGTGAACATCCAGCCCACCGAGGCCCTGAAGGACAGCAACCTCTTGAGCGACGACAAGGGCACCCTCAGCAAGGCGCGCCAGGAAATCACCCCCAACCTGGCCAAGGGCCAGTGGTGGTGGGATTGAGCCGCCCCGGCGAGTTCCGCCCGGCGGGGTTGGTGGGTTGATGGATTCGTGGGCCAGTGATTTTTTGCGCCTTGAACAGCCATCCTACTCGGGCCGCGCAAGCACTACCCGCAAGTCGCACACGTTGGTGTGGGTCGGTCCCGTGCGGATCAGTGCTCCCAAGGCGTCGAAGAAGTGGTAGGCGTCGTTTCGGGCCAGATACTGGGCCGGGTCGAGGTTTCGGGCGCGGGCGGCGGCGAGCACTGCGGCATCCAGCACCGCGCCGGCGGCGTCGGTCGGACCGTCTTCGCCGTCGGTTCCGCCAGAAAGCAGGGCGATGCCTTCGCACTGGCGATTCCATAAGTACTGCGCAGCGGCCAGCACAAGCTGCTGATTGCGTCCGCCCAGCCCCCGCCGCGAAGGTTCCACCAGCTTCACCACCGGCTCTCCGCCGGAGATGTAGCAGGCCGGGCGCGTTTCCGCCCCGGCGCCCGGTGCGCCGGCCGATTCCATCGGCAGCGACGACCTGAGGGCAGCTTCGCTCCGCAGTCCCGCCAGCAGTTCCGCCCGCATCTGCAATGCCTTCTCGGCCAGCGCCACGCCCACCTGCTCGGCCGGCCCTTCGCAACACTGTGCGCTGGCCGAGCGGACGGCGTATCCCAGCCGTCGGGCTTCCTCGGCGGCGGCAGCTACTGCCGTGGCGTTGTTGCCTATAACCAGGTTGACGACCCGCCGCGCGACGCTGCCCGTGCCTGTGTTCTCCGGGACACTAGCTCGATCGCTGTCCTGGCCGAGCGGAGTTTCTGGCCGGCGAGCATGACCCTCCCACTGAGCTGCTTTGTTCGCCAGGTAGTCGATTACTCGCTGGGACACTCCGCCCTTGTCGGCCCCGAATTGTCGAAGCACTTCCAGCGCTTGAGTCGGGGTGGAGCTGTCGGGGACGGTGGGGCCAGAAGCGATCACATCCAGCGGATCGCCGAGCACGTCGGATATGATCAGCGCGACCAATGTGCCCGCTCGACAAGCTCTGGCCAAACCGCCCCCTTTTATCCGGCTAAGTTGTTTGCGGACCGTGTTGAGTTGCTGGATATTTGCCCCAGCGGCGCTGAGCAGCCGGGTGACTTGCAGCTTGTCTTCCAGGGTGACGCCTTTGGCCGGGGCCGGCAGAAGGGCCGAACCGCCACCAGCGATCAGGCACAGACACAGATCGTCTGGGCCGAGCCCCTCGACGATCCGCAGTATCTCCTTGGCGCCCGCGGCTGCCTGCGGCGTCGGTTCGTTGACGCCCGGCGGCCGGGCCGGATGTAAGTGGATGCGCTGTAGGGGCCGTGCGCAATCGGCCGGCACGTTGACCCAGCCGAAAAGCTGTTTGTCGGCCATCAGTGTCGGGCCGAGTATTTCCTCCACCGCCGCGGCCATCATGGCCACTGCCTTGCCGGCGCCGACGACAGCAATCCGCCTGATGGTTGCCAAGGCGAGCTGCTCCGGGCCGATGCACAGCCGGTCGCCGTGAACCCGCAGCGCCGCCTGCATCAGCCGGTCGGCCCGCACTGCATCCACCCCGGCACGCCAAATTTGCAATGCATCGCGGCGAAGCTCCTCGGTCTGTCCAGACATGTGCGCTGTTTGCCTCGCGGCGCCAAATGCGTCCATAAAGCGTTGATGGCGCTAGATGCACCAATACAGTCTTGACGGCCCCCGACGCGCCAATACAGTCTTGACGGCGCTAGATGCGCCAACACAGTGTTGACGGCGCCCGATGCGCCGCTGAAGTCTTGCGGAGCGTGTGCCGCGAGCCTATCGGTCGCTGGACGATCACGACATGCCGATTTGCTTCATCACTTCGTCGGGTATGTTGTAGTTCGAGGAGATGTTCTGCACGTCGTCGTGGTCGTCCAGACGTTCCATGAGCTTGAGCACTTTGACGGCCGTGTCGGCGTCCAAGTCGACGGTGGTTTTGGGCAGGCGGGTGATTTGGGCCGCGTCGGGCGTTATGCCGGCTGCTTCCAGCGCGGCCTTCACCTCGCGGAATACCGCCGGATCGCAAGTGATCTCGAACTTGTCGCCGCTGCGGCGCACGTCGTCGGCCCCGGCTTCCAAGGCCAGTTCTAGCAGTTTTTCTTCCTCCACCGATTCGGACGGTACCAGGAAGAATCCTTTGCTCTCGAACATCCAGGCCACGCAGCCGGCGCCGCCTAGCTTGCCGTCGGACATCTCGAATATCTTCCGCACTTCGGCGGCCGTGCGGTTGCGGTTGTCGGTGAGCACTTCGCACAGCACTGCCACGCCGCCGGGGCCGTAGCCCTCGTAAACCACTTCCTCCGGTACACCGCCTTCGACTTCGCCCAGCCCACGCTTGATCGCCCGGATGATGTTCTCCTTGGGCATACTGACGGCTTTGGCGTCGTCGATGGCGTACCGCAAGCGGAGATTGGTTTCGGGATCGCCGCCGCCCATTTTGGCCGCGATGATAATGGCCTTGGCCAGCTTGCTCCACAGTTTGCCGCGCTTGGCGTCGACGATTGCCTTTTTGTGCTTGATTCCCGCCCAATGCGAATGGCCTGCCATAACAACATCACCCCGTACAAAAACTGACCCGACTGCCCCGTTCGCCCCTAGTCGTGCCGGCCCGCCGCGCCAGCGGCACGCAGTCGCACACTCACTCGGGCCTGCGCCGGGACGCCGGCGCCTGTCTGCCGTAATCTGTTATACCCTGTCACACTCTGTCACGCCCTGTGATATTCGTTCGCAGTCTCTGGCAGTGTGCCGCAATCTCCCGCAGTCTTTTCACACGCTCTGACGGTTTGTGGCAGCTTGATGCAGTTTATTACAATTTATCGCAGTTTATTGCAATTTATTGCAGTTTGTTCCCGGCAATCGCAGTTCGTTTCAGTTTGTTTCCGTCTCTTGCGCTTCGCCGCGGTCTGCGGCGCAACTAGGCGCATGCCGGCGCTGCATCGGCCGTCCACATGCGGCTGCTCACAGGGTCTTGAGTTTGTCTTCGACCAATCGGGCTTTTTCTTCCTCTTTATCCTTGCGATAAGCCTCCGCCGCGCGGGCAAACGTCTGCCTGGCGCGGGCACGATCACCCACCTTCAGATATGCTTCGCCCAAGTGTTCCAGGATTACGCCGTCGGGCCTTCCGCAAGCCGCCTTTTCCAAGACCACTATGGCCTGATCGTACTGTCCCAGCCTGAACAGCACCCAACCCAAACTGTCCTGATACGCGCTGTTATCCGGCTCGGCTTCGACTGCCGCTTCGATCATCCGTCTCGCGCGATGCAGGTTCTTTCCTTGGTCGGCCCAAAGGTATCCCAGATCATTGTAAGCGCCTGGGTCCTCGGGAAACTCGTCCAGTACTTGCTCGAGGTACTCTTCGGCTTCCGGCAGCCGGTTTTGGAGCACAGCCAGGTGCGACAGCGCCATGCGTGCCTCGCGGACCGCCTCGCGTGTCTCGGCAGAGCTGTAATCGTTTCCGAACCGCTCGAGCAACTTGACATACGCCGTTGCTGCTTCGTCGTAACGCCCCAGCCGCATGAGCACCAAACCCAGCCGGGATTGATACCGGGGCATCTCGGGCCGCAGTTTGACCGCCGCTTGGATGTGCGACAGGGCTTGCTCGTGTTTTCCTTCGGCCGCCAGTGCCCCGGACAAATAGAAATGAAACAGCGAGTGACGGTCCGCCAGCGTCTTGTCTTCCAACCCTCGGCGAAAAACCTGGGCCGCTTCGGCGGTTCTTTCGCCCACCAACAGTCCCAGACCCCACAGAAGCAGCACGTGCCCAGCGCGGTCCGGTCGAGCCTTCAAGGCGTGCTGGAAAAACTCGTCGGCAAGCGGGAACTGCTCGCTCTCCAGCGCCAGCAAGGCCAGGGCCAAGCACGCACCATAGCCGAGGCCGTCCGGCTGTTTATCGATGCGTTTGCGGGCGGCCTCGGCCAGTTGAGCCATCAGCGATGGGTCGCCAGCGATTGTCTGCCCTTCGGCACCGAGGGTTTCTAGCACACCGGCGCTGTCGTACACCTCGCCCAGCACCTCCAAAAGCTGTTCTACATCCTGCTGACTGGCAAGCAGCTCCAGCAAATCGCGGCATGCACTGCGCAGCGGCACGACGCGCAGCAGGGCCCGATACTGCGACACAGCTTTCTGCGGCATGTGTTTCTTCCGATACTGATCGGCCAAGAAGTAGCCCAACGGTACGTTGTCGGGCTGAGCGGCGTACAGCTTTTCCAAAGTGCCGATCAGTTCTTCCTGCTTGCCTAGTTTTTCCAGCACTTGGGCCAGAAGTTCAAAGGGGGCGACGCCTTCGTCGGGCAGTTGCTTTGTCAAGGCCTTTTCTAACATCTCCAGCGCTTGTCGGGAATCGCCCGCCAGGAAGCGCACCCGCGCCAGGCAGTAGTTCAGCGTCGCTTCGTCGGCTTTGAGCTGGCGCGCCTTTTCCAAGGCGGCGGAAGCTTCCTCTAGCCGGCCGGCCAGAGCGAAACACTCGCCGATAAGCAAATACGTGTGCGGTCCGTCGCCGACGAGGATTTTCTGTACCTTTTGATCGATCTGGTACTTGTCGGGTTCTTTCAAGGCAGCCAGTACGGCGCCGAAGCATTGGGCCGCTTTGGCGTAATCGCCGTCGAGATGACACAACCTTCCCATTTCCATGTGCAACAGGACGTCGGCCAGCGTTTCCGGCCTGCCCAGTCGCTCGCCCAAGGCCTTCTCGTACAGCGCTAACGCGCCGTGCCAGTCTTCGCGCTCGGTCAGTCTGATCGCCAGCCGGCGGAGCACCAGCGGCTCCAGAGGGCCAGCGTGCGGGGAAAGCGCATAGCGAATGGCCACATCTTCGCGGTCTAGCCGATGAGCCAAAGGCACGATCGCCTCCAGGGCCTCGACGGCGTAAGGGTCGCTGCGCCAGGCGCGCTGATAAAGTTGCAGCGCCCGGTCGAACTGACCGCGCCGCTCGTGCGTACGCGCTGCGGCGAACATCGCCAGTGCGTCCAGCCGGTCGCGCTCGGCAGGGCTGCGCTGCTGCACCGGACGCAAAGGCTCCACCGGGTCTTCCAGGCCGTCGGGCACGACGGCGGGCCGGCCGGCTTGGCCGGCAATCGAAGTGGCTGCGAAACCGCTCCGTTGCACGGCGGCACACAGCACCGCCAGCAGGCAGATGCCTGCCCACGCGAGCCAAGCTTTGACCGGGCGACTGACGCTGGATACGGTTTTCATGGGGTTCCGTAGTGTCGGGGTGCGGACAGTGCTGCGGACTGACGTCAACGCGGCTTGCGCTTGGCCAACTCGGCCGCCGGAGATTTCTTGGCCGCCGCAGCCTCTTTTCCGCCGGACGGTCCTTCCTCTGCTTTGCCTTTGCGGCTGCGCTTTGGCGGCCCGTCGCCAGCCGACGGCTGGGCCGAAGCGGCCGCCGCGGATCTCCTTTTTGCACTTTTTTCGCTCTTCTGTTCCCCGGTTTGCTCTGGCTGTGCTTGAGGCGCCGCAGCGCCCGCCTCAGCCGCTTGGGTTGCTGTTTCGGTCGGCTGCGACTGGGCGGTGCGCTCGGCACGACGTTTAGGCAACCGCTGCTCGGCTTCTGGGCAGATCTGGAGCAGTATTTCGCGCAGGGCGGGAGAGAACGGATTGACCGCGAAGTCGGCCCCAAGCTGGTGCAGCAAACTGCCGAACTCCACCCCCTTGGCTTTAGATACGGCCCGCTCCAGACCCGGCACTACGCCGGCCTGGAGGTCTTTGTCGCTGATAAGATCCACCAGGCGGAGCACCTTCAAGGTGCTGGTGTCGACCGGGATGGCGTGCCCTCCCAAGGCCATCTGCACCACGAAAGCGATTACGAACCGAGTGCAGCCATCCAGCTTCTCCATCCATTTGATCACAGCGCCGATGTTCTGTTTGCGCTTATCTTCCAGGTCGAAGCTGTAGGTGTCCTCGAAAATGCTTTGCAGGACGCGCTTCAGCCGCTGGCCTGCCGCGCGGGGATCGGGAAGCATCGAAGTGACTTCCGCCAACTCGGTCACTGAAGTCACCCGAATCTCGTTCCAGTCGAAATAAGTGTGCGTCAGGGCGGCGTAAGCTTCTTCGGCGCGTTCGCAGTGGGCGTCCTCCAACAGACAGGCGAACGCCAGTTGCTCCAGCACCGTGCGGTTGGTTTCGTAGGAGATGGGCTTGTAATACTTTTTGAGAATCTTGTAGAGCTTGGCGAATTGCGCCGTTCTGCTTATGGCTGCCATAGCTGTTGCTCGAAAAAGCTGACTTACCGTTGAACGTACGGCCGCGCCACCGGGCAGCGACGGCGGTCGTCCAGCCGCGGCCCGATCAGGCAGAATCGCGCCCGGCCGCAACCCCTGCGACCACCCCGATCAATACAACCAACGCCAAGCGGCTCCGGCGACTGCCTCGCGGCAACGGCGTACAACCTGTTTACCAAAGGCGGTTTACCAAAGGCGATATTTGCGCTGCCGGGATCGGGCAGGATCACGGTGGGGCTTCGTCGTCGGGTGGGGCAACGGCTTGCCCTTGCTGGCCGCTGGCAGACTCGCCGGCCGACGGCTCGCCCTCCTGATTGCCCGGTAACACTTCCTTCAGTATCCGCGCGACCTCGATCGAGCGCTTTACTCCCTGGTCGAGCACGAAGGTCAGCTTGGGGGTGTAGCGCAATTGAAGCCGCTCGGCAATTTTCGCCTGCAAGAACCCCGCCGCGTTCTGCAAGCCGCGCACGCTCAATTGCTGCCGCGACTGGCTGCCCATCACCGATACGTGCACTTTGGCGTAGCGCATGTCGTCGGAAGCTTCGACGTAGGTGACGGTCACGTCGCGGACGCGCGGGTCCTTCAGCTCGGCCAGGATCGCCATGCTGACAACTTCGCGGATAGCTTCGGCCAGTTTCTGTGCACGTCGCGAAGTCATGGAAAGCTCGCTCGGCAGTGAAACTCACTTGGCAGGAACACTTACTCAGCCGCAAAAATTACTCACTCGGCTGCAAAAATTACTCAGCCGCAAAACTCGCTCGGCAGCAACAATCCACTAAGCACTGTGCGTACACGCTGCGGTAATGGTCAATTTACGGTAATCATTACTGTGCGGTACTAATCACTGTACCAATCACTGTACCAATCACTGTGCGGTC
Organism: uncultured Pirellulales bacterium; assembly: GCA_938015445.1. GTDB lineage: Bacteria > Planctomycetota > Planctomycetia > Pirellulales > Thermoguttaceae > CALLPE01. Next base: position 9,197 of record CALLPE010000054.1, read on the forward strand.
ACTGTGCCGTCGCTCTGCGGCCACTCGGCGGTGACTCGGCGGTAAAGAAGCAAAAACTGCTCAGCAGTAAAAAAATTGCCCGCTATGGCTGCTAACCTCTGGTTTACGTGACGGCGGCGGCGCTTTCGAAACTGCGGCGTACAACTTCGATGCGATAGGCTTCCAGCAGGTCTCCCTCTTTGACGTCGTTGAAGCCTGCCAGTTTTACGCCGCACTCCAAACCTTCGCGGACTTCGCGCACGTCGTCTTTTTCCCGCCTGAGCGATTCGATGGCGTAATCGCCGATCACGCGGCTATCGCGGATGACCCTGATGCGAGCATCGCGGGCGATTACCCCGCTGAGCACCCGGCAACCAGCCACCGTCCCCACCCGGCTGATCTGGAACGTCTGTTGCACCAGCGCCCGCCCCAGTTCCTTTTCCAGCTCTTCGGGCTTGAGCATTCCTTCCAGGGCGGCCTTCAGGTCGTCGGTCACTTGGTAGATGATGTCGTAACGCCGGATTTGCACGCCCAGTTGTTCGGCTAGCGTGCGGGCAGCTTCATCCGGCACGACGTTGAAGGCGATGATCACTGCGTCGGAGGCATGGGCCAGATGCACATCGGCCTCCGTCACCCCGCCGACCATGGCCTGCAAGACGCGGATTTGCACCTCCGGATGCTGCAACTTGCTCATTTCCTTGCGAATAGCGTCGATCGAACCCCGCACGTCGGCCCGCAAAATGATGTTCAGCGTCTGCACCGTATCCTTCTCGCCTAGCCGTTGGTACAAATTCTCCAGCGTGATGTGGGGCCGCGTGCCGGCCAGTTCGCGCTGCCGCAATTGCACAGCGCGCCGCTGGGCGATCTCGCGGGCCAGGGCAATGTCCTCGACGGCATATAGCCGCTCGCCGGCGGCGGGCGGCTCGTTCAAACCGGTAAGGTCTACCGGCATCGATGGGCCGGCTTCCTGGTATTTGCGTTTGCTATCCAGGGTGTCGTACATCGATTTGACGCGTCCATACGCGGTGCCGCACACCACCACATCGCCCACATGCAGCGTTCCCCGCTGCACCAACACCTTGGCCACCACACCCCGACCTTCGTGCAATTGCGCTTCCAGGCAAGTGCCGATGGCCGGACGGTCGGGATTAGCACGCAACTCGTGCAGCTCGGCCACCGTCAGCACGGTCTCCAGCAACTGATCGATCCCTTGGCCCGTCAGCGCGCTGGTCTTGACTACCTCCACGTCGCCGCCCCACTCGGTGGGCAGCAAATCGGCAGCCGCCAGTTGTTGATAGATGCGTTCCACGTTCACACCAGGCAGGTCGATCTTGTTCAAGGCTACCACGATGGGCACTCCGGCCGCCCGGGCGTGACTGATGGCCTCCTCGGTCTGCGGCATCACGCCGTCGTCGGCCGCTACCACCAGCACAGCGATGTCGGTCACATGCGCCCCGCGGGCACGCATGGCGGTAAAGGCTTCGTGACCCGGCGTATCTACGAACGAAATCGCCCGCCCGTCCTTCTGAATCCGATACGCCCGAATCTCCTGCGTTATGCCGCCTCGTTCCCGCGCAGCTACTTCCAACCCCAGGATGCGGTCCAACAGAGAGGTTTTGCCGTGGTCCACGTGGCCCAGAAAGGTGATGACCGGCGGACGGGGCTTAAGGGTTTCGGGGGGGTCTGGCTGGTCGAGTCTTGCCAGCAACTTGTCTTCCACATCCACCGGCGCGCGGATGTCAACATCCAGACCGAACTCTGTGGCCAGAAGTTCGGCCATCTCCTGATCCAACGAGGCGGCAATGTTGCTCATCACGCCCAGCTCGAGCAACTTGGCCAGGATCATCCGCGCAGGCACCCCCACCGCTTCCGAAAAATCGCGCACCGTACAAGGCATTTCCACCACGATCTTCCCTTTGCGCGGCGCGGCAGTCTTCGCCCCGGTGCGTCTGATGTGCGTTTTGCGCGGGGCTTGGACAGGAGCTTCTTCCTCTTCTTTTTCCAACCGGGCGCGGCTTGCCCCGGCCCGCTTGCGCTTCAACTGCCGCTGCTCCCTGCCGCCCAGCGCCAGCGGCAAACCTTCGATCTCGTCGATGATTTCGCGCACGCCACGCCGCGGCTTCTCCCGCGCAGGGGCAGGAGTTTCCGGCACCAGCGGCGGCCCTTCTGCTTCTGGGGCTTTTTGGGCCTTGTCGGCCCCGCGCGCCGCCTTGCGCTGCTCGTGCTTGCGCAGGTGCTCGTCCAAAGGCTTCGCGCCCAACTTGCCAGCGCGAATAGCGTCCAGCGGAAGTTTTATATCCGGTTTTTGCGGCTCCGGCTCTTTGGGTTTTCCCTTCTTCAAAGGCTTTTGCACCGCCGGAACCGGCGCCAATTTGATCGCCGGTGCTGCGCGCTGCTGGGCCGGACGCTCGCTCTTGGGTTTGCGTTTCGGCGGGGTTGTCGCAGGCGGTGGCTCGGCGGCAACCGGCGCAGGAGGCGCGGAGGGAGCCGCCTCGGCCGTCGAAACCGGTGCTTCTACCACTGCCGAGGGCAACGGCGCCGCACCGGCTGCTGCCGCGCCAGAAGCTTCGACCGCCGCGACCATTTCGCCGCTCGCCACTGCTGCCGCGTCGGCCGAAACTTCGGCCTGCAAAACACCGAGCACCGCAAGCGGCGGCGCAGCCGCTGCCCCGGCCGATTCGACCGGCTCGCCCACTGGCAAAGATTCCGCCCCTGCCGCCTCAGCATGTGCCAGCGGCGCTGGTTGTTCGACTGCCGAAGGCGACGGCGCCGGTTCAGCAGTGGGTAGCTCGACCGCTGCACTGGGCTGAACCGGCCCGACCGGCTCGACCGGCTCGGCAACGATGGGAGGTTCGGCCGGAGGTTGTATCTCTGTTGCGGGCGCCAGCACGGATACTGGCGGAGCACTCATCGCAGCAGCCGCTTCGGCAAGGCCAACTGGTTCGGCCGTCGCCTCCGATACGGCTGCCGATGCCGCAGCCGGGCTGGCAGGCGTTTTGGTTTCATCTCGCTTGCGCCCCAGGCCCGGCCGCTCCCCAGGCTTGGGCGGCAGCACAGGAACCTTGCCCGGCACCGTCGCACTGGGAGGGATATAGTCTTCCCGGCGAATTGGCTGCGGCTTGCCGGGCAGGGTGGCTGTGCGGGTGGAGGGGCGGGCAGCTTTACTGCCCTTGTTGGCCTCTAGATAGGCCATCAGCTTGGCCACTTCCTCGTCCGACAACGAAGACAGCGGGCCCTTGGCTGCGATACCTACCGAAGCGCAGGTACTCAGCAGGACTCGAGAGTCCATGTTCAATTGCTTCGCTAACTCGTGGACCCGCTTGGGCACTTGGCCACTCCCCTTTCACTGCCGCCGACCGACCTGGCCGGCCGGCCGCGGAAAAATAACTCGGCCCCGATTTTGCTAGAGGCCGATTCACGTCCTCGACTCCTCGCGAGTATCGCCGGACATCCCCCCGGCGCCTGCCATCTGATCGTTGATTGCCGAATCGACCTCGGACCCAATGCTGCCGGTTTCTGCACCCACTGCATCCGATGGCTGCTGGAACTGTTCGCTCGTCGCTGTTTCCTCCGCAGGGTCTAGGCTCGCCTCTTCGGCCGTACCTGCTTGGTCTTCGGCTGTAGCAGCTTGCGCTAGGTCTTCGCCTGGGCCCTGTTTGTCTTCGGCTGCGGTCTCGTTTTCGGTTGCAGATTCCTGGCTTGTTTCCTGCACCTCAGCCGCGGAACGGTCTTGTTCGCGCTGCCGGCGGCGCTGCTCGGCAGCCAGTTTTTCGGCCTCGGCGGCCTTCAACTCGGCCTGTTGCACAATCCGCTCCGCTTCTTCGTCGCTCAGGTTTCCCATCTCCTTCAACAAGTCGGGTTCTATCACCGACAGATCATCGTAGGATAGAAAACCTTCGCCCACCAGCCGTTCGGCCAATTCCTCGGTTACGCCTTCCAGGGCCGAGAACCCAGCCACCGCCTGCTCAATTTGTTCGTCGAGTTCCTCGCGGGTCATTATCTCGATGTCCCACCCGCACAGCTTGCTTGCCAGCCGCACATTCTGTCCGCCCTTGCCGATGGCCAGCGACAATTGGTCCTCGCGCACCAGCACGATTGCCCGACCCAGTGTCTGGCACAGGATCACTTCTTCGCACTCGGCTGGTTGCAGCGCATTGGGAATCAGCACTTGCATGTCGTCGCTGTAGCGGACGATGTCGATCCGCTCGCCGCCCAGCTCGTCGACTATGTTCTTGATGCGGTTGCCGCGGATTCCCACGCAGGCGCCCACGGCATCTACGCGCGGGTCGGTGCTGCTGACAGCCACTTTGGTGCGGTAACCTGGCTCGCGGGCGATGGCCCGAATCTCGATCACCCCCTCGCTGATTTCGGGGATTTCCTGCTCGAACAGCCGTTGCACCAGTTGCGGTTTGGTGCGGCTGAGGATGACCCTTACCCGGCTGCCCTGTTTACGTACCTCGTAAACTGTAGCCCGAACCCGCTCGCCCGGATTGTGCGTCTCGCCCCGTATTTGTTCGCTGCGAGGCAGGATTGCTTCCACGTTTCCCAACGAGACGGTGACCGCCCCGCCCTCGTACCGCTGGACGATCCCGGTGACCAACTGCCCGCGGAGAGCTTCGTACTCCTCGTAAAGCTGATCGCGTTCGGCCTCGCGGATCTTTTGGATCATCACCTGTTTGGCGGTTTGCGCGCCGATACGGGCGGCCATTTCTTCGGGCGTCATCGGGATGCCGTCGTGCGTTCCCGTGATAACCCCGCTTTGGCGGTCGATCTGCACCACGACGTCGGCGTTCTCTCCGTAGTGCTTCTTGGCGGCGGAAATCAACGCCGCTTCGATGCCCTCGAAGACAATCTCCTTGTCGATATTCTTGTCGCGGTGGATCGTGTCGACGATCCTTAACAGTTCGTTGGGGTCCATTGGATGTCCCGTGCCAAGCCCGCCGCTCCCATTGCAGGCGCACTACGCTGGCTTCAGCAGCGCCGCAAATGCCAGCCGCTGCTTCGCTTCGCCAAACGATACCCCGACCGCTTTCCCCGACAGAAAAAGCAGCCGAGAAACCCAAAACATTGCCGGAGCGTAACTTAGTTACTACGGCAAACACTAAAGGATACTGGCCACTAAGACCAGTGTCAAGCCAGGGGCCTGCCGGAGCTTACCAAGTGTTGGGCTAACACGAATAAGTGTGACCGCTTAAAGTGCTTCGACTACATGTACTTCGGCGCGCACTGCTCGCGTTGATAGCACCGTTGCGTTTTGGCTATC
>CALLPE010000055.1 GCA_938015445.1 uncultured Pirellulales bacterium
CACGGTTTGCCGTGCCAGACCCCCACACGGTGCATAACGAAGTAGCATCGCTGCATCTGGTTATGCCGGTGCCGGGGTTCGTCTGTAAGACTTTATTTATGACTCGTTTTGCGGCTAGCAGTCACCGGGGCGCGGCGCAAAAGCACGGCAATGTTCAACTAAATCGTCGAAGGTGCCGATTGAGTAATCTGGCAAAACTTTACCGGTTGGGCTGTCTTTGCCGGGACAGTAGCCGTGTTGACTGCTGGAGATCGCGGGAATGTCGAAGTCGGGCGACAAACAAAGGCATCGAAGCACTTCAACAGAAGAGTCGGTCCGAAGCACGGGCGAAGTCCGCATCGACTCTCCGCATCAGACCGCTAGAGACAAAGCAAGCTTGCAGCACCAGCCGGAACCGGCTCACGCACCATTGATGGCGGTGGCCACCCAAGCGCAGCTTGCAGCAAGGGTGGTTGGCATTCCGACGCCGACTCAGCCGCCAAGCGCCACCGAGCCAGCATCACTTACCCCACCGATCGAAACCGCTGTCGAACGGGCGCAGAAGCAAGCCGAGCAACTGGCCAATCACTTACGGTCGAGGTTGAAGGAGCTTGACCATCGGGAGGCACAGCTAAATGCCCGCATCGCGGCATACGAAAACGACATGCGTACCGCTCGGCTGTGGCTATCGGAGCGGCAGGCGGAACTCGATGCCCAAGCCGAGCAGTTGCGTGTGCGTGAGAAGGAGCTTTCCGAACGACTGGACCGATTGGCCACCGCCACAGCGGAGGCGGAAAAGGAAGTGCAGACTGCCCGGCAGGCGAGCAAAGCCGCCGAGGCCGCCGAGGCAGAGCTTCGATTCAAGCAGCAGCGCATCGACGCACGTCGGGAGGCGTCGGTGCAGTTAGTTCGCCAGCTCATGGCAGGCGTGGAAAGACGCAGACAGTCGCTGGAAGTGCAGGAGGCCCAATGGCAGGAGCGAATCGAGCTAGCACGTAAGGAGCTGCGCCAACGGGAAGAAGCCTTGCACGAAGCCAGCCGGCAATTGGACGCCCGATGTAAGCACATCGAACAGACCGAGGCCCGGTTGACCCTCGTGGACGGCGAGCTGAAGCGCTTGCGGGAGGAACTTAAGGCGGAGCGCGAGCAGCTTTACCAGGAGATTCGGCTGGAAAGGGAGCGGTTGCAGGCCGAACAGGCGCAGACCCAGGCCGAATTGCAGCGCAAACGCGAGGCCCTTCAAAAGCAGAGCCAGAAGTTGGACGAATGCCGGGCGGGGATGGAGCAGATGCGCTCGGAACTGCTCAGCTTGCACCGCGAAACACTGGAAATCCGTCTAGCCACCGAGGAGCTTTGGGTGCAGCTTTCGGGTGCTGCGCCGCCGGCGGCGCTGACGCGCTCGTTAGGGCGCATCCGTAGCAAGCTGGCTGATCAGTACCGGCTGGCTGTGGCCGAGTTGCAAAGGGAAAAGGCGGAGCTGGAGTCGGTCCGATCGCAATTAGCGGCACAGTATCAAAAGTTGGAAGAGCGCCGGAAGCACTTCGAGCAATGGGCGGCCCAGCAGCAGGAAGCACTCCAGCAACAGGCCAATCTGCTTATCGCCCGCGAGCAGGAAATCCGCCGTCAGGAAGTGCAGTTGCGCGACTCAGCGCGGCTTTGGGAGAGCGAACGGTTGGATTACCAACGGCAAATTCTCCGCCTTCAGGCCCAGCTTGCCGGGCAGTCGACAACGAAAACACCCGACTTCGATCTGGTTTGCGCGACGGCATGAAGCACTGGCCAGCCAGAGAAAGCACCTGTCGGCAGAGAAGGCATCTGCCAGCAAAGAAAGCACCTGCTCGTCAAGATTAAAAACAGTAGCAGACCGAAATACTCCGACGCGATACCGCCGGTGCCTTGCCCGATGTGACCTTTAGCAGAAACAGAACACCGGTTCCAGTCTGATGCTAGCCATAGCGTGGTAAACCGCCGAATGATCGCCTATTTGCTGCACACAGGTAGCACCATATCGCCGTTTGGCGAACCGGTAGGGCTGATGAAGGTTCACAATCTGGCGTTGGGCGATTACCAGCGCCGGGTATTGGAACGGCTAGGGCTGCGCGTGGAGACGGTCAGCGCGGTGGAAGAAATACAGCGCTTCCCGTGCTTGGTGGTCGAGGACGACTTGTATTTCACCGTCGACGCGGTGGCACGATTTCTTAAGCTTGCTGCGGCGCAGGGCGAAGCTGCCTTGGGGCAAGCGAACTTCCGGGCGGCGCTAAGCAGTTCGGAACTGACAGAGCAGTTTGCTCCCGCTTTCCAAGGCGAGCCGATCGACTGCGACGACCAATCGCTACGAGCTTACGGGTGCTACTACTTGCGGACTGTTGACCACCGGCTTCCGCTGGCACAGCAAAGCCAGCCGCTGGCTGTGCCGTATCGACTGCGGCGGATACGCGTGCGGGCGAATCGGTATTTTGATCCTTCGGGCCGGTTTTCGCTGCCTATCTCGACGGTGTTCATGGTTCCCATCCGACACTGGTCGAGCCTGCTTGCTGCCAACGTGCTGGGAATGGCTGGCTTTCTGTGGTGGATGCTGCGCGATCGCTGGCTTGCGGCCACGATGCTACCGCTGCGGATGATATGGCGTTCGGGCAGTTTGCGGCCTACGCACTGGTTGGGCAAATCGTACCTGGCCGGACGGCGGTGCCGCATTGCCTCCAGCGCGCACGTGGAAGCCAGTTTGCTGGGCGAACGGGTGCGGATCGGCCCGAACGCCGTGGTGCGTGGGTGCATTGTAGGCGACGAAGCAGAAATAGGCCCCGGGGCAGTGCTCGAAGGTTGCACCCTCGGGCCGCGGACGACAGTCAACGGCAATGTTCTGCTTCGCTGCTCGGTGGCCGATGAGGAAGCCAGCATCGGCAGCTTCTTCGGCCAGTTCTCCGTGCTCGGCCGCGGCGCGGTGATGTGCCCCGACAGTGGCATGTTCGACTTTCAACTGAAAGGCAGCGTACGGGTGGTGCACAACGGGCAGAGCGTGCCGTCGGGTTCGCGGCTGTTGGGCGGCTGCCTGGGGCACAGGGCGTTTTTGGGACCACACGCTCGCGTGCTCTGCGGCCAAGAAATACCCAACGATTGCATCCTGGTAGAAAGTCCGCGACAGTTGATCCGCCACGTGCAGGGCGGTTTGCCAGAGCACATCGTGCGGATGGACGAGCGACGTCGCGAAGCGGCGCGGATGCGTCGGGCGTCGTAATTGCGGGCGTGGTACGCGCGGCGGTTCTGTGGGCGCGTTGCAGTGGCCGTCCCAAAAAGGGCCTTCGTCCCGAGGCCGCGCGCTACTGCGCTAGTCTGCCCGGCTGTCGCACTCCCTCGCCCTGCTGACCGGTGGCCGAATCGCCCAATTCCTGCCGCATGCGCTGGGCCAGTTGCGTCAGTCGGTCGACGACCTGGGGATGGTGCTCGGCGACGTTGGTCGTTTCGCCGACGTCGTTTTCCAGATCGAAGAGCGACAGCTCGATCTGCCGCGTTTGGGCCTTGCCCGGACGACCACCGCTGCCAGGCTCGACGATGGTGTTGTACTTGTGCGGGAAGTGCAGTTTCCATCGCCCGCTACGCACCGCCTGTAGCTCCCGTCCCCAATAGAAGAAGTACGCTTCATGGGGAGAGGTTGCGCCGGGTTGGGCAGAGATAAGCGGCCAAATATCCTTGCCATCGATAGGGCAATCGGGCAGTTTGGCGCCGGTCAGACGGGCTACGGTGGGAAAGATGTCGATGGTGGCGGCCGGTTGTCGGCACACAGCCCCGGGCGGAATCTGGCCTGGCCACCACATGATGCACGGCACGCGCACTCCGCCTTCGAAAGTAGTGGACTTTCCTTCGCGCAGCGGTTTAGCGCTGCCACCATGATCGCCGTAGCTGAGCCACGGGCCGTTATCGGAAGTGAAAATAACCAGCGTTTGTCTGTGAAGATTCAGCCGCCGGAGCGTGTCGAGCACCTGTCCGACCGACCAGTCGATTTCCTCGATCACGTCGCCGTATAACCCCGCTGCCGAACGCCCCGCAAACCCATCAGAGACGAACAGCGGCACGTGCGGCATGGGGTGAGCCAGATAGACCAAGAACGGGCGGTCTTTGTTTCGCTGGATAAAATCGACCGCCCGCCGCGTGAGTTGCTGCGTCAACAGCTTTTGGTCGTCGGCCGTTACGTTGGGGTTGACGATCTTCTGGCCGTCGATCATGGGCAGCGGAGGGAACTTGGCCGTGGGATGTTGCGGCCACATGTCGTTGGAGTACGGCAGGCCGAAATACTCGTCGAATCCGTGGCGCGGCGGCAAGAACTGCGGATGGTGGCCCAGGTGCCACTTGCCGAACACCGCTGTGGCGTAGCCTTTCTGCTTGACCAGTTCGCCCAGGGTCATCTCGTCGTCGTGGATGCCGATGTTCGATGCTGGCCCCAGCGCGCCCAGTATGCCGATGCGGTTGGGATAACAGCCGGTCAATAGCGCTGCCCGCGACGCCGAACACACCGGCTGCGCCACGTAGAAATCGGTGAAGCGGATACCCTCGGAGGCCATGCGGTCCAAGTTGGGCGTCTTGATTTTGGTGGCGCCGAAACAGCCTACGTCGGCGTAACCCTGGTCGTCGGTGAAGATGATGACAATGTTCGGCAGGGGATTACCGGGCTGCCCGTCGGCCGCAGGCAGAGGCTGCGCGCTTCGGAGCCAAAACAGCATGGCGGCAACAAAGGCCAAGCTCAAAGCAACGCACCGTTTCATGATGAAATCCTCCAGCAGCAATCAGGTAAAGGCGTTAAATAAGCGCACGTCGGCCATTAACCGGCACACTTCGAACAAGCACACTTCGGCCATTAAACTCGATTGGATAGCTCCTGCCGATGGCGAACGCGACCGCTGCCGCGCATGTACTCCACATGCATCGCCAAGTGCATAGCTGCTCCCAGTAACGCGAGTGACCGCCACACGGAATTGCCTGAAATCGGGGGAAAACCGATGCGCAGGCAACCTCGCATTGATGTGACGTTATTCGATTGCGGCCGGGCGAACACGTGCCGTTGTACCTTTCTGCCGTGGCGTTTGCAACCGAATAGGCCGATTGCTCTCCCAGCGCTCGACATCCCTTAAGCGGACAGTAAAATGCAGGTGCAACTATCGGTTTTCGGAGCGGCAACGGCAGCGCTGGCCGCAGCCTGGGTTCGCACACAGTCACGACTTGCCGATGCTATTTTGCGTCGCCGCGTCTTTATCGCATTTGCGTGCGTTGCATTTGCGTGCGTTTTTTCAGCAGGGCGCGTTTGCTGCGTGAGTGCGGCGTTTGTGCTTCGCCATGGCAAAAAACCGCCCTTGGGGCTTATTGCCGAGGAGGCTGTCCGATGAAAGAAGTGTCGACCACGTTTGGATTGTGTCGGTGGGCAGCGCGGTCGGTTCGACCGGAAAGGGCGGCTATTATTCTCAGTTCGCTGTTGGTGGTTGTGGCGGTTTTAGCATTTGTTGAAGCGCCAAGCGGCACGGCGGCCGAGCCGGAGAGTCCCGCCGTCGGCGCTGGTAAAGACGCTTCGCCACACCCTGGAGCCAAGAAAGTGCTTCGCGTCGGCGCGGCGGCCAGCAACATCACGCCCATGCTGGACGGCGAGATCGTTGGCGGTTGGAGTTCGCCGAAGGCTACTTACATCCACGACGAGCTGTTCGCTAAATGCCTGGTGCTTGACGATGGCGCTAGCCGCGTGGTGATCGTGGTGGCCGACAACATCGGCCTGCCGCGCGAGGTTTGCGACCAGGCGAAGCGGATAATCCGGGAGCATACCGGTATCCCGGAAGATCGCGTTCTTATCGCTAGCACGCATACACATTCTTCGGTCAGCGCGCGGCCGGCCAACGTGCTCAAGCCCGACGACGATTTCAACCCCTATGCTCGATTTGTCGCCCGAAGGATATCCGATGGCGTGCGCCGGGCAGTGGCCCATCTGGAGCCGGCTCGAATCGCCTGGGGCAGCGTCTCTGCGCCGGAGCACGTGAACAATCGCCGCTGGTTCCTCAAGCCGGAGATAAAGCTGATCAATCCCTTCGGTGGTCTCGACAAGGTGAGAATGAACCCTGGGGCAGGCAGCGCTGAGCTAATCAAACCCGCCGGTCCGGTCGACCCGGAGGTGTGCTTTGTTTCGGTCCGTTCGCTGGAAGGCCGGCCCATTGCGCTGTTGGCCAACTATTCGTTGCATTACGTGGGCGGCGTGCCGGGGACGGACATTTCGGCCGATTACTTCGGCGTGTTCGCCGACCGCATCCAGCAGCTTTTAGAGGCCGACCGGCTTCAGCCGCCGTTTGTAGCAATGCTTTCCAACGGCACTAGCGGCGACGTGAACAACATTAGTTTCCAGAAGCCGCGACCGCCGCGCAAACCTTATGAACAAATGCGCTACGTGGCCGACGACTTGGCCCAGAAGGTTTTCCAGGCGCATCAGAACCTGACGTGGCAGGATTGGGTAAGCCTCGACATGCGACAGTGCGAGCTGGCTTTGAAGGTGCGCAAGCCCACTGCGGAACAACTGGAGCGAGCGAAGGCCATTCTCGCCGGCGCGCCGGCCATGCCGGAGCGTCCGCACGAAGCCACTTATGCCCGGCGTATCATCCACCAGCACGAAGCCCCGGAGGAGATTTCCGTGGTGCTTCAAGCCGTAAGGATTGGCCAATTGGGCATCGCGGCGATTCCGTTCGAGGTGTTTGCCGAGATCGGCTTGGAGATCAAGCAAAAAAGCCCACTGCAACCGACGTTCACCATCTCGCTGGCCAACGGCAGCTATGGATACTTGCCCACGCCGGCTCAGCACGAGCTGGGTGGCTACGAGACCTGGCTGGGGACAAGCAGGGTAGAGATCGATGCTTCGACGAAGATCGTCGACCGGCTGCTGGAGATGTTCCAGGCGATGAAGTGAAGCCTTTCGTGCGTGCTTGAAATGCGCCTTCGATTTGCATGGCCCGCGGAATTACGGCTCACCCCGAGGCAAGCGCTTCTGACTGCGGCCGTGGGCACCAGGGGGTTGCAGATGCGGGCGTAGCAGCCATGCACGGCCAAGCGTGTGCCGCAGCCGCTTTGCCTCGACCGAATCGGCTCTGCAATAGGTGGTGGAATGGATATGGAACGGTTGGTCAGTCTGCTGGGGCTGATGGTCATCCTGCTATTGGCGTGGCTTTTGTCGGAGAACCGCCGTCGGGTGCCGGTCCGCGTAGTCGTCAGCGGAATAGCGCTGCAACTTGTTTTGGCGCTGGTTTTGTTGCGCAGTCCGCCAGGGCAAGCCGCCTTCGAGCACGCACAGAACTTCGCCCAACGGGTGCTGAGCTTTTCAGATGTCGGCGCCGAGTTCGTTTTCGGCCAATCCTTTCGCGAGCATATGCTGGCCTTCTCGGTGCTGCCGACGATTATCTTCGTCTCTTCGGCCACAGCCGTGCTGTTCCACTTGGGGATCATGCAACTGGTCGTTAAGGGCATCGCCAGGGTGATGGTGTGGGCGATGGATACTTCCGGCAGCGAATCGCTGGCAGCCGGGGCGGAAATCTTCGTGGGCATGACCGAATCGCCCTTGATGATCCGCCCCTACCTGGAAACCATGACTCGCTCGGAACTGATGGCCATGATGACCGCCGGGCTAGGCACTGTAGCCGGCGGCGTGCTGGCGCTGTACATGCGGTGGTACGCCGAGGCCGGCGCAGCTTCCGGACATCTATTGGCCGCCTCGCTGATGGCCGCTCCGGCCTCGCTGGTGGTGGCCAAAGTGATGGTGCCCGAAACTCAGGCCTCGCTCACCAAAGGCGTGGTGCGGGTGGAAGTTCCCAAGATCGACGCCAACGTTATCGACGCCGCCTGCCGCGGCGCAACCGATGGTCTGAAGCTGGCGCTGAACGTGGCCGCTATGCTGATCGCTTTCCTTGCCCTGCTGGCCTGCATCAACTGGATGCTCGCCGGGGCAAGCGGCTGGTTGTTCTCGCTGCTGGGCATACCGGCCGAACCGCTCAGCCTGGAACGCATCCTCGGCTGGATCTTCTGTCCCCTGGCCTGGGTAATCGGCGTTCCCTGGCAAGACGCTCAGATCGTCGGCATGTTGCTGGGCAAGAAGTTGGTGCTTAACGAACTGCTGGCCTATCAAGACCTGCTGCGGTTGAAAGACGAGCTTTCTTCGCAGCGCTCGTTGGTGATCGCTACGTACGCCTTGTGTGGGTTCGCCAACTTCGCTTCGGTGGCCATTCTCGTCGGCGGTGTGGGCGGACTGGTGCCCTCGCGCCGAAAGGAACTGGCCCAACTGGGGCTGCGGGCGATGGTCGGCGGCGCGCTGGCTACGCTGATGACTGCCTGTATCGCCGGCGTGCTGGTATAACGCCTCGGAAGCTTCTTAGCCTTTGCAGAGAGGCTGAACCGTAACTTCTTTGATGCCTGATCAACGGCTTTCTGCGCGGCAACACCGAAGCCCGCAGCGGCCAACCGATAAAGCGGGCCCGAAGCCGAAGGGCGGAAGCTCATTATCCGAGAAGCCGAGAAGTCGAGCAGTCAAGGACTCACGGCGTCATGCGGTCAGCGGTCAGGTGGTCCTGGTAGGTAAACGTTTGGTAAACCGACCGGGCTTGCGTCGCGTAACATCGGCGTTATAATTTAGGGTTCGATGAGTTGGGGGCGTAGCTCAATTGGTTAGAGTACCGGACTGTCGATCCGGTGGTTGCGGGTTCGAGTCCCGTCGCCCTCGTTTGCGGCAAATGCGGGTCGTGGGCGGGTGTAAGGAGGCTGGATGGGCGGATGTCGCGTTACCAGTTGTTCGATCGCAGGGCGGTCCGGTTGCTGGACGTGACGCAGCGGGGGCACGATTTCCTTGCGGAAGAGTGCCTCCCACTGGCCCAGCCAGCCAAGCTCTATCAGCATCCCGAATTGCCCGAGCTGGTCCAGCGCATTCGGGCTGCCATCGCCGCCGGCCGGCCGGTTGTGCTGTTCATGGGCGCCCACCCGATCAAATTGGGACTGTCCCGCTTTTTGGTCGATTTGATCGCGCGGCGATTCGTAACACATTTGGCGCTCAACGGCGCGGGGATCATTCACGACTACGAACTGGCGACGCTGGGCGGGACTACTGAAACGGTCGCCCGGTGGATCGCCGTCGGCCAGTTCGGCTTGTGGGTTCAAACCAGTCGGCTCAACGAAATCGTGTCGGATGCCGCCTCCCGCGGCGAGGGAATCGGAGAGGCCGTCGGCCGCGTGCTTGCCGAAGCACATCCGCCTTTCGAGGAGCTGAGCGTAGCGGTGGCGGGGTATCGGGCAGGCGTGCCGGTGACGGTGCACGTGGGCATCGGCTGCGATATCGTTCACGCGCATCCCAATTGCGACGGCGCCGCTTGGGGACAGGCAAGCTACACCGATTTTCTGATCTTTGCCCACACCATCCAGCAGCTTGAAGGCGGCGTGATGCTGTGCGTCGGCAGCGCTGTCACCGGGCCGGAGGTCTATCTGAAGGCGCTTTCGATGGCGCGGAACGTCGCCCGTCAACAGGGAGATGAAATCCGCCGCTTTACGACGGCGGTGTTCGATTTGGCGCCGCTGCCCGAGAACTGGCGCGACGGACCGCCCGGCAAAGACCATCCGCAGTACTACTACCGTCCTTGGAAGACGATACTGATTCGCACCATCTCCGAAGGCGGCAAGAGCTACTATTTCTGCGGCGACCATCGCCAGACGATTCCCACGCTGTGGCAGTCGTTGGTCGACCAACAGTCCCAGGCCCCTACCGCAAGGCAATTGGCGGCCGGGATGTCCTCGGGCCGGTAGCTTGTCGGGCTGTTTGTCGTCCGCGGGGGCGCTGTTACGGTTTTTCGCGCGGGTAGCAGCGCCTCGACTGCCAGAGTTCCATAAGCCGGCGAATGGTCATGCCGCTTGGCGTTAGGGCCGCAATCGGCGGCAAATCGCAGGCGTTGTAATGGTCGGCAGCAGATTGTCGGGCTGTGCAGCGACTGCCGGCAGCCACTGCCTCAGTTGCCCAGTAGTTGTTGCATTTCGGCGATCAGGGCCTTTACGGCGGCTACGCTGCGCTGAAATGCGGCGCGTTCCTCTTCTTCCAGTTGCAGCTCGACTATCTGTTGCACGCCACCAGCGCCGAGGATGACCGGCACGCCCACGTAGAAACCGCCCACGCCGTACTCCCGGTCGCAGTACGCAGCACAGGCAAGCAACCGGCGGCTGTCGCGCACCACGGCCTCGACCATTTGCGCGGCGGCGGCCGCCGGGGCGTAGTAGGCGCTGCCGGTCTTGAGCAGACGGACGATCTCCGCCCCACCGTCACGGGTGCGCTGGACGAGCTGCTGGAGACGATCGGCCGGGAGCAACTGCCGGATAGGGATGCCCGAGACCGACGTGCAACTAATAAGCGGCACCATCGTGTCTCCGTGGCCGCCTAACAGCATTGCCGACACATCGGCCGGATGCACACCCAGTTCCATGGCGATGAACGCGCGGAAGCGGGCTGCATCGAGCACGCCCGCCTGTCCGACTACGCGCCGCGCAGGAAAACCCGTCACCTGCCACGCACAATGAACCATGGCATCCAGGGGATTGGTGACCACAATCACCACGGCCTGAGGGCTGGTTACGCGGATGCGCTCGGCTGCGCTGGCGACGATTCGGGCATTGGCGGCCAGCAGGTCTTCGCGGCTCATCCCCGGCCGGCGGGAAAGCCCGGCGGTTATGACCACCACGTCGCTGTCGGCGGTTTGCTCGTAGTCGGTCGTCCCGCGGATGCACGCATTGAAACCGACAATCGGGCCTGCCTGGGTTAGGTCAAGTGCCTTGCCTTGGGGCATGCCTTCGGTTTCGGGGATGTCCAGCAACACTATCTCTCCCAATTCAGCCGCCGCACACCACAAGGCTGTCGTTGCCCCTACGTTGCCCGCGCCGATGATGCTTATCTTTGGTTTTGGCATTCTGATCCCTTCAAATCGCAGCGATTTCCATCGCAACAATTCAAGCAACAACTCGTTTCATGGCGGTCTGATTGCTTCAAGCTGAAGCGTTTTCGATGGCAACATCGGAAGAAAGAAAAGACCACCAACACACAACGACACAAAGTTAATCGAAGGCACCGAGCATTTCCAGGGCGGCGAACCGCTTTGTTCGACCTTTGTTCGCCACACAACAGCCCGGAGCAAGGCCAAACAATGGCTATCCGCTGTTAGGTAGATTGAACGATTTATGGCACATGCGCTAAAGAAGGGGGCAAAAACCCCACCGCAGTATACGCTGCCCATCCGTGGAAGCCGGCCGGTAGTGGTTAGTGGTGCCACTGGCCATGCACAACATCGCTGACAGTCCGGCCTGTACAACTTGACGTCGGGCGGCAGGGCCTCCAGCGGCAAGCCTGAATGTGCTGGGGATTCCGGTTGGTATCAATCGGACTGTGGCGATGGGGGTTCCTCAACCGGTATGGGCGGAAGTGTGTCGGGCAGGTCGCTGCCGCGCGTGGGGCTACGCCGGCTGCTCCACCACATCGCGACCAATAACCCCAGCACCACCACAAAAAATACCGTTCCCAAAGTCACTTCCAGCCAGACTGCACGCTGAGGACGCTGGGCAGGCAGCCACACTACTTCGCGGGCTATCAGCAAGGGGGCGATCTGCGTTTGGGTGGGGTTGTCGGCGCGGAGCTGACCCCGGTCGTCCAGCGCAGGCACCTGAAAGGCCCAGTTCTTCAGAAAGAAACCGGCTATCCGCACCAACTCGCCGTAACGCGCTCCGTCGCTGGTGGGCATGGCCTCGGGAAGCTCGCGGACGACAAAGGTCACCGGATAACCTTGCGAGTCGTCGGTGTACACCTCGATCTGGTAATAATGATCGATTTGGTACCGCTGCCGGATGTCCGCATCGGTGACGACAATGCGCTGCACGCGGCGGGCGATGCCCTCCAGTACATATAGCTTACCCCGATGTTTGTGCCCCTCATTGAATAACGGCGCGACAGCAAAATACTTATTGCCGCGGCGATCGGTGCGTGCCTCGGGCGGGTTCGTCCTGGCCAGCAAAGCTTCGGCCTCGCGGAGCAACTGACCAGGGGCGGTCCGACCGACAGCCGCTAACACTTGATAGAACGGCTCGCGGTCGCTGGCCTGGAACGGACGTTTTTCCGCTACTTCGTCCAGCAGGCCTACGTCCACGCCAAGATTACCCAGTGGCGTGTCTGGGTGCCACGCTACCCGAGCAGCTACAAACACCGGCAAGGGGCGATCGGGCGGTTCGCCGGCCAGCTTCATGAACACGCCTTCGGCGCTAGCAGGCTCGTCGAGCGTCTCGGCTTTCAGCCAGGCCAAAGGCACACGTTCGACGACGATAATCGCAGGTTGTCGCTGGGGGCCGAGCGTCATTTCCACCCGATAGTACTGCTCCAATTCCAACCGCTCGGCGTCTTCCGGCGAAGGCACGACGCGCGTGACCTTCTCTGCCCGCCCTTGAAGCAAGAACATCTCCCCGCGTTGACTTGCCGCTTCTGCCGTCAAGTCTTCTAGGTGCCAATCTCGCTTGGCCCAGCGCAACACGTCTGCCTTGGCGAAGCCGCGCACCCAAAACAACACGTTGAGTATCGTTTCCACATCGTCTGCGCCGACTGGCAAGCCGTCGCGCAACCGGTTGAACTGGCTGGCGTCCACTCCGTGTCGCTCCAGCAGGTCGCGCGAACCCGTGACAGGCCCCGTGCGTATCGATGGCTTGTCTTCATCGGGCGCGAGTTTCTCCTCTGCTTTCTCCTCCGCGCCAGCCGGCGGAGCGATCGCTTGTTCGGCTGCTGCCAGGGGTGAAACGCAAGTTACAACCGCTGCCCACACGCAGGCACTGGCAGCCAACGCGAACAAGACCATCGCCGATAACGTCGGTAACACGCTTGCAGATGCGCTGCGCAGAGCCGCACGCTGCTGGCTGGTGCTGCTGGTTAGATGGTCTCCGCTGCCGTTAAGACAAGCCGTCCGTTGGAACGCAATTGCCGCTGGGAAGCATTCCGCCGCGGATGGTGTGGCGTCGCATTCTGCCCCGAAAAACGGCTCGTTTGCAGTCGTAACCATTCCGGCCCGCAACAAAGCTATTTCTGTATGCCGATAGGGCATTGGTAAACCGCTAATGCGTGAGAATCTTAAGTTTCTGAATGTTAGCTTCTTGACAAGTTTTTGAAATGCATATTTGTGCCCGATGAGGTCCTTACGACGTTCGGTCAAACGGCGCTTTGCAGCCGCCCCCCCTGCGGCTTCGATCCGTGTTCAAACCGCGCCGCGCGGATGTTCTCGCAGTAGCACATTGCTACCGGCTTCCGGATTCGTTAGCGCTTATCGGTTTTCCCGTCACTTGGGGTGCCACTTGGCTGGACGAGCTTTTCAAGCGCCGAGAAATCGACCTTGTCGGCAACGACGGTTGGCGCGGTTCGCCGAGTCCGCAAGACAACGATCGCCACGAACCCCACACTTACCGCCAGTGCACCGCCGACGACCAACAGCCATGTGGCAGCGCTGGGCGGTTCGGCCGACGCCAACACCGGACGCTCGTGCCACACAACGCTGCGGGCAAGTACGGCAGGGGCGGTGCGTGCTCGGTCCTGCGCCGCGTATGCCAAACGTTTGAAGAAGAAACCGGCTGCCTCGACCTCCTCGGCGATTGTCATGCCGGTGGGAAAACCTTGGGGCAGCTCCAACACGTACAACACCATCGGCGAGTGCGGGTTGTCGTACGGAAACAACCAAGTCACGTAGTATCCTTCGATTCCCACGTCGTTCGCTGGCGCTTTGACGTAATGCGCACGCCGCATCACCCCTTTGACCTGCACCAATTTGCCGCGATATTGGTCGGCCTGGCGGAACAATTGGGCGTACGTCGGCCGCAGCACTACTGCCGCGTCCAACTCCTTCTGGCTGCTGTTGCGCAGCACCGACAGCAAATTGAACCAGGCGCTGCTTTCCTCCGAGCGGAAAATCGTGTCGTCGCGCACCTGCTCGAGGTAAGCGGGCTTGACTCCCGGAAAATAATCGTCCCCCGCCTCAGCACCTTCCTGCTCGTCGCCGGCGCGCTTGGCTCCAGGAGCCACCACTATCGGCAGGGCATCTTCCTTGTTCTCGATTGCGTCTAGACGGTTGTCGATCGACATTCCTGCTGGCCGATCGTCCCACCCGCCGGCTTCCATCCACTGTAACAATGCCGTACTCCGCAGAAGCTGAGCCGCAATGATCACCACGCCGCAACACAGCAACAACATCAGCACTGTGCGGGTCCGCTGACGCGCCGCTTCAGCCGCTGCCGCCGATGAACTGCGGAAATCGAGCATGGCACTTGCCCCGTTGGACCTTTACCCGCACAAGGACACTACTAAGTGGATTCTATCGCTCGGTTACACCGCTCACAAGGCAACACGGACTTCACAAGGCAACACGCACTCGACTGTTTTCGCAGGGGAACTAGACATTCGGCGTTTCCATAAAAATATTCGGGGACGAACTTCCACGATATTCCGCTGCGGGTTTCGATGCGCTTCAACCGCCGCACCGCACTACAGCAAACCGTGTAGACAATACTGCCGACAATGAAACAATACATCCGACTGTGGGGACAACACGGGCCAATCCTATCGCTCACTGCCCGCTTGACGCCGCCACAAAATCCGGCCTGGCATACCTACCAGGCGATTGCTGGCCGTCGGAAAGCTGTTCCACTATACTGCTTTGAGCATTAGCGTGGGGCGTCCGGAGGAGTTTGGCCAGGCAGCTCGGGAATCGAGGGTCTTTCGGCTTGCTTCGTGCTCGTAGCTAGACCATCAGGCTATCAGACTCAGCGGTATTCTGCCGGCCAAATAACCCGCATAAATGCGCCATAGAAAAATGGTATCAGGTAAAAGCCAAGATGAATGCGGCAAATAACAGCAGGCCACATAGTTGAGGGTGTTCGGGAAGCGAATGCCGCAGTTTTCCTATGTTCTGATGTTTTGAGGATCCCAACATAAGTAGAACCGTGCAGTCCGGCCACAGAACTCTTTTGAAAACAATCAGTTAGTACGTTTTTATTCCCCGACACCCTCACATAACTGCGAAAGTGCTTTACGGCCGGTTTCCCGACAATTTCAAGGCATTTCATGCAACTTCATGGTATTTCGTGCAGCGGGAAGATGCAGAACTGGGATAACCTGTTCAGCAGGGACGATTTGCGGGAAGCGGAGCCATGTATTCCTTCCGCGCATGCGCGAGAACCTGATACATGGGAGGGTGTACCATGGCTTTTATGGTTCGCGTTGGCATATTGATCTTGTTGCCCGGCAGCGTTGCCCTGGCTGGCGAGAACTGGATTCAGTTCAAGTACGACGCCCACCGCTCCGGCGACGCCGGAGAGCGAAAACTCGCCGTGCCCTTGGGCCTGGTGGCGGCGGCGCCGCTTGGCGATGCGGTCTTTACCTCGCCAGTGGTTGCCGACGGAAAGGTTTATGTGGTCGATGGCGCTGGAACGGCCTGGTGCTTCGATGCCCCTGCTCTGCGCTTGCGCTGGAAGTTCCAGACCAAAGGCGGAGCGGTCAATTGCAACAATACTTCTTCGCCGGCGATCGTCGACGGTCATTTGCATTTCGGCACGATGGCCGGCTGGTACTATGTGGTCGATTGCCGCAGCGGCCGACTGGTCCGCGAAATCGACTGCAACGAGCCGATCTTCAGTTCGCCGGTGGTTTCAGCAGGCCGTGTTTACTTTGCCACGTTGGGCGGCAAGGTTTACGCCCTTCTCCCGGATGGCACATTGTGCTGGAGTTGGGACTACGTCGCCGAAAGGTTGAAGTTCCAAGGCGATCGGTGGAGCGCGGCCGACTGGCTGAAGTACAAGGGCGGCAACCGTGTCACGTGGCGCGACCAATTCGTGTGCGCGCGGGAAATCGCGGCCCACGACAACACGCTGGTCGTGCCCGTCGGCGGCGAGATCATCTGGCTGGAAGATGCCGGAGAAAAGCCCCGCATAAAGGCAGCGACCGTTATTCCTCCGTACGCGGGAAGCGAGCGAGCCGCGGACTTCGGCACCAGTATCGGGCCTGATGGCACGGTCTACCAGCAATGGCACCGCCGCGATAACACTGGCCGGGTGGAAACTTTTCGGCTGGTCGACGGTAAGGTGATCGCAGGCCACGTGCCGGGCACGCTTACCGCTCAGGACATGCCCGACTCGTTGGCCTTCTCTTCGGTCAGCATCCGCGGCAACCAGGTATTCCGGTGCCGACCCGAAGAAGGTGCCGGCTTGTGCCGTTACGCTCCCGACCAGCAAACCCCGCAAGTGCTCTGCGCCGCTGCTTCGATTGCCTCTGCGGTGTTGGTGGGTCAGTGGGCGGTTTACGGAGGTTTGGACGGCCGGCTGTACGTTGTGCCACTGGACGGGCAAGGCGAAGCTTGGTCGTTTGCCACAGCGCTTGGCAAGCCCATTACCGCCCCGGCGTGCGTTTGCGACGGCCACATATACTTCGGCGGAGAAGACGGCTATTTGTATGTCCTCGGCCCGCAGGGCACGGCGGAGTTGCCGAAAGACGACTTGCGATTGACACGCATCCGCACTCCGCTGAAAGGCGAAATGGCCGGTCCGGACCATGACTGGTTTACGACCTTCGGCGATTTCGCCAATACCAACTGCAACCGGCAAGGTATCGAACCACCGCTGAAACTGAAGTGGATTCGCCGCTACGAAGGCACATTCAAGCATCTGCCCGTGTGCGGCGGCGGCCGGATGTACACCCACACGGCCGAAGGCCAAATCTTCGCCGTCGAGCAGGAGACGGGCCGGCTGTTGTGGCGGCGCTTTTTTCCCGGCGTTCATGCCTGCTTCACTGCTCCGCTGTATTACCAAGAGCGGTTGTTGGTTCCCCAAGCCGGACTGGACGGAGGATGGCTCCGCTGCTTGGACGCGGCCACCGGCGCACTGCTGTGGCAGGCCCCCTTTAGCGGCTCGCCAAGTTGGAATCGTCCCCAGCCGCCGGTAATTTACAAGAATCTGGCCATTTACATGTTCAGTTCGGGAAAGTACGCGGCCAAGGGAAGCGGAATATTCGTCATGCGCATGGGGCCAGTCAAACAACTGCCCGAGAGCAACGAAGGCGTCAGCAGTTGGCTATTCTCGAACGACAACCCCTTCTATCCGCGCGACCATCGGCCGCTGGTTCGGGCGTACGATCTTGAAACGGGGCGCATAGTGTGGACCAAAGACTTCTCGCAATACGGCAGCGGCGGCGATCATGCCGGCTTGTGTTTGATGGGCGACACATTGTACTACTCATGCTTCTTCGGATATGCCGCTCGGGACAGTCAGGGGCGGCTGTCGCACAATGGAATAACCGCCGCCCTGGACCCGATGACTGGCAACATCAAATGGCTCACGACCAAATACAGCACTACCGGGGGCTGCGCCATTTCTGGGGCCGATGGTCGGCTATACCTGGGCGGATATAACCAACCGCACTCACAGACCGATCAGCGGTATATCCACTGCCTGGACGCCCGCGACGGTTCGCTGGTGTGGCGATCCGAGCCGATCAGGAGGGCCAGCAACGTAGTGACGGTGGGGCCGCGTTGGGTTTTCGCGGCGGCCTACGGAGGCGACAGCTATCTGATCGACAAGGATACCGGCAAGATCGTTGAGCAGTTCAGCTTCCGATACGCCTGCACCCGGTTTAGCCTCTCGATGCCGTATCTGTTGGGAGCCAACAGCGATTTAATCGACCTTTCCGACGGGGCGAAGCTGGTTTCCACCGGCCCGCCGCTGGACCCGCGCGAGTGCGTAGGGGCGGTGGCTTCCAACGGCCGCATCTATTTCACCGCACAGGCCGGCGGAATGCAGGCTTGCCAGCTCTGGGGCAAAGAGGCGACTGCGTGCAGCAATCGCGTCCCCCCGTTGCCGCCCAACGGCGAGTAAAGGCCGCCGCGGGTTGGCCATGACCACGCCAACAGCTCATGTCTGAATAGCGGCTTAGAGCCTCTAACAAAACAACCCCTCCTGAGAGGATACACCCAGTAGAGGGCTAGTCAAACCTTTCGGCGGTTTCATTTCGTTAGAGGCTCTTAGTGGTTGGCCCGGGGATAAAGGCCCTTCTAACAACCACGTTTGTGGCCCGCGGCTGCCGGGGCTAACGGCTGAAATGGCATCGCTTGCTTGCATAGCCCTGTCAGCCCCAGTAGAATGAAAGCCGACTGGGATTTGCGGCCGCTTGCGGCCATAATCTGCTAAAGTGCCATCGTCGCTGGGGCCCGGTCGGGTTTTTCGGCGGCGATAAAATCCGAAACGACAAGCCAGCCGCGACCGCCTGTGTGGGGCCCGTCGCGGTTTTTTTATGAATAGGTTTCTGACTTTTTGTAGGAACAGTTTTCTGCCGCTACTCCGAGCCGCTTTTGGTCATCGGCCCGGCTTCCGCACCACAGCGTTTCCGTCGGTGATCCACGCGAGCATTGAAACGCGAGCATTAAAAAAGGGGACCCATGAGCAGCACACCAGATTCTTCCGGAAGCGATCGCCCGACAATCGGTTTTTCGACCCTTGCAGTCCACGGTGGCGAAGACAGGCAGAAGTACGCCAATGCGATTACTGACCCGATCTTCTGCGCAGCCACCTACACGTTCGAGAACACACAGGCAGCGATCGACTTCGTGGCCAAGAAGCTGCCGCGCGAAGAGTACGGGCGATACGGCAATCCGAGCGAAAAGGTGGCCGAAAGAAAGCTGGCCGCACTGGAAGGCGGAGAAGCGGCGCTGCTGTATTCGACGGGTATGTCGGCGCTGGCGGGGTTGTTTTTGGCGAAGCTTCAGGCGGGCGATGAAATCGTGATGTTCGACCAGTGTTATCATCGCACACGCGAGTTCTGCCAGAAGCATCTGGCGAAGTTCGGCGTAGTTACCCATCTGATTCCGACTTGCGACTACTCGGCGATGGAGGCGGCCATCAATCCCCGCACCCGATTACTGCTCAGCGAATCGCCTACCAATCCGCACCTGAGCGTGGTCGACCTGGAACAGTTCGTTGCGCTGGGGAAGAAATACGGGGTGGAAACTGTAATCGACGCCACCCTGGCGACCCCGTATAACCTGCGCCCCCTGGAGTACGGCGTGGACTACGTGGTTCACTCGTGTACGAAGTATCTATCGGGCCACAACGATATGCTGGGCGGGGTGATCATCTCTACCGCCGAGAAGATCGAGCCGCTGCGAAAATTCCGCGGCGTCATCGGAATGATTAACGGCCCTCATAACATCTACCTGCTGCTCCGGGGGCTGAAGACCTTCGAGCTGCGGATGCGCCGGCACAACGAGAACGGGCAGGCAGTGGCGGAGTTTCTGGCCGGTCATCCCCGGGTGGAGAAAGTGTTGTATCCGGGTTTACCGAGTCACCCGCACCACCAAATCGCCCGCAAGACCATGCGCGGTTACGGCGGTCTGGTGACCTTCTACCTAAAAGACGCCGACGCGCAGCAGACGGCCGCGGTGGTCGATGCTGTTCGCATCCCGCGGATCGGCCCGAGCTTGGGCGGGGCGGAATCGCTCATCGAACAGCCGATCGTCATGTCGTATCACGACTTCACGCCCGAACAGCGCCGCGCGGTGGGCATTGCCGACAATATGATCCGCATCGCTTGCGGCATCGAAAACCCGGAAGACTTGGTGGCCGATCTCCGCCAGGCGCTTGAGCGTTGATTTTGGCCGGTCGCCGCGCGCTGGTAGTTGTGCTTCGGCAAGCGACGGTTTTTGGCATTCTGCACGCGCTAGTTTTCGCGCTTCGACACTCGGTAGTTTTCGCCATTGGGGGCGCGATAGTTCTCGCGTTCTGTCGCTGGGGATAATCTCGCGCTCAGGCACGCGCTAGTTTTCGTGATTAGGCTTTTTGGCGCAACTGATAGTGATGGGGCAGACCTAGCCTTTCGCGGTGTTGTGTGAATTGCGGCAGTATGGGTAGTCTGAGCTGTATTGCGGGCGAGAGTGGTAGAGGTAGTCTAGGAAAAGATTGCCGGTTATTCAAAATTTGCCGAAAGAATCGCCTGGTCAAAATCCGATAACATTGCCGCCAAACTGACTGGCGCGCAGCCTGCGCGCCGGGGCTAACCTCCAACGGAGGAAGCGGCAATGCTTATCAATGCAAAACTTCTCGCCTCAGTCGTCTTGGCGGTCGTTGGGATGGCCTTCCTCGCCGCGCTGCCACAAGCATTGGCCCAGTACGCACTTGAAGACGGTCCCATGCAGCCGCAGACGACGGGCCAATGGCGGCCACGCGGCAGTGAAATTGCCAACTCGCAGGTAGTTGCCTTCAGACAGCCGGCTACTACCGCAACGGGCACCACACCCTCGGCAGCTCCCAGCAGCCAAATCTCCAGCCCACGACGTGTAGTTTCGGTCCTGCAAACGCCGGCTGAGCCGGTGTCGTTTTCCGACGAGGTCTTCAGGGGTACGGCGGTGGGGGCCGATCGGGCGCCAGCTTATCAGCGGCCGCCGCTGCCGGCGGTGGCTATGCGAAATAAGAGAATCGCAGCGCGTCAGACGGGAGGTTACAGCGACGGTGGTGAAGACGCTTCCGACGGGGGCCATGTCGAGGTGATTCCGCCTGGCTATCCGCAGCCCCCGACCGGGCCGCAGCCAAGGCATGCAGACCTGGAACCACAGGCCGAGGCGTTCGGGCTGTCGTGCGGAGGCGAGCGCTGCTGGGGCCAGGATGTTTACAGCGCCGAACCGTGCGAAGATGCATACGGCGTGTTGGACTGTGACGGTTGCGGCATGTGCGCCCGCTGTTGGGGACTATATGATCCGTATCCCCCTGGGTGCGGAGCTGGCTTGCTCGGCGCAGTGGCCGGCAAGTTCATGCGCGACATCTCGCTATTTGCAGGACCACATGCCTTTCGCGGCCCGATGGACTTCGGCGCCAATGGGAACTTCGGGTTCCATTGGGGGGTGAACTTGGGTGGGGCCACGGGAATGGGCAACATCGGATACCAGGTCGGCTTCGCCATCGCTACCAGCAACCTGAAGGCCCACGAAATCGGCCAATTCACCATCACCACGCCCGGCGGAACCGCGGTGGTCGGCTACGACCGTAGCAATCGGAACCAGTATTTCTTCACGGCGGGGTTGTTCAAGCGGGCGCTGTGCGGCGGCATCCAATGGGGAGTGGCGGTAGACCTGCTGCACGATGAATACTACGATCAGATGAATCTCAAACAAGTCAGGTCCGAGACCAGTTACGTGTTTCGTGGCGGACGACACGAGATCGGCTACTTCGGTTCCTACCAAACCAGCAGCGACGTAGTGCAGATCGCCGAGGTGCTTCAAAACCGCGCCACCGCCCTGGTGGCCCCGACCGACATCTACGCCGCATTCTACCGGCAGTATTTCGCTAATGGCTCGGAGGCGCGGTTGTGGGGTGGCGTTACCGGCAGAGGTCAAGCGGTTGTCGGCGGCGATGTTCGCCTTCCGCTGGGAGGGCCGGTGGCAATCGAAACATCTTATAATTACATCATCCCCAACAGCACCAGAGACGTAGCTTCCCAAACCCGCTTCCAAGAGACTTGGGGCATAAACATTAATTTGGTATGGTATCCCGGACGCTCGGCCGCTTGCGTGCACGCCAATCAGTTCCGTCCGCTGCTGGGCGTAGCGGATAACTCTTCGCTTATGGTTCGCACCGGCGACCCTGTTTGGCGTTAAGGGCGGCGGTTCGCCGGGCTGTTGCGATGTAGGCGACCGGCGGCGCGCAAGATGTTCTTTCGACCACCGATTGATGCGCATTTCCGGGGCAAACAGGCTCGGTCCGCCCCCTGCGGCGCGCGAACGGGCAAACGCCACAAGACTTTGTCAATGGCGTCAACGGCCGCGCCGGTGCTATTGCTCGATTGCGGCAAATCGGTTATTGATTCACTGCTGGATATTGATTCACTAAGCACGAGGAATGCAGGGCGGCCGGCCCGGGTTTTATCGACGAAAGCATTCCGAGTGCCAGGCAGCCGTGCGTCTGTGGGCATTGGGAAACTTGGCGAGTTCGGGCTGGTCTTTCGAATGCGAAAACCCTTGGGTACAGCTTCATACTGCGCGGTGGCAAACAGATCAGCAGGTAAAATGAGCAGCACACTGGGCCGACTGACCTTTCGCAAAAAGCCGACGCCGACCGACGCGCAAACAGTCCGCCATCTGGTGCAGTCCACCGGTATGTTCTACCCATTCGAGGTCGACGTAGCGGTTGAGTTGGTCGAGGAGCGGCTGGCCAAAGGCGCATCTAGCGGCTATTTCTTCATGTTTGCCGAAAGCGAAGGACAAGTGGTCGGCTATGCTTGTTACGGTCCGATCGCTTGCACACAAGGCAGCTACGACTTGTATTGGATTGTGGTCGACAAGAACCACCAGCGTCGGGGCGTTGGGCGAGCCTTGTTGCGACGCGCCGAACGCGAGATTGCCCGGCGCGGCGGACGCCGGGTGTATATCGAAACTTCCAGCCGCCAACAGTACGCTCCTACCCGCGCGTTCTACCAGCGTTCCGGCTACTGTGCTGAGGCAGTGCTGAGCGATTTTTACGCTCCCGGCGACGATAAAGTGATCTATGTGAAAGACCTGGCCGCGCGGAGAACACCGGCCGAATAAAGCGTAAGATTCAGTCTCCGGACTCTAACACCAGAGGCACTTGTCGCGTTTGTCCTTCGCGGACGATGGTCAGCACCACGCGGTCGCCAGGGTTCTTGCCGTCGATAATCGAGAGGAAATCGTCGGCCGTTTTCACCGGCTGACCATCTACAGCCACAATCAGGTCGGCAGCCGAGCGGTCGATGGTTTGCGACTCGTAAACGAACGGTCCCTGTTTCTTGCGCTGGCGAATGACCTTGAAGCCGCGCAAACCCGCTTTTTCCGCTGCCCCATTCGGTACCAAGCTGGCAATCAGCAGGCCTTGCTCGGTTTGATACACTCGGGCGATGCCGCTGTCGGGGCGGCGAACTCGGCCGTTCTGGATAAGCTGCGGGACGACGCGGGCGATTGTGTTTACCGGGATGGCAAAACCAACGCCGGCGCTTTCGCCGGTTCGGCTGGCGATGGCGGTGTTCATGCCGATCATTCGCCCACGGCTGTCTAACAGCGGCCCGCCCGAACTGCCAGGGTTGATTGCCGCGTCGATCTGTATGATCGACTTTATCTGCCGTCCCGCTCGGCGTGCAGGCAACGCCCGGTTCAGGCTCGAGATTACACCGGTTGTGAGCGTGCGCTCCAGCCCGAACGGGTTACCAATGGCAAACACGCGTTGACCCACCAGTAGGTTGGCAGAATTGCCAAACACCACCGGGTAGAGCGATTCGGCCGGGGCATCTATCTTTAGCACCGCCGTATCGGTGGCCGGGTCAACGCCTACGACCCTGGCATCGTAAGTCTTTCCGTCGAAAAGCGTTACGCGTATTTCCCTGGCACCGTCGATAACGTGGAAGTTCGTCAGTATGTGCCCCTGGCGATCAAGCACGCAGCCGCTGCCTTCCCCCTCCGAAGGAATTTCCAGGAACATAAAAAAATCTGTTTGCACCGTCTTGGTGTTGATGTTGACCACACTGCGGTTGCAGTTCTCGTAAACTGTCACGGCGATCCGCTCTTCTGGGCTTAGCTCGGCAAAGCGATCGGCCGGCGTGCCCGGATTGCCTTCCGGTCGTTCTGCCCGACTGCCCCCGGGCGGTGCCGTCGGAGCGCCAGCCCACTGGGCAACCAAGGTAGGCTCGCCGGCAACCGAGGTCGGGAACAACAACGTCTTGCTGCTCAGAACGGCGCCCATCGCGCAGCCTAATGCTGCTGCGAGTACACATAAAGTGGCGA
Source organism: uncultured Pirellulales bacterium (assembly GCA_938015445.1). GTDB lineage: Bacteria > Planctomycetota > Planctomycetia > Pirellulales > Thermoguttaceae > CALLPE01. The sequence goes on from CALLPE010000055.1 coordinate 23,799, forward strand.
TTCGCTTCATTTTATCTCTCCTGTCTCATTACCTGGCAGACACTTGTTAAGTTGTTGCCGTCCGCAATTACCCAACTGCCCGAGCACTTAATTTAGCTGGCTTGCGAGCTGCTGAAAATGTAACTTTACCGCTCAATTCCCACTACGCCAAAGCCGGGAGCTTGGTGCGGATGGCGGTTGGCGGCGTTTCAGATTTTGGCGACTGTGCCGCGAGCGGCTGTATGGCTGGCAAAGTTTGGCCAAATCGCTAGGTTTTCTGCCGCGCGATGTAATAGCCCATGCAACCTGAATTACCTGGCCGCTAAAAACGCTGTCGAATCCGCAAGACTGCGCAGTGCCGCTCAATTGCGAATAATTCCCAGACCGGCATACTTATCCATTTGCCGCCAACAAGCATTATTGCCTAATGCCCCTAGCTTCTGCTCTCCGATACGTTAAATCGAACACTAGCGCCCAGTTGGTCGTCGGGCGCGGACTTCGGAGCGTTTTAGCGAAATTGAACTTGGGCTATTTCGGGAAGGAAACTCCACATGAACTGCTCTCGTGTCTTGATGTCGCTGCTTGCGGCAGGTGCAATGGCTGCCGCAACGGGTCTGACCGATTTCGTCGGACACACATCAGCGGCGCGGGCCAACAACGAAAACGCCTTGGCCGTTTCAGCCCACGCCTGCAAGAACCGCAGGCTGTTTTCTAAGAGCCTCTTGGGAAGACGTTCCTGTTGGACGATTTGCCAAAGCAGTCAATCGCTCACTCACAGTAGCCAGCCACAGGCAGGCCAACAGACGGCCGAAGCCTTGGCGCAGCCAGATACCGACAGTGCGTCGGTTGCCGACACGCTCACCGATCCGACCGTTGCCACCGGCAAGTCGCAAAGCGGCTACGAAACATCGGCGCCCGAGCAAACCGGATACTCCGGCCAATTCGATGCGCAGGGCGAAAGCTGGTGGAAGTCGCCTGAAGAAGATTCGCAACAGATGGCCGCTGAGCAATGGAGCACTGATCAGGCTGACGCGTACGAGTACGGCACTTCGACTGAGTACCTATCTTCTTACGAGTCTGCGTTGCGCCGGAATAGTGAGCAATTCGAGCAAAATTACCAGCCGGAATACTTCCTGACCGACGAAGCTCCCTACGAATCCAGCTACGAGTATGCTGACGAAATGGCTGACGAGGCCGCCGAAGAGCCTGGCGAAAACGCGGAAAGCCCCGAAAGCGGCTGGAGCCAAGAAAGCGAAGACTTCTCCGAGCAGCAGATGTTCGACCAACAGCCCGACGAGCAGCAAACTGGCCAGCATCCTGGTCAGCAACCGGAAAAGGAGCAGCCTGTCGAGGATAGCCAGCCGGCTGACCTGGACGATAGCCAGAACCAGCCTCAATCCCCGTCGGACTACCAGATGCCCGATGCTCCCGACAGTGGCGAGACCAGCCAATATGATCCCTATCTTCAGTCAGAAACTGAGTCGGAGCGCAGCCAACTCTCGGCTGGCGACTCGGCGGACCAGGCTGGCGACTCGGCAGGGAACTGGCAGGAGTACGAAACCCGCTACGACCCGTACGCTGAAGCCTATGAACTCAGCAATTCGGAGTCCATCGAGCAGCAGCAGCCTTTGGCAAGCCAAGAGGGGTACTACAATTGGGACGACCCCCAGGCGGGCATACCGGTTCAGGCTGAAGACGCGGAGGCGCTGTTGCCGCAAACTGCCGACTCTGTGTACGAACAGAGCACGGAACTATACAGTGCACAAACAATCGAAAGCGACTATCGGTACGAGTACGAGTATTGTCCGGCCGAGGCGGCCTCGCGATACCAGTACACGCCCGTGGAGCCGGCTTACGGTGATCCGTACCCAGACGATACGCAGCGTGACGATAGCTCAACAGATCAGCAACCTGCTGAAAATGCGGAAAGCCAGTCGTACGACGTGTCGGGCGACGACCAATTTCAGACCGACCCTGCCGAGCAACGTCCGGACGAAGACATGGGCGGCACGGATGCCACATGGGGTCGCCAGGTTGACGCGGAAGAATCTCAGTCGGGCGACGACCACAGCAGCGATGTTGGACAAGCCGAGACGCTCGACCGATCGGCATGGCAGGAGTCGTGGGAAGCCGAGGAGTCTTACAATCAGCACGAAGACTTCTCGGGCGAAAGCCGGGAATCTTACGGCGAAGAACAGTACCCGCACGATGAACCGATGCACTCCGACGACGGCGCGTTTCAGCAAGTGCCTTACCAGGAGTCGCCTTACGATGTGAACGACGAGGGCAACAGCGACCACGAGCAGAGCTGGCGGGGCCAGGGTGCCCAATCCCCCGGCGATACGGCAGAAGCCGGTCAGTTCGGCCAAGTCGAGCAACCTTACGAGTACGATTATACTTACGATGATTTTCGAGCCGACGACCCGAACTTCAAGCCCTATGTTCCCGAGGAAGTGACCAGTAGCTCGGCATGGGAATCGTCGGTCTCCGACAACCGGCAGGTGGAGCTTGGCTGCCCGGAGGAACAGGCCGAAAGTTACCGGTATCCGTGGGAGGAACGGACGCACGAGTTTTCCGAGCACACCGAAGACTGGTACGCCGAGCAGTCGAGCGAACCCGCGGCCGACGACAGTCATCGGTCAACGGTCCAACAGTCTAGTCAAGAAGGGTTCCCCGCTAGTCAAAAAGGGTTCCCCGGCGATAACGGGTACGAATGGGACGCCGGCTATGGCAGGTACGGTGCTTCGGGCGAGCTGTCTATCCCCGAAGACCCGATTACCCCTGACCAGCAGGCAGCCGATGACGACCAGCAGGGCGATATGCCCGACTCCGAAGCGGCAAGCGACGCTCGCTGGGAAGAGGGCGAGCTGTTGCAGTCCAGCGACCAGCAGATGGACTCTTTTGGCGAGAGCCAAGAGGCCGACATTCAAGCCGACATTCAAAACGCCGAGATCAGCGACGGCGGCCACAACCAGCGCGAGTTCGACCGGTACGACATGCCCGGCCAAGAATACGACGTTCCCGCCCAAGAACGCGAAGACTCCCCTGAGCCGCAGACCGAAGAGCCGATGGGCGACGAGGCGGAGCCAGAAGATTCGGCCTTAACCCCACAATGGACTGGAACCTGGGTGCCGTCGAAGCCGCGAGCGGCGGATGCGATGCCGGTGGTCGAGGATGCCAGCGGTAATCAGGGCCGGCTATCAGATACGTTGCCCACAGACTCAGGAAGCAGTTGGCTGCCCCTGCCGAACTACCGCTATCCTGCTTCGCCTACCAGCACCGAGTACTTTCTTCCGCCGCCGGTTGATTCTGACTCTTCGTTTGAGTTCTTCGGTCGGCAGTAACAATTGAGTTCTTCGGCCGGCAGTAACAATTGATGGTCTACCGCCGAGCGTGCCCGTGCGCGGGGTGTTCCGACGGCTTTTAGGAGCCGCTGGGACGAAATGCAGGCCGATATGAACTTTACCCAAAGTTTGCGCACAGCGGCCTGGACTTGACGGCGGGTTCAGGCCGCTGGTCGTTTCTTGTGTCGCAGTGTAGATCGTGGTAGATCGTGTGTCGAAGTGCAGATCGTCTGTGATAGTCGGACTCGTCTGTAATAGTCTGAATAGTGTCACAGCCGGGTCGGGCCATGTAAATACATCGGACCAGTGCCTCAAGGTGTTTGTCGATGTATTTGCCAATATTCACCGTATTTGCCAATATTGGCCCGTAGGTGCGTCAGATTGCGAAGAAGCTCCCGCTGTTTCTTCGCTTGAGTGGCTAGCATAGCTGACCGGTTCGCAATCGCCCAGCCACGGCGTGCCTGATGTGGAGCACAAGCACATCTGGGCCGAAGCCGCGCGATGGCCGAAATGGCGACGGCACTATGCGATAAGTTGATAAGCCGGAACCGTGCGATAGGTGGACAACCGGGAACTGCGCGGTGCGAGAAGTCAACGGTGGGCAATCGCAGGTACCGGCCCTACGGTTTGGATGCCAGCGGGCATAATTATTGCCGCCTACTGCGTGTTAATAGTGGGCACCGCCGCGGAAACTATTGCGCCTTTGGGTGGCGGCCGATGATAGCAGGGTGGTTCTCGGCCCTTTCTTCGGCCTGGCACGTAACGGCGTTTTGCAATGCGGTGAGCTGGCCCGCGCGCCGAGTGTTGCGGATTGTTTTCGGCTTTTTAGGCACCGACCGCCCCAGCGCGCAACCTTTTCCAGGCGGCTGAATTGCCGAGCCGGTTGGCGATCCAGACAGCAGCGGGGCGGCCGTGCCGAATCGTCGGTTTTTGGTTGCCAAACCGCAGAACCGTTGTTTACAATGGATTTAGTCCCAGATTGGCATGGGCAAAAACGGGAAAGTTGTTAGCGTACCACGGCTTCGGATTAGCAGCCCGGCAGCCATGGTAGCGTGTTGGTCTTGTCTTGCTGGAGTCTACCAGATGTTGAACAAGCTCTTCGGTCATCATGTGGGAATAGGCTTGGCTTCCGTGGCAGCAGTGTTACTGGCTTGCGCGGGGGGGGCTGAGGGTTATGGCCAGTCGGCCACCATCAGCTACTGGACCGGTCCAGATGGAAATAGTTATTTTGCCTTGGCAATCACAGGGCCGGAGGCGCGCCTCGACGCCCCACGCGACATCTTAGTGCTGTTCGACACATCTGCTACCCAGACCGGCCAATTCAAGCAAGCGGCTTGGGACGCACTGAATGCGCTGCTGGCAGGCTTGGATGCCAAGGATCGAGTCGAGCTGATGGCGTGCGACACGCAGACCCGATCGTTCACAGAAGGATTTGTGCCCGCTCGTAGTCCAGAACTGGCCAGGGCGCTAGGGGAATTGCGGCTGCGAACTCCCTTGGGTGCGACCGACATGGGCAACGCCATCGATTCGGCATTGGCTGCACTGGAGGGCGCAAGCAACGCGAAAGTGCTGGTGTACATCGGAAAAGGTTCTAGTCGCGGAAACGTCCTCTCGCCGGAGGAGTTTGCCGCCAGGGCAGGCAAACTCAGGCAGCATAAAGTTCCGGTGCTTAGCTACGCCGTCGGTCCTACGGCCTTGCTGGACCTGAACCTGCTCGGCGCTCTGGCCGCCCAAACCGGCGGGGTGGTGATCCAGCACAGCGAAAAGCTCTCTGCGGCGAACGCCGGAAGACAATTACTGGAAGCCGCCGGCACGGCAGTCCACTGGCCTATCAGCGTTAAACTCCCGGCACAGATTGCCGAGTCGTTCCCGCGCGAGCTGCCGCCGTTGCGCCCTGATCGACCGTCGATAGTCGTGGGCCTGTTCAAACCGCAAAACAATATGGCGATCGAAGTAGAGGCCCACGGGCCGCAGGGGGCCAAGAAACTTGAGTTCATAGTCGCCTCCGCCCAGGAGGATGCGAAGCTAAGCTGCTTGCCGCAGTTGGTTGAACTGGCTCGGCGCGATGGCGGCGTAACATTGCCGTTGATCGACATGAGCGTGCTGGCCCAGTTTCGCGACCTTACTCGGCTTGGTCAGGCCACGTTGCTCGACGAGGCCCGTCAGGCCATGCTGGCCAACAACTTGGACGCCGCCGAAAGACTGGTCAGTGAAGCTCTGCGACGAAATCCCAACGACAAGGAAGCCTTGCGAGTGAAGGAAGAAATCGCCCGGGCGCGAGCGGCGGTGCCCTCGCCACAAGAACCGGGCGTCCCACCGGCCGGCCCAGCCGTGGACTTGGTGATGCGAGGCGGGGCAGAAGCGATCGTCGACCCGGCTGCCGGTCAGCAAGCCGCGGCCTTCTCCAAAGACCAGAAGTTGCTCGCCCAGGTAATCCAGACGGAAGTTCAGAACACGGTAAACTCGGCGCGGGGGAAGATGGGCAGCGATCCCGAATCGGCCATTCAGGATTTGCAGATCGTGCTTCAGCGGGTCAAACAGGCGCCAGAGCTACATCCGGAGGCCCGCAGCCAGTTGGCCGATGTCATTCAGGCCGCTATTCGTGAAGCCAACCGGCGTCGGGCTGAGCTGGAGCAACAGCGGTTGCGCGACGCGGAGAACCTGGCCCGAGCGCAAGAAAGGGCTAGGCTGCTGGAAAACCTGAATCGTAAGGATATGAAACTCAAGCAGTTGATGGACCGGTTCAACGCCCTGTTGGACGAGGGAAAGTACCGCGAGGCAGATACGGTAGTCGGTCCGGAGCTTGCCAGGACCGATCCCGATAACGCTGCGATTGTGGCGGCTATGGATTCGGCCCGCGCCGCCGGTGCTCACCTGTTTAATGTGGAAACCCGTCTGGCTAAGCAAAAGGGCATCGTCGAAGCGTTGGGCACAATCGAAAAAGCGCAGGTGCCTGTGGCCGATGATCCGCCGATCGTCTATCCACCGCGCGAAATATGGGAAGAGATCTCCAAACGCAAAGAGAAGTACGGTTCGATGGATTTGTCGCGGCGCAACAAGGCAGAAGAAGCCATCTACGACGCGCTCAAGTCCACAACCGAGCTGGAGTTCAACGAGACGCCGCTGGATGGCGCCGTAGAAGTCATAAAAGACATGCACAAGATCAATGTGCAATTGGACAAAGCGGCTTTCAAAGAGGCAGCCATTGCCACCGATACTCCCATCACCCTCAACGTGAAAGGCATCTCTTTGCGGTCGGCGCTGAGGATTATGCTCAAAGAGCACGATCTCACCTATGTAATCGAGGACGAGTCGCTGAAGATCACCACGCCCGAACGAGCCAATAAGGCCTTGAAGACCAAGGTGTATCCAGTGGCAGACTTGGTGGTTCCCATTCAAGCCCCAATGTCGATGGGTATGCCGTTCTTTGGATTGGGCGGCGCGTCAGGGATGGGAGGTTTCATGGGCGGAATGGGCGGGATGGGCGGAATGGGCATGGGGATGGGAGGATTTGGTGGGATGGGCATGGGCGGTATGGGCATGGGCGGCATGGGCGGCGGATTCTGGAACGTCCCGCCGGGTATTCTCCCACGAATTCCGCCCGGCGGATTCCAGGCCTTCTCGGTAGAGGATGACTTGTCCATTCCGGTTGGGAACGCCCCCGGTGCTGCTAACGCCAACCAGCCCGAGAGCCAGTCCTACAGCCCGACGGCAATCCAAGTGGAAGTCAGCCAGAAGGACGACCCCAACACAGTGTGGCAGCAGTACTTCGCTGCCCACAATCCGTCCCCACAGGCGGTGCGCGAAGCGGTCCGCAAACTGATGAACGAGTCGGACCGACAGCCGTGGAAGCGGGCCCATGTTATCGCCCTGATCGAAGCCGCTCTGCGTCATGGGCAGGTGCAGCCGTGGATGTACGAGGCACTG
>CALLPE010000056.1 GCA_938015445.1 uncultured Pirellulales bacterium
GGCAGCACGACGGCGGCCCAAATCGTCAATTACATTAACAACCCAAACAACGGCATTAGCCAGTACTTCCGAGCACTGCTAGTGACTCCTGGTGCGGTCGACGGAGGCTCCAGCCGAACCACCGCTGCGGCCAGCTTGACCGTCCGAGCAGCCGCGGCCTACGCCGGGGCCGAGTGGAATGACGTAGCGATCGACGTCGGCGTTGGCGACGTGGGCGGTGCGACGCCGCAAGTCGCTTGGGACAGCACCAACCGGGTGCTGCGGATTACCATCGACGACGACGAAACTACCACCGTCGCCGACTTGTTGACCGCAATACAAAGTTACCAAATCAACGGTGCGGCTGTGTTTTCGGCGAGCACCAGCAGCACGCCAGGCCACTCCAGAACCCGGCTTTACGGTGGCGCCGGGGCTGATATCGACGCCGCAGGCAACACCGGCAACACCGGCGGCAACACGCTGTACGATGACTTGGTGATCCAGCTTGCCGGCCGCGATGGCGCCCAGGTATTCAGCTTCCAGGCGGGAGCCACCATAAACAGCATCGTTAGCGCAATCAACGCCCAGACCGACTCCACAGGCTTGGAAGCCACAATGAGCGTCACCTCCGGCGCTGCCACGCTGCGCATCCGCAGCACCGAGTACGGCAGCGAAGCGTTCGTGGCCGCAGACATCATTAGCGAAGGCGTCAACGGTCGATTCGCCGATTTGCTCAGCGCCCGGCGCGCCACCGGCACCGACATCGTCGCTAGCGTCAACGGCATTGCAGCCAATGGACGCGGCAATACGCTGTCGCTCAACACTGCCATGCTAGCGATGACTGCGACGGTCGACGCTGGTTCCAGTACCGATTTCTCGTTTGTGATCACCGGCGGGGGGGCGACATTCCAGCTCGGCCCCGATGTAGTCACCGCCCAGCAAACACGGATCGGCATCCCCAGTGTGAACACAGCCAATCTGGGCGGCAACCACGGACGGTTGTACCAGTTGGCCTCGGGCGAGTCGGCTTCGCTGGAAAACGACCCGACAAAGGCCATGCGGATCGTCGATGAAGTGATGACCAAGATCAACACCCTCCGCGGGCGTTTGGGCGCCTTCCAAAAGACGACCGTCGAGACCAACAACAAGACGCTCACCGATACGGTCGAAAACCTGATCTCTGCCGAGAGCCTGATCCGCGACGCCGACTTCGCCTCGGAAAGCGCGGCCCTGGTGCGGGCCCAGATTCTGGTGCAGTCCGGCACCGCGGTGCTGGCCATCGCCAACCGCAACCCAGAGGCGGTACTGGCCCTGTTGCGGTAAACCGATAGGCCGTAGCCTCCGGTGGCACGGCTGGCTTGCTCAGCCGTTGTCAGCCGGTGGCGCGGCTGCGATTTTACCAGCGTAACACGGACACCCCATCATCCCAATTGCCAGGATGGTCGATGCAACGCTCGTTCCTGTCATCGACGGGAGCGAGCGTTTTTTGTTGCCGCGCGGTGGTCCTGCGACAGCAGCGCAAGAGAGTGATTTCCCCGCGCGCGAAACCGGCAGCCGTTCGGCGCATGTGCAACTCACAACGTCTGCCCACTCCGTCGGCGCGATGAAATGATATATCGATCGGCAATGCACCAGCGGCACTGCACCACGACGGACAGTGAGCGCCCTGTTACTGCTCGGTCCGCTTTACTCCTCGGTCCGCTTCAGCGTAAAGGCGGTGTAGTGGATGCCCGTCTCGTCGTCCACCACCACGGCACCGCTGGGGGCCAGATACTTCTTGATCACCTCGAACGGCGGTAGGGGATTGTCTTTCAGAGCACTATCCACCGCCCGCGCCAGCCGACTGCTTTCCGCAGCACGGCTCAGTTGCCCACGGGTCTGCTCGGAGCCTGCCATTTCGTACATGAAGCGCATTGCTTCTTCGGGCCGTTCGAAGCTGACCATCACCGGTTTAAGTCCCCGGGTACTGCGTTGGATGCGGCTGAGCACCAGCTTGAAATCCAACTCGTCGGCCAGCGTGTTTTGCTTTTCGGCCAAGGTGCGGATAACTTTTTCGTACAAGGCGGGCCGGGTGGCCATGATCAAGCAGTCGTCCACGATTCCGATGCACGGCTGGGGCGGACTAGGCCGGTTGCGCGGTCGGAGGTCCGGTTGCGGCTGGGCTTGTGGCGGGAACTGGTCGGCCGGAGGCTGCTGCTGTTGTTCCCGGCCGGGACGCACCTCCACCTGAAAGTATTCCCGGCCCGACAGGCTCTTGCGCGTCATCCGATCGGCGAACTTCTCGGCCAATTTTTCCAAAGATTTTTTGGCCAATTCGGCGTCTTTAAGCTTCAGAGCGTAGAGCTGTACTTGACTATCGATGGTGATCGGCCGCTGTATCCAGTTGATAATGGTAATGCGTCCCTCCAGGGCCGGCAACAAATCTTTGTCGAACTCCAGTCCGGTGGCTCCCATCATCCGCTCGAGCAAGTCGCGGCCGAAAGCCCCCTCGCCGCGAAAGCTGTCGTACAACGTGCCCAGCGTGCTATAGGTAGTTTCGATGTTCCACTTCAGCGTGGTGTAGCCAGCAACGTCGGCGGGAACCCAGGGTTCAGGCGTAGGATCGACCGGCTCGAAAGCGATCATCTTGATTATGCCGGAGCGAGGGGAGTCCAGCGCGATGTGCACTTGAGCGATCGACTCGAACCCGCCCACGTCCAGTGCCACCGTGCCGCCGATGGCCGTCAGACCATCCAGCCCCAACGCCGGCAGTATTGCCAAAGAAAGCTGCGCTTGGGTGTTACCACGGGCAAGCGCACGTGCTAAGCCGAGTGGATCAACGAACCACACGGCTTGCGGTTTGTCGTCTTTACCCCAGCGGCAGCGATTGATTATGCCGGCATAGCGCGGGTTTTCGGCCAGGGTAAGTCCTTTGGGGCCACCCCAATTGTCCAGCAGACCGCGCAACACGCCAGCGTCGGTGCCGATGACAATGTTGTTGTCTTTCTCGAAATACACCGCCCGTGGTTGCTGGCCCGGCAGGTTGTCGAGGATTATCAGTTTCGTATCCCCGACGCTCTCCTCGCTCTTGGTCGCGCCCGACTCCTCGAGCATGGCCGTGCCCCGCTCCAGCAGTTTCCGGGCGTTGGCGATCTGATTGCCCACATCCATCAGCATCACAAAGGCCGGCGGCGAATCCTTGGGCGCCACGATGGCAATGGCGACTTCGCCCTGCGGCAAGGCCAGCAACTCGCTTAGCCCAAGACCGATTTGGTCCTTCATCTCGTCGACCACCTGACCGAGCGAGCCGTAAAGGCCGTCGACGACCGGTTTCATCTGCGGGTCTTGGATCATCTTGCCCAGCGAAGTGGTCATAAAACGCTCGACGGTCTGACGGGCATCGAAGACCGTGAGCACGGCCATGGTGCTATCGGGCAGCAGACGACTGGCCTGCGGTCGGCCAGAAGCGGCGTGCGCCAGTTGGCAGACCATTAACATCGCCGCCACGCAACATACTGCTAGTCGCTTCTGAGATGACATACGTTTACCCTCCGCCTTAGTGGCACTTTCGAATCGCAAAGAAGATGTGCGGTCGCTGGAATGCGGTCTGGAGCTTGCGTGCAACTCCCGACGGCGGCGGCCACGGGACTTCCCGCTTCCAGCCGATTAGCAGTGCGCCAGTGCGACGGCCGCGCACGGCCCATCACTGCCCATATCTATTCGCAATAGCTGGGCGATTATTGGCCCCCCGACCGAAAAAACGATTATTTGCTCCTCGACGCAGCACAACTATCAGTCTATCCGGTTAGACCAAGCCATGGTACCGCGCTGCATCTTTTTATTTGGCGCAGCGGGGATTAAAGTAACATTCGGGGGACGAACCGCTTATGTTGCGTGTGCGGACGTGGGCTGGGACTGCTGAAAAAAGGGAAGCTGGCCATGCCACTTGACATTCGATGCGAGCATTGCCACGGTACTTTCCGGCTGGCCGACAAAGCAGTGGAGAAGTTCTCCGGAAAGAAGGTCAAGTGCCCCACGTGCAAACAGTCGATCCTGATTCCGGCACAGCCATCGGGAGGAAGCGAGTCGTCGGGCGAAGTGGCCCAATCGGGTCAGATGGCGGCGGTAGAGCCGAAGCCCGAACCGCCGGCGCCAGCTTTTGAAAAGTCTTCGGCCGCGGGTGGAGCCGGCGCGCCGGCGAAGGCCGCAAAAAAGGCTACAGCAGATAAATGGTACCTTCAAACCGAAGAAGGCGAGCAATACGGCCCGGTCAGCAAAGCCGAACTGGATCAATGGCTAGCCGAGGGACGCATCGACGCGTCGTGCCAAATATTGTGCGAAGGCTGGGACCAGTGGCGTTGGGCCGAAGACGTCTATCCGGCATTGGCCCAGGCGGCAGCGCAGCAGCCGATCATAGACACCAGCGGAGGGAAAACAAGTGGTGCGGCCGAGGGGCCGGTTATCGGGCCCGTGGAATCCCCACAGGCCGCACCGGTTGCCATACTTGCCGAAGAGCGGGAAGGCGTCGTCACAGTATCGCGCAGCATCCGCCGTTCGATGCAAGAGACCCGTCCGTGGGTAATGCTGATGGCCATCTTGGGGCTGATTAGTAACGGAATTCTGTTATTAGTTGGGCTTCTGGCGGTGTTAAGCATGGCGATAGCCGCGGTAGTATTGGGGCTGGCGGTGGCGCCGGTCTGGCTGACAAGTCCAATACTGGGGTTAATAGGGTCCTATTTGCTGTTGTCGTATGGAATGCGCATTGGCGATTTTTGCCGCCGCGATGGCGTGCGCGAGCTTGAAGCGGCCATTGACGCTCAGAAATCGTTCTGGAAGTTCACGGGCATCGTCGTACTGGTGGTATTGGGACTAGCGTTGGTAACTGTCGTGTTGGTTCTGGCCATAGGCGGGTTGGCAGCCTTGGGTGTTGCTGGCGCAGCCCGAGCGACAGCCCGGTAAGCGGCAAGCGTTGCTGTTAGCAAGCGTTGCTGTTAGAACGGCGCGCCCGGCCCGAGGTGCCATCGAGCGGCACAATTGTAAGCAAGTGGCGCTGGGTGCATCGCGGATGTTCAGCCTGGCCGTGGCAGATGGTTTTCTTGTCCGTGGTGGATTCTGCTTAGCCATGCGCGGCCGAATTGGGATTATCCTGCGGTTGCCCAGTATATTGCTGATCGGTCTGGTCAAGCTGTACCAGTGGACTCTCAGCCCGATGCTAGGGCGGTATTGCCGTTTTGAACCGACGTGTAGTCAGTATTTCATCGAGGCGGTGCGGAAGTACGGGGCGATACGCGGGTCGCTTCGTGGTGTGTGGCGGATTATCCGCTGCAACCCTTGGACGCCCGGTGGATACGACCCGCCCTGACTGTGATCGGGGTCACGGCGGCACGCGCAATCCTTCTGGAGGCCCTGGCCGGTACAACCTGCGCTGACTATCCACTGGCACTTGCCTTTCTCATTTTGTGCATATTGTGTATTCTAGCTATCTTTCCGGAACGATTTGGCTAGCGTCGTTCCCGACTTGACCCTGCTGGGGCGAGTCGGTATCGTTGCTGCCCCGGTTGCTCCGGTCGCAGGCTGCCCGATGAGCTGCGCGTATGGCGCGCGGCACGTATCATGTGTGTTCGGGCGTATCGTGTGCGTTGGGGCGTTTCAGAACAGGGCAGCTATCAACAGGTTGCGTCGAAACCAGGGAGACTGACCGACATGGATCGTCGAGCCGTCGTGCTGGTGTTGGTGGCAGCATTTTTCATCGGCGGCTGTACCTTGCTGGAAAAGCCAACCGTCCGCTCTCAAAGTCCCGAGGACGACCCGGCCGTCAACGCCCGACTGGTCGGCGACATGGCAGTACCGACGGGGATGCACGCCGTGCGGGTAGAGGCGATCGGGTTGGTCACCGGGTTGGCCGGCACCGGCAGCGATCCTGGGCCGTCGCCGCAGCGAGCAGTGCTGATCGACGAAATGAAAGCCCGCGGTGTCCACAACCCCAATGCACTGTTGGCCTCCAAGAACGTGTCGCTGGTATTGGTGCAGGCATGGCTGCGTCCGGGCATTCAAAAGGGAGACCGGTTCGATGTCGAACTGCGCGTCCCCAATCGCAGCGAAACTAAGAGCCTTCGCGGCGGTTACTTGCTCGAGACCCGGCTGAAAGAAATGGCTGCCCTGCCCGACGGAATGATCCACACCGGACACGAATGGGGTATCGCGCAAGGGCCGGTGCTGGTCGATCCGGCGGCCGACGGGAGCAAGGATTTGGTGTCGGCGACTCGCGGTCGGGTGTTGGCCGGGGGCGTGTGTCTGCGCTCGCGGAAGCTGGGGCTGGTGTTATTGCCGGAGCACCAAAGCGTATTCAACAGCTCGCGCATCGCCAACGCCGTCAACCGGCGATTCTACACGTTCGACCGGGGCATTCAGACCGGCGTAGCCACGGCGAAGACCGATAACCTGATCGACCTTACGGTACATCCTCGCTACAAGGACAACGTCGCCCGCTACATGGCCGTTGTGCGCTCGATCGCTCTGGAGGAGTCGGAGACCGAACGGGTGGCGCGTCTGAGAAAGCTCGAACAGTATCTGCTCGATCCCGACACAGCCCCCCAGGCCGCTTTGCAACTAGAAGCCATCGGCCCGCAAGCCGTGCCCGTGCTGAAAAAAGGCCTCGGCTCGCCCAGCGTGGAAGTACAGTTCTACGCGGCTGAAGCACTAGCGTATATGGACGAACGCGAGGCGGCCGAACCGCTGGGCCGCATCGCCCGACAGGAACCAGCCTTCCGCGTTTTCGCCCTGACGGCCCTGAGCACCATGAACGAGTTTGCCGCCTACGAACAACTGCGCGACATGCTTTCGCTTTCCAGTGCCGAGACGCGCTACGGGGCCTTCCGCGCGCTGTGGACCATGAATCCAAAAGACCCGCTGGTGGCCGGCGAAAAAATAACCAGCGACTTCGGTTATCACGTGCTCGATGTGGGCGGGCCGCCGATGATCCACGTTACCCGAAACCGACGGCCAGAAGTGGTCATCTTCGGCAAAGACCAGCGCTTCGCCACCCCGTTGGTGCTCAACGCCGGCAACAATATCATGATCACAACCGTTGGGCCGAACGAGCTTTCGGTGGCCAAGTTCGCGGTGGGCCAGGCCGATCAGAAGCGCATCGTTTCCACGCGGGTGGACGAGGTGTTGCGGGCAGTGATCGAACTGGGTGGCACATACCCGGACATCGTCCAGGCTCTTCAGGAAGCCAAAGCTGCCGGCGTGCTGCCCGGCCGCTTCGAAGTCGACGCCCTGCCCGAAGCTGGCCGCACTTACCAGCGAGTGGCCGCTGCCGGTTCGCCTGCCGCGGCAGAGGTTGCAGCCGACAGCCCGGCCCCGGAACTTTTCGAGCAACGAGGCAAACAGGCCGCTTCGACCGGCGACCCGATGCGGACGGCTGTTGCGGCAAATAGCACCGCCGAGAGCGATGACGAACCGAAGGGGAAGTCGTCGGGTAGTTGGCTGCGTAGAATACTGCGACTGAAATAGGTGAATCGCTGGAAGCCGCCCACCTGGTAGCCGGACTCCCCCGCTCGGCACAGATGCGGCAATGCGGGTCGAGCGAGCAGTGTAGTGGCTTGTCTGTCGGTATGGTTGCGGCAGCGGCAAACCCGCCTGGTACAGCGTAGAACACCGGTTCGGAGCGGTCAACATTGGTCAGCCAGTCAACAGCAGCCGGCCCATAGCGGTGCCCAACCAACAGCAGCGGTTGGCCAATAATGGCGGACGAACAGCCAACAGCGGCGGTGGCAAACGACAGCCTTTGCAGGTAGCGATGCTATGCTCAAGGCCCTGGAACTTGTGGGATTCAAGAGCTTTGCCGACCGCACCCGGTTCGAGTTCCCGCCGGGCATCACCGTGATTGTCGGCCCGAACGGCTCGGGCAAGTCGAACATCGTCGACGCGATCAAATGGGTGCTGGGCGAGCAGAGCGTGAAGAGTCTGCGCGGGCAGGAGATGTCGGACGTTATTTTCAACGGTTCCGACACGCGGCGCGGTCTGAATGCCGCCGAAATCACCCTCACGCTGGACAATTCAAAGCGCCTGCTGCCCATCGACACCGCCGAAGTGCAAATTACCCGCCGCATCTATCGTGGCGGCGAAGGCGAATATCTGATAAACCGCAATCCGGCGCGCTTGCGCGACATCCGCGACCTGCTGGCGGGCACGGGATTGGGCGCGCTGGCATATTGCGTCATCGAGCAGGGGCGCGTGGATGCTTTGCTTCAGTCGTCGCCGGCAGACCGACGAGTGATCCTGGAGGAGGCAGCCGGGATCAGTCGCTTTCGGGTCAAGAAGCTGGAGTCGTTGCGACGGCTGGAGCGAGTAGAGCAGAACCTGCTGCGGCTGAAAGACATCGTCGACGAAGTCGAAAACCGGTTACGCACCGTCCGCCAACAGGCCGGCAAAGCCCGACGCTATAAACAATACGCCGACCGGCTACAGCAGCTTCGCACACAGGTGGCGCTGGTGGATTGGCGGCGGCTGAGCCAGCGTTTGGCCGAACATCAAGCGAGCATTCAGACGCTGGAACAGCAGCGCGATAGCTCGGTAGCCGCTACCACGGCAATGCAGGCGCGCTTGTCCGAATCGGCTTTGCGCATCGAGCAACTCAACCTGTCTGTGCATCACGTCGAGGCTCAAATCGCCACGCACCGGGAAAAGATCGCTTCGGCCGAGTCGGCCATCGCTCATCATCACGCGCGGCTGCGAGACCTGGAGGAAGAAATCGCCCGCTACCGCCGCCAAAACGTGGCGCTGGCCCTTCGCGCCAGCGAGGCCGAGCAGCAGTTCGCTGCCGCCGACATGGAACTACGGGCCGCCCAGCGCCAGCAGCAGCAAATCGCCAGCCGCGTGGCCGAGCACCAGCAACAGTTGGCCGAGCTTACCGCGCAGCTAGAAACGCTGCGTGCTGAAAGCCAGCGACGTCGCACGGCGCTGCTGGAAAAGATGCGCGGCGCGGCGGCGCTGGAAAGCCAACTGGCCGGCTTGGAAAGCCGACTGGCGGCGGCCGACTCTGCCCGCTCTGCCTGTCGCCAGCGTCTGGCTGAAGCGACTAGCCAACTGGGGTTGCTGGAACAAAACTTGCATCACCTGGCTGAAGAGGCAGAGCAGCTTGCCCAGCAAGCGGTCCAGCAAGAGTCGTCCTTGTCGGCTGCCGCTGCACGGCTGGCCCAGTTGCAGTCCGAGCACGTCAAACGCCAGCAGGAATTGACCGATCTGCATCGGCAGCGCACCGCAGCGGCCGAACGTGCAGCCGTGCTGGAAGAACTGCAACGCCGCGAACAAGGGCTTGCCGCCGGCGTGCAAGCGATAATCCAAGCGGCAGGCCAGCAGTCTGGGGCCACTTTGGCCGGCGTTTGCGGACTGGTGGCCGATCTGATCGACGTCCCGCTGGAAACCGCCCCTTTGATCGACGCCGCCCTGGGACCGGCCGCGGAATATCTGGTGGTGGAAAGCAGCCAGCCGATCCGCAAGTTCCTCCAAGACGACTCCCACCGGCTGGATGCCCGTGTGGGGTTCGTTTTCTTAGACCGGATGTCTGGCTCACCCTCGGATGGCGGTGCTGGCTCGGCGCAGGCGTCGCTGGCTGTCGAAACGCACCCGGGTGTAGTCGCCCGCGCCGCTCGCCTGGTAAGCACCGAGCCGCGCTACCGGCCAGTTGTGGAACATTTGCTGGGCCAAACCTTTGTGGTGGAAAACCTGGCTGTGGCTTTCGAGTTGGCCGAGGCGCAGCCGGGAAAGTTTTCGCTAGTCACGTTGGCCGGCGAATTGCTGGCCGCCGACGGAACGCTGATCGCCGGCCCGCGAAACGACAATTCCGGGTTGATTTCGCGCCGCAGCCAGCTCCGCGCCGTGCAAGCGCAGCTTTCCCAATTGGACCAGACGATCCAGCTTGCCTCCACTGCCGCGGAACAACTGCAACGGGAAATTTCGGCGCAGCAACACCAGTTGCAGATTGCCGCGGCCAGTCACCGACAGACCAGCCAGTTGCTGGCGCAGCGCAGGTTGCAGCTTTCGGCCGCTGAACAGCGGCGCGCCGAAGCCCAACAGCAACGCAGCTTGGCAGAGGCCGAATTACGCGAGGCCGAAAACCAGCATCAGCAGCTCGCCGCTCAGCGTGCCGAGCTGCGTCCGCAGCTCCAGCAAGCCGAGGCGCTGGTGGCCGAAATGGAATCCCAACTGGCTGCTCTGGCCGAGCAAACCGAACTGCTTGAAGGCCGGCGTCAGGAACTTCTCGACCTGCAAACCAAACTGCGCGTGGAATTGGCCAAAAGCGAGCAGCGCACCGGCGGCCTGCAAGCAGCCATCCAGCAGCTCGAGCAAGCCCGGCAGGAGCGCCAGCGGGCAATCGCCGATACGATTCAACGGCTGGACGAGTGCCTGGCGCGCGCTGAGCAAACCCGGTGGGAGATACTGCGGGCCGAATCGGAAATCGCCGAACTGTACTTGGCCAAAGAGAAGCTGGCCGCAGAGGCAGTCGGTTTGCTCCAGCAGCGTCAAACGCTGCGCGAGGAGCAGGAACAGTTGCAAAACCGGGTGCAGCAATTGCAGGCCGAGCTGCGCAGGATCGAGCGGCAGCTACACGCCGAAGAAATGGCCGCCGGACAAATCGGTTTGCAACGCTCGACGCTGGCCGACCGGATGCGCGAAGAGTACGACCTGGACCTGCCATCGCTGGAAAAAACCCATTCGGCCGAAGACCCGCGCCAACGCGAGGAAGTCCAGGAGGAAATCGACCAGTTGCGCCGCAAGCTGAACAACCTGGGCAATGTGAATCTAGAAGCTCTGGAGGAATTGGAGCAGCTCGAAAGCCGTTACAAGACCTTGTCCGACCAATACAACGATCTGAGCGAAGCCAAATCCTCGCTAGAACGGATCATCCAGAAAATCAACGCCGACAGCAGGCGAATGTTTGCGGAGACGCTGGACCGGGTGCGCGGGCATTTCCAGTCGCTGTTCCGCGAGTTGTTCGGCGGGGGCTTCAGCGACATCGTGCTGGAAGAAGGAGTCGATATTCTGGAAAGCGGTATCGAAATCGTCGCCCGGCCCCCAGGCAAGGAGTTGCGTAGCATCTCGCTGCTGAGCGGTGGCGAAAAGACGCTCACTGCCGTGGCGCTGCTGCTGGCCATCTTCCGCAGTCACCCCAGCCCGTTCTGCGTGCTCGACGAAGTGGACGCCGCGCTGGACGAGGCCAATATCGACCGCTTCATCCAGGTGCTGCGCGACTTTCTGTCGGCCACCCAGTTCATCATCGTCACCCATTCCAAGAAGACCATGACTTGCGCCAACACGATCTACGGGGTGACAATGCAAGAGTCGGGCGTGTCGAAACAGGTTTCGGTCCGCTTCGAGGACGTCAGCGAAGATGGCCGAATACTGATTTCGGCAGCCTGAACATTGGCCGGCAAGACTTTCGCCCGCCGCCCCGCCAACCCACCAGCCCGGCGCAATCGGCCATTCTGCTGCCGGTCGTCAAGGCTGCTCCAGCAGTTTTTCGATCTCCCGCGCCAGCTCCGCGGTATCTATGCCAGCGCCGGAGTACTCTTTGACCAACTGTCCAGCGCGGTCGTATAGTTTGTAGGTTGGCAGCACGCCGACGCCGAACGCCTCCGCGCTCTCCGCGCCCACGCCGTAGCGGCTCAGGTAATTCGGGAAAATAGCGCCGTGCTGGGCCAGGAACTCGGCCACCTGGGGTTTATCATCGGGGTCGTCCATGCTCACGCCGAGGACAACAAGTCCCCGCTCGGCCAGTCGCCGGTGCAGCTCGACCGTCTTGGGAAACATTTCTACGCACGGCCCGCACCACGTGGCCCAGTAATCCACCAGCACCACTTTTCCCTCGTACTTCTTCAGCACCCGCTTGAAAGCCGGCCCGCCAATTATCTCGATATCCACAGCAGGCTTTTGCTTTAGCGTGTTGGGCTGCTGGTTCTCGGCCGGCTGAACGCCCGGCTGCTGACCCTCGGACTGATGGCCCTGGCTTTCTGATTGCCGGCTGCTGGCAGTTTGCTCTGTGGCGGGCAGAGGCCCAAACGGTGCTCGTTGCTGCTCAGCAGGCGGAAATCGCAATCCGCCGCCAGCGCAGCACGGTAAAGACGACTGTTGTTTGTCAGCATAATCCGACGGATGTCCGCAGCCCCCGACGGACGCCAATGGGAACATCAGGCAAACCAATGCCAAAAGTCGCCAATACATAACCTTTCCTTGCGATTATAGAGAATCTCAAAGAACCATTTTTCCGGGCACTCTATCAGAGTGCCTGGTTTGATCTCTCGATGGTTCTGTTTTTAAGCCTGCTTAGCAAATTTTTGCCTGCTAGGCGAATCCGGCAACGGGCCGGGCACGCCGCCGCGCAGCAAAAGGCGCCCGCCAGCCAAACCGTGCAAGCCGGCGGGCGCTTAATGGGCTCATCACTTACCTAGCAAGTGCGATGCAGAGCGAACGGCGCCGCTACTGCACACTACTTTTTCTCGTACTTTATGCTGCAACCGAAGTGTCGGGTGACCGTCTTGGGCGGCTGTTTGCCCTCGAGCAGCGCATCCAGCGCGTCGCGCAGATAGTGGGTCTTCACTTTCTGCACGTTTTGGCTATCGTCGATCGAGCCTATGTAAGCGATCTTGCGTTGCTGATCGAGCACGAACACATGCGGCGTGACCTCCGCCCCGTAATCGTGGCCGATCTTTTGCGATTCGTCGTACAGGTACGGGAAGTTGAAGCCCTTCTCCTGCGCCCGGATTTTCATCTTATCCAACCGGTCGGCCGGTATGTTGTTGACGTTCACCGCGATTACCTGCACGCCCTTGTCTTTGTAATCGTTTTGCAGGGCGATGATGCGGTCTTCGTAGGCCACTGCCACCGGGCAGTGATTGCAAGTGAAGATCAGCACGATGATCTTGGCGTCCTTGTAATCCGATAGACTGTGCTTCTTGTCGTCAACTCCGATCAGGTCGGAGAAAGTGGGAGCCGGATCGCCGATGTTGAGCTTTGCCGCCTCGGCCCGACATGCCACGAACATCGCCACCCCCGCTAGCAATCCCAGTACTAGCAACTTCTTGGCCATCTTTGCACCTCCTCGATTGAAAAAGGAAGCCACTCAACCACCCACGAAACTAACGAACTCCTATGGCACCCTCTCCCCCGAAGCAATATTGTTTATCCCGATTTGGCGTAGTCAAGCGCGCTGCGGCGACCGAAGCATCTTATGCCACTCTGTTCGACGCCCTAAGCCTTGTCAAGCAATATGTTACGCACAATCCAGCCCGCGGCTTGCGATGCAACCTCAGCGGGGCAAGGCCCGGATAAAACCGTTTGGACACTGCCACCGGGCATTAGTTTTCGGGCCGATTCCGGCGGCCGCGCTCGACAAAGTCCCCAACGGCTGCATATCGGCTTATATCCGCCTGGGATACCCCACCGATGATTGTCCGATGATTAACGTTGAGTGTCTGATGGTTGACGACCTAGCGCCAGCCTGGGCCGTTTTTTTGCCGTGGTGGTTAACGGTGGTGGATGCTCAACCGGATCGGTGTTCGGGTACGCTGGCATCTTCCACGCCGTCGATGTACCGCCGGATTCGTTCCAGCTCGTCGGTCACGTGGCGCAGCTTCAGCATGTTTTCCACCCGTTTGACCAAAGCGTACTTGTTGATCGGCTTTCTAAGGAAATCGTCGCAACCGGCTGCCACCGCCCGCTCGATGTCTCCCGGCTCTCCCAAGGCCGTAACCATCAGCACCATGATGTGCCGAGTGGCGGGATCTTCTTTGAGTTTCTTGCACACTTCGAAGCCGCTCAGTTTGGGCATCATGATGTCCAGCAGTATCAGGTCTGGCTGGAACTCGGCTACCTTTTCCAGCGTCTGCCGGCCATCGGCGGCCACGGCGATCTGGCAATCCATGTCGGCCAAGTACGCTTCGAGGAGTTCCACGTTGGTGGGATTGTCGTCGGCAATCAGAATGCGGCTCTTCGGCATGGCGACTTCTTGCTGGCAACCTGCACTGAAAGGGGTTTGGTGCGCGCGTCGCCCGACAGCCAAACTTATTTATAAAGTTGCTCTCAAAGCTGCGCGTCCCCTAATGCGGTCATTGTTGGCCGACGCCGCCGAGTTGTCAATCGACGCTGTGTGGCAAACTTCATCGAGCAGCAATCTGCGGCGCGCCACGCAAGGGCACTGCTGGCCCCGGCGGGCATATTGATTGCCTCGGCAGCGACTGCCCCGGCGTCCGATGCTGTAAAGCGGGGCCGAACTGGCAGCAGTCTTACAGGTCTGCTTGTTCCAAGTCGTCCACCAAGCGGGAAAGCTTTGCCGGCGCATCGCCAGCGGGCTGGTTTTTCGCGCTCGGGCCAACGGTGCTTTTAGTGCTCGGGCCAACGGTGGAGTCGGATGGCTGAGTCGAGGGGGTTTTGCTGGCTGCTCCGGGCGCCGCGGCGGTCGTGCCGTCGCGGCTTTCCGACAACGCGTTCGGCCCGACGGCTTTTTCCAGCAGCGCCCGGGCACGCTCGGCGGTGGCCATTGTGCCAGGCTGAAGCATCGCTGGCGTGACGATGTTCAGACCGAGCTGCTTTAGCGACTCGGCGTCGGGAGCTTGAGGCGAGGCCGTCGGATCGCCGGCGATGAACGCTTCGCCGTGTTGCGGGAACATGATGGCTTGCGACGGGCACACTCGGGCGCAGGCGGGGCAGCCAGGCCGACAGGCGTCCGGTTCCTCCACCACTAGTCGTCCATCGCTTAGACCAAACACCCCAAACAAGCAAAAATTTAAGCACTCCAAGCAATTGCCGCACCGGCTGTAATCTACTACCGGATACCAGCGCAAGCGGGTATCCTCCTCGAGGGCCAACAGCCGCTCGGCTGCCGCCAAGGCAGCGGAATCCACCGGCCCCAACGCCTTGCCCGTTGCTTGCGTAACGATTTCGCCAAGCTCTGCTACCAAAGCTTCTGCCGTGTCGTACCGCCGCATGTCGAAGCACCAGATGGTGCGGCTTGCCTGTGCGACATTGCCATTTGCAGCGCGGCCTGACGTATCGGCCACTGGTTGCTCTTGGGCGGAACCTGACCGGCTGCCGTCGGCAACCGGACCAGGCTCCACTTTCTCAAAGGTGTCGGATTCCTCAACAGCATCGGCCACCGTACCAGGCTGCATTTCATCAGCCGAGTCGATAACCGTAGCAGACTCCATTTCCTCAACGGGAAAGGAAGCAGTTTTTCCCATCCGCCCAATAATGCCGTTTGCCTGAAGCACCCAGTATGCTGCCCGAGGATACAGCCAGGCCACCACCGCCATGTGCCCTTCCAAGGCGCGCAAATGGCGCACCACAGGCCCGTCGGGAGCTAGGTCGTACAGATGGGGCACAAGGGCCACGTGCAAGGCATCTCGGCCCGACAGCATTTCGGCAAGCTGCTGTTCCAGCTCTGCGCCATGTTGCTGAGTTTTGCGCCGCCGCGAGATTATCAGGTTTAATCTGCCGCCCATCTGAGAGCCTTTCATAAAAAATTGCAAAAACGGCAGCGCCTTACTTGATACAGCGCCTTACTTGACTTGATGCAGCGCCTTACTTGATGCCGATTACTTGGTGCCGAAGCAGAGCAACTGGCCGGCGTCGGTACCGATTACCAATCGCTCCGCGGCCGCCGCCGGCGAACCGACTATCGCCCCGCCAGCTTCATATTCCCAGCGGAGCTTTCCGGTCTTCACCTCAAGGCCGAACAGTCGGCCGTTGGCGGCGCCGACGAAAACCAGCTCGCCCACTACCACCGGCGAACAATCGACCCGTGCCTTGGCCGAAAAGCTCCACAAAGGCTCGCCGGTCTGGGGGTTCAGGGCGTGGACGTGCCTATCGCGGGAAGCAACCACAACAGCCCCAGGCGTTACCGCGGCGGAGGCCCGAAAAGCACCAGCGTGCTGGGGATTCTGGAACTTCCAAAGTGGCTTTTTTTCTTGGATATCCACGGCCATGAACACGCCGTCTTCGGTACCTACGAAAGCCCGCTGTCCAGCGACCGCCGGCGTACACATCGTCGGGCCGCCCATCGGCACCTCGCCCACACTACGGCCGGTTTCCAAATCGATGATGTGCAAATTGCCGTCGCAGCCGGCCACCAGGGCGTGGCCGTCGGCCACGGTAGGAGAGCAGCGGATTTGATTGCTGGTTTCATACTTCCAGACAAGCTGGCCGCTTTCGGTCTCGAGACAGTACAGATTGTTGTCCTGCGATCCGAAAAGCACGCGGTCTTTATAGAAGTTTGGGCCGGAATCGATTTCCCCCTCGGTGGTAAACTTCCACAATTGCTTTCCGCTGTTGGCATCCAGGCAGTAGAAATTCCCTTCGACATCACCCACGAACACCCGGCCTTGCCGATAACCTGCCGGGGCCACGAAACCGCCGGGCGCAGAGAACTCCCACAGTTTCTTTCCGTCGGCCAGTGCCAAGGCGTAGAACTTCGAGTCGCTATCGCCGATGAACACTTTGCCGTCGGCGATTATGGGCGTAGCCTCGACCCCCCCCTTGTCGACTGTGAAGGTCCAAACTGGTTCCAGGTTGTCGGCAACTTTGGCGCGTGCTACCCCGGTGGCTTGCGGATCGCCCCGGAAGATCGGCCACGACTGGCCAGGCCTTTCGGCAGCGGCCTTGTTTATTGGTTTTGGAGTTTCACTGGACTGTCCGGCGCTGTCTTGTCCGGAGCTATGGCCCGCGCCGCTAAGCTGCGGCGGCTGCGCCGGTCCCTGGCGGATGTTGGTTTGGCCGGGCAGCGGCGCACCGTCTGCTTGCCAGGGGATGCAGTACAGCGCGTCTTCGGTCCGAAGGATCAAATCGCCATCGACCACCGCCGGAGTGGCCCAGCAACCGGTGTGCAAGCGGCTCTGCGCCAGCAGCCGGAAGGTTACGTCGCTGGCCAGCACCGATACCGTGCCGGTTTCGCTTACTGCATAGATTCTTCCGCCGGCAGCGACCAGACTGGCCGTGTAAGCGCCGGGCAGCCGACCGGTGAAGATCATCTTCCCATCCTGGGCGTCGTAGCACGTAAGGTATCCGCCGTCGGTAAGCACATACAAACGTCCACCGTCGATAGTGGCGCTGGGGATGTACGGGCCACCGCGGGGATGTTGCCATACCACATGAGTATCGGTCACATCACCGGAACCGCCCGGACGAATGCACAGTATTTTCCCATTGCGCCCGCTCATGCAGTACACCAGTCCGTTGTGTACCAGGGGAGTGGGCGAAACGAAAGTCTTGGTTCCCCGTACGCGCCACAGTTCGCGGCCATCACGAGGATCGTAGGCGATGATCAGGCCGTGGCCGTCCGGGCCGGCAGTGGTGCCGTTGACCACTAGCTCGACGCACGGCTGGCCGTCGCGCTGGAAATGGACGATCACCGGGGTGCTCCAGCCGTCTTGGCTGGGCCGGGGCGTTTTCCACACCACTTGGCCGGTGTACTTATCGAAGGCGGCGATGAAAGAGTCTCCCTCGTAATCGCAAACCTGGATGACAGTGTTTTCAAATAGGATCGGGCTGGAGGCTGTTCCCCACTTGTGGTCGATCGGTCCAAGCTCTGCCCGCCACAGGCGCTTGCCCGAAAAGTCGAAACAGAACAGCCCCGTGGCCCCGAAAAATGCGTAGATGCGCTGGCCGTCGGTGGCCACGCTGGCCGAGGCGTAACCGTTCTTGGCATGAGTCCGCCCCTTTGCCCGACCTGCCGGAGCCTGCCACAACAAGCTGCCATCGCGGCGGTCGTAGCACAACACGACCAGCATGGGCATGGAGCCTTGGTCGTCGGCGTCGGCATCGGGCAAGTCGGCCGAATCGTGGTCGATATTGGCCGAGTGGTCGTCGATTGCCGAGGTCAGCAAGATGTAATTTTCCCAGACCACCGGCGAGGATTTGCCCGCGCCGGCAACGGGAACCTTCCAACGATAACCTTCGCGTTGGGAAAAGCGGATGTCGGTTCGTTCGGGCGTCGGGCCGCAGCCGCTCAGGCACAACACCAGCGCTGCCACGGAGCACCACACAATCATCCGCACAGCCTTCCTATCGAACATCGCCCGGTTCGTACTCCGTTAGCTAATTTCCAGACACTTGTCCGACGTTTACAAACCCACTTTGCCCAAGCGCCACGTACTGGAATGCGGTTGAGCGGCGAGTACTTAGAAGTCCGTCGGGAAATACCGACAGGCAATTGTACACGACCGCGGCCAGATTAGCGCTAGCCATCGGCCGATGTACACGGCAGTTCTGCCTCGGTACGACTCTTTGCCTTCGTACACCGCGCCGACCAGCGCATCGGGCGCGTTCACAGCCGGCGGCATTCCAGGCAGCGGCTGCACCAGCGGCGCTTAACCGGCAGCACGGGCGCCCCGGCAGCCCGTCGCGCAAGATGAGGATTTCACGGCGAGTTGGAGGTATTCGTGGCGTTCGGCGCCGCGCTGAGTTGCACCAGCACTTGGAGCAAGCCGTTCAGATGAGCCAATCGCGGCCCGTAGCGATCGACGAACTCGGTGAGCATGAACTCGCCGTCCATCAGCGATTCCCAATTCTCGGTGATCTCGTTGGTCATGCTCTCGAGGAACTCGGTATGAATCTTGCCCAGCGCCTCGGCTGCTGCGCGGCAATTGCGCGCTAGCCGCGGGTTGGCTTGCTTCCACTGTACAAGCTCGTTGGCGCGTTGCTTCTGGGCTGCGCCGAGTTGGTTGACCAACTCTTCGAGCAATTCGTTCTGCCTATCGGTGGCGGCCACTAAGTCGCGCAGCAATCGCACCAATTCTAACTCGATGGGCCGCGCACCCTGCGGATAAGCCGCTGGCGCACCAGCGGTCACGTCTATCTGGCTGGTCAGTGAACTTCGCGATCGCGTATGATCGTGGCTCATGGCGTTCCATCCTTTCATCTGTCCAGTATAGACAGAGGCCGCCCAGCAAGTCGAGAGGGAGCACAATAAACTATCCATAACCGACCGCCGCCTATAGCGGCGCGATGTTATGTGCTATCAGATTCCTAACATCTTCTGCTGCCTGACATCTTCTGCACATCTTTACTGTTTGTGCACATCTTTGCTGTTCGCCATGACAGTTCCTGAAAGTCGAACTGGACAACTCAGCGCAAACAGCCCAGGCTGCCGAGCAAGCGCTCCAGGTGTGCTTGCTGTTCTGCCGTAAAGGGCACGGCGGCGCCCGGCGGCGGTGGATCGCCTACCAGCGTGGCCACTATCGCCTCGGCCAGCGTGCTGACACCCGCCCCGCTGACGGCACTTGTGATTATCCCCAAGCCCCGCGGCTGAAAACGCCCCAACAGATCGGACTTGTTGTAAACCAACAGCACCGGCTTGGAACGCGGCGCGCCGACTGCGGCAGTCTTCGTGCCGGGCAAGGTGCCATCAGCGCACGGCACAAGTGGGCCGACGCTACTGCGCAGCGGCTCGTCGATGGCGCGCATCGAACCGACGATCGCCGCATGTTGCTCTTGCCAACAGATGCTCAGGTCGAAAATCCACACCACCAGGTCGGCCTCGGCAACTGTCTGCCAGGCACGGTCGATCCCCGCCCGTTCCAGTTCGTCGTCCGTCGGCCGCAATCCGGCGGTGTCGCACAGCTCCATTGGCCAGCCGTCCAGCGCGGTGGCGACCGTCAGGGCGTCGCGGGTAGCGCCTGGCATGGGATGGACGATCGCCCGGTTAAAGCCGGCAAGTGCGTTCAGCAAGCTGCTTTTTCCCGCGTTGACCGGTCCTGCCAGCACCACCCGCCACGGCTGTATCAAGTGACGCCCTACCTGATAGCGTCCGAGCAACTCCGAAAGTCTTTCGGCTGCCAATGCCCCCTGCCCGTGGGAAATCAATGCTTCCGCTTCGGCCACCTCACGTTCCAACGCACCGTTAAGCTGATCCAACAATATGGCGGCCGTTCGTTCGGTACGGGCGTGCGCCAAGGCGATCTGGGCCTCGGCCCGCCATCGCCGAAAATCGTGTCCCGCATCGTGTTGACCCCGTATCCATTGCTGCCACGAAACCGGCGTGCCGCCCTCGGCGCACAGCAGTTCGATTACCATCGACACGGCTGCCAATCCCCCGTGGCAGTGCAAGGCCACGGTGTTTTGGCCCTGGCGATGTACGACCACCTCTTCGCCTGCCGGGCCGAACCGGCCCACCAGCAAGCGGTCTGGTGGACAGTCGGTCAAGTGGATTCTCCCCCTGGGTGAGAAATGCTTGTTCACGGCGGCGATAGCGCCCGGTCCGTCAGCCAGGACCGTCGCCACCGCACCGCGGCCGACAGCGGTCAACTGCACAATACTGAACGCTTGGCGACTCATTGGTCGACCTGTACAACCAGCGGCTGAATGCCTTGCGGCTGACTTAGAGGGTCTAACAAACAGAATCCTGAAAAGCTTTAGGTAGCCGCTGTGCTGGCCATACAGTGCCAAAATAGCTGGTTTTGCTACAAGCGCTTACTGTTGGCGACGGCACTCTGTACCAGCGCAGCGGTTAACAAGTACGAGCACACCGGTTTACAACCATCTGCATCCGTACAGTATAGCGGTTGTGTCTCGGCGCAGGTTCGCCGTACAACGCTTTTGTTGCACGGCCGGACAAGTACGCCGTGCTATCTAGTAGCAACTGACCTACGACCCTGTCGGACCGAACGGATACGACCAAAAAGAAGCCCGTCTTAATCGCACATCAGCAGGGCTTCTCTACAGAACGCCACGCGGTTTTATCTACCGCACGCCAGGCGGTTACCAGCTTCAGCAGTAGTTGGTTTGCAAAGCGCGGTCCAAGCTTTTCGTGCGGGCGGTTTGTGTGTGCGCAAGTTGTTATCTGAAAAAGGGTTGGTGATTGACATCTGCACCTTTGCGTGCCATACTAATGCAACCTGGGGCTGAAGCGGCAGTGCATCGGCCGATGGCTCCGACAGAATCGGCGGCCAGCAGATCGACCAGACAGATGACCCACGGAGCAGACCGACCGCAACCTTTCGGGCCGTCCGGGGTTAAATTCCTACGAACGACCTGCCTGAAATAATAGGCCTGCCCGCCGGGTTTGTGGCAACCATAACTTCTAATGCCGGCGCGAGTAATACAGCGGGGGAACGCTATGAGCGCACTGCTAGTGGTCATCGCCGGACTGTTTTGGGGGGCCGACAAAATTGCTCCTGCAAGCAATCCGGTTGTTCCTGCAACCAAAGGGGCCGATGTCCCCCGCCCAGCCCAACGCGACGCGCCAGTTGTGCCTTTCGAAAGCTCTGCCGAGCTGACCGCCGAGCATCCGATCGATAAGATCGTTTTTGGCCGCCTCAAGCAACTGGGCATCCAGCCGGCCAGGCTGTGTTCCGACGAAGTGTTCGTCCGCCGCGCTTATCTGGACGTGATCGGCACCCTGCCCACCGCCGACGAAGCCCGACGGTTCCTCGACGACCGCGATCCCCGCAAGCGAGAGGCCCTGATCGACCGCCTCTTGCAGCGCGAAGAGTTCGCCGAGTACTGGGGGATGAAATGGTGCGATCTGCTACGGGTCAAGGCCGAGTTCCCGGTCAATCTCTGGCCTAACGCCGCCCAAGCGTATTCGCGCTGGATTCGCACCGCCATCAGGCAGAACATGCCCTACGACCAGTTCGCCCGGGAACTGCTGACGGCCAACGGCAGCAACTTCCGCGTGCCGCAGGTGAACTTCTATCGGGCCGTGCAGAGCAAAGACCCCACCACCATTGCCCAAGCGGTGGCGCTGACGTTCATGGGAGTGCGAGCGGACAAATGGCCCAAAGAGCGCTTGGAAGGCATGGCCGTCTTTTTCTCCCGCATCTCGTACAAACCCACTGGCGAATGGAAAGAGGAGATCGTGGCCTTCGATCCGGAGAAGCTCTTGGCCCCAGCGCAAGCACCTGCGTTGCCAGGCACGATCTCGGTGACGAGCGTGTCGGCTAGTCAGTCTTCTTCCGCACCGCCTGCCCGGCAGCCGGCCGCGGAACTGCTGGGGGTATTTCCCGATGGCACCTCGGTTCGCATTCCGGCAAGTCAAGACCCCCGCGTAGTGTTCGCCGAGTGGCTGACCAACCCCAAAAATCCGTGGTTCGCCAAGTGTGCGGTGAATCGAGTTTGGGCTTGGCTGCTAGGACGAGGCATCATTCACGAGCCGGACGACATCCGCCCCGACAACCCGCCGAGCAACTCCGAGCTGCTGGCCTATCTGGAAAAAGAGCTTATCCGGTCGCGCTATGACATGAAACACGTGTACCGATTGATTCTGACCTCCAAAACGTACCAGCTTTCTTCGATTCCTCGCACCAACACGCCCCAGGCCGCCGCTCAGTTCGCCTATTACCCGGTTCGGAGGCTAGAGGCCGAAATACTCATAGACGCACTGAATCAAATCACCGGCACGTCCGAGCAATACACCAGCATGATCCCGGAGCCGTTCACGTACATTCCGCCCGGTTTTCGGGCCATCGCCCTGCCGGACGGAAGCATCACCAGCCCCTTCCTGGAGCAATTCGGCCGCCCGCCGCGCGACACCGGCTTGGAGGCCGAGCGCAGCAACCGCATTACTGCCGAACAGCGGTTGCACCTGCTCAACTCCTCGCACATCCAGCGAAAGCTCCAGCAAAGTCCTAAATTGCAATCGCTGTTGCAGGCGGCCGCCGGTCAACGGAGCAAACCCACAGCGGGCCGCAATCCGGCCGGCGGTCGGGCACGCGCACCTGCGCTGGCTCGGTCCGCAGGCACGCAAGACCCCGCACAACAAGCTCCCGGGCAAGTGCTCACGGAGCTGTATCTGACGATTCTCTCCCGCCGGCCCACCACCGATGAAATGGTGACGGTCGCACGGTTCTTGCAGTCGTCGCCCGCGCCGCGGGAAGCGTTCTTCGATGTAGCGTGGGCGCTGGTCAACAGCGCCGAGTTTTTGTACCGACATTGACCGTACAACTGATTTTTTCGACGAAGCAAAGCAGGCGTTTTGATGACCCGACTTGTCGCTGCCCACTTGACAATGACGCTCGCCGAGAAGGAATACCGAAATCTATGACAACTCGTTTCGGAGTGTGGATTCGGCCGGAGGCACCGCTATGAACACGCCGCAATTCCGTAAGGCATACGACCTGTTGAAGGACAAGATGCCGCGTCGCCATGTGCTGCGAGATGGTCTGGCCGCCGGACTGGGACTCGTCTGGGGCGGTCAACTGGCCGCCTACGCCTGGGCCGCCGCGCCAGCGCCCAAAGCAAAAGCCAAGTCTGTCATTCAAGTCTGGCTGTGGGGCGGGGCCTCGCACATGGATACCTTCGACCCCAAGCCCGATGCCGGCAACGACTACACCGGCCCGCTGCGCAATCCAATTGCCACCAATGTTTCTGGAATCCGCATTTGCGAACTGCTGCCGCTTTTGGCCAAGCAGGCCGACAAGTACTCCTTGATTCGCAGCATGACGCACGGCAACAACGGCCACGAAACCGCCGCATATTTGGTGCAGACCGGCTGGCAACCCGGCACACGCGACGTCCATCCCTGCGTGGGTGCGGTAGTATCCTTCTTTCGTGGATATGGGGCGGGTTACAAGGGCCTGATTCCGCCTTACATCGTGCTCACCCAACCGCAAGGTAGGTTTTCCGAAGCCGGCTTCCTCGGCAACCGATACAAACCCTTTGCCACCGGGGGCGACCCCGCCCGCACCCCATTCGTAGTCGAAGGCGTGGTGGCCCAAGGCGTCTCGGAACAACGGCAAAAAGACCGCCGTGCCTTGTTGGGAAAACTCGATCGGCTGCGACAAGCCTTGCCCGATGACCCCCAGATGGTCGCCTTACAACAGGCCGAGAAAGAAGCTTACGACCTGATCCTCGGCGACGCAGGCAAAGTGTTCGACCTGTCGCAGGAAAAAGACGACCTGCGCGACCAGTACGGCCGGACCACTTTCGGCCAATCTTGCCTGTTGGCCCGCCGCCTGGTCGAAAAAGGAGTCCCCTACGTGACCATCAACTATGGCGGTTGGGATACCCACAAAGCCCATTTCCAGACCATGCAACGCAAACTACCCGAGCTGGACAAAGGATTGGCTACCTTGCTGGCCGACCTGGCCGGGCGCGGATTGCTGGACACTACCATCGTCTGGTGCTGCGGGGAATTCGGCCGTACCCCCAGAATCCAATGGCAGCCGCCCTGGAACGGCGGCCGCGATCATCACGGTCGAGTGTTCTCGGTATTAGTAGCCGGCGGCGGATTCAAGGGAGGATGCGTAGTGGGGTCATCCACCGAAAAAGGCGAGGAAGTCAAGGACCGACCTGTCTATCCCGTCGACCTGCTGGGAAGCATGTACGAACTGCTGGGAATCGACCCTGTCGCCAAGCTGCCCCATCCGCTGGGAGAGACGGTCACCGTACTGCCCAGCGAAAGCGCTAGCGTCCGCTCTGGCGGCCGATTGGCGGAAATCATGTGACTGGCCGTTGCTTTCTTACAAATTAAGCACACTGTTTGGCCCACAGCCACATCGCACCATTCGCGCTACCAGCCCACATACCAACGATCAGCCGGTCCTAACGCACGGCACCAAGGAACGTCAGGAAAAAAACATCCCGGGGAATTGGTGATGAAACGCATTCGTGACAGTCTGTTGAACATCCTCGTTGGAGCATTGGCCATCCACTCCACCCTAGGACAAGCTTTTTCCGCGCAGGCGCCGCGCGGCTTTCAGGTGGGGTATGTCTACCCGGCTGGTGGAAAGCAGGGAAGCACCTTCGAGGTAGTTGTTGCCGGACAGTTCCTCGTCGGGGCCAGCAACGTCCTCATTTCCGGAACAGGGGTAGAAGCCAAAATTACGGGTATCATCCGTCCGCTCACTCAACGGGAAATCAACGACCTGCGAATTCGAATCGACGAACTGCTGGCCCGGCGCGCAGTGGTGATGAAGGACTTCCGCGCTTTGGAGCAATTCCGCAGTTTCCAGAAGGCCAAAGCGCTGCCCAAAGACGATAAGTCGGAAGATGAAATGATCCAGGAGCTGAAGCGAAAATATGCCAACGCCACCTGGACGCAGGAAGACGAACGCCACTTGGCCGAGTTGCGGCGAAAATTGGCCACTGGGATTCGTCGGCCGGCCAATCCCGCCATCAGCGAATTGGTAATCGCACAAGTGACAATCGACGCCAATGCACCGCCGGGACAAAGGGAATTGCGGCTGGCCACCGCCGCAGGCGTTTCCAATCCCTTGCCTTTCCACGTAGGGCGACTAGCCGAATACTGCGAACCGGCCTCCAAGCAGATTCCCGAGCAACGCAGCGCTGTGGCCGGAACCGCCGCGGTGCGCCTTGCGGAGCCAAAAGCCCCTGTGGAAGTGGTGCTGCCCACTGTTATCAATGGCCAAATCCTGCCGGGGGAAGTGGACCGCTACCGGTTCGCCGCCCGAAAAGGTCAACGGCTGGTGGCCGTCGTGCAGGCGCGCGAACTGATCCCGTACATCGCCGATGCTGTGCCCGGTTGGTTTCAAGCCGTACTAGCGCTGTACGACGCTGAGGGGAAAGAGCTGGCCTATGCTGATGACTTCCGTTTCCATCCCGATCCCGCCCTATACTACGAGATTCCCGCCGACGGCCAATATGTGCTGGAAATCAGGGATGCCATCTATCGTGGGCGCGAAGATTTCGTATACCGCATTACGCTTGGGGAGATACCTTATGTGACGGACGTGTTTCCTCTGGGCGGTCCTACCGGGAAAACGTCGGTGGTGGAACTGTTCGGCTGGAACTTGTCGTTGCGGCGTGCGACGATCGACCCCAAAGACCAGCCGCCCGGGATTTACACGTTCTGGCTGGACAGGAAGGACTTCCCAGCGCCTATCCCGATTTCGTTCGCCGTGGACTCCTTGCCGGAATCATTCGAGAGCGAGCCGAACAACGAACCCCGACAGGCCCAAGCGGTGCCGTTTCCTCAGATTGTCAACGGACGGATCGGCGCGCCGGATGACTGCGACGTATTCGCTATTCATGGCAAGCCCGGCGACACGATCGTGGTAGAAGTGTGTGCCCGGCGGCTGCTGTCTCCTCTGGATTCCCTGGTGAAGGTCACCGACTCTCGGGGCACATTGTTGGCGGTAAATGATGATGCTGAAGACCCTGGGGCAGGTCGGCTGACGCATTACGCCGATTCCCGCTTGAGCGTAGCTTTGCCTGCCGACGGCACCTGCTACGTGCATGTGCGCGACGCGCAGCATCGGGGCGGTCCGGAGTATGCTTACCGACTGCGGATCAGTCCGCCGCAGCCCGACTTCGCGCTGCGCGTCGTCCCCTCGGCAGTCAATGTCCGACCGGGTGCAACGGCCACGGTAACGGTGTATGCCGTCCGCAAGGACGGGTGGGCGGGGCCAATTCAGCTCCGCTTGAAGGATGCGCCAAGCGGGTTCCGGTTGAGCGGGGCCACTATACCGGCCGGTGAGGAAAAGGCTGCTGTAACATTGTCGGCCCCGTCTTCCGGCGACGACAAGCCCTACAAGCTTCAAATCGAGGGTTATGCGACGGTGGCCGGGCAAGAGATTGTCCGTCCCGCCGTACCTGCCGATGACCGAATGCAAGCCTTCGCCTACCATCACTTGGTACCCGCACAAGAATTCTGCGCGGCCGTAATCGGGCGCGAATGGCTGCGAAGCATGGTCAAACTTCTCACGCCTGTCCCTGTTCGCATCCCTGTTGGCGGGACGGCCAGGGTAGAAATCCAACTTCCCGCGGCACTGATCGCCGACCCGAAAGACCTGGCGATCAGCGAACCGCCCGAAGGTATCACCCTCGCGCAAGTCTTTCACACTGGCGCCACTGCCGAGATCGTGCTGCGCAGCGATGCCAATAAGAGCAAGGTCGGCCAGAAAGGCTCCCTTGCCTTGTCCGTCCCTTACAGTAGCGCGCCGAGAACCAAAACCGGCGCTGCGATTCGTCGCGCCGCTCAGGCGATTACTCTGCCGCCGATTCCTTATGAAATCGTGAAGAAATAAGCTCCCTGTTTTTTTCCCGACCGGCAGTAGATGACATCTCGTGGCTAGCGCCGAGCGGTATGCGACGATTCACTGGCGATAGCGCACGCTGATCGCCGGGCCTGGCCACAGGACTTCCAGCATGTGGTGGTCGGTAGCTGAATGGATTGTGAAGACGTTCTCCTTCGGCCTGAGCGCGCTTGGCGGCAGCGAAAGCAGACGGTAATCGTAATGGTGGTTCTTGCCTTGATGCGGATGCTCATAATCGTTCAGGCGGAACGGAGCATGGTGCTTGTCCCATCCGTGCCATGTGCGGTAGTGCAAGGCCGCTTCAATGACGTTCTGCGGGGTGAAGCCGTCTGGTAGGCGAATCACACACGATTTCGTTTCCCCTGCCCGCACCCCAAAGCGCGACGGCAATTTCTCGACAGGATATACTTGCACTGAAACCGAGGTGCGGCGGAGCGTCAAGCCGGTAACCTTTTCGGTGACGTACCAATGCCCTGAGGTATCGCGGATTCTGGCGACCAGGGCGATCTGCCCTGGCGGTTGATCGGGGACCCACCTGGTATCCCAGGTAACCCGATACGGCGACTTGGTGGTCGTTCCCACATGGCCCGACCACTCGGCCGGCTCTCCGCGGAAGGGCTGAAACCAGCCGCCGTGCCAATCCAGCCAGCGGCCGTCGCCGTTTTCATCATACCCGAAGTACCAGGCGAAAACGTCCACCCGTTCTGCCTTTCCTTCTTCAGATTGGATAACGATTTTTGGGTTTTCCTCGATCGTCGCCCCATTGGTTGGCTCGATGATTTTCCCGCGGGCATGGGGCGTCTTACCGGGGTCGAAGTACACCCGCACAACCAGCGAGTACAGCCCCCATTGCCCCCAACCTCCCTGTTTCACATGCCCGCAAGTACCTTCAATGGTGTTCATCCCTTGCTGAAGGTACTCCAGAGGAACCGGGATTACCGGATTATCCTGGAAGTAGTAGTCTTCCGGGCGTGCGTTGGGGGCGCCGAGAGCCGGCGGTGGGATGTCGAGCCACGGGTTGCCGTTGAAGCGGATGCGAGGACTAGTAGTCCCCAGATGACCGCTCCAACGGTCGAGCATCACCTCCGCGCGAACTGCCCCTGCCAGGCTGTCGATGCTCAATCGCCACACGGGATTCGGCAAGTATTTGCGCGCACCGGAATCAGCAGCTTGGGGATTGGTTATTCGCCAGTCTCGATCGCCGCCGTTGTGGAGGGCATATTCACGATACACACTCCCGGGGCGCAAGGCGGTATGGGCTTCCGGCTGCGCGGCAACAGCCGCCCCAAGGAACAAACACATTGCGAGGATCATCGAGGTACAGGTACTTATCATGACGCGTTCCTTTAGATTGAATCGGCAAAACGGTCTGTAATCAGATTGGCACTAGACGTACACTCCCCTAGCGGCGGCCGGGATGTTCGAGTGCTGGGACATCCGCTGAGCATCAGTGGCACCATTGGTCGGTTGTTTAAGGGACTGTGGGGTATCATTCTAGTCGATCTCGCCAGGGATGATCCACGGTGGGATCAGGCCGGAGTGGGCTATGGTGTCGCCGGCGACTCTGGCTGTGGGTTGAACGGCATATTCATCAAGGCGATGATGCTCGACTGGTGCCGCTCACGGGAAATCAACAACGGCTGACCTGCCTGAGCGGGACGAAACTTGGCGACGCGCTCAAAGGGCGGTTTAAGCACAATCAGCCCAAAGTGCTCCTTTTGTGCGCGGAGGATGGCTCGTTCTGCGCCGGCGCGAATCATGGCGCAAGCTTTTTCTGGGTGCAGATGAATGGCGGCAATGTTGCGCCGGGCGTATTGCTCGGCCGTCAGGTCGTCGCCGCGGCCAGGAGTGGTGCCGCGTTTTACCGCCACCGTTTCGATGCCCGGCACCAAGGCCTGCGCTTCCTCGACCAGCGCTTGGTCGCCAGAGGCGAAGATACTACGTACGCCTAGCTCGCCGGCGCACAGCGCCAGTTGGCCGAACTCGCCGATGGATACGCCGTTGATGGCCAGGTCCACGTAGTTCCAACTCTGCGTGTGGGCCAGATGGGCGTAGGAAGTGCCAGCCTTGGCGTGTTGACCTACCCACGCCACGGCGTCGAAACCTCCCTCTGCCAGGGACGGGCCGGGCCAGCCGTTGGGCCAACCGCGCTCAAGCTGGACGCGCGGGTCGAGCAACTCGATGTCGATTGCCCCCCGCCCGTGGCCGTCGCACACCACAATTTCCGTCGCCCCGCCCGCGAAAAACCCTTCGATGGCAGCGTTAACTTCGCGGGTTGTCAAACGGCGCCCCACGTCGTAGTAGCGTCCTTCGGGGCCCAGCCATTGTTCCGCGTCGCGCACTCCGGCCACGCCTTCCATGTCGGTCATGATGTAGATTTTCTTGACCGGCTTGGGCTCGGAAACGGGCTGGTCACTGCTGGCCCCGAAAGCCGACGCTGCCGCCGCGGTTTCGGCCTTAGCGGCCGATCTGCCGTCATCGGGCTGCGGCGCTGCGCCATCGAGACTAGCTGGTTGCGTCGCTGCTGCGAGAAAACCCAGCATCGCCAAACACAAGCTTGCCGCCACAAAGCCGCAGGTGCGCATAGCTGTCGCCCCCCTGTATCAGTGCGCAATAGTTAGCCCAGGGTTCGCATTTGACCTTCAGTTTCGTCGGGTTTAACCATCAAGAATGTCGGATTATCGATGATAGACGAAGAACCATCGGAGATGCAATCTGCGTCGATTCACGCGGGTAGCAACAGCGTAGGAGCATACCATGCGGCCCGCGCGAAATCAGCCAGTCAGCGCTCACTGGTCTGCGCCTTACCGGTCAAGCCTACCAGTTGCCCGGCCAAGAGGAGTGCTTGGTGTGGATCGGCAGCGTATCCGTCGGCGCCTAGCTCGGCGGCCAGGTCCGCAGCTCCTCCGCGAAACGCCCGGCCCCCGACAATGATTCTGATCGATCGTCCGCGCTGGCTGCTGCGCACTGCTTGGATCGCATGCTTAAGCGTCAGAAGCTGAGGCCGGAGGCAGGCGGCCAGCCCTAGCACATCGGCCTGGTAGAACCCGACGGCTTCTACCAGGTCACGCGTAGGGACGTCTGCGCCGAGATTGATTACGCGCCAGCCGTCTAGTTCGAAGAAATCGGCCACCGCCTGCAAGCCCAAGTCGTGCTGATTGCCAGCCACGCTGGCGACCACAAGTGTCTGGCCGTTGCTTGCGCGAGCAATTGCCCGACTGCGAAGCTGTGCCATAACGGCCTTTGTGACCACGGTAACGAAGTGTTCCTCGGCCACGTTTATTTCATGGTTTTGCCACATGCGGCCTGCTTCCTCCTGCGCGGCGAGAAGGACTTGCAGATACAATTCGTGTATTGAACGCCCTTGTTCGGCAGCGCGCACGACCAAGCCGACAGCCCTTTCCCGGTCTCCTTCGAGCAAGGCGAGCAAATACTCTCCGACCAGCCTGCCATACATCGGATCCGCAGTCATGTCGCGCTGGTCAGAGTAAGGTTGTTCCTGGAGGAGTAGCTTAGATGCATCGCTGCACACTGCGGCCGCCTCAGATGCTGCCGGGCCGGGAAGCTCTGCCTGGAGCACTTGGTTCAAACGTTCCACTGCCGAGCTA
Source organism: uncultured Pirellulales bacterium (assembly GCA_938015445.1). GTDB lineage: Bacteria > Planctomycetota > Planctomycetia > Pirellulales > Thermoguttaceae > CALLPE01. The sequence goes on from CALLPE010000056.1 coordinate 30,554, forward strand.
AGCAGCTCTACAGAAACGCCCCGCGCCGCTAGCAAAGGTTTCAACCAGCAGACATACTCGCAAAACAATTGCGGACGCTGAAGCTCGAGCGCCGCGGACAACTCTTCGAGCATTTGCCAAAAAAGGTTCTGCCACCTGGCGAAAGCATCGGGGCCTGTGAGTGCCGACAGCTCGGGGTGGGCCGTAAGCAGTTCGGTCGCCGCCATGCCTGCCAAAGCCTTGGCCGAGTGGCTAATCATTCGGCCTGTCGCGCAACGTGCATCAGTCATCTTGGTTATCGCCACACTGTGATGGTTGCCGCTACATTGTGATGGTTGCCGCCACAATGTGAAACTGCTCTTATGGTAAACTCTTTCTGGTCGATCTGAGCTTTTGGCAAGAATGCTGCAAACCGTATATGCTTGATATGGTGCTGGCAAGCCATAGCGATCTTGTCTCCCGCATCAATACGAATATGCGCTGCCAACCGCAGCCCACTGCTGCTCGGTTCAGGCCTAGTCATATGTTAATGGCAGCCAGCTTGAGTGTCTCTTGTGTCACGGCGCGCCACAGCGGTTTTGCACGGAGCGCTGCGGGCACAGATGTGCGACGCCCACGCATACACACTGCTGGGAGGTCTAATTACCGACGAACTCCATACCGATGTCGCTTCCCTAAGCGTTACGCCCACAATGTGTATATTCCCCTATTTATTTCCCTATATGTTCTCCTGTATATTCCCCTGTATATTCCCCGGTAGGTTGATTCTCCCCTGTCGATGTATGTTCAGCTATCGATGTGGCGAATTTCGTTCGAGTTGTGCGGGTATCGCGGTGTCCACGTCGACATTGAGCAACTCGCGCAATCGTTTCAGTCCCCGGCGAGAGTGCGTTTTTACTGTTCCCAATGGCATGTTGGTCGATGCGGCGATCTGTTGTTGCGTACGGCCTTCGAGCAGGGCCATTTCCAGCACCAACCGTTCTTCGGGCCGCAGAAATTGCATGGCATGAAGAGCTTTCTGCGATTCCTCGCCAGATTCTACCGCCCGAGCTTCGTGGCCCGGGCCGCCGGTAAGTTCTTCGACCAAAGACTCCCATGCGGGGAGTCGCGCCTGCCTGCGTTGTCGATCGATCAGCCGCCGCCGGGCGATCATGGTTATGAATGTTGCTTCCGAGGCCAGTGCCGGATCGAAGCGTTCGGCGTTGCGCCATATTTCGATAAGGATTTCCTGGACGGCATCCTCCAGGTCGGCATGATTTTTAATGCTGCGCCGGGCGAGCGACCAGATCAAGCTGCGATACCGGTCGATACATTCATCCACAGCCGACGGATCGCCCGCCGCGATTCGCTGTAGGACTGACTGGCTCACGCCGCAGTCTCCGAGCAGCCGCGCAACGAAAGGGGGAGAGTCGACAACGGCCCTCCCCCATCCATGCGCCGGTCACTGCTCAGCTTACTGCGGCAGAATTACCTTGTCAATCACATGGATTACGCCATTGGACGCGTGGATGTCGGTCTTGACTACGTTTGCGTTGTCTACCTTCACCTTGCCATCCTTTACGGTAATCCTCACTTCCGAGCCTTCCAGCGTCTTAGCCTTCGAGAGCTTCACTACATCAGCAGCCAGCACTTTGCCCGGCACTACATGGTAGGTCAAGATCTTGACCAGCTTTTGCTTGTTCTCGGGCTTGAGCAACTCCTCTACTGTCCCGGGCGGAAGTTTCTCGAAAGCTGCATCGGTCGGCGCGAAGACCGTAAAGGGTCCTTCCCCTTTTAAGGCGTCGACCAGTCCGCCGGCTTTCAATGCCGCCGCCAAAGTGTTGAAACTACCTGCTGCCACGGCCGTGCTTACGATGTCCTTGGGCTGGGCTTCTGCCGCGCAACTGGCAGCGCACCCGTCTGAAGCATGAACACCCTGGGCCGCGAAAGCCACCAACGCCACTCCGATCACACCACGCAATGCACTTTTCATCGCAACCTCCTTTGGAAAAAAAGGGCGGCTCTACGAGAGCCGCTAACCTGTACTACGCACTAAAGTGTTCGCAAAAGAAGCCGCGGCGGTTTCACAAAAAATCTCTAGCCAGCTCGCTAAGCGCTCAATACAGGCGCATCGTTAACCGGCCACAACAGGTGCAAGGCCAGCCACGACTGCGCAGACGATTGTTCTTCTTTAAGGGAAGGATTCGCTGCACCATCACAAACAAGGGCGGAATCGAGGGAACAACAGCCACAACAAAGGCTTCGTGAACCACAAGCACAAGAGGCGGGATTTATGGATGAGCCAAAAGCAGACGCGCCAGCTATACGACCCTATTGGCAGAGCACGACGCAGCGTGGTCGCAGTTGCTGCCCAACAGCCGGCCTAACGTAACGCGATACCTAGCGAACAACCGATACGCCAGATTAGAGATGTGACGAATTCCAGGCCAGGAAAGTGGCGCGACGACCCACGACAGCCCTACAGCCCGATACACCTCCTGTATTGCGTCAAGGCCGCTTACCACGGTTCCGTCGGGCACAATAGCGTGCAGAACCTTGTTCACTTCGCTTGCATCAAGGCCGTACGCAGCAGCATCGAATTGCGGAGAGCTGATGTCGACCAGCATTATTCGGTTTCTTGAGTCCCTCGCCTTAAGCCACAAGGCTTCTCGCCTACAGAAAGGGCACTTGGCATCGTATAATAAGCGCAGTTGAGGCATCTTCTCGGCCTTATGTCGCCTGACGATCATTTGTTGCGTAACCCCTTTGCCTCGCCTGTGGAACTCGATTGCAGCTCTGCCAGTTTTTTCCGCACTTCCTCAGCATGACCGGCTGGCGATACCTTGGGCCAAATATACGCTATCTTACCATCAGGACCGATTAGCACTGTGCTTCTGATAATGCCTTCGTATGTCTTTCCGTACATGCTTTTCTCACCCCAGGCGCCGTATTTTTTGGCTACGGCGCTGTCCGGGTCGCTCAGCAGTTCCACCTGCAACTTATGTTTCGCCCGGAACTTCTGGTGGCTTTCGACCGAATCGGGGCTAATTCCCAACACGGTAGCGCCCAATTTGTCAAAGTGGCTTAGCTGCTCGGTGAACTCGCAGGCCTCGGTTGTACATCCTGGGGTATCATCTTTTGGGTAGAAGTATACCACCACCCATTTGCCTACCAGTTCTTTTAAGGAAACTGTTTTGCCATCCTGATTAGCCAGTGAAAAGGCAGGCGCCTTCGCGCCGACCTTGAGCGACGTTTGACCCATAGGACTTTCTCCCCTTTGCTCTGGTGCCACTGGTTGATTTTGTTCACCTACTCCCGCCGATGCTTCCGCACCGGCAGGGGCAACCCCTATTTGTACTTCAAAGTAGTTTTCTTCCCGAGGGACGAATGGACTATTGTATCCCATCACCCGCAGCGGGCCAACCGCAGTCCATTTTCCCTGATGCGATTCCAGCCATACCGACAGCGTTTTGCGGGCCTGAACAACCGCTTCCCTCGATTGTCGCCCTCTGACCCCGATGCTTACAACAGTCATCGCCGGTGCGTCAGATACCTCGACCTTGCCATATGTACCCAACTGTCCCAGGTCCGGGCTTTCGTACAAGAACCCCATCTTTGCAAAGCGAATATTTTCTGGGGTATCATCAGTGGCAAGCATTTCCACCGGTGCGGTCATGCTTATGCTGTTGCTGGTTATATGTCGGAAAAGAACCCAAAATGCTAAATTAGAGTTTCCATCGGTGGATGCCTTCCGATAAGTTGGATAGTGCTTCACTTCGATTTCCCCGACGGGTGTTGGGGGTGGGAAGCCGGCGGGCAATTCGGCCTCCTTTCGCGGCCGGAAACGCAAATCAGAGTAAATGTTGCGCAGTAAGCCGAATAGCTTTTGAACCTCTTGCTGGTTGCCTTCCTTGAAAGCGCTCGAAAGTTGCTCGGCCAATGCATCTAAGCGTTCGGCGGCCAGTGAACCGTCGCCCAGAAGCCGCCGCGCATCGTGGATTGAATTGAGGATGGTTTCTCGCTGCTGCTGCGAGCGAGCCTCGTGGCTGGAGATTGCATCTATACCCCGCCGAAGACAGTCGGCGGCTTTTAAACGAACTTCGTCCAGCGGATGTTCAAAGCGGGCCGGTTCCGCAATAGCCGAAAACGCCGAGACGACAGCCAGCCCAACACACAAAAAGCAACTTATGACTGTCCAGCGCATTTGTCGATTCCCTAAAGCTGACATTGTTCTTTCGATATAGTCGCAGTTGTTTCGATATAGTCGCCTAACTTTGCGTAAACCGCCCTACGGCGGGCGCATGTAATTATTCGCGGGGGCTGAACAGTCGGATTCAACCGACAGCAGGGCCGCCCGGCAATCTGTGGCGTAACTTGTGTGCCGCATGAAGTTTGCGTATTCGCAAGCGGAAAAGCCGAGCACGACTATGGGGGATTGACCGTGCGCGAGCTACTAGAGGCGTGGGCCTAGACGGTTGGGCCGAGCCAATTCAGGGGCTGACTACCCGTTTTAGCAAAGCCAAAAATTATTTTCCGGCCGAAACACCGAAGCGCAGCGGTGGCGCCCCGCGCTGATGTGCACCTACATCGGGAGCTTTACCAGAGAAGGGAGGAGTGAAATTGGGAATTACCACTCCGGCTTCTGCCCCCGGACTGGTGGCTTCCAGTTGAAAAATCCCCGTCTTTGTCTTGGGGTCGAATCCGGCGTTGGAAACATAGACAGGTTCACCACGGATGCCGTGTTTTTCGTGGCCCTCAGGGACACGACCGTTGAACAGATCATAATCGAAATCATTGTCCACGTTCTGCGGGGCCGCGCTAATGCTGTGCCGTGTGGGGGAGAGAATGTGGAGTATGTTGTTCCGAGACACCGTGTGTTTCACAATCCGATTGCCTCCCAGTCCGCCCGTGAATAACAGCTTATCGCCGGCGAAAATCGTGTTATGGAATATGTACATGTGGCCGGTCATCCACTGTTCGCCTTGGGCGAAACCCATTTTCAAAAAGTATCCGCCTGTGTGATCTGGCCGCCACTGACTTCTTTGCGCCACATTACCCCAGATGTACAGCGGCCCAATCGACGTCGGGGCGTTTCCGATGGCGACTGCTGCCTGGGCGATATAATTGCCCCACACGCGGACATTCCGATTTCCGCCCTCGACTTCCAGGGCGTCGTCCCAGCAGTGGCTGACGATGTTGCCGTAGATATCGGAGTCGTGTCCGGGGGAACCGCGGTAACTGGCGTTGCTGCCACCACCGACGATGTCGTTAAACATGTGGTCCATGTCGGAATACATTTCGTTGTAACGGATGACGTGGTTGCCACTGGTGTTGAAAAAGGAAATGCATTGTGGGCCCTGCGGATGGGTCGGATATATTGGCTCATACCAGTTATTGGCGTCGGAGAAAGGATGATGGAGCTTGCAGCGTTGAATGATGACCCTTCTTACGTCGCGATTACGGCAGAGAATAGCCGAATCATAGTCAACGCCAAATCCGGTCTTCGGATTGGTCCGTCCCCAATCAGAGATGTCGCAATCCTCGATGACGATATCGTGGCCTCCATCAATGCGTATGGCCCCAATGGCAGAGCCTCGGACGTTTTGCGTGTTGCCAGCCCCCTTCAGTACGAAATTGCGGACGATCACGTAGGAGGCGTCGATAGTGATGCAGGAATCGTGCCGGTGTTCGACGTCGATTACAGCGCCCCCACCATCGTATACGCGGTAAGCGTCTGGTCTCCCCGACTCCTTGATAGTGAGCGGTTCTTTACCGCCCGATACTTTGATGACTTGACCGATGGGAAATGTCTCGCTCCAGGTGCTCGCTGTGAAACGTGCGGATTGATTGGTTCCTTCCAATTGCAATTCGATCTGGTAGGTCGTGCCCGGCCTGAGGTGAACCAAACTGCCCCGATAATCGGCCAGGTCTTCGTCGGTGTTAGGAATGGGGTTATACCGCATCGGTAGCCCCTGCTGCCAGTTTTCTTCACCCTGGCGGCGAAACCGCACCAGGACTTTTCGATCAGCCGATCCGCCGGGCGGCGACCAGTACAGACCGATGGAGTGAAAAGTGGATATGGCCAGGGGCTGTTGTGTCGTGTCCGACGATGGCTCCGCAGTCAACCCGACTCCCCATACGCACACAAATGCCCAAGAAGTGACCCCGAGCGCTGTCCAAACCCAAAAGCATTTCATAGCAGAATCCTCCCTCGACATCAGAGGACTATTGACACTGGGGATTCGTCCGATGGCAAACCGAGCATTGTCATTTTTCGGCATTAATCATAATCTCCCCGGGCACGGCACGATAGGTGGCCAGACAGGCTCATCCCCAACGTATAGGCCGCTACATAAAGCAGCGCGGACGGCGGCAGGTGCTTTAGCGAGCTTAAGTGCAAGCTCGTGTACCCTCCGATGGCCCACACTCAACACGCCGCACTGGCTTTGGTGGCACTGCCCTGGTGGCTTTGAAAGCCACAGTGGGGCCTTGCCTCGACTTTAGCCGGAAGCAACCTGGCAGATTACCTGCTGCTGGATCCAGCAATGCTGTGCGATTTACGGCCATGTGGCTGGGTTTGGGCTTGTGGGTGTGCGAACATGGGTGACCTCCCATCGCAAAAAGCGTTGGGAGTTTCGGCCAGGTTTTGTAATGTGCTGGATTAAAGCAGGCAGCTCCGCCGTTACATCGCAAAAAGTGTTAAGAGTTCCTGCCAGGTTTTCTGTGCCGCAGCCGGAAAATGGGGATTGGTCAACAAAGTAGATACTGCTGCCCGAAAGTAGGACAGCTTCTTGTCACTACGATTTGCAAAGATCACTAACCCAGCCGACCACGGCTGTTGTACCGGCACTACGTCTTCGGTGGGCCGCTGTCACAGCCGGCCAGCTTGTTTCGTACACAGCAATGAAGGCCGTTTCACATGCCGGGTTAGCAGATCAACTGGGCACTACGGTGGGTCAACGACCGCCGCTAAGTTGCTATCATGTTGCCGACTGCCCGATGCTGATGCACGTCGGCACCAAATCGGTGCCCAGGATAAATGGCGCACAGGATGAGCGAGGGGGTTGTAGAATGCCTTGTGACTGGACCGAGCTATTGATCGCCTATTTGCACGACCCGCCGGACAAAGCGTTGGCGATCCGCGGGCACGAAACCCGAGCGTGCCGTTACGCCGTTTCTGCCGGAGAGGAGGTACTGCCCGACCAGCTTCACGGCACGGCGGATCAGCTTGCCTCGAGTATCGAACGGCTTCCGATGCCTTCTGGAAAAGCTGTGCAGGTCGATGCCCAGAATGGTCGGCTGACGATTGTCCATCCGCTCAGCGGCCAGCACGACCAGTTGGCGGTTGGGCCAGTTGAGGAGGCCGAGGTCACAGCGGTGATTAAGCAGCTCGTTGCTGGCGTTGACCCGCCGAAGCAACGGTTTCTGGTCCTATGGCGGCTGCTGCCCGAGCGACTTGCGGAGCGAAATGCGTATTACGCTTTGTTGCCGGCCGATACGCGCGTGCCTGACCACACCATTTGGCATCACCTCGATGCGGCAGCGGGTCTGAAGGCGGCGTTATAAGGTTCCCGGAGTGCCGCCTTTCTTTCGTTCACCTTGGGGCCGGTTCAGCCGTTCATCGAAGCGGCTCGGTCCGTGCGCGACTTGTGGTCGGGCAGTATGCTGCTGTCGTGGCTTACGTTTTGCGGCATGTTGCCGGTGATCGAAGAGTATGGGCCGACGGCGATTATTTACCCCTCGTTGCGAGGGATTCCGCTAGTGGACCGCTGGCTTATCGAGCATGGGTTAAACCAAGTAAGGCCACCGTCGTCGGAATTGTTGCGGTCGCCCTGCCTGCCGAACCGCTTCTTGGCGGTCGTCCCGTGGGGATCGGCGGACCAGGAAGCGCAAGCCCTGGCCGAGCGGTGCCAAGAGGCCGTGCGGTGTAAATGGCGCAAGCTGGCCGAAACGGTGCGCACACAGATCGAACAACGTCTGGGATCGAAGCTGGAAGAGTTTCCGCGCTGGGCGGACCTATGGGACCAGCAGATCGAGGGGTTTTTTTCGGTCACCACTACGGTGCTTCCGCTGGCGCGGTGTGACGACGAGCAGATTGCCAAGCTTTTCGGCGCCGAAAGCTTCGAAACAGTTTTTGCCGAATCGGCGGCTGTGCGTGCTCTTGCCGAGGCCATTCCCGACCAGGATCGCCCGCGTTACGACCAGGCCTCGGTAGGCCGATGGCAGGCCCAGTTAGAGATTTCGGCCCGGCTGATGGAGTCCAGCCGCGCGGTGCGTCACATCCCGCCTTCCACGGACCGGGCAACGGTGCCGGGAAAGTGCAGCCTGATGGGCACCTTCGAGCAAATGGGGCCAGCGGGCTTGGACGATTCGCGCATGTTCTGGGAGGTCATGGCGGAGCGCGTCCGCGTCGGGCCGAACCGGATTCGCCCAGGTGAGCGATTCTGCGCGGTGGCCTTGGCCAAGCGTTTTGCCCCGCACGTCTTGGCGGATGAATTGGGAATCGACCAAACAGCGCTTCGCACGCCCGATACGGCTACCGTGGCTGCGACAAAGTGGCTGAAGCACGCCTGCCAGTTGGGCTACGACCTGGACCCCGACAGGGCGTACGAGCGTTACGGCGAGTGGAACGGTCAGTGGCTATTCTGGACCAAAAAGGACCAACGCGAGGAAAAAGGTGAACAGCCGGTACCAGAACCGTTGTGGCAGATTATTCACGAGGCCCGGGGCGACAGTCGGCTCGGCCCGCCGCCAGCCTATTATGCAATCTTGATGATGGACGGCGACCACATGGGGCGTTGGCTTTCGGGCGAGATTTCGCCCGCGGTCGAAACGGTCTTGCATCCCGCGGCATTGGCCTACTTCAAGCAGTTGAACGACCCACGCGTCGAACCCGGGCTGAAAGCGCACTGCCCGTTGGGGCCAGCCCGCCATGCCGCCATCAGTGCGGCCCTGGCCAACTTCTCTCTTTATGTGGTGCCCGAGATCATGAAACAGCATTACGGGGTGCTGATCTACGCGGGCGGCGACGACGTGCTAGCCATGTTGCCTGCGGCCGAGGCGGTGGCCTGCGCCCACCGGTTGCGCCTGGCATTCAGCGGCGACCCGCAAGTCAACGGCGGTGCGCGTCCTGGTTATTACAAGTCTGGCCAGCGAGAGCTGTTGATGATGGGGCCGAGGGCTACCGCCTCGTGCGGTCTGGCAGTGGTGCACCGCAAGGAAGACTTGCGCTTCGCGCTGCAACAAGCCCGACGTGCCGAAAAGGCCGCCAAGAACGCGGGCCGCGACGCCCTGCAAATCGCGGTCTGCCGCCGCTCCGGCCAGCACACCTCGGTACTCTGCCCGTGGGAGTTTGCGCCCACGGCCGAGCGTTGGGTGACGGCCTTCATAGAGGGTGCCTCGGACCGCTGGGCGTACCGGCTGTGTGCGGAGATGGACACGCTGGCCGGGCTGCCGCGCCAGGCAGTGCGGGCAGAATTGGTGCGGCAAGTAGAACGCTCCGAGAAGCCCACCAAGGAAAAGCTGGCTGCCACCGCGGGCAGGGACAAGCTCGGAGACTTTGCCGGGAAATCGGCGGGCGAAGTCCTGGCCGGGCAGTTCGACGATTACTTGTCCCAAGTTGTCGGGCCGCCGCGTAATTTCACTGAAGCACAAGCCATGGAAAGCTTTATCGAACTTTGTCAAACCGCGTCGTTTCTGGCCCGAGGGAGAACCAATTGATGGACGGGGCAATTTCTGCATCCGGCGTGCGGACCGTGGCCTTGCGGCTCGATCCGCTCGATGTGCTGTTCTTCCGTGATGGCAGACCGTTTACCGCGGCTTCGCGCGGCCAGTCGCGGCTGCCAATGCCGCAGACTCTGGCTGGGGCACTGCGGACACATCTGTTGCGCAGTGCAGGTTGCGATCTGGACGCTTTTGCACACTTGGCCGACCAACTTCGGGCCGGTAAGTCTTTGCAGGAAGCGATTCGCAGCGCCTGCGGGGCCGACTGGATTGCCCGGGTCGAGGTTCGTGGACCCTGGCTATGTGAGCAGGTAGATGGTCGGCTCGAAGTACTGTTGCCCGTTCCGGCAAACCTGCAACAGGTCGAGGATACTGACACAAAGCAGTCGGCCGCGAACAGTGCTTCGGTAGCCGCAGGGGTGGCGGATCAGGCCTTCCAGGGCAAGGGTCGCGGGCAATTGGTCCGCTTGGACCCGCTGGGCCAGGAATTGTCGGGCTGGCAACCGCCGGCGCCGGACATGCGACCGCTGTGGCTCAAAGCGCGTGTGCGCAGCCAACGCAGGATGGCTTACCTTCGGCCGGCGGGGTTGGCCGCATACCTGGCAGGCCAAACGCCGTCTGCCGATACGATAGTCGACCCTGAGGCGCTTTTCGGTTTCGACCATCGGACGGGGATTGTGCTTCAGCCCGACCAATTGACGACCGAGGAAGGACTGCTTTATGAGGTGAGTTTCTTGGCGCTGCGTCCGGGTGTGGCTTTCTATGCCGAGGTGGACTTGCCAGCCGACGCACCGGCCGACGCGCTCACCCAGGACATCCTCCTTGATTTTGGGGGCGAAAGGCGCAAGGTGCAGGCCACGCGGTTGAAGCCGCAAGAGGCGTTCACCTGGCCAGCCCCGCCGCCGGTGCATGACGGCCGAGTACTTCTGCTACTGGTCGCGCCCGCAGTATTTGGGCAGCGTTGGCGTCCCAAATTGCCGGACGGTGCACGGTTGGTCGCGGCCGCGGTGAGCGGATACGAGGCGTTTTCAGGCTGGGACTTGGCTAGCGGCGGCCCGAAGCCTACACGGTTTGCAGTGCAGGCCGGGAGTGTGTACTTCGTGGAAACCCCCCACAAACAATCCTTAAACGGGTCGCTAGCCGAGTCGGACGAGGATCGCCGGCTCGGTTACGGCTGCGTACTGCAAGGAGTCTGGAACTATGTCTGAATCTTCTTCTTCACTGAATGGCCGCAGCGCGGCAGTGTTGTTCCTGCACGCACAGACGGCGCTTCATCCCGGCTCGGGGAGCGCTTTGGGAGTGGTCGATCTGCCGGTTCAGCGCGAGCGTCACACCCAGTGGCCTACCATTGCCGGGACGGCCTTAAAAGGGGTGCTCCGCGATCTGTGTCGCGAGCAGGCGAAGGCTGAGCGGCCCCAGGGAGAAACTCTCTCGCCCCGCCGGTGGGCCAACGAGAAACACCAGATGTTGGTCACGGCGTTCGGGCCGGGCACGCCAGAGGAAAGCTCTGCACACGCAGGCGCGGTGGCATTGACCGATGCCCGAATCCTGGCCTTCCCGGTCCGTTCGATCCGCGGGGTGTTCGCGTGGGTGACTTGCCCGGCCGTGCTGGAGCGGCTCAACCGCGATCTGAAGCTGGCGAAGCTCGGCCCGCTGCCCACCGTGCCGCAGGTTCACGACAACAAAATCGCCTGCGCACCCAACTCGCCTCTGCTGGTGGGCCAAAATCGCGACCAGGTCGTGCTCGAAGAGTTCGAATTCAAGAAGACTGCTGACGACTGCGGCGAGTTGGCCCAATGGATCGCCAAGCATGCGGTGGCCGACCAATACACCCAAGATCGGCTTCGCTCGCATCTGGCAGTGCTTTCGGATAACGACTTTTCCCACTTCGTCCGGCACGCCACCGAGGTCGTTGCCCGCATCGCCTTGGACTACGACCTGAAGACGGTCAAGCAAGGCGCCTTGTTTTACCAGGAGTTTTTGCCGGCCGAGACGATTTTTTACAGCCTGGTGCTGGCCAGCGAAAGCCGGAACCCGGAGGCCGCACGTTCGGCCGCAGAAATCCTTACCTACCTTGGCGGCTGCGTCCAAAAGGCTGGGGTGCTCCAAATCGGCGGCGACGAGACCACTGGCAAGGGGCTGTGCGCAGTGCGGTTGCTTGACGGAAAGGAGGGTGTGTGATGAGTTCCGCGACACAACAATCTCTACCAACGCTCGACCAGCGCCGCGCCAGCCATGCCTGGGGTGTGGTGCAGCGAGCCAAGCAAAGCCAAGACCCTAAGAAGTTTGGTGGCCAAGCCAAGAAGCTGCCCACCCGCATCATGACTGCCGGCTTGGGCCACGCGCTGGCCTTCTTGAAGGCCAAAGGATACGCGCCGGGCTTATTGGACGCACTGACCGATTGGATGGCAGAACGCATCCCTCTCAGGCAAGGCGAGTCGGCCGACCTGTTGGAAAGAATCATCAATGGCGACTCCGACTTCCTGCGTTGGGCCACCGACGAGGTGCTGGCCTACCTGGTCTGGCTCAACCGCTTTGCCGACGCCGAAGGTTTAACGCAAGGGGAGGAATCATGAGCCTTGCTTTGCCGAAAAGCACGGTCCAAGTTATCGACGCCGTGCCCGACAATTTGCGTCATCCCGGACTGCAACTCGACAAGTTCACTGTCCCCGGTGACCAAACCGCACAGAAAGCCGCTTTGAGCAAAGTCTGTGCCATTCCGGGCGATCCTCAGCTTTTGGCAGTGTTGCTTAACCGTCGGAGTGTGCTGCTGGGGGCACTGCCAGGGGCAACTTCGTTCCGCTGCACGACCATCGCACCGCTGACGTTGCATCTGGCCCGGGCTTCGGCGCTGGAAAACGCCGGCATCTGCTTCCACCCCATCTACGGCTTCGTGTACTTTCCCGGCTCCGGACTGAAAGGCATGGCCCGCTCGTTTGCCGAAACCGTCTGGCTGCCGACGCAGACGGATCAGAAGCGGGCATGGCGGCAGATCGAGGATGTCTTCGGCTGGGCGCACAATCCCGATCGGGTCAAGCAGGTCAACAATCCCGACCATCCTGCCCAGCTCCGCCGGGAAGATGATAGCTCCCCCGTGTCCCCGGAAATCAAGGCCTGCTGCGGCAACGTCGTCTTTCACGATGCCTGGCCAGAGTCCTGGCCCAAGCTGATGGTGGATATCGTCAATAACCACCACCCGGAATACTACCAAGCTGGCCCCGACGATAATGCCCATCCGCCGGGTGATTGGGAGAATCCGGTGCCGGTCTATTTCCTGGCCGTAAAGCCGCCCATCACGTTCACCTTTCCGCTGGCCAAGCGGCGCTGGGACGTGCCCGACGAACTGTTGGAACTGGCCCGGCAGTGGCTTCTGGGTGCCTTATGCCACCTGGGTGCTGGGGCCAAGACCGCCGCAGGCTACGGGGCCTTCGAGCCGGCCCAGGGCGAAGCGCCGGCGCCCCAGAGAGCCGTAAGCGCCACCTGGCAAGCCGCCCAGACCGGTACCTCCGCCAGGCGAGCTGTCTTCGAGACCACGCTGGAATTGGTCACGCCCGCGTTTCTGGCCGGCCCGAACCAACAGGCCGACGATTGCGACCTGCGCCCGGCCACGCTCCGCGGCCTGCTGCGCTGGTGGTGGCGCACCATGCACGCTGGGTACGTGGATGTGAAAACTCTGCGGGCACTGGAAGCGGCCGTCTGGGGCGATACCGACTCGGGCGGGCCGGTACGCATCACGGTGCAACGCACCAACGATTCGCCTACGCCAATTCCTGTGCCGGGCAAATGCATCCAAAAGGACAACAAAAACCGCGCCGTGCTTCGCACAGACCCCGACTTTGTCAAAAAGATAGGCCTCGAATCGCCTCCGAACAAAAAGACTGCTCAAGGCTTCCTCTACCTCTCTTACGGCATGGACGAAATGCCGGCTGGTCGGCCTCACGAACGCAGGCACCGCTTCATAATGCCGCCGGGCGCCAAGTGGCGGGTACGGCTCATCGCCCGCGACGGCTTCTATCCTCCGCCATCTTCCCGGTCATCAGGCGTGCCGACTCGCCTTCCTGCCAGCCTGATTCTCCAACAAGCCCGCGCCGCGCTGTGGCTCCTGTGCCACTACGGAGGCGTCGGTTCCAAGGGCCGCAACGGTTACGGGTCGCTGCTAGCGAGGGACGACTCCGGCGACGAAAGCAAGCTCGAACAAATCAAGCAACAAGCCGCAGTATTTCGGCAAAAATGTGGCGCCAAGCTGCGCCAACAAACACCGGAAATCCCGTCGCTAAACGACGCACTGCCGGTGTTGTCGATTCCGACACCTTGGAAAAGCTACTGGTTCGTCCTGGACCAGTTGGGCTACGCCATCCAAGACTTCGCCCAAAAGCACAAGCGAAACTGGGTCAAGGAAGCCTTAGGGCTGCCGCGCAAGATCGGCATTTCTCACGACGATGGCACGCGCGCGCGACAATATCGGCGCGAATCGGATAGGCAGACCAACCAGGTTGTCTGGCTCGGCCAGATGCACCCCTACATTGCCAAACGGCCGCCAAAGGACATGCGCCATGCCGCACCAGTGCATTTCCACATTGCCCGCGAACCTGACGGAAGGCACGTGATCCGGGTTATCGCGTTTCCGTGTAGCGTGCTGCCCGATTGGCACACCAGCGTCAAAGTGTTGCAGGACTTATTGGAGCACCTCAAGCAAGACCTGGGGCAGCGGTGCCAAAAAAATCCGCAGGGACCGCCGCCGGTGGCTGTTTCATCCGTCGCCGGGCGGGCTGTCCAGACGAGCACCAAACGGGCTGCGGGCACGCCGGTGCAGGTGAAGATTCTGGCTGTGCGACCTAAGGGTGGTTACGACGTTCAAGAAGAAGGCAAGCCGCAGGGCACGCTGACTGTGGGCACTCCGCCCGCTGTGGCACCACAATTGGGCGACATTGTGCAAGCAGAAGTACACAACGACGACCCCAAATGCCCGCAATACCGCTGGCCACAGGCGCCGAAGAAGTCGGGCGGTGCTGGCTAGCCACCTCTGCGGCGCCGCTAATAAATGGCCGGCCGCGGCGGCGGCGAGGCGCCAGCCGTTCAGGCTAGAACAACGACTTGCCAGCAGCCGGCGCCAGCCACGCGGTGTTCGCCCACCCCCAGGCGCCCACCCCAAACCAACCACGGCACCAGGCACAGCGGCACCGGACCGAAGACCGCCCCGCCGCTTACTCCGAGCAGCTCGTAGCTCTGGCCGCGCCGGTTGCTGCGATGCCGCTGGCGGAACGGCTGCCAAAAGGCGGCCTGTGTAGGAACGGACTCGGCCAGGGTTTTCAGGGCCGCAAAATCGACCCGCCCTTCCAGCCCGCCGCCGCCGAAGGCCGCCAGCGCCCGCCCCACCGTCCGCAGGCTCGCGCGAACCAACTGCCCGAACGTCGGGGCCAGCACTGCGCGGGCCTTCTGACCCCGACCAGGCTCTTGTTTCAAGAAAAGTGGGGTGCAAAGGTTCACGCGCACTGCTGGAAGGCGTCCTGGGGCCGATTGCGGCGACGCAGGAAGGTCTTCCGGCTCGAGCTGGTACGTCAACCCCGCCGCACTCTGCTGCGCCGGATGCAACGCAAGCCGAAACCCCACGCGGTCCGAGCCCAGCGCAAACGACCGGCTAGACTCGGTCAGAACCTTTTCGATCATCTCGGCCGCCCCCGCAGCCCGCTGGCCCAGAAAAGTCGCACACAGGGCCATCCGGTCGCCGGGTTGGCCGTATTGGGGCGCGGGAAAGGGCGGTCGGATGGTGATCGCCCGTTGTGCGTCGGCCATGCCCGAAGGCTCCGATCGCCCCGGCAGCGGCTCGGCCTCGAAGGTCATCCCGTACACACAGGCAGCCAAGTGCTCGCATCCCCGGCAGGTCTTCCAATCCGCATCACGATCGGGCAGCGGCCAGCGGCACACCCCATCTTTGACCGCCCAGGCCAACGCCCCGCGGATGGCCGGCCCCAGCCACGGCAAAAGCCGCCCACTGCCGGTCAACTCCACGTTCCACAGCCGGGTAGCGACCAACAAGCTCATGCCCAACTCTGTCGCACCATCAGGCTAGCCGAGTCAATAGCCCCAACTCGAATGACTGTTGCTCCACTGCTTCCAGCGTCAGAACGGTGCCTTCGGGCAATCGCTGGTCGAGCCTCAGCACCAGCGCGCGGTCCCCGGGCTGCATTTCGGCATGAATTCGATTGACAGGTATCTGCACGCCCAGCAGCTTGCTGAGCAGCTCCGCGGTGCCGGCGTGGCCTACCGCCGACACGAAGCCCGCCGATAGCAACTCCACCGCCCGACCGACTGAAATCGGCCCCTCTAAGCGCCAATCGCCGTAATCGGTCAGCACCGGGCTGTTGAGCACATACACCTTGCCATCCGAGCGGTTCTGGTGTTGCATCGGTTGGTTCGTCCGGCTGGTGATGCGATGTCCGGCCCCGGTAGCTACAGACCAAGACACTCACCGCCGCAGAAGCCGCCGCCACCACGGCTTACGGGCCTCGGCCAACTGCTGCTGTGCGGCGCTCAGTTGGGCGGTCAGTTCCTCGGCGCTGCGCCGGTACCGTTCCGCGTCCGTTTGCTGGGTATTCAAAGCGGCCTGCAAATCCGTTATCTGCTGCTTCAATTCCTTTATCGCTTCGGTCGATTGCCTAGCTTTGTTGGCAAGCTCTTCGATCTGCCGGTGCAGTTCAACTCGCTGTTGGGCGAGTTGTTGGTTCTCTGCACTGAGTTGCTGGTTGTCTGCGCTAAGTTGCTGACTCTGTGCAGTGAGTCGCTTATTCTCTGCGCTAAGTCGGTTATTCTCTGCGCTGAGCTGTTGGTTGTCTTCGCGGAGCTGCTGGTTCTGCCGCCGCAAATCCTCCAGTTGATTTTCCGCCTTCTCCCAGGCGGCCCAAGCCTCGTCTCTTTCCTTGGCCGCCTGCTGGGCCTCGAGCTGCGCCGGCGAGCGGAAGTAATTCGGATCGGCCAACCAGCGGTTCAATGCTTCTACAGCCGCCGCGCGTTGCCCGGTGGTCTGGGCCGTCGTTGCAACCCGGAACTTCACGCAGCAACTGCCGTCGGAAAACACCCCTACAATGTCGCCACGGCTTATCTGGAATCGGTTCCGGTCGGGCAAATCGGGGTTGAAGTAGAACGTCGAGCATTGCTCCACGAACGGCACCTCGTTGGTCACCCGTTCCATAAACCGCTCGACTTCCGGATGTTTTCTCGGCCACCCTGCGCTTTCCAATCGCGGCTTGCGCTTCGACTGCGCCGGCGGCGGCACGATTTTGTCGCGCAAACTATCGAACAGGTCTTTGAACCTATCGTAGAATATCTGCCCTGCCGGCGATAGCTCCAAAAACTCCTTCTGGTCGATCCTTACGCGTTCCACCAGGCTTTCGTAACGCTCGTCCCATTGGTCTTCGTATCGTTCGGCGGGGATAAGGTCCTCCGGGTGCGCCGCCAAGTCGCTGAGCATTCCGCTTACCCGCATCCACAGCTCGAAATCCAGCCCCACCGGCAACGGCGGAAAGGCAATTACCTCGTTGAACAGCTCGTGCTTGTAATACACCGTCACCCCCAACGCCTGACCCAGCACCACCGCAATGGCTATCTGCGCTTTGTAACCCCCGGTGGCGTTGATCGCGCAGTCTGCCGGGCGATGGCGCCGCACCACCGCGGCAATCTCCCGCGCCAAATGCCGCAAACCCTTGTTGCGGAATCGCTTCGGGTCTTCGTCCTGGAGGTCCGGCACCTCGATGCACTTGACCGAGCGGCGACTGCACTGGCTGTAATACTGCTGGAGGATGTCGGCAATTTGCCGGCCCGGTTCGGTCTGCGAATGCAGAAAATACAGCCTGCAATCCGGCGACGCGTACCCCTTGTCGATCATGCTGGCGACGGAGTTGATCTCGGCGCCACAAATCCGGTCATCCGGCGACAACGCAGCCAACTCCGCGGCCACAGCGGACCAATTGCCCTGCGCATAGGCCTCGGCCAGGGGGCGGTACTCTGCCGGCAGGGCACCTGCGGCCAGTTGTGCCTTCAGCCCTTCCAAGTTGGGCCGAAAAAGGCTGGTACCCACAGTGCAAACCAAGACCGGATGCGCGTCCTTAAAACGGCTTGAAGCTGGGTCGCTCATCGACACACTTGACCAGGTCACCGAAATGGTAGCAGAACCGTTAAGTGTTAGCTATCCGAGTGTAGCAACGATGCTCCTACGCCGGCGGCGGGACGGCCTTCTGCGGGCGTGCGGCGGGATTTCAACGCCCTTGTGAGCGGGACGAAGCAATGCACGCGTTGACCGCCACTTAGGTCGCACACAAGCCCCCGGCGACGGTTTCGATCGCCTTGTGGTTGGCCAGAGGCATTGCGCCTAAAAGCACTTCAGAAATCCGCTTTCATAATTGCCCACAGGAAAAACACGGACACCACAAGACCAATAAATGAATCCAAACTTTGCTTGGACCCCCACACAAGCACTCCTTGGTAAAGTACCATAGACAGGGCTCAGAAAGCGGCAAAGGCCTTCGCCATACTGACATCGGAGGACGAACAGTGCCGTTTCTTCATAGGAGGAAGTCTCCTTTCGGGAATTGACCCGTTTCAGTGGCCTTCTGGTCGGCCGGGGCATTGCGCCTGACCGGTAAACACACCCAAAAGGCGTACGACCGACAAGGCAGGGCGTCTGCGCATTGCCGAGCATCCCGGCCCGACCGTTACACTGTTTGACTAGCCGAATAGGCAGTTCAGCTTGCTGCCAAGCGGGTTCTCGGGGAAAGCGTTGGTTCATCCCGCGGCCAACACGGTCGCCGCCAACGCTACCACGCTGCCGGCCATAGCCAGCACCAGTAGGCAGCCGGCACCACTTGCCCGTCGGCCTCGAGCGTAGCCTACCCCATAGGCCTTATGGCTACCCTCCCGTTTGCCAGCTTTATAGCCAGCACCCCAGATGAACAACGCTATTACAATCAGGATGATATACTCCATGCGGAGGTCCCCTCGGTATGTGGCGCTTCGCGGTTTGGTCGTGTGCCTTCTTGCTATTGCGCGATGTCGATGTCCCCTAAGGCAATCGTTTGGCTATTTCGCCCAAATAAGGGCGTGCGGTAATCAGGGCTCAAGCTGCTGAGGGCACCTGTCCGGTCAGACCCAACAAACCGACATGAGCGGTCATGGTGTTCTGTCGCCGGGCACCCTCAATACTTCTTGCGCGCTGCAATCGGCCCGAGTAACGATAGGTGCTGTAACACGATCACCGTTTGGCGGTTGTGCCACCAGTGCCCGATCGGCGGTTCGGGTCAATCACCGCGATCAATCTAAAGCCACCTTAGCGGCGGCGTAGGCAACCAATTAGGCAATAACGGCTTGTTTTCCAGATGACGGTGCAATCGATGCATGAACAAACGGACCAACAGCTCCCAGCAATCAATCCTGGCAGAACACCGACCACAACGGGTTAGGCCCCCTTGTTTTGCCCTTGAGAATTCCGCTACTCGACTTCAGGCGGTCTAAGGCGGTGGTTGTTCCGCCTTAATAAACTACGGGCGGGGTCAGAGGCTTGTAACTAGCCGTCCCAAATTTTTTGTATGCGTTGGTACCGTGAGGCGTCAGCTAGGCGCCGGGCGGAAGTACTCGGCACCAGATTGCTGCCACCCTCCGCACTCGCCCGTGGCAACATCAGAGGCAACGAGTCGGTAGATTCCGCCGTGCGGCTCCCGGAGATAATCGCCAAGTTGACCGGCAAGCAGGGCGGGGTGCTGGGCCCGGCTGGTGGCCCGGACTTTCAGTCCGAGCCAAATACAAGCGATTTCAATGGCCTTCTCATCGGCCGGGGCATTGCGCCACCTGGAGCGGGGGAGCGTGGTTGGGATGGAGTTCCCGGTCTATCCGTTTTAATGGCCTTCTCATCGGCCGGGGCATTGCGCCCCACCTGCCCACAAACACGCAAAATCA
>CALLPE010000057.1 GCA_938015445.1 uncultured Pirellulales bacterium
GGTCCACGCTGGCCGTCAGCCGGCCCTCTGCCCAGGCCTCCGGAGGAAGATAGCCGAACGTCCCCCCTGCCGTGTGCGAGGCAGTGCTGGCGCCGACGAACTTCGCCAGCCCCAAGTCGGCCACCTTCACCCGGCCGAAAAACAACAACAGATTGGCCGGCTTGATGTCCCGATGCACGATCCCTTGTTTGTTGAGAAAGTCGATCCCCTGGGCAGCATCGTAGATGTAACGCAACAGCTCTTTGACGGGAATACCCCGCTGGCCCTGGGCCTGGCAGTCGGAAAGCCGTTTTTCCAGGCTCCCTTCGCCGGAGAACTCCCAGCGGGTGACCAGATAGCCGTTGATCGTCCACACGTCCATCAAGGTCACCACATGGGGATGACCACACAGGGCTTTGAGCATCTGAAGATTTTCTAGCTCTTTTTGGATGGCAGGGTTTTGGTTGTCCAACGGGTCCAGCGAGACTTTCAGTGCGCAGGGAACCCCTTCGCTGCTTTGTGCCTGCCAGACCTCGGCAAATCCGCCCCGGCCGATACGCTGCACGAGCTTCAGCCGGTGCTCGGCTTCGAGCGTTTTCTTGACTACGGCGTCCATTGTCAGTGACCCTCGGGCCGATGGTTTACTTCAAGGCGGCGCGGCCGTGCGACGGTTCCTCTACTATATATGGCGAAGCGGAACGGCAGATCTGGAGGCAGAAGACGGAAGTTTTCCAACATTTTCCAACAAGCGGCCAGCGCAGCGGTTGGACGGTCCGAGCAAAACCGGGCGGATCATCGACGCGGCGAAGGTAGCACGGCGCCTGCCCAGATACGCCCACGCTTAACAGCCGATTCTACCCGACCACTGGGGGAAAGGTCAATTTAGTGGTGCGTCTTGTCTGTTCGGTCGATCTGTGGACGCTACGGACGACCGCGGTTGACCCTGGTGGCTAAGCGGCAGCATTTGCTGCCGCCTTGGCGCACAGTGCGTCCCGGCGGAATGAAAACCAGCCCATTTTCCAAAATTTTTTCCAGATCTGCCTACTTGCTGCGCCCTTCTTGATAGAGGCCAAACCGAACGTATTTCCGGACCGCTGGCCGACGGCGGTGCCTGGCGGACGCGGCCGCAGGAAGTTGGCGCGGGCAGATGGCGCGGCAAGACGTCGGCTTACGCGGGATTAACGGGGCCGTAGGAGGATCGGGCGGTTTGGGCCAGGGCAGCATCGTCAACCCTTTTGTTACAGGAGACTGTGTCATGTTGTCACGCATCGGTCGTTGGTGGATTGCTTTGGCAGCGGTAGGATTCGTCGTCAGCAGCTTGGGAGTGACTACGAGCTGGAGCTATTTGAAGACGATTTGGAGCGGCGTGGGCGAGACCATTCGCGACGCCACGCCCATTTCGTTCGAGCTTGACCGGCTCAACCAGATGCTCCGCGACTTGGAGCCGGAGATTCGCAAGAACCAGCATGTCGTGGCCCAACTGGAGGTCGAGGTAGAGTATCTCCAGCGGGAGTGCGAAAAACTCAAGGAGCAGCAGACTGCGCAAGCCGAGCAGATGAAGAAGCTGCGCATCGCGCTGGTTTCCGACAAACAGCAATACGAGTTCGGCGGCCGCACTTTCAGCCGGCAGCAGGTCGAACAAGACCTGGCCCGCAGGCTTGATCAATACCAGGAGCAGCAGCGTCAGTTGGCCGCCAAAGAGCATTTGCTCCAGCAGCGCCAACGCACTCTTGAGGCCGCTACGGTAAAAGTAAACGAATATCGCCGACAGTACGACCAACTGGCGGCCAAGGCCGAATCGCTGACGGCGGAACTGAAGCTGCTCGAAGCAGCGCAGGCGGCCGGCAGCCATCAGCTCGACGACTCGAAGTTGGCCCAGGCCAAACAACTGGCTCAAGAGGTAGAGAAGCGCATTCGGGTCGGCCAGCGGATGCTCGACGCCCAGCGCGCTCCGGAAGGCGAGATTCCGGTCAATGCCGACACGCGCAGCGCCGCCGAACGCTATGACGAGTTGTTCGGCCCGGAAAGCGCCGCCCAACCCCAGATGGCAGCCAGCAAATAGCCGGCAGCACTTCGTCCGGCGGCTATGTCGTCGGTGGGGTGCAGGCACGGCATCTCGGCAGTGGAAGGAATCCGTAGTTGGAGGGCCTGGGCGATGAAACTATCGGTACCGACCATGCTGCTGTTTGTGTGGGCGGTAAATGCCACCGCCGCCGATGCGGTTGTTGGAACTCGACATGGCCGCGACCAATGGTCCGACGCGCCCCCCAGCCGGAGTATCACAGTAACCGGCGGCCGCTGCGTAGGGTTAAGCAGACTAGAAGCGGAGCAATTAGCCCAGGAAGCGGCTGACCGCGCATTGCTGGCCCGGCTGGGCGAGCTGGCCGAGCAGATGACGGCGCGGCGATTGTCCGCGCGGCATCTGTGGCGAGAGCGATTCTGGCTGTTGGAACACAGCGGCGTACACCGGCACGAGGAAACGGCCATAGAAGAAAAGCCCTATGGTTTCGTGGCCGAAACGACCATTGCCTTCACCGCGCCCGAAAGCACGCTTGGCCGCTGGGCCGAGCGCCTGGCCGAGCAGCAACGCCGGAGTCAAACCGCCACACTGGCCGCGGTAGCGGCTACGCTGTTGTTGTGGGCGTTTGGGCTAATGATGCTGGTGAGGCTCGACCGTGCCACCGGCGGTTATTACCGCGGCAGGCTGGCAGCGGCGGTCTCGGTGTTGGTGCTGGCTTTAACGGGGCTAGGTTGGTGGATGTTGCTGCTGGTAATATGAGTTTATCGGACGGCCGGCGTCCGCCGACGCCAGGCGACGGCGCGCACTGCCCGCCGTTCATCGCACCGCTGGGGTGATCCAATGGGTTGGCTTGATCCGCCAGAATGCAATGTCGCCCGTCACTGCTTGGAAACGGGCAACGTCGCCGAAGCCGCACGCTTGCTCATCGCCTCGAAGTATCCTGACCATCGTGCAGTTCGAGGATTGCGGCTAGAGGCCGGACAGCGACTGGTGTGCTTGGCCGGCCAGCAATACGAGGCGGGCAATCTGGAAGCGGCCGACGCGGCGATCCGCCTGGCCGCCGAGTGCATGGCGCTGGAAGGGGAAGCGCTTGCACTTCAGCAGCGAATCGCCCAAGGGCTGATGCAGAAGCAACAACACCAGCAGTGGGTGGCCGCCAAATTGGCCAATGCGCAGCAGTTGGCCACTGCGGGCCGTTTTCACTCGGCGTTGGACGTGCTCGCCCCTGTTGGCGGCGCGCCGGAGGCAGCTCGGTTGCAGGCCGACATTCAGCAGCTTTTTGCCCAATTGGAGCGACATTTGAGTCAATGTCGGGAAGCGTTGCAGTCGGGCCAGCTCGAAGCGGCTTACCTGCACTGGCAAGCAGCCCACAAACTTGCTCCGCAATCGCCAGAGGTGGCCGAGTTGGCTTCGGCTGTCGCCCAAGCGCGCCAGCCGGAAGCGAACGGCCATGGGCAGGCTGTGGCCGTCTGCGACCGCCGACAAAGTTTAGTGCTCGGCGGTTTGGCGCTTGTGGTCTCGGCCGGCGAAGTATGCATCGGCACACCTCGGGGCGAAGGCGTTCATGTTCCTGTATACGCACCGTTGCACAGCCGGCACGCCGTACTGCTGCGCGATCGACAGGGGTGGCAGTTGGCCGCCTGTGGAGATCGTCATGGGCGTCCCTGTCGCGCCGCGGTGGACGGCCGGAGGGTCGAATCTACCGTTCGGCTTGCCGACGGCAGCCTACTGGAGCTAGGCGAGCGGGACTGTAAATGGCGATTTCGCTTGCCAATCGCCGGCTCGGCCACAGCGGTGTTGGAGCCGATTGCGGGAAGCTGTGGTGTGGTGGCATTAGCTTCCGGCCGCATCGATTGCGTAGCGCTTATGGAAGACTGTTTAGTCTTGCGCGCAAATCATCCAGCGCATATCGTTCTCCCGCATCTGCCATGCAAACAATTGCGGCTTTATTGGAAAGACGGCCGATTGCTGTGGGAGGTCGAAGGAGGGCTGGGTCGGCTGGAAGTTCCAGGCCGCACGCTCGCTCAGGACGACAACCAGGTGTACGTGCCTTCGCGGCTGCACATTGAACCGCACTTGGACGAAGCCGAGCTGCTGGGCCGTGCCGCGGCCGGTTGCGAACCGGGTCAAGGACTAGTCTTGGAATTCATCGCGCCGTCACGTTCCGAGCAGACATAGGAAAGCTGTTTGGCGCCAGGTGGCATTTTCCCGGTCGTCGGCTTACATCTTTTCAGTCGCATCTTTTCAGTGGTTAGCTTACATTTTTTCAGCGCCAGCTTACATCTTTTCGGCGGTGGCTTTGGCCGCTAGACTGCTTGGTGGTGCGAGAAAAGCTGTTGGGGGCAGCTTTTCGGATCAGTATCGCGGCACGCCAAGCAACGAGGTCTGCGGTATGCCTGCCGGTTCGCCGGAAAACGCCTTGCTGGCAGCGGCGTTCAGAGTTTACCAACCTCGGCTGAAAGCGTTTATCGGGCGCGCATTTCCGGCGCTGAGCGATGAGGCCGACGACATCCTCCAAGATGTCTGGGAAGAGGCATTGCTGGCGGCCGCAGCAGGGCAGGATTTGGGAAGCGGTTGGTTTTTCCAAAGGGTCCGATGGAGGGCCTTGGAGCGGAAACGGCCGGCCGAGAGGTGGGCCTTTGCGCAGCTCAGCGGGGGAAGAGCCTCCGGAACAGTGCCGGAATCGTCCTCCTCGGATTCGTCGCCGGCATCCCCGGCGCCGGGGCCCAGCACCGAGCTAGCCGAAGCCGAACGCCGCCATCGGCAGGGACTTTTGCTGAGCGACGTTCTACAGGAGTTCACCCGCTGGTGCGAGGAAAAACCCCGGCGGTTGGTCATCAAGGAGGTCTACGAACGCTCGATCCGCGGGCAACAGCCGGCCCAGATCGCCGCCGCCACGGGGCTCTCTCCGCAGGAGGTTTACGACTACGCGAGCCAGGCCCGCAAGTGGGTTCTGGAAAGGCTCCGCCGCTCTGACGTCGATTGCTCGGTTTTCCTTACGCTTCAGCGCATCAAACCTCAGCAACCATGAACCATAGCGAGCCGCCACTACACAGCTTCGGTGACGTGGTGCACTGGGTAATCGAAGAACGCGGGGCGATGTGTCCTAGTCCGCAGCGACTTGCGGCCTATCGGCAACAGCCCCACGACAAACAATTCAGCGACATCCGCTACCATGTTGAGGAAGCGGGCTGCCGAATCTGTCGGGCGTTGCTGGAAGCGCTGATATAAAGAAGGTAGGAGGCCGCTCGGCTGGCCCAGTTGGATGGCATCAACGCCACAAGGTGGAGGCCGACGCCAGAACGTAGAGTTCTATGCCAGAAAGTGGAAGTCTACAGCCGGCGTTGTGGCCGGGTATTATGCTCTATAGGTAGAGAGGTACCCCAGAACGTGGACATCTACACCATGTTGCCGCGAATGCTCACGATGCTCGAAGATAGAGAGGTACCCCAGAACGTGGACATCTACACCGGACGCCACACATCGCGCACAGTCCACGTGCGAATCTTGCTTGGTAGACATCTACGCGAGAACCTACGCATCTAAACCAGAAGCTGCACACCTGCACCAAAAGCTAGACTTCTACACCATAAGCTACAAGGAGAGGGAGGCCACAATGAATCGCGCACGACTGCTGAAGTACATGGCCGCCGCATTCGCATGGGGCGTTTGCGGGCTGGCTTGGTGTGCCTGGTTGGCTGTTTTCGACGGGGACCGCCAACCTGGTGCCGGTACGGTTTGGGCTGCCGAGCCACCGGCGGTCAATCCCTTCGGCGAAGCGCCCACTGAGCGCGAAGACGCCACTCCCGGGTACGTGGAGATGTCCGACGGCACGATCTACGCTGGACTGATCTACCTAACGCGTGACAAACGCCTCCAGATCAGCGACGAGAAACTTCAGCGGCAACGGGAAGTGCCATTGCGGGTGGTCAAGCAAATCGACTGCAAAGTGGTTAAAGAATGGATGGAAAAGGAGTGGAGATTCAAAGAGCTGACCTTGAACGAAAAGCTTTACACCGGCAGGAGCTATCCGGCCCGGGAGTATGTCCACGTGATTACCTTGCAAGATGGCCGGACGATCGAGGGCGGGTTGTCGGGAGTGCTCTACGTGCAGCCGTTCCGCGAAAAAGACCCCCAGACCGGACAGTACAAGCCGCACGACGAGCCGTTGAAGCTCATTATCCACAAGCGGCACAAAGGGGAAATCGGCGAGGACTTGAAGTCGCTGAAGTACGTGAAGTTGGTTAAACTGGGAGAAGCGGCCTATAAAGAAGGAAAACAAAAGGCCGAGGCCAAACAGAAGTCCTCCAAGCAGCCCAGCTAGCTGCGCGGTTACACCGACAGGCGGCAGTCGTCGTGTTGCGAATTTCGCTCGAGCAAGGTCATAGCTTTACGACCATGTTGGCGGTCGCTGTGGTAGCGATCGCGTTGGCGGGATTGTTTTACTATCGCACCTACCGAATGCTCAAACCCCGGCAATGGCAGACGCTGCTGCTGTTGCGCAGTGCAGCCATTTTGATAATCGTGGTGCTGCTTTTTCGGCCCGTGTTCAGCTACCAGCGCGAATTGGCCGACAAACCGGTGCTGGTGTTTTTGGTAGATACCTCGGCCTCGATGAGCATTGCCGACGACGCCAGCGGCACGACGCGCTTCAACCAAGCCCGCACGCAAATCGAAAAATGGTACGAGCGGCTAAAGAACGACTTCCATTTGCAGTTCATCGAGTTTTCGGAGCGCGCCCGGCCGTTGAGCGGCATTCAAGAGCTGCCCTCGCTGCGGCCTGATGGCCAGGCGACCTCTATCTCTCGGGCGCTGACAGCCGCTGCGGAAGCCACCAAACAACTGCCGCGTGGTGCGCTGGAGGCGGTGGTACTGGTCTCCGACGGTGGACATAATTCCGCTGGCGATCCATTGGAAGTGTTGCCGCGGGTGGGTGTGGTGCACACAGTCGGCGTGGGAGCGAGTCTGCGCACCAGCATCACTTATCGCGACATACAAGTAACGGGCATCGACTGCCCAGACCGCATGTTGCTGAACAATCTTGTGAAGATAAAGGGTGGGGTGGAAGGGATTGGCTTGGGTGGTCGGGTAATCAAGGTCTATTTGGACGAAGACGGCCGGCAAGTGGCCGAGACGGAACTGACGCTCGACGACAGTGAAGGCCCGCAGGAAGTCTCCTTTGAGCATCGCCCCAACGCCCTGGGCCGGCGCATTTACACCATCCGCGCCGAGGTGCTGGCCGAAGAAAAAATCGCCGAAAACAATCAGCGTTCCGCGGCGGCGCTGGTGGTCGAGCCGGGCATCCGTGTGCTGTACATCGAGGGGACTGCCCGGGCCGAGTTCGGCGCGATCGTCGAGCGATTTCTGTCGAAAGACCCCGACTTGGAGTTTTACGCCCTGGTGCAAACTCGGCCCAACGTGTTCTTGCGGCGGACGAACATGACAGGCGTGGACTTCCAGGTCATCCCCAGCGACGCCGAAACGATCGACAAGTTCGACGTGTTCATCATCGGCGACCTGGATAGCTCGTACATCAAACCGGCACAACAGGAGCTGATCGTCAATCGGGTGCGCAACCGCGGCGGGTTGCTGATGCTGGGTGGGTACCGCAGCCTTGGTCCGGGCGGATATGCCGGGACGCCCGTCGGCGAGGCCCTACCGGTCATACTGGGCGATCGCGACGTGGGACAGATCACCGAGCCGTTCTTACCCACCTTGACGCCCGACGGCGCCCGCCATCCAATCTTCTCCAATATCGCCGCTTTTTTCCCCACGCAGACCGACGCCGAGCCGAAGATTCCCGGCTTGCCTCCGCTTGACGGTTGCACGCGCGTGCTGGGCGCAAAGCCCGGCGCAACCGTGTTGGCCACTTATCAAGCTCCGGAAGGACCAATGCCGGTATTAGCCGTTCAGCCGCTGGGGGAAGGCAGAACGGCGGTGTTCTGCGGCGACACTACCCGCAAATGGCACCAAGTGTTAAGAGCGCTGGACAAAGAGACCCCTTTCACGCGCTTTTGGGGTCAGATTGTGCGCTGGCTTGCCGGTCGGGGTGGGCCGGTGGAGACCGGCGCCAATGTGACCGCCAGCACCGACAAAGCGGCCTACCAGCCCGATGAACCGGTGCGCATCACCGCGGTGGTGCGCAACCAGGATGGCCAGGGCGCAAGCGGAGCGAAGGTCATTGCCCGTATCCGCGGCCCGGCTGGCAGGCCCGACCAGGTGACGCTCGCGCCGGCCGTGGGTCCTGCTGGTCATTACGAAGGCGCTTTCGAGCCGAAAACGCACGGCACCTATCAGATCGAAGTGGAAGCCACCGTCGGACAGATCACCATTACCAGCGAGAAACTGGTGGTCGAGGCTGGGCGGACCAACCTGGAGTTCGAGCGATTGGACCTGAACGAGAAACTGCTAGCGCGGATCGCCAGCGAAAGCCGCGGACGCTATGTACATATCAGCGTGGCCGACAATTTGATCGACCAGTTGGACCGCTCGCAACGCAAACGCCGACTAGTGGTCGAACGCCAGCTTTACTGGCCGCCGGTGCTGTGGACGATGTTCGTGGCTATCCTAACCACCGAATGGATTCTGCGAAAAAGATTCCAACTGCGGTGAGCAGACAGCGCCAGCGGAAAAGTAACCGCCGGTCGTTGCCCCACCCAGGCACAAAGGCACACAGTGCGATCGCAAAGGCAAGAACGAGTGCACGCCACTGGCCAGCGCCTGTGGGGCCTTGCATAAATGCGTAAATACAGCGCGTGCCAAGCTGAGCGTAGATTTATGGGCGGCTTGCGCCGGGCGCAACACTGCCGTCAATTGTCTTGTAGCTAAGAAAGAGCCTTTAATGCGAACTGGTTACCGCTATCTCGAACCGGAAGCGTTGGCCCGCGTGAAGAATCTATCGCTGGTGGCCCGGGGCGTGGTCGAGGGGTTTATCAGCGGGTTGCACTCCAGCCCGTACAAAGGCTTCAGCGTCGAGTTCGCCGAGCACCGCGAATACACGCTGGGCGACGATCCGCGCCACCTGGACTACAAGATGCTTGCCCGCACCGATCGACTGTACATCAAGCAGTTCGAAGAAGAAACGAACATGCGGGTGCAAATTCTGCTGGACACCAGCGGGTCGATGGCCTACCGGCACGAAGCGCGCATTACCAAGTTAGAGTACGGATCGTATCTGACGGCGGTGCTGGCGTATCTGATGACGCGGCAGCAGGACTCGGTGGGGCTGACCACGTTCGATACCGAAGTGCGTCTGGACATGCCCGCACGCAGCTCGCCCCGACACTTCAACGAGATGATGCAGCAGTTGGAGGCGATCGAGCCGGGCGGAACGACACACATCGCGGCCACGTTGCACAAACTGGCCAACCGCTTCAAGCGTCGCTGTCTGATAGTGCTGATCAGCGACTTGTACGACGAGCCGGACGCAGTGATCCGCGCGCTGCACCATTTCCGCCATCGTCGCCACGAGGTGATACTGTTCCACATTTTCGACAAGGCGGAACTGGAGTTTCCCTTCCGCGACGTGATCGCCTTCCACGACCTGGAAACCGACGAGCGCATCCAGGTCGATCCCGCTTATGTGCGCGATGTGTACATCGAGCAGCTCAAACAATTCGTGGATACGTACCGGCGCGAGTGCTCCGAGTCGCAGATCGACTACGTAATGACCGACACTTCGGTGCCCTACGACTTCATGCTCAGCCGGTACATCGCCAAGCGCAGCCGGCTTTAAACCGCCCCGCCACAAGGTGGGGGGCAGCCGGCGACAGATCAACTGGGCGGTGGCTTTGCGGAACCTGCGGGCTTGGCCAATAACTGCTCGAGGGCTTCGACGGCCTTGGCCAACTGGGGATCGACCACCGGGCAATCGTCCCCGCCGGATGTTTCATCCTCGGCCGGGGGCAGTCGGATCCCTTGGCGGCGCATGCGCTGCCGGTCCAAGCGCGCTGCCAGCTCCTTGTCTACCGCGACGACGTAACCTTCGTCCGGCTGCACTCCCCAGCTCTCGGTTTCCGGGGCGTCTTGGTGGCGATGAATCTCCACCTCGCTGGGACGCCAGTAACTGGCCGTTGTCAGCCGCAGTGCTCCCAAGCCGGCCTCCAAGTCCATAACCTCTTGGACTGTTCCCTTGCCCAAGGTGCGCTGGCCGACGATCACCGCCCGCCCGTGATCCTGAAGGCAAGCCGCTACGATCTCGCTGGCGCTGGCGCTGTGGCGATTGACCAGCACCACCATCGGAAAATCAGTCCACACGGCTTTGCCGCTAGCGCGATACTCGCGGAGCACCTGTCCGTTGCGGCCGCGGGTGGTGACGATCACCCCTTCGGAGATGAACAGGTCGCACACGTCTCGTGCGGCTTGGAGCAATCCGCCGGGGTTGTCGCGCAGGTCCAATATCAGCCCGCGCATGTTCCGCACCGCCAGCCAATTCAGCGCTTGTAGCAGCTCGTCGCGCGTATCGCGACCAAAACTGGTGATGCGCACGTAACCAATACGCTCGTGGCCTTCGAGAAAGAAATCCCAGGTGCCGTCCGCTCCGCGCCGGTCGCCTTCGATGCTGGGCGTGTGTATCAGCTCGCGGACAATCTCCACCACCAGTGGCTTTTCCAAACCTTCGCGCTGGATGGTCAACGTAACCGAATCGCCTGGCTTGCCGCGCAGCAGACGCACCGCTTCTTTCAGCGTCATTCCCTCGGTGCTCCGCTGGTCGATGCGCACAATACGGTCGCCGGCGCGCAATCCTTTGCGGGCGGCTGGCGAGCCGGGCAACGGAAAGGCCACCAACAAATGCTTGCTTTGCGGGTCCACCAACACGTGCAGCCCCACGCCCACAAAGTTCTGGTCCAGCGTTTCGTTGAGCTGTCCGGCTTCTTCCGGCTCCAAGTAGGCCGAGTAAGGATCGCCCAAGCGGGCGATCATCCCTTCCATAGCGCCCTTGAAAAGTTCCTCGGCCTCCACCTTGTGTAGATACTTGCGCTCCACGCGCTGCATGGCGTTGCCCAGGATGCGCCCATAGCGAGTGCTTTGCACCTTTTGAAAGCACAACAGCGAAACCACGCTTATGGCCAACAGCCAGTATAAGTTGCGTCGAGGCATAGACCGCACCATGACGATGTTTACGCGAAGCCGGACCGCAGCAGACCGTCTGCCCGGGCGGCAACCGGCCCACCGCTTATCCTAGCGGCCCGCAGCCCAGCGCGTAAAGTGGCGCACGGCCGGCTCCCGCACCGCGCAATCCATCAAACCCGAATATAAGAAACATAAGAGCAAGGGGCGTTCCATGCCGCGCATCGGCAGAGAGCGATTACTGGCGTTCATAGAACGGCGGCTGCCGCGCCACCACTATCGCACCGCGCCAAGATCGCCGCGCCGCAGCAAGATCGCCGCACCGGGCCGCGATTGCCCCACCATGGCGCCAGCATTGCGGCGCGTGGCGACTACTGCGCTACGGAGGTTTGCGAAGAGTGTCCCCCGGCAGGCTGAAACACCCCCGGCTTGTCCACGCCGTCGCCGGTCCAGTCGCCCACCACGGGAATGTCGCCCGGGCCGCCCAGCGCGAACACTTTGTCGTGGGCATCCAGCGCGCGGTCGTTGTTTACGTCCAGATACCAGCTTCCCTTGCGGTAGACACCCAATTTGTCCACGCCATCGCCGGTCCAGTCGCCTACTACCGGGATGTCGCCTTCCTGGCCGAAGTTGACAGCCAGGTCGGCTTCGCTCCAGCGGCCGTCGCCGTCGATGTCCAACATCCATACGCCGTTGCGGAACACGCCGATTTTCTTCACGCCGTCGCCGGTCCAGTCGCCCACTACAGCCACGTCGCCAGCCGTGCCGAACTGGAACACGTGATCGATCAGATCGCTGCGCAGTTTGCCCGCGGCACCCCGCTGGAGCGTGCGCTGTCCGGCGGTAGCTTCTTCGGGTTGCGGCGGGAGGTTCTTCGGGCGGCCGGTTCGGGTATTCAACGGACTGGGCAAACCGGGTTCGGCCGCCAAAGCTTTGCCGTCGCCGGGCCACATGGGGCCGAAAATTCCTACGTCGGTCTTGCCGTCGGCGTCCCAGTCGCCCGTAACCGGCAGGTCGCCTTGCTGGCCTAACTGGACCCAAAGGTCTGCCTCATCCCAGATGCCGTTGCCGTTGAGGTCCAAGAACCACTGGCCGGCGACAAATACGCCTATCGCTGACCGGCCCATACCAGCCCAGTCGCCAGTCACCGGCAGGGCTTCAGCAGGGCCAAATGCCAGCGTCTGGATCGGTTGCCCGTTGGCGTCCGCCAGCACCCAGCGGCTCTCCGTCATTGTAATGCCGGTCCAACGGGCCGGGTCGAACTGCCCGGTAAATGAAGCCAGCGTACTGTAAGAACCGTCTTTGTCGTTGCGGGGCTGACCGCCGTTTATCACCGACAGATGCCAGGTGTACGCATCGGGCACTCCGCCGAAACCGAACAACTGCGGGGCGACGGGAGCCACTGGCGCCGGGAACGAAAAGAACATCGGCACACCATCGACCACCACCGGTGGCGCAGGGGCGGCCAACGGCGGCGGCGGTGGCAGCACACCAGGCGGCGGAACATACGGAGGCGGCACCACCGGCGGCTGGGGCGGAGGCGGGGGCGTCGTCGGTGGCAATACCTCGATCAGCACTTCGCTGAAATTGTAGTTGGTCGCTTTTTGACCAGCGCCCAGCACAATGCCCACGATCGAATCGTGCCGCGCTTCCTCGGCAATCGAGCCGATCATCAGCGGGTCCAGCGGCGTCCAGCGGTTGACGGCCATGCCGCCATGAGTGCCCGGGCGATTGATGCCGTCGATGTACCCCTCCGGCTGAACTTGGATCACCGAGTAAACGCCCGGCATCAGCCAAGTGAACTCGTAGTACCCCTCGGCGTTGGTTACAGCGATAATCGGTTGACCGCTCTCGTCCACCAGTAGGTTGCCGGTACCGTCGGCTAGCCGCAGCACTACGCCAGGCAGCGGGATGTCGTCGTCGGTCAGCAGTCCGTCGCGGTAGTCGGGTACGTAGGGGATGCCGGAGCCAGATGGCACTTGGATGGGCAGTCCGTCTTGAAACACGTAGCCGGAGATGCTGGCCGGTGGTATTTCCAGGAAGTCGTAGTTTTCGCCGTGCTGATCGGAGCCTAGCGTAATGCCAGCAATTTTGTCGTTGGCAGCCAGCCAGCCGCCGGCCGTGCCCACGAAGTCTTCCCCATCCAAATACCCTTGCGGTTGTATCTGTTCCAGGCCGTAAACGCCGGGTGGCAAGTTATCGAACCGATAGAACCCTGCGGCATTGGTGGTGGTGCTGGCGATGCGCGTGCCGGTGTGATCGAGCAAATACACCATCACGCCCGGCAATGGCGGCTCGCCGGGTTCGTGCAAGGCGTTACCGTTCGAGTCGATCCACACATGCCCGCTCAGGGTGGTCGGCATCAGCTCGCCGAAGTTGTACTCGAAGGCGTACACCCCCGGCCCAAGCACGATACCGGTGATGATATCGCCAGGGTTGTGGGCCGTACCGCCCTCGCTGCCGGCGGAGTCCAGCCCATCGAAATACCCGGCCGGTTGCACTTCGGTGACGCTGTACACGCCGGGCATAAGATTGTCGAAGAAGTAGAATCCCCAGAAGTCGGTTACGGTGGTTCCGGTGGGATTGCCTGACGCGTCGAGCAATATCACGGTCACGCCGGGGATTCCCACCTCGTCGTAGTCGAAGATGCCATTGTTGTTGCGGTCATGGTACACGAAACCGGACAAGGCGGCCGGTTGCATCTCGGCGAAATCGTTGTTGATGCTGTTTTCTCCGCCGAGCAGTTCGACCTGCGCTATTACATCGGCGCTGAAAACCACGCCCCGCGTCTGCCCGGCCACCGTGCCAGCCGTTGCTCCCACGCTATAGTAACCGGCCGGCTGCGTCTGGACGATCTTGTAAACGCCCGGCAGTAAATTGTCGAAGCGGTATCTGCCGGCCAAGTCGGTGGTGGTGCTTAGCCCAGTAGGCGCGTAAGTCTCTTCGCTCCAAACGTAAAGTGTGATTTGTACATCGGGAATGCCCGGTTCGCCGGGCTGCCGAATGTTGTCGGCGTTGGAATCGTCGAACACCGTTCCGGAAATACTGGCGGGCAGCGGCTGCTGTTGCAGTGTAAAAATGGCCCCGGCGGTGTACACCGGTCCTGGCGCCGAGCCAGGCGGCATGTACTGACTGGGCGGGTCGTAGTTATCGTTGGGCAAGTTCAGCCCGGTGGCGTCCAGCTTGAATTGATAGAAGTCCAGGAACATATCGCTCCCGGCGGCGTTGTAGAAATGCGGCGCCGAAAAGCTGGCCCACAACGTGGAACCCTCGAACTCGTTGCCCTCGGCCACAGCATTCGCGCCCAGAAAACCCATTTCGTCCACGTCGATGCTGAAGACCAAGCGCTCCCCCGCATCAAACCCTGTGAACCGCAGGATCAGAAGCGTGCCCCCGTCGGACACTTCCACGCTCACCGAGTCGATGCCGGTTGAATCAAGCACTTGGAAAGGTTGGGAGCCGAAGGCACCCAATCCGCCCGGCGCGATGTCGAAAAAGCAGTCGCCGATCGTCAGTCCGTCGCCCAGCTTGTCGGTATTGATGCGCAGCTCGGTAAGCTGTGTGCCGGGCGCGCCGCCGAGGAAGGTGATCTCGAACACGTCGCCGACCACGTCCTGACCTTGACTGTCCTCGAAGTACACTACACCGATATGAATGGGCGGCGCGTAGGATAGCAGTTGCCGAGGCTCCATCTGCTCGAGGCGGCATCGTCGCCACTTGTTCGCATGATTCCTCCGGCTGCCGAAAACCCGCCTTAGCAGCGACGCAAAACCCAGTGCCAATCCCACGTCAACCTCCTTGTCAAACGGGCGCCGGCCCTGCCGACCGACTTTCCCAACCGTTTTCTCCGCCCAAGCGTTTTCTGCTATTGCTGAGCAGCTTTCTCACCTCGGTTGTGCACTGTTATGGCTGGCCGAGTTCCCACAGCCGGACCGTGCAGTCGTATCCGGCAGAAACCAACTTATTGCCGGCCGGATCGTAGCGCAGCGCCGCTACAGAACCTGTGTGGCCGCGCAGCCGGTGATGTTCGTTGCGGTCCTCGATGTTCCATAGATGGATGAGATTGTTGCTCGTGCCAGCGGCGAGGTATTGCGGGCCGACGAACTCCAAGCTCATCACAATTCCCAAGTCTTTTCCCAGCGTGCCGGCCGATTGCCCGTCCGCGGTCCTCCAAAGCTGCACTTGACCGCTGCTACCGCCCGAAGCGATCAGTGAACCATCCGGCGAATACGTCAGTGCATAGACGGTGCCGCGCGGCAGCGCGATGTGCATTACCTGCCGCCCGGTCGGTGCTTCCCAGATGTAAATACCCCCGGTCCGGCCGGCGGCGGCCACGTGCCGGCCGTCGGGAGAGAAACAAACTGCGCGGAAGTCGCCGCCGGTGGCGTCCAATTCCCGGGTAAGCCGCCCGCCGCCGTCGTCGATCAACAGGCGGATTTTGCTTTCCAGCCCTGCTGCGGCCAGCATGTGTCCGTCGGGACTGTAGGCCAAAGCAGCTACGGCCCGCGGCAACCGGTCGAAGGTGTAGAGCAGTCGGCCATCGGACAGGTCCCACAGTCGGACGGTGCGATCATTGCCGGCGGTGGCCAGGGCCTTGCCGTCCGGTCGTACGGCAATAGCGCGGACCCAATCGGTATGGCCTTCGAGCGTTTGCACAATCCGCAGTTGCTCGGCCTCCAGCAGCCGAACGCGATGGTCGTCGCCAGCCACCACAATAAGCGCAGATCGTTGGCCAGCCGGCTGTGCGACAATTGTTGCGGCGGTAATCACTGTGTGGCGCTGGGTGGCGCTTAGGGTGCGGCTGCTCGACAAGTTGAGCACGTCAGTGTCAGCCGCTACGGCGATATACCGCAATTCCCTCGGGTTGCTGATGCGGCTTTGCCGCGCCGATGGCACCGCCGGCGTAGTTGCTGGCGCCGGAGACTCCGGCCCGATTGGTTCGGCTTGGCGAAGTCCGCTCGGCCACCACAGCGGCAGTCGGTCGGGCTGCGGTGCAGCTGGCACCGAAGCCGACAGCACGACAACAATCACGGCCGATAACAGCGGAAAATATTTGCCAGACATCGTCTACTCCAGGACGTTGTGGCAGGTCCAGGGGATGTTCTAAAGTCGTAAGTTGCGGCATGTGCGCGCCGTGCGCCCATCTTGCACAGTGGTTTTTCACTATTGGGTTGCGGGTGCATCCTGCATCAGGGGCTGTGCTCGACGATTGTTTTGTCTAGGTCTTCCAGTTGCCCTAGCTGCCAGGACAGGCACGCGATCCGACTAAGTAGCAGTTACCACTGCACGCAATTGAGCGGTTTGTTCATCGTGTAACTAATATTTCATTTTGTAACTTGTTCTTCATCGTGTAACTGATATTTCATCGTTTAACTAATAATCATCGTGTAACTAATAATGCTGTGGTTTGGCGTTCTGCCGCATTGCCGCCGAGGCGTCTGCGCGCGTTGGCCCACTTCCTTTCTTTCGGCTGGCCGCGGATGCAACCCTAAAGCAGACTGTGGGTTGTGTTAAGGTTGGGCAAGACAGGCAAAATTCGCCGGTGGCGGAAGAATATCCGTAGGGGGCGTTCGGACAAGTAACCAAAGAATTTCCACATCCATCCTGTCAGTGACAACTCAAACCCGGCTAGTTCCCCAATCGTAGCACACCACCAACGTTTGACTGCCAGACGCTGTTAGCCGGAACCGACTACCGCGGTAGCCGGAACCGACTACCGCCGGAAAGACAGCGACGGGTACCGAGGGCCCGCTGTTTGGTCCTGCCTGTGGGCACGTCCTAACGTCCTGCCGCCAGCCAGCCGCGCTCGATCTGTTCCAACGTTTTGCCTTTGGTCTCCGGCACGATCCGCCACACGACCACGAACAGTACCGCGCAGAAGGCCGCGTACACCCAGAATGGGAAGGCGCAGTGGAACTTTTCGACCAACCATGGATGCTTGTTGATGATAGGAAAGGTTTGGATGACCAAAAAGTTTGCGATCCATAAGGCCACAGTGGCAAACGCCATCGCCCGGCCGCGGATGCGCGTGGGGAAGATTTCCGAGAGGATCACCCAGGTGACCGGCCCTACCGATAGCGCGAAGCAGGCGATATAGCCCAGCACCAGGGCAAGCAGCCACGTTTCCGCCTGCTGGAGAAAGTACGCTATCCCGACAGCGATCAGGCACACGCCCATCCCCGTACTGCCCAGCAGCATCAGCGGTCTGCGTCCCCAGCGGTCGACCGTCCAGATGGCCACGATTGTAAACAGCACATTGACCGTTCCTACCACGGCGTTTTGCAGCAAGGCGGCGTCTATCTGCGAGCCGGCCTGTTTGAACAGTTCGGTGCCGTAATAGAGGATGACGTTGATGCCGCTGACCTGCTGCAACATAGCCAGCGCGATGCCCACAAAGAAAATCGGACGGATGCCCGGCTCGAGCAGTTGCCGCAGCGAGCCGCTTTCCTGGGCGATTGTCTGCTCGATGTCGGCCAATTCTATGGCTGCTTGCTCGGCTCCGCCGACGCGGGCGAGGACTTCCCAGGCCGCCTGGGAGCGGCCCTGTTGCGCCAGAAAGCGAGGACTTTCAGGCACCAGAAACAGTAGCAGCAGCAGGGCACCTGCGGGCAAAGCCTCGGAGCCGAACATCCACCGCCAACCGCGGGTCTGGTTCCACGACGTCATCCCACGCAATCCCAACTCTAACTGCTGCGTGTCGACTTTGATGCCATGCTGAACGAGGAAATCCGCCACCTTTTCCACCTGGAGCACATCGCCCTGCTCGGCAACAAACTGCTGTGTCTTGCCGATGCTGATTTTCTGGGCGCGGAAAGATTGTTTTTCAGCCAACTGGCGCAAATACTGGAACACCAACTGGCGGTCGAGTCGATCGCCTTTTTCGGCCTGATATTGTTCAATCGCCCGGCGGTCCACCGTGGTGCCGTAAGCGGCAATGAAGTAGTTGACGAAAAAGACGATCATCATGCCCAGGACGATAGTCAGTTGGTTGACCGACACCAGCCGCCCACGAATCCGTGCCGGCGAAATTTCGGCGATGTACAAGGGCGAAGTC
>CALLPE010000058.1 GCA_938015445.1 uncultured Pirellulales bacterium
CCAGTCGGCGACAATAATTGGCCAGTGGCGGTCAACACTGCGGGAAAAGTCCTTCTGCTACGCGCTGAAGCCGCTGGGAGTCAAGCAACCGCACTCTGCCCGACTCCACCTCTTCGATCAATCCGGCCTCGATCAACCGCCGCCAGGTGCGCGAAAAGGTTTCGCTGGTCAGATTCAAGTGGCTGGCTAGATGTCGCTTCAGCGCCGGCAGTTCCCTACTGCCGTCAGGGGCAAGCGGAGCGTTCAGCAGCAAGCGCGCTACTCGGCCCGCCGCGTCGCGCAACACCACATCTTCCAACAGCGAAACCAGATGGCGAACCCATACGGTCAGTCCGGCCAAAAGCGCCAGGCAAAACTGGTGGTCCTCTCGCAGCATTTGACGAAACCGTTCTGCCGGCAGCAGGGCGCAAACGGTATCGGCCACGGCCTGCGCCGAGGCGGGCATGTCGAACTGTCCGACCGCCGCCACTTCGGCGAACGTGTTGCCCGGCCCAACCAAGTGCAGCACATGTTCCTTCCCGCCAGCGCCAGTCTTAAAAACCCGCACCAATCCGCTGCCCACCACGTACACCCCCGGGCACTGTTCGCCCTCGCGCACGATCAGTTGGCCTTTGTCGAAGGAGCACAAGCGGGCAATAGTTACCAACCGCGCCAGCGCGCCGGTGTCCACCTGGGAAAACAACCGGCAATTGGTCAAAATGTCGATCACGTTGGCAGACAAGGTTCCCTCCTTGCGGCGCCTGTGGTAGCATCACCAGACTGGATTACACAGGATTACACAAGTGTATCAGATGCCTTGCAGGCGGCTAGCTGGCGTTGCTCGACAGATTCGCTCTCCGGTCTGCTGTGCCTGCCGCCCAGAATCGCTGCGCCGTTACTCGATTTTTTCCCGACGAGTTGATCCATATCAAAGATTGCCGGTGCAGACGGGCTTAAAAATGAAATAGGAAGATGTTGACCGCCGCTGAGCAGGCGTAGTGTTCCCCATCAGTCGCGGCACCACAGGAAATCCGACACGGTCCATTCTTACAGGAGGCAGAGAAAGATGTCTATGTATTGCTATCAGTGCGAACAGACCAGCAGGGGCGTGGCTTGCACAAACTTGGGCGTTTGCGGCAAAGACGAGCCTACGGCTGTGTTGCAAGACTTGCTGGTGGAGGCCGTCAAAGGTATTGCGATGTACGCTCATCGCGCCGCCAAGCTCGGGGCACAAGATCAGCAGATCGACTTGGCGGTGGTCGAGAACCTTTTCGCCACCGTGACCAACGTCGATTTCGACCCCCAGCGGTTGGTTGACCATCTCCGCCAAGCAGCCCAAATGCGCGACAAGGCTAAACGGCTGTACGAAGACGCCTGCCGCCGCGCCGGTAGTACGCCGGAGCAGCTTTCCGGCCCGGCCGCCTGGCAGCCAGCCAACGACCTAGAAGGCCTTCTGGCCCAAGGTCGCCAGGTCTCCATCGCCAATCGGCAAGCGCGGCTGGGCGCAGATGTGACCGGTCTGCAAGAGCTGATCCTCTACGGGCTGAAGGGTGCCGCCGCCTACGCCGATCATGCGTGCATCCTGGGCGCTTATGTGCCCCAGGTCTTCGCCGCTTTTCACGAAATACTCGATTTTCTCACTCACGACGGCACCAGCACCGACCAGTTGCTGGCCACGGCGCTGAACGTCGGCCAGTTGAACCTGAAGGTCATGGCCTTGCTGGACGACGCCCATACCTCGGCCTTCGGACATCCGCAGCCTACCAAGGTACGCATCACCCCCGTGCGCGGCAAAGCCATTGTGGTGTCCGGCCATGATCTGAAAGACCTTGAAGAACTTCTCAAGCAGACCGATGGCAAGGGTATCAACGTTTACACGCATGGCGAGATGCTGCCAGCGCACGGATATCCCGGCTTGAAGAAGTTTCCGCACCTAGTGGGCAACTACGGCGGTGCGTGGCAAGACCAACGACGCGAGTTCGACGACTTTCCCGGTGCTATCCTCATGACCACCAATTGCATCCAAAAGCCCAAGGAGAGTTACATCAAGCGGATATTCACCACCGGGCTGGTGGCGTGGCCGGGCGTGCGGCACATCGGCCGCGACCGCAACTTCGCCCCGGTCATCGAAGCGGCCCTGGCAGCCCCAGGCTTCGCCCAAGACGAGCCAGAGAAGTCCATCATGGTGGGCTTCGGCCATCATGCCGTGCTCGGCCTGGCCGAGAAGGTGGTCCAAGCGGTCAAGCAAGGGGTCATCCGCCGCTTCTTCCTCATCGGCGGTTGCGACGGTGCTAAACCGGGCCGCGACTACTACACCCAACTGGCCGAAATGGTGCCACGCGACTGCGTAATCCTCACGCTGGCTTGCGGCAAATATCGCTTCAACAAGCTGGACTTCGGACAGATCGACGGCATCCCGCGGCTGCTGGACATCGGCCAGTGCAACGACGCCTATTCGGCCATCCAAATCGCTTTGGCTCTGGCCGATGCCTTCCAGTGTACGGTCAACGAATTGCCGCTGTCACTGGTCTTAAGCTGGTACGAGCAAAAGGCGGTAGCCATCCTGCTGACGCTGCTGCACCTGGGCATCAGGAACATTCGCATCGGGCCCAGTTTGCCAGCCTTTATCACGCCGGGTGTGTTGCAAGTGCTGGTCGACAAATTTCACCTTACCCCGATAAGCACCCCGGAGGCCGATCTGAAGGCTATCCTGGGCTGAGATACCGAGCTAGACCAACTGCTGAACGCCCGGCAAAGCTCCGCACTGCTGCCGCTTCGCAGCGCTGCGCCGCCATGTCGTCGCGCAGTGGGCCGTGGGCGAGTTTACGAAACCATAAGCGAGTTCACAAAACCGCATGGTTGATGCGATTGCTGCATACCGCGGATCTTGAGGCGCGGTCTTGCGGCCGCGCCGCACTCCGGAGGCTTCTACGGAACCGCGTAGCGGGCAGGATTGCTACGGAACCTTTCTACCGCCGCAGCGCTGGAAAACATGTACAGCCGCCCTTGGTACACCACGCAGTGATCTACCACGCCGGCCACGTTCCGATCCTCGTCCAGAAGTGCCACCACGTCGCAGCCTTGCGAGACCGGCACATAACGCTCCGGATCGGCCAGAAAACATTCCCGCTGCACCGGCCCTGCACAATAGTAAGTAGCCCCACGGTAGGTCACGGCCCACTGCGCGCTGCCTTTGGTCCAGCGCTCGTGCTTCGACAAATCCACGGGGCAATATCCTTCCAAAGCCAACGGGCCGCCAGCACCAGGCCGCGCGCCCGAGTCGGTTATCCCCTGTTTGTCAAGCGGCGCCGGCTTGTCGGCAATCCACGCGGCTTGCGCTACAATCGGCCGCTGAGAGACCGGCTGATTGAACACCGGCTGCTGGATTACTTCTGAGCTTGAAGGCTGCTGTGGGGTATGGTGGACTGCCAGTCGGGCCGCTTGGCCGCCGGTTGGCGCCACGGTTGGCTCCACCGGCGGTAAAGGAATTACTTTGTCGCTAGGCAATGTGTAGGTAGGCGTTTGCGTAAACTGCCCGAAGGGCCGGGGTGGTAACTCGTGTCCTTTGCCAGGTTCCAAAACCCGACTCCACTCGGCCTTCGGCGCATCGCTTGTACGCTCCACCGGTAGTAGCGGGTCCCGCATCGGCCCGCTGCGCGCCGGTGAAGACGACTGCCGTGAAGGTCTATCATCGCTGGACGAGACGCCGCGCTGCTGGGTGCTTAGCTTTCCCGGCCCCGCAGCTTGCCCAGCCCGACGGTCCGAATCGCTGCTGCCGCTTCGTGTTGCGCTATGCGCTGTGGCTTCATCAGCAGAAACGGCGCGGCTACTGGCTGCCGGTTCCAACCCTGGTATAGTGGGGCGGCGATCGATCCCCGGCTCTATCGGCACCAGTTCTGGCAGTCGCTCCGGCAAACTGCGGCCTAACTTCTGACCGGCAGACCGCTGGCCCGCCTCCAACTTCGGCGCTGCCGACTGCCGCTCGGAATCGCCCTGGTCAGACGGCGACGCAGGTCGCCGTTCAGGCTCCAGCGGCGGTGGAATGACACTATCTGGCTGGCGAGCCGGCGACAACGGCGCTGCTCCAGGCAATACCCCTGGGGCGCCAGGCAACAACGGGCGACGCAACGCATCGGCAGGTTCTTCCAACCCACCAGGAATCATTAGCGGCTGACCTCGTGTCGCACTGCCAGGAGGCAATATAGATTCGCCCGGCTCCGGCAAACCCGGAAACAACATTTCCCGTTGCGGCGACGGTTCAGCCGGCGGCGGAGGCAACTCCTCGCGCCCCTCCGGCGTAGGCAACACTTCCCGGCCCAGAGCGCTGGGAAAGCGCTGATCAGGGCGGTCTTCGCCTGGCCACTGACGCCAGGAACTCCTGAAGTACCCGAAGTTGGCTGCATTCGGCCAACAACCTTCGCTGCCGCGTGGGGCGTTGGACTTCGCCGGCACTGCCATCACACCGGCCCACACTGTTCCGGCAATTCCCACTGCCGCTACCGTCGCCAACGACCACCTCAACGCCCAGGAAACATCGCCGGTATTTTTCATCTTGCCGTTCCCTTGTTCGTGCACTGATTTGCCAGTGTTGTCTTCCGTACAGTGATTGCCAGCAACTCGATTCGGAAATTCTGATCGTCTGTTGCTACCAACTTCGACTCGCAGCCGAGCTGGCAGCGGTTCTCTACTTGGGCCTTTTCTCCAATGTCTCACGGGCCCTCGCTTCAATGTTTCAACCGATGCCCTCCAGAAGAACATGCACTATGCCCTTAGAAGCTGCGGAAGCGGTTGTAGTCGCGGCCCATGACTTGGCTGGCGCGCACCGTGTTGATTCCCAACGAGCTGATACCCAGCAAGCGCTCCACCGGCCCCAGCAGTTTCGACAGCGTGGTGTTGACCGCGATCA
>CALLPE010000059.1 GCA_938015445.1 uncultured Pirellulales bacterium
AGAGAAGATCAAGAAGACGGTCGGGGCCGTGGCCAAACCGCTGTTGGTCAACGACGAGGCCGAAATCAGCGAGGTGATCCGACGCCGTCTGTTTGAGGACTTGGGGTC
Organism: uncultured Pirellulales bacterium; assembly: GCA_938015445.1. GTDB lineage: Bacteria > Planctomycetota > Planctomycetia > Pirellulales > Thermoguttaceae > CALLPE01. Next base: position 109 of record CALLPE010000059.1, read on the forward strand.
GGAGCGGGTCCGCAAGAACGTGGCCAAGGCCTACGCCGACTGGTGCTTCCAGCGGCGTGCGCAACTGCCGCCGGAATGGACGGCGGTGGATACCGCAGCGACCGAGAAGAAGGCCCGGGAGTTTCTTCAAGCCCGTTTTGAGGCCTGCTATCCGTTCCACCCGGCGACGCTGTCGGTCTTCCAGCGAAAGTGGGCGGCGCTGCCGCAATTCCAAGCGACCCGCGGCACACTGGCGATGCTGGCGCAGTGGATTTCGTGGGCGTTTCGGGAAGCGCATGTCCAAGCGCGACGCGAAGAGCTCATCACACTCGGCTCGGCCCCACTCGGCGATCCGACATTCAAGAGCGTGGTGCTGGGGCAGCTCGGTGAAGGGCGGCTCAGCACCGCGGTCGATACGGACATCGCTGGCGAGCATTCCCATGCCCGCGCCTTGGACGCGGATATGAAGGGGGCGCTGCGGGACATCCACCGTCGAGTCGGGACCGCCATTCTATTCGAGTCCTCGGGCGGTCAGCTTGACAAAGTAGCACACCTGCCGGAGCTGCGATTCGCTTTGGGGGAGCCCGAGCTGGAGACGACCTCGATCGACAACGCGGCCGTGGCGCTGGAGGGCAAATCGTTCTTTATCCAGCGGGTGGGGGCAGATGGGTTCAGGATTTACTACAAAGCTAAGGTCGATAAGGCGGTCCACGACCGTCGGGCGTCGCTGGACGAGGCCTCCGACATCAAGCCTGCGATCCGGGACTTGGTGAAACAGGAATTCAAGCGTGGGGCGAGCATCCCGGTCGAGTTCTTTCCGGCCGACAGTACCGCAGTCGCCGATTCGCCCAGGCTCAGTCTCGTGGTGGTCGATCCGGATGAGCAGTGGAGCGACGAGGGCGACCTGCGAGATCGGATCGCCGAATGGACCAAGAACCGCGGGAAGTCCGCTCGTTTGTATCCTGCTGCGCTGGTGTGGTGCGTGCGGAAACCGGGACGGGACCTGCGCGACAAAGTCGAGATGTGGCTGGCCTGGCAGCGCGTGCAGCGGGATGTGCGGGACGGCGTGCTCGGCGCGGATTACGAAAAGGCCGACCTGCGCGAGATCGAGATCAAAGTAAAGGACGCTGAGAACCAAGCGAAGGAGGAGGTGTGGGGCGGCTACCGATTCGTCGTGCTGGCAGACCGCTCCGACCCGACCGGATTGAAAGTGATCGACCTGGGGGCCGGCCATTCCAGCGGTTCTGAGACGCTGTGCGGTCGGGTGATAACCGCCCTGAAGTCGCAGGCCCTGCTGAACGACTCTGTGGGGGCAGGCTATATCGAGCGCAACTGGCCGCTGGCCTTCAGAGATACCGGCGCGTGGCCCCTGGCCAGCCTGCGGCAGAGCTTCTTGGACGGATCTCTCACGCGTCTCCTGGACCCCGACAGGACCCTGCGCAGCAAAATCGCCGAGTTCGTGGGCAGAGGCGATTTCGGCTTGGCCTCCGGACCCAAACCGGATGGGAGCTACGAGCGGGTATGGTTCGAAGAGCCTGTCCCGTCCGACGAGGTGGCCTTTGAGCCGGGCGTTTTCCTGCTCACAAAGGCCAAGGCCTCGGCACTGAAGCGCCCGCCGGCGGTGACACCGCCCGAGGTCAAACCAGGGGAACCGGAATCACCTATTCCTATACCCAAACTCCCTCCCATAGACCCAACAGAGCCGCCTCCGACTGTCACGAGGATCAGAATCTCCGGGGCTGTTCCACTGGAGTCGTGGAACCGGCTGGGGAACTCGGTTCTGCCGAAGCTCCGATCGGGTCAGGACCTGAAAATCAGCGTGTCGATGGAGGTGACTGTGGACAGCTTATCGGCCGAAAACCTACGCAGCGAACTGCGCCAGATCATCAGCGACTTGAAGCTTCAGGGATCAATTACCGTCGGTTGATCCCACAGCGGCGAACCTTAGGTGAGATAGGCCATCATGGGAACGAAACAGAGAAGATTCGGTCAGAAGCTTCGCCAGAAGCGGATTGCCAAGGGGTACAGCCTGCGGAAGTTCGCAGCCCAGGTCGGTGTCAGTCCGACCTATCTGTCCCAAGTCGAACAGGGTAACGTCCAGCCGCCGACGGCCGATCGAGTCCGACGGATGGCGGAGCTTCTGGGCGAGAACCCGGACGAGTGGATCGCCTTGGCGGGACGGGTGCCGGAGGACTTGCCGGAGATCATCCAGAGCCATCCGCTACAGATTCCAGAGCTGTTGCGCGAGGCCAGCGGCTTGACGGCCCAGCAGCTCCAGCGGCTTCGCGAGGCGGCGAGAAAGATGAAAGAGGAAGGAAGCTTACACGATGACGTATCGCGGCGGCGCGGCGGTTGGGAGCAAAGCCAGAGCGCTGGCGACGATTTGGGTGTTGGAGCATGTGGCCCGGCCGCTGGCTGATCGGTTTCAGGTATCGGCCGAGGCGATGCGGATTAGCCTGGAGAATATGGGGCTGTTGCTGCGCAAGAAGGAGCCGATCCAGTTTAATTGAGCAACGCCGCGATGCGGTGTTCCTCTTTTTTGCGGCGACTGGCGTTTTTCCATTTTTTACTGAAAGACAGACTTTGAACGCTGCCGAACTGGGCAGCAGCTACTTGCGCGCAATACGATTGTCGCTACGCATTACCGCGGCGTCGACTTTGACTTGATAACGAGTCGGGATGCGGAGCTGAGTGCTTGCTCTACCCCTTCTTTTATTGTGTACACCAAAGCTTGGTTTTCCTGTTCGTAATTACGTGGCGTACCGCCGACGATAAACACCAGTACGGTTCGCTGGGGCTTCATCAGCCGTCCACCACCTGGTCCGCCCGTCGAGCTGCCGGTGTTGCCGCAACACCCTGGAGGATAGCATGTTCCATTCTTCAATTTCAAGCAGGTCAACTGGGGATCTGATATGGGGTACTCTTGAATTACTACCTTGTCGTAATCCAATAACCTGAAACAGTACTCATGCTGAGTGGAGCCGCAATTTGGGCATTTAACGTTTTTCCGATTGCTTGCCGAGCCAGATTCACTTTGCCACAGTACGAATATCGTCAGCTTACGCATTTGGCTGCTCTTGGTAATTGCGTTAGTCAGCCAATCTTGGAGCTTGTGTGGCTCGTCGGTACGACCGGTGCGAGCGGCGTCTGCTTTAGTCAGCTTGCTACCGGACGCGATGGCATCGACCACCGGCGCCAGGGCCTGACGGAACTTCTCGGCAGTGTTGCGATCGGCATCGCTCCATGGCACGATTACCAAGGCGGGCTCAAGGCGATTCTCGCGGGTCGTACCGGCTTCAGGGACTGCGGGTGGGCGAATCTGTTCAGTGGCACGTGATTTCAGCTCGCCCAATCTGGAGATTGGCCCCCGCCGCTCTGGCTGTGCAAGCGCCACCGACTGCAAAACAAGCGAAACAGTCAAGCAAAAGATAAAGGCTTGCAATGGCTTCATGGCATTACCTCGGTCTAGTGCATGTCAAACTGCCTATTAATATTGGCCTGTGCATGTCTAAGCAATTATTAATATTTTGCCAGATATTTTTGGCATCGTCAAGCTTGGCTGCGGCCAACATCGCACGCATACAGCAGCAGCGGCTTGCCAACCTTTCGTAGAAGTTGGAGTTAAGAAGCTATATGCGGTGTTCTGCTTAAATATCGCAAACAGAAGCAGTTACGAGAAACAACATACGAGATAAGCACACCGGAGCCGGGCTGAAGTTTGCAGGTTATAATCGAGTTCATACCACATCTTTTCCCACATGACGGCGGGAGTACGAACGACTGGCGATGACAGTTATCTTGGGCGTATCGGCGTATTATCACGATTCGGCGGCTGCGCTGGTGGTCGATGGCCAGATCGTAGCTGCCGCACAGGAGGAACGCTTCAGCCGTCGCAAACACGACGCCGACTTCCCTGTCCGGGCAATCCAATATTGCCTCCACCAAGCCAGTCTGAGGCCCGAGCAGATCGACTACGTTGGCTTTTACGACAAACCGTTGTTGAAGTTCGAGCGGCTGCTGGAGACCTATCTGAGCTACGCCCCACGAGGGTTCCGCTCCTTTGCCAAGGCGATTCCCCTGTGGCTTCACCAAAAGCTGCACTTGCCAAAACTGATTGCCGCCGGGCTGCAAGGCCATGTTCGTAATCGCTGCGTGTTCGCCGAGCACCATCAATCGCACGCCGCCAGCGCGTTTTTTCCCTCGCCGTTCGAGGAGGCGGCCATTTTGACCATCGACGGGGTGGGCGAATGGGCCACCGCCTCGGTCGGACAGGGGCGGCACAATCGCATCGCAATCACCCATCAATTGCGTTTCCCGCACTCGCTGGGGCTGCTGTACTCGGCGTTCACGTACTACTGCGGTTTCAAGGTCAACTCTGGCGAGTACAAGCTGATGGGCCTTGCGCCATACGGCCAACCGAAATACGTGGACCTGATACTGGAAAAGCTGGTCGACTTGAAGCCCGACGGCTCGCTGCGCCTAGCGCTGGAGTATTTCGACTACTGCGCTGGGCTGACGATGACCTCGCGGCAGTTCAACCGGCTTTTCGGCGGAAGGCCGCGGCGTCCCGGCGAGCCGCTGACCGAGCGCGAAATGGACCTGGCCGCTTCGATACAGCACGTTACCGAAGAGGTCATGCTGCGGATGGCCAGATTCGCTCACCAACAGACCAAGCTGGAAAACCTATGTCTGGCAGGCGGAGTGGCGCTGAACTGCGTGGGCAACGGCCGCCTGCTGCGCGAAGGTCCGTTCAAGAGCATTTGGATTCAGCCGGCGGCTGGGGACGCTGGAGGCGCGCTAGGGGTGGCGCTGTTGATCTGGTACCAACTGCTCGGCCATTGCCGACAGCCAAGTCCGCACGACAGTCAGTGCGGTTCCTGGCTCGGCCCGAGTTACAGCCCGCAGTACATCCGGGCAATGCTCGACGAGCAACAAGCCGTGTACAGCCATTTTTCCGACGAAAAGTCGCTCTGCCGGCATGTCGCCCGGCTGTTGGCCGATGGGAAGGTAGTAGGCTGGTTTCATGGTCGGATGGAGTTCGGGCCACGGGCGCTGGGCAGTCGCAGCATCCTGGCCGATCCGCGCCGTCCCGACATGCAAAGTTTGCTGAACCGCAAGATCAAATTCCGCGAGTCGTTTCGTCCGTTTGCCCCGGCCGTGTTACGCGAACGGGCCTGCGATTTCTTCCGGCTTCCGGCGGGCGTGGAAAGCCCGTATATGCTCCTGGTCGCCCCGCTTGCCGTCCAGTGGCGTACGCAGCAGGGGAGCGACTGGCAGCAAGGCAACACTCAACATGCTACGCTGACTGGGGCCATGGAGTCGGACTCAGCAGGCTGGGCCGACCCTGATGCGAAGTCATCAGCGGGTTTTCTGCCGGCGGCACGTAACTACGCTTCCGGTTGCTCGGCAGCAGCACGGTGTGCGGTGGGCAAGACCGACCCGTCCGGGCTGGAAAAGCTCAAGTTCGTTGGCGGCCCCATTCCGGCGGTCACCCATGTCGATGGTTCGGCCCGGGTGCAAACCGTCGATCCGCTGCGGCACGGAAGGTTCTACCAGTTATTGCGGGCGTTTGAGGCCCTGACCGGCTGCCCGGTGTTGGTCAATACCAGTTTCAACGTCCGTGGCGAACCGATTGTCTGTACGCCGGAGCAAGCCTATCGCTGCTTCATGTGTACCGACATGGATGTGCTGGTGTTGGAAGACTTCGTGTTGCTCAAGGCCCAACAACCCAACGCCCCGCAATTCCGGCCAGAGGAGTACCTCTCGCAATTCGCGCTCGATTAGGTAAGGGTTGCCGTCCGACCACGGGCGGTTAGCAGCATCGGGAAAAGCTGACATGACTCTGCTGCCGATCGAATGGCGTCCTTCGGGCCGCAAGCTGGCCGTGTTCGCCAGCGCGTGGGTGGTGTTGCTGGGCGCAATCGGGCTGGCAATGTGGCTGGAGGGCCGAATTGCAGTTGCCGCCGTGTGCTGGACTGCCGCTGGTGTGATACCCCTGTTGGGATTGCTCCATCCCAAAGCCCTGCGCGCGGTCTTCATCGGTACCTCGTTATTGACGCTGCCCATCGGGTGGGCCGTCTCGTGGATGGCGTTGGCCGTAGTATACTTTCTTTTAGTAACGCCTGTCGGGCTGATATTGCGGGCAGTAGGTTACGACCCGCTGGGCCGTCGATTCGACCCTCGGGCCGAGTCCTATTGGACGCCGCAGACGGCCGACCACCAGTTGGAAAGCTACTTCCGCCAGTATTGATCGATTAGCGCAGGTGGCACAAGCTCGGGTCGCTGGGGGGGTTAGCTGCGCCAAGGCGCGTTCGGTGCGGCGCGCAGCGGCCTCGGGATGCATTGATTGTCAAGGGCCAGGCATGTTGGATACGCAATCACGGAGCGAGCCGACGAAGCAGGCTGCCGAGTTTCAGCGGCTGGCGGCGCAGCCGCAGCCCGGTTTGTTGCGCGAATTGTTCCATTTTCTGCGATACAACAAAAAGTGGTGGCTCATACCTATAGTGCTGGCACTGCTCGTGCTTGGATTCCTTATCGTTGTGTCCGGCACGGGACTTGCGCCTTACATTTATGTCATTTTCTGATCGTCGGCGTGCTTTGCAGAAAATGGTAGGCAACCGTGGAAACCGCCAAACTTGTCGATTGGTAGTTCGATAGTCACGTTCGCTGCGAATCGTAGGCAACCGTGGGGACCGCCAAACGCGACCGCGAGCAGCACCGACATCAGACGGCGGCAAACTCTTGCACGACGGATAGCAGTTCGCCGGCGCCGCGGCCCGGGCCATTGCGCGTATGGTCCTACCGGCTGGTTGCGCTGACGGTCGTACCGCTGCTGTTGTTCGCGCTGCTGGAAGGCGGATTGCGACTGGCGGGCTTCGGTCATTCCACAAGTTTTTGGGTGCCCTCGGCCGACGGTCAAGCTTACGTCACCAATGTGCGCTTCGGTTGGACGTTCTTTCCCCGGCACTTGGCCCGCGCGCCGGTGCCCTGCCGACTGCCCACACGAAAAGCCAATGGCACACTCCGCATTTTCGTGCTCGGCGAATCGGCCGCGATGGGGACGCCTGATTCGTCGTTCGGGCTGGCGCGATTTTTGCAGGCCATGCTCGAACAGCAACATCCGGACGTGCACTTCGAGGTGGTCAACGCCGCCATGACCGCTATCAATTCCCACGCCATCGTCAACATCGCCGACGATTGCCTCCGTCTCCAGCCCGACGCTCTGGTGGTGTACATGGGCAACAACGAGTTTGTGGGGCCTTACGGGCCGGGCACGGTGTTCTCTGGGTTTGCCCACAGCCGCTGGCTGATCCGGGCGAGCATCGCCGCCAGGAGCACCAGGATCGGGCAACTTGTGGAACGCGCCGTGGCCTGGATTGGTGTGGGAGCAACCGGGCCGCAGCGTTGGCAGGGATTAGAGATGTTCCTCAGTAAAGAGGTGCCTCCCCAGGACCAGCGCGCTGAAGTGGTGTACCGCCATTTTCGACAGAACTTGGTGGAGTTGTGCCGGGCAGCAAGCCGCCGCGGGGTGCCGGTGCTCTTGTGTACGGTGGCCGTCAATCTGAAAGACTGCCCGCCGCTGGCCTCGGCCCACATCACCAACCCGACAGAAGCCGACCTGGCTCAATGGAAAAGGCATTATCAATCAGCTGTGCAGCATGCCGCTCAGCGGGAGCATCGGGCCGCGATCGAAGAGCTAACGAAAGCTTTGAAAATTGCTCCTGTCCACGCGGAGACCCACTACCTTCTGGCACACAGCTACTTGGCCACCGAGCAGGTGGAAAAGGCCACTGAGCACTTGCGCCTAGCGCGCGATTACGACGTGTTGCGCTTCCGCGCCGACAGCCACATAAACGACATTATTCGCCAAGTGGCAGCGGAGTTTGCCGAGCAGGGTGTGATTCTAGTCGACGCCGAACAGCGTTTCGCCGCCTGCTCCACAATCCGCCACGGCATCCCCGGCGAGGAGTTCTTCTACGAGCACGTCCATTTGAAGCCCGAGGGCAATCACTTGCTCGCCAGTGCGGTACTGCAAAAGCTGGCATCGTGCCTTCCGGACTTGAGCCGGCAAGCGCCTGCGGTCGTCGAAGCCCCTTCGCTGGAAGCCTGCGCCCGGCGGCTGGCGCTGACGCCGTGGGACAGCTACCGAATGGCTGCGGCGATGGAGGATCTGGTAGCGCGGCCGCCATTCACCAATCAACTGGACCACTCTGTGCGGCTGGCCGAGTTGCGTCGCCAAGTTGCCCGACTGGAAGCCCAGGCCGTCTCCACTCCAGCCCTCGCCCAAGCCGACCAGTGGTACCGTCAGGCAATCCGGCAGCGTGGCGACGATGTACACCTGCGGGCAAACTATGCCACATTGCTGTATCGCATGAGCAAGTATGAAGAGGCCGAACGACAGCTTCGGATGGCTCTGGAAAAGTTTCCCCAATCAGTGGGATGGTTGTCCACTTTGGCCGACGTGCTTTCCAAACAAGGCCGCTGGCAGGAAGCTTTAGATGTGCTGAGCTTGACAATGGAGCTGGAACCCTGGAACGCCGCTGCAATCCGTTGCAGTATGGCAGCCGTATTGATCGAGCAGGGGCGAACGGAGGAGGCCGAACAGCATTTTCGGCAAGCAATCCGCCTGGATCCTAACTATGCTCCGGCAGCCAACGGACTGGGCGGTTGCCTGCTGCACCAAGGGCGGACCGACGAAGCCATTCTGGAGTTTCGCAAGGCCGCGGCCGTTGACCCGCTGATGGTCAAAGCCTACGGCAACTTGGGTTCGGCCTACCTTATGCGTGGCGACTTGGAACAGGCGGAAAAATACTTCCGCCGCGCTTTGGAACTGGCACCGCGGGAAGGAAGCTTCCATCGCAGCCTGGGCACGGTGTTGGTCCGCCGAGGCCAGCTCAAGCAAGCCATAGCGGAGCTGCGTGCTGGACTGCTTCTCGCGCCGGCCGATCCCGACCTGTACTGTCAGCTTGGGTCGCTGTTGGAAGGCCAGGGACGCCCCGACGAAGCGCTGAAGCACTTCGATGCCGCACTGGGCTTTCAGCCCGAGCATCTTCGCGCCGGACACAACAAGGCTGCGCTATTGGCTCGGCTGGGACGCACGGCAGAGGCTATCGAGCAATACCGCGCGGTGCTGCGACATCATCCCAACTCGGCGATCACGCTGAATAATCTCGCGTGGCTGCTGGCCACCGCGCGCAATCCGCTTTGCCGCGACGGCGCTGAGGCTGTGCGACTTGCGCAGCGTGCAGCGCAACAACCCGACCATAATCCGCTTCAAGTGCTGGCGACACTGGCCGCCGCGTACGCCGAGGCCGGCGATTTCGACCAAGCGGCCTCGACCGCGGCGCAGGCAGTGCAAATGGCCACCGAACAACATCAGCCTGAGGTGGCTGCCGCCATGCGCCGCCAATTGCAAAGTTACCGCCAGCGGCAACCGTGGCGGGAACTGCGTCAGCAGTGACACGTGTCTGGGCGAGCCAATCGTGCCGAAGATCAGCGGACTTGCTTTCTGTATGGAACCGTCCGTGCGCCGGCCCGCCAATGTCGTCGCGCAAATCACAAGTTCAGCCATAATGATTATGGCATCATTCGAGGGGTATCAACGGTGGCTGTATGTCGTCCCATATTGTGCATGTTTCGCAGATTTCGCAGATTCTTAAATTATTAATGTACGAATCTGTAGCGCAGCCGCCACTAATACTATAGAAAGCACATGTTCCCGATTCACATTATTTTATTGGGTATCGGGGGCGTTGCCCGCTCGTTTGATTAGGGGAATTGCCATGCGGCTCACATTGCGAACGATGTTGGCCTACATGAATGGCATTTTGGGGCCTGAAGACGCACAGGAAATAGCTAAGAAGATTGAGGAAAGCCCCGCGGCGGCCGAGTTGCTCAACCGCATACGCGATGTGGTGCGCCGATTGCGTTTGGCGGCACCGGGGCTTGCCGGTCCGGGTTCTGGCCTGGACCCGAATACTGTGGCCGAGTATCTCGATCACCAACTGCCCGATGATCGTGTTACCGACTTTGAAAAAGTTTGTCTGGAGTCGGACGTTCAGCTTGCTGAAGTCGCTGCCTGCCATCAGATCTTGACGTTGGTGCTCGGCGAACCAGCGGAGGTCGATCCGGCTGCCCGGGAACGGATGTACCAATTGGGCGCCCGGCTGGGGGCGACGGCGCCGCCGACGGCGACTTCGCCGGCACCCCAATTCGCGGCAGTCTCAGCAGCCGAAGCTCCCTCACCCGCTGCGCCCGAAACCCCAAAGTCGCCGGAAACCGAGCCGTCACCCAAGGGCCGCCACAAGCTAACTGTTCCCGACTATCTGCGCGACCCGCCTAGTAAAAGTAAACTCGCCCCTTTGGCTCTAGGCGTTGCTGTGGTTGTGGTGTTTGTGCTGGTGGTGCTGGCCGTTTTTGGGCAGTTTGCGCCCGGTACGCCACTGGGCAAGTTGCTTGGGTACGTTGCGGCTCGGGAAGATGACCAGTCGGCCGAACCGGTACTCCCTGTTTTGCCGAAGCAACCGGATGTCGGCAAGCCAGGCGAAGGCGACACGGGTGAAAAAGCCAAACCCTTGGAGCAGCCGGCCGAGGCTGACCCCTCGTCGAAACTGGTTCGGCCCGGCGAGGAACCCGCTCCCATGCCCCCGGAAGAAACAACAGAACCAAAACCGCCCCAGCCGCCAGCGCCGCTGCCGCCAGAACCAGAACCGCCGACCGAGAGGCCAACCACCGCCGAAAAACCAGCCCAGCTCATGCCCGATGAGCCACGCGAGCCGAAGCCATCCCCGCCGCCTACGGATGTCGCAAGCCGGCCCCCGATAGCCATCGAGCCTGTGCCTGCACCGAAGACAGACTTGCCGCAACAGGCCGGCCGGTTGATGTCCGACGACAGGCAAGTGCTTCTTCGGTACGACGCAGGAGGCGAAGACTGGTATCGTGTACCGAGCAAAGGCATTCTCGAGGCGCAAACATGGATGTTGACTTTGCCAGCCTACCGAACGCAGCTTGCGCTGAGCACCGCTGGCGTAGCAGTGGAGATGCTCGGCGGCACAAAAATCCACCTCTTGCCCAAGCAGCCGGAGCACCCGGCAGGCTTCGATGTGGCTTACGGCCGGTTGGTTGTCATGCCCTTGGCTAATGCAGGAACGACGATCAGACTGACGGCCGGACAGGTCAGTGGGGCATTGTGCTTCGTGCAGGCCGAGTCGAAGGCAGCCATCGAGGTTTTTGCCCGACATAAGCGCGGGACCGACCCGGAAAAAAATCCCCGCCTTTACACGGTTACGATCTACGGCTGCCACGGCCAATTGACATGGCAAGAGGACGGTTCAGCGGAAATTATCCAATTGACCGCACCATGCCGATTTACCATAGGCGGCAAACCTGTGGGCGAGGAGGCGCCCAAATGGGTTGCGGCGGACACTGTCGGATTGCTCGACGCCCGCGCTGCCGCCCTAATGGCCCCAGCGATACAGCCGACGCACTCGGCGCGGCTGAAGCTGCTGGAATTCGCCGACGACCCACAGCGCCGGGAGCTGCGCTGGTTGGCGCGGCGCTGCCTGGCATACCTCGACGTAGTCGAGCCCCTGGTGGCACCGCTGGGCCAACTCGACGCCCAGCGCGATTGGCCCGACTACCTTGCCCAGCTCGCCGAGGCAATCGACCGCAGTCCGCACAGCGCCGCGGCAATCAGAACGGCGCTGGAGAAACTCTGGCCCCGCGATGCTTCCGTAGCATATCGTATGCTGTGGGGCTATACCGACAACGACCTAGAAGCCGGCGAAGACGCTGCTTTGGTCCGCGCACTAGACCACGAGTCGCTTGTGGTGCGCGTTATGGCTTGGTGGACGCTCAGGGAGATCACCGGGCTGACGTTCGCCTATCGGCCGGAGCTGCCTTCCACGAAAAGAGAACCGTCGGTCAAGAAGTGGCGGGAACGTCAAGCCGCTGGCCAAATCCGCCACCTCCAGCCCGGTACCAAGCCCGTCGAACCACCTATTGAGGCCGACCCGATGGGTCGCGGCACAGAACTTTGAGGCCCGGAAAGCCGGCGGCCCCTTCCAACCACGGGACATTTCACGACAGCCGACCGTCGGCACAATACCGCCACATTTCTGCCTCCTAGCCAAAATCAAAGCCAACGCAAAACCTTGCCAGGCGGCGTCTTCCAACGGGTACCACCGAGACGGTGGTTGTGCGACCAGGGGCCAGCTTTACTGTACTGCGTTTTGGTGTAAGATTGATTATTCAATAACCGGGACGTCGGCACGTAGGGCGGCTTCCGCCTGTTGGCGCAACATGCAAGCCGTTCAGCTTGGGCAACTCCGAACTGTACTGACGGCCAATGGCAATCGCGTCTGATCGACCCGTCAGTACCAAGCGTGCCGACTTGCACGAAAATTAAACACCTGGCAGACCGGCTAGCGGCAGGACGCTCAAGAGAAATAAAGGAGGGTGACCAGATATTGAATCTGGCAGTTTTGTTATGTTCTCACGCGACGAACATGGGCACCAGCGTGCGGCCTAACGACAGAATATCACTGGAAGCAAGCAGTCGGAACCGTTCAATTCCTGATATCGTAGGTCAAATAGACAACTGCCGTGAAGGTTTGATTGCCAGAAACTTTGGCGGCGTAGCTCAGTCGGTTAGAGCAGCGGAATCATAATCCGTGTGTCGGGGGTTCGAGTCCCTCCGCCGCTAGTAAGTCGATATTTGAGAAAGACTTCCAACTTTTTGAAAATAATCCGAAAAAACTCGCGTCATTTGGAGAATAGTTTCGTCCGGCCGCTGACAGATTACCGTCTCCAGTACCTGCCGCGCTGGATGTGCGGCACCGTGGGAGAGTGGTTTTTTGCCCAGCGGCGGGCTGCTCTTCTATGTGGCCTTCTGTCGCCACTGCCATTCGGGCCGGCGCAATTCGCGTGGTGTTTTTCTGTTGCGTAATGCGCAACAGCGGTTGCCCCAGCGTGCTTCGCCGCAACTAGGCGAATACCCTGCCGATTGCCAATAACTGGGCATACCGGTGCAGCGAACTGCCGAAAGAAGACTCTCAGATTGCTTTCCACCAAAAGCTTCTACACGGCAGCGAGAAGATGCCATCCGTTACTCTCTGCCAGGGCAATCGCTGCCGCGCGACGTTGGGCCGTTAGCACAAGTGCGACAAGAAGGATTCTGGCTGGTGGCTCAGCGGGGCGCAGACCAAGGACTCGTACGCAGTTAGATGAGGGTGTTCGGAAATAAAAAGCGGGGGTTTTTTTATCCCTAGTCTGCCTGCATGGGTAGAGCCATGCTCGAATGACAGAATATCAACACAAGTAAGCGGTCAGCCAGCTTCGATTCCCGCACACCGTCAGTTAGACGCCGTCCGCCTGTGGAGTTTTAGTATTCAGCGGCTGTGACTATCCACGAGAGGAGTTTTTTCGGCATCGGCCGTCGGGTAACGAACCCGGCAACCTGCTTCGACCTCAAGATTGGCGATGGCCTGTTGGTGTATGATCCACGCGGGCTTGGTATAGTAAGTGTGTAGCACTTGCTAGTTGCCATCACGAGTGTTGTTGTACCTGTCCGAGGCCGGATATGCCACATCGCTGGGTTAAGCACACCGAATTGTTGGTTGCCATTTGGGTTGCCAGTTTGCTGTTTTGGGTAAATCAAGCTGGTGTTTCTCTGGCAGCGCCGCTTGGGCAATCGGCCGATAGTGCCCAAAACGGCGGCCCACCGAAGATTGTGGTGCAACAAACCGCCAGTAAGCTCGGCACGCAAAAGACCGAGGGGCAAAAGACTGATATACCGAAAAGCAATCGGTTGCAGTCTGAGCCGGCGGTTGCGTTTTTCGACGACATTTGCTTCGACGATTTCGGTAGCGAAAGACCGTTTCCGGGCATCGCGCAATTGCAGGAGTTATTGGGGCAAGTGCCAGGCCATGGTTATACGTTCCAGTTGCAGCATGAACACAACCGAATGCTGGTGCGGTTGCATGGCATGTATCAGCTCAAGCCTCGATGGCAGGAAGGCTCGTTTTTGCGGATGTCGGTTGTCACTCATCGCCGGCTATGCATTTACCTGTGGCGGGGAGAGCAGGGCGCGGCCATCTTTTACTATCCCAACTTCAACCACGTCTGGATGGCCTACAGCGTGACGCGGAAAGGCAACAAACCGCAGCCCGACACGTATGCACTGTGGGCCTGCGATGGCTGGCGATACGAGCAAAGCTGGGGCGGAACGGTGCTGTTGCTGTACCACGACGGGATGCTGCACCTGATGCGTGGCGACTTGCCGCTGTTGCGCATCCCCTATCCTGAACCGCCGCAAGAGACATACATCGACGTCGAAGGAATGGTGCGTGGGCTAGAGATGTCGGTCTGCCGCGGCGGGCCGGCCAGCGCGACTCGCCCCCGAACTTTGCTCGCTTACGACAAGCCAGCCGAAGCGGCATGGAAGCTCACTGCCGGCAAAGGCGTAACTCTGACCAACACCGCCGACGGCGCGGTGGAACTTGCTGCCACCGAACGGGCCGAGGGTGGGCACGCGCTGGTTCATTTGGGTGAACCGGCCTGGCGCGAGTTGGTGTTTTTGGTGGAAGATGCCGATCCGGGAACGGGACTATGCTTTGCCGACGCCGACGGCAAACCGTTCTTGCGATTCGCTTTTCTGCGCGAGGTTACCGGCAACCGCTTGAGCATGAGTTTCTGGGACGCGGGCAACCACTCGGTAGAACATTGGGCCGACATCCAAAACAGCCTTTCGCCCTGTGCAGGCAAACCGCAGTGGATAAAAATTTTGCCCGGTATCCGCTGCTGGCGATTCGCCGTCAGCGGCGACGGCATCCACTGGAGCTATTTCCCCACGCCGCTCAGTGGCCCCCGACCGCAGTGCGTGTATGCCGGTTTGTATACTGCGCCCGGCGAATCGAAGCGTAAGATTCGCCTGCGGTCGATGCGGGTGGAAATGTTAGAGGGATTGCACGCCGCCGTACCACCGGAAGCACGCGAGCTGTTCTCGCATTACCCACCACGCGCCGACGAAAGCAACAAACTGCTGGCGAGGCTGAGCGAGTTCGTTGCGCGGCCGGTGGAAGCGGAACTTCGCATGAAGGCATTGGAAGAGGCCGTGCTGGTGTTGGTAGCCAGCGGCGGGCAAGACGCCGAAGACATCTCCACCCTTTATGCTCGGCTGGGGCAGGCGTTGATCGACGAGAAGTTCGATCGGCCACTCAGCGCGATCAGCACCAGCTTGATGCGGGTACCGATCACTCGTCACGAGTTCGAAGCGGTCAACCTGCACGAGTTGCTGTTGGCCGAGTTGATTCCCTTGATGTATCGCAACGACCGCCAGCAGATTGCCAAGTTGTGCGGCCGTATCCGCTTGTGGCAAGGACATCGGCGGCGCGCAAACTCTCTGCCCGATGAAGAGCGAACGCTAGCACACATATCCGATTGGGCCTCTGGCGTGCTCGGCTGGGAAGGTATGCCCTTCGGCTACATGCCCAAAGGGGCAGTGGGCGCAACGCGAAGTCTGGCGGTGCCGCAAATCAGCCGAGACGGCTACACGGTGCTGGCCGACGTGCAGGCCGCCGTGCACGGGCAGGCGCTCAAAGATGCCGGTCAGATAATTCTTGCACAGACTGACCCGTGGGGCTTCGGCATCATCCCGGACAGCCTCGATCGCCGCTTACTGACCGCTTTCCCTACCGCTGTCCGATTGATGTTTTACCGCAATCCGGCTCTGCAAAACACGATGGGCGAACTGTTCGGGCCGGTAGGCAGAATCCGGCTTCAGGAGGCCATGCGCAATAGCGATCATCGCGCCGTGGAGGCTGTGGCGTCGATGTTTCATGGCACCCAGCTTGCGGTAGAGGCATATCAATGGCTTGGCGACCGGGCCATGGCTGCGGGCCAGTTTTCACAGGCCATTGGTGCTTACCGCCAGGCACTTTTCGGCGCGACAACGGAACAATGGCGTGGGATTGCGGCCCGGGCGCGGCTGGCCGGAGCAATGATCGGTCGCGAGTTGGGCCAACCAGCCTCGCAACCGGTCAAGATCGGAAATGCCGAGTTCACCCCCGAACAATTTGAGAAACTCGTTTCCGAACTGCGGCGCTCGCGGCAGGTAGGTTTTACAGGGGCGGCTTCGACGATGACTGTGCCGCCGCCAGCACAGTATCGCTTGACGCCCTTGGGCAAGCTGGAAGGCAAAGACGTAGCGGCCCCGTCCGAAAATGCCCGCTCGTTCGATTGGGCTGCGCAACAGGTGTCCATTACGCCTGCCGAAGCCGAGCTGTTGGTCGGCGACCGCAGCGAGCTGTACTGCTTCGCGCTTTCGGACCGACGGCTCGTGTGGCGGCAGAAGCTGCAACCAGACAAGGGGCAGCAAGTCTGGCCGCCGGGACCGCTTCGGCCGGTCGCAGACAAGCACGCTGTTTATCTCCGCCGCCTGACGCGCGACGGCCCCGAGCTGGTCGCCCTGAACCGGACTGACGGCAAACTTTTGTGGACCTTCAACAGCGCCGGCGCAGTGGTGTGCGATCCGTTGCTTTCTGGCCAAGAGCTTTTGGTCATCACCGCTCGCCCGGTTTATCCGCAGAAGTTGCTACTTACGTTTTGCCGGGTCGACGCACGCAGCGGCGAGCTGATCGCCGAACGCCCATTGTGCGAGTTTCGCGATCAATGGCGCGGCGTGTTGCCCTTCCAGGCGACGTTGGTCAACGACCGCATCGTGGCCGCAGGTGGCGGCTGCGTAATCTGTTTAGACTTGAACGGACAACTGCTTTGGCTGAGGCAACCGGTTTGGATGCCGCCGCACGACGATGCCCTTTACAGCGCCTGGGTCATCCAAGCGCACCAGCCGCCGATGGTGTTCGGCGATTACGTCTTCGCTATGCAGCCGGGCATTTACAGCGTTGAATGCCTCGACCTGTACACGGGGCGATTGGTGTGGTACGAGTCGTTGCCGCGGATGAGGAAGCTGCTCGGGCTGGCAGGCGACAAGCTCATCGTTGAAACGGCCGGCAATCTGCTGGCCCTTGACGCCCGAACCGGAAAGAATCGCTGGCGGCAGCCGCTTCGCGGCCCGGTGGCCGCACACCTTTGCGGCGCAGAGGGACTAGTGATCGCAACCCGCGGGCGGCACTCCGAGGGGCGCGGCGCCGCAGGGACTTTTCTGCAATGGCTCGATTCGCAAGACGGTTCAACGAAGCACCAATTTCCGCTGGACTTGCCAGAGCGGGAAATGATTGGACCGATGGCCGCTGCCGACCAGAAGTTCTGGCTGTGCCACGCGTCGCCTAACGAGCCGGCGGCACGCAACATAGCGGAAATGGTTGTGGCACAATGATGAAATCACATTGGCGACCTGCCAGTCGGTTTCCGGTAGCGTTTGCTCCGGGCGGTTATGTTCCTTGGGCTTCAGAGGCTGCAAGAAAACAGAACTCTCACAGGTTTCAGCAACCGCTGTGCGAGGGATACAGGGCCAGGCAAAGTGGTTTTGCTACGGGCTTTTGAGCGCTGTTTGCGCCGTTTGCGCCGGTTTCGGGCCACGATGCAGCCGTTTCGACTCTTGCGACTGCCCGATACGGCAAGCACAGGTCGTGCCCGAGAACTGCCAACACCTGTCAAGACGTTGAATATCTGGAGTTTACCCAGGGTCGCGCTATCACGAATAAGGGTTACTGCTGAAAGTGCTTCGAGTTCGTGTACTTCGGTGGGCACTGCAAGCGTTGATAGCACCGTTGCGTTTTGGCTATCAGCTTAAACACCTCGACCAGTGGCTCGGCGCACCGTAAAGTGCCGAAAATCCAAAGCCACTGACAAATCATGGCCAAATCGACACTGGGTAAACTCCCAGGTTGAATATCATGCGTTCTATTGTCCCAACATGACGCTTTCGATTCGCCTTGCCCCCATTGACCAAAGGTGGCGCTGCCATGGGTGTGGTCGCTGCTGCCGGGGCACCATAATCAGCCTCAGCGCAGCCGACCACCAGCGCATCGAAGAGCAGCGATGGCCGGAGCATCCCGACTTTCGAAGGAAAAAACCGGTAGTTCGCCGGGGCCTGCTGCGCCGCGCGTATCATCTGGCCAAGAATAAAGACGGAACATGTGTTTTCCTGGACGGCGATGGGCTGTGCCGCATCCATAAGGAGCACGGGCTGGAAGCGAAGCCACTGGTATGCCAGATGTTTCCCTTCCAGCTTGTCCCGTTGGAGAACTTCGCTTATGTGACGTTGCGGCGGTACTGTCCATCGGCTGCGGCTGACGATGGCCAGCCGCTAGAGGATTATCTGGACGACATTCGGCGCATGGCCTCGGTGGGCAACTTGGCCGTCAAGCCCGCCCAACCGCCGGAAGTAGTGCGCGGTCAAGGTCGTTCGTGGCAATTCGTATTGCGCACAGCGGATGTGCTGGAACGATTGATGTGCGACGAACGGTATCCGCCGGTGCGCAGGGTGGTGCATGCGATACACTTTTGCGACCTGTTGGACCAATGCCGGTTGGGAAGCCTGTCGCGCGAAAAGTTCGCGGCTTTGATTTCGATGCTCGAGCAAGGGGCCGACGCCGATGCTCCGCGGCTGTTCGAACGGCGCCCACCGCCCAGAAGAATCGCCGCCCTATTGTTCCGCCAGATCGCGCTGGAGTACCTACGACTGCATCCGCGCATGGTGGTGGAAAGTTCGTGGGTGGAGCGTTGGCGAGTAATTCGGGCGGCTACGGCTTTCGCCCGGGGAAAAGGCCAGTTGCCTTTCTTACATAAGTGCTTTCCGCAAACCACTTTCGAAGCATTGGAAGAGCCACTTGGTCCGCTGCCGCTGCCGGCGTTGCGGCCACTGACGGCTTATCTGGAAGCGGCAGCCGCCTCCAGGCAGTACTTGTTGCTGTGCCGGTACGGTTGGTCGTTGGTAGATGCTTTCCGTGCCGTCGCCCTGGGCAGCGCCCTGGCCATGTGGATGTTGCGGCTGGTATGCGCCGACCACAGCCCGACAACGGAGGACATGATCGACGTGGTCGGGGCGTTGGATCGGGCAAGCGGTTATGGGCCGCTGGTCGGCGCGCGGCACCGCTGGCGCATAGGATCGCTTGCCCGGATTGGCCAAATTGCGCCGCTTGTAGCCTGGTACGCAAGATAGCACATACTCCCCTAGGACCAACACTCCAGCCCAGTCGATGGCCGCAGCCTTCTTTTCACGCGCCGTCACCGCGAAGACAGCGAAGTAAAGCGGACAAACCCATTGAGAAACCTTGTTAAATCAGGGCAATTTGGGCGTTCGGAGTAGAATCCTTTCCCGCTCAAGAATCCCACATAACTTTTGCATTTTCACCAGTCGGGACGCTTCCGGGCCGGTGAGCACCGCTGCATTGTAATTTTCCGCAAGCTTTGCCGTTCTTACTCAACTAACCCGACCGTTATGACCGATACTACCCTCACAAGCGATAGACGCACTTTCCGCGCGGAAGTGTGTCGGTTCGCCAGTATAGGGACAAGTTGACCGCAATCGGGTGGACAAAGCAATGATGCCGAACCGCACCAAATTGCTTGTGGCTCTGGGAATGTTGGTAACGCTGTGGGCGATCCCGGCGGCAGCCCAGGACTTGCAAGGGATGCAAATCTTCGCCCCAGCCGACGTCAGCCCTTACGGAGGAGCGGCGTCGCGTGCCAACCTCGGTTACTTCTTCTCTTTCGACGGACTGTACTGGTCCATCTCCACGCCAAAGACCAGTTATATAGGCCTGCCGCCGACTGACCCCGACGGGACGCGAACCTCTTACTGGAATACCGGTGTGTTTCCTTTTGTGGCTAGCGAGGTCCAGGTCAG
>CALLPE010000060.1 GCA_938015445.1 uncultured Pirellulales bacterium
GAACCGTTTTTCGCCCGATGCAAAACAGCCCGCAAGGCCTCCCGGGCGATACGTGCTGCGCCACACGACTGCCGGGTAATGCTTCGTCGATGGCGATGGTTGCTGCACCCCAGGCCGGGCCAGCAATGCTTGATGCACAGCGATGGTTGCTGCACCACATCTTGGGTGGCTACTGGTTGCTGGCCGTATCTTGGGTGGCTACTGGTTGCTGGCCGTCAGTCCGGTCCCCAATAAGGAGCCAGTACGTCTTGGGCGGGTACTGGTTCATGGAAGGCAATTGCTGCCCAGCGCCAGCGTGTGCGGGTCATGCTTCGTGGCCGTCAGGCCGATCCCCAAAAGCAGCCCACCCCCCAAAACAAGTCAGTAGTCCAAGCTCACGATGAGCAACAACCGGTCGCACAGCACGGCTTCCATAGTGTTCATGGCGGGTGGCTCCGCTAGTCGTGGTTAACCTCCGCTAGTCGTGGTTAAAAGGATTGGTGTTGAACCGAAGCTTTTCCCAAATGGGGTTTTAAGCTTTTACCCAGATTTGGTTTTAAGCTTTTCTCCAGGTTTGGTTTTGAGCTTTTCTCCAGATTGGGTTTCGAGCTTTTAGCCAAATATCGTCTCGGACTCTTGCGTTTCGGATGGCGGGGTAGAGGTTTTAACCTTTTCCCAAAAAACGACTTGCCAGGGACCGCCAATGTTTTCCGCCGGGCCACAAGACTGGGGATAATTCAGATGCA
Source organism: uncultured Pirellulales bacterium (assembly GCA_938015445.1). Taxonomy (GTDB): domain Bacteria; phylum Planctomycetota; class Planctomycetia; order Pirellulales; family Thermoguttaceae; genus CALLPE01. The sequence continues at coordinate 726 of CALLPE010000060.1, forward strand.
CTGGCAGCTTGGCGCGGCGCGGGCAGGCCGATATGCTTGGGCTGGTTCTATCCCAGGGACGTGCGGTTTGTTCGTCGAAGGTAGCTTGTTTAGCGCTGGCCGCGGTGTGCGAAGAATTGGAGGGTGCCCATGAGCGTTCTGCGACTCGGCTTTGCCGGCGGGGGTTTCATTGCAGCTTTTCAACTGGAGGCCCTGCGTCAGGTTCGCGGGGTGGAGTTCGTCGGGGTCGTATCGCGCGATCCGGTCGATAACTTGCTGGCTGCGGCCGAGCGGTATCGGCTGGGGAAGCCACGGGAGTTCCCCAGCGTGCGCGAATTGGCCAAGCAGTGCGACGTGGTGGCGGTGTTCGTGCCCAACTTCGTGCGGGTGGAGGTGGTCGAGGAGATCGTCGATGCTGTTAAGGCTGGGGCGGCGCTACGGGGAGTGATTTGCGAAAAGCCCTTGGCCCGCAATCTGCCCGAAGCCCATAAAATCCTCGATCTTGTCCGGCAGGTGAACCTGCCGACGATCTACTTCGAGAATCAGCCGCACATGCGCGCTTTACAGGTCGCCCGAAAACAGCTCGAACCGGTCATCCAGTCGATGGGGCCGCTTACGCTGGTGCGTTCTAGCGAGGAGCACGGCGGGCCGCACAAGGGCTGGTTCTGGGACCCGGTGCAACAGGGCGGCGGCGTACTGTGCGACATGGGTTGCCACTGTCTGGCGGTGGGATGGTACATGCTCACACCGCCGGGCAAGCCGGTGCGGTTCCTCCAGCCGGTGGCGGTAACGGCCGACGTGGCTTTGCTGAAATGGGGGCAGCCTCGCTGGCGGCAACAACTGCTGGAACGCTTCGGCGTGGATTACGCCAAGACCCCGGCCGAAGACTTCGCTACCGGCATGGTCACATATCGCAACCCGGAAACTGGCCAGTTGGTCAAGGCCCAATTCAACGTGTCGTGGATGTTCGACAAGGTGGGTCTACGGTTGGCCTGCGAGGCGATCGGGCCGGGCTACGCCTTCGAGATGAATACGCTGCGTTCGCCGCTGGAAGTGTTCATCAGCGACGCCGCCGCGGCAGGACTGCACGACACCGAAGCGGCACTGGAGAAGTCGCAAGCCAGTCGCGGCCTACTGTGCGTTCAGCCCAACGAAGCCGATCTGTACGGCTACACCGACGAAAACGCCGACGCCCTGGAAGCCCTGCTTACCGGCCGGCCACCGCTGCTGGATTGGGAGTACGGGCTGGAGATTACCCGGTTGACGATGGCCGCCTACATGTCGGCCGAGCGTGGCCGCTCGGTCGACCTGACCGACCCGGCTACCTGTCAGGAGTTGGAAAGCTACATTCCGCTGATCCAGCAGGGCCGCGGCCGCGAAGTGCTGCACGTGGGCTGAAAGGCGGTCGGTTGCCGGACGGATTGGCGTCGGTCGAGGGTGATTGACGCTTGTCTTAGCGTCCGCGCCGAACCAAGCGGCTCGACGAGCCGGGTTTTCGCGTCGAAAGTCTACAGAACCGTTCCTGCCTTGCCTTGGCCGAGGGCGAAGATCGGCCAGTGCTCTAGCGGCGATTGTGTTTCTTGTTGTGTTGGGCGGCGCGGAGTTTTTGTTGGCGTGCCCGCTCGCGTGCTTCCCGCTGGGCTTGCTCCATGCGTTTCTGGGCTTCCTGGAGTTTTTTCACCATGGCCGGGTCGGGTTTGGCCAAGATTGTCTCTATCTCTTCGCTGATCTGGTTACGGATTTTGAGAATTTCGCGCGAAGCGGCGATTTTCTTCGTCTCGTCGTCGTTCAGTTCAGCCTGGCGTTTTTTCTGGTAGGCTTCCCGCAGTGGACGTTCCCAGCGGCGCTTCACGTTTTCCAGCTCTTGCCGCTGATCGGAGCGCAGCGCCACCTTCACCTTGAAAGCGTCTTCGACCAGTTGTCGGACTTTGTTGTCGTCCAAGTCCGAGACACCTGCACTAGCCAGCCGCACTTGGCCGACCGCCAGGCACAGGGCCGCAAGCGCGCAGCCCGAAAGAATTGCTGCCCATCTCATACCCAAAACCCTTGCCACCAGAGACCATCCCCCGCACTTTGCGCCGTCGCGACACAATGCGTATTATACGACGGCAAGCCGCGGGGACACAACAACATGTTACCCGCGTCCGGGCAACGGCCGGCAAGCGTGTGTGGATGTACAATGAAGGCAAAAGGCACTTGGGTGCTGCTGCCGGTTTGTCTTGGCAATGCTGTTGTGATTCAAACTACAGTTCACCATTGGCCACCGAGCCCCACGGTGGGACAAGCCAGCCGTGCCACCCGGCGTATCGCAGCAAGTATTCATCCATCTTAGGTAGGAACTTCGCCATGCACAGACAATTTGCGTTTTGCGTGATGGTGGCCGCGGCGGCCAGCGCGGCGTGTGGGGCCGAGTACTCGCAACCGCAGCGCGGCGTGTTCGACGTGCGCGACTTTGGTGCCATAGGCGACGGACAAACCGACGCCACGGCCGCCTTCCAGGCTGCCCTGGACGCAGCCGGGAAGGCACGCGGCGGCGTGGTTTACGTGCCGCAAGGCAATTGGCTCATCCGCGGCAGCCTGAACGTACCGCAGGGGGTTACGCTGCGGGGGGTGTGGGAGTCGGTGCCCGCGCACAACGGCATCCGCGACCGCGGATTGCCCAAACCCACCGACGACGGCAGCACGCTGCTGGCCGTGGGCAGCGCCGGCAAAGAAGACAGCCCCCCGCTGATCACCCTGAACACCAACAGCACGCTCAAGGGCCTGGTGATTTACTATCCGGAACAGAAGGAGAACGACATCCCGACGCCATATCCTTGGGCAGTGGCCATGCGGGGCAAGAACCCGGCCGTACTCGATTGCGAATTGCTCAATCCGTATAACGGCATCGACGCCACGCACAACGAGCGGCACTTGATACGCAACGTGCACGGACAGCCGTTGCGGCGCGGGATACTGGTCGATGCCATCTACGACATCGGACGGATCGAAAACGTCCACTTCAACCCCTGGTGGAGCATGCGGCCGAAGCTCCGCGCTTGGCAGATGGAAAACGGCGAGGCGTTCATCTTCGGACGCTCCGACTGGCAGTATGTGCTCAATACGTTTTGCTTCGGCTATCGGGTGGGATACAAGTTCGTGCAGACGAAAAACGGCGTGTGCAACGGCAACTTTCTGGGCATCGGCGCCGACGACTGCCAGCGTGCCGTGCTGGTCGAACAAAGCGCGCCGTACGGGCTGCTGATCACCAACGGGCAGTTTGTCTCTTTCAGCGGTCCAGACCCCACGATGGTCGAAATCGCCGCCACGCACTCCGGCACAGTGCGGTTCGGTAACTGTTCGTTCTGGGGGCCGTGCCAGCAGATCGCCCGAATTGCAGGCAGCGGAACGGTGGGCTTCAGCGACTGCACCTTCGTGCAATGGGACAAAGACAAACAAGGGCGACATGCCATCCAGGCACAAAGTGGAACTTTGCTGGTGCGCGGTTGCGAGTTCCGCGCCGCCAGAGCGCAGATCGCATTGGGCGAAGGTGTGCGTCGAGCGGTGATAACCGGCAATGTGTTCACTGGCCCGACACAGATTGCCAATGCTTCCAAAGGCAACGTCAAGATCGCCGACAACGCCGACAGCCCCGCCAAACCGTAACCGCGCCGGGTGCGACTGCCACTGCGGCTGTGTTGACATCTGGAAGCAAGCTGCTGGTCAGTGCGCCGCTGGTTGGGTGCGCGCTACCGGTCGGCCTGGCTTGTGTCCAGTTCCAGTAGTCCTAACCGCCAGGGAATCTGCCCGTAGACTTTGCCGGCCCGGTCTTCGTCGGAAACGCCCTGGTAAAGCAGTCGCAACTGCGCCGGCTCGACCTCCAGGAGTTCATCGTATCCTGCCCGTAACAGTTCGCCGTGACTGAACGAGTCCGTCCACGGCGGTTCGGGGAGTCGCACGTTGGTCGGAGCGGCGAAAGGTTTCTGCAAACTGTCGGCCAGCGGCTGCCAAGGGCCTTCTAACCGCTGGGCCACGTAGGCCTTATAGTAGCGGCGGCCGCCCGGCGCTTGCGCTTCGACGATCGTCAGATAGTTCGGCCGTTTGTCGGTGGCGGTGGAAGTGTGCGGCGGGCCAGCCTTCTCGGCCGCAGCGGCAGGACCAGCCTTTTCGACCACAGCGGCAGGAAGCAGCGCAGCGCCCAGCGCGGCACGCGGCGCGGCGGGCTGCGCCGGCCACTTCAGCCGGTAGGTGTGGCTGGCCTCGAAGATGTCGGCGCGGAGCACTACCCGCGGCTGGCTCCAACGGCGAGGAAAATCGCCCAGCGCGGTTTCCGACCGCCACATCTGGCCGTCCAACGACGTGAAGAATAAATGTGCCTTCTGCTCGTCACAGATTACCCAAAAGTCGATCCACGCCTTGACGTTTTCCGGTTGCTCGTGGTAAAGCAGCACCGGCTTGCTCCAGCGGTCCGGATCGGTCAGCTTTTCGGTAGTGGCGAAGGCCGGCTGAAGTGCTGGTCTGCGCGTTTGGTCGATTACTTGCAGTATCATGTACCACTTGTTGTGCGGACGGAAGAAAAACACCTGCGGGGCGCAGAAGTACCCATCGCTGAGCTTCAAGATCGCCCGCTTGGCCGAGGCTGTATCGTTCCAGTCGGCCAAGCTGATGTATTCCACCTGATGCGAGCGGTTCTTGCCCCGAATAGTACAGAAGATGTGCCACCTTCCCTCGAAAAACACCACACTGGGGTCTTTGACCGAGTAGTAGAAATCATCCGTCCGCTGCAATGGGGCCAATACCGGTGGGCCACCGATCCAGCGAAACCGTCCGGTCAAAAGCGCATCAATCGCTGCCGCTGTCGTCTGGTGCGGCTCTGCGCCTAGCACAGCAGCGCCGGCACCGCACGCGCCGGCCAAGGCTACCAGGATGGCTGCCACGTTCAATGGGATGTTATTTGCCTTTGAGCTGTGTACCGCGTGTGCCTGCCAGTTGCACAATTGCATAACGGAACCTCGTGCTCAACAGCGAAAGGTAGGATCGCACCGTTTGCCGGCTGCTGCTCGGTAGGGAGGGCGGGAAACCACGCTGAAGCTCCAGGTCGGTTGTCCGCAAGCGTCCCACGATACTGTGCCCGACCGAACAGTTCCATCGGTGCCGGTGTGCCGTTGCCCATCGCGGCTGCTCGTAGCGCAGGGGCTCCGCCACTGTTATCCGAAGGTGCGCAGCCGCAGTAGAGAGCGAAACACTCTGCCGAGTGGCCAGTCACACGGCGTCGGCAGTAATGCGTTTGATGCTGGGCGGGCGAACCGGCCTTTCACTGTTCCTCGTACACTTCGTCCAGGCGGTCGGCGAGATTTTGCAATTGGTTCATCCAGTGCTGGGCTTCGTTTTCTCGGCCTAGCACACGGCAGGCCTCGGCCAGTCGTTGGTACACGTCGCGGTTACGGGGTGATTGCTGTTGGGCGCGCTGATAGTAATGGTAAGCACGCGATGGTTCATTCAATACATCGCGGTAGAAATCGCCTATAGCCAGCAAGGTGGGCGTATGCGACCGGGCAGCGATTGCCCGTTCCAACAAATGCAACCGTTCGGCCGAGCGCGGCGGGACCAGTTCGCTCAGTCCAATCAGGGCGTCGAAGTGTCGGGGTTTCAGGACCAGAGCCTTGCGGAACAGTTGTTCGGCAGCGTCGCGGCTGCTGGCGGCGGCAAGTGTTTTTCCGCGGACTACTTCGCGGGGCAGTTCCTGATGTCGCACTCGCAGGCAGCACTTCGCCGCCCGACAGTAAGCATCGGCTGCATCGGCTGGGTATTGTTCCGCGTGACGTAAAAACGCCCCCAGCGCCTCCCGCGCCTTGCCCTCGGCCAAAAGGCGATCGCCGAGCTGAAGCGGGGTAAGCCCCCCGTGCGACGGCCATAGCGCCGCCACCACCTGCCTTAGCACCCGCCAAAACACCATGGTTGGAGCCGCCTTACACCAACATAGTGACGCACGACTCCCAGCCATCACACTTATTGTACCGCCCAGTGTGGAGATTGCCAACGTTTTGGCAATTGATTTCTTTACTTTGGACTTGCCGCCATTGCCGCCGCCGAAATCATCTTCCCGACCGTCTAGGCAAACCGCCGCCGATAAGGGAAAATGGGCACTCTCGGACAGCCGGTCGGCCCGACCAGCCACGGTGCTGGGTCGTCTGTGACTCCGCCGGCGTCCTGCTGTTTTTCGGGTATACCAAGTTCCCTTTCTTGCAACGAAAGATGTGCACATGAACTCCACTATCGTCGATGTCCATGCCCGGCAAATCCTCGACAGCCGCGGTAATCCCACGATCGAAGTCGATGTCGAACTGGCTGATGGCTCCTTTGGTCGGGCCGCAGTACCCAGCGGCGCCAGCACGGGCGTCCACGAAGCCCTGGAACTGCGCGACGGCGATAAGGCGTACTACATGGGTCGCGGTGTGCTGAAGGCCGTGGAGAACGTCAATAGCAAACTGTCCGATGAGCTGTGCGGCATGGACGCCTTGGACCAAGCAGCCATCGACAAGCGAATGCTGGAACTGGACGGCACCGAAAACAAAAGCAATCTGGGGGCAAACGCCATCCTGGGCGTTTCCTTGGCTGTGGCCCATGCGGCGGCAAATTATTGCGGCTTGCCGCTGTTTCGTTACCTGGGCGGGGTGGGCGCACGGATGCTGCCCGTGCCCATGATGAATATCCTCAACGGCGGCACCCACGCCGACAACGATGTCGATGTGCAAGAGTTCATGATCGTCCCGCTGGGCTTCGAGCGCTTCAGCGACGCCATCCGCTGCGGCTGCGAAGTATTCCATAACCTCAAAGCGGTGCTCAAAGGCAAGCAGCTATCGACCAACGTGGGCGACGAAGGCGGATTCGCACCTAACTTGCGCAGCAACGCCGAAGCGCTGGACGTGATCTGCCAAGCAGTGGAGAAAGCCGGCTACACGCTGGGAAAGCAGGTGTACATCGCCCTGGATGTGGCTGCCAGCGCTTTCTATCAGGAGGAGAGCAAAAAATATCGCGTAGAAGGCAAACTGCTCGATTCGGCCCAGTTGACCGAGCTGGTCGGCTCCTGGGTGGAAAAATACCCCATCTGCTCGGTCGAAGACGGATGCGCCGAAGACGATTGGGAGGGCTGGAAGCTCCACACCCAGCGGCTGGGGAGCAAGTGCCAAATTGTGGGCGACGATTTGTTCGTTACCAACCCCAAACGGCTACGGCGCGGTATCGACGAGGGCATCGCCAACAGCATTCTTATCAAGCTCAACCAAATCGGTACGCTCACCGAGACCATCGGTACCGTCGAACTTGCCCGACGCCATGGCTACACCTGCGTAATCAGCCACCGCAGCGGCGAAACCGAGGATGCTACCATCGCCGACTTGGCAGTAGCGCTGGGTACCGGGCAGATCAAGACCGGCTCGGCCTCGCGGACAGACCGCATGGCCAAGTACAATCAGTTGCTGCGCATCGAGGAGATTCTCGGCGACGGGGCAATCTACGCCGGCCCCGCCTTCCCCCTAAAACGATGACCGCCCTGGTCGAAAGCCCTTGGCCCTGGATCGCCTTCGGCATATTCGCCGAAGTAGCCCTGGGCCTGCTGTTGCTACATACACAGCGCGGCGCGCTACTGTTGCCCATGGGCGGTGTGCTGTTGGTGGTGTTGGGCGGGCTGGTGCTGGAACGCCACGTAGTGACCGACCGCGAGCGCGTGGAACAGTGCCTCGAAGGCGTGGCCGCCGCGCTGGAGGCCAACGACGTACAACGCGTGCTGGAGTTCATCTCCCCTTCGGCGGTGGAAACCCGTCGCCAGGCGCGCCGCGCGCTCGACTACGCGGAGTTCCAGCAAATAAAAATCAAGGACTTGCAGATCACAGTCAACTATCTGACCAGCCCGCCTTCGGCCCGGGCCATGTTCACCGCCTGGGTGACTGCTTCGGACAGGGCGAACTTGTTCGGCGTGCGCACGGTGCCACTTGAGTTTCGGATAGACTTCCGCCAGGAGGGCCAAGCCTGGCTTATCACCGGCCACGAGGCGCGCGACGCCCCAGCCGGACTTTCCCGCAGCCCATGACCATTGCCATCGGGCATCGCCGGGGTAGTGTGCGCGCATGGCGCGGCTGCCCCATAGCGCTATTTCGCGCGCCTTCGGGAACATCTTATATGCGGCTTATACGCGGCCGAACGGCGTGTTGCCCTTGGCGATTTTGCTTGCCAAGTTGTGCGCGGGCGGGTATTGTGTCGGTCGAGCGGCGAGCGAGTGGCTTTGACTTGTTGCCGCGGTTAGGTTGCATTATTCGTACCATCTGGCGAAGTGTGCTTTCTGGCGAAGTGTTCCTTGCTTGGAGAACCACGACATGAAGGGCCTACCATCATCTTCCCACGGTCATTTGTGCCGACGTCACCTGCTCAAGGCTGCCGCCGGTTTGGCGGTAGCCGGTCTGCCCGCGGCCGCAGCGCTGGGGGCCGAAACCGACAAGCAACAACGGCCAGCGTCCGACGCCTCTCAGCGCGTGGTCCGCAACGGGCGCATCAACCAGTCGGTCTGTGCATGGTGTTTCACCAAGTTCATGTCGCTCGAAGAGCTTGCCCGCCATGTGTCGGCCATGGGCCTGCGCTCCATCGAGCTAGTGGACCCGAAGGATTGGCCGATTTTGAAGAAGTACGGTCTGATCTGCGCTCTGACGGGCAGTCATGGCTTCGTCGAGGGTTTTAACCGCAAAGAGAATCACCCGATGTGTATCGAGCGGATCACCAAATCGGTGGACGCCTGCGCAGAGGCCGGCTTCCCCACGGTGATCACCTTTTCCGGCTTCCGCAAGGGAATGCCCGACGACGTAGGACTGAAAAACACCATCGAGGGATTAAAGAAGGTCATAGGCTACGCGGAGAAGAAGAAAGTCAATCTCTGCCTGGAGGTGCTCAACAGCCGGGTGGACGAGGAAATGAAGGGCCATCCCGACTACATGTGCGACAAAGTGGAATGGGCCGTCGAGGTGTGCAAGGCCATCGCCTCGCCGCGGATGACCTTCCTGTTCGACATCTACCATGTGCAGATCATGCAGGGCGACCTGATTACCCGCATCAAACAATTCCATCAGTACATCGGCCACTACCACACCGCCGGTGTGCCAGGCCGACACGAGATCGACGACACCCAGGAGATCAACTACCGGGCCGTGATGCGCACCATAGCCGAGACGGGCTTCAAGGGCTACGTAGGTCAGGAGTTCATTCCCACGCGCGACCCGATCCAGTCGCTCCGCGAGGCCGTCGAGCTGTGCGACGTGTGAGCGGGCCGATGGGCCAAGTGCGTGTGTGGCCAGACCGGGCTGTTCGCATCGCGCTCAGTAGCTGCGCGTCGAATCCAAGGCGCAAAGCGCGGCACTCAAACGCCGCATACCTAGCCACCCGGATGACCGCTACAAAATCAAGACCGCCACCGACGTCCCCCGGTGCAGCCGCCCGCTGCCGCTGAAAACACATGCGAAAAAACCGTCGGGGCGACAAGCGATAGAAAACACTGACCCACGCAAGTCCAGCGCGGAACTGTTATCGGACGGCTTGTCCGATAACATCGCAGTACCCCCTAGGGGATTCGAACCCCTGTTATCGGACTGAGAACCCGATGTCCTAGGCCTCTAGACGAAGGGGGCGGATTGCACAGCTAGCAGTCACGCGGCTTCTGCCCGACTGCCACGCTTCAAGTATTTTTTTCTACTGTTAACCTTGGGCGATGTCAAGCCGCCGGAGGTTAATTGCTATTGTCCGCCGACGAGTCGATTGGCAAACTACCGACCTGTTTGCGGAAGCTCCCCCCGGCAGGCAAAGCGCCAAGATGCGTTCAGCCAGTACCTTGGCCGCCGGCGGCAATCGGGGAGCAATGCCTTACCAATTTGCCGGAGCCATTCGGGAATTGAATCGTCGTAACTGCTTGGTTCGATTGAATTTTGTGGTTGGTCTGCACGGTTCTACCCATGCAGTCATGCTCAGACGATCAGAATATTGCAATATGGCGGGATTCATCGCCGGGACGCACGCGGCTGGCTGGGCCGGTGCGGCACGCCCAGTGCCAACAGTGTGTAAAGCCAAAGCCCGAGATTGCGCCACTTAGAGCGGATAAGCGATACCCCAGAATGATCACATCCGAAGACGTATTGACGCTTCCCTGGCGCAATCCGGCGTCACCGGATATTGCCGAATCGGGAGCACATTTTCTCCTAGCCTGTGCCGGTCGGGGGGGATTAGGCTATCGGGGTCGGCGGGAAAGAGACCTGCGGTGGACGTTACCTGGGCTGGTGTTGGCTGCAGCGTTGACGGCCATTGCCATGGGCGGATGTGCGTTGCCCGCGCCCGAGCCAGGTTGTTACGGCCCGATTCTGCCCGAACACGCCCCCCAGTTGCCGTATCAGAACCCGGTGTTCGTGCCCGCGGCCGACCCGTTGTACGTGTGGGAGACGGTGGTGGATGTGATCGACGATTACTTCCGCATCGAGCGGGAGGAGCCGTTGCGGGTAATGGGCAGTACGATCACCGAAGGCCGGTTGGAGACCTTCCCGGAGGTCAGCCCCACCGTGTTCGAACCGTGGCGGCAGGACGTCGCCGGACGATACGAGTTGATGGAGAACACATTGCAGTCGATGCGCCGCAGGGCGTCGGTGCGGGTAGCGCCCACTAGCGGCGGCTATCTGGTCGAAGTAGCCGTGACGAAGGAGCTGGAAGACCTGCGACGGCCAGAACGCGCCACGGCAGGGGCAGCCACGTTCCGATACGATTCCACACTCAGCCGGGTAGTCAATCCGGCGGACGAATCCGAGCAATCGCAGGGCTGGATATCACAAGGACGCGATACTGCATTGGAGCAGAAGATACTGGGCCACATCCAATCGCGCTTCGGATACCGTGGCGCCGGTGCGGTGAGGCAGGCAGCGACGGCCGCCGGGCGGTGAGCCGGCATCAGCCGCCGAGCGGTGAGGCAGCATCAGTCGCCGACACGACAGTCGCTGACCGATACTGGCTCGTTACCGTTGGGATTAAGCGCCGGGTTTTCGTTGAGTTTAATTGGGCGCCGGAGAATTATTGGCCGCCGGATTTTGCTTGTGTCGCGCGTTTATTGCAGGGCTATCGTGGGCTGTAGCCGATATTCGAGCAGAGCGTGCTGCCGGCAATCGCTCGAAGATGCTGCCTAGGTTTTGACAGCGTGGACACCCCGGGCACTGATGCCGCGTCGCGCTGTACGTGCAAATCGAGTGTTTACGGCCGCGTGGGCCGTTTACGTCTCGATCGGCTGTTGGCCTGGGAAGCACTGAACCGGCACTGCGGTCGTGGCTGTGGTCGTCGGCGCGGTGGCCTTTTGGGTTGCTTTAGTCACGGTGGGCAGCTTCAGGGTGAAAGCCGTCCCTTTACCGACGGTGCTCTCCACCCGGATTCGGCCGTGGTGCGCTTCGATTACCTCCCTGCACATCGACAGCCCTAGCCCGGTACCGCCTTTGCCGCTGGCGTCTGGTCCGTCTTTGGTGGTGAAGAACGGGTCGAATATTCGCGGAAGCACTTCGGGGGGGATACCGCAGCCGGTGTCGCGGATGACCACGTCGATCATGTCTTCCTTGGGATCGTGAGACAGCTTTATTATGAGCCGTCCACCGCCAGGCATGGCTTGCCGGGCATTGATGATCATGTTGAGCAGCACTTGCTGGAATTGATTGGCGTTGAGGAAGGCTTCGGGCACGGGCTGGAAGTGTTTGTCTACGGCGATGCGGTACTTGTTCAATTCCCGTTCCAACAGCAGCAACGTATCTTCGATCAGTTGCGCGATGTTGGTGGGTTCCTGGCCGGTCGAGCGGCTCCTGGCCATGCCCAGCACACTGTTGGTGATTTTGGCTGCCCGGGTGCTGGCCGCCAGGATTTTTTCGAAGGCTTTGTCCCGCGTGACAGTGTCTTTGTGGCGCATGCCCATCTTGGCGTAGTTGATGATGGTCATCAGCACATTGTTGAACTCATGGGTTGTAGTGCTGACCAGTTCGCCCAGTGCAGTCAGGCGTTGGGCTTTAGCCAACTGTTCTTTTAGTTGTTGGACTTGCTGCTGGAGTTTGGCGATGTCTGTTTGCTGGTTGTGTGACACGGCGGGCCATCCTTCCCATTACTGCCAGATTGCCTGATTTACGTATACTCCAGTATTTCGGCCAGCGGCAAAGCGGGGGCATTTTCGCCGCGTTTGCTAGATGGTAACGCTTAACATCTTGCCAGTAGCAGTGTTAAGCGCCCATTGTTTGCCTATCGTCGAACTGTGCTAGGCAACTGAAGCACGACGCACTACAATGCCGCGCCGTAGCGAAAACATGGTCTGCTCAGTCGGGGAAATCAACATGCATACTGCCCAGTTGCTCCACGAAGCACTGAATCTTGCCCGGCGGGTCGGTTTTGTGGTGCGCCCCGACTACTTCGGCGGTAGCGGAGGCGGTGCGTGCCAACTAGGCGCTCAGAAAGTGTTGTTTCTGGACCTGGCGCTGTGGCCCGACGAACAGCTTCAACACGTTGCCGATGTGCTCATCCAGGAGCCTGCATTGGAGCAACAGCCTATCTCGGACCAATTGCGGCAGGTGCTTCAATCACGGCAGCATGGAAATCGCGGCAAAGTAACAAGTCTAGGATGGCGGCAAACAATAGCCGATAGCGGCAGCCTAGGAAAGTCAGAATGATTGTGCGCCGTGTCCAGCCGTTTTGTCGACCCATGCACTGCCAGACGACGTTTCGCTCCAGCCGGGTTAAACATGCTGGTACAGCCCGTGCGCGCGGATATATTCTTCTACCGCCCGGGGCGTTTGAAAGCGAATGCTCCGGCGCTCAGCGACGCGCCGCCGCAAGTCGCTGCTGCTGATGCCGATTTGCGGCATGACGATCTGGTGACGTCGCATCAGCTCAATTCGCTCCGGCGTCGTGATGGCCGATAGCAGGGAGTAATCAGGTTGTCCGACACCGGGCCGGGCGACCACAACCAAGATAGCCAATTGGCATATCCGGCTTGGCTCTCGCCAATTAGGTAGATCGTGAAGCATGTCGGCGCCCAAGAGGAAGAACAGCTCGCTGTCGGGTTGCTGGGACTTTATCATCCCGAGTGTCTCGAACGTGTAGTTGACCCCGCCGCGATCCACTTCGTAGCGGCAGATGGATAGCGCCGGTTCACCGGCCACGGCCAGCTCGAGCATCGCCAGGCGGTGTTCGGCGGGCGTAAGCTGCCGGTCTTGCTTGTGGGGAGGCACCGCTGCCGGCAATAGCCATACCTGGTCGAGCTGGCACTGCTCGCGTGCGCTTTCGGCCAACAGCAGGTGTCCGTAATGCACCGGGTCGAACGATCCACCGAGAATGCCAAGTCGCATAGTCAACATCCGCCCCCTGCCACACGGAATCTAGGCCTTACCCCACATGAAACTCAGTCACAGTGCTCAATCCAGTGTACGGCGCCGACGGTCCGCGGTTGAGCACTTGGATTAACCGCTGGCCCAAATTGCTTGATGCTACCGAGCGGTTCTCAACGCCTGTAACAAAACCACCTTTCCTGGCACTCTATACTCAGTAGAGGGCTAGTCAAACCTTCCGACGGTTTCATTTCGTAAGAGGCTCGTACTGTGTGATTTACAAATCACCCGGCCAACGGGCCACCATGGCTGAGCGGTAGCAACCGTGCTGATAACCGCCTGTAAGCCAATGCGTCACGGCCCGCGCCGTTGTACCCGAAGTACTTGGCCGTAACAAGACGCGCGATTCGTGCGAGTATTTGTGAACCTGCTTGGCAGCGAAGGTGGTCTGGCTGCCGTGACACATCGAGCGGCGGTCCTCCGGATCGCTCTAAGGCGGTCGTTTCGCTTGGCGGTGCGCCCAAGTGCTCTGCTTTTTGCGCTGGTCACATTGTTTGCCTCTGCTGGCAGACAATGATGTACAGCACAGCTCACCCTTTGCCCCCTTTTCGGTGCAATCGGGGGCATTTCTAATGGTTTGAAGATGGGGACATTTTCGTTGGTCGCTGATATATTGTGTGCCGACCTGTTGACTGCACGGCGGGGCTTTGATAGCAGTAGATGTTCGTTTTGCTTACGGCCGAAAAGCTGTGATGGCGCCGCAGGACCAGAATCGAGGCTCTTGGCAGGCGCCCTGGCTTCTGGTTAATGATCCCCCGTGCACGGTGGGCAAGTCGATCGGGGGTGCTTGTCTGCCGAATCCCACGCTCGCCTGCAAGCGGCTTTCAGGACCATCTGGCGGTGGCAGGGGGGATAGAAACAGCAGCTTTGCCGCCCGAGGGCAAGCCTGCACGGGTTATTGTTTTTCCTGGAGGACCCACATAGATGTCAGTCTGCGTTCCCAAAGGGTATTTGATGGCCGGGGTTCACTGTCGGATCAAGCGCGACCCGCAAAAACCCGACTTGACGTTGGTGATGTCGGAATTGCCGGCGGCGGCAGCCGGCGTCTACACGCGCAATTTGGTGTTTGCCGCGCCGGTGGCGCTAGATAGCAGCCGCACGCCGAGCGATCGCATCCAGGTGGTAGTGATAAACTCTGGCTGCGCCAATGCGTGCACTGGGGAGCGAGGATTGCGCGACGCCCGCGAAATGGCCCGGCTAGCCGCCGCCGCTTGCGGTTGCCAGGAGTATCAAGCCCTGGTGATGTCGACGGGAATTATCGGCGAGTTTCTTCCCATGGAAAAAATCGCCCAGGGGATTTCTGCGGCCGCGGTCAAGCTGGGCAGAACCGAAGAATGCTTGATCTCTGCCGCACGGGGAATGCTGACGACCGACACCAAGCACAAGATCGCCGGGCGGAGCGTGAAAATCGGCGGCCGACAGATCCAAATCACCGGAATGGCCAAAGGCGCGGCAATGATGGGGCCGAACCTGGCGACGATGCTGGCCCTGATACTTACGGATGCCCCCCTGACTGCCGACGATTGCCAGGACGCCTTGGCGGCCAGCGTCGAGCGGAGCTTCAATTGCATGAGCGTCGACGGCCACATGAGTACCAACGATACAGTGCTGCTGCTGGCCAACGGGGCTGCCGGCGGCGAGCCGTTGCAAGGCGACCAGTTGGCTCAGTTCCAACAAGCCCTGGACGAAGTGTGCATCGAATTGGCCATTGCCATCCCGGCCGACGGCGAAGGGGCCACCCACCTGATCACCCTCAAACTGACCGGCTGTGCAAGTCGTCAAGCGGCCATGCAAATCGCCAAGACCGTGGCCAATAGTCCGCTGGTGAAGACCGCCGTTGCCGGCGCTGACCCCAACTGGGGCCGGATCGTTTCGGCGGCCGGCTACGCGGGCGTACCGTTCGATCCGGCCAAGGTGAGTCTCAAGGTGAATGGCTTTCTGTTGTACGAGAACGGTGCGCCGACACACTTCGATGCGGCCAGCGTATCGCGCTCTATTCGCGACAACCGCGATACGTTGGTGGAACTGGGCTTCGGCGAGGGAGACGCAGAGCTGACTTTCTGGACTACCGACTTAACAGCAGAATACGTGCGGCTCAATGCCGACTATCACACTTGAGTTGGTAACCATACCAAGCAGATGTGGTATTAGTGAACATTCAACTTGACAGCCTGAGACGGCCGTTGGTAGCCTATCAGTTGTCATATTAGCTATCGTCATCCTACTTTCACCAGCTTATCGCGTGTATCGATGTCCAATCGACAAGTGCTTTTGCCGTGGATAGTTCGAGGGCGACTGCTGTGCGCTGTGGCCGCGGTGCTTTGTTGGGCAGGGGTGGCGGTCCAGGCGGCTTCAGCAGCGGGGGAACGGCCGGTCGACGAATCGCTGAGCAAGCTGGCGCCGCGGGTTATGGCCGTCCTCCGTGCGGAAAAGTTTGAAAGCGACGATGACAGGCGGACGGTGCAGCAGTACTTCGAAAACTACTTCTTTGCCCAATGGACCAGGCCGCCCAAGCAGGCCGTGGGCAAGACCGACGATCACCCCGATCGGCGGGCAGCGCTGTTCAAGTTCCTCCGCGGCGCTCGGCCACGCAGCGAGCCGTACGATTTCCTGACCGATTTGGCGTTGCGGAAGTGCCAAGAAATGGCCTGGGGCGAGTTCGACGTGAGCGTGCGTGTCAACGCCATGCTGACCATCGGCGAACTAAACTTTCAAGAGTCGCGCACCGTGGAACCGCCGATACCGCTACCGGCAGCCGTGCCGGTGATGGTGCAGGCGATCAACGATCCCAAACAGATCGATGCAGTGCGCGTGGCAGCGCTGACAGGTCTGCTGCGACATGCACGGCTAGAGGGGATAAAAGACCCGGCTCACCGCAAAGAGGTGCTTACGACAATGCTCGGCTTGGTGCAGGCTGCTTCTCCGCCGCCGGGGCGCTCGGCAGAGGGTCACGCGTGGATGCGAGCACAGGCCGCCGCAGTGCTAGGACACCTGGGCGAAATCGGCCCCAACGGTGCCATCGCCGCTGCGCTTGCCGATATGGCCGCCGAACGCAAACTGGCCTTTTCTGCCCGCTGCGCCGCAGCGGCTGCGCTGGGCAGTCTGCGGTATCAATCGCCGGGCAGTCTGGACACCACGAAGATCGTCCAGGCTCTGGCCGGCCTCGCCGCCGACGCCTGCGAAAACGAAGAGAACCAGCCCTTGGAGGGTTTTCAGCGCCGACGGCGGCTGCGCGACCGCTTGTCCGCGGTGGAGCGAGGCCTGGAAGGCGTCAAACAATTGATGACCACCGACGCGCAAAAAGGACTGTATAAAACCGCTTACGAAACAGTGCAGAGTTTAATCGAGGCAATCGACGACAAAAAACTCCCAGATGATAAACTGTTGGAGTCCACCGCTGCCGCCCGGTCGAAACTGGCAGAAGCGCTGAAAAAGAGCGGCGCCCAGCCGGTGGGATAGTCGCACTGCTGGCGCTTGCGTGCCGATGTTTTTCAAAGTACTGCCGCTGGCGGCAAAGTGACTGTCTGTCGTACAAGCTCAAGCTGGGCGCATACAACCAAGCTAGTCGTCGTATAGGCCCAAGCTGGTCGGCTGTGCCGCCGATAGATGTTCAGAGACCGTCGGGCTTCCAGGCAGGATGCCAAGTGCTCGAAATGGCAAAGGGAATTGCCCAATTTCCGGCGACTGCTCGTCGTCCCACGCACTTGCTCGGCTTTCGCTGCGCTGTGCTGGCGATGTTTCTGGTCTGTGCGCTCGCCTGTGGATGCGGGCTGCTGGGCCAGAGCCACGGACAGTGGCCTGCCGATGTGTCGGAGCGCCCGACCGCCCGTTTGGCCGACGAACCGCCAGATGTCATAGTATCATCGCTCGAAAAACTGGCATTCGATAACAGCGCTCCCCTGCCGGCAGAAGTCGCCGACCTGAAAGACCACAGCAACAGCCGGGTTCGGGCTGCGGCACTGCTGACGCTGGCCCGACGCGGTCATCCCAACGCCTTGCTCTACGCCCGTCAAGCGTTGGGCGACCACGATCCGCAGGTAGTCTTGGCGGCCGTGACGGCGTTGGGCGAGCTGGACACTCCGGAGGGACGCGCGCTGCTGGAGCGATTGCTCGCCGAGTCGCCGAATCCGTCCCTTCGCGCTGGGGCGGTAGCTGCACTGGGAAAGCTCGAGGCGAAACAGCCAGTGTTGGCCGCTGCTAATGATCCGGCTTGGCGCGTGCGGCTGGAGGCGGCGCGGCAGTTGTCACATTGGTACGATGCCGAAACGGTGGCCGCGGCCGAAAAATTGCTCACCGACCCGAGCCCGGAGGTGCGACGTGCCGTATTGGCGGCCGTGGCCGACTGGCCGCTCGAGTCGTCAGGGCCGATTCTGTTTGCGGCCATGTCCTCGGGCAGTCCGGCGTTGGCCAGAGAGGCGGCCGAGATGTTGGCCGCCCGTTGGCCGCCGGCAGCCGCGTTTACGGCTGAGGGGCTAGCGGAGCGTCGGACCGAGCTGCTTACAGCGCTGGAAAAGCGCTTTCGAGAACAGTTCCCTGCCCGCGCAAGCCCGGGCGGCTCGAAAGAAGGTTTATCGGGCCGGGCGTCGGGCCAGGAGCATCTGCCGCCCAGCGAGCGGCTCTTGGCGCAAGTCGAGGAGATGCTCGCTCGCTCGGACATCGAGTCGTTGCGCGGCTGCGGCCCGGCGCTGCTCGACGCTGTGGAGTATTTGCGGCTTCACCGAGGTCGCGTACTTCCCGACGCCCTCTACACCCAGGTGCTTCCCGAGCTTGCTCCCGAGTTTGCACTTTTGGCCGAGCTGGCCCAGGGCGAGTTGCCCGCTCGGCGTCGGGCATCTCAGCGGCTTGCTGGGCTGGCCAAACAGAAGCCGTTGCGACCGTTGGCCGCAGAGCGTCTGTGCGAGGTGGTTCAGGCCGAGCCAGACGTGTTGGTATGGTGCGCCGCGTTGGAGGCGATCGACAACGACGCCAGCCCCGCCGCCGTGCGTCTGGCATACGCTGGTCTCAGCCATCCGATGCCAGAGGTGCGTCGTCGGGCGTGCCAGTACTTGGCCGACCACCCCGATCGGTTGCATGCCGAACGTTTGCGGCCTGCGCTGAGCGACCGCAGTCACTCGGTGGTGGTGGCGGCAATTCGCGCCTTGGGAATGTTGGGCCGTGTGGACGACACCAGCGCCTTACGAGAGTTGAGCGCCGCGACCAATGAACAGATACGCTTGGAGGCCGCGATCGCACTTGTGCGCTTGGGCGACCCGGCTGGGCCCGCCGCGCTGGAAAGGCTCAGCTATAGCGAAGACCCTTTGGTACAGGCTCAAGTAGCCCAGGTAATGGGCGAGCATCCTGATCCGGCGTACCTCGAACCGCTGATCCGCATGCTGGACGGCCGTCCGAATGTCTGCCGCGCAGCGCTAGCGAGTTTGCCCAAGGTGGCCGGTCACAACGTCCAACCAGCCGGCGCGACCGCCTCTACCAGCGAGCAAGTCCACCGCTGGAAGCAGTGGTACCAGCGTCGCCAAACGCCGTAAGCCCGCCCAGGCAAAACGGCGGCTGCTGCTAGCCGCCAGTATCAGCGTCGAGCCAAGCCGCCGGCCAGATGCTCGAACCACCGCTCCTGCCGCGCGGGAAAGACAGCAAGATGCGGTCCGTCAGTCGGGGGCATATGGTTGTTGGGCAAGCGCTGCTCTGCCACCACCAACGGCTCTGTGCTACCCGACCAGAACAACCGACGGTTGGTTCCGCTGACACAGCGGATGTCACCGAGCACGGGGGGGCTGTCGGCGGCTGGGACGCAACGACACGAGCGGGCTTCGCTCGATATGAGTTTGCGCATGGAGTTTGCGCTAATTGGGCGTTGATCTCTCTGACTGTGCTAACTGACCGTTTCTCTGTTTTCTTTGATTGACTGTTCATAAACTCGAACAAAACAGCACCCCAACGAGCTTTGGCTAACCAACGTGCTAGGGGCACAGTGCCACAAAAGGTCGTTCTGTTAGATGCTCTTAGCCGCTCATCTAGAGTTGACTGTTGCTTGCTAATTCACTGTATACGTAAGTGCAACTGACTGTTTCCCGCTGACTGTTCAGCTCGTAAAGTTGTCGAACGCTTGCGTTAATCGACGGTTAATTGCTATGTGCTTTCTCCGGGCCGGCCCGCGGTTGTGTGGCACCGCGCCGCAGGACAATGTATACTCGAAGGACTTCACTAGCTTTTCCTCGCGGCGCTAGTGTGGCGCCTGCATTTTTCAGCTTTCAGCCAGAGTGTCGATGCCGGTGGCAGAACGTCGCGGGGTAGGTGCTGTCTTGCCAGGACAATAACATGAGGTGATACGGTGTTGCTGGGTCCGGTTCTCGGCAGGGAATTGGTCATTGCGCCTCGTCGGCCGCGGATATACATCGTCCGCAGCGCCTACGTGGCTGCGCTGTTGATGTTGGTATTCACGGTGCGCTGGGTGGTGTGGGGGATGCAAGAGCTGCGCGACCTGGGCGATCTGGCCCGGCTGGGTGCCGTGCTCTTCCAGCTTCTGGCCACCTTGCAGTTGGCGATGGCGGTGTTCGCCTCGGCAGGGCTGGCAGCCACGGCTGTGGCCCACGAGAAAGACCGCCGCACTTTCGAGTTGCTGCTGTTGACTTGGCTGACCAACTTCGAACTGGTGGTGGGCAAGTTGGCCGCCAGCTTGCTGTACGTGATGGTGATGCTGGCCGCAGCCGCGCCGCTATTCATGTTTTTGCCGCTGCTCGGCGGAGTGTCTTTCTACCAGATCGGCCTGGCTTACGCGATCACGGTAACCACCGCGCTACTGTGTGGCACTATCGGCTCGACCGTCGCCCTATGGCGCGAAAAGACCTTTCAGGCCCTGGCCGCCACGGCGCTGGCGCTGGTCATCTGGCTGGCTGGCGGAGAGCTGATCGGGCTTGGCTTGTTCGGGTCGCAGCCGCTTGGTATGTCGGCGGACATGTTGGCGGCCGTCGTCAGTCCCCGTTGGGCGATGCTCCTGGCTGTGCAGCCATATCAGCTTGCCCAGCAGGACACACTGCTGCCGTTAGGGCCTTTGGGGATGTACCTTGCCGCTGCGGTGGCGGCCACAGTGGTGCTCAACGCGATAGCGGTATTACGGGTGCGGAAATGGAATCCGGGCCAGGAAAGCACCGCCGTGCCCTCCCACACTGCCGTCGGCCGCGGGGCGGAACAGCCCGCTTCAGCAACCGTAGCGCCACAAACGGTGGGCCAGGAAGCTGTGGCCTCGCAGACCTTAGCTTCACAGGCCGTAGCGCCGCGCACGTTGGCGGCGGAAATCCCAACGCCGGCAACCGAGGTGGCGGCGTCGGCCGAGCCTGCACCGACTTCCCGCCCGGCGGAGGCTCCCGGCGGAAGTACTCGGCACGTATGGGATAATCCCGTGCTCTGGCGCGAAATGTGCACCTGGGCCTACGGTCGGCGGATGTTGCTGATCCGCCTGGCTTACTTGCTGTTGTTCGCGTTGGCGGTAGGTGCGGTACACTGGATGGCCGTAGATCCGTACAGTCCACTGCCGAGCGGCCCGGTGGCCTCGCTGGTGGGTCTGTTGCTCATCAGTCTGGTGCTGGTCAATGTGCAGGCGGTCACGTCGCTTACCAGCGAGCGCGACGCCGCGGCCCTGGACCTGCTGCTGGTGACGGACCTCACGCCCAAGGAAATCATTTTCGGCAAGCTGGGCGGCGTGTTTTACAACACCAAGGAGATGATTGTCTTGCCGATGTTGTTGTGCGTTTATCTAGCGGCCGTAGGGCGCTTGGGCGGTCAATCGCAATGGGAAAACCTGGTTTATCTGCTGACCACCTTGGCCGTGCTGTACGTTTTCGTGGCGGTGCTGGGCATACACGCGGGGATGATCTACTCGAACACGCACACGGCCATCGGAGTCAGCTTGGGAACGCTGTTCTTGCTGTTCTTGGGCGTGGCGGTCTGCATGTGGATATTGGTGGTATTCCGCGGCGCGTTCCAAGTTCAGCTTTGGCCGTTTGCGGCGCTGTTTCTCGGCGGCGGCGTGGGCCTGTACCTAGCGCTGGGGGCGCGCAACCCGTCGGCCGCCATCGGCGTGGCGGCGTTCGTCTGCCCCTTCGCCACCTTCTACGCTATCACCAGCTATCTGCTGGGCGCGACGTTGGGAGTGTGTTTGGTAACCGTGGGGGTGTATGGGTTCGCCACAGCGGCCATGCTTGTGCCGGCGATTTACGAGTTCGACGTCGCCACCGGCCGCACGACCGTCGAAGAAGCGTAGTGCGGAACACCATCCGAAAAAGGGTGATGCCGCATGACCGTCGAACAACGGTGATAGAAATGATCCCTCAGCGGGCCGGAGTCGCTGGGCTTCGATGCCACAGCCGCCTCGGCGAGCATAAGCCTCTGATCGCCAGGCAAGAAGTGTCAGGCTGTCTTAGCCGAGCTGCGAGCACAAGCCGCCGGCACATGCCACAGTGATTCACTGTCCGGGCCAATTGCTTGTTGCCGCGCCACTCTCACAGGTCGTATAGCGTTTCGTCAACTTCCGGCGGTTTTATTCTCTTTGCCAGCCCGCGCAGGCCACCGCTGGGCTTGCCGCCAAAAAGCTCTTCCTCGCTGTCGAATACGTCGCCTAGCTCTTCTTCGATCTTGTCGGGGTCTTCGCCCGCTTCTAGCCGGCGGATGGCCTCCTCGGCGTTGGGGCCGAGCTTCAATCCGGCTGCGTCGTAGAGTTTGCGCATCATGCGGGCCATTGCGCGGGGATCGTCTTCTTCCAGGGTGTCGGCTTCTGCTTCTAGTTCGGCCATTGCGCGTTCCAAACGTTGTTCGTCTAGGTCGGGCAATTCGGGGCCGAAACCGGTGTCGTCCTGCTCGCCCGACTGCCGCCCACCCCGCACGATCGCCACCCGCGAAACCAATCGCTCCAGTTTTTCCCGACCGCAACGTGGACAGGCCGGCCGTTTGGTGGTGTTTATGGTTCGCGAAAGGAAGTTGTAGATTCTATGACAATCGGCGCAGTAGAACTCGTAGATGGGCATCGTCGATACTCCACACAGACCCGCTTGCCAAGCTTACCATACGCTGGCCGCTAGGCGAAACTCGCTCGCTTTACGCTCTTTTCCAACTTCTCCAAGCAAGCCGAGCCGCGCCGGCACGAGCAACCGAAGTGCCGACACGAGCAGGCAAAGCGCTGTTCGGGCCGTCGCCAGAACGGCAGGAACCCTACTGGCGAAGAAGAACCATGCTATCAAACAAATAGCACACGTCCGAACGTTGCGCTTGTCAAGACATGTAGGCTATCAATGCCCAAATGCCCGCAGCCGGAGTCCCGAATCCCACCGGCTCGCGCAGACGTGTTACGGTTCGGTTTGGCCTTCCAACAATTCGTTGTCGTAGGCCTCCTCCAATTCGCGGACGGTCTTGGCCAACTCGCGGTTCTTCTCGATCACTTCGCTGACCTGTAGTTCCCAGCTTGTGCTGGCCACGCGGAGCGAATCCAGATCGAGCGAGAGTTTGAGTAGTTTGGCTAATCGGCGGGTGACGGCCTCGATGCTCACCGGATTAGTGCCTTGCAGGTAGCCGGGGATTTCGGCGGCCAGGGAGGCCATTTCCAGCCCTTCGGCCGGCGCGCGGGTCATCAGATAACTAGTGAACGAGCCGGGGCCTTCGTAGCCGCTGCGGCGGACAGCGTATTGCTCCATCTCGGCCAGCAGTTTTTCGTCCGAACAGGTTACGTACAGTTTGGGCTGTCTGGTGTGCGGCACCGCCCCGCCAAACGAGCCGACGAAGATTATCCTGGCCACATCTGTCAGTTTGGCCAATTGGAACAAACAATCACCAAAGGTGCGCCATAGCAGGTTCGGCTCTTTACCGATGAACAATATCAGGTTCGCCGGCTCGTGACAGAAGAACTGGTTGCTGGGCATTTCAATGGTCTTGATCAGCCCGTCGCGAATCTCGATGTGCGGCCGGAACAGGGCGGCGATCTCCATCGTGCCGGGAAAGTTGAAGATGTAGAACGGCTCGGGATCGATCTCGGCGAATAGTTCCGCCTCTAAAAGGTCCACCAGCCGCCGGACAGTGCCGGTCGAGACATCGCCACCGTCCATCCAGCCGGAAAAAGCCAACACCATGGTGGCCTGGTGGAGCACCGGCCTACGCCGCACCTGAAGAAACTGCTGCCAACTCTGATTCATACTGTCATTTTACCTGCTTCCGCCCAGCGGCGACAATCGGAGCGGCGCGCTTGTCGACCGCCCCCCACGTCACGCACTTCTATCCTGCCAGTGGATGCATGAAATTGGCTGTCTGCTGGAGCTGATGTCGGTACTCTGCGGCGAAAAGATGATGTGCCCCGATCGCGGCAATGACGCGACTGAATTCACGAATTATGCTCGTGCATTATCCGCGCCGATGAGCGGGCTGACCCTGGGGTGTGGTGGCCATAATGTCCCCATCGTATGTGGCATGTCGGATAGGTTTTGCTGCGGTTGACGCCATGGCCGAGTAGTCTTATAATATCGACCTTTTAATCGGCGAATGCCGCTGCCTTCGCTGCAAGCTAATAGGGGCCAACACTTTACGCACGGATGATATATTGGGAAAATCGTCATGGGCTGGCTATCGGGGTGGAGGCGTTGGTTGGTACTGGCTGCGGTGTTGGCTTCCGGAGCGGCAACTGCCCGTCTCGGCCTTCTTCCGGCTGCGGCCAGTGACGGGCCAAAGCTCATCGGCCCGTCGCTAGAAGCCCCGCCGGCCGCCCAGGACAATTCCAAGGCCAAACATCCTGCTGCTGATTCCAAGGCTCAACAGCCCGATGCCGATGAGCAGTCCCCGGCACAGAAAAAAGAGCCTTCCGCCCAGCAGCCCGGCGCTCAACCGCTCGATGCATCCCAATCACAGCCTTCCAGCCCGCAATCCCCCGCTGCCAAAAGCGACGACGAACCCCCAGCCTCCGAACAACAACCTCAGTCACAGCCTGCGCCGGATCGCTTGCCAGGCTCGAAGGCGCCGCCCAAGCCCATGCCGCCACAGGTGGGCGAGCCGTTGGCCTCTGGCATCGTGGCGTTATTGGACGATGAGATCGTTGCCGGGCTGCAAAAGCGGAACATCACCGATCGGTTTCGGCGATTCGTGGCGTATGCCGGCAATCGCTTGGATGTTTCTGCCGCACCGTATACCGGCTCGGAACTGGCCGGCAATTGTCGTCTGCGCTGGTACGACCATCTTTTGCGCAATCCGCTGAAAGCCACCGCCGAAGCCGAACAGTTCACCCGTAAACTGCATCTGGCCGTGCTCGACGAGCATCGGGGGCTGCAAAAAGTGCTTGCCATGGCCCGCGAGAAGCTGGATTTGCCCGCCTCTGCCGTGCGAGACACTTCGGCGCCACAGTCGCCCCAGGAGGCGTTGGACCGGGTGAAGGAGGCGTTGATTGCCGCTCGGGCTGCTCACGCGGCGGCGCTGGCCCCGCTTACCAAAAGCGAGTTGCGCGAGCTGGCCACCAATGCTTATCCGGTTCTTGTCAGTCAGAACAACGTAGGTCATACGCTGGCCAATCGCGGTACCGGCCGGCGATTATGCGATCTGATCGAGAAGATCGACCTGGGCGCGATGGTTCAGGCGGGTGACAGCCTCGCCCGGTTGGCCTCGCCGGATTTGCTCCACAAACTCTCCGAACTGCCGGCCGACGGCAATGTGAAGCTCGACGGCGTTACCGGCACAGTGGTGGCGCGATACGATACGCCCGCCGGAGCGGTCATCATCGGGGGCCGCGGCCCAAACACTTATCAGCTCGACAAACTGGCTGACGTCGCCTGCGTGATAGACCTGGGCGGTAACGACGTTTATCACGACGGTAGCGTTTCCCTGTCGCGGCCAGTGATGGTGATCATCGACCTGGGCGGGGACGATCACTATCGGGGTTCTGTGCCGGGGATTCAAGGCGGCGCCATACTGGGCGTTTCGATGCTGCTCGATTTGGCCGGCGACGACCTGTATCAAGCCGCCGATTGCGCGCAAGGCTCGGCTTTGGCCGGGGTGGGCATCCTAGTGGACTATGCCGGCAGCGACCGTTACGCCGGTATCCGCCGCGTGCAAGGTCAGGCCCTGGGCGGAGTGGGCGTGCTGATCGACCGCGCCGGTAACGATGCCTACAAAGCGGCCATGTGGGCGCAAGGATTCGGCGGCCCGCGGGGCTTCGGCCTGCTAGATGACTGCGAAGGCTCAGACCATTACTTTTGCGGCGGCCGATGGCGCGATTCTTATCCGGAAACGCCCGGGATGGAAGGCTGGGGACAAGGCGTCGGCTCGGGACTGCGGCAGGTGGCCAACGGCGGTATCGGCGTGATACTCGACGGCGGCGGCGACGACGTTTACGAGTTCGACTATCTGGCCCACGGCGGCGGCTACTGGTGCGGGGTGGGCATGGCCCGCGACTTCGGTGGCCACGACCGCCGCCTGATTACCCGAACAGCCTTCGACGGCTCCCAGCGCACCGAGCCGAAGTTCGGCCGGTTCAATTGCGGTTGGGGATGCCATTACGCGCTGGGCTTTTTGTTCGACGACGCCGGCGACGACGTTTACGAAGGCACGATCATGGGCCTAGGCATGGCGTGGGATTGCTCGGTGGGCGTGCTGTGCGACTTCGGCGGCAACGACCGCTACGAGTCTACCGGTAGTCTGACGCAAGGCGTCGGCGCGCAGATGGGCCTGGGCATCCTGTTCGACTACAACGGCGACGACGTTTACCTGGGCACCAGTCAAGGCTACGCCTCACCCAGCGTAACTTACCATCCCATGCCCACTTGCGGCGGCAACTTCAGCTTTCTGGTCGATTACGGCGGCAGCGACCGTTACGGCAGCGGTGCAAAGAATAACACTTACATGATGCGCGGCAGCGAAGGCGGATTCCTGATCGACCGGCCGCGCCGCGATGAAATAGAGCACACAGTTACGAAAATCCCCTCGCCCGCACGCGCCAAACAATGACCAGCCGCGTACCAGGCGCGCCGCTGGCCGGACGAAGGCGACGCCAAGCGCTGCCGACAAAACGGCAGCGATAAAGGGCTGTTGACAAAACGGCAGCGATAAACGGCACCGGCTAGCCGCGTCGGCTACCGGCAAGGGCCATTGACCGGCGGAGTCGAAGCGGCGCGTCGGAAGCAATCGACCCGCCATGGCAGCGGAAGCGGTCGAGCGGTCTTGGCAAAGGAGTGCCGACGATGTGGCGATTACTGGTTTTGGCGGTGGCCGCCGTTTGGGTGTGCCTGGGCGCATGGCTGGTGTTGGCCGACTGTTCTCCCGGCCGCGACGATATGCCCGATGTAGAAGGCCCGGTACGTGCGGCGGAATATCATCAGCCGGAAACAAGCGGCCAGCAGTCGGGACGCTCTGGCGATGATCATAGGCAACATCGGGCGGAGGCCGAGATGGCGCCTTCTGCGGCAGCAGGCCCGGCGCTGTTGCCTGATGTTCCCCACCAGGCCCGACCGCTCAAGCCCGGCGGCAGTGGCTCGGCGCATGTTCTTCCGGCGGATGAATCTTCAAGGGATGACTACTCCGCGGGGCGTTCTTCCGAGAATGAGTCTTCAGCGGATGGACCTCCGAAGGGCGAGCCTTCAGGGGAGGACTTGTCAGATGACGAGTCCTCTCCGGAAGACCCGGCTGCGGAGCCGCAGTCAATGCCCGGCGACGCCCGATCCGAACCGATAGAACCGATAGAACCGGCAGAACCGAATTCGCAAAAGCCGCATTTGCAGCCGCCGCCGCCTGTGGACGGCCCGGTGTTGCCGGGGCTACAGCCGCCGGAGAGCAAACCCTCTGTCGTGCCTGCGCCGGGCGGTAAGGCCGACGCTACTCGTGTTCCCAGCGGCATCAATTCTCCGCTGCCACCGCTCGAACCATCGCCCAGCGATGGAACCGACCGGCCTTCGGGCCTGTCCAAGCCTGTTCCCAACCAAGCTGGGCCGTCGCCATCGGCCGATCTTACGCCGCCAATGGTGCCTGCACCAATACGACGTCCGCTTACCCCAGCGCAGGCGGCTTTGCGCGACCGGCTGCGGCGCGTGGTGGGCTACTATCAGGCGCAACCGCTCAATCCGCAGCAGCACACGGCCACCGAACTGCTTTACGCAGCAATGGCCTTCGGCGTCAACACCGAAGTTCATCCGCCCGGCTCGAAGAAACTCAACGGTATCACCTACCTTTGCTGGAATCTGCCCTGTGCTGGGGGCGAGTTGCTAACGGTCGTCGATGGCCGGATCGCTGCACGGGTAGGGTACATGTTCCAACGCCAGGACGGCCAGATGCTAGCCGTGTTGGCCCTGGCGCGTGTGCCGCGGAACTATCCCATGCGCGCCGGCGGCGTGGTGGGCACCGTGGCCGATCTGGTGGAGTACGAAAAACTTTCGTGTCGGGCCGGCAGCGAGCTATCGCTGAAGCTGATCGGCCTATCGTACTACGTCGATGAGCCGGACTGGCAAAACGAGTTGGGCCAAAATTGGTCGCTGGAACGGATGGTAGGCGAACTGTTGGTGCAGCCGACTGCCGCCCTGCCCGAAGGCGGAACCACACGCCTGCTGGCCCTGGCCTGCGCGCTTGGCGAACGGCGGCGCCGCAATCAGCCTATCGACGGGCAGTTCGCAGCCGCGCAACAGCTTGTCGAACGTTTCCGAGCAATTGCGCTGGACGTGCAAAATGCCGACGGCAGTTGGGGGCCGGCGTACTTCGCTGGGCGTTCGACCAGCCGGGAACCGGCCGTGCAGTTGCGCTGCACCGCTCAAATGTTAGGATGGCTGGTCCGCTGGGCGCCAGCGGAGCAGCTCGACGACCCCCGCCTGGTCCGCAGCGTGCAGTACCTGCTGGAGCTGCTCGGCGGACACGGGCAGGCTTGGAACCTGCGCGGGCTGAGCACGCGAGATTTCGCGGCGGTGATGCACGCGCTGGACGCACTGTCGGCCTACGACGAGCGATTTTTCAAACCTGCCGAGGTCGCCGAACTGGGCCCGTCGCCCCGCATGCCCCAAACGACCAACGCCGGCGCCGTTCCGCAGACTCGACAGCCCCAGCGCACCGCCGAACAACTGCATCGCACCCCCGAGCAAACGCATCGCAGCGTTGAACAACCGGCGCGCACCGCCACAGGCCTGAAAGGGCCACCGGGCAAACATCAGTAATGACGCTTCGGTTCACACCCGGCTTGCTTTAGTAATGACGCTTCGGTTCACACCCGGCTTGCTTTGTTTGCGGACAGCGGTGGGGGGCGCCGCGATCATGGCCGCTATTTCGTGGCGCGCTATTTCTTGACCAGCACGCCGGAATAGACCCGCTGAGGGCCTCGGGGGGATTCCAGCAATAGCGCGCCGTCGGAGGCGATGCCCACGCAGCGGCCCACGATGACCTTGTCGCCCTGTTGCACGCGGAGCGTCTGGCCATGCTGAAGGCAGGCCTGATCTGCCAGAGCGGCAACGTGCGTCGGTTGTTGGGACAAATCGTGCAACAAGCAATGCAGATGGTTCAGCAAAGCGATCAGCAGCGCGGTGTGCTCGTGCCTGCGGCCCGTAAGCTCGAAGATGGTAGTGGCCGCGCCGTGCAGCTCCGGCGGCGCATCGGCCAGGCGATTGTTGGTGTTCACTCCGATTCCCACGACTAGCTTGCCGCCCAGTGCTTCGACCAGTATTCCGGCCAATTTGGCGCGATCGACCATCACATCGTTGGGCCAGTGGATACCCACGACGCGGCCGGGAAGCAGCGGCCGCACCGTTTCCACTACTGCCAGCGCGGCGGCCAGCGAAACCAGCGGCGGAACAAGCGCCGGCGGTGACTGCCGGGCGTCGGAACAGGCAGAAGACACGCCCGCCGAATGCTTCAAACTGAGCAGCAGGCTGCAAGCCAGCGCTGCTTCTCCGGTCCACCAGCGGTTGGTGCCCCGGCCCCGCCCGGCCGTCTGGCGTCCGGCCACGATCAGTAAAGGCAGTTCCAGGCCCCGCTCGGCGGCGCACTGCTTGGCGCGATCGTTGGTGGAGCCGATCGTGCGGTGCAGCTCCACGGTGGCGACGAACGTCTGCCGGAGGATCTGGCCTACATCCAGGGTCACTTTTTCACGCTCTGAAACATTCCTGAGGGTGAATCGGACAACGCGCCAAGGCGGCGGTACCAGCGCCCTTACCATCCAACCACGCAAGATTGCCGTTTTTTGGGTCTGATGCAAGTTGTTGCATCGGGGTTGCTACAAGCCGTTGCATCGGGGTTGATGCAAGCCGTTGCAAGGCGCACGGCTACGACCAACTTTATGGGCTTGCTACAAGCCGTTGTCGCGCGGTCGATGCAAGAATCGGCCAGGGCAAGTGACGCCACGAAACTTGTGGGCCTGCCCCTCAAGGGCATCCCACCTGGAGGATCGCAACCCATGTGGCCAGTCGCGGTGGTTGTGGGCCTGTCCCCCAGCGGCATCGTACCCGACATTCGCGGCCGCAGCCCCCAATAATGATTATCGGCCAGCAGGCTCGAACAAAGCAATGGTAACGTTGTCGATATAGGCTGCGCCGAGTCCGGTCAGCACGAAACTGACGTTTACCGTGCCCGACTGCGGGGCGACCCGATATATGGTGAATTGCTGCCAGCCGGCGGTCTTGTTGACCCGCAGCGCCAAGTCGTCGCCTGCCAAGCTGTCAACAATCATCAACCCATCTACGCTGGCTGCGATCGGCTGGGGGATATTCACCCACCCGTGGATGCGAACCACTTGGCCTGCTTGGATGGGTATCGGTGGGGTGGCGACCCAAAGCGGCGGGCTGTCCAGCGCAGCCGGCGGCGCGGGCGTCTGCGGCTTTGCGGTGGCCAAAGGCTGTCCGGGGGGCTGATCCGACCAAGCCCACAGCCGTAACCCCTGACGCCCGCTGTGCGCGGCGTCGGGTGTCAGTTGGGCATCGGACTTCACCCCTGCTATGGTGAACTGGAAATGCTGCCAGCCACTGGCGGTCAGCAGATGAAAGTCCTCGAAATCGCCGCCGGGCAGCAGATTCTGCCCGAGACGCATGCCCGTCAATTGTTGGGCCAATCGCCCGTGCCATGTCAGCGCAGCGAAACCGGTGGTGGCGGGGCTGCTTACGGGCCAGGGCAGCCCCGAGGCAGTTTTCTCCCAACACCAACGCTCCACGGCCCGCAAGTATGCTGCCGCTTGCTCGGCATAACGACAAGCGGTGGTATAGTCGTTGGCGGCTAGTCGGGCGTCGCACTCCCGCAGGCTGTCACGCGCTGCTTGCAATGCTTCGATGGACTTCTGCCGCACATCGGCGTAGCGGTGCCACTGCTCGCTGGCTGCGAGAACTGCGTTGTAGCGGGCCACTACCAGCGCGCGATGCAACTGTGCAGCGCGTGGGCCGATGGCAACCGCTCGGCGGCTGACCGAGTCGATCACCAGCGGATCGTGCCCCAACACCACAAAGCCACCCAACGTGAAAGGCTCGATCGTCACGCGAATGCCGCCGGTCGCCCGCTTGTGACGCAATGGTTGTACGCCGCCGGGCGAAAGCCAATAAGCGCTGCTCGATTCCGGCGCGCCGGGCACAACCAACGACAAACTGGTGGCCGCGGCTTGTGGGGTGGCATACTGACCCTCTGGGGCCAACCAGGCGGGTATCGCCAACCTGGCGCGGTCCACCCGCAGCACCGAAACGGAAACTTCCGGAATGCTCGACTCGGCTTCGCTCAGATAGCTGCCGGCTGCCGCCCACGGCTCGATCAAAGATAGCTCCAGATTCAGCAGCTCCAGGGCCATCGCGCGGCGGCGGGTTTGGGGATCGTCCGCCGACAGAGGCGTTTCGGAAAGAACCAGCAAGCCCCGGCTGCCGGCGGCGATAGCCGTCAGGGCTTGCAAGCGGATTTGCTCTTCGGGCACGGTGGCGGGCAACGGCACAGTGGCATCAATGGCCGCCAGTTGTGCGCGCAGCGCGGGCGAAGGCTGGCTTTGCAGCGTGGTCCAAAACGTTGTGCCCGGACGTGCCAAGCGCAACTGGTCGCGGAGCCAACGTGGATACTCGGCCAGCGGCATGCTTGTCCCCAACGGCCGCCGATCCATCAGCACCAAATCGCAGGTGCGGCTGTACGCTTGCAGATCGGCCAGCGGCTGGCAGATTGTCGGCCGACGGCCCTGTCGGTCGGCAAGTCGAATATGCTGCGCCCATCTGCGGGTGGCATCGGTATGCTGGTGGTTGAGCCTGCGGCCCAGGTCCCAAGCCAACACGGCGTCGTATTGGGAGCCGATTTCGGTCAGAGCGGCCAGGTGCTCGTCGGGCAGATCGAACGCTGGGGGACGCGGCGGCGGACAGATCACCCACAGTCCCAATTGCTTGGCCTCGGCCAGCAGTTCGCTGGTAGGCGGGCCGTCTAGCCACACTCCGGTGAAGCCAAGCTGTTTTATCAGCGGCAGCGGTTCGCCGCGGTATTGGATCAGCCGCGGAAACACCGGCTTGCCTTGGATGAGCAATATCGAACCATCAAACACCGCGGCCCGCTGGTGCGGCTGAGCCTGCTGCTGGCTTTGCCGATGCGGCGCCGCGGCGGCCGGCGGAACGCCTGTGTCGGTGGGCAGGGTGTGTGCGGGCACGGCAGCCGCAGAATCTTGCTGGCCGGCGACGCTTACCACCGCGTACCCGGCGATTTCCAAGTCGTCGATCCACACGTTGGTTTCGCCGGGCCCTCCGTAAACGTTAAGCAGCAGTTCGGCCAAGTATGCCTCGCGTCCATCGACTTGCGGGCCGAGTTGCGTCCGCAACACCCGAATGTGGCGGTTCAGCGCAAGCCACAGATCGTCCAGACGCAACTGTTGCCAGCGGCCTACTTCGGCGTATCCTGGGCCGGTCAGTAAGATGCTCATGGGCTGCCCGGTGCGAGGGTCAGTCGTGCGGGGTAAAACGATGCGCGCGGCCAATTGCAGTCCGGGACGGTCCGAACGGACCCACAAACTCGGCGCCAGATCGGGGATTACGCGCGGCTTGCCGACCGGATGGGCGAAGTAGGCCGTAGTCCCCCCTTCGCCCACCAGCCGGATCCATTCGCTGCTGTTACCGGTTTTGGCCACGTCTTGCACGCGGCGGTGTTCCAGCAGCCGATAGCGTGCATCGCCGCCGGCTGGGTGCCAACTGGTCGTTGGTCCCTCGAACTGTTCCCGCCACAGCTCTTGCGCCGGCGCGGTGTTCGAGTCGAAGCAATCTGCCAGCACGACGGCGAAGATGACCAGGGCGAAGATGGACAATCTGGGACACATCGAGCGAGTATGGGCTGTGCGTAGCGTGTCGAGGCTGTTAGCCATGCGGTCGCTCGGGCAGTGCGGAGAAATGCCTACGGCGCGCAGCCCGGGCCGCGGTTGGCATCTTGTAACAGGATTTGTGATAATCATCCAGACCAACTGTGGCTTTTTGTGCACATTGGGTTAATTTGGGGAACTTGGGCAAGAAACGGTCCAATAACGTAACTCTTTAGGCAGTGGCCTGTTGCGGCCACGTGGCAAAGGTTGGTTTTTGTATGGCACGGGCGATGCTCACTGGTGTAAGCATCGCAACGTCGATGGAGGCAACCATGAGCAATCCAGCCCGTATTATCAAACCCGCAACCGATGAAATCCCCCCAGAATTGGCCGAACTGATGGCGGCCGTAATGCAACTACCGGAGGAGCACCGGGGAAAGCTCGAGCCGCCGCTGGCCAAGGTGATCGAAAGCACGCGCCGCCGGCGGCGGATACTCTCGCTGGTGCAGGAGGCGTTGTCGCAGTTGCGACTGGATATGAAATATTTGGCGTTCGATCTGGAGGCCACCCGCCGCGAACGCGACCAGTATCGCCGCCGCCTCGAAGCCGCCGAAGGAAATCTGTAGCCGGCTGCGAACCAGTGCCCACTGGACAGGCAAGCCGTCGGTCGCGGCAAGAAGCCCAACCCGCAAACCCGACCGGCAAGCCATGCCAGCACTAATCGCACCCCTGCCAATTGAAGTTGCACCCTGTGGGCACTAGGATAAGTAGTGGAGGTGCTGTTCGACGGTATCCCCTGCGCAGCGCTACGAGCTGGCAGCATCTATCAAGCCGATGTGAAACAATTGCTGACGCCGACGAGCTGCGGCGTTTTAGCATCTGATGGTTCAATCTACGGCCGAACAAATCGCTCAGCGCGCTTTGGACCTGGGGTTGCTCGACGAGAAGCAACTGCGGGAGGTCTGGGCTGCGCTGGGCACGCACAACGTCTCGCCCGAAGACTTCTTCCAAATGCTGCTGCGCCACGGTCTGATGACCAACTATCAGATCGACCGGCTCCGCCGGGGCGAGCGGCACGGCTTCTTCTTCGGCAAGAATAAAGAATACAAGATTCAATATTTGATCGGGGCGGGAACATTTGCCCGGGTGTATCGGGCGATTCACCAGCCTACCGGTCGGGTAGTGGCCATAAAGGCCCTGCGCAGCCGGTTCAGCGAGAACCCAGCCCATTACAACCTATTCTTGCGCGAAGGGCACGTCGGCTGCACCCTGCGGCACCCGAACATCGTGCGCATCGACGAAGTGGTCTCCGACGGTCGGCAACACTTCCTGGTGATGGAGTTTGTCGAAGGGCGCAATCTGCGCGAGCACGTGAAGGTGCGCAAGAAGCTGACGCCGCAGGAGGCCACCCGGCTGACGATGGACATCGCCCGCGGCCTGCACTACGCCTTTCAACATGGGGTGACGCACCGCGACTTGAAGCTCAGCAACGTGCTGGTATCCAGCAACGGCCAAGCGAAACTCGTGGATTTTGGATTGGCCGCGTTGGACGACGCCGTGGCCGACGACCTGCCCGACGAGCTGCCCAATACCCGTACCATCGACTACGCCGCCCTGGAACGGGCCACCGGAGTGCGCAAAGACGACACGCGCAGCGACATCTATTTCCTGGGTTGCATCTACTACCATTTGCTGACCGGGGTCGCCCCGTTGCCAGAGACCACCGATCGGCTGGCCCGGCTCAGCCGCAACCGGTTCCAAGAGGTGATACCCATCCGCAAGCTCGATCCGACTGTGCCCGACATGGTCGCCTTGGTGGTCAACAAGTCCATGTCGCTGGACCCCAACGCCCGATACCAAACACCCGGCGCAATGTTGGCCGACCTTCAAGTGGCCATGCAGCGGCTCCAAAGCGGTCGTCCGGGCGATGAAACCACAGGCCAGACAGACGTCCCACCGGCCGAACCGATGCACTCGGTAATGGTGGTAGAGGCCAACACCCGGTTGCAGGAGCTGTTGCGCACCGGCCTGCGCAAGGCGGGTTTTCGGGTGCTGATGACCGTCGATCCGATGCGAGCGCTGCAACGCTTCCGACAAGACATCACCATAGCCGATTGCATGCTGATCGACGCCCG
Organism: uncultured Pirellulales bacterium; assembly: GCA_938015445.1. GTDB lineage: Bacteria > Planctomycetota > Planctomycetia > Pirellulales > Thermoguttaceae > CALLPE01. Next base: position 35,468 of record CALLPE010000060.1, read on the forward strand.
GGGCATCGGCCAGCAGGCCGTCGAAGTCTTCAACGAAATAGGAGACGACAAACTGACCAGCAATTTGCCCGTGGTGCTGTTGCTGGACGGAAATCAGCGCCCCTGGATGCAACGGGCAAAGATTGGCGCCCACCGGGTAGTACTGACCATGCCTGTGACCATGAAGCAACTTTGCGGCACGTTGGAACGGCTGGTCAAACAACCCGCCAGCGACGTCCAGCCGTAGCCGCGCAGGTGGCAGCTTCAGCCCGCGGCCTTGTCCTACGTGTAGAGCCGCTGGGCGCACAAGCGCAACACATTGGGCGCCTTGCGGTTAGCTCAATCGCCCCTAACAAAACCCCCACCGTTTTGCTGGGCTGTGCCCTAAGGTTTTGCCGATTATGGGCAAAAGGGATTGTCACCGGGATTGTGTACGCGGCACCGGTACCGACGCTGGTCGCTGCGCCACCGTGCCGAAAATCCCTTTACGGCCGCCAAAGCTTGGCTGCCCACACGGTCGACGACGGTCGCGCTGCCCGCGCAGCAGCACGGTTGAAGGCTCCATCCACAATGGCCAGAGCGGTGTTGGCAATTCTGCTGATCGGCTTGGCGTGCGCCGGCGCGGCGTTGTTCTGGCTGTTCGACATCGAGCGGCATTACCAAGACGGCACTTTGGTGTACATCAAGCTTACACCGCGTTGGGGCCGCTCGATGCAGGCGTCTGCCTCGGACGACCAGCGCCCGCCAGCGCGAACGCCTCGGCCCACCATACGCATTGCCACCTTCAAACTTGACCGCTTCGATGAGCACAAACTGGCCCACCAAAGCACGGTGAACATACTGGCCGGAGTGATCGGGCAATTCGAGGTGGTCGCCCTTCAGGGGTTGTCCGGGCCGAACCAGTCGGTATTGCTGCGGCTGATCCAGCAGGTCAATAGCACAGGACGTCATTACGCCGTGGCCGTCTGCGTTACGCCCGACCGACAGCCGCACGAAACTTACTTGGCCATGGTGTACGACCAGACCGCCGTGGAAGTCGACCAGTTTACGGTTCATTTGGTGGGCGACCCGGCAAAGCGCCTGCGACGCCGTCCGCTAGTGGCTGCATTCCGGGTACGTGGCTTGCCGCCCGAGCAGGCGTTTACCTTCACATTGGTAAATGTGGACGTAGATCCGCAGCGGGCGTCAGGCGAATTGGACGCACTGGCGGAAGTGTTTCGCGCAGTACGCGACGATGGGCGCAACGAAGACGACGTAATCATGCTGGGCCATTTCGCCGCCGATCAGAGCAATCTGGGCCGCTTGGGGCAAGTGCCCAATCTGATGGCCGCCATCACCACGCTTCCTACGACGGTTCGGGGTGTAGCCCGGGTGGACAATCTCCTCCTGGATCGCCTGGCCACTGTAGAATATACCACCCGCTCCGGCGTAGTGGACCTAATGCGCCAGTTCGATCTCACGCTGGCCACCGCACAGAGCATCTCCGAGCACCTGCCGGTGTGGGCCGAGTTCAGCTCCTACGAGGGCGGGCCGCCGGTGCACTGAGCCGACATCGGCTGCCACATGACAGCCACGCTCGGTGGCGGTATGCCGACGCGGCCCAAGGCC
>CALLPE010000061.1 GCA_938015445.1 uncultured Pirellulales bacterium
GTTTGGCGCGTCAGCTGGGACAGCGATGTCGCGATCTGGGGCTGGAGCCGCTGATGATGTTCTCCACCATCTATCCGGAGGCCGAAAACGGATTGGCCGTCCTGACCCATCGAATTCGGCAGGCCTCCGCGGCCGGCATCCCGCAAGTTCTGACGTTCGGGCACACCCGAGGCGGCAACCGCGCCCTGTGGATCGAGCGGTTCAAGAAGCTGGGGCCGATTGCGGCGGACCACGGGGTGATGATCGTCGTCAAGCAACACGGCGGTACCACAGGCACCGGCGAAGCCTGCGCCGCGATTATCCGCGAGGTTGGCCATCCGAATATCATGGTCAACTACGACGCCGGCAACGTGATGGACTATCTGGACATCGATCCCATACCCGACCTGCGCAAGTGTGTTGCCGAAGTACGCAGTTTCTGCATCAAGGATCATCGGAATTGGCCGCGGGACGAGGATTGCGGTCCGGGGTTCGGCGAGATCGACCACTACCGGCTGCTGGACTTGGTAGCCTTTACCGGTCTGAAGATGCCCCTGTGCTGCGAGAACATCTCGGCCCCCTTGCTGCCGCCGCCGCGCGACGCCGAGCGAGTCGATTGGCTAGCCCGGCGGGCGCGGGAGTTCCTCGAAGTAGTCATTGCAGGCTTGCAATTGCACGAGAGCAAGGCGGGCTGAGGGCAGCCGCACAATTGATTCCGCCATTGGGTGTTCGCTGTCGACGGCGATTCCCGGCCGCATCGACTACGCCATGCTGTGGTGCAACCAGTGTGCCCGGACCCGGGTAGCGCCACGAAGGCCTATGTGATTGCTGGCTTGAGCGGCGGAGATGACATTTGCAACCGGTACCGCAGCGCGGCCAGACCGACGAACACCCAATTGGCAGCCACAGCGATGGTTACTTCCCATTGTCCTCCAGCGCCTTCGCCGTAAGAGTGCAGCCCGCTGCCCAGCACATGGTTTACGCCATACCAAGCCATGATGATCGACGTGAAGCCCAGCACCGCGGTGACGGCCATGCCGAAGTTGCCGCACCAGCCGATGTACCGGGCGTGCAGGATCGCCAAATAAGCAAGCAGGGTGATCAGCGACCAGACTTCCTTGGCGTCCCAACCCCAGAAGCGGCCCCAAGCCTTGTCGGCCCACAATGCCCCCAGGATGATCCCAGCGGCCAACAACAGCACGGCCACTTTCATCGAAGCATAACTGTATTGGGCCAGGGTGGCGCAGATCTGCGGCGGCTGGGGACCGGCAGCGCTGTGGCGCCGGGTGGCTTCTGCTGGTGCGTCGCGATGCAGCTCGCTTTGTGCGTCAGGATGAAGCTGGCTTTGCTCAGATTGTTCTGAGGGCGATTGCAGGGGGCCGTCTGGCGACTGGTAGCGTCCGAACAAGTAGTAACCCAACGAGATATTGCTCAACCCCCAGGCCAAGGCACCGGCGCCGTAACTGGCCATGATGGTGAAGACGTGTACGAACAGCCAGAAGTTGTCGCGCAGCACAGCCGGGGCAGTGCTGATTTCGCGGGGCATGACCGTCGGCGGCGCGTAATATCCGATAAGCGCGGTCAGGAACGACACCCCTGCCGCGACCAGCGCAAACAGCTTCCGCTGGTACACTTGGGAAAGCGGCTGTGACAGCCCACGCAGTGCAAGCGTGCGCGGCACCGTCGCCAAGCACAGTAGTGCCGCCGTGGCAGCCCGAGGAATGAAGTACAGCGCCACGCCCAGCACGCACAGCCCGACCGCCCAAACCAGCCAACCGGCGACGATCGTGCCGGGCGAAGCGGTTGAGTCCAGCGGCGGAACCAGATCGAAGTATCCTCGCTGTGCTTGGGGCGATGTGCGTGCCAGCCACAGGAAAGCCAACACGCTCAGCACAACTCTGGGCAGCAGCAGTCCCCAATTCAGCGCCGTCCAGCACTGTCGAGGACACCACTGCAAGTGCTGCTCATCTAGCGGTATGGCTTCCCAGCCGGCTGGTACTGCCGTCAGCCGCCACGCCATCTGCCAACCGTCGCGCAACAGCGGCAGCAGCGTGAACCACAGCCCCAGTACGCCGACGCACAGGGCCATGAACACCACGCTTTCGAACATGCCGGTAAGCGGCAGCAGCCGAGTAATGGCGAACCGATACCCGAAGCCAGCCAACGACACTGCCTGTGCTGCGGCCAGCATCCCCACTGCGAACCAGAAAGCCGTCCTGCGCAGCGCAGCTAACGACAACGTGCAGCTCAGAAGTGCGCCGAGCGCCAACACCCACGACCAAAAAAACGGGTCCAGCCGGTTGTAGGCGATTTCCACGGCAGTGGCAGTTGGCGACGGATATGCCGTGCGAGCCAGTAGCGCGCCATCCGGGCGGCGAATCGGCAGACGCTCGCGCAATGGCGAAACGGCTTCGCCAAAGGCCCGTACCGCGTCGACGAACTGCCGCATCGCCCGATTGAACCGCGCTGCCCGGTCTGCTTGCCGGCGATCCAGATATGCGCTTTTCACTTCGCTGAAAGCCTGTCGCACAGCGGTAAGCTCTGCCTGCGGGTAATCGGCCATCAGGGCTTCCGAGCCGACAAGCAGCGCCTGAAGGCTTAGCCACGGCTGGTGGTCTTCGTCTTCGGTGCGGTCGGCCTCCAGCGCGCCTGGATTGAGCGCCGGAACCAATCGAGGCGTTACGCCTTCGTCGTAAAGCGCCAGATGCAATTCGTAGGCCTGGGCAGTCAGTCTGGCGGTCAAATAGTTGACCAACTGCTCGCCACTAGGGGCAAAGTGCTGACAGAGTTTCGCGCACGCGTTCCGCAATTGGGCAGCGGTGGCGTCCAGCTTGACGAAGTCGTATCCCTCCGCCGTGGCACTGCTGCGCATGACCATGATCGTCCGACCCGCTTGCCGCAGCAGTTCTCGGGCAGACCCGCCCTGGTCGTCTGTTGGGACTGCCCCAATTTCATTGTTCAGCAACCGCCACGCTTCGACGGCTTGATCCAATCGGTCGAGGAACCGCCGCGATGGGCGGGACGCCTTGGCCGGCTCGAAGCTCAACAGCACAAAGCGGTAGTAAGCTTCACGCAGCTCCAGTACCCGCAAATCTACACCCACAGGACGAAACTCTTTACCCTGTGTTTCCTGGCGGGTTGCTAGTTCGTCGATCCGACGGTGCAACTGCTTGGCTTGGCGGAATTGCGCCGGCGAGATGTAGCGCAATCGGCGTCCCTGGGAGTCGCGCAGCGGCAGGTCAAGTACCTCGGTGCGCAACTGTTTGTGCTGGGCGAGCAAGAAGGGGACATCCTGCCACTTTTCTGGTTCGACCAACCAACTGAACAGCAACTCGGCGGGCCGAAACTTCCGCGGCTTGCCAGCGGGGAAAAGCTCGCTGGAAACCGTCGACAAGCGGGCCGAATGCTCGCCAGACGGACCAAGCGTGGGGTGCGTGCGACCGCAGATCGACTCGACCACCGCCCGGGCGAAGGTGTCCAGCGGCATCATCCGGCCGCGTTCAAAAACCGGTAGGCGTTCGAAGCTGTCCCAGTCTAGGCCGTCGTCGTTTGCTGTGCAGGGATAGCAGGCACCGGCCAACGCAGCGAACAGCATCGCAACAACGATTCGCCAAGCGGATGGGAATCTCATTTACGGCCCTTTGACTCCGCGGTGAGGTGTCCGCTCAGAAACCCTAGACACATTGTTAGCGATGACGGAGGGCGAAACAAGCCGGATCGGGCACGACATAACGCATAAAAATAGTAATGTTTTGGCCAGTCTCGGTTTGTAAGTTGGGTAGGCGGACTGCCTGCCAGCTTTCGATTGATACAAGCCGGATTGGTCTTCGATTGGTGCAAGCCAGCGGGGCTTAGATCGCCGCAAGTTGGGGTGGTCTTGGTTTGCGGCAGGCCGCAGAAATCGGTTCAACGCAATAGAAAAGCAATAGAGACTTCAAGATACTGCGAACCGAGGGATTGGGGGGTGTGGGCAATCAGCCCAGCTTAGTCAAGATAAGAGCCAGATGCTGGGCCACAGCTTCCAGAGAATGCACTTGCCCCAAGGCTGCTCAGCAGTTACTATTGCGGCCCGCTCATCGGTCATGCGAGCATGGTCTTGTCAGTCACGCGGGCAGGGATGCGCGGCGACGGCTGGAGGTTGTCTGCCGGCAATTATCATCCGGCACAAAATCGCTGTTGCTTGGGGCGAAATCTTTGACGCCGAATCTTCTCGGTAACACGGAAGGCAACGGATTGCCCCGTCGGAAATCGACCGCCGGCGCCTGCGCGCTGGTGCTGGGCATTTGCGCGCTGCTGATGGCGTTGTCGGGCTGTGCAGGTGCTCCGCCGATCGTCAAGAGTCAACTGGAGAAACTCCAGCAGCAACAAGCAAATCTGGCCGAGCAGAACCGCCTGCTGCAAGAGCGGGCAGCTACGCTCGACCGGGAAAATCAGAACCATGTGGCCAAATTGGCTCAAGCGCAGCAGGAGGCCAAGTTGCTCGAAGCGCAACTTGCTGCACTGCGAGATCAGCTTCGCAGCGTAACTGCCCAGTTGGCACAGGCCAGAGCCGAAAAAGGCACCGCCGACAAGCGCGTCGAGGCACTCAGCGCCTCGCTCCGCCGACAAACCGGCGTGACGATAACGCCCAACAATAGCTTCTTGCAGCACATGCCTGCGCTGGACCTTCCGCCGGGTCATGTGCGGCGCGATGGCGACGTGATCCGCGTGGCCTTGCCGGCCGATCAGCTTTTCGAGCCGAACAGCTCGCGCTTACGCGCTGCCGGGGTGAATCTGATTATTACTGCCGGCAACGAACTGTTTCGCCTTTATCCGGAGCAGATCATCGGCGTGGAGGGTTACACCGACATCGATCCGCCCACCGGCGGCACTTGGCGGAACAACCACGAGCTATCGGTGGCGCGGGCAATGGCCGTCTTCGAAGTGCTGGTGGCACGCACCCAATTGCAGCCCACCCAATTGTTCGTCGTTGGCCATGGGCCGAACCATCCCATGGTTTCCAACGCTACGGCCGAAGGCAAGCAGGTCAACCGTCGGGTGGAGCTGGTGGTCTACCCGGAAAAGCGGCAGCGGTGACTTCTCGGCCCGCCCTTCGATCGCTTATCATACCTTTTTGGTGGTAGGCAGCCGCCGACGCTGCCCGGCTGTGCGCAGCCGCCGAAAGTTCCAGGCGAGTAACAAGCCGCCGGAACCCCCCGGCCGAAACTAGCCGCCGGAGTTTCCAGTGGGCCAGCAACCGCGGCTTCCGGCGCAAAACCAGCTACCGCATTTTCTAAAGGGGAATCGGCCGCGGATTTTTCCACAACGACTCGCTCGGTCAGCGCTGGCAATTTGCCATGATCTGCATTATCGACTACGGGATGGGCAATTTACGCAGCGTACAAAAAGCCCTGGAGCGCGTGGGGTATCCAGCCGTGGTCAGCAGCGATCCGGCCCAAATCGGTGCCGCTGACAAGCTGGTGTTACCGGGCGTCGGCGCTTTCGAGGACGCTATCGCCGAGTTGCACCGACGGCGACTCGTGGAGCCGATTCTGGAGGCGATCCGTGCAAGCAAGCCTTTGCTGGGCATTTGCCTCGGGTTGCAGTTGCTATTCGAGGTCAGCCACGAGAACGGACGACATACGGGCCTCGGTGTGCTCCGCGGCGAAGTAGTACGATTTAATCCCCCGCCGGGTTACTCGGTGCCGCACATGGGCTGGAATCAACTGCGCATCGTAAGAGAAGCCCCGATTTTGACCGGACTGAACGACGGCACATACATGTACTTCGTCCATTCCTACTACGTGGTGCCTGGCGACGCCGAAGTGGTGGCGACCGAAACCGATTATCCCATGCCGTTCTGCTCGATGATTTGGCGCGACAACATATACGCTACCCAGTTTCATCCGGAAAAGAGCCAAGCTGCCGGCCTGCATCTGCTGCGAAACTTCGCCGAGTTGTAAGCCGCATCGCACCGGGCGGGCCGCTTGCTTGACCGCTGCTACCAGCGCCGTTGGTTGGGTTGTAAGCCGCATTGCGCCGCGCGGTCCGCAGGGAAAAAAAGCAAGCGAGGCATTGACCGGTTGCACGGGGTTCAGCATGGGCCTAGAACATCGGGGGGCAGCACGACAACGGTAACCTTGAACCGTTCATGGGGTTTATGCTCGACAAGGGGAGCCATGCGGTTCAGTGCACATCGCAGCCAGCCCGGTGCCGGGGGAACCGCCAGCTCGGTGTCGGCAGAGGTGCCCTTGGCCCATACGCGCCCGTGGCCCTGGCATCAGCCTGTGGTATCAGCGGCGGAGTTTGGCAGCCAGAGGGCGACGACTCCGGCGGGCATTTGCCGGCCGTCGATGCTGGCAAGCCAAAGCCGCTGGCCGATTATGGTGGCCTGTGGCGGGCCGCCGAAGGCCTGCGCGAGCATGGCGGCTAACCGGCGTGGACCGTAGCCGGGCGTGTGGGCAGTCAGTAACACGAACTGCCGCTGAGGGGCTGTCAGTTCCGCGCATAAATCCAACAGCCGTTGCAAGTGTTTCGACAGCCGCCACACTTCGCCCCGACGCCCGTGCCCGTAACTGGGCGGATCGAGAATCACAGCATGGTAGCTGTTTGCGCGTCGAAGTTGGCGCTTGACGAACTTCAGTGCATCTTCCACCACCCAGTGGATCGACCTATCGGACAAGCCCGAAAGCTCCGCATTCCGCCGTGCCCAGGCGACCACATTTTTGGCCGCGTCTACATGGACCACCTCCGCTCCGGCTGCGGCCGCTGCCAGCGTGCTGCCGCCGGTGTAGGCGAACAAGTTCAGTACGCGCACGGTCTGGTTGCCAACCCATGTTTCGCTTTGGTTTGCTGCGTCGTGTGGGCATCCGCCGGCTGCGTCGCGGCGGCGGCGCTGTTCCGTGCGCACATTCTCGCTGAGCCGCTCGTAAAGCCACTGCCAGTTGACTGCCTGTTCGGGGAACAGGCCCACTTGGCCGAAGTCGGTACGCTTTAGTTCGAACCGCAAAGGACCGCAACTAGCGGTCCAGCGATCGGGCATCTGACCCAACAGCTCCCAAGTTCCACCGGAGGCGGAAGCACGATGGAAGCGCGCGTGGGGAGTGCTCCAATAATCTGCTCGGAGCTGTGGCAAATGCGCCACTGCCGGGCAAGGACGCTCCAGCACGTATCCGCCGAAACGTTCCAGTCGGCGACCTTGGCCGAAATCCAGCAGTTGGTAATCGTGTTGCGAAAAAACGAACGTCGCTGACATACTACTGTGCGGCGGTTTGCGACGCACACTTCACTGCCACGTTCAGGCCGAGAAATTTTACTGCCACGTTCAGGCCGAGAAACTCTCGAGAAATTCTGTAGGGCGACGAAACCCGCTGTGTGCTGTTGCGCCCGGCTGGCGGGCCGCAGCTTTGTGGCTGGCCGAGCAGATTAGGTGTGTTCGGCCGAGGCCACCGCGCGCTCGACCAGCCGATCTAGTTCCGGCAGACAGCGTATGTCGGCCGCCACGCGCGGATGGGCGAAAATTCGCACGCGCTTCACGTAATCGTCGAATTGTTCCCGGGCCAACGTGGCGATGACCGGCGAGACGTCGCCCAACTGTCGGTAACGGTTTTCTTTTTTGTAAAAGATCTCCACGTTGAATTCCACTTCGCGGGCCATCGGCGGGGCGTCGAAAAGCACCTCGTGTTCGGCTACCGGACGGCCCAGCGCAGCGCCAACGTACTCCGAAAAGCATCGGGCACACCGCGCCAGCCAGTGATAGGGACGCCGAGCGAGTTGCTGATACAAGGGGCGATTCTCGAACAGGCTGTACTGGGCGACGCGTTTGTAAAGTTGCCGTTTGGGGCCGAACAGTCCGCCCAGCAACACTGCGGCCGGACCGGTGCCGGCAGCGGCCATCAAGGCCGAAATCATCTCCACCTCGTTGAGGCGAAATAACGACGAGAGGTCCAACTGCTTATATAACATGTAGAACGCTCGCTGAAGCATGGCCGTCGCCGCCCGAACAGCATGATGCCAATACACTTCGCTGAACATCACGTAGCGGGCGAAAACCATCAATTCGGCGGCGGTTTTGCCTTTTTCGGTAATCGCCAAGCCTTGACCGTCGCCGCTCAGACACAAACTGCCCAGCAGCCGCTGCTGATCGAAGTTCCGACCATACGGCACACCGGCGTGCAAACTGTCGCGGAACAAGTAGTCCATCTTGTCGATGTCTATCGGGCCGGAGAGCATGGTCTTGAGCAACCGCTGTGTGGGTGTACGTGCAGGCTGTCCCAGCAGCTCGACGACTTGACGCGGCTCGATGTGCCAGTGCTCGCGCAACACCCCGGCCAGCTCCTCTTGGCACAGGAGGCCTTCGGCCAACGCCTCGTGCCGGGGGACGTCGGGCAGGTGCATGTCCTCGATCGGATGGCAGAATGGCCAATGGCCCAAGTCGTGCAGCAACGCCGTGGCGATGAACACCTGGGCGTCGCCCGAACTGACGGCCGCCGTGAATCGCTCGTCGTAAGCTAGCCGCTTCAGATAAAGCAACGCCAGCCGATACACTCCCAGGCTGTGCTCGAACCGGCTATGGTTGGCCGCCGGATAGACCAGCGATACCAATCCTAATTGGCTGATGCGCGCCAAACGGCGGAAAGCGGCGGTGTCGATCAGCCGCCGCACGCGCTCCGTCAGGGGCACGTCGAGTTGGGGAGGGATGCGAACCAGATGGCTTCGGGCATCCAAGGCGGCCACTTCGGGAATATCCAGTATCGCCTTGTGCATGTGGGCCTCGTGAGCGATTCGAGGGTAGTGCCCTGCCAGTCGGCAGTATAGGGCGCTTGCAGCCGGGGTGTGGCGGCAGAGTGAAAGGGCATTGCCCACGGCCGAATGGTTTACTGCGAACTTGGAATGTGGCGAAGCTGCCCCTGTCCACAACCGTAGCGTACTGCCGTTTTCACAAAGTGATCGTTTGAGCAGCCTCCCACACCCACCCCACGCCTGCCACCCACCCCAATAGCATCGTCACCAGCAAATAGAAAGTGTAGTGGAACAGGCCGTTGGTCATATCGAGGTCTAAAGCGGTATGGGCAACGAGCATCCCCACAATAAAGAACGGTGGCCCGACCACAATCCAACTTATTATTTCGGAGGTCAGCAATCCTGCCCCTGCGATCCAAGCGAAAGCGCCCCAGAGGATCATATAGCACAGGGAGCAAACGCCCGCCCGGATATAAAGCGCCATGCCCCGGAATGGCTGCAACTCGTCGTTCCGCAGAAAGCTATAAGCTGCCACCACCAACGGTGGCGTAACCACCGCCAACCCAAGGGCGCAAGTGATGTAGTTCCCTTTGAATAGTCCGATATTACCACCGAGCCATGCCAGCGCCAGCACCACTACGCAACATCCGGCGATAACGGAGGCCCATAGCGGATCGAAGCGGGCCATCACTTTGGGCAGGGGCTTGGTAGCCAGTTCGCCAGTGACGGTACGTCCGCCGGAGGCGAACTCCTCCGGCCCGTGTACCTTCACTTCCTCCGACTTGGCCGGGACGGTGATCAAGGTTTTGCAGTTCGGACAGGGGCCTTTTTTTCCGGCGAACTGGTCGCTTACCCGGAAACTCTTTTTGCACCCCGGACAAACAACAAGTATGGCCATTGGCTGTTCTCCGACTGCGGCGCCTGCTGGAAGCAACCAGGCGTGCCTGGCGGCGATGGGTAGGTGCAGCTAAATCCCAAACCCATAGCGGCCGCGCAAAGGCGACCTCCCAAATACAACACTCTGTAAAGAATTCTCGACAGATAAGCAACAGCGCGGCGCCAAGAAACTTGCCCAGTCACACACATTCGCACGCCATCTACAATTTCCCATACTGGCGCCGGCTGTCAAGCAACTGGAGTTTACCCAGTGTCGCGCTACCACGAATAAGTGTTACTGTTGAAAGTGCTTCGACTCTGTGTACTTTGGTGGGCACTGCAAGCGTAGATTGCACCGTTGCGTTTTGGCTATCAGCTTAAACACCTCGACCAGTCGCTCGGCGCACCGTAAAGTGTCGCAAATCCAAAGCCACTGACAAATCCTGGCCGAATCGACACTGGGTAAACTCCTGTCAAGCAATGGTTGTTTGGCGGTGGCAGGCGAAGTAGTATCAGGATATAGCGCCTGTTTCAGGCGGTGCGGTCGGGTGAAGGGGAAAGAAGTGTTCGAGTTTCTCTGTCCGAACGGGCATCGAATACGCTGTTCGGAAGACCAAGTGGGTCGGGCGGCGCGTTGTCCGCAGTGCGGCGTGCGCTTCCGGGTACCAGACCCTGGCCAGGCTGAGGGGGAAGGCGCCTCGGTTACGGCGGGCATAGTGCCACCGCCAAAGCCGGTATACGTGCCTCCGCCCGCACCGGTCCGCCGTGGGCAAGATTCCGGCGACCAAATAATCGAGTTCCTTTGCCCCAACGGACATCGTTTACACGGGCCGGCCAGCTTGCAGGGAAGACCGGGGGAGTGTCCGGAATGCGGCTGCCGTTTTCGCGTGCCCAGCTACGAGGCAGTGGCCGAGGACGAGCCGCTGGGGGAAGGGATCAGCGTCGGTCGGGCCGATCGGCGGCGCGATTCCAGCGAAATCCCTGCCGCAGCGGCGCCGCCGGGCGGAAGTGCAGGGCTCGGTGCTGCCCGGGATGCTGCCGTAGGTCCTGGAATAGCCGCTGCGGGTAGAGGGAGAGCCGTTGCAGGTACCGGCAGAGCCGCCGCAGGCCCCAGCGGACCGGAAATGCCCGACGCTACCCTCGATGGCGGGTCGGACAAGTCGTCATTGCTCGAGTGCGCCGCGCCGCGGCATCCGCTGGCCGAGGTTGTCGGCCGTCTGTGGACTACCAAGCCGCCCGGTGGTACGGCTGAACTCTACATCCGCGGCGGGGAAGTGTTGGTGGTCGAAGAACTTGTAGCATTGGATAAACAACAGCCGTTCGCCGTTTTTGCGGCCCGACAAGCAGACGGCAAATACAAATTGATCGTGTTGGCTTGGGAGGCGGTGGAGCGGGTGGTTATCGGCGGGGTTGAAAAGTTGCCGGACGCCCCGCTCTGACTGGCGCCGGCCGCCGGCGCTACGGCTCAGCCGCATCGCGGCTGCGCTGGCTTGTCTGGCTGTTGGTTTTTCCGATTCGCTGAGGCGAAACGGCACACGCCCCAAAACCTGACCGGCCGTCAATCCTCCTGCAAGTCCGCCTCGGTAATCATGGTGAACCCCCGTGCCGCCAACGTCTCCTGGGCCAGATCGATGTTGTCGACCATCAAGGCCACGACTGGACGGCCGTGCGGACGCACAAGCAGCGGATATGCCTGGATGATGTTGACCTCAGCCTGGAGCAGGGCGGTACAAATCGCCAGCAGGGCCTGCGAACCGCCAGGCATTTCGACCCCGAGCAAATCGCTCTCGATTATGGCCAACCCGGCGCGCTCCAATATTTCGCGCCCTTGCTCTGGATGGCTCAACAAGAAGCGAACGAAAGCGCATTCGGCCGAAATGGTTATCGACAGCGAAACGATCTTGACGCGGCTGCCTTCGAACCGCCGGATCACCTCTAACAGTTGCCCGACGCGATTCTCCAAAAACACCGTAAACTGCCGGATCGCTGGATAGTTGCGACCGCGCATAGTCGAATCCTCGGTTCGCGCAAGACCCATCATTCGCCTCCCTAATGCAAGAACTGCCAAGGGCAAAAGCGCCACAAACTATATGGTGGAGAAAAATCGCCGTCAACCGCCGACATCGCCCGTCGGACGCCACACGCCACAAGGCTCATCAGAACGCCGCCATAGCGAAGCATTAGCGGTACCAGTTGCGAACGACCACTGACCAGGGCCGGAGTATGGTTTTACTTCTGCGACAAGCAGCAGTCGGCAGGACATCGGTCGGGCCACGGGCCGGATGCGCCCAAGGCCAGCCGCGGGGCGTTGGGGTCAATCCGCTCGAGCACAAGCTCGCGGATCATTTGCACAAAGCGCGGATGAGTTCCAATTGGGGCTGTGCGAATCAGATTGATGCCCAGTTCGCCACACAGCTCGGCCAGTCGCACATCCAGCTCGTAGAGTACTTCAATGTTTTCCTGCAAAAAACCTATCGGCGCTACGACGATGTCGTTGGGCTTCTCCTGTTCGGCCAAGATGCGCACATGCCGAACCACATCAGGCTCCAGCCACGGCACGGTCGTTTGCGGGCTACGGCTTTGGTAAGCCAAGTCCCACTGCGCTCGGCTGGCGCGCTCGGCAACCAGGGCACACGCCTCGTGCAACTGCCGGCAATAAGGGGAACGTTCGGCAAAGGCGAGGGGCAGACTGTGAGCGGTAAAGACCAGCCGGGCGGCCGAGCGACGCTCGGAAGGAAGCTGGGCGAAAGCCTCTAAAACGCGCTGTGCCATCGGCTCGATGAACCCGGGATGGTTATAATACAAACGCAGTTTGTACATTGGCGGGGCGGCCGAGCCGACTGCGGCTCTGGCCCGCTCGATTTCCTCCATGTATGCCCGGCAACTTGGGTACGATCCGAAGGCAGAGGTGACGAACACCAGCGCCTCCCGAATGCCGTCTTCAGCCATCTGGGCAATGGCCTCGTCCAGCGTGGGCGGACAAAACCGGTTTCCCCAATAGATGGCCATCCCAGGCAAGTGTGCCCCCAATTCGCCGGCCAGTGCTACCATCAGTGCACGGGTCTGCTGGTTGATAGGACTGACGCCGCCAAACAGCATATAGCGATCGACCAACTCATCGATCACCGACGCGGGCAGATTCTTGCCGCCGGCCACGTTGTGCAAATAGGGCATGACCTGCTCCGGCCCTTCCGGCCCCCCGAAGGAAGCTATCAACACGGCGTCGAATTGCGGCACTTTGTCACCTCAGAGCAATTATGGCGCGCTGCGCTGATTTGCCCAGCAGGTTCGACACGTCACACATCCGGCCAACATAGGCCAACCGGAAAGCGAGTAACCGTGCTGTTATCCGATCCGCTAATGCACAACCGGTTACGCCGGCCGATTGTCTTGCAGCAGCGTCTTTTCCAGTTCGGCAATAGTCTGCTGGGCGGTGCGCTGCCAAGTGAACTCGGCTGCCCGGCGACGAACGCCTTCGACCATCGCCGTGCGCCCGCTGTGATCCAGCAGCAATGCTCTGCGCAGTTGGTCGGCTAACAGTTGGCTGTTTCCGGGCGGATAGTAGAGGGCGTGTTGCTGAAAGAACTCGGGCATCGGGTCGGCAGAGGTGACCACGCTTACGCAGCCGTTGTGCATTGCCTCCAGCGCCGCATTCGGACAGGCTTCTACCCGCGTGGTCATCACAAACACGCGGCAGTTCTGGTAACACCAGGCCAGTATGCGTTCGGACAAAAATCCCGGCCAAACCAGTCGGTCGGCCACTTTTAGCCCTTCAGCGAGACGCTGCAAGCGGCGGTGGTAACCGTCCATGAGCGGATCGACCTGACCGGCCACGACCAATCGAAGCCCCGGGAACTGAGTGGCAAGCAAGCCCATTGCTTCCACTGCGTCGGTCAATCCTCGGTACGGACGAATGGTGCCCACGCTAAGCAGAAAGTCGGTCCCGCGCAAGTCGCGCAACTGTGGCGGAAGCTCGCATTCTGCCGCTGGCTCGACGTGATCGACGCCGTGGTAAACTAGCCCCACTTTGCTGTGCGGGATTCGCCAGTGCTCGGTGATGTAACGGCGGACGAACTGGGAAATGGCGATAATTCGGGTAGCTTTGCGACAGGCGATGAAAGTTTCCAGCCGACGCGCGAGGTTGCGGAGCGCTTCCCGCCATGGGTTGCTTCCCAGCGGATAAAGCACCGGTTCCATGTTGCGCGTCATTACAACGGTGGGCAAACCGGTACTTAACCACCGCTGAGTCGTCACAAACACTACGTCGACCGGCGATTGAGCGAGGATTCGTCTGATTTGGCGGGAATGCCCTAGCCCGCCGAAGGTCAAAGCGGCCAGCTCGGTACGCCGGAGCAGTTGCTCTATATAAGGCAATTGTTTCTCGTGAACGATCAGATGCAAGCGCGAGATTCGCGGGTCCTGCAACAGCAAGGGCACCATGCGCAGAAGATACTTACGGCATCCGCCGCTCAGTCCCCCGCTGGTTAAACTGACTAACGCTACTCTCACGCACGCCCTCGGCTTGCTATATCCGTCCGGTTGGCTACTCTGAGTTTTGCTCACAATAAGTGTCTACTGCGCCTGGCGGGGATGTCAACCGCTTTAATAAGGGTCACAGGGTTACATCCGAACCACCATGCTAGTTTTGCCTGCGATAGTCTGTTGAAGCCGTTCAACCTCTACCAACGGCACTTCCGCCAAAGCAGGATGGACCTTTGCCAGGCGTGCCTGTATTTCACGGCGGGATTCGACCGACAGCTTGCCGCGCGGCATGATTCGCAACTGGATCTGCTTCCCGTTCTGAACCACCTGGTAGCCTAACACCTCTTCGCACCAGCGGAGAGCATGAGTAAACACTTCGGAATGCAGCACGGCGCCGTCGGACAGCAGCACGTAATCGTTGCAGCGCCCCAGCACGCGCTGAAAACTGGCCAGACCGTAGCTGGGCTCGCTACTGTCGTCCAATACGATCTCGTCGCCAATGCGATAGCGAATCAACGGCACGCAGCGTGGAAACAGGCTGGTCACCAGCACCGGACGGCCAATGCTGGTGGCGGAATCCTCGGCTTCCAAAAAATAAGTTTTCCAGAAAACCCGATAACCACCTTCGGGCCACGTATGGGCCATCAAACCCGTTTCTACGCTTCCGTATTCCATGGCCACGGGACAGCCGAACAAGTTGCTTAGTCGCTGCTGGCTATCGCTTGCCGGAAAGCATTCTGCTGCTCCCAGTACCACCTTCAGTTCTAAATGCCGCAGATCGATTTTAAGTTGTTCGCAGGTTCTTGCCACCAGGTCCAAAGCCACCGAATAGCCCATCACGAAATCGGGGCGAAAACGGATCATTGCTCCAATGGCCGAGCGCAACACCGACGGACGCAGATCGTAAGCCGAGAAACGATAAATGCCCACCAGCCAATCTTTCAGCTCGCGCTGAGTTCGCCGCAACAGAGCACGCCAGCCCGTGCCCAGCAAGTGACTATGGCCCCACAGCAGGAAAAGTCGGGAATCGGGCGATATGCCATACCAGGAACGCCCTAGCCAGATGTCGGGTGTTGTATAGCGCAGCTCGGACCGCCAGGCGGGAACTTGAATTGGTTGGGCCGTCGAGCCGCCTGTCTGGCGGTAAAAATTGGCGCGCCGCACGGTGCTGGACATTTCCGCAGCATGGTTCTGTATGGTTTGCCGGGTGGTGATGGGCATCTTGGCACGGAATTCTTCCCAGCTTGAGAATTGCTCGGGCAGGTGGAGCTGCTCTTTCAGTCGCTGATAATACGGCACAGAGGCGATTATTTCCCGCCACCGCTGGTTCCATATCCGAAGCTGGCATTCCAAGCGTTCAGTCGTCGTCCATTGGCGCGCATAGAAATCCCTGCGCTCCGCCACCTGGGACGCCAAAATCCATTTGCGCAGTTTTCCCGCCAGCGTCATAGAGCAGCACCGCCGCCCAATAATAGCCAACCCGAAGGCGGCCGGAAAAGCATTCCCTGGCGCTTGAAGAACTCCAGCGCGGTTAACCGATTACCATTATAACACACCAACACGTTGTTGGGACTCAGCAAAGGAAATTGAAGGGGCGGCTCCCGGGTGAGATTGGCAAACATCGGCAGTTGACGAGGATCGTAGCCCATCGCCAAAGCGTTTATCCAGTCGGCAGCGGCCGCCTCGGTGGCGAAAAAAAGCCAACCGCAATGAACCGGAGTCGGGCGCAGCGGCCCTTCACCCTCACCGCCGATGATTCCGTCGGTAAGCACGATGTGGCGTCGCACGGGCAGTTCAGCCAGAGAGCCGTCGGCACGGGCGTAGGCGACGCAGCGGGCACAATCGACCGCCATCCGCCAACAGGTGTCGTTTCCCGACCATGCCCCGAAAACCACCCCACCACACCGGCGGATGGCCGCGCTGAGTGCCCGCTCGGCCACTCGCGATGCAGCGGTCAAAGCACTTGGCGGACGTGCCCAGGCGAAATCGGCGATCGAACTGAGCAGCATGTGAAGCGGACGCGGAGACGGAAACTCGTCGCCGCCGTGTTGCGGCGGGCCTTTGCGGTGATGCGCCAGGCTTTGCTTCAGCGCTATTGCGCCGACGCATCCCTTGATGGCCCCGGTGATCCCCACTTTCTCGTGAGTCTTCAGCTTCGGAATGCTGATTACCAAGTCGCTCTGCAAGACGTTCACGCTTACGGCGTAGACGTGTAATCCTTCGCTCTGGAACTGCTCGGTTTGTCGCGGATCGTATTGGCTGACCCGATACTGCCGATTGCCCGCAGCCCCCTCGAGCAGGCTTTGCCGTCCCAAGTCGATAAGCACCTCAGTACCAGCGCGACGTATTGCTTCGCCCGGAATGCCTAGTCGCCCCATAGCCGCGATATGCCCGCGCAAGTCGCAGGCGGCCACCTTACCCGGTGCGTAGGCCTGGTAGAATTGCACCAGTTTGTCTGCGCCGGTATCACGGAGCACCGAGTCCCAAACGGCGCTCTGCAACGGCGCGTTGCCGAACTCCACGCGCCCGTGCGGGCCAACCGCTTTCAGCGCGTAGTCGATAATTGGCCGGATTACTGAAGCCTGTGTGCACTTGGCCTGGAACTGGGCCAGCGTTTCGCCGGGCCGACGGTGATAGACGAAATTGCACAACACGAACACCCGACCGCCCGGGCCGACAAACTCACCCAACGGGTTCCATTCTGGAGTGCCAAAGCGCTGGCGGTCCAAACCGGCTTCGGCCAAACATTGCCGCACGGCACGATAGACCGCATTGGGCGCTTTGCTAAGGTGGGAAAAGGGATATTCGGGAAATTGTTCGTCGGGAGAAAATCCGTCATCACCCTGCGGATACGCTGGCTGCTCTAGCCGCACCGCCGAAACCAGCCACTCGGGAGACTGAGAAGATGCCTCGTGCATACCGCGGGTCTAAATACGGTTCCTTCACGTGGGCTGGCCAGCGTACTGCCGCAGTTTACGGAGCAGTTGCTGATCGCAGCTTTCTTCCATCATTTTACGCACAATCGGCTCGACCGT
>CALLPE010000062.1 GCA_938015445.1 uncultured Pirellulales bacterium
ACTTGGGTGACCGGGTCCCACGAGCCGCCGACGGCCTGGTATGCGCCTGTGCCGTCCCACGTTCCTGCGGCGATGGGTTGATATTGGCTGCCCGCCGTGGCCCCGGCCCCGGCCAGCATTCGGACCTTACCGTTATTGGTAATCGTGCCGTTTTCTGCGCCGATGCTGAGCAAGCTGCCGTAGCCCACGTCGATAGCCATGAGCGACCTACTGTTAATGGATACAGAAGAGGCGGTAACCTCGCCGCTGTCCGAGAGAATGAGCATCCCGCTGCCAAAGTTGCCGACGTAAAGATCGCCGATAATGGTCCACTTCGAGCCTGGGCCGGTGACCGTTGCGGTGCTGTTGGAACCAGACCAGTAGCCCAAGTAGCCAGACGCACTGCTTACCTCGCCCCCGCCCTCCACCGTCAGCGTCCCGCTGCCGTAGGAGCCGACGTAAAGAACCCTGTCCACGGTCCACTTTGAGCCACGATCGCGGAGTATTACCATGCCCGTAACCCCTGCATCGTAGCCCAGATAACCATAGTATGAATTGATCGTGCTGCCCCCATCCACAGTCACAGTTCCATCGGCAGTGCGGCCGACGTATGCCACCGTCCCCGGATCCCACGATAGCGGGTCGGGAGGCTCGACGTTGCCGGTGGTGACCACCCCGGCCTGAAGCTGCGGCGAGCCGGCTATCAGACACCCTAAGCACGCCAGTGACGCCAGCAACCCCCAGCAGATACTGAAGTAATTTCGCCCAGATACGTGGTAATGATGCGATCGCATTGTTTCAATCTCCCCCGTCAAACCAATCAGCGCCCCAAAACCACTTCAACTGTCGCTCAACCAATCAACGCGCACAAATCCACCGCCTTCCGCTGCGCGCAGCAACGCACGCTGCGGTCAAACTTTTGGGGAAACGACCCAATCGTAGAGCCGCCCGCCATCGGACCCGGTACCTACCGAGCCGGGCAACAGGGGTTGGGTCGAAAGACGCTGCCTTACTTAGTAGGGCACTGGAAGATGCTCAGAACGACTTCACTTTACCGCCCCTCCCCCACAATTTGTCACTAAACTGGGCTGCCCAGGTGTGGAAT
Source organism: uncultured Pirellulales bacterium (assembly GCA_938015445.1). Taxonomy (GTDB): domain Bacteria; phylum Planctomycetota; class Planctomycetia; order Pirellulales; family Thermoguttaceae; genus CALLPE01. Next base: position 1,085 of record CALLPE010000062.1, read on the forward strand.
TTTTCCAACGCCCCACTAGTGCCCCTTTGCTAGTTGCGTTGCGCGCCGGGGCAGGCAAGCTACTTGTGGAGCAACCAAATGTTATTGGCTTGTGCTGTTATTGGCTTCTGCGGCAGTTCGGAGGCTTGTTGAGATACTGGACTTGCGTCCACATTCCTTGCAATCGCCACTTGACCGTTTGTGTACGGATTGATAAGTTGGGCAACTTCTATCGGCTGGACTGTAGCTCGCTGGGTGGCTTGCCGGGGGTTGGAGTGGCCGGCGAGGCGTGAACGACCACGGCGACGACTAAATTGCCGATTATCCAGAAATTATCCACTATCCGCCCGGGGACGGCACTGTTTGCCGCATAAGTGTTGACAAAATCGAGACTTACAACCAGGAGTACAATAGCGTGCCTTACGATTGCATCGTCTGCGTCAAGCAGGTGCCTGACACGGCCAACGTAACCGCCTCGGCCATGAACGAGGATGGGACGGTCAACCGCGCGGCGCTGCCGGCGATCTTCAATCCGGAAGACCTACATGCACTGGAAGCGGCGCTGGAGGTTCGCGACCGCTATGGCGGCACGGTTACGGCCATCAGCATGGGCCCGCCCAAGGCTGCCGAAGTGTTGCGCGATTGCCTTTATCGGGGCGCTGACCGGGTGATCTTGCTTACCGACCGCCGGGCGGCGGCCAGCGACACGCTGGCTACTAGCTACATCCTCAGCCAAGCCATTCGGACGCTGGGAAGGTACGATTTGGTGTTTTGCGGCCGGCAGGCCATCGACGGCGACACTGCACAGGTCGGCCCCCAGTGCGCCGAAAAGCTCGGCATCCCGCAGATTACTTATATGGAGCAGATGGGGGAGCTGCGAGAGGGCATAGTTCGCGTGCGCCGGAACATTGGGCACGGCTGGGAGGTTGTGGAATGCCCGTTGCCGGTGCTGATTACGGTGATACCTGCGGCCAATCAGCCGCGTCCGCCGGCGGCCAAACGGGTGATGCGCTATAAGCGCGCACGCGCTGCGGCGGAATTGGCCGCGCAGGTCAAGGCCGAAATGCCCGAGGCGCCTGAAGACCTCATAGCTGCCGAGGTCCAGCGGCGCGTCGAAGCGTTGCGAGCCGAAGGACTGCTAATCGAGCAATGGGACTTGGATCGAATCGGCGCGGATTTGTCCCGTTGCGGTATGGCCGGTTCGCCCACCAAGGTTTTTCGCATCCAGTCGATCGTGCTGAAGCGCGAAGGGCATGTGCAAGTTCCGCCCACCGAAGATGGAATCCGGCAGTTGGTGCGCGAACTGGTGGTAGATCGAATTTTGGGGTGATTCGGCCTAAGCGCGGCGGCCGTCGGCGACCAACTGGCAGATGCGCCATGATTCGACATCGGAGCGAGATTTCCAGTATCGTTGCGGCAGCCATCGGCGCGATGAACATCGGTGCCACAAGAAAAGTGGTTTTCTTTCTCGCTAAGCGACGGCCGGGCACCCGCCCACGTTGGCCCTGTTTGCGCAGCAACAGGGGAATTGCCAAGCTGTCGACTGAGATCAGGGGAATTGCATTAGCACGGGAAATATGGGGACGGTATTAGATGGAACCTAATCGAGAAGGCGAAGTTTGGGTGCTGGCCGAGCAGGAGGACGGCTCGCTGCACGATGTAGCGCTGGAGCTATGCGGCAAGGCGCGTCAATTGGCCGACCAACTTAACGTAAAGGTCGGAGCTGTGCTGGCTGGTCATCGCGTCAGGCATCTGGTGGATCGGCTGATCGCGCACGGCGCCGACAGGGTGTACCTGGTCGACGACGAGCGTCTGGCCCACTATCAGACCGGCTCTTACGCCCGGGTAATGTGTACGCTGGTGGAACAGCACCGTCCGCAAATCGTGATGTACGGCGCTACGCCGCTAGGTCGGGACTTAGCGCCGCGGGTAGCATCGTACCTGCGCGCTGGGATGACAGCCGACTGCACCGACTTGCAGATCAGCGACGTGACCGAGGCCCGCACCGGAAAAGTTCACAAGAACTTGCTGTTACAGATTCGGCCGGCGTTCGGCGGGAATATCATCGCTACCATCGTCAACTACGATCAGTGGCCGCAGATGGCCACGGTGCGCGAGGGGGTGATGCCCATGCTTCCGGCGGATCATTCCCGCAAAGGCACGGTCGTCGAGGCGCAAGTCGCGCTGACCGCTGCCGACATGCCACTGCGTCTTATGGAGCGGCACCTGGAGCCGCGAAAGGTGAATTTGAAGGGCGCGCGGGTGATCGTTGCCGGTGGTGGCGGTATCGGCAGTAAGGAGAACTTCCGCCTGCTGTACGAGCTGGCCGGGGCCATCGGCGGCGCGGTGGGCGCTAGCCGGGCGGCAGTCGATAGCGGTTACATCGGCAAGGAGTACCAAATCGGCCAAACCGGTACCACGGTTCGTCCGGCGCTGTACATCGCCGTGGGTATCAGCGGTGCGGTGCAGCATCGGGCGGGAATGGAGGAATCGGCCAAGATCATCGCCATCAACACCGACCCGCAAGCGCCGATCTTCTCTATTGCCCACTATGGCATTGTGGGCGATTACAAGAAGGTAATTCCCATGATGCTTCGCGCACTAAAGGAAAGAAAGTAATCGGCCGGCAGACGAGCAACAGGGTAGCAGAGGAGTAACCGGCGCGCAGAGGAAAACTCGGCTGGCAGAAGCGACGCCAGTCTGGCTTGCCTTGTGGAGAAATGCTGTGGCGAACTATTTTCTGGACAACGAAGACATCCAGTTCCTTTTCGACCATCTGGACCTACGCGAGTTGGCCCGTTTGCAGGAAGACGATTTCGCCTACGTGTCGGAGGACGGTTCGGGCTATGCCCCGCGCGACGCGGACGACGCGGTGGACAACTATCGCCGGGTGCTCACGATTGTCGGCCAGGTGGCCGGAGAGATGATCGCCCCCAACGCCGAGCAGATCGACCGCGAAGGCAATACGCTGAACGAAGACGGCACCGTGACGCTGCACCCGCTGGTGCAGCGGAACCTCAGGCGGCTGGCGCAGGCCGACCTAATGGGTTTTACTCTGCCGCGCCGCTACGGTGGGCTGAATTGTCCGACGACGGTTTATTCGATGGCCATCGAGATCGTTAGTCGGGCCGACGCTTCGCTGATGAACCTGTTCGGGCTGCAAGGGATCGCCGAGACGATATACGCTTTTGCCGACGATCAGATAAAAGACGAGACTTTGCCCCGTTTCGCTCGCGGCGAAGTCACCGGAGCTATGGTACTCACCGAGCCTGACGCCGGCAGCGACTTGCAGGCAGTGCGGTTGCGGGCGTATCAGGATGAGCAGGGCAACTGGCGACTAAGCGGCGTGAAGCGCTTCATAACCAATGGTTGCGGGGAAATTCTGCTGGTGTTGGCTCGCAGCGAACCCGACATCGCCGATGGTCGCGGGCTGAGTTTGTTCATCACCGAGCGCGGCCCAGGCGTACGCGTGCGCCATTTGGAAAATAAGTTGGGCATCCACGGCTCGCCCACCTGCGAGTTGGTGTTCGAGGACGCTCCGGCGCGGCTGATTGGAGAACGGCAACGGGGTTTGATAACGTACGTGATGTCGTTGATGAACGGGGCACGGGTAGGCATTGCTGCGCAGTCGTTGGGCGTGGCCGAGGCGGCCTTCAGACTGGCCCGCTGTTACGCCCACACCAGGCAACAGTTCGGCGGCCCCATCGAGCGGCTGCCCGCCGTGGCCGAAATGGTAACCGATATGAAAGTCCATCTGGAAGCGGCCCGGGCACTGTGCTACGAGACTTCGCGGGTGTGCGATCACGAAAACAACAATCTGCGAGTGCTAGAGTTCCGCAAAGACATTCCACCCGAAGAAAAGAAACGCCGTACCCAGCTTTCCCGAACGCTGAAGCGCATCAACGGCATGCTCACGCCGATGGCCAAATACTATTGCTCGGAAATGGCTTGCCGCGTGGCCGATACGGCGATTCAAGTCCTCGGTGGTTCCGGGTACATGAAGGATTATCCAGCGGAGCGCTATCTGCGCGATGCGCGCATCACCACCATCTACGAGGGCACTAGCCAGTTGCAAATCGTGGCGGCCGTGCGCGGAGTGACCTCCGGCGCTTTTGAAAATTGGACCGCCGAGCACGAGGGCCGCAGCTACGACGATCCGTTGTTAGAAGAACTCAAGGGCCATCTGCTGGAAGGCAAACGACGCGTAGTAGAGGCCATACAGTTCGTCAAAACCAAGGGCACACAGTATCTGGATTTGGTGGGCCGTCCGCTGGTGGATGCAGCGATAACCGTGATCATCGGCCACTTGCTGCTGGGACAAGCGGCCGTCAACCAGCGCAAGAAGCACGTTCTTCGGCGGTTTCTCGCCCGACAACTGCCGATGCTGGAAACCAACTGCCGCTATGTGCTTAGCGGCGATGTTTCGCCGCTAGAGCAGTACGAATTGCTGGCCGGACCGGTGCCGGCGATGGAATGAAGCGTCCCGCTTCGGACGGCGCGGGTGCTGGCGCGCGTGGACGCACAACTTGCCCCTGGCCGTGCTACGCCGTAGAGGTTGGCCTCCGCGCTGTTTCGTCACCAGAATACGCACGGCCGCACAAGCCGGCCGTGGCACTCGGCGCGCTTTTTACACGTCGCAGATTTCGATCGCCTGCCGCAGCGATGTCAGCGGATCGCGCTTGGGGACGAACTCCTGCCCCACAAAGCCGGTGTAACCGGTCTTTACAATCGCCCGCATAACCGCCGGATAGTAGATTTCCTGGGTCTCGTCGATTTCACCTCGGCCGGGCACGCCACCGGTATGGAAGTGGGCGATATACTGGATATTCTTCGTGATGGTATCGATCAGATCGCCTTCCATGATCTGCATGTGATAGATGTCGTACAGCAGCTTGCATCGCTCCGAGCCGACCATTTTGCACACTTCCACGCCCCAATGGGTATGGTCGCATTGGTAGTCTTTGTGGTCTTTCTTGCTGTTGAGCAGTTCCATCACCACGTTGACTTTGTGCTGCTCGGCGATTTTCATGATGCGTTTCAGTCCCACGGCGCAGTTCTTGGCGCCTTGCTCGTCGTCCAGACCTTGGCGGTTGCCGGAGAAGCAAATGACATTAGGCAGTCCTTCCTTTGCGGCCAGAGGAATGATTTCCTCGTAGATTCTCAATAGCTTCTCGTGATTCTCCAAGCGGTTGAATCCCCAGCCGATCGATGTGCCCGGCACGCTGGCCATGGCACAGGTCAGCCCGAACTGCTTTACCACCGGCCATTCCTTCGGACCGATAAGTTCGATCGACTTGATGCCCATTGCCTTGGACACTTTGCACAGTTCTTCCAGCGGGATTTTGCCGTAGCACCAACGCGACACCGAGTGGTTGATGCGGCCTTTGAGCTTCGCAGGAGACTCTTCGCCGGCATGTACATGTGGGGCGAAACGCGAAGCGGCCAGGGCAGCGGCGCTGCCCGCCACACCACCGATCAACATGCGACGCGACAAACTGGTTCTTCTCATGACTGTTGCTCCTAAGCGGGCGGCCCAGCACGCTGCTCCGCCTGCTGGCATCTTTGGCCAACCCAATCAACCCACATCGACGATCGGCGCACGCGCGAATGATTTCTGCGCGGGCTGCCCACAAACTCATGTAGTAGTTTACGCTTGCGCAGCCCCGGCTTGCAACAAGTCATGGGCGATCGATGGGGTTTTCCGACGTCACTTGCTCCAACGCCGCAGCAAAAGCCCCATACGCGCGTGCATCGAACAGAACAAAACGCACAATTTCAGGCCTGCCGTTAGCGCGCAGGAAGTCGATCACCGTCCGCAGCGCCACCGCTGCCGCCTGGTCCAGCGGATAGCCGTAGGCGCCAGCGCTAATGGCCGGAAAGGCGACGCTGCGGCAATCGTGTTCCACGGCCAGCTCCAGTGAGCGGCGGAAAGCGCCGGCAAGCAGCTCTGCCTCGCCGGCGCCGCCGCCCTGCCAAACCGGGCCGACCGCATGAATCACGTACTTTGCTGGCAGGTTGCCCGCCCCAGAGATCACGGCCGAACCGGTCGGGCAACCGTGGGGGTATTTTCGGCGTGTTTCGGCCATGATTTCCGGGCCGCCGCGTCGGTGGATTGCCCCGTCCACGCCGCCTCCGCCGGCCAAGCGGCTGTTGGCGGCGTTGACGATGGCGTCCACGTGCTGCTCGGTGATGTCGCCCTGTTGCAATTCGATAGTGCACTTGTCGATCGTTGCGCGCATGGCATTGTCTCCTGAAAGTAACTGATTGTTTCCTGGCAGTAACTAATCGTGCAATTGCCTGCCTCAGTGTAATAGTCTCGAACAAAAGCGAACTTCCACAACCTTCAGCCTGCCCTTTGCTAAGCCCAGAGTGCCGGGAAAATTCGTTTTGTTACAGGCTGTAGAGGGCTGTGCAGTAACTCCCATCAGAGTAAAAAGCCCTACTGCCGCACGAGAGGCGACCGGCTGCGCCTCTGCTCGGTCGGACAGCTCGCTGGCAGCGCCTCGTTCAGGTTAGCGCTTGCGCCGCGCTACACAAGCTACCCCCCTTACCGCGGCTGAATAGCAGTGTCGTGGCACGTGGCGTTATGCTAGATTTTACCGCGAGGGCGGGCACGCAACTTTTTGTCCGCAGGTCAGGCGCTGATTACACTATTGTTGAGCTGATCTCACTACTGAGGCGTACACTGGCGCTGTTTCAGCAGCGCATAAAAGCCCTACCAACGTGTGCTTTTCGAGGTGGGCAATGCGGAAAAGTTATGCAATGTCGAAAGGAACGCAGTCGATGTTCCCCAGCAAGACTCGGGCGGTTGTGGCGGTATTTGCATTGTGTGTGCTGCTTTGCCCGTGGGCCGCGGCCCGGGATATCTACGTGAACAACCTTACTGGCGATGACCGTTATAGCGGATCGCAAAGCGTTGCCACGCCGGCGGTGAACGGGCCTGTGCGAACAATCGCCCGGGCGCTGCAACTGGCGCGCGGCGGCGATCGCATAATTCTGGCAGCCAATAGCGAGCCGTATCGGGAGAGCATCGCTATTACCGGTCTGCGCCTCAGCGGCACGCAAAGGCGTCCGTTGGTGATCGAAGGCAACGGGGCGGTGCTAGACGGTTCGTTGCCGGTTCCGCCGGAAGCATGGGAACATTACCGCCACGCGATCTTCCGCTTCCGCCCGACGCGCAAAGCGTATCAGCAATTGTTCCTCGACGGCAAACCTCCGGTGCGCGTACCGGCACCGCTACCTGGACGAATACTGGAAGAACTCGACGCCCTACAATGGTGTCTGCACGAAGGTTGGCTGTACTTCTGCGTAGAAGAAGATAAATTGCCAGCCGACTACAATCTCTCCTGCGCCGTGCTGCAAACCGGCATCACGCTGTACCAGGTCCAGAATGTAGCCATCATCGACCTGACGGTTCAGGGCTTCCAACAAGATGGAATTAGCGTATTCAACAGCGCCACGGGAGTGTATTTGGGGGGCATTACCGCGCGCGGCAACGGACGCAGCGGCATCACCGTCGGCGGAGCGTCGTCGGCGCTTATCGAGGAGTGTCTGGTGGGAAACAACGGCAAAGCACAACTTCTCACCCTGCCCCATTCGCAAACGCAGGTCAACAAAACTTGGTTGCTAGGTAACACGGCACCGGGCTGGGTGGACCAAGGCGGTCGAGTCTACTTCGACGGAAAGCAAGTCCACGGCGGCTGCGAGCAGTTGGAGCCCCCCTCAGCGCCGCAACAAGACTAACCAGGCAGCAAAGCCACGGCCGAAGGAAACGCCCTGTACGTTGGCTGCAACGCAAGGCCGCTGCGGTCTTCGCGCATTATCAAGCAAAACCAATCATCGCTGCCCAGCGAATCGACTTGAGCGTCCGGCGCGCTTCGGTCCGAAGCGCTCCACGGGGCCGAAATCCCCGTCAGGCCGATTGGCGGCGGAGAAGCCACTACGGCGAGCGGGCGCTCATTGCCCATCGTTTCCCCCAAGCGCGCTATCGATGCGCGCCCGAAGCTCAGCCAAAGATATGCCCGTTATCAGGAATTGTTTATCGTGGGCCGTCGCGCCGGCAAAAAACGTGATCTGGCTTTTGCGCAGTGCCAACGCGCGGGCAAGCACTTCAACAATCGCTTTGTTGGCCTTCCCTTTTTCGGCCGGCTGGCTGACACACACCTTCAACCTGCCCTGGTGTTGGCCGGCCAGTTGATTGCGGCGTGCTCCGGGCACAGCCCTGACTGGCAAAACCGTCCCCCCTTCGGTCTCCCGCAATGCGATCATCGGAACCATAAGTTACCACCTCGACGCCGGAGCGAACAGTGCGTCGAGAATGAACGAGCGTCAGTGGACCGTTTGTCGTGGGCGACGAAGACGCTTGTCGCCAGCGCCGGGGCGGTGCGTGATGACAAGGCCGCCGCCAAGAAGCGTCACGGCCAGCGTGCTGGGTATCGGCTGTGCTGCTGCGGGGCATCGGCGATGCGGCAATGTGCCCCGTCGGCATTGTTGTTGTAGGCCCTATCTGGCGAATGCATCAGCTAGGCAGTAGCCCGCTGTGCAAACCCGATTCGCGAAAACCGCATTGCCACCCCAGTATAAGGGGGTGGTTGACTATTCGTGTCTGGGGCCGAAAATAGGCACTGATCAGGCTTCAGCAACCGCCGATGAGCAACTTTCGATAGGCGTCGGTCGGCAGAGTGACTGCCGCTGATGTGTGGCTACGTATTATATGTGCCAAAGATTGCGCCAAAGATGATGTTGGTTCTAACCGGACCGCCAGGCAGCGGCAAGACTGAACGGCTCCTGGAGGAATACGCGCGGGTATTGTCGTCGGCGGAGCCAGGGGCTGTGCTGTGGCTGGCGCCCACGTGGCGCGCGGCGGCCGATGTTCGCCGGCGTCTGGTATCGCGGTTATCTGGTTGTTTCAGTCCGGGAATAACCACCTTTACCCGCTTTGCCCGCTGGATCGTCGATTCCATGCCTCAGATGATCCGGCCGATCGACGCGCTGATGAAACGGGAGCTGGTGCGGCGGATCATCAGGCGCATGCAGCAGCAGGGGCAGATCGAGTATTTCTTGCCGATCGTCGATAAACCGGGCTTGCTGAGCTTGATTTGCGATTTCATAGCCGAGCTGAAGCGGTATGAAATTTGGCCAGCGGATTTGGCCAAGGCCTGTCGGTTGGCGGGCCAAACTGCCAAAGACCGCGAATTGCACGCCATTTATGCTGCGTATCAAGCGACTCTATTGGAGCACAATCTTTACGACGAAGAAGGGTTACTGTGGTCGGCCCGGGATTGGCTGGGCCGCGTAGCAGCGCAATTGGCCGGCGAAACGGCCGCTGGGCAACCGGCCGCTGCCGCAAACCCGGTGTGGCAGACCCTCAAACGGCTGAAGTTGGTAGTGGCCGACGGGTTTGCAGATTTCACCCGCACCCAGCACGAAATTCTGGAAATCCTGGCCCGCTGCGCTCAGCAAGTGTACGTAAGCCTGATTTTGGAGAGCGAAGCTGGCCGGTCGGAGCTTTTCGCCAAGCCGCTGAAAACGCTGGCCGAACTTCGGCGTCGTCATAAGGATGTGGTGGTCGAACAGTTGCAGCGCCCGATGCCAGCGCGTTGGCCGGCGCTGGACCACGTTGAACGCTGGCTGTTCGGCAATCCGCGCACTGTGCCGGCACGACCGGACGCAGAGGGCATCGAGATTCTGGCCGCTGCGCGACCCATGGGGGAGTTGGAGCAGATTGGGGCGCGCATCAAACTTCTGCTTGCCCAAGGCGGTGTCTGCGCCGATCAGATCGCAGTAGTGTTCCGCACGTTGGATGGTGTTCACGTGTTGGTGCGCGAAGTTTTCGGCAAGCTAGGCATCCCCTTCGCGGTAGATTATTGGCCGGCGCTGGGAAGTTGTCCGGCGTTGCGGGCTTTAGTGGCCTTGTTGCGGCTGGAGCTTGACGATTGGTCGTGGCAGCGGCTCTTGGCAGTGCTGGCGAACAGTTACTTTCAGCCTGGTTGGATGCCGTGGCATCCGCCAGAAGCAGCGGCTGTCGACAGTGCTCTCCGGCAACTCGGCGTGCTGAAAGGTAAGCGGCGATGGCTGGAAGCGCTGTCGGCCAGCGCTGCCGCCACCGGCGCTGGCCAGCAGGTCGAGCCTAGCTTGCACGGCGTACGGTTGGCCGCCCAAGTGCTGACGGGACTTGCCGAGGCGCTGGAGGAGCTTCCCCGTAAGGCCACGCTGTCTGGATGGGCCAACGCCTGGGAAAAGCTCGCACGGCGCACTGGGCTGCTTGCGACGGCGGTTAAACCGCTGCCCGACGATGCGATTCCCCTGGTAACCGACGGCGAAGGCTGGCAGCAGCTTTGCCAGGTGCTGCGCGACAGCGATCGCTGGGGACAGTTACTCGGCGAGGCGCCGCCGGAGCTAGAGCTAGGCCAGGCTGTGGAGGTGCTGGAAGACATCTTGTCCAATCAGGCGGCGTCTGGGGTGGGCGAGGAAGCGGGCCGAGTTCGAGTGCTCACGGCCAAAAGCGTACGCAGCCTGCGCATACCGTACTTGTTCGTGGCGGGGCTGGCCGAGAAGGCATTTCCTTTGAAGCAGTCCGAAAGCCGTTTGTACGGCGATGCGGATCGGGACAGACTGATCGAGCACGGCTTGCCGCTGGTCGGCCGCGTGGAGCATACCTGTGAGGAGATGCTCTTGTTCTACGAGGTGGTCACTCGCGCCACACGCTACCTGTGCTTGAGCTACCCGGCACTGGATGAACAAGGCGAGCCGCTTTCTCCCAGCCCGTATCTGAAGGACCTGGAACGGCTTTTCGCTCCCGAGCGTATCCGCCGGGTGGAACTGACGGATTTGCGCCCGGTCGGCGATGACCAGAACCCGCCGCTGTCGGCCGAACAGTTTCGCTTGAAGGCCGTTCAGCAGGCATTGCAGAACGAGCCGAAGCTGCTGCGAAGATTGGTCGCCGCGGCCCGTGCGGACGAGAAAATAGGCAAAGCCTGCGGCGTGGTGTGGAACATCTTGGAAGGGCTGCGGATCATCGACATGCGGCAGCAGGATGGTTTCACCGCTGCGGAGGGCCTTTTGCACAGTGAGCCAGCGCTGGCGTGGCTGTCGAGCCGCTTTCACCTGCGAAAGACGTACTCGGTCAGCGAATTGGAGGAGTACGCTTATTGTCCGTTCCGTTATTTTGCTACTGAGGTCTTGGGTGTCGAGCCGCTGGAGGAATTGGAGGCAGTTACCGACGTTGTGCAACGTGGCCTTATCGCCCACGAACTGTTGGCCGCGCTGCACAAGGCGCTGAACCAGAAGATGGGCTGCCCATCTTCCCCGGCCGAATTGGAGCCTGATAGATATTTAGAATTGCTGCAAGAAGTGTTCGCCCAGGCCTTCCCCCCGAAACCTACCGAAGCGCTCAAAGCGGCTTTGTGGGAGATCGACCGGTGCGTTGTTAGGCGCTGGCTGGAAGATTACTACCAGCAGTGTGTGGAGTACGACAAGCAGCAACAGCAGCACTGTGGCGAGCCACTGCGGCCCGCGTGGTTCGAGGTTTCTTTCGGCCGCGGCGAATGTCACCAGGAATTGCCCAGCCACGAGCCGTTTACTGTCCAGGACGGTCAGGTGGGAATACGCGTGTCGGGCCGAATCGATCGCATCGACCTGGGCATAGCGGCCGGTCGAGTGGTATTCAATGTCATCGATTACAAGACCGGTAGCGCCAGCAAGCCTAGCTTGGAAGATGTGCAATCGGGCGTGAGCTTGCAGTTGCCCGTCTATGTGATGGCCGCCAACGACCTACTCAATAGCCGACACAACGCGTATCCGTTTTTCGCCGGCTACTGGATATTGAAGGATAAAGGCTTCAAGGTCGGTAATGCTTTGCAGCTATACGATGCGTTCGACGGCAAGCTACAGGTCACCAAGGAGTGGTCGTTGATGCGCGAAGAAGTGGGAAAGACAGTGGTGCGATTGGTAAACGGAATGCGCCGCGGCCTTTTTTACGTTTACAGTCAGGACGACGCTTGTACCCAAGCTTGTTGGCTGAAGACCGTTTGCCGCATCGGCCAAATCCGCTCGTTGGAGAAACAGCCGCCGTTGTGAGCGAACAGCATCAGTGCGGTTACGACCGGAATGTGCCGCCGCTATACGCAGCGAGGCCGTTTGAGCAAGGCTGCTGTTGTAAAACTTCAGCCCTGTTGCGACGCATGGTCCGGCTGTGAGCGACGGTTCCGTTGTAAGCAACTTTGCCAGTGCCAGCGAGGTGGACGGTGAAAAGACTGACACCAGCGGCGATTATCACAGTGGCGCTTGTTACCTTGAAAATCGTGGAAAGCTAGTTGCAGTCTACGAGGCTCTAACAAAACGGAATCTCAAAAAAGTTTGGCTTAATCCTGTGCTCCCGGTACAGTGCCAGGAAAGTTCGTTTTGTTAGAGGCTCTAAAAAATATTTGTACTCTGGTAAGAGCTTTCTTCCATGGGGGTAATACAAGCGGTTGGCCGGCTCGGTCAGATGTTTCACGTCATCAGATGCTCCGCGGCGTCAGATGTTTTACGGGATCAGATGTCGCCCGGCGTGAGACTTCACATGGCACGTCATCGACCGCAGCGCCGCATGGGAGTCGCGATAAAGCTTCGTGCGGGGAATAGCAGAAGTGGCACTCACCTGTGAACAACAACGTGCAATCGAGCAGCGCGAGACGTCGGTAGCTTTGTCGGCGGGGGCGGGTTGTGGAAAGACCCGCGTGCTCACCGAGCGCTTTCTGCTGGAATTGGACCCGCAATGTCGTGACAGCCGTGGGCCAGCCCGGCTCGGCCAACTAGTGGCCATCACTTTCACCGAACGCGCAGCGCGGGAGATGCGCGAGCGGATTCGCAGCCATTGCCATCGGCGGGTTTGCGAGTGCGACGACCGAGAGGCCCCGCATTGGTTGGGCCTACTGCGCGAGCTGGACACAGCGCGGATCAGCACCATCCACTCGTACTGTGCGGCGCTGTTGCGCAGTCATGCGGTGCAGTCGGGCGTAGACCCGCAGTTCGAGGTTCTGGTCGAGCACGAGTCGGATACTCTGCTTGCAGAGCTCAGGCGAGAGTACGTCTGCGATCTGCTAGCCAGCAGCCAGCCACAAGTGATTGAACTGGCGGCCACGTACGGGTTGGAAACTCTCGGCGAAATGCTTTGCGCGTTCGTGGCCTTGCGGCGGAAGATCGACTGGGAGCATTGGCTGTCGCAAACCGCCGAGCAGTTAGTAACGATATGGCAACGTTATTGGGAAGAGGTGTACCATCCGACGTGCTTGCGCGAAATATCGGAATCGCCAGCCGCGCGGCGCCTTTTGGATATCATTGCCCACGAGCCCCCGCCTGACGCGGTCATGCGAAACCGCTTCGTTACACTTAGCAAACTGCTGCCCAGATTGCCCCACAGCAAAACACCGCTGCAAGACATGGAAAAGATTGCCGAGGAGGCACGAGTGCAGGGCGGCGGGGGCAAGACGGCGTGGAGCAGCCCAAAGGTTTACGACGATTTCAAGCAGGCGGCGGAACAATTGCGCAAAATGGTCAAGGCTGTGCAGCAACACGAACTGTTTCGGCCCGAAGCTGCCCGACCAGCCGCCGAAGCGTCGTTGGCCATTTTCCGGCTGGCTTATGGTTTGCATCAACGGTACGAACAGCGGAAGCAGCAATTGGGCGTGCTGGACTTCGACGACCTGCTGATCAAAGCCCGAGATCTGCTTGCCGGCCCAAATGCGGCTCAGCTCCGCCGCAAAATGAGCCAACAGCTTCGCCTGCTGTTAGTCGACGAATTCCAAGATACCGACGGTATCCAAGTGGAGTTGATTAAGTCGTTGTGCGACGACGGGCTGCGCAGCGGCAAATTGTTTCTCGTGGGCGATTACAAGCAGTCGATCTATCGTTTTCGCGGCGCCGAGCCTCAGGTGTTCCAGCAGCTTCGGCAGGAAATGCCCGAAGAAGGTCGCTTGCCGTTAACGCTCAACTTCCGCAGTCAACCAGGAATTCTGCACTTCGTAAATGCCTTGTTCTGCGATGCACTAGGGCCGGATTACGAGCCTCTGCGGCCCAATAAGCCGCAACTTTCGCCCGGCCCGATCGTCGAGTTCATGTGGGCCAGCTTGCAAGAGTCGCCAGATGCTCCGCAAGACGCCGAGGCCCGCCGTGCTCTGGAAGCCGATTGGATCGCTCGGCGAGTGCGCGACCTGCTTAAAAGTCAGCGGCCGCTGGTTTCCTACCAGCCGTCGGAGGGCAACAAGTCTTGGCAGTTGCGTCCCGTGCGGCCGGGCGACGTAGCCGTGCTGTTCCGTGCCCTGTCAGACATCCATCATTACGAGAACGCATTTCAGCAATACGGCATCGACTATTACCTGGTAGGTGGGCACGCCTTCTACAGCCAGCAGGAGGTGTTCGACATACTCAATCTTCTGCGCGCGGTGGATAATCCTGCCGACCAGCTTAGCCTGCTCGGTGCCTTGCGCAGCCCCATGTTCGGACTGCTCGACGAGACGCTTTTCTGGCTGGCCCAGCAACCTGGCGGTTTGTGGCACGCCCTGTGGAACCAATCGTTTCCGGCCGATGTGACTGGCCAGCAGCGCCGGGCGTTAGAGTTCGCCGCAGCGACGTTGCAGCAGTTGCGCCAGATTAAAGACCGACTGGGCATCGCCGATTTGCTTAGGCAGTTGATCGATCGAACGGGTTACGACGCGGTACTGCTGGCGGAGTTTCTCGGTCAGCGCAAATTGGCCAATCTGCATAAGCTGGTTGAGCAAGCAAGGCAACTGGATGCGCGCGGCATCTTTTCGCTGGCCGACTTCATCACCGAGCTTGCCGAGTCGGTGGCGCAAATGCCCAAGGAGCCTCTGGCAGCCGTGCACGGCGAGAACACCGACGTCGTTCGCTTGATGACCATTCACCAAGCCAAAGGGCTGGAATTTCCGGTAGTGATCGTGGCCGACTTGAACCGCAAGAGTAACCCTACCCGAGACAAAGCCGTCTTCACTCCTGAGATCGGTCCGGCCGTAAGGTACCAATCGAAATCGGAGCGGTGCGTCACCGGAGTGGATCTATATTTGAAAGCTCAACAGCGCGAAGACGAAGCAGAGCTTGTCCGCTTGCTTTACGTTGCCACTACCCGCGCAGCCGATTATCTGATCCTTTCATCCAGCTTGGGCGGAAGGGGAGAACCATCCTCCTGGATCAAGCTGCTGGAAGCCCGGTTCGATACACAAGAGGGAAAGCTTCGGGCAAAACTGCCTCCCGGATACGAACTGCCCAGCGTGCGCGTGCTCACCACGCCTTCGCCGGTGGATGGCAAGCTGGCTGCTCGAGCGCGGCGGCCGAACCTTTCGCGGATCATCGAGGAAGTTAGTCAGGAAACAATAGTTAGCCAGCAACCAGTAGCAGCAACCGAAGATGTGGCAGCCCTGGTAGGGCCTTTGAAACCGTCGTATTCGCTGGCCCGACACTTTTCGCTGTCGCGGCTGACCGGGCAGTTGCAACCGGTGGAGACGGCGAGCACCGAGACTGCACCGTCGGCGGTGCTGGAGGAATATCAGCCTGTCCGCCCCATCTGGCGCCACGCCGCTGAACTGGGACTGGTGGTCCACAACGTATTGGCGGAAGTCGACTACGCCAATCCGCAAGACGTTCCTGCTTTGGTCCAGCGGCACGCGGCGCGCCTGCTCAGTGATCCGGACGAGCCGCTGGAACAAATCGTAGAAATGATCCAGCGGTTTCTCGCGTCGCCTCGGGCAGCCGAAATTGCCAGCGCCTCACGGGTGTATCGGGAGGTAGAGTTTCTGCTTGCTTGGCCTCCCGGCACAAAAGCCGCTGCCCCAGCGCTGTCTTCCTCCTGCCATAAACATCGGCACGCAGGCACTAGCGTCAACCAGTGGGGCGCGCCAGCAAGCGCCGACAACCTGCCACAGCCGGCGGTCTATCTGCAAGGGTACCTCGATTGCCTATACCAGGACCAGCACGGGCGATGGCACTTGCTGGATCTGAAAACTAATAAAGTCACCCCCGACTCGCTAGAGCAAATCGTCCGCCATTACGAGCTTCAACTGCTTGGTTACGGACTGGCGGTCGAAGCCATACTGGAAAAGTCGCCCCACGATCTGATCTTGTATTTCCTTCGTCCCGGAACAGAGTGGCAGATAAGTTGGGACGAGCAGACGCGCAGCCGTGCTGTGGAACTTCTGCAAAGTGCGCTGGCAGGCAAACTGGCAGCCTGACAGCCGGCGATTTTGTCACGGTACAGCTAGCCGTGGTATTTTGCGCGACACGGCTGAACTTATTTACTGGTAACCAACGCTAATGGTGGCGATCGGACGATGTGTTAAAGCAAGCGCAGCCGGTGAGTAACGTCCTCGCCGGCGAGCCGAATGCTGACTGCCGAAATCATCTGCTGGCATGCCGTGCTGCGGGGTGACCACCGATTTTCCACTAGAGACTGGGCGTCGTGCTTTGAGGATAGGCAGCGATGAAATCCGATTCGGACTGGCGACGGCTCTATCCGTTTGCGTCGCGCTGGATCACCCTGGGCAGTTGGCGATGCCATTATGTGGACGAAGGTGCCGGCCGGCCGGTGTTGCTGGTGCATGGCAACCCCACTTGGTCGTTTTACTGGCGCGAACTGATCCTCGCGCTGCGGGCGGACTGCCGGGTGGTGGCGATCGACCATATTGGTTGCGGGCTGTCGGATAAACCGCCCGAAAAAGCGTATCCCTACACGCTTGCCCAGCGCATCGCCGACCTGCGAAAGTTCATCGAAGAACTCGACCTACGCGAGATCACGCTGGTAGCTCATGATTGGGGGGGTGCGATCGGGCTGGGTGCAGCCGTGGCCTTTCCCGAACGAGTGGCCGCGCTGGTGCTTACCAACACCGCCGCCTTCCGCGCCACAACTTGCCCGCTGCGAATCCGTCTGTGCCGCATTCCCTTGCTCAATCGGCTAGCGATTCAGGGGTTGAACCTGTTCGCTCGGGCAGCCCTGAGAATGGCCGTGCTCCACCCCGAACGCATCACCGCGCCGGTGCGTGCGGGACTGCTGGCGCCTTACAACTCGTGGCGCAACCGGGTGGCCATACGGCGCTTTGTGGAAGACATCCCGCTGCACCCCACTCACCCCAGTTATGCCACTCTGGCCGAAGTGGAGCGCGAATTAACTTCCTTGGCGTCGCACCCGGTGTGCCTGATCTGGGGAATGCGCGATTGGTGTTTCACGCCGCAGTTTTTGGATCGCTTCCTGGAGTACTTTCCGCGGGCGGAAGTCCATCGGCTGGTTGACGCCGGTCATTACCTGATGGAGGATCAGCCGGAGCTGGTCGTTGCCATCGTGCACCGCTTTGTGCATCAAATCGGCGGACGGCCAGCGTCGGAACCACAAACCTAGGCGACAGGCAATCGCACGCTGAACAACGGGCCTGGGGCACCGGTTCGAGCACTACGGCCAGAAGCGCAAACGCCTCGGAGCCGAGCCGACAGCGCAAGCCACCGGCAATGGCTGCGCAACGCCTGCACTTTTGCCCCTTACTGCCGTCACCATTGCGTAAGATTGTGGTGTTCGTAATATTGTGGTGTTTGTAAGATTGTGGTGTTTGTAAGATTGTGGTGTTTGTAAGATTGTGGTGT
>CALLPE010000063.1 GCA_938015445.1 uncultured Pirellulales bacterium
ACCGGCTCGCAGCAAACCTTCGGACGGCAGGTCCGCAGGTGACGCTTCGGACGGCAGGTCTTGGGCAAGCACGTCACCGGCTCGCAAGTCTGCGGGGCAGCGGTGGCCGGCTCGCAGGTCTTCGGGGCGGCGGTTACCGGCTCGCAGCAAACCTTCGGACGGCAGGTCCGCAGGTGACGCTTCGGACGGCAGGTCTTGGGCAAGCACGTCACAGGCTCGCAGGTGACCGGGCCGCAAGTAGCAGGGACAGCCGCTTGCTCGGCTGGTGCGGCGGGGGCCGCTTTTTCTTCGCCGAACAAGCCAGCATTGGCAGACGACGCGCCAATGGCCATACAACAGCCAACGGCGATCAGGGCAGCCAACAGGTAACGATGGTTCATGGAAAAACTCCTCTGTGAAGAATAACGTTAAGGGTCACTTGCGCAAACAAGCGTAAGTGGGGACACTGGGTTTACTCTATGTTTTGCTATCGTCGCGCGGCCGAAGTTCTATTAGCCAGACCACCTATTTCTCCCATAGGTCGCAGTTTGCTCAAACTGCTTTGCGGGAATTGCCGGACGTACGGCCTGGGACGATTGTGCGCGAGTCTGACCGAATTGATTGTTGGTGCAGCCGTAATTCGTTTCTTCATCGGTGGTTCCGTCGGAAACCCACAAATAGCTCGTTGTTTTGGATGCCAGTGGCCTGTGGGCTGCTTCGCCCGACATATCTAGAGCCTCTGCCTCTATCTGCTCCAATTTGCTGTGCCTTGACTGTGGTAATACAATGTATTGCCCCGACGAGACCACTTACGGGATTAGCCAAATGGCCCTTAGGAAAAAGAAAGAAATCATCACCTTCAAAGTAGACCCCGGCCTGAGCAAGGCGCTAGAAGGCATTCCCAACCGATCCGAGTTCATTCGGTCGGCTATTCTGGCCGCCATGGAAAACCTTTGTCCGCTTTGCAACGGCAGAGGGTTGTTGTCGCCGGACCAACGCCGGCACTGGGAAGAATTCGCGCAAACCCACAGCGTGCGTAAGTGCTCGGAGTGCCACGCCAACCTGTTGGTTTGTGCGGCACAGGAAAGCAGCCAGCCTGGAGACTAGTACGGCGGCAATAGAAACCACCATGACTACGGCGGACAGAGAAATCAACATGAAGGATCGGCCAAAACTCGAAGCGTTGCTGCGCCGCGACAAGCACTGGCTCATGCTTTTTGGGAAACTACATCGGCACGCCTCCGCCGGCTGGCGCGTTGACACCGCTTTATACGCCAATTTATACGCCAAAATTGGCTGCCACGGGAACATCGGTTGGTCCGAGAACTGCGACCGGCGAGCAAGCATCGGATGGTTCACGAAGCTGGCCAGCGCGGCTGTGCCGAGCGCCGTGTTGCTGGCCGTATTGCTGGGATGCTCTTCGGCACACAGTCCCAGAGAGGAATCGTTAGACGCTACGGGCGACAAGATCGACGTCTTCGTAGGGCTGCCGCCGTATGCTTACCTGGTCGAACGGATCGGTGGCGATCGGGTGCGCGTCGGCACACTGCTGGAAGCTGGCCGCGATGCTCACAGCTTCGCGTTGTCGCCCAAGCAAAGCCTCGCGTTGGGCCGTTGCCAGTTGCTTTTCATCGCCGGAATGCCATTTGAAAGCGCCATAGCCCGGCGGCTCCATCGGGCAGCGAACATAAAGGTGGTCGATGTCGCCCAAGGCTTGCGGAAGCTGCCGACGGATTGTTCGCACCTGGAGCATCTTCACTCGGAGCGTTCGGGCGAAAGAGTCGCTGCCGACGCCACCATCAAGCACACGGCCAGGGAATCTGTTGGCTCCGAACGCCCCGGTTCATCGCATCAGGAGCACCACGAGCAAACCGAGGCGTCGCCGGCGTATGAAGAAGACTCGCACGTCGGGCAGTGCGAGCACAGCCACGGCGAACCGGCCGGCGACCACTCGATGGACCCACACGTGTGGTTGTCGCCACTGCTGCTGAAACACCAAGCCGAGCGAATTGCCGCGGCGTTGATGGAAGTCGATCCCGCGCACGCGCCGCAATACGGCGCCAACCTCGAGTCGCTCCTGGCCGAACTCGACGCCGTGCACCGACGCATCCGCGATCGGCTACACCCATATCGCGGACAGGCGTTTTACGTGTTCCATCCGGCGTTCGGTTACTTTGCCGATTGCTACGGTCTGCGCCAAATTGCCGTAGAACACGGCGGCAAGACTCCCACGCAGCGGCAGCTTCGCGAGTTGATTCATCGCGCAGCCCAGGACCGGCCACGGGCAATCTTCGTGCAGCCGCAGTACGACGTCCGGGCAGCGAAGGTCGTGGCCGACGCCATCGGGGCCGAGCTTGTGGTGATCGACGACCTTGCGCCCGACCTGCTCGCCAATTTGGAAAGGTTAGCCGAGAAGATGGCTGCTGCGCTTTCAGGCGTGCCGACGGCGCCGGAGGGAGGCGGTTCGCCATGAGCAGTCAAGCGGCAATCTACATGAGCGACGTAAGTTTCGCCTACGGCGCCACGCCGGTGTTGGAAGAGGTGAACTTGACGGTATCGCGGGGCGAGGCGTTGTGCGTTGTCGGTCCCAACGGTGGCGGCAAGACAACGCTGCTGAAGTTGATACTCGGCCTGCTGCGGCCGAACAAAGGTTTGATTCGGGTGTTCGGTCTGCCGCCGCGGCAAGCCCGACGCAAAATAGGCTACATGCCCCAACACGTCGCCCACGATCCGCTTTTCCCAATCACGGTCGAAGAAGTGGTGCTGATGGGCCGACTCGGCGCCGGCGGTCTGGGGGGAAGGTTGGGCTGGTACACAAGCGAGGACCGGGCGGCAGCCATCGAGGCACTGCGGGCCGTGGGGATGGAAGGGGCACTGCGATGGCCGATGGCCTCATTGTCGGGCGGTCAGCGGCAACGGGTGTTGCTGGCCCGGGCAATCTGTACTCAGCCCGAGTTGCTCCTGCTGGACGAGCCGACGGCCAACGTCGATACCCTGGCCGAGACGCAGCTTTTCGATCTGCTGGCACAGCTCAACCGCCGAATGACGATTCTTATGGTCACGCACGATCTGGGATTCGTCACTCATTTGGTGGAAAAGGTGATTTGCGTCAACCGGCAGGTAGTCGTGCATCCGACCAGCCAGTTGACCGGCCAGACCATCCGCCACCTTTATGGTGGCGAGGTGAGGCTGGTCGAGCATCATCACAGTCTGGTCGAATCGGCAGGCGGCGGCGATGGGTGAGTTCTGGGAAGCATTACGAGACCCGAACTACCCCTTCTTGCGTTACGCGCTGATTGCCGGGGCGCTTTCCAGCTTGTGTTTCGGAGTGATCGGCTCGTACGTGGTCGCCCGGCGGATAACCTACATCGCCGCGGCCATTTCGCACAGCGTGCTTGGCGGCATCGGGACAGCCGTGTACTTGCGTCATGCGGCAGGCTGGTCGTGGTGCCATCCGATGCTAGGCGCTCTGGCTGCCGCGCTGCTGTCGGCGCTGCTGATCGGCGTGGTTAGCATTGCCGCCCGACAGCGCGAGGACACCGTCATTAGCGCCGTTTGGGCCGTGGGAATGGCCGTTGGGTTGTTGTTGCTGGCCAAAACGCCCGGCAACATCGACGCCATGAGCTACCTGATCGGCGATATCCACTACATTTCGCGGGGCGATGTGGTGCTGGTGGCGGTGCTCGACCTGCTGGTGCTCGGTACGGCCTGGCTGTTTCACAACAAGTTCGTGGCCGTGTGTTTCGACGAGGAGTTCGCCGCGCTGCGCGGCGTGCAAGCCAAACTGTACTACTTGCTGTTGCTCTGCCTGGTGGCCCTGGCGGTGCTTTCGTTAGTGCGGATCGTGGGCAACGTGCTGGTCATTGCCCTGCTGACGCTTCCGGCGGCCGTGGCCGGGCAACTTACAAAACGACTCTGGCAAATGATGACGCTGGCCTCGGCAATCTGCTTGACGCTAATCGTAGCCGGACTCGCCTTGAGCTGCGCTTACGACTTGCTCACCGGCCCGACGATCATCCTCCTGGCAGCGGTGGTTTACCTGATTGTAGCAGCGACGCGCGCTCGGGCGTAACTTCCGTAAGGTTCCCTGCGGAGCCGCTGATCCGGCCGAAACTCCTGCCGACGCCTTACTCCAACGACGGCCAAACAAGCTGTCCGCGCAGTTGCGCTTCTGGCTCCTGGTATGCGCCGAGGAACTCCGAGTTGCAGTCCAGCCACAGAACGATCCGTTGGAAGTCTTCTTCGGGCAGTTGGACGCCGTAGTGTTCTGGGCCGAGATACTTCAACAGCGCCGCCGCCCTGGCGCCGAACTTGCCTGCCGTGGTTCGGCTGCCGCCGTGAACGCCCTGGTTGATCGACCCGTTGCTCACATGGAAATAGAAGCCGTACTTCGGCGCCAAGCTGTTGTAAGAGCGTGTGAACTGTTTGTCGAGCGTGCCGCTCAAATCGCTGGCCTTGCGCTGCTGATGACACTGTAGGCAGTGCCGGTCGAGCACCGGCTGCACCAACCGGGCGTAGTTGAAAGGATTGGCTCCCTCGGGCGGCGGCCGCAGCGGCGATGGCGGTCGTCGCAGGGCCATGGGCGGTTGGTCGATCGCCGGCGCGGTGTGCTTCGGCTCGTGACAGCCTATGCAAGTCAACTGCTCGCCGGGTTGCAAATACGTTCCCGACCGCATCGACTGCACCGCCATTCCCCGCTCGTCCAGCGCTTGGAAATATATCTGCTTGCCGGCCGGCAGCTCGAAGTACGCGCTCCCGTCCGGCTCTACTGGAACGGTTCCCAGCACCGCCCGGGCGTTCGTCTGATTAGCGACGCCGATGCGCGGCTGATTGGGTGGCGCCGTGCTCTTGGGCAACACCTGGATAACGCGCAAAGCTGCGATCTTGGTGTTCTCCGGCCAGGCGAAGTCGCTCCGGTACACGTTCATTACGGCGACTGTGCCGATGGGGGCTTGGCGGGCGGAGTCGAGCGACTCGACTGTGGCGGTAACACTCAACCCGCAGCCGGCTACCCCGGCATTAGGCTGTCCGGGAGCCGCTCCTGACGGCTCGTGCAAGGCGCGGGCAGCTATTCTAGCTTCGATTCGCTCGGGGATGGCAGGCGGCACCGGACGCGGGCGCAACGGTATCGGGTCTATGCACGGAATGCGGGGGTCCCGGTAAACAAGTTCCTTATTGCCAAAGCGGTCGATCCAATAGATGCCGTGGTTGCGGGCTTCCCGGTCGTAGGCACACAAGTAATCGTCTTCGCTCAGAGGCCAAGCGGTGCCGTAGACCATGTATTTGTCGATGGGGCGCCCTTCGGATTCGGGGAAAGGAACTTCCGGCGTCAGCCGAGTCAACTGCGAGCAGGCACCATCGTCCAATCGCTGATGGTCGATCAAGACCAGCGAACCGAAGGCATGTCCGTGGTGCGCCGCCGCGGTGGCCACGAATTTGGTGGAACCGGGAACGGCGCGAATGTTCATCTCCATCCACGGACGGCTTTCGCGGCGCAGCGGATAGTTGCCGTGATAGCTCCGCGGATCGCGACCGTCCGGATAACACACCCAAATGTGATGCGCAACGTTGGTATCGCGGTCGATGTAATCCCAGCGGGTATAGACCACCATGCCATCGTTGGCCACGCTGGGCTGCCATTCGTGTGTTTCGTGGAAGCTGAACTGTCGGATGTCGCTGCCGTCGGCGTTCATCGAGAACATGGTGTACACCGGGCAGTGCCGCCCGCACCGCAAGTACCCGCCACGCCGAGTGCTCACGAATAACACCCGCCCGTTAGGCAAAAAGCAGGGATCGAAATCGTCCCAGTGGCCATCGGTAAGCTGGACCAATCCGGTGCCGTCGGCGTTGATCTTGAAGATGTGGTAACTATACTCCGGCGCCCACTGGTAAGTTGCTTTTGCCTGGCACTCGCTGTGGGCGAAGAGGATGGTTTTTGCGTCGAAACTCAACTCGGGCGAGAGCACTGCGCCGCGCAGCCGCTGGCCTCGTAGCCGACCGTTCTCCACAACCGCTGTCTCTAACAGATCAAGCAGCCGGGGGTTATCCGAGAAAGGCTCGCACAGCACTAGCAGGCTTCCGCCCGCTCTGGCGTTGCAGCCGTAGAACTGGTCGACCATGTGGAACTCGCCGCCGGGCCTGTGCCGCGAGATGAACAGCAATTTGTCGAAGTCGAGCAGCGGATTGGCAAAAGCGATACGGCGTGCCAGCCGACACGCTTCAAAATACAGCTCTTTCCGAGTTGCCTCGGGAATGTTGTCAGCCTGCCGCATAGTGACGACGCGCTGCTTCAACCGGCGCAACTGGGCCGCCAGCGGTTCGGTCCGCTCCCGGCCGGCCGAGGAAGCGATCCGCTCCAGCAGCTTTTCGGCCCGCTCTAACACACCGCTAGTAACATCCAGCGAAAAAGCTTGCCGCTGGGCATCGTCGCGGGCGATCCAGTCGGCCTCGATCAGCGGTCTGAGTTTCTCGCCGACCGGTCGGGCAGTTGGCCGAGGAATATCATCTGCCAAACCAGCCGCCGACATGCTCGATGCAATAGCCAGAACATAACCGAACAGTCGCACACCGGCCCACATGCCAACCACTCCGCAACTGAACGCATTAGCATCGCACATGACGATAATTGTACAACGTACCGGCGGCAAAAAAAACGACAAGCAAAACAAACGACAAAAGTGCAAAGATACAGCAGCCAAAGCAGCAATGACGGATAGCGGGCGTGCCCAGCCGGCCCGAGAACTTCGGCGCAGCTCACCGGCGGTTATGATGACCGGCGGACGCAAGAGGCGGTGGCTAGCGGTCGCGGCAAGCGGGAGTCATGGGGGTGTATTTCGCTTTACACTTATTTCGCTTTACACTCTTTTCCGCAGCTCAATGGCCCGCTAAACTCCCCGGATAAGACGTGCTCCCAATCGTCTCGCATTCGGCAGTGTAAGGCAACGTCGGCGCCTACGGCGCATTGTCTCCTAACGAGTTGTCTGCTAACGATTCGTCCGGCGAGCGGCCCGGGCGGCATGCGCGTCGATGAACATCATGGTCAGCCAATCTCATCCAGCTCTTGATCCGCCTACCAGCTTTGGCGGCATTCTCCGCCGATTGGGGCCAGGATTGATAATCGCGGCCATGATCGTCGGCTCCGGAGAACTGGTAGTGACCACCAAGACCGGCGCCGAGGCCGGCTTCTGGCTGTTGTGGTTGATTATCCTCGGCTGCGTAATAAAGGTTTTCGCCCAAGTGGAGTTCGGCCGATATGCAATTTCCACCGGCAAGGCCACAGTGGAGGCGATGAACGAAGTTCCAGGTCCCCGACTGCACGTCAGTTGGCTGCTATG
This sequence comes from uncultured Pirellulales bacterium, assembly GCA_938015445.1. Lineage (GTDB taxonomy): Bacteria > Planctomycetota > Planctomycetia > Pirellulales > Thermoguttaceae > CALLPE01. The sequence continues at coordinate 7,314 of CALLPE010000063.1, forward strand.
GTACTGGCTGGTGATGTTCGCCGTAAGCTGGGGGCAGCTCGGCGGCATCGTGGGCGCAGTGGGGCAATCGCTGGCGATGTCGATCCCATTGACCGGCGATTTCAACCGCTTGCTGGACGAACAAGACCAATGGGACCGGCAGGCCCGCGCCGCCGGCGAACATCATCGGCAAGCAGAACTCGAAGACCTGCGCAGCCGCAATCCGGCAGTGCGCAAGGCGGCAGCCCAGCGGTTACGGACTGCTATTGAAGCCGAGTTGGGCCACCCGCGGCCGGCTTATCGCACCAAAGACGACTTGTACTGGGCGATCGTGGTCACCGCGGCGACAGTAGTACTGTTGGTAAACGGCCGCTACACGATGGTGCAGAACGTTTCGGCGCTGTTGGTAGGTTCTTTCACGGCGGTAACCATATTCTGTGCGTTGGCTGTGCAATTCCAGCCCGAGTGGGCCGTACGCTGGAGCGACATCCGCGACGGTCTGAGCTTTCGGCTTCCGCCGGTGCTGGAGGGTTCTGCTCGTTCTCCGTTGGCCACTGCGTTGGCGGCCTTCGGCATTATCGGGGTAGGGGCGACAGAGCTGATCGCCTACCCATATTGGTGCTTGGAAAAAGGCTACGCCCGCTTCACTGGTCCGCGCAGCAGCCTGCCGCAATGGGCTGCCAGGGCCAACGGCTGGTTGCAAGTAATGCGCTGGGATGCGTTCATATCGATGGTGATTTACACGTTCGCTACAGTGGCGTTTTACGTGCTGGGGGCGGCCGTGTTGCACCGGCAGGGACTGAATCCGGCCGGCAATCAGCTTGTGCGCACCCTGGCCGAGATGTACGTCCCAGTGTTCGGCTCCTGGGCGCAGGGGCTGTTTTTGTTCGGGGCGTTCGCGGTGCTGTACTCGACGTTCTTCGTAGCCTCGGCCAGCCATGCGCGGGTCTCGGCCGACGCAGTGCGGGTGTTCGGACTGGTGCCAGGCGGCGACGGGTTGGACTGGCGTTGGGTGAGAGCCTTTTGCGTCATGATCCCTCTGTTCGGTCTGACCATATATTTCTTCTTTCCGGAACCGACGGAACTGATCCGCTGGAGCGGGATCATGCAGGCCATCATGCTGCCGATGCTGGGCGGAGCCACCGTCTATTTCCGCTACCGCCGGTGCGACCCGCGCATCGCTCCCGGCCGACTGTGGGATGGCCTGTTGTGGCTGTCGGCCCTTGGATTGCTGCTGGCCGGCGGTTGGACCGCGCTGACCACGCTCTTCCCGCGGCTAGAACAATGGCCCTAGCAGCATCAGTCGGCCGCAGAACGTTCGACAGAAAAAAACACCTTGGCGCTCGGCTGCCTAGCGATCTATCCAGTTGCCGAATCCAGTTGCCGACGCAATACCAGTAGCGCTGTATCGCATATAGCACGGCCCTATCACATGGATCAGAACTCCGCCGTTTTCCAGATGGCCGCAAACCGCTTGCGCCAAGCGACTGGCGTGGTGGTTTTCACCGGGGCGGGTATGTCGGCCGAAAGCGGAATTCCCACGTTTCGGGACGCCGAAGGCCTGTGGCATCAATTCCCTCCCCAGCGGTTCGCCACACTGCCCGGCTTGCTGGCCTCGGCAGTCGCACAGCCACGCCGTGTGGCCGAGTTTCTCATCGCCTTGCTGGGGCCGATTGCTTGTGCCCGTCCGAATCCGGGGCACTTGGCGATTGCCAGATTGGAAGCTCACAAACCGGTGGTAGTCGTCACCCAAAACATCGACGGTCTGCACCAGCAAGCCGGCAGCAGCACGGTCTATGAGATACACGGTAGCATGTTGCGGATAGTCGGCCGCGGCAGGCGACCGCTCCGACGCTTGTCGCGCGCTGAACTGGCCACCGTGGTCGACGACCTGCGGGAAGTGATTGGCAGCCGCGGCTTCGCCTTCCCGCAACTTCTGCGAGCCATTGAACCCATTTTCGCCACGGGAATCACCCACTACCATCGTCCCGACGTGGTACTGTTCGGCGAAACCATGGCCGAGCCGGATTGGAGCCAGGCCATCACGGCTGTACAGAATTGCGACTGCCTGATCGCCGTGGGCACCTCGGGCACGGTAATGCCCGCCGCAGCACTGCTTGACGAAGTGCCGCAGCAGGCTACGGTCATCAACATCGATCCTGCGGGCGGTCCGGGCGAACTGCAACTTCGCGGCCCGGCAGGCACTGTACTACCGGCTTTGGTGGAAGCTGCTTGCGGGCCGTGAGCCGTGCGGCGTAAGATACTCTCGCCATTTCGAGGCCGCGGTAGATTTCGCCCGCAGCAAACTGCCAGACATGGTTTGCAGTTGGTTCCTTGCAAGTGCATGGGTCTTCTTATCGGAAACTTGGCTGTTCATTTCGGAAAGGGTGATGCCGATGAAAAGCTGGCCGGTTTTCGTGTTAGGTTTATGTGCTGGATTGATGTTGGCCGCCGCATTCGGGCTAGCGCAACCTGGGCATCGGGTCGAACCGACCGCTGCGGCACCGGAGCGGGCAAGCGTCGCCTTGGCCCCGCCAGGCGCTACTGCGGTGCAAAGCGCTGCGGCGCCGAAAGCCACATTGTCGTGGGAGTTCGCCGCCGCGCCTGCTCTGCCGCCTGAAGACGGAAAACTGCGTATTATCCAGTTCGGCGCCCATCCGGACGACTGCGAGATACGCGCTGGCGGTAGCGGGGCGCTGTGGTCGAAGCTGGGACATCACGTGAAGTTCGTTTCGGTGACCAACGGCGACATTGGGCACTGGCAGATGGCCGGCGGCCCGCTTGCCCTGCGACGAACCGCCGAAGCCATTAAGGCGGCCGAGATTCTGGGAATTACCACCGAGGTGCTGCCCATCCACGACGGCGAGCTGGAGCCGACGCTGGAATACCGACGACTGATCACCCGGCTTATCCGCGCGTGGAACGCCGATATTGTCATCTCGCATCGCCCCAACGATTATCATCCCGACCATCGTTACGTGGGCGTGCTGGTGCAAGATTCGGCGTACATGGTGGCCGTGCCCTTCTTTTGTCCGGAGGTGCCGCCGCTGAAGAAAAACCCGGTGTTCCTATTTTCTTACGACACCTTCCAACGGCCCAATCCGTTCCGTCCGGATATCGTCGTGGCCATCGACGAGGTGATCGAACAGAAGTTGGACGCATTGGTTGCGATGACGTCGCAGTTCGTCGAGGGAGGCGCCCTGGGCCACGCCGGCCTGGTTCCCCGTAACGAAGAGGAAATGCAGAAGCGCGCCCAGCAAGTGCGCGATAGTTTCAAGCGGCGGTTTGCCAGCATAGCCGACCGCTGCCGCCAAAAGTTGATCGAGCTGTACGGCGAGGAGGAAGGCAATAAGGTGCGCTACGCCGAGGCGTTTGAAATCTGCGAATACGGACGTCAGCCGACGCTGCAAGAAATCCGAACCCTGTTTCCCTTCCTTCCGAAAAAGTAGCCGTCTCCTAGTCGGGCGCGTAAGCCACGGCGCGATAGACCGCGCCGGTAGCGTTAACTTCAGCCCACTACCGAGCCAGGAGCTTAAGCGACCGGCATCATGGCGCGGTAGCGTGATCGCCCGCGTGTGCTTTACATCAAGCTCCAATCGCCAGTTGTCAGCGTGTAGCTTGCCAAAACCAGGTTCGTCAGCGCGTGTGCCGCCACGCAGTCCCATATGCTCCGTGTGCGCACGTATAACCAGACCATCGTTGCGAACCACAGGGCAGCGGCCACCAGCTCCCCCGGATGCATAGCCATCGGAACCACAACTGCCACAACAATAGCAGCGGTGTTGACTTCGCCCGGCGGCACGTTCCACCAATCGGCGCGGACTACAAAGCGCATCAGGAAGCCGCGATAAAAGAACTCTTCGACAACCGGCACGACTGCTATCAGCCCCAACAGCCGAATGGCAAGGAAGGCCCAGGCCAGCGGCGGTCGGCCGGCCAATTGGTCCCACGGATTGAAGGCTGGGCGCTGGCCGACGGTCACCAGCGAGCCTAGCCCTACCGACTCCAGCGCCGGCCGGACATGTTCCAGCAGTGAGTGCAGAAGTTTTTGCTCCAATTGCAGCTTGCACAAGGCAATCCACATTACCCCGCCGATCAAGCCCACCGCTACGGCCAACAACCCTGCCTGCCGCTTAAACTGCTTGTAGCTCGGCCAGACCAAGGCGATGGCAACCAGGGTAAGCAGTATCTTTACGGTGTAAACCAGCGGATAAGCCGAGTAGGGAATGGCTAGTCCGATGGCCGCCCCACCGGGCTGCTCATGCGAAGTCGGCTCCAGCGAACCAACCAGTAGGTAAATTGCCAGCGGCAGGATGAACGCTAGCCAGCGATGTCGGGCCAGTATGTTCACTCGCCAGTTGTTCATCTGCAAACTCCAAAGCGCGCTGGAAAGTTCCGGCCCAACGCATTGCTGCGCATAATAAAAGGGTTTGCCAAGTGCTTCGACCCAGTCGGCG